>NZ_FODD01000028.1 GCF_900110255.1 Actinacidiphila rubida
GTGCATACGGGTTCGTACGCAGTCTTGCCCGGGGGCCGCGCACATTTCTCTGCGGGGAGCACTTCCTCCCCACCCCCTCCCGCTGATCCACCGTGCGGCGGGGGACATGGGACACGGCCAAGCTCTGTCCTCCCGCAGACGGGGACGGGCCGGAGGGGGACGATCCGGGTGTGTCCCCGCAGAGCTTTGCAAGGCCCCGGCCCACCTCTTCGGAAAAAGCCGCCATGCAAAGCTCGAGGAGACACTCCCGGAGTGGCCCCTGACCCCACCCACCGACGTGCACCGCCAGGGGCGCGGGGAACTGCGCGACAAGCCACGACGAGCCCGGCAGACGGGTACGGCGGCCCGGGGGCAGCCCGGATGCCGCGGGGGGCGCGGGGTCCCCCAGCCTTCGGCCGGGAGGTGCCCCCAACGCGACCAGCCGAGACGAGACCCGCGGACGGCAGCGCGCAGCGCCGGGCACCCCGGAGCCCGAACACACCACCGGCCGGTGGACAACGAGCAAGCCCCGGGGGCACCCCGTCGGCACCCCGTTGGCCACCCCGTGGGGGCCCGTCTTGGGTAAAGCCACTCCAAGGAGTGACGCGGCGGCCGTAGGGCTGACTCGGTGGTGGGGGCCAACTAGGGTGCCCGGGAAACGCACCGCGGGACATTGCGGCAAACAGCCGTACGGCATTGCGATGTCGGTGGGCGGTGCGACAGTGGGGAGAGGCCGCCACCGGGGCGGTCACCACTGGCGCTGGGGGTGAACCGCGGTTGGCCGGAGAAGCAGGTGAAGCCTTCGCGCGGGCTCGCGCGCTCGCGGTGCTGCGTGTCCGCGGCATCGCCCTGGGCGCCGCCCTGCTGCCCGCCGCCGCGGCGGTCGTCCTGCACGTCGGGGTGGCGACGGGGCGGATCGGCCACGGATGGGACGGCGCCCGGTGGGGCGTCACCGCGGCCGCGCTCGTGGTACTGGCCGCCGCCGCGGCGATCGCCGCGGTGATGCTGCGGGGCAAGCCCGCGCCGTGCCCGACGGTGCCGCTCACCGAGGCCGCGGCGCCCGACCTCTACCGGATGGTCCGCGATCTCGCGGAGCGCCTGCGCGTGCCGGCGCCCGAGGCGATAGAGCTGACCCCGGACTGCGACAGCTGGCTGGAACCGGGGGACGGGCGGCCTGGGCGGCAGCCGGGTCCCGTGCTCGTCGTCGGCTCGCCGTTCCTGTGGTGGATGCGCATCGCCGAGCTGCGGGCGCTGCTCGCGCCGGTGGTGGCCGGCACGGGTGCCGCCGCCGATCCGGAGATAGCCGCGGCGCGCCGCTTCGTGCGCGGGCTCGACACCGCCGCGTGCGTGGCGGCGGGCGGCCGGTCCCGGCTGCTGCGCCCGGCGTACGCGGTGCTGGGCCGGACGGCTCGGCTGCTGCTGCGCGGCTGCCGCGTCCACGCGGGTGAGATGGAGCGCGGGGTGGCCGCGGCCGCCTCGGAGCGGGCGCAGGCGGTGGACTACGGGCTGCGGATCGTCGCGCAGGAGCAGGTGGGCCTCGCGTACGCGGGGTGGGACCGGCTGCTGACGCGCGTGGCCCTGCCCGCGTGGCGGATCGGCCGCTGGCCGGCCCGGCTGGACGCGGGTGTGGTGGCCGCGCTCACCGAACTGTCGCGGCGCGACCGCCTGGCGGAGGGCTTCGAGTCGCGGCTGGGCGAGCGCCCGGCGTGCGATCTGCTGGAGGAGCCCGGCGCGGTGGACGAGGCCGTCTCGCTGCTGGCCGCGCGGCTGTTCCACGGCGGTCCCGAGCGTCCCGGCCCCGGCTGGGCGCCGGTGAGCTGGGCCCGGTACCCCGAGGAGGTCGTGGAGCGGATCTGGCGGGCGGACGCGGCGCGCCTGATACGGGTGCTGGGCGAGGCCCAGACGCTCTCGGCCGCGCCCGCGATGTCGCGGGTGGCCGCGCGCGGCAGGGGCGTGCTGGTCGGGGAGAGCGCCGGGCAGGTGACGCTGGCCGCCGTGCTGGGACGGCTGTCGGCCGCCGGTACGGACGAGCTGGCCGCACGGCTGGACGCGGCGGTGGCCGGCGGCGGGGGCACCGGCTTCGCGGCGCCCGCGGGTCTTCCGCCCGTCGTCGGGGAGTTGCTGCCCCGCCGCACGGGCCGGGACCTGCTCGCCGACCACGTGGTCGCGGTGGTGTGCTGCGCGGCCCTGGACTCCGCGGGCGCGCGCCCCGGCCTGGACTGGCTGGACGGGCCCGCGCTGCTGGTCGGCGGCAGCCGCCGTACGGACCTGGCCGCGCCCGTGCTGCGCCTGGTCGAGCACGGTGACCCGGCGCCGCTGCGGGAGTGGCTGGCGGCCACCGGCGTCGCGATCGAGGCCGAACTGCGCCTCGGCTAGCGGGTCCCGGTGGACGGGGCCGGCACCCGGGCAGGGGCGTCCCACCCGGCCCGCGCCAATTCCGCTGGAAAGGGCGGGGGTTGGGCCCGGAGCGGTCACCGGCCGGGCGCGGTTCGGGGGCCCGTCGGGGCGCCGATGGCCGAAACCACGCACTGCGTAGGCAAATTGGCCCCGGAAAACACCACGAACGGTGACCACGAGTCAGCTTGGTGTGATGTGCTGGGTGGAGGGCCGCATCCTTGCTCCGTGGCGTGCGAGGGCGGTACGCGGGGCGGGAGGGAGGGGCGCGGTGAGTGTGGGACAGATCCGGCGGTGGGAGTCGGGAGCGCTCGCGCACGGGGTGTCGGACCCGTTCGGACAGGGCCCCCTGCCGTGGCTGCGCGGCGCGCCGCAGTACCTGGACGACGACGGCCAGGTGGTGCCCTGGTACGTCGACCTGGCCGTGAGCAGCGGGAAGTCGCCGCGCCGGCCGCACCTGCCGGGCCCGCGCCCGGCGGACGACGTGCGCCGCCAGATCAAGGGCTTCGCCGCGGACGGCGCGGTGTCACCGGGCGGCGCGATCGACTTCCGGATCACCGTGGACCCGCCGCAGGAGTTCACGGTCGACGTCTACCGCATCGGCCACTACCGCGGCGACGGCGCCTCCCAGGTCAGCGCCAGCCCGCGGCTGTCGGGCATCGCGCAGCCCGCGCCGCTGGAGGCGGGACGGACGGTTTCCTGCCACCACTGGTGGCAGTCGTGGCGGCTCCAGGTCCCCGCGTCGTGGCAGCCCGGCGCGTACGTGGCGGTGCTGACCACCGCCGACGGCTACCGCAGCCACGTGCCGTTCACCGTCAGGGACCTCCAGGCGCGGGCGGACCTGCTCCTGCTGCTGCCCGACATCACCTGGCAGGCGTACAACCTCTACCCCGAGGACGGGCGCACGGGCGCCAGCCTCTACCACGCGTGGGACCGCGAGGGCCGGCTGCTGGGCGAGGAGCAGGCGGCCACCACGGTGTCGTTCGACCGCCCCTACGCCGGCGCCGGCCTGCCGCTGCACATCGGCCACGCCTACGACTTCGTGCGGTTCGCCGAGCGCTACGGCTACGACCTGGCGTACGCCGACGCCCGCGACCTGCACGCCGGCCGCGTGGACCCGTCCCGGTACCGGGGCCTGGTCTTCCCCGGGCACGACGAGTACTGGTCGCCGCCGATGCGCCGGGCCGCCGAGAACGCGCGGGCGGCCGGCACCTCGCTGGTGTTCCTGTCCGCCAACACCATGTACTGGCAGGTCGATCTGGCGCCGTCGCCGGCCGGCGCCAAGGACCGCCTGATGTCGTGCCGCAAGCGCCGCGGTGCCCCGGGCCGCACCGCGCTGTGGCGGGACCAGGGCCAGCCCGAGCAGCTGCTGCTGGGCGTGCAGTACGCAGGAAGGGTTCCGCAGCCGTCCCCGCTGGTCGTCCGCAACGCCGGGCACTGGCTGTGGGAGGCGACCGGCGCCGGCGAGGGCGACGAGATCCCCGGCCTGGTCGCCGGCGAGGCCGACCACTACTTCCCGCGGGTGCCGCTGCCGGAGTCCACCGAGCGCATCCTGCTCGCGCACTCCCCCTACGAGGGCGCGGACGGCCGCAGGACCCACCAGGAGACGTCGCTGTACCGGGCGCCGAGCGGCGCGTACGTCTTCGCGTCGGGGACGTTCGCGTGGTCGCCCGCGCTGGACCGCCCGGGCCATGTGGACCCGCGGATCCAGCGCGCCACGGCGAACCTGCTGGACCGTATCTGCAAGCACGTGTGACCTCCCGTGCGCGCCGCTCCTTCCCGCGTGCGCGAGAATCGGTACCGAGCCACCGAGTGGGGAGGACCACCCATGTCCGGATTCGTCGACAAGCCCGAGCCCGTCCAGGTGCCGGGCCTTGTCCACCTGCACACCGGTAAGGTGCGCGAGCTGTACCAGAACGAGGCCGGAGAGCTGGTGATGGTCGCCAGCGACCGCACGTCGGCCTTCGACTGGGTGCTGCCGACCGACATCCCGGACAAGGGCCGCATCCTCACCCAGCTGTCCCTGTGGTGGTTCGACCAGCTCGCCGACGTGGTGCCGAACCACGTGATCTCCACCGAGGTGCCCGCGGGCGCCCCGGCGGACTGGAAGGGCCGCACCATGGTGTGCCGGTCGCTGTCGATGGTCCCGGTGGAGTGCGTGGCCCGCGGCTACCTCACGGGCTCGGGCCTGCTGGAGTACGACGAGCACCGCACGGTCTGCGGACTCGCGCTGCCCGAGGGCCTGGTGGACGGTTCGGAGCTGCCCGCGCCGATCTTCACCCCGGCGACGAAGGCGGCGGTCGGCGAGCACGACGAGAACGTCTCGTACGAGGAGGTCGCGCGGCAGGTCGGCGCCGAGACGGCGGCCCAGCTGCGCCAGACCACCCTGGCGGTCTACGGGCGCGGCCGCGACGTGGCCCGCGACCGCGGCATCATCCTGGCGGACACGAAGTTCGAGTTCGGCTACGACGGCGACGGCACGCTGGTGATCGGCGACGAGGTGCTGACCCCGGACTCCTCGCGCTTCTGGCCGGCCGACGAGTGGGAACCCGGCCACGCGCAGCCGTCGTTCGACAAGCAGATCATCCGCGACTGGCTGACGTCCGACGCGTCCGGCTGGGACCGCCACAGCGAGCAGCCGCCCCCGCCGCTGCCGGCCGACGTCGTCGCGCGGGTCCGCGCCCGCTACATCGAGGCGTACGAGCTCCTCACCGGCAGCACCTGGCAGTAGCCCGGATGGCCCCGGCCGACTCCGGGGCCCGCTCCGGGCACGACGAAGGCCCCGGTCGAATGACCGGGGCCTTCCTGCGTGGAGCGGACGACGAGATTCGAACTCGCGACCCTCACCTTGGCAAGGTGATGCTCTACCAACTGAGCCACGTCCGCAGGTGCTGGTGTCACTCTACCCGATGCCCGCGCCCACCCCGAAACTCCTTTTCCGGGGCGACGCCGGGCCGCCGTCCGGGCGCCATCCGCCGGACGCCGGCCGCGTCTTCCCGGTCGGTCCCGGCTCGGCCTCCGGGCGGCCCTGGTTCGCTTCGGCCCGCTTCGGGTACGACGAAGGCCCCGGTCGAATGACCGGGGCCTTCCTGCGTGGAGCGGACGACGAGATTCGAACTCGCGACCCTCACCTTGGCAAGGTGATGCTCTACCAACTGAGCCACGTCCGCACGTGCTGCAGTCACTATAACAAACAGTGACCAGAGCGGGTGACAGGAATTGCACACTGCGCCTCCCCCCTGGAAGGGGGGCGCTCTACTACTGAGCTACACCCGCGTGGACTCCGCTGACCTGGACCTTTCGGCCCCTGCCCTCGGCGTGACCACCACACTAGCGGACGGATGGGGGTGACTGTCCAATCGGCCGGGGCGGCCGGGTCGCGCGTCGCGCACGTCCCGCCGCCCGTTGCCCCGTGTGCGGCCGGCCGGCCAACCGGCTGGTCAGCCCGCCTTGTTGAAGGCCTCGTAGACCTTCTTCGGGATGCGGCCGCGGGCCGGGACCTCGAAACCGTTCGACTGGGCCCAGGCGCGCACGGTGGCGGGCGTCGGGGCGATCGGGGTGCGCTTGTAGGCGCGGCCGGAAAGCGTGCGGCGGCGGCCGGCCTCCACGTAAGGCGCCAGATCATTGCGCAGTTTGTCCGCGTTCTTGGACGAGAGGTCGATCTCGTACCACTGCCCGTCGACGCCGAATGCGATGGTTTCCGCGGCTTCGCCGCCATCCAGGTCATCGGCGAGGGTGACCAGTACGCGTTGCGCCATGGGGATCGGTCCTTTCTCAGGCCATAGGCTCGCCCGGACGCCGGCGGTGAGCGCGGGGCCACGGTGGGGTGCCGTGGCGGGTCCACTCGGCCGCGCGCGGGCCAACCGGAGGTGTCGGCGTGCTTGCATTTGTGCTGATGTCACATGGGTCACATGCGTGGTGTCGCGAAAAGGCGGGACGGCGGTAGCCGACGGTCCTGATAATTCCCGCGGAAGACCGCCCGCAAGCATCGGGTGTTCGCCTTCTCGCACGGGGACCCTATGTTTTCCGTCGACGTTTCCCCAGGCATTTCGTCAGCCGATACATAAACGTGATCCGGACCCGCCGCGCCCCAGGCGTCACACGCTGCTATATCAACGCGCGTAGATTTTCCCACCGGGTACGCTGAGAGAACCTCACGCACCACACCACCGGGAGTGCCAGTGGCACGCGTCGTAGTCGACGTCATGCTCAAGCCGGAGATCCTCGACCCCCAGGGCCAGGCGGTGCAGCGTGCACTGCCGCGCCTGGGCTTCGACGGGATCTCCGACGTCCGTCAGGGAAAGCGCTTTGAACTCGAGGTCGAGGGGCCGGTCGACGACGCCGCCCTCGCCCGCATTCGGGAGATGGCGGAAACGTTTCTCGCCAACACCGTGATCGAGGACTTCAATGTAAAGGTGGAGTCGTGACTGCACGCATTGGCGTCGTCACATTCCCGGGAACACTCGACGACCGCGACACCCAGCGCGCGGTGCGGGTCGCGGGCGGCGAAGCGGTCCCGCTGTGGCACCGCGACAAGGACCTGAAGCAGGTCGACGCGGTCGTTCTGCCGGGCGGCTTCAGTTACGGCGACTATCTGCGGGCCGGCGCGATCTCCCGTTTCTCGCCGGTGATGGAAACGATCATCGAGCAGGCCAGGGCCGGAATGCCGGTCCTGGGCATCTGCAACGGCTTCCAGGTCCTGTGCGAGGCGCACCTGCTGCCCGGCGCGATGCTCCGCAACACCGCGCTCCACTTCGTCTGCCGCGACCAGCGGCTGCGGGTGGAGACCAGCGGCACCGCGTGGACCGCCGACTACACGGCGGGCCAGGAGATCTCCATCCCGCTGAAGAACATCGACGGCCGCTACACCGCCGACGAGCGCACCCTGGACGAGCTGGAGGCCGAGGGCCGCGTCGCGTTCCGCTACGCCACCGGCGGCCCGGCCGCGGACGGCTACGGCAACCCCAACGGGTCGCTGCGCGACATCGCCGGCATCACCAACGCGGCGGGCAACGTCGTGGGCCTCATGCCGCACCCCGAGCACGCGGTGGAGACGCTCGTCGGCACCGGCCGCACGGACGGCCTCGGGTTCTTCACCTCGGTACTGAAGAAGTTGGTCTCCGCATGAGTCTCGACACCGTCAAGCAGGCCGAGCAGACGCCGGAGGCGGCGCAGCCGTGGCAGGAGCTCGGCCTCAAGGAGGACGAGTACGCCCGCGTCCGGGAGATCCTCGGCCGGCGCCCCACCGGCGCCGAGCTGGCGATGTACTCCGTGATGTGGTCGGAGCACTGCTCGTACAAGTCGAGCAAGGTGCACCTGAAGCAGTTCGGCGAGAAGGCACCGAAGACCGACGCCCTGCTCGTCGGCATCGGTGAGAACGCCGGTGTGGTGGACGTCGGCCAGGGCTACGCCGTCACCTTCAAGGTGGAGTCGCACAACCACCCCTCCTACATCGAGCCCTACCAGGGCGCGGCCACCGGCGTCGGCGGCATCGTCCGCGACATCCTGGCGATGGGCGCCCGCCCGGTCGCGGTGATGGACCCGCTGCGGTTCGGCGCGGCCGACCACCCCGACACCAAGCGCGTGCTGCCGGGTGTCGTGGCCGGCATCGGCGGCTACGGCAACTGCCTGGGCCTGCCGAACATCGGCGGCGAGGTCGTCTTCGACCCCTGCTACCAGGGCAACCCGCTGGTCAACGCCCTCTGCGTGGGTGTGATGAAGCACGAGGACATCCACCTGGCCAAGGCGTCCGGCGCCGGCAACAAGGTGATCCTCTACGGTGCGCGGACCGGCGGCGACGGCATCGGCGGCGTGTCCGTGCTGGCCTCGGAGACCTTCGAGTCGACCGGCCCGGCCAAGCGCCCCGCGGTCCAGGTCGGCGACCCGTTCCAGGAGAAGCTGCTCATCGAGTGCACCCTGGAGATCTTCCGCGAGAAGCTCGTCGCGGGCATCCAGGACCTCGGCGGCGCGGGCCTGTCCTGCGCGACGTCCGAGCTGGCCAGCGCCGGCTCCGGCGGCATGCGCGTCGAGCTGGACACGGTCCCGCTGCGCGACGCGACGCTCTCGCCCGAGGAGATCCTCATGAGCGAGTCGCAGGAGCGGATGTGCGCGATCGTCGAGCCCGGCAAGGTCGACCGCTTCCTGGAGATCTGCGAGAAGTGGGACGTCATCGCCACCGTCATCGGTGAGGTGACGGACGGCACGCGGCTGGAGATCTTCTGGCACGGCGACCTGATCGTCGACGTCCCGCCGCGGTCGGTCGCCCACGAGGGCCCGACCTACCACCGCCCCTACGCCCGGCCGGAGTGGCAGGACGCGCTGCAGGCCGACGACGCGAACGCGCTGCCGCGCCCCGCGACGTCCGAGGAGCTGCGCGCGCAGGTGCTGCGGGTGGCCGGCTCGCCCAACCAGGCGTCCAAGGCGTGGATCACCGACCAGTACGACCGGTTCGTGCAGGGCAACACGATCCTGGCGCAGCCCGAGGACTCCGGCGTGATCCGCATCGACGAGGAGACCAACCTCGGCGTCGCGGTCGCCACCGACGGCAACGGCCGCTACGCCAAGCTCGACCCGTACGCGGGTGCGCAGCTGGCGCTGGCCGAGGCGTACCGCAACGTCGCCGCGACGGGCGCGAAGCCGCTGGCGATCTCGGACTGCCTCAACTTCGGCTCGCCCGAGGACCCGGCGGTGATGTGGCAGTTCGCGGAGGCCACCCGCGGTCTGGCCGACGGCTGCCTGGCGCTGGGCACCCCGGTGACCGGCGGCAACGTCTCGCTCTACAACCAGACCGGTGAGACGGCCATCCACCCCACACCGGTGGTGGCGGTGCTCGGCGTGATCGACGACGTCACGCGGCGCACGCCGATGGCGTTCACGGACGAGGGCCACCTCATCTACCTGCTCGGTGACACCCGCGAGGAGTTCGGCGGCTCGGCCTGGTCCCAGGTCGTCCACGACCACCTCGGCGGCCTGCCGCCGGCCGTGGACCTGGACCGCGAGCGGCTGCTCGGCGAGATCCTGATCTCCGGTTCCCGCGACGGCATGATCGACGCGGCGCACGACCTGTCGGACGGCGGTCTGATCCAGGCGGTCACCGAGTCCTGCCTGCGCGGCGGGCACGGCGCGCGCCTGGTCGTCCCCGACGGCCTGGACGCGTTCACGTTCCTGTTCTCGGAGTCCGCGGGCCGGGCGATCGTGGCGGTGCCGCGCTCCGAGGAGATGCGGTTCACCGACATGTGCGGGGCGCGCGGCCTGCCGGCCACCCGCATCGGTGTGGTCGACGGCGACTCCGTCGACGTCCAGGGCGAGTTCACGCTGCCCCTGGAGGAGCTGCGCGAGGCGCACGAGACGGCGATTCCCGCGCTGCTGGCCTAGTCACGTGCCGCCGGCGCGGTGGCGGGACCCCTCCCGCCGCCGCGCCGGAACGGCGCGATGACCTTCCGCACGGCCTCGCCCGCGCCCCAGCCGCCGTCGCCGTGGGCGATGGTGCTCAGCAGTTCGCGCAGGTGGAGGAGGGGCATCCGCTCCCGCCAGCCGTCCTGGAGCCCGGCGACCTCCGCGTAGACGGCGAAGAGGCGCTCGGACTGCGGGACGCGCGGCGCGCACCACAGCATGCTGAGGTCCACCTCGGGCCAGGTGTAGGAGACGGCCGGGTCGACGAGCACGGGCGCGCCGTCCCCGGTCGCGACGACGTTCTCCTGCCACAGGTCGCCGTGCGTCAGGCAGGGCCGCTGCGCCGGGACGAGGTCGGGCAGGGAGGCGCACAGCCGTTCCAGCGCCCGCCGGTCGTCCCGGTCGAACTCCGCGTCGACCAGCGGCTCGTCGAGCCAGCGCAGGATCCGCCGCTGCGCGAAGAAGACGTGGCCGTCGGAATCCCAGGTGTTGTCCTGCCGGAGCCGGCCGAGCCATCCGTCGTGGTGCCAGCCGAACCGGTCGCCGGTGGTGGACGTGTGCAGCGCGGCGATCATGTGCCCGAGGGCCTCCCAGAACCGCGCGTCGTCCGGCCGCGGTCCCATCCGCTCCAGCACGAGCAGCCGCGGGGAGGCGCACAGCACGTCCGGGGTGGTCGCGCCGCCGAGCGCGCGCAGCGCGGCCAGGCCCGCGGACTCCACGGTGAACACGTCCTGTTCGGGCCCGAGGAGGGTCTTGGCGAAGAGCCGGGTGCCGTCCTGGAGGGTCGCGAGCCCCGCGACGGCGACGGCGCCGCCGGTGGCGCGCTCCACTTCCCCGACGGCGTAACCGGCGTCGCGCAGCCGCTCGGTGAGGATCTCCTCGTGCGGGGTCCGTGGCGGCCGTGGCGTCCCCGGCATCGCTGGCGTCCGTGACATCCGTGCATCTGAGCACGGCGGCACGCGGTCACGCCAGAGCCGGACCCGGCGCCCCGGCGGCAGGTCACCGGAAAACGGCTGGCCGGTCGTCGATCGCCGCTGGTAGACAACACGGCATGAAGGAGAACGAGTGGGAGCTGCTGCTGGCCGAACGCGCCTGCGAGCGCCTCATCGTGGAGCTGCTCCGCCGCCTGGACCTCGGGGAGCCGGCGAGCGTCCGCGAGCTGTTCACCGAGGACGGCGTCTGGGAGTGGCCCGCCGGCGAGCGCCTGATCGAAGGGCGCGACGCACTCGGTGAGTACTTCGGCGGGCGCCCCGCCGACCGGCTGTCGCGCCGGGCGTGCAGCAACATCCTGGTGACCGTCGACTCCCCCACGACGGCCACCGCCACCTCGTACTTCGCCACGTACCGCGTCGACGGCCACGACGGCACCACGCTCACCGCACCGCGGCTGCCCGCGAACGTCGGCCACTACGAGGACGCCTTCCGCAAGGTCGACGGCACCTGGCTGCTCTCCCGCCGCACCCTCCACCTCGCCTTCGGCGGCCCGACCGAACGGCTCAGCGGGAGCTGACGCCGTCCGCCGCGGCGCCCAGCTCCGCGGCGAGGCCGGCGCGCCACGAGGGGTGGGCCGGGGCCCAGCCCAGGGACTGCTTGGCGCGGGAGTTGGCGGCGCCGCGCAGGCGCGTGAGGTAGGCGGCGCCCCACGAACCCGCCGCCAGGCGGGCCAGGAACGCGGGGACCTGCCGGGGCTTCGGGGCGCCGAGCATCTCCGCGAGCGCGGGCAGCCAGGCGTCGAGCCGCGCGGGGTCGTCGTCGACGACGTTCAGCACGCCGCGCACCTGCGGCCGGGTGAGGGCCGCGACCAGCGCATCGGCCGCGTCGCGGGTGTGGGTGAACGAGAACGTGCTGCCGCCGTCGCCCGCCACCGGCAACTTACGCGCGCGGACCGCGGCGGCGCTCGAGCCGTCGGCCGCGAAGACCGTGCCGGGGCCGTAGAGGTGCCCGAACCGGAGCACGAGCCCGCCGGCCTCCTCCGTGGTGATCCGCTCCAGCGTCCGCAGCGCGTCCAGCGCCTTCGCGAACTCCTTCGGCGGGTTCCGCCAGAGCGGCGCGTCCTCGTCCGCGAGCCCCGGCGCCGGATCGTACCCGTAGGCCAGCCCCTGCACGACGAAGCGTCCCGCGCCCGCGTCCCGCGCCGCCTGCGCGAGCGTGCGCGTCGCCTCCGTGCGCAGCCGGTTCGTCACCGCGAAGTCCCGTTCCAGCTTGCGGGGGTTGATCTGCCACGGGATCGCGGTGAGGAGGTGCAGCACCGCGTCCGGCATCGCCTCCCGCACCGCCTTCCCCAGCGCCGCCGCGTCCAGCGCGTCCACCGCGACGCCCCTGACGCCCCTCCCCGCCTTCGGAGCGCGCGACAGCGCGACCACCTCGTGCCCGCCCTCGACGAGCAGCGGCACGACCTGCCGCCCGATGACACCCGTCGCGCCGGCGACAACCACCCTCATGATCCTTCTCCTCTTCGTCCGTCCTCCGGTTCCGGGGAGTGGACGGGTGAGGGGGTCACCGCGTGACAGCTTCCGGGAGTTCGCGGCTGTGACGGTGGTCACGCCCGGGTCGGCGCGACCGCGGCGACGAGCCCGGCTCCCTCAGGCGAGGGGGAACTCGCCGGCCTTCACCGCTCCGGGATGGGAGCGAGGTCGTGTGGTTCACGCTGCGCCTCCCGGGCCCGGGCCCGGAAGGCGGTCGCCACCCGGTGGGATGCCCGGTGCGTCGCGGCTGCTGACCGGCGGCGCGGTCGCCGCCGGTCGGCGGGCCGCGCGGTTACGGTGGGCGGATGAGCGCAGCACGGCGGTCGGACGAGGATGAGCGGGAGGCGCCGCGGCGGATCCATCCGGTCAAGCGGGTGGCGCTGGCCACCGCCGGGACCCTGGTGCTGCTGCTGGGCGTCGCGCTGCTGGTGCTGCCCGGGCCCGGGACGCTGCTGGTGCTGGCCGGGCTGGTGATCCTCGGGCGGGCGGTGCCGGCGGTGTCCCGGTTCGAGGAGCCGGTGCGGGTGCGGGCGATGCAGGCGATGGAGGCGAGCGTCGCCTCGGGCTGGCGGATCGCCGGTTCCGTCCTGACCGGACTCGGCCTGATCGCGGCCGGCGTGGTGTGGGGCGTCCGGCCCGTGTCGGGGCTGCCGTTCGCGGGCTGGAGCACCGGCTCCAGTCTCATCCTGTCCGGCGTGGTCCTGCTCGGCCTGCTCGCCTGGAGCCACCGCCGCGTCCGCCGCGGGCGGCAAGGCGGCTGACTCCCGCCCCTCCCTTCGTGGTTGGCTGTTCCCGCCATACCCGCATGACCGTATGACCGTATGAACGGAACACCAGCAAAGGACCGGGCATGTTCGAGTACAAGGTCGTCACCTTCCGCGAGTCGCTCATCGGCGACGCCCTGGACAGCGACAAGTTGGAGAAGACGCTCAACAAGCACGCGGAGGACGGCTGGGCGCTGAAGGCCCTGACCGCCGCCGACGTGAAGGGCCGCATAGGCCCCGGCGCCGTCGAGGGCCTCCTCCTCACCTTCGAGCGCCCCCGCCAGGGCTGAGTCGAGCGCCGTGCCCGGCCCGCCGGCCCGCTGAGAGCTACGCTCGTGGCGGCAGAGGGACTTGGCATGAGTAGTCGTACGATCACGCTCGGTTTCTGATCGTTGTATGATCAGAAGCCGAGCGTGCCTGAACGGCTACAGGGAGGTGCGGGTTGACCGCAGTGGACGACCGGCCGCAGACCCGGGATCACGCGCAGATGAGCCTGGAACTCTTCGAGCAACTGGCGACTGACGCCGAGCGCGGTGAAGAGGGGCTCCGGTTCGAGTTCCTCGGTGGGAAGTTGGGGGTCCAGCCCATGCCGGACAGCGTGCACGCGGCGATGGTCTCGTGGCTGGTGAGGCAGTGCATGCAGCAGAAGCCGCACTGGGATCTGATGACGGGCTTGGGTCTCAAAGTGGAGACCTACCGAGAAGGGCGAGCGGTTCCTGACGGCGCTCTCGTGCCGGAGGACCACTTCTTGGGCGGGCCCGGCGTGGCGTGGGCGGAACCCGACGGCGTGCTCATGACCGTCGAGGTCACGTCGTACGACCGCGACACCAATCAGCGGGACCGGATCGACAAGCCCCGCGCCTACGCCGAAGCCGGGATCCCGGTCTTCCTGCTGATCGGCTGTGACAGCGGCGACGTGACCGTGCACAGCAAGCCGGTCGACGGCAGGTACCGCGACCGGCACACCGTCGCCTTCGGCGAGAAGGTCGCGCTCCCTGAGCCCGTCGGGATGCACGTGGACACCCAACGCCTCGTCGATCTGGGGCAGTCGGGCCGGGGCTGAGACCGCCGGGCGGCGGCCTCGGGCGGGTGGAACCGGGGGGCTTGGGGCGGCGTGGTGCTCTGTGGCAGGGTGTGGGGCCCGGCAGGCACCGGCACGAGGGGACGGAGCGGGGGATGCCCGACCTGGGGTACGACCTGAGCGCGCTGGAGATGTTCAGCGGGCAGCTCGACACGGTCAGGAAGGGGCTGGAGGAGAGCCACGCGGCCATCGACTCCTACGACGCCGACTACGGGCACGGCTCGGTCAGGGACGCCATGCACCACTTCGAGAGCCACTGGCGGGACGGCCGCGGCCACGTCGAGCACACCGCGGGCAGCCTGTCCTCCATGGTCACCGAGGCCGTCAAGGCGTACACCAAGGTCGACGAGGACCTGGCCCAGCAGCTGACGCGGAAGGCCGGCCAGTGAGCGGCGCGGGCAGCGACGGGCCGCGGCTCGACACGGGATACGGCTACGCCCTGACCGTGCCCGGCAGCTGGTTCGAGGTCGACGTGCGCCCGGCGACCCGGGCCGCCTCCGCCGCCGAGCTCGTCAACCGGCGGATCACCGACCTGCCGGAGCTGCGCGAGCGTCGCGCGGACATCGTGCGGATCGTCCGCAAGCAGGCCGCCGCGGCCTGGGACGCGGGCGCCGTCTACTGCGCGGTGATGGCCGAGCCCGTCGCCGACGGTCTGCTGCCCGCCTGCGCCACCGTGTCGTTCCTGCCCGGCCCGGCCGACGCCCGCAGCGACGCGGACGACCGCCTCGCGCCGCTGCTGTCCACGTTCCGCACCCGGACCGCGAAGCGGGACGACGACCCGTGGACCGAGGTCGCCACCGTCGACCTGCCGCACGCCGGCGCGGCCGCCCGCACCTACGGCGTCGAGGACGTCGAGGACCCCGACCACGCGGACCGGCCGGCCGGCGCCGGCCCGGTCCGCTCCGTGCGCGTCGTGACGATGCAGACCTTCGTGCCCGTGCCCGACGTCAACCGCGTCGCGCTCGTCTCCTGCAGCAGCCCGGCCGTGGAGGTCGCGCCCGCGCTGCTGGACGTCTTCGACGCGATCACCGGAACCTTCCGCCTCTTCCCCGCCGCCGATCTCGTGAAGGGTGTCTGACGATGGGCCGCCCCACCGACTGGCACGTCCTGGACCTGGACGGCGACCCGACGCCGGGTGACGTCCAGCGCCTGCGCGAACTGGTCCGCAGGACCCGCACGATCGCCGACGACGCCGAGGGCGCCGCGCGCACCGTGCGCGGCCTGGCCGGCGACCAGGCCGCGATGACGTGGATCGGCGCGGCCGGTGACGTCTTCAAGGACGCCATCGGGAAGTTCCCCGGCCAGCTCGACAAGGTCGCCGCCTCGCACCACATGGCCGCCGACGCGCTCGACGGCTACGCCACCGACCTCGGCCACGCCCAGGACCAGGCCGACCGGGCGCTCGCCCAGGCCCGCGAGGTCCACGACACGGTGCAGGCGCTGCACAGCCGGCTCGCGACCGCCACCGGCAGCCTCGACGCGCTGAACAGGCCCGCCGCGTCGCCGCAGCCGCCGGACCCCGCACAGGTCAAGGAGCAGGCGCGCAGGCACACCGCGGCGCAGGACCAGGTCACCTCCCTGCAGTCCCAGCTCAGCGGCCCGCAGGCCCAGTTGGAGGCGGCGAGGAAGCTGGCCGGGCAGGCGGCGGAGCTGCGCGACCACGCGGCCGACACCGCGAGCAGGAAGCTGCACGACGCCTCGGACGCCGGCATCCCGCCGGACTCGTTCTGGCACAAGCTCGGCGACATCGCGGCGAAGGTGTGGCACGGACTGATCGTCGTCGCGAAGATCGTCGTCGCCGTCGGCGGCATCATCGCGCTGATCATCGGCGGCCCGATCGCCTGGGTCGTCTTCGCCGCGGCGCTGCTCGTCCTGGCCGACACCGTCTACAAGTACACGCAAGGCCAGGCGTCGTTGTGGGATGTGGCACTCGCGGCCCTGAGCTGCATCCCGATGACGAAGGGCCTGACCACCCTCGGCGAACTCCGCACCGCCTTCGAGGAGGGCGGCCTCGTCGGCGCGGGCGTGCACGTCCTGGGCGCGGGGTGGGGCGCGGTGAAGGGCATGGGCACGGCCGCCAAGGCCCTGTGGGAGGGCCGCACCGCGCTGCCCGGGCTGATGCGGGCGCTCCCGTTCACGGCGTGGGGCAAGCTGACGCAGATGTCGACCGAGGTCCGGTACGGCGCCGAGGGGCTGCTGACCGGTTTCGGGACCGGGTTCTCCGACGGCTCCGGCCTCTTCGGCTCGTTCCGCAACGGCTTCTCCGAGGCGATGGACGGCTTCGGCGCGGGCCGCACCACGGCGCGGGACCTGGCGTCGTACCAGGCCAGGGCGTGGCAGGGATCGGGCGCCTACCTCGGGATCGACGTCTTCCACGACACGGTGATCCCGGCGGGCACCAACCTGGAGGTGCTGCACCCGGCGCTCACCGGCTTCGCGGTGCCCGAGGGCACCATGGCCCGGCTCGGACTGGACTCCGCGGACATCAGCCACGCGGTCCAGGTCGGCCCGTCCGACCTGGAGCCGGGCCGCATCCTGCACGAGTACCGGACCCAGGGCGTGACCATCCACTTCACCGCGGACACCCCCGCGGCGACCGGTGTCGCCCGGGCCAACCCGCAGTTCGGCGGGGGCGGCGGAACCCAGTTCTTCGTCCCCGGCCTCCCGGACAAGGTCGGCGCGGGCACCGTCACCGTCATCGACTCGGCCGGCAGCGGCCGCGTGCTGCCGATGGTCAACAACTACGTCGCCGACACCAGCGCGGGCGGTCACATCCCGCTCCACAACTTCGACCTCCCGGCCGGTTCGCCGATCCTCACCAACAAGCAGACCGGGGACACCGTCAGCGGCGGCATCACCCTCGTCACCGGCCTCACCCGTGCCGGTGTCACCGGCTCCGACGTCACCGCGCCGAGCAGGTGAGCTCCGTGAACGATTCGCCCGAAGCCCCGGTGACGATCGCCTCGTCCGGTACCCCCGGCAACCGCCACGCCCACCTGGACCCGGTCGTCGAGGCGGAACTGGCCTGGGGGAACCGGGTGTCGTCGACGTGGGGACGTACGGACAAGCTGCTGGACGACCGGTCGCTGACGCTGGCGGAGCCGTTCCATGTGGCCGAGCTGCGGCGGACGTTCCGCTTCCCGGCGAACATCAGGCTGTGGGCGATCCTGCCGCGGCCGGGGCACCCGCGGGAGAAGCCGCGGATGCTCCTGACGGACACCGACGGCTACGTCACCGTCCACGCCCCGCTCCCCGCGGACTGGCCGCATGGCGAAGGGGAGGTGGCGCTGTGAGCGGCGAGTCGCCGGCGGACTCGGTGGAGGCGCTGGAGCTGGCGCTGAACCCGCTGGTCTTCCGGATCGCGGACAGCACCGTGCTGATCGGGGTGAAGGCCACCGACCGCGGGCCGGAGCTGATGTACACGGACGTGGGGGACACGGTGTGCGCGGTGGCGTACACCGATCCGGAGGAGATCCGGCGGGACCTGCCGGACGGCTACCGGCTGTTCCAGATCACCGTGCCGGACCTGCTGCGGCGGCTGCATCCGGGGTGCGGGCTGCTGATCGGGCCGCGGGCCGCGTCGCCGCTGATGGTGATGCCCTACGAACGGGAGGCCGTGCTGGCGGCGAGCGTGCCGTTCCCGGCGGGCGCGCCGATCAGGATCAAGAAGCACGGCGTGCCGCACCGCGCGCTGATGGCGGCCGCGCTGCCGCGCATCGAGGCCGAGCCCGGCGTGCTGCGGGTCTACCTCACCCGCTACCAGGTCGCGGACGCGCGCATGAAGCTGCTGGTGGTCTACGAGAACGACCCCGCTGCCGAGGGCGCCGACGCGACCGCCGCGGACGCCTTCGTCGACGCGGCCGCGGCGATCGAACTGGCGGACCCGATGCAGGTCGTGGCGCTGGGCGACGTGCCGGAACCGTTCCTCGGGATGCTGCTGAAGGACGTGCCGCCGGCGTATGTCCGCCCAGGGCTGACACGCTGACCTGGAGTGGGGCGCGGGGCTAGTCTCGGGCCATGGCCGACGTCCGACGTACCCCCGCCCGCCGTCCCCGCACCTACGACCCGGCGAGGACCTGGGCCGCGCTGCTCGCGCAGGTCGGGCATGTGCGGGACGCGGTGCGGGAGTTGACACCGGAGCAGTGGGCGGCCGACAGCGGGCTGCCGGGCTGGGACGTGCGCACCCTGGTGGTGCACATCGTGCGGCAGGTCACCGCGGTGCGGGTGCTGCTCGCGGAGGAGCCGATGCCGCCGGGGACGCCGGTCACCTCGCTGGACACCTGGGCGCGGTCCACCGCCGGCATCGCGGACCGGCTCGACGAGGACACCCGCGAGACCGCGGCGGCGACCGGCGACCCGGTGGCCGTGCTCGACGCCGAGGCCGAACTGCTCGCCGCGCAGGAGAGGGACGCGGTGCGCGCGGACCTCGTCGTGCCGCACGTCTTCACCGCGATGCGCTCCCTGGACTTCACGGTGACCCGCCTCGTGGAGCTCGTGGTGCACAGCGACGACCTGGCGCGGGCCACCGGCGTGGACGTGGTCATGGACCGGCAGGCCGTCGCGGCCGTCGTGCGGCTGCTCGCCGACGCGCTGGCCGCCGCCGCGCCCGGCAACTCGGTCGAGGTCCGCGTCCCGCCGTACGCGGCCGTGCAGTGCGTGGAGGGTCCGCGCCACACCCGCGGGACCCCGCCGAACGTCGTCGAGACCGACCCGCTGACCTGGATCCGGCTGGCCACCGGGCGCGTCTCGTGGAGTGAGGCGGTGGCCGCGGCGAAGGTCGCGGCGAGCGGCGAGCGGGCCGACCTGGGCCCGTACCTTCCGGTCATGGGGTGAGGGGACGCACATGGGCGAGCACGGCGACGGCGACGGCGGCGGACGCGAGGACGGCGACGGCGGACGCGAGGACGAGCGCGGACGGACGCAGGGGCCCGCGCGGGCCGCACGCGCGTCGTGGCGCCCCGGCGCCGGCGCCTGGCTGATGGGTGCCCTCTTCGTGCTGCTGCTCGCCGGCGTCCTCGTCGACGACCTCGGCGGCAGCCCCCCGTGGTGGCGGGTCGCCGCTCAGACGCTGGGCCTGCTCGGCACCGGCTCGGTCGCGCTGCGCATGCTCGGCTGGCGCATCACGGCAACCCCGGAGGGGCTGCGGGTCCGCACCCTCGCGGGGGTGCGGCTGGTCCCGTGGGACGAGACGTCCGCCGCGGTCGCGGTGGGCGGCGGCACCCTCTCCCTCCTCGGTGCCTGCGGCGGCAGGAGCACCGAGAGCACCGAGAGCACCGAGCCCGCCGAAACGGCCGAGAGCACCGAGCCCGCCGGGCCCGCCAAGACCACGGAGAACGTCGTCATCGATTACACAGGGTTCCGGCGCCCGCACCGGCTGGCCGCCGAGATCGGCGCGATGATCGCCGATCCGGCCCTGCGGCCGGTCGCCTGACCCCCGCCCGACCAACGTCACATCCCTTGTGCCCCAAGGCACTACGCGCATAGAACCGAGGAAACCAAGGGTCCCTCGTTCGGACGATCCGCGATCCTGCCCTAGACTCGTCATCGTGCCTCGTGGTGACGGACGACTCAGCCACGACCTCCTTCCCGGCGAGAAGGGCCCCCAGGACGCTTGCGGCGTCTTCGGTGTCTGGGCCCCCGGTGAAGAGGTCGCCAAACTCACCTACTTCGGGCTGTACGCCCTGCAGCACCGCGGACAGGAGTCCGCGGGCATCGCAGTGAGCAACGGCTCCCAGATCCTGGTCTTCAAGGACATGGGTCTGGTCTCCCAGGTCTTCGACGAGACCTCGCTCGGCTCGCTGACCGGCCACATCGCCGTCGGCCACGCCCGCTATTCGACCACCGGCGCGTCCGTGTGGGAGAACGCCCAGCCCACCTTCCGCGCGACCGCGCACGGCTCGATCGCGCTCGGTCACAACGGCAACCTGGTCAACACCGCGGAGCTGGCCGAGATGGTCGCCGCGCTGCCCCAGGGGCCCGGCCGGGCCACGAAGGTCGCCGCGACCAACGACACCGACCTGGTCACCGCACTGCTGGCCGGCCAGGTCGAGGACGACGGCACGCCGCTGTCCGTCGAGGAGGCCGCCGCGCGCGTCCTGCCGAAGGTCAAGGGCGCGTTCAGCCTCGTCTACATGGACGAGCACACCCTCTACGCCGCGCGCGACCCGCAGGGCATCCGGCCGCTGGTGCTGGGCCGCCTGGAGCGGGGCTGGGTGGTCGCCTCGGAGTCCGCCGCGCTGGACATCTGCGGCGCCAGCTTCGTCCGCGAGATCGAGCCCGGCGAGCTGATCGCCATCGACGAGAACGGGCTGCGCACCTCCCGCTTCGCCGAGGCCCGGCCCAAGGGCTGCGTCTTCGAGTACGTGTACCTGGCGCGCCCCGACACCGACATCGCCGGCCGCAACGTCTACCTGTCGCGGGTCGAGATGGGCCGCCGCCTCGCCAAGGAGGCGCCGGTCGACGCCGACCTGGTGATACCGACGCCGGAGTCCGGCACGCCCGCCGCGGTCGGCTACGCCGAGGCCAGCGGCATCCCCTACGGCTCCGGCCTGGTGAAGAACTCCTACGTGGGCCGGACGTTCATCCAGCCCTCGCAGACCATCCGCCAGCTGGGCATCCGGCTGAAGCTGAACCCCCTCAAGGAAGTCATCCGGGGCAAGCGCCTGGTGGTCGTGGACGACTCGATCGTCCGCGGCAACACCCAGCGGGCGCTGGTCCGGATGCTGCGCGAGGCGGGCGCGGCCGAGGTGCACGTGCGGATCTCCTCGCCGCCGGTGAAGTGGCCGTGCTTCTTCGGCATCGACTTCGCCACCCGCGCCGAGCTGATCGCCAACGGGATGACCGTGGAGGAGATCGGCACCTCGCTGGGCGCCGACTCGCTCGCCTACATCTCCCTCGACGCCATGGTCGAGGCGACCACGATCGCCAAGCCCAACCTGTGCCGGGCCTGCTTCGACGGCGAGTACCCGATGGAGCTTCCCGACCCCGAGCTGCTCGGCAAGCAGCTGCTGGAGGTCGAGCTGGCCGGCGGTGCCGACGCCGCCGACGCCCTGCGCAGGCCGTGACCAGGAAGCGCCGTGCCGCGGCCGGGCGGTCCTCCGCCCGGTGTCGCGCGGTCCGGCCCGCCGTCCCCGCCCCGGCCCGAGTCCTCGCGGCAACCCGCGGGCTCGCGGCAACCCGACACGAAAGTGCCAGTCATGTCTGAGTCAACCGGTGCCAGCTACGCCGCCGCCGGCGTCGACATCGAGGCGGGCGACCGCGCCGTCACGCTGATGAAGGAGTGGGTCCGCAAGGCCACCCGCCCCGAGGTGGTCGGCGGCATCGGCGGCTTCGCCGGGCTCTTCGACGCCTCCGCCCTCAAGCGCTACGAGCGCCCGCTGCTCGCCTCGGCCACCGACGGCGTCGGCACCAAGGTCGACATCGCCCGCCGGATGGGCGTCTACGACACCATCGGCCACGACCTGGTCGGCATGGTCGTCGACGACCTCGTGGTGTGCGGCGCCGAGCCGCTGTTCATGACCGACTACATCTGCGTCGGCAAGGTCCACCCGGAGCGGGTCGCGGCGATCGTCAAGGGCATCGCGGAGGGCTGCGTGCTGGCCGGCTGCGCCCTCGTCGGCGGCGAGACCGCGGAGCACCCGGGCCTGCTGGGCGCGGACGACTTCGACGTGGCGGGCGCCGGCACGGGCGTGGTCGAGGCGGACGGCCTGCTCGGCGCGGACCGTATCCGAACGGGTGACGCGGTAATCGCGATCGAGTCGTCCGGACTTCACTCGAACGGGTACAGCCTGGTCCGCCACGTGTTCTTCGACCGGGCCGGCTGGGAGCTGGACCGGCAGGTCCCGGAGTTCGGCCGGACCCTCGGCGAGGAGCTGCTGGAGCCGACGAGGATCTACTCGCTGGACTGCCTGGCGCTGGCCCGCACCACGCAGGTGCACGCGTACTCGCACATCACCGGCGGCGGCCTGGCCAACAACCTGGCCCGGGTGATCCCGGACGGCCTGCACGCCACCGTCGACCGTTCGACGTGGACGCCGGACCCGGTGTTCGGCGTGGTCGGCGAGCTGGGCGGGGTGGCACGGCTGGAGCTGGAGCGGACCCTGAACATGGGCGTCGGCATGATCGCCGTGGTGCCGCAGGAGTCCGTCGACGTCGCTCTCGCGGTGCTGGCCGACCGGGGCGCCGAGGCGTGGGTGGCCGGCGGGATCACGGCACGCGAAAGCGGCGCGGCCGCGGTGGAGCTGGTCGGCGACTACGCGGGCTGAGCGGCGGACGATGACCCCGGGGAGCTGTCCGGCGGCCTTCCGGGCCGGAGACCTGGAAGGCCGGGGAAACCCCTGCCGAAGCGACGACGAAACCCGGTCCGGGAGGCCCGGACCGGGTCAGCGTGCGAGCGGCGTCAAGCGCGGCGGCGCTGCGAGGAGGACTGGGACTCGTCCTCGTCCTCGTCGTCCTCGTCGTCGTTGTACAGATCCGCGTACTGTGCGTACGGGTCGTCTTCCACCTCGTCGTCATCGTCCACCTCGGCAGGCTCGGCGTTAACCGGCCTCGTCGACGATGCGCCCAGCTCTTCGGCCAGACGTGAGAGATCCGTGCCGCCGCTGTTGTACTTCAGCTGGCGGGCGACCTTCGTCTGCTTGGCCTTGGCCCGGCCGCGCCCCATGGCTCGACCCCCTCAACGGCGGGGCTCGACGGCCCCGAGTCTTGACACGCGTTCATGAATCGGAGCGGTCTCCCGGAGAGAGACCGGTCCGTAGGGCCTCAACGGTACCTGCTTCCGACGCCGCACGGTACGTCGCCCGCACGACGCGCGTCGGAACAGGCGCCTTTGGCGGCCCCGTCCTGGCTGGTCAGGCCCGATTTTACCTTCTTCTAGCGCGAACTTGCTATCGGGCCGTGCTCTCGGTCACGCCGAGGGGTCGCGGAAGCGTTCACGGCTGACGCCCACGCCTCTCACGACCCCTCGAACCACCGTCGTCACATCGCGCTACGACTGCACCCGCAGCCAGTCGGCGGCCGGCGTGCGCTCGGCCATCCGCTGCTCGGCGAGGCGGTCGGCGGCCACGGCCGGCGGCACCCCGTCGGCCTTCGCGCGCGCGAAGATCGCCAGCGTGGTGTCGAAGATCTTCGTCGCCTTGGCCTTGGCCCGGTCGAAGTCGAAGCCGTGCAGCTCGTCGGCGACCTGGATGACGCCGCCGGCGTTCACCACGTAGTCCGGGGCGTAGAGGATGCCGCGGTCGGCGAGATCCTTCTCCACACCCGGGTGGGCGAGCTGGTTGTTGGCCGCACCGCACACCACGGTGGCGGTCAGCGCGCCGACCGTCGCGTCGTCCAGCGCGTGCCCGAGCGCGCAGGGGGCGTACACGTCGAGCGGGGAGCGGACCAGGACCTCAGCGTCGTGCACCGCGGTGACGTCCGGGTGACGGGCGATGATCCGCTCGACGGCTTCGGCGCGTACGTCGGTGATCACGACCTCGGCGCCGTCCTCCACCAGGTGCTCGACGAGGTGGTGGCCGACCTTGCCGACGCCGGCCACGCCGACCCGGCGGCCCTTGAGCGTGGACTCGCCCCACTGGGCCTGGGCGGCGGCGCGCATGCCCTGGAAGACGCCGAAGGCGGTGAGGACCGAGGAGTCGCCGGCGCCGCCGTTCTGCGGGGAGCGGCCGGTGGTCCAGCGGTTCTCGCGGGCGATCACGTCCATGTCGGACACGTAGGTGCCGACGTCGCAGGCCGTGACGTAGCGGCCGCCCAGGGAGGCGACGAAGCGGCCGTAGGCGAGCAGCAGCTCCTCGGACTTCAGCGTGTCCGGGTCGCCGATGATCACGGCCTTGCCGCCGCCGAGGTCGAGGCCGGCGAGCGCGTTCTTGTACGACATGCCGCGGGCGAGGTTGAGTGCGTCGTCCACGGCCTCCTCGTCGGAGGCGTAGGGGAAGAAGCGGGTACCGCCGAGGGCGGGGCCCAGGGCGGTGGAGTGGACGGCGATGACGGCCTTCAGGCCGGTGGCGCGGTCCTGGCAGAGGACGACCTGCTCGTGCCCGCCCTGCTCCGATCGGAACAGTTTGGCGAGTACGCCTTCGTTCGAGGGCGAGGTCTGTCGTACGTCGGTCACGGTGGTGACTCCCATAGTCCAGTCGATCCCAGTTGCGTGGTGTGTCACGGGGCTCGCGCCCCCCGTACGGGTGGCGGAGGGCTTGATGGCCTCAGGGTAGGCCCTCGGGGTCCCGTCACGGGTATCGATCCGGCCGGGCAAGAGGGCGTATCAGGCCACGGAGGGGGCGCGCGGAAGCAGTGGCCGGGATCACCTCCGGGGCGCCGGGCCGCGTGGGACGATCGAGGTGCCGCCCGTAGCCAGCGGGCCGGCCGGTCGGCTGTGCAGGGCGGCGAGGGAGCGGGTGTGGGCGGTTCACCGATCGTGGTCCCGTACGCGGCGTATCTGCGCGTGTACGAGCCGCTGGCGGCCTTTCCCGAGCCCGAGCGCACCCACTGGTACCGGTATGCCTCCGCGGGCACCGTGCGCACCGCTCAGGACGAGCTGCGGCAGGCCCTGGCGGACCTGGTGCCGGTGCCGCCGATCGCGGTCCCGGTGCGGGAGAGCGGGGACGCGTTCGTGGCGGTGGTCGGCGGGGTGACGCACATCTGCCCGTGGCGGACCCGGCTGCGCGGCTGGCTGGCGCTGGAGCACGCCGGCGACCTGGTGCCGGAGCCGGTGCTCGACGCGATGCTGCCGCCGGTGGTCCGGCTGCAGGCGGCGGCCGACCACGAGGCCTGGCGGGAGCGCAACCCCGACGCGCGGCCGTGGATCCGCAGTGCGACGTGGCACGTGCCGGTGCGCTGGTTCACCCTCGTCAGCGACGACGAGCGGGAGTACGAGCCGGCGGGCGCGGGGGAGTCCAAGGAGCCGGTGCTGCGCTACCGGACGCCGATGGTGCAGGCGCGGCGGCGGGTGGCACGGACGCTGCGGGTGCTCAAGGACGCCTTGGAGGAGAGCCCGTTGATCGACGGGCTGATCGATGTCGGCCGGTGGCTGGAAGAGTTCCATCCGCGTTCACTGGTCGAACTCGACTACGGCGGGCTGGTGCACGCCCTGGGGCCGGACCTGCTGGCCGAGGACCACTCGGCGGCCGACATCGCGGAGGGTCTGGGGGCGCTGCGGGAGGGCGACTCGACGGCGGCGGGCGTGGCCTACGACCGGCTGACCGAGCGGTGGCGGCGGGTCCGCGAGCTTCAGTTCTCCAACTGACGGACCTCTACCGCGACTCTGGTGACGCGTGCACGTGTCCGGGCGGGTGCGTCTGTGAAGGACTTGTGTGTGCTGTGTTGTCTCCTCGTGTCTCTTGTGCCTCTCCGCTTGCCTTCCGTCGTCATTGATGGCGGTATTGGCCCAAGCGTGACGCAGAGCACGTAACCGGACTCTTGCCTGCATCACCATCTGTCATGCCAAAATGGGACATCGGGTCCGCCTCGGACTCGTTTCGAAGGTGGGGATGTTGCAGGTGATCGTGCTGTGACTGATCGTCACGTTGGTGTGACTGTCCGCTATGGCATGGTCCATCGGCTTCCGATGAGGTTCAACACCTGAGAGGGCAAATCCATCGGTTTGGCCGACGCGGCTGGACGGATGGTGTAGTTGTAGTGCCGAGGACAAGCCGTTCGTCCTATTACCGACTCGGCCCGCGTCGCCCATATCGGGCAACGTGGGTCAAGGTGCAGAATTTAGAGGAAAGAACCGCGTTGGTTCGGTTCTCTCAAGGAGGCCGCTCATGACCGCTCGCACCCCTGATGCCGAGCCGTTGCTTACCCCTGCCGAGGTCGCGACCATGTTCCGCGTCGACCCCAAGACGGTCACGCGCTGGGCCAAGGCCGGCAAGCTGACGTCCATTCGGACGCTCGGCGGGCACCGCCGTTACCGCGAGGCGGAGGTCCGGGCACTGCTGGCGGGCATTCCGCAGCAGCGCAGCGAGGCCTGACAGCCCTTTTGGGCGGCTAACGGGGCCCCCACCCCATACGTCGCCCGACCGTGCGGCCTACCCGCCCCCAACGGGAGTGTCGCCGGGGAGCACGACAGCATCACGGATGTACCTGGTTCCACCAGGACCGCATCGGACTCCGCCGGGTCCGATGCGGTCCTTTTTCATGCCCTGTACGCACCTCTCCCGTGCGCCCCGACATGTGCCTCTCGTGCGCCTGGGGGGAGTTCGCGCGGACCGCGCGGGGGCAACCGGCGAGGTCTGTGAGGTCGTGGGGGCTCCTGCGCGATCGGGTGCCATTGCACATATTAAATCGAGCGTCCTGGGAGGGGTCCCGGGTTCCCGCTTCTCCAAACGATTTGGCGTGACTCCCGTCACACACCCCACTCTTGTGGATCTTGCTCGGGGTGAGGTAATGAACGCCCGTACGGATCTTGGGGTTTGGCGGACGGCGTCGGCGGGCCGGTGAACGCGGGGGATCAACGGCCTTGAGTCCTGGGCCGGGAGGGGCAGGCCGGAGGCGGTGTCCGGGGCAACGGCCGGGCGGACGCCGTCCGTCGGGGAGGGGGGCCGCCCGGCGCGCGCCGGGCGCCCGGCGGCGGCCCACCGGCGGCGGGACGGCCCGGGACAGCACGAAGGCCCGCGTCCGAGGGACGCGGGCCTTCGCCTGCTTCGTGCGGTCCTGACGGGATTTGAACCCGCGGCCTCCACCTTGACAGGGTGGCGAGCACTCCAAACTGCTCCACAGGACCTGGGAGTCGCAGTCCGCTCGGCGTTGGCACTCGCGGCTGCGAGACAGACTGTACAGCAGGTCAGGGGGTGCGGTCGAACTGCTTACCCGCCCCCCGGAAGAGGGCGGGCAGGCCGGGCCGGCAGCCCGTCCCGGGTCAGGGCCGGGTGAGCGCCCACCCCTCGTCGAGCGCCTTGAAGATCCGCTTGTCGGAGACCGGGAACGCGGTGCCCAGGGCGTGCGCGAAGTAGCTGACCCGCAGTTCCTCGATCATCCAGCGGATGTCGCGGATCGCGGCCGGCACCGGCCGGCCCTGCGGCTGCGCGGCCAGCAGCTCGGCGTACTCGGTCCGGATCTCCCGCACCTTCTCCATGCGGGTTGCGTCCCGTTGCACCCCGGTGGGCATCTGCTGCAGCCGCCGGTCGATCGCCACCAGGTAGCGCATCAGGTCCGGCAGCCGCTTCAGGCCCGTCTCGGTGACGAAGCCGGGGTGCACCAGGGCCGCCAGCTGCTCCCTGACGTCCTGCAGGTTGGCGACCAGCGCCAGGCTCGTGGTGTCCTTCAGCCGCCGCTCGCAGGACTGCCAGGCGGCCAGCACCTGCTGGACCCGCTGCACGCTGCGCGAGGTCAGCTCGACGAGGTCCGCGCGGACCGCGTCGAAGAGCTTCCGGTACGACTCCTCGTCCCACGCCGGGCCGCCGTGGTCGGCGACGAGCCGGTCCGCGGCCGCGGTCGCGCAGTCCTCGAAGAGGGCCTGCACGCTGCCGTGCGGGTTCCGGGACAGCGCGAGCTTCTGCTGGTTGGACAGGGTGTCCGCGGCGAACTTCGCCGGGTTCACCGGCACGTTCAGCAGGATCAGCCGGCGGGTGCCGCGCCACATCGCGGCGGCCTGCTCGGCCTCGGTGTCGAACAGCCGCACCGCCACCGACGTGCCCTCGTCCACCAGCGCCGGGTACGCCTTCACCGGCTGGCCCGCGCGCCTGGTCTCGAAGGTGCGCGGCAGCGTGCCGACCGTCCAGTCGGTGAGGCCGGTGCGCTGCTCCACCGACGCCAGCGCGGGGTCGGAGGCCCGCTCGAAGGCCTTGGTGATGGCCTCGCGGGTCTTCGGCTTCAGACGCAGCTTCAGCGCGTCCAGGTCCTTGTCCTCGGCGATCTTGCGCCGCCGCTCGTCGACCACCCGGAAGGTGATCTTGAGGTGGTCCGGGACCTTCGCCAGGTCGAAGTCCTCCTCGGCCACCGGGACGCCGACCATCCGCTGCAGCTCGCGCGCCAGGACCGCGGGCAGGGGGTCGGGGCCGGCCACCGCGCGCTCCAGGAACGCCTTCGCGTAGTTCGGCGCGGGCACGTAGTGGCGGCGGATCGGCTTCGGGAGCGAGCGGATCAGCTCGGTGACCACGTCCTCGCGCAGGCCCGGGATCTGCCAGTCGAAGCCGTCCGGCGTGACCTGGTTGAGCACCTGCAGCGGGACGTGGACGGTCACGCCGTCCGCGTCCGCGCCCGGCTCGAACTGGTACGTCACCCGGAACTTCAGCGCGCCCTGCCGCCACGAGTCCGGGTAGTCGGCCTTGGTGACCGCCTCCGCGTTCTCGTTGATCAGCATGGACTGCTCGAAGTTCAGCAACTCCGGCTTCTCGCGCCGCTCGTTCTTCCACCACGAGTCGAAGTGCGCGCCGGACACCACGTGTTCGGGCAGCCGCTCGTCGTAGAAGTCGTAGAGCGTCTCGTCGTCCACGAGGATGTCGCGGCGGCGGGCCCGGTGCTCCAGCTCCTCGACCTCGCCGAGCAGCTTGCGGTTGTCGTGGAAGAACTGGTGGTGGGTGCGCCAGTCGCCCTCCACCAGGGCGTTGCGGATGAACAGTTCGCGGGAGATCTCGGGGTCGATCCGCCCGTAGTTCACCTTGCGCTGGGCGACCAGCGGGACGCCGTACAGCGTGACCTTCTCGTAGGCCATCACCGCGGCCTGGTCCTTCTCCCAGTGCGGCTCGCTGTAGGTGCGCTTGACCAGGTGCGCGGCGAGCGGCTCCACCCACTCCGGCTCGATCCTCGCGTTGACCCGCGCCCACAGCCGTGAGGTCTCCACCAGCTCCGCGGACATGATCCAGCGCGGCGGCTTCTTGAAGAGCGCCGAGCCGGGGAACACCGCGAACTTGGCGTTGCGCGCGCCCAGGTACTCGTTCCTGCCGCCGCCCCGGCCGGCGTCGGCGGCCGCGCCCTTGCCGCTCTCGGAGGTGGGGACGTCCTTCAGGCCGACGTGCGACAGCAGGCCGGCCAGCAGCGAGACGTGCACCCGCTGCGGGTCGGCGGCCTCACCGGGCCCGGACTCCGCGGTGTCGATGCCCAGTTGGCGGGCGACGGTGCGCAACTGGCTGTAGATGTCCTGCCACTCGCGGATGCGCAGGTAGTTGAGGAACTCCGTGCGGCACATCCGGCGGAACGCCGAGGACGACAGCGCCTTCTGCTGCTCGCGGACGTACGTCCACAGGTTGAGGAAGGCCAGGAAGTCGCTCGTCTCGTCGCGGAACCTGGCGTGCTGCTGGTCGGCCTGCTGCTGCTTGTCGGAGGGGCGTTCGCGCGGATCCTGGATGGACAGCGCCGCGGCGATCACCATCACCTCGCGCACCACCCCGTTGCGGTCGGCCTCCAGCACCATGCGGGCCAGCCGCGGGTCGACCGGCAGCTGCGAGAGCTTGCGGCCGGTGTCGGTGAGGCGCTTGCGCGGGTCCTTCTGCTGCGGGTCGAGCGCCCCCAGCTCCTCCAGCAGCTGGACGCCGTCCTTGATGTTGCGGCTGTCCGGCGGGTCGATGAACGGGAACCTGGCGATGTCGCCGAGGCCGGCCGCGGTCATCTGCAGGATCACCGAGGCCAGGTTGGTGCGCAGGATCTCGGCGTCGGTGAACTCCCGGCGGGACAGGAAGTCGTCCTCGTCGTACAGCCGGATGCAGATGCCGTCCGAGGTGCGGCCGCAGCGGCCCTTGCGCTGGTTGGCGCTCGCCTGGCTGATCGGCTCGATCGGCAGCCGCTGCACCTTCGTGCGGTGGCTGTACCGGGAGATGCGGGCGGTGCCCGGGTCGATGACGTACTTGATGCCGGGCACCGTCAGCGACGTCTCGGCGACGTTGGTGGCCAGCACGATCCGGCGGGACGCGCCGCCGCCCGGCCGCTGGAAGACCCTGTGCTGCTCGGCCGAGGACAGCCGCGCGTACAGCGGCAGCACCTCCGTGAAGCGCAGGTTGCGCTTGTTCAGCGCGTCCGCGGTGTCGCGGATCTCCCGCTCGCCGGACAGGAACACCAGGATGTCGCCGGGCCCCTCGGCCTGCAGCTCGTCGACCGCGTCGCAGATCGCCGTGATCTGGTCGCGGTCGCTGTCCTGGGAGTCCTCCTCCAGCAGCGGCCGGTAACGCACCTCGACCGGGTACGTGCGGCCGCTGACCTCGACGATCGGGGCGTCGCCGAAGTGCCGGGAGAAGCGCTCCGGATCGATGGTCGCCGACGTGATGACGACCTTCAGGTCGGGCCGGCGCGGCAGCAGCTGCGCCAGGTAGCCCAGGATGAAGTCGATGTTGAGGCTGCGCTCGTGGGCCTCGTCGATGATCAGCGTGTCGTACGCGCGCAGGTCGCGGTCGGTCTGGATCTCCGCCAGCAGGATGCCGTCGGTCATCACCTTGACCAGCGTGGAGTCGCCGACCTGGTCGGTGAAGCGGACCTTCCAGCCGACCGCCTCGCCCAGCGGCGTCCGCAGCTCCTCGGCGACCCGCTCGGCCACGGTGCGCGCCGCGATCCGGCGCGGCTGGGTGTGGCCGATCCGGCCGCGCAGCCCGCGGCCCAGTTCCAGGCAGATCTTCGGGATCTGCGTGGTCTTGCCCGAGCCCGTCTCGCCCGCGACGATCACCACCTGGTGGTCGCGCACGGCCGCCAGGATCTCGTCCTTCTTCTGGCTGACCGGCAGCGCCTCGGGATAGCTGATCGCGGGCACGGCGGCGGCCCGCGCGGCTATCCGCTGTTCCGCGCGGTCGATGTCGGCGCCGATCTCGGCCAGGACGGCCGCCCGCGCCTCGGGCTTGCGGATCTTGCGGGCGCCGTCGAGCCGGCGGCCCAGCCGCTGCTCGTCGCGCAGCGTCAGGGCGGCCAGGCGCGCGGCCAGCTCAGCGGTGGAGGGTTGCGTAGACATACGCGATCCAGCATCGCATCCGGCGGCGAGCGGCGGCGAACGCATTTCACCCGGGCCCCGCCCGTTGTGGCCCGGGTGGGCCATTTCACCGCGAACGCCCGGGCGATGGGGGAGGGGCGGCGGGGCTGAGGTGGCGGCCGCGCGGCTTCAGCGGTGCGGGCCGGCGCGGGCCCGTGCGCGGGAACGACGAAGGGCCCGTCCCCGAGAGGACGGACCCTGCGTCGTGCGGTGGCTGGGGCCGGGGTCGAACCGGCGACCTACCGCTTTTCAGGCGGTCGCTCGTACCAACTGAGCTACCCAGCCGCAGCGGTCCTGACGGGATTTGAACCCGCGGCCTCCACCTTGACAGGGTGGCGAGCACTCCAAACTGCTCCACAGGACCTTGCTTGGCGCGAGACAATTCTTGCACACCGTCTCGCATGCTCCGTACCGATTTTCGCTGCCTCTGAGTGACCGGATGATCACCCTGGCGGATCGACGTCGCGGGCTCAGCGTATCAGACCTGGGATGTCCGCCCGTCCGCCGTCAGAGGGGCCCGGGCGCCTCCCGCGGGACCCGTCACGGGGCGCCGCCGTTAGGCAGGGCCCGGCCGCGCGGGCGGGCCCGCCCGCCCGCGCCGCCCCTTTCGACCAGGAGTCCTCCCATGGCCCAGCCCCCTCGCCACCGCCGTGCCCTCGCCCCGGTCTGCCTCGCCGCCGCGGCGGCGGCCGCCGCCCTCGCCGGATGCGGGTCGTCCGGCGGCGACTCCCCGGGCAAGGGCGGTCCCGGCCCCACGCCGGCCGCAACGTCCCCGGCGTCACCCGCGCCGGTGACGGCCCCGGCCGCGCCCGCTCCCGGCCGGGACACCCCGGTCCCGTCGAGGCATACGCCCACCCCGACCGCGACGCCCACCGTCTTCGGGACGACGCCGCCGGCCGCGGCCGACGAGCTGAGCGCCTGCTACGGCGGCGCGTGCACCCTCACGGTCACGCACCCGGTCACCGTCCCGCTGGACGCGAGCCGGTTCGGCTTCGCCTCTTTCCGGGTGACCGCGCTGACCGCGGGCAGCGTCACGGTCGCCGCCGACGACGGCGGCAACCACCTCCGGTCCACCGGCAGCGCGGGCAGCTACCTCACCCTCAACAACCTGGCCGTGCACGTCCTTTCGGCCACGGCCGGGTCAGCGCGCCTGACCTTCGCCGCCACCGGCCGCTGACCCGCCCACCGGCGTCAGGCGGAACACCGGGATGTCGCGGGGGGCGGCCCGGCGGGCGTAGGCGTCGTACATGGGCAGCACGCGCAGCACGGCCGGGCGGGCCGCCGCCTTCTCCTCGGCGCTCAGCCGGCGGGCGCGGACCGGGACCGTCCGGCCGCGCCACTCGACGGTGGCGTCCGGGGTGGCCGTGAGGTTGGCGGCCCACGCGGGGTCGTGCGCCTGGCCGAAGTTGGAGGCGATGACGAGGAAGGAGCCGTCGGCGTCGCGGTGCGCGACCAGCGGGTTGCGGCGGGGCAGCCCGGTGCGCCGGCCGGTCGACGTGACGACGACCGTCTGCATGAACAGCCGTGTGGGCACCCAGCGCCCGCCGGTCAGACGGTGCGCCAGCAGGTCGACCGGCGGCACCACCTTCGGTGCGACCCGCGTCACCCATCCCACCTCGCAGAACCGCCGCACCGCGTCCAGCATCGCCCCGCCCTCCCTCGCCCCCGCCGCGAAACCCGGCGGCCCCTCCGACCCTAGGGTCTGCCGCCCCCGCGGGACCCGTCCGCGTGCCGGATTCCCGCGCGCGGACGGGCCGGCGGAGCCGGGGTCAGAACGGCTTGGGCAGCAGGAGTTCGGTGTTGTGGTCGGGGGAGCCGCCGAGCTTCGCGGCCGGGGTGGCGTAGAGGTCGTTGAAGGACAACTCGCGGTACAGCGCCGCCAGGTCGGGCTCGGAGGTGGAGCCGAAGTCGGTGGCGTAGGGGGCCGCGGACTCCACGAGGGTGGTGAACAGCGACAGCGTGCCGTCGCCGTTGTCGGCGATCTCCAGGACGCGGGCGTGCTGCGGGAAGTCGACGTGGGACGCGGTGTTGACCTCCCAGAACGCGCGCTCGGGGACGGCGTGGCCGTGGGCGGTGATCTGGTTGGCGTGGGTGTGGCCGTTCACCCAGGCGACGACGTTGGGGTAGCGCTGCAGCAGCGTCACCAGTTCGCCGCCGGTGTGCCGCCCCTCGAAGAGGTTGTACGGGTCGGGCAGCGTGTTGCCCATCGTGGTGCTGGTGTGGTGGCTGAACAGCACGACCAGCTGGTCCTGCGAGCCGCGGCGGACCACGTGGCCGTCGGTGTCGTACCAGTGGGTGCTGTACGACTGCAGCACCGCCTCCAGCCACTTCAGCTGAGCGGTGCCGATCGAACCGTCCGCCCAGCCCGCCCGGTTGGTGGTGTCCAGGCTGACGCCGAGCACCCCGTCGGCGATCCTGAACGTGTAGTACAGCTTGCCGCTGTCGGCCATCGCCGAGGTGAAGCCGTGGCCGAACGGGCCGGGGCCGGTGTACGCGGGGTTCAGGTGCGCCTGCGCGAACTGCTTCGGCGTGAACGGCGCCCGGCGTGCGTCCGGGGTGATCTCGCGGACGGGCGCGCCGCCGGTGAGCAGCTGGACGAGCAGGGTGACCGCGGCCGCCGGGTCGTGCTGGATCGCGTCGGCGAGTTTGGCCGCGGTCGCGTCGTCCACGCCCTCGATCTTCCCGCCGCCCGTGTAGAGGGAGTTGAGCAGCCCGAGGTCGGGCAGCGTGCCCTCGATCGAGTCGTCGTGGTTGCCGACGGTGGTGTACCAGGGGGTGCGCAGGCCGGGCGCGGTGAACGCCGCGCCCGCCGCCGCGAGGAACCCGGGCACCTGCGGGAACCCGGCCTTCTTGTACGTGTCCTGGAACGTCGACTCGGGGTTCCAGTACGCCGCCGAACCGGAGTTCTGCACTCCCTCGTAGCGCGTGGTGTCACCGGTGTTCGGCGTGATGCGGCCGCCGCTCATCACCGACAGGTACCAGTCGAGCTCGACCTGCTCGTGGTTGTCGGTGTTGTCGCCGGTCGCCATCACCAGGGAGAACGGCAGGCCCGTGTAGGGGCCGCCGGAAAGGGAGTTGACGCGCTCGACGAGGGAGGACGCGCCGCGGACCGTCAGCGCCTCCTGCGGGCGGTGCGCGGAGTCGATGTACTGCGCCAGGTACTCGAACCGCACCGGGGACTCGGTGTCCGCCAGGTGCAGGTCGGTGAACTGCACGAACGACGCCAGGCCGGTGCGTGCGGCGTCGCGGCCCGCGCCGGCCGCGGCCAGCTCGGTGCGCACGACCAGCGGCCACCCGGGGCCGGCCGCGAGCCGGCGGTAGCCGCTGGTGCCGGTCGCGGTGGCGACCTGCTCCAGCGTGGTGCCCTCGACCCGCACGGCGCGGGCGGTCGACGCGGTCAGCGCCCGGTCCCGCGCGGCGGCGGAGGCGTACCCGCTGTCCATCAGCGACATCGCGGCGGCCGCGGCGGTGGCGGAGGCGCCGGTGAGGAAGCGGCGCCGGCTGGGTGAGCTCATGCCTGGGTCTCCTGTGGGGTGAGGGTCCTGCGGGCGTGAACGGTCGTTACCCCGCTGTATTACCAGCCGGTAACGGGCACCCGCCAGGGTCCCGCGCCTCGTTGGATGCCGCGTGAACGCGCCATGACGGCGCGGCGCCGCGCCTCCGAAATGCCCGCAGGAGGACGGGCGTTGGCCGGGCGGCGGCAGGAAGGGCTCTTCGCCGGGCGGCGGCCGCGATCGTCCTCGGCGGCCCAGGGCGTCCCCGCCCGCCCGCGTGACCTGCCGGGCGTGGGACCTGCCGGGCGTGAAGCCACCCTAATGCCGGGTTTAAGAATTCATCGATGGACGGGACCCCGGCCCCGGGGGCAGGGTGGTGCCGCCCGGCTCATATCCCCCCGTACCGCCCCGGGCTCCCCTCTCGTACAGGAGACTCGACGGTGAAAGCGCTGGTCAAGGAGAAGGCGGAGCCGGGTCTGCGGCTCATGGACGTGCCCGAGCCGGAGATCGGCCCCGGCGACGTGCTGATCAAGGTCCTGCGGACCGGCATCTGCGGCACCGACCTGCACATCAGCGCGTGGGACGGATGGGCGCAGCAGGCCATCGCGACCCCGCTGGTGGTCGGTCACGAGTTCGTCGGCGAGGTCGTCGGGACCGGCCGGGACGTCGAGGACATCGCCGTCGGCGACCGGGTCAGCGGCGAGGGCCACCTGGTGTGCGGCAAGTGCCGCAACTGCCTGGCCGGCCGCCGCCACATGTGCCGCGCCACCGTCGGTCTCGGCGTCGGCCGCGACGGCGCGTTCGCCGAGTACGTCGCCCTGCCCGCCACCAACGTGTGGGTGCACAAGGTCCCGGTCGACCTGGACGTCGCCGCGATCTTCGACCCGTTCGGCAACGCCGTCCACACCGCCCTGTCCTTCCCGATCGTCGGCGAGGACGTGCTCATCACCGGCGCCGGGCCGATCGGCCTGATGGCCGCCGCCGTGGCCCGGCACGCCGGCGCCCGCAACGTCGTCATCACCGACGTCAGCGAGGAGCGCCTGGAGCTCGCCCGGAAGATCGGCGTGAGCCTCGCGCTGAACGTCGCGGAGACCACCGTCGCCGAGGGCCAGCAGGTGCTGGGTCTGCGCGAGGGCTTCGACATCGGCCTGGAGATGTCCGGCCGCCCCGAGGCCATGCGGGACCTGATCGCCAACCTGACCAACGGCGGCCGGATCGCGATGCTGGGCCTGCCCTCGCAGGAGTTCGCGGTCGACTGGGCGAAGATCGTCACGTCCATGATCACCATCAAGGGCGTCTACGGGCGCGAGATGTTCGAGACCTGGTACGCGATGTCGGTGCTGCTCGAGGGCGGCCTCGACCTCAGCCCGGTGATCACCGGCCGCTACGACTACCGCGAGCACGAGGCCGCGTTCGCCGACGCGGCGGGCGGCCGCGGCGGCAAGGTCATCCTGGACTGGACGGTCTGACCCTCCCCCTCCGGCGGGCCGCCTCCCCGCGGCGGCCCGCCACCCCGCCACTCCGCCCCACCCCGCCCGGCCGCAGCCCGGCCACCCGGCACCCCGGCGGCCTCCGCCCGCCCGCCTCGCCGACCACGACCCCCAGGGAGCCCTCCATGTTCGACACCGTCCGCGCGGACCTGCAAAGCACCCTCGACGGCATCCGCGACGCCGGACTGCACAAGCCCGAGCGCGTCATCGGCACCCCGCAGTCCGCGACCGTCACCGTCACCGCGGGCGGCCACCCCGGCGAGGTGCTCAACTTCTGCGCCAACAACTACCTGGGCCTGGCCGATCACCCCGACGTGATCGCCGCCGCCCACGCGGCCCTGGACCGCTGGGGCTACGGCATGGCGTCGGTGCGCTTCATCTGCGGCACGCAGGAGGTGCACAAGGAGCTGGAGCAGCGCCTGTCGGCGTTCCTCGGCCAGGAGGACACGATCCTCTACTCCTCGTGCTTCGACGCCAACGGCGGCGTCTTCGAGACGCTGCTGGAGGCCGAGGACGCGGTGATCTCCGACGCCCTCAACCACGCGTCGATCATCGACGGCATCCGGCTGTCCAAGGCGCGCCGCTTCCGCTACGCCAACCGCGACATGGCCGAACTGGAGACCCGCCTCAAGGAGGCGGCCGACGGCGGCGCGCGCCGCATGCTCGTCGTCACCGACGGCGTCTTCTCCATGGACGGCCACGTCGCGCCGCTGCGCGAGATCTGCGACCTCGCCGACCGGTTCGGCGCGATGGTCATGGTCGACGACTCCCACGCCGTCGGCTTCGTCGGCCCCGGCGGCCGCGGCACCCCCGAACTGCACGGCGTCATGGACCGGGTCGACATCCTCACCGGCACCCTCGGCAAGGCCCTCGGCGGCGCCTCCGGCGGCTACGTCGCGGCCCGCGCCGAGATCGTCGCGCTGCTGCGCCAGCGCTCCCGCCCGTACCTGTTCTCCAACACCCTCGCCCCGGTGATCGCGGCCGCCTCCCTGAAGGTCCTCGACCTGCTGGAGTCCGCGGGCGACCTGCGGACCCGGCTGGCCGACAACACCGCGCTGTTCCGGTCCCGGATGGCCGCCGAGGGCTTCGACATCCTCTCCGGCGACCACCCCATCGTCCCGGTGATGATCGGTGACGCGGCGGTCGCCGGCGCGCTCGCCGACCGGCTGCTGGAGCGCGGCGTGTACGCGGTCGGCTTCTCCTACCCCGTCGTCCCGCAGGGCAAGGCCCGCATCCGCGTCCAGTTGTCCGCGGCCCACTCGACCGAGGACGTCGAGGCGGCCGTCGCCGCGTTCGTCGCCGCGAGGGCCGATCTGGCAGGATGAACGGGTGATCGATGCACGGCGGCTGCGCACCCTGCAGGCCGTCGCCGACCACGGGACGGTCACGGCGGCAGCCGCCGCGCTGTACCTGACGCCGTCGGCGGTCTCCCAGCAGATCGCCGCACTGGAGCAGGAGACCGGCCACAAGGTCCTGGAGCGCGACACGCGGGGTGTGCGGCTCACGCCCGTCGGCGAGATCCTGCTCAGCCACGCGAGCGCGGTCCTCGCCGAACTCTCCCGCGCCGAGGCGGAGATCGCCGCGTACACCTCCGGCGAGGCCGGTGACGTGACGGTCGCCTCGTTCGCCACCGGCATCTCCGTCGTCCTCGCCCCGGCCATCGCGGCCCTGCGCACGGCGTCCCCCGGCATCCGCGTCAGGGTGCGGGACGCCGAGGGCGACGAGAGCCTGCCGATGGTGCTGCAGGGGCAGGCCGACATCGCGGTCGCCGTCGAGTACCGCGGCGCCCCGCGCCCCGACGACCGCCGGCTGCTGCGCGTCCCGCTGTACGCCGAGCCGTTCGACGCGGTGCTGCCGCGCAACCACCCGCTCGCCGAGGCCGAGACGGTGCCGGTCGCCGCTCTCGCCGAGGACCCCTGGGTCGGCCCCTACGCGGGCAACCCCTGCCACGACGTGATGGTCCTGGCCTGCGAGTACGCCGGGTTCGAGCCGCGCCTGGAGCACTTCTCCGACGACTTCCGCGCGGTGGTGACGCTGGCCGCCGCGGGCGCGGGCGTGGCCCTGGTGCCGCGCTCGGCGCTGCGCGACATGGATCTGTCGCAGGCGGCGGTGCGCCCCGTCGACGGCGTGGTGGCCACCCGCCGGGTCTTCGCGGCCGTGCGCCGCGGCTCCGAGGGGCACCCGCTGCTGCAGCCGGTCCTCGAGGCCCTCCGCAGCGCCTCGGGCGCCATCCCGCCGGCCGGTCCGCCCCCGGCCCTGCCGGCCGCCCTCGGTCCCGTGAGCTAGCCCGAACCCGTCCGGCACCGGCCCGCAGCGAGCCCGGAACCGTCCCGGCCCGGCCGCTGCCCGGAACGAAGAATCCCGCCCCCGGTCGCAGCCGGTGGCGGGAGTGATCTGTGGTGCCCCCAACGGGATTCGAACCCGTGCTACCGCCTTGAAAGGGCGGCGTCCTGGGCCACTAGACGATGAGGGCTGAATGGCCGGCCGTGGTGGGCCTTTCGGCGCACTTCGGGGACGGGGGAAGCATATGGGACGGCCCGCTCGTTCGGCAAAACCATTCAGGGCTCGGCTCCCGAGGGTGGCGCACGACACAATGGGCGTGTGCTGGAGATGAGCCGCGAGGACTTCGAGGAACTGGTCGGCGAGGCGCTGGACCGGATCCCCACCGAGCTGACCCGGTTGATGGACAACGTGGCGGTCTTCGTGGAGGACGAGCCGGATCCCTCGGACCCGGATCTGCTCGGCCTGTACGAGGGGACCCCGCTGACCGAGCGCGGGGAGTGGTACGCGGGCGTGCTGCCCGACCGCATCACCATCTACCGCGGGCCGACGCTGCGGATGTGCCACACGCGCGAGGAGGCGGTCGAGGAGACCGAGATCACCGTCGTCCATGAGGTGGCCCACCACTTCGGCATCGACGACGAGCGGCTGCACGCGCTCGGCTACGGCTGAGCCGCGCCCGGCGCGGGGTGGGGCGCGTCGCGCGTGGCGCGGTCCCTCCCGGCTCGGGGTGGGGCGCGTCGCGCGCCGGGCGGGCTCGGGGGCGCGGTGCCTCGTGGGTCACACCCGTCACGGGCACTGGGCCAGTCGGCCGAACCCGCCGCCCCCTGGTGGTGCCGGGCGTGTCCTGGCGCGGGTGGCGGCGTTGGACACCGCGAGCCCGCCCGGCGGGGCTGCGCCCGCGCGCCCGCCGGCCCCGTACCGAGCCCGAGGTCCGCGCGCATGCCCTCTCCCGCCCCCGCCGGAACCCCGCATGCCCGTGCCCGTGCCCGTGCGGCGGGAGTCCGGTCGGCCGCGCTCGTCGCGCTGCTGGCGGCGAGCGTCGCGGCCTGCGTGAGCACCGGCGGCACGGACCCGAAGGCGCCCGGCCGGACCTCCGCGCCCGGCGGCGGCCATGTCGCCGGCGGCCCGCGCGGCGGGCACGGCTCCCCGTGGCGGGGGCGCGGGAACGGCGCGGACGGCATGTCGCCGTCGCCGACCGTCTCGGGTACGGCCACCGCGTCGGCGTCCGCGTCCACCTCGCCGTCCTCGCCGTCCTCGCCGGGCGCGCCCCGCACCCGCGTCCTGCCGCCCGCCGGCGGCACCTCGACGTCGCCGCAGCCCACCGTCCAGCCCTCGCCGACCGGCGACGGTCCGACCGGTCCGACCAGCCCGCCCGCCTCCACCACGAGCTCCGGCCCGACCGACCCGTCACCGAGCGACTCCACCGCCGGCGCCGGCGGTACGGCCGGTTCCAGCACCCCCTGAGCGGGAGACCGGCCAGGTCAGAGCCGGGTTCCGGAGGGGATTGGCACTTCGGGCCTTTGATGCGTATGCTGGTAGATCGTTTGACCCCCATTCCCGATGCCTGGCGCCTGATTCCGAAGCGCGCCGCGTGGCGCGTTCCTAATCTCCTGTGGCTGACCGCATCGAGGCGGTTGTAAGCAACCCTTGTGGAGCTGGCGCGTGCCGTAAGTCTCCGAGAGGTTTTGCTTCAGCATGTCCATTGACAGTGCCGACCGTTCCGTCCTGCCCGAGAACACCCAGGACGCCACGTACACCGAGTTCACCGAGCACGACGCGTTCTCCGACGCCACCCCCGGCGCGGACGCCACCGAGAACACCGCGGCGAACGCCGAAGCCGAGTCCGCCGAAGCCGTGTCCGCCGACGCCGACGACACCGACGACGCCCCCGGCATCACCTTCGCCGACCTGGGCCTGCCCGAGTCGATCGTCCGCAAGCTGACCGCGAACGGCGTGGTGACGCCCTTCCCGATCCAGGCCGCGACCATCCCGGACGCCATGGCCGGCCGGGACATCCTGGGCCGCGGCCGCACCGGCTCCGGCAAGACCCTGTCCTTCGGCCTGCCGCTGCTGACGTCGCTGGCCGGCGGCCGCACCGAGCGCAAGCGCCCCCGCGGCGTCATCCTCACGCCGACCCGCGAGCTGGCCATGCAGGTGGCCGACGCCCTGCAGCCCTACGGCGACGTCCTCGGCCTGAAGATGAAGGTCGTCTGCGGCGGCACCTCCATGCAGAACCAGATCTACGCGCTGGAGCGGGGCGTCGACATCCTCGTCGCCACCCCCGGCCGGCTGCGCGACCTGATCAACCGCGGCGCGGCCGCCCTGGACCAGGTGGAGATCGCGGTCCTCGACGAGGCCGACCAGATGGCCGACATGGGCTTCCTGCCCGAGGTCACCGAGATCCTCGACCTCATCCCGGCCGGCGGCCAGCGCCTGCTGTTCTCCGCCACGCTGGAGAACGAGATCGACACGCTGGTCAAGCGGTACCTGGTCTCGCCGGTGACGCACGAGGTGGACGCCGCCCAGGGCGCCGTCACCACGATGACCCACCACGTCCTGGTCGTGAAGCCCAAGGACAAGGCGCCGGTCACCGCGGCCATCGCCGCCCGCAAGGGCCGCACGATCATCTTCGTCCGCACCCAGATGGGTGCCGACCGCGTCGCCGAGCAGCTCATCGAGTCCGGTGTGCGCGCCGACGCGCTGCACGGCGGCATGACGCAGGGCGCGCGGACCCGCACCCTGGAGGACTTCAAGGGCGGCTACGTCAACGTGCTGGTCGCCACGGACGTCGCGGCCCGCGGCATCCACGTCGACGGCATCGACCTGGTGCTCAACGTGGACCCGGCCGGCGACCACAAGGACTACCTGCACCGCTCCGGCCGCACCGCGCGCGCCGGCCAGTCCGGCACGGTCGTCTCGCTGGCGCTCCCGCACCAGCGCAAGCAGATCTTCCGGCTGATGGAGGACGCGGGCGTGGACGCCTCGCGTCACGTCATCGGCGGTGCCGGCGCGTTCGACGAGGACGTCGCCCAGATCACCGGCGCCCGCTCGCTGACCGACGTACAGGCCGACGCGGTGCAGAACGCCGCGGCGCAGGCCGAGCGCGAGGTCGCCGAGGTGACCAAGCAGCTGGAGCGCCTGCAGCGGCGCGCCACCGAGCTGCGCGAGGAGGCCGACCGGCTGACCGCCCGCTCGGCCCGCGAGCGCGGCGAGGACCCGGACGAGGCGATCGCGGCGAAGGCCGCGGAGGCGGCCGCCGCGGCGCAGGCCGCAGCCGCCCCGGAGATCCCCGAGCAGCGTGACGAGCGGTCGGCCGGCGGCTACCAGCGCCGCGACGACCGCAGGGACGACCGGCGCGAGGACCGGCGCGACGATCGGGGCAACTTCGACCGCCGCCGCGACGAGCGCCCGTCGTACCACCGTGAGAACCGCGACCACCGGGACCGTGACGACCGCCGTCCGTTCAACCGCGACGACCGCCGCGACACCCGCCCGTCGTACGGCAACCGCGACGACCGTCGTGACGCGCGTCCCGCGTACGGCAACCGCGACGATCGCCGTGACGCGCGTCCCGCGTACGGCAACCGCGACGACCGTCGTGACGCCCGTCCGTCCTACAACAACCGTGACGATCGCCGTGACGCGCGTCCCGCGTACGGCAACCGTGACGACCGTCGTGACGCCCGTCCGTCCTACAACAACCGTGACGACCGTCGTGACGCGCGTCCCGCGTACGGCAACCGTGACGACCGTCGTGACGCGCGTCCCGCGTACGGCAACCGTGACGACCGTCGTGACGCACGTCCCGCGTACGGCAACCGTGACGACCGTCGCCCGTCCTACGGCGGCGACCGCGACCGCGAGCGTCCCACCACCTTCGGTGACCGCAAGCCGCGCTGGAAGCGCAACGGCTGAGTCCTAGCCGACCAGCAACGGGCCCGCCCGGCCCGGGAGTTCACCTCCCGGCCGGGCGGGCCCGTGCTGTTTGCCGGACGTCGTCGCGGCGGACGGCCGCAGTCCACCTGCCGTTGGCATTCCGTGGCCGGTGCGACGCCTGTTACAGTGCGCTGTCTTTGTCGGGGGGATGACCAGGGGCTGGGGGGCTTCCGTTCTTCCTGCGCGCCGGCGCGCCTTCGCGCGCCGCAGCCGCGCCCACTCGCTCGTCTCCGAGCCGCGGGCACCTCTCGACCGACGCGGCCCTGACGTACCCCGCCGGGCCGCAGCACCCCGCGCGCGAACGCGGGGACGTGCACGAGAGGGACCCCGTTGATCCGCTTGACCCGTTCCACCCCCGCGCTCCGCCGCACCCTGGTCGCCGCGCTCGCCGTCGTCGCGGCAGCCGTGGGCCCGCTGCCGCAACTCGCGCACGCGAGCGGCGCGGTGGCTCCGGCCGAGGTGACGATCGCGCCGAGAGAGAAGCCCGGACCGCTCGGACACCCCGTCCTCGCGTCCGGCGCGAACGGCTACCTGCTGACGTCGGACACCGACACGGGCGGCAGGGACTACGCCTGGTACGCCATCGACGGCTCGCTCGTCCGGGACTTCGGCACGCTCGACGTGCTGCCCAGGGTCACCGTGCTCGGTGATGGCAGCACACTGCTGTGGGCGGTCAGCTGGGACGGGTTGCGCATCGAGACCTTCGACCCCGGCACGGGCGTCCAGACGGACTACACCCCTCCCGGTAACCTGCGTCCGCTGGGTCTCCTGCCGCTGTCGACCGGCTGGACCATGCTCGCCGTGAACGCGCCGCCCACCGGGTCGGGCACCCAGGACCCGACGTTGCACCTGCTGGACCCGCAGGCCGACGGCGGTTTCACCGACCGCACGGTGACGGGCATGGACGACGCGCACCTCGCGACCCCGGCCAGCGGCTGGCGGGCGGTCCCGGGTGCAGCGGTCCTGCTGCTGACACGGGCCGACGGCAGCCGTGCGACCGGGCTGCTCGACACGGACAACGGTGAGCTCGTCACGTCCGGCCTGACGGCCTTGGCCGCCAGGACCCCGGTGATCAGCCGCGAGTTCTTCGGCTGGCAGAGCGGCAACACGGTCCAGCTGTGGCCGCTCGCCGATCCGCAGGCAGCGCCGCGTGTCCTGAGCCTGCCGGGGAGCACCACCGATCAGCAGTTCCTGGTCCTGACCGGCACGACCCTGCTCGACCAGGTGCACCCGTCCAGCGGCAGGGACACGGTCTACTCCCTCCCCCTGGACGGCGGTCCCGCGACCGTTCCGCTGGCCGGCGGCGGCGCGCTGCGTTCCAGCGGGGACGGCGGCGCGCTCGTCGACCTGCTCGACGGCCAGAGCCCGGTGGCCACGTACAAGGTGTCCCCGCAGGGCGGGGCGCCGGCGCTCCTGTACCAACTTCCGACCTACCAGCCCGAGAATGTCGGACTCTCGCTCGCTCGTGGCACGCTCTACCGCGCGGAGACGGGCTGGGGGACCCACGTCACGACCTTTGTCGACGGCGAGTCACTCGGTTCCGGCGCGGCACCCGTGGCGGGCGGGATGTCCGACGACACCAACGTGGCCGACGGGAACACGCCGCGGTGCGGGGCGTCACTACGCTGCATGCCCCTGGTGGACGGGGGGGCCACGCAGGCGCACTCGGCGGTGTTCGTGACCCGGTCGGTGAGCGGCGACAGAGTGCAGGACGGGACGCGCGGCCTCACGCTGCCCGGTTCGCACGACGGCCGGATCGTCTCCACGAGCGGCGACGTCGTGGTCTACGACAGCGGCTCCGACGGTCAGCAGTACGTCATCGATCTCGCGCAGGGCAAGGTGCTGACGACGCGCCCGATCACCGCCGCCGCGCTGTGGGGCGACACCCTGTGGACCGCGACCGGCACGCCCGGCGAGGTCACGGCCGCCGACGTGGCGACCGGCACGGTCCGGAAGACCGTGGCCACCGGAGCGCCCTGCGCACCGGACGAGCTGCAGGCGCTGGGACGCTGGCTGTACTGGTCCTGCGGGACGGACGGTCCGGCGGGCGTCTGGGACGCGACGTCCGGGACGTCGATCTCCGTACCGTCGGGCCACGCCCTGCTGGGCGACGGGTACGTGCTGCGGCACGCGAGTGACCAGCTCGTCGTCACCGACGTGCACACCGGCACCGCGGCAGCCGACCGGGTCGCGGCGACGCTCCCGGCGGGCGCGTACCCCGACGACCGGAACATCACCTGGACGCTGGACAAGTTCGGTGACTTCCTCGCGTACACCGACCCGCAGGGCACCACGCACGTGCTGGCGTCGGGTGTTCCGCACTCGGCGATCGGCGTACTGAACAGCTCCGTTCCGGCGACGGCTGACGCCGCAGGCACCGGGTGGCAGCCCAGTTGGACGCTCTCCGCGGGCGCGTCCTGGCAGCTGGACGTCCGGAGGAAGGGCGCCAGCCAGGTGGTCTGGTCGGACCTGGGGACGACCAGCGACGTGGTCACCCCCACCTGGGACGGACGTAGTTCGCAGAGCCTGCCGCTCCCCAGCGGCGCCTACAGCTGGACGCTGACCCTCAAGGCCGCCGATGGCCAGGCGGGCACCACGACCGTGAACGGCACGGTGACGCTGGACAGCCCAGCCGTCCCCCGCGACTACGACAACGACGCGATCGGCGACCTGCTCGCCCTGAACTCCGCGGGCGGCATCGACGTCCGCCCGGGCAGCGGCACCGGCAACATCGGCGCCACCACGCTCAAGTCGTCCGGATTCCCGGCAGGTTCGACGCTCGTGCCGATCGACGACCTCAACGGCGACCACGTCAACGACATGCTGGTCCGCGACGCGTCCGGCCACCTGACCCGTTACGACGGCGTGGCAGGCCAGGCGCCGTCCGCGTCCGAGCCCCACCACCTCATCGGCGCGGGCTGGAACATCTACAACCTGCTGACGTCGCCCGGCGACATGAACGGCGACGGCTACCCGGACCTGGTGGCCCGCGACACCAAGGGCACCCTGTTCCTCTACGAGGGCACGGCCTCGGGCATCTTCGGCACACGGTCCAACATCGGCTACGGCTACCAGATCTACAACTCGATCGTCGGCGTGCACAACCTCACGACCAACCAGTGGTCCAGCGACGACGTGATCGCCCGCGACACCTCGGGCGTGCTGTGGGAGTACCTCACCGACGGCTACGGCCACATGTCGATGCGCCACCGCGTCGGCGCGGGCTGGAACATCTACACCGCGATCGTCGGCGTCGGCGACATCACCGGTGACGGCCGCAGCGACCTCGTCGCGCGGGACGCGAACGGTGACCTGTGGCGTTACTCCAGCCTGAGCAGCGGCCTGTTCGCGCCGCGCGTGAAGATCGGCTGGGCCTGGCAGTCGTACAAGTCCCTGATCTGATCAGGGTATGGGGGGGACACATGAAGAGTGGAACGACCGTGCGCAAGGCCGCTGTTCAGCGGACCACCGTGCGCCGCGGCCTCGTCGCCGCGCTGGCAGTCGTCGCGGCAGCGGTGAGTCCGCTGCCGCAGCTCGCGCACGCGAGTGACGGATCGGCTCCGGCGGAGACTGTGGTCGAGCCGGCGGCGGCGGCCGGTCCCACCGGTCCGACGGTTCTCGGGGCCGCGACGAGCGGATACCTGACGGCCGACGGCTGGGACATGTACGGGAACCCGACGCACTTGTCCTGGCGCGCGCCCGACGGCTCGGTCGCCTCCGACCTGGGGAACATGACGGCCACCTTCGGCGTCGGAGTCGTCCAGAGCGGTGACGGGCACGCCTGGGTCTACCACCTCACCACCAGCAGCGACCCGCGGGTCAAGGCCGACTTCGCTCTCGAGGTGTACGACACCGCGACGAAGGTGTGGAGCGGCTACCCCATCCCGACGACGGCGGACGAGGGTAGGAAGCTCGTACCGACCGCCACGGGATGGGCCCTCGTGGCCGCGCCGGACGACACGGCCGGGGGCGCCGCGAACACCGGCCCTGTGCCGCACCTCTACACGCCGAACGCCGCCGGCGGCCTCGACGACCGGGTCGTGTCCGGCTGGCCGGCCGGTGCGCGATGGTCGGGTCAGCAGCCCGCGAGCCTCCCGGGGACCGCGGAGGTCTCGTCCGACAAGGCCGGCAACCAGCAGATCGTGCTCATCGACACGGCGACGGCGTCCGTGACCACCACGGTGCCCACCGCCCTGTACCAGGGAGCCAACTACCCCCTCCTGCTGCTCGACGCCGACCACTTCGGCTACGGCGCCGGAAGGACGGCGTGGGTCTACGACCGCACCGACCCTCAGGCCGCGCCCCGCACCCTCACCGTGCCCGGCGCGGGCACGGGCGAGGCCGACATGGCGCTGACCGGCGGCGCGCTCCTCGCTCTCGATCACTACGCTTCGCTGGCCGGGGCAGGGCCCACGCCCGCACCGCTCTACGCGGTGCCGCTGGACGGCAGCGCGGCCCGGACCCTGTTCGACGGCGCCGCCACCTTGCGCGCGTCGACCGGCGGCAGCGCCCTCGTGGACGCGCCCAACGGATCGGACGCGTGGGCCACGTTCCGGATTCCGGCCGACGGCTCCGCACCCGCGGTGCTCCGCCCGTTCACCACCTATCGCCCCGAGCACATCGGCCTGTCGCTCGGGCGCGGCACACTCAGCCGCGTCGAGACCGGGGCCGGCAGCCCGGTGGGCGCCGTCGAGGAGACGGTGGACGTGGGCACGGGCGCCGCACCGGCGGGTGGTAGCGTGCTGCCCCGGGTGTGGGCGTACCCGGCGAAGGACGCGATGATCCTCCGCTGTGGCGGTCAGCGGTGCTACACCCTGGTCGACGCCGGATCGGACCTGGGGGCCGTCCACATCCTGTCCTGGAACGGCAAGGACGCGGTGGAGACGACGCGCGGCGCCATCGTCCAACTGGACACCTCGGGCGGCAGCGTCCTGTCCGCGAGCGGCAACCACGCGGTGTACAACAGCGGTTCCGACGGGACGCAGGACGTCCTCGACATGTGGACCGAACGGGTGCTCTACACGCGGCCGGCGGCAGCGGCCGCGCTGTGGGGCGACACCCTGTTCACCGCCGGGAAGGTGCCGGGACAGGTGACGCAGGCCCCCGTCGCGACCGGGAAAGTGTCCGCGACGATCGCCACCGACGCTCCCTGCGTGCCGGACGAGCTGCAGGCGCTGGGGCGTTGGCTGTACTGGTCGTGCGGGCCGGACGGCCCGGCGGGCGTGTGGGACGGCACCACCAAGAAGTCCGTCCCGGTACCCGCGGGACATGCCCTGTTGGGCGACGGCTACGTCCTGCGGCACACCGGCGACCAGCTGCTGCTCACGGACATCCACGCCGGCACCGCGGCCCCGGACCGGCTGGTCGCGACGCTGCCGGCGGGCGGCTACTCCGACGACCGGAACATCACGTGGACACTCGACAAGTTCCGCGGCTTCCTGGCCTGGACCGGCACGGACGGCGCGACCCATGTGCTCCCCTCCGGAGTTCCTCAGTCGCCTGTCGCCGTCGTGGCGAGTGAGGGGACCGCGTCCGCGGACCTGTCGAGGACTTCGTGGGCGCCTTCGTGGACGCCCTCCGGTCCTCTCGCCTCCTGGTCCCTGGACATCCGGCGCCAGGGGTCGACAGCCATCGTGCGCAGCCTCAGCGGCGGGGCCACGCCTGGCGACGTCCGTCCCGTGTGGGACGGCAAGGACCACTCCGGCCGAGGGATCGCGAACGGCCCCTACACCTGGACGCTGAAGCTGGTTCCCGCGAACGGGCAAGGGCCGGCGGCGGTCGTCTCCGGAACCGTCGTGGTCAGCGGCCGACCCGCCTTCGCCCACGACTACACCGGTGAGGGGAGCGGCGACCTGCTCGCCGTCACCAGCGGCGGACGGCTCGACGTCCGCCCGGGCACGGGAACCGCTCCCGGCACGGTGCTGGCCACGTCCGCCTCGGGCACGGGGTGGCCGTCGGGCTCCCTCTTCGTGCCGATCGGGGAGCTGAGCGTCGACGGGTACAACGACCTGCTGGTGCGGGACGCCACCGGCCATCTCACCCGCTACGACGGCACACCGGGCCGGGCGTTCACCCCCGCCACGCCGCACCACGTGATCGGCGCCGGCTGGAACATCTACAACTCCCTGACGCCGGTCGGCGCTCTGAACTCCGTCGAGCGCGCCGACCTCCTGGCGCGCGACGCCGGCGGGAACCTCTACCTCTACGCGGCCTCCGTCAACGGCGTGTTCCAGAGCCGGAAGCAGATCGGCCACGGCTACGGGATCTACTCGATGATGATCGGCGCCCAGGACCTCAATGGCGACGGCCGTGGCGACCTGCTGGCCCGCGACACGTCCGGTGTCCTCTGGCGTTACGACCGCGACAGCGGCGGCGGGTTGAAGGCCCGGGTGCGGATCGGTGCGGGCTGGAACGTGTACAACTCCGTCGTCGGTGTCGGTGACATCAACGGTGACGGCCGCAACGATCTCGTCGCCCGCGACGGGAACGGCGACCTGTGGCGCTACGACGGCCTGAGCAGCGGCCTGTTCGCGCCCCGCGTGAAGATCGGCTGGGCCTGGCAGACGTACACGTCCCTGCTCTGACGCCCGGGGCGTGTCCACCCGCGGCGGTGGACACGCCCCCACCCCACCCCGGTCCCGTTCCGCCGCCCCTTCGACTCCTTCGACGCTCAGGAGAACTTCCGGTGCGCACAGGTTCGTTGACCCTTGGCCGTACGGCCGTTGCCGCGTTCGTCGTGCTGGCGCTGGCCGGAGGCCCGTTCGGCGGCGCGACCGTCGCCCACGCGGACACCGGCGGGCTGGCGGAGATCACCGTCCAGCCGGGGGATCGGTGGCTGCCTCGTCAGGAGACGCTGCTGACGGCAGGCGACTCGGGCTATCTCGCTTTCACCGGGACCGCGTTCTCCTGGACGGGAGACGACGGCGCGACCACAGCCGCGGGCCGGTGGGCCGAGGTCAACCGCGGTCTGCGGGCGTGGCAGCCGAGCGGTTCGCCGACCGTCTGGCTCGGCGACTTCGTCTCCACCACGACCACGGCCATCGCGGTTCCGGACGGACAGACATACCAGTCGGCCTTCGCTGCCGGCGCGATCCTGACCGCGGCGTCCGACGGCTCCGGGCTGCACGTCGTGAGCGAGGACGGCGGTGGCGGGACCACGGACCGGACGGTCACCGGGGTGCCGGCGGGCGCGACGGTGGACAAAGTGCTGGACATGGGCGGCGATCTCACCGCACTGAGCCTCCGTGTGGACGGCGTCCCGCACGTCTACCTGCTGGACTTCACCACCGCCACGGCCCGCGAGGTGTTCGCGGGTGTCTCCGGGATCGACCTGGTGGTCCTCGGTGGCACGCGGGTGGTGGCCGCCACGCCGCGGCGCACGTCGGCGTACAGCGTCCGGCTGGACGATCCCTCCGGCACGGTCGAGGAGACGCCGTACCCGGCGGCGGCACGCGCCACGAACGAAGTCCTGCGGCCCGTCCCGGACGGTGACCGGATCCTGGTGGAGGCCGAGGACACGGACAAGCACTCGACCGGCGGGGCCCTGTGGAGCGTCCCGGTCGGCGGCGGCGACGCCACGCTCCTGCTGCGGCACACCGTGTACACCCTGGCCGTGGCCCCGGACGGCTCGGTCCTCGTCGTCGGCGGTTCGGGCCCGGCCGACTGGGCGGTTCGCCGGATCGCCCCCGACGGAACGGTCACGTCCGTCACGCCCCTCGCCCCCTTTCCGGCCAGGGTCTTCGAACTCGCCTACAGTGCCGGGCGCCTGGTGTACTCGAGCGACACCGGCGCGTACGACCCGCTGATCGGCCGCGATGTGACGGCGGGGGCCACCCCCTCGGTCAGCGGCCCGTCGACGGTGTGGGGCATGGGGCCCGAGCGCGGTGCGCACCTGCAGGCCCTCGGCAAGGGAACGGTGGCGTTCGTCCGCGGCGACGAGGTGTTCTCGCCGCTGCCGGGGTCGACGACCGGCGCCCGGTCGGTGCGTCCCAGCACCATGACGATGACGGGCGTGCTCGACGGCGACGGCTACGACCTCGTGCTCGGCACGACCACGGCGGGGCGGCAGGCCGTGGGGAACCTCGACAACGGCTACGACCCCTTCGCCCGTGGCGCGGGCGCGTCCGCCGTGTGGGACCACACCATCTGGGTCCCCGGGAGCGCCGCCGGAACCGTGCGTCCCTACAACCTGCGCACTCTCGCCTACGGCGCGACCGTGCAGACCGGGGCCGCCTGTGCGAACTACGCCGACCTGCAGGTGGACGGCCGCTGGCTGTACTGGTCGTGCGGGACGACGGCCGGCGTGTACGACCGGACGACCGGGCGGCACGTCGCCGTCCCCGCCGGCCAGGCGCTGCTGGGCGACGGTTTCGTGGTCCGGCACACCGGCGGCCGGTTGGTGATGACCGACGTCCATGCGGGCACGGCCGTCACCACCGACGTCGCCGATCTGCCGCAGGGCACCCAGAGCGACGACCGCGGCGTCACGTGGACCGTCGACAAGTACGCGGGCGGACTCGCCTACGTCGACGCCGCGTCGGCGATCCACGTGATCCCCTCGCTCGGCGTGCCCCGCTCTCCGAGCCTCCCGGCCGCCCGGGACTACGACAGCGACGGAACCGGCGACCTGCTCGCCCTCACCCCGCAGGGCGGACTGCAGCTGCGCCCCGGCACCCACGCCGGCGGCGTGGGCCCCGGCACCGATGTGGGGGGCGACCACCCCACAGGGTCGATGTTCGTCCCGACCGGCGACCTGACCGGCGACGGCTGCAACGACCTGCTGGTCCGCAACCCGGCCGGTTCCGGCACCCTCGTCCGCGAGGACGGCACCTGCTGTGGCTTCGTCGTCGGCATCGCGCACAAAATCGGGGCCGGCTGGAACATCTACAACTCCCTGGTGTCGCCCGGGGATCTGACCGGCGACGGCCGTCCGGACCTGCTGGCGCGCACCGCGTCGGGCGACCTGTACCTCTACGCGGGGAACGCCGCGGGGGTGTTCGCGCCGCGGGTGAAGATCGGGTTCGGGTTCCAGATCTACAACTCCCTTGTCGGGGCGCAGGATCTCAACGGTGACGGGATCGGGGACGTGCTGGCGCGGGACGCCTCCGGCGTCCTGTGGCGCTACGACGGCGACGGCAAGGGCGGGTTGAAGGCCCGGGTCCGCATCGGTGCGGGGTGGAACGCCTACAACTCCCTGGTGGGGGTCGGCGACATCAACGGTGACGGCCGCAACGACCTCGTCGCCCGCGACGCCAACGGCGACCTGTGGCGCTACGACGGCCTGGGCAGCGGCCTGTTCGCGCCGCGCGTGAAGATCGGCTGGGCCTGGCAGACGTACAAGTCCCTGCTCTGAGACGGGCGGTCGGGCCGGGGACGCGTCACGCCGTTCCCCGGCCGTTCGCCCAGCCCCGTCCCCGCGGACGGTGATGCGGGATCCCGGTGTCACGCCACCCTCAACGAGGTCCATACTGAGGCGACTTCATGTGCGCTGCCGGGGGGGCAGGCATTCTCTGGGGAGGGAACCGAGTGCCATCACGTGCGCTCGCCCGCGGCTTGACGGCCGCGGCGACTTCGATCGTTCTCGCCGTCGTGGGTGGCGGCTTGCTGCCGGGGGCCGCGCAGGCCCAGACCGGCACCGCGGCCGGCGTGTCCGCTTCCGCCGAGCCGCAGGCCGTCGTGCCGGCCCCGGCACGCTGGACGCCGCGCCAGGACGCCCTGGTCACCGCCGGAGCCGACGGCTACCTGGCGAAGGACGAGTCGGGGACCTACCACTGGGTCCACGAGGCCGACGGCAGCATGGGCGCGGCCATGCCGTTCGTGCCGGCGTCGAACAACAACGGCGTGTCGCTCAAGCCGTCCGGGGCCACCGCCGTCCTCGGCGACTACGCGACCGGCACCACCGTGCAGATCCCGCTGCCCGGCGGCCAGCGCCTCGTCGGCGGATTCACCGCCGACGCCGTCCTCACCGCGTCGCCGGCCACCGCGTCCGCCCCCGCCACCCTGCACGTCCTGCGCGCGGGCGCCGACGGCCAGGTCACCGACCAGACCGTCCCCGGGTACCCCGCTGACGCGCCCCAGCCCACCTTCTACGGGCAGAACGGCGACGTGACCTTCATCGACGTCACGACCGGCGGGGTCGTGCACCACTACCTGGTGAACCTCGCGGACCTCACGTTCCACGAAGTCCTGCCCGGCGTGACGTTCGCCTCCGGGACGAAGGTGGTCGTCGGCGGCAGCCGCGTCGTCAGCTATGTGCAGGGCGCGACCACCGTGCACTCGCAGCGGATCGACGACACGTCCGGCACCGTCGACGCGCTGCCGGTGCCGAACGCGATCACGCCGCAGCAGCAGCCGTGGACCCCGGTGCCCGTCGGCGACCTGATCGTGTTCGTCCCCGCCACGACCACGAACGGCCTCGGCTGGCCGCTGGTGGGCGTGCCGGCCGCCGGCGGCGCCCCGCAGAGCGTGCTGCAGCACACCGGCGGTTCCTACGCCGTCGCCCCCGACGGCTCCGTGCTGGTGACCGGCGGGACGAGCGCCACCGACTGGGCGGTGCGGCGGATCGCCGAGGACGGCACCGTGACGACCGTGCGGCCGCTGACGCCGGTGCCGGCCCACCAGTACGGCCTGTCGTACAGCGCCGGTCGTCTGGTGTACGTGGACGACTCGGGGCCGTACAAGTCGCTGATGGGACGCGACGTTTCCGCCGGGGCCTCGCCCACCGCGTCGGCGCCCTTCGTCATGGAGGACTTCGGCCCTGCCCCGGTCACGTGCGCCACCGGCATCTCGTGCGTCCGGCTGGCCGGTCAGGGCAGCGGCACCGTCGACTACGCCGACCCCTCAACGGACTTCGTGGAGCAGTGGGCGTCGCCCACCAGTTTCTACAACGCGGAGGTCGGCGGCACCGACCCGGCGATCACCGACGCGGCCGGCGACTACGCCCTCGTCAACACGCCCTCGCACAGCGTGCAGTCGGTCGTGTGGTTCCAGCAGTCCACCGGCAACAACGTCGCGTTCACCCGTCCGCTCAGCGCCTCCGCGCTGTGGGGCACCACGATGTGGGCGCAGGGCACCACGGCGGGCAGCGTCCGCCCCTACTCGCTGACGTCCCGCACGTACGGCACCACCGTGCAGACCGGTGCGAGCTGCGCGACGTTCAAGGAGCTGCAGGCGGACGGCCATTGGCTGTACTGGTCGTGCGGCACGACGGCCGGCGTCTACGACCTCACGGCCAAGAGGAACATCCCCGTCCCGGCGGGCGCGGCGCTGCTCGGTGACGGCTTCCTGGTGCGGCACGACACGACCGCGGGCACCCTGGTGCTCACCGACGTCCACACCGGCACGGCCGCCACCGGCGTGCTCGCCGACCTCCCGGCGTCGGCGCTCACCGACGACCGCGGGGTGACGTGGTCCGTCGACAAGTACGGCGGCGGCGTCGCCTACACCGACGCCGACCAGAACGTGCACGTCTTCCCGCTCACCGACATCACCCGCTCCCCGCTCGCGGTGACCGGCGTGGACCCGTTCGTCGCGGGCGTGCGCATCGGTGACACGTGGCAGGGCCGGGTGAACTTCCCCCGTCCGGTGGGGCGTTGGACGCTGACGCTGAAGAACGCGGCGGGCCGGGTGATGGCCACCGGCAGTGGCACGGGTGGCACCGGCGCCCAGGTGAAGCCGACGTGGGACCTCAAGGACTCCACCGGCCACCCGGTGTACGACGGCGCCTACACCTGGACGCTGACGGCGACGCCCGCCGACGGCCAGGGCGCGTCCGCGACCGCGACCGGCCCGGTGTACGTGTCGGGCGCGCCGGCCGCACCCCGCGACTACACGCAGGACGGCGCCGGCGACCTGCTGGCCCTCACCCCGGGCGGCCGCCTCGACATCCGCCCCGGCACCGGCACGAGCAGCGGCTCGGTGGGCGCGGCCGAGAGCCAGGGCACCTGGCCCACGTCGTCCACGTACGTCACGATCGGCGACGGCGGCGGCGACGGGAACAACGACCTGCTGGTCCGCACCTCCGCGGGCACCCTGATCCGCTACCCCGGCCCGTCCGGCGCCCTGCCGATGGGCACCGGCCACACCATCGGCGGCGGCTGGAACATCTACAACTCCTTTGTCTCGCCCGGCGATCTCAACGGCGACGGTCGCGCGGACCTGCTGGCGCGCACGCCGTCCGGCGACCTGTACTTCTACGCCGGGACCTCCGCGGGCATCTTCGCGGCGCGCGTCAAGGTCGGCTCGGGCTTCCAGATCTACCCGCTGATGACCGGCGCGCAGGACCTCACCGGCGACGGCCTCGGCGACGTCCTGGCCCGCGACGCGTCGGGCAGCCTGTGGCGCTACGACGGCGACGGCCACGGCGGCCTCAAGCCGCGCGTGCTCATCGGCGCCGGCTGGAACATCTACAACGCGCTCGTCGGCGTGGGGGACGTCGACGGCGACGGCCGCGCGGACCTGCTGGCGCGCACGCCGTCCGGTGACCTCTACCGCTACAGCGGCCTGAGCACGGGCCTGCTGGCCCCCCGCACCAAGATCGGCTGGTCCTGGCAGACCTACACGACCCTGCTCTGACCTTCCTCCCCCAGCCCCGGCCCGGGGCCCTCAGGCCCCGGGCCCTCCCGCCCCCACATCCCGCCACCGCCGGACCCGATATGGTCTCGGCCCCCCTCCGGACCCCGGCTATGCTTCGGGGTGCGGGCCGTTAGCTCAATTGGCAGAGCAGTGGACTTTTAATCCATTGGTTGTGGGTTCGAGTCCCACACGGCCTACAGGATCCGGCCCCTTCGGAGGCCGCTGACCTGCGGGTATGGTGCCCCGGTCGCTCACGAGCGGTCGGGGCGCAGCCATGTCCGACCCCGTGCGTGAGCGGGACGCGGGCATGCGTTGCCGCAACTCGATGCGGTGCGAGCTGGAGCGGAGGTCTGCATCGGTCTCTGCCCCGAGCGCATCGCGCATCATGACGGCGTCAAGGTTGAAGTATCGGGCCGGGTGGTCGTTCGAGGACGCGGAAGCCCGCTCCATCGGCACACCTTCCCGCCACAGCAAGCCACTGGCCCTCCGCTTGGGCGGCCAGAGCGCCTGCCCACTGCGGAACAAGGCGATTTCCTCGGGCGTGATGTGCTCCCGGCATGCCCTGCACAGTGTTGGTTGCGCCGTCCACGTCGGCCTCGATTGGCCATGGCCGACCGCAGCCCGAACAGGTGGTCAGGTGAGATCGAGCCAGGCACGGATGCGTCGGCGGATCTCCTCGACGCTGGGCAGAGGCGCCTTCTCCTCGACGAGTCGCTCCAGCAAGGCCGCAACACGCTCGACGCTGTCACCGTCGTCGCTCGTAGCCCAACGATTCGGCACACACAATGTCGGCGGCGGCCTGAGTAGCTTCAGAGGCGATGACGGCGACGTCGATGCCGACCTGGCTGCTGCCGGGCCCGCGGCTCTTGTGGGCCGGCGGTATCGGCATGCGCGGGGATCGAGGGATCGTCCGTCAGGAGAATGGCCTGCCAGATCCGTTCGTGCAGTTCATGGATGCAGGGTCCGCACGCGTACATCGGCGCTTGGGCTCCGGCGATGCTGGCGGGCCCGATCCACAGGACGCGGGTCCACTGCTGGCCGCAGAACAGCCAGCAGTACCCGTCGGTCCAAGCGTTGTCGTCATCCGTTGTTGCAGGTTCGGGCAGACCCCTGCGAGCGAACGCGGCGATACCCGGGATTACACGGTGCTGGAGGAAGTCCTCTGTCAGCACGGATTCGCTCTGGCCTTCAGCGTCCAGGCACGGAGGGCTGGAGGGGCTCGTCGTGAGCGGTGTCGGCGAAGAGGAGGGTGGGTTCGGCGAGGATGTCGCGGCCGGCCTCGCTCTTGTAGATGGCGTCGACGCTGCCGAAGCGTGCCTGGTCGTAGTCCAGCCCGAGGTGGCCTGCGGCCTGGCGGACGGACTGCTCGTCGGGGCCTTCGATCTCCAGGAAGGTGGGGAGGTCGGGCCAGGTGTCGAAGTCGAATGCGATGTCGCCGAGTTGCCATTCCTCGCGGTAGTTCTCCTGGTAGCGCACCTCGCGCAGGCCGAGGTTGGTGAGGATCTCGGCCATGGCGCCCAGGTCGCTGACATCGGTTTCGATCTCAGTGGTGCCGTGGATGGAGTCGGCGTCGGTGACCTGCTTGAGGGTGAGGGTGGTCCGCGTTCCCTTGTTGCGGAGCCGTACCCACTGGCTGCCGTCCAGGGCGTCGCTCTCGAAAATCTTCCGGGTGAGGAGGGTTCGGTCGAAGGCCCGCACCGCGCCCATCGCCGACAGCTTGGCCTGGAGGTCGTCGACGTCCACGGCCAGGAACTTCGCTTCGTACTCGTGCTTCATTCTCGTGGTCTGCCTTTCGGTGGTCACTTGGCGAGGCGGGTTGCGAGGAGCAGCCCCATGCGGTGGGTGTGGGGGTGGGGTTGGCCGACGTGGGGTGGTTCGGTGAACTCCCCCGTGCGCAAGGTCAGGGTGATGTTCCAGTTCGTAGAGAACAGGGGGCGCAGCCGCTCGGGGGAGGTGTAGTGCTCGGTCAGGTGGTTGGCGGCCGTGACGGGCATCATGTACTCGGCTCCGAACAGGCCGTTGACGCGCACCATGGCCTGCATGCGACTGACGAAGTCGGACAGCGGCCGGTGATGGTTGGCACTGTAATGCCAGGAGCAGCTGGTCCAGACGGCATCGCACCGTTCGTCTAGGTCGTGGGCCGCGTCGAGGAAGTCTCCTTCGAACCACTCGACCCGGTCGGCCAGACCCTCCCGTTTTGCGCGTTCGATCAGGCCGGCGGCGTGTGCCTGGGCGCCGTCGGGCAAGCAGACGGAACCGCCGTGCAGGGCGACCGGGTCGCGCTCGAAGGCGATGACACGGTGCCCGGCCGCCGCCAGCGGCAGGACGAGTCTGCCATCGGCGGCACCAACGACCGCGACAGTCGCCTTGGGCCCGGTCCGCTCAGCGAGGGCTGCGTGGAACTGAGGGAAGAACGTGAGGGTGTGCTCCCACAGGCTGAGGGTGTGCATGTCGACCTCCCTGCGAGGTGAGGGTGAGGATGGTGTCGACGACCTGCCCTGGCGTGAGCCCGGTCGTGTCGAGGCGGTGCATCGGGAAGGCCGCGTACGCCTGCGTGATCTGCTCCGCTACCTCTTCGGCCCGCCCGTCCCAACGGGATATCGGCTTGTCCCGGGCGTGGAGTCGCCGCTGCCGTTCGCCCGGGGCGCACACGAGGTTGTACGTCACCGGGTGCGGCAGATCGACGGGCAAGGTGACGCGGAGCCGGCTGCCGAAGGCACGGTGGTTGGCGAGGCAGCGGGCGAAGTAGCTGTCAACGACGACGGGGGTGCCGGCGACCAGGTGCCGCCGGATCTCGTCCGTGACGGTGAACAGCGCGGACAGGTAGAAGGCCATGCGGGCTTCGATGTTGTCTCGTGCATCCACCTCGCGGCGCAATGCCTGGAAGAGCGGCGGGACGGTGGAGACGGGCACGGCTCCGCGGGCTGCGGCCAGCAGGGGAGCGATGGTCGACTTCCCGGCCCCGCGTAAACCCTCCAGGCTTTCGAAGAGGGGCTGGTCAGGCACGGGCGTAGACCACGTCGGGCACGGCGAGCGCCAACTCGTCAGTGTCCGAGGGGCGGTGGACGATGTGGCCGGCCTCCTTGTCGTACCAGAAGGCGTGGGCGTCCTTCCCGACTGCCTTGCACGACATCGTCAGCGCGCCGCGAGGGTCGGCCTCGACCCGCGGAATCGCCACGGCCCGTTCGTCGGCCGTGCAGATCTCGGGAGCGCCGTCCTCGGACAGGTCCTCGTCCACGATCACCTCGATGGACAGCTCGGCGGTCCGGAGCTGGTCGCGCAGCCGGCCGTAGGCGGCCTGGTCGGTGATGAGCAGCTCGGGGTGGTGGGCGGCGTTGCCGACCGCCCGCAGATGGTGGAGCTTGAGCTGTCGGGCCCCGTAGTCCTGCAGAGTGCGGACGAGCGGCAGGACCTCGTCGATGTTGCGGGCGTTGACGGTCATGGTCGCACCGGTGGGGACGCCGAGGTCGCGGGCGTAGGCGAGCGCGGACAGGGCTCCCTGGTAGCTGCCGAATTTGCGGATGGCGTCGTTGGTGGCGCCGTTGCCCTCCAGGGAGATCCGCAGCAGGTCCAGGTGCGGGGCGATCTCGGTGAGGCGGCGCTCGATGCGGTAGCCGTTGGTGCAGATCTCGACGTGCAGACCGAGTTCCTGCTTGGCGTACCGGACGATCTCGGGCAGGTCCTTGTGGAGGAACGGCTCGCCGCCGAGGAAGTTGACGGCCTCGGTCCCGTACTCCTTGTGCATCAGCCGCATGAGGGTGATGGCCTGGGGGAGGGTGAAGGCGTCGGAGTGCTGCAGACGCTCGCCGTGGAAGCAGTGCTGGCAGGCGAAGTTGCAGCGGTAGAGCAGTTGCACGTACAGCATCCGAATGGTCTGGATGCCGGTGACTTCCGTGATCACAGGGCACCTTCCTGGGCATGTCGCCTGGGTGAGGCCCTGATGGTGGCCGGACGGTGCGGGACTCCGTCACCGCGTAAAGGGACGGTACGAGGACGTCCCGGGACGTTTTCATATCCGCTGGAAGTCCTCCAGCAGCCGCAGCACGTGGTCGGTCTCCGCGAGGTCGGGGAGCACGACGGTGGCGCCGGCCGCAGTAAGAGCCGCCGAGGTGTCGACGCCCGTGGCCACGGCGATGATGCGCGCGCTCGAAGCCAGGGCCGCCTCGACATCCCTGGGGGTGTCCCCGACGAGGACAATGGGCGTGCCTGCCGGAACGCGGTGCTGGGCCTCGATCCGGCGTCGGGCCACGTCCACCAGGTGTGGACGATCGTCGGCGTCGGCCCCGTACGCCCCGACCGCAAGATCCACCAACGAGTCCAGCCCGAAGGCCCCGAGCTTGACGCGCGCGTTCGCGGCGATGTTGCCCGTCAGCACTGACGACACCCAGCTCGGCTCCGCGGCGGTCGCCTTGAGTACGTCGTGCACACCGGGCAAGACCCTCCCACGCTCCCTGAGCGCACCGCGACGCTGAGCTCCCGCGTCCATGAGGGCAGCTTCAATCCCTCGCCACGGCGGCATCGTCACGCCGTTGCGTCGGAACATCTCCTGCATGATCAACCGATCGGTACGGCCTTCCGTGACCGCTGCGCGCTCCGGAGCCCGACCGGTGACCGTTTCGTAGGCGGTGGCGTAGATCTCCTTGCTCACGCCCGCGTTGTCGATGAGCGTGTGGTCGATGTCCCACAAGACGATGAGCGCCATACAGCCAGCGTATGCGTGGTGCCGGAACCGCCCGTTCCATCGACCGCAGCTCCGAACGGACTTGCCCGTCGTCGCAACACTCGGCTTGTATGTTCTGCGTGAACGAGCGACTTCACTCCGTACTCGCCCAGCGTGGCGTCACGCCCGAATCGCTCGCCGAAGCCTGCGAAGTCGACCCGAAGACCGTCAGCCGCTGGCTCGGCGGACGCTTACCTCACCCGCGCCACCGTTACCGCGTGGCTGAACACCTTCGGGTCGAGGAGACCTTCCTCTGGCCGGCTCCTCAGCCACTGCGGGCAACGCCGACCGGTGGGCGCGGCACAGAGCTGATCGGGACCTACCAGAACCGCGCCAGCGTCCCAAGAGAGATGTGGCTCGCCCTCCTCCAGCAGGCACGCGAGCAGATCGACGTCCTCGTCTTCTCTGGCACATTCTTCGCCCAGAGCAACCCGCACGTCGCCAGGATGCTCGCCGACCGGGCTGCCGCAGGGGTCCGCGTACGGCTCTGCTTCGGCGACCCTCGTGGTAGCGCCGTCCAAGTGCGAGGCCACGAAGAGGGAATCGGCGACGCCCTCGCCGCCAAGATCCGCGCGTCCCTCACCTACTACCGATCGCTCCTATCAGTGCCTGGATGCGAAGTCCGCCTCCACGACACGACGCTCTACAACTCGCTCTTCCGATACGACGACACCCTGCTGGCCAACCCGCACGTCTACGGCCAGCCGGCCAGCGCCAACCCGATCCTCCACCTCAAGTGGGCCTCAGCCGGTGGCTGGTTCGACGACTACGCTCGCAGCTTCGACGCCGTCTGGGCCGGTGCACGCCTCTGGGCGCCCGAACAGGAGGAGACGCATGGGCAGGACTGAGTACTACGACGACCCGAACGCCCCCAAGGCCAACACCCTCATCCCGGCGAGCAACCTCCTGGTCGTCGACGACCGAGGCGCGATCCTCCTCCAGCGCCGCCGCGACACCGGCCAGTGGGCGCTGCCCGGCGGCGCCCAGGACATCGGCGAGACCGCCGGGCAGTGCGCGATCCGCGAATGCCTGGAAGAGACCGGCATCATCGCAGAGATCACCGGCTTCCTCGGCGTCTACACCAACCCGCACCACATCGTCGCCTACACCGACGGCGAGATCCGCCAGCAGTACGAGAACACCTACATCGGCCGCCCCGTCGGTGGCGAGCCCACCATCAACGACGAAGCCGACGGCGTCCGCTTCGTTCAGCCGGAAGACCTCGACGCCTACGACATCCACGCCAGCATGCGCCAGCAGATCGGCGACTACCTCGCCGGCACCTACCCCTACCTCGGCTGAGCCGCCGCGAGAGCCGCCTCAACCCGCCCCACGGCCGCGAAGATCGCAGGCTCCGCCCGCCGAATGAACCGCCCCACAATGCTGTCGGCCCCGTAGCGGTTGACGATCTCCGCCACCCGGCCCTGCGCAGTCGTGGGCTCCCCGTCGGGGGTCGTCGTCATGTCGCAGTACACGAGCGCGTCCACCAGCAGCTGGTCCTCCAGGAGAGGGAACTCGACTTCCAGCGCCTCACGCAGGCCCCTCTCCTCCGCCTCTAGCAGCGCGAAGGAGTGGTTCGCTACCAACCTGCAAAGCCGTTCATCCGCGCGGTGCTCATCACGGAGAAACCGGGCCCCGTCCAGCGGATGAAACCCCGTGACGGCCAGCCGGGGCGCGTAGCCGACATCGTGGAGCACGGCAGCTGCACGGAGCAGGTCCGCCCGCTCACCCGCAATGGCCGCCAAGGTCTCGGCGTGCCCGGCAACACCCTGTGAATGTGCCCAGCGTCGTGGCAGCGTCTGCGCCAGCTCACGCTCGCATAAGACCCTCGCCCAGCCCACCGGGACCCCCTTCCACTTCCGTCCGACCCGTCATGCCCCCTCGCCCATACCCGCCTCCGCCACAACTCTCACTCCAGCCAGGTCCCCCGGAGCAGGCCCGCGCTGCACCACAGCATGCCTTTCAGGTCCCGGCCCCGACATTGAAGTGCGCGATCCGTTCCGGCAACTCGGCCAGCGAATCGATGCGCATCGTCGCAAGTGGACGGCTTCCGCCGGGGTACCAGCGGCCCGCTACGGTGCTTGCTGTGGCCAATGCTGAGCACGTCACCGTCATCGGGGCCGGAGTCTCCGGCCTGACCACCGCCATCGTCCTGGCCGAAGACGGACACCGAGTCCAGGTCGTCGCCGAGGAAATCCCCGGCCGCACGTCTCTGGCCGCAGGCGCGATGTGGGGCCCTTATCTGGTCGAGCCCAAGGACAAGGTGGACCGATGGAGCCGGCACTCGCTGGACGTCTTCCGGACCCTGGCGTCGGAGCCCAACACCGGGGTACGCATCACCTCCGGCATCGAAGCCTCCCGCCACGCCGACGCACCACCGGACTGGGCCACCACCCTGCCGGGCTTCCAACCCTGCGAACCCGACGCCCTCCCACCCGGCTTCACCACGGGCTACCGCTTCGAAGTCCCCCTCATCGACATGCCCGTCTACCTCGACTACCTCCAGACGCGCCTGATCGCGGCCTGCGCCACTCTCACTCAGGCGGCCGTGACCAGCCTCGACGACCCAGCCCTCAGCCCCGTCGTCGTCAACTGCACCGGTCTCGGCGCCCGCCAACTCGCCGCCGACACCGACCTCCGCCCCATCCGCGGCCAGCACGTCGTGGTCACCAACCCTGGCCTTACCGAATTCTTCTCCGAGGACACCGGAACCTCCCCTGACCTGCTCTGCATCTACCCCCACGGCGACACCGTCGTCCTGGGAGGCGCCGCCGTCGCCAGCCGAGGCGACCTCGACCCCGATCCGGAAGCAGCCGAAGCCATCCTCCGCCGATGCGCCGCGGCCGAACCTCGACTCGCGCAGGCCCAAGTCCTCGCCCACCGAATCGGCGTCCGACCCACTCGTCCTGCAGTCCGCGTGGAAGCCGAGCGACGCGCTGACGGTCGAATCGTCCTCCACAACTACGGCCATGGCGGCGCCGGCGTCACCCTCTCTTGGGGCTGTGCACGCGAGGTCGAGTCCATGATCGGCGACCGGGGATAGCGCTGTCGGCTTCGATCACGGCGGTACCTGCGCGATAGTCGGCTGACGGCACGAATTCAGCCCTGGACCAGCTCCCAAACCGGCTGTCCGAAACTGGCCTGCGCCTCGTGTGCCTACTTGCTTGCGCTCCCCTGCGCCGCCCTAACCTCCTCCGCCTCACCGCAAGTGACGTCGACGGAAGGGCTGCCGGTGAACGAGGACGAGTCCAAAGCCATCGCCGAAATCCTCCAAGAGCTGAGCATCACCTCGCACGTCCAGGTCCGCTCGTCCACCGAGCTCGCCGGCCAGATCACCAAGGCAGCAGAAGAAGAGGACGAGAAGCGGGAAGAGGACGGGCGGGGTCCGCTTCGCCGACGCACCGACTACCGAGCCCTCAGGGGAGCGCCGCGATCACTGACGCTCACGCCTTGGCAGGTTGTCCACGCCATCGGTCTCGGTGCCGCCGCGGCCCGCCAGGGCGCCGGGCGAGGACTTGCCGAGCACTGGGGCAGCCTGCGCTACAGCCAGGCCCTGGAGGCCAACCGAGGTGGTTACCTTCAGTTGTCGTCCGAGGGGCGCGATCTCCTGCGTTTCTACAAGGCCACACAGTCCGGCGAGATCGGCACCGGTTTCGCCTCGCTGCTGGCCGAGAACATCGTCCAGTCCAGGTACCCCGACCACTCGGTCTCCGTGATCCCGGCAGACATCGCCCTGAAGGCCGGTTGGAGCCTTCGCAGTTCCGGCACTGGCACCCGCCCGGAGCCGTTACAGCGAAGGCCCCAGTTCTTCGTCGAAGCCTGGCAACCAGGGCAGCCGTCCAAAGTCTTCCTTGCCGCCTCGAAGGGCACACACAGCAGCGTTCATCAGGTGCACAAGCAGCTCAGTACGGCCAGCGCCCACGTCGAGTCCGTGCACATCGGGCCCTACGGCACAGTCCCGTACTTGCTCATCGGCACCGAAATCCCCACCTCGGAGAGCCTCGCCGTGCACGCTCTGGAGGCACCGGGTACGACCGTGCTTCGCCCACCCGGAGAGACATCAGGAGCAGACCTGAACCTCTTCCTGGAGCAGGAGAACCGCGTGGCCGACGCCGTGCAGCCCACGGAGCGCGGAGGGGCGACCGTCCCCGGGTTCCAGATACTGCCCGACTCCTTCGCCTGGTTCAGTGTCGTGCTGGCGCGGACGGAAGCAGCCTCTCTGGTGGCCTTCACCGGCGGCGGCAAGCCAACCGCCCAGTACCTGACCAAGGAACAAGGGCGACGCCACTTCCAGCATGATGTTCACGCCAACACGATCAGGCTGCGGCATGCAGAGCACCGCATCCACGGCATCGACTTCGTTGGAACCGACCACATCTACCGCCTCAACGGCACCCGGGTAGAAGCCTTCTCCGGGCTTAAGAAGGATCTGTACACGCACCTCCACCACGGGCGCGTGAACGAATACCGACGCGAGGTACACGCCCTACGCGGGCAGTGGCCGGACCGCAGCACATCGGACGAGTGGAACGCGGTGTCCATCCGTGCGGACGGGACGGTGATGGCGATCCGTCTCCGGGACGAGTGACCCAGGAGCAGCAGCTGCTGACCGGTTCCGGTTCCGTCTACTCGGAGGCGGCACCGTTGAAACGGTTCGGGTCAAGAAGCTGCCCGCTGGTGGGGGAGCGGACCCGTCCGCCCGGTGCCGGGGATCCGGTAGGGCGGGGGGACGGGTCCGTTGAGGGGGTGGCCGGGTCAGATCAGGGCGTTGTAGATGGTCCAGCCCTTGCCGACGTTGACGCGCGCGGCATAGGGCGCCGCGGCGTTGCCGGTGCCCTTGTAGAGCCACAGCGCGCCGGACGCGTCGCGGCCGAGGATGTCGGCCCGGCCGTCACCGGTCAGGTCGCCGGGGACGACCAGGGCGTTGTAGACGCCCCAGCCCGTACCGACCTTCACCCGCGCCGCGAACGGCGCCGTCGGGCTGGACTGTCCTTGGTACAGCCACAGGGCGCCGGAGGTGTCGCGTGCCAGCAGGTCGGGCCGGCCGTCGCCGGTCAGGTCACCTGTGCCCGCGAGGGAGTTGTAGGCGCTCCAGCCGGCCCCGACCTTCACCCGCGCCGCGAACGGCGCGGTCGTGCTGGACGTGCCCTGGTACAGCCACAGCACGCCGGAGGTGTCGCGCGCCAGCAGGTCGGCCCGGCCGTCGCCGGTCAGATCACCCGCACCCACCAGGGAGTTGTAGGTGTTCCAGCCGGCCCCGACCTTGGTCCGGGCCGCGAAGGGGCGGGCGTCACCGCCGCCGCGGTAGTACCAGAGCACGCCGCTGGTGTCGCGGGCGACCATGTCGCCCGTACCGTGCACGGTCAGGTTCGACAGTGCGGTGATCGCGTCGTAGCCCTGCCATCCGCTGCCGACGGCCACACGTGCGCCGTAGGGCGCCGCGGCGTTGCCCGTGCCGTCGTAGCGCCACAGCGTTCCCGCCGTGTCGCGCCCGAGAAAACGGGTGGCGGGCGCCGGGGCCGCGCCTTCGACGGCGAAGCCGGCCGTCGCCTCGGGACTGTTCCCGGCCGCGTCGGACGCCTGGAAGCGGACGTCCGCCACCACCTGCCGGTCGGTGACGGACGAACCGGCCGCCAGGCGGTAACTGACGGTGTGGTCACCGGCGGGCAGGTCGCAGGTGACGGCCTCGGCCGTGCCGTTGACCGGTCCCGCCGCGTGGCCGCAGGCGACCTGCGGGTCGCCGCTCACCGAGGCGATCTTGAGGTCGACCGTGCTCGTGGACCAGTCGGGCTGTCCGGGCGCGGGCCGGAACGCCACGGTGAGCCGGCCCGCGGTCTCGGCGTGGACCCGCACGGTGTGCACTGCCGTCGCGGAAGCGGACACGTCCGCGGTCGTCAGGTCGAGGGACGACTGCGTCCGCTCGACCAGGCCGCGGGCCACCCCACCGTCGGAGGAGCCGTCCGGCGGCGCCGCGTAGCCGCCCACCGCGAGGAAACGGCTGTCGCCGGACCCGCCGACCGGGGCGATGTCGTTGAGCGTGTACGACGGGTACCGGTCGGCGGGCACGGTGGCTCCGGCCTGCCGCGCCCAAGCGGTGCCGTCGTAGTGCCAGAAGACGGGCTCGTCCCCGCCGCCGGGGACCGCGTCGTTCTGGCCGGCCGCCCACAGCCCGCCGTGCCCGTCCGGCCGGAGGGAGGTGAGGATGAACTGGGACAGGGCGCCGGTGACGTCGTGCCAGGACGACCCGTCCCAGTGCTCGACGTGCGGTGCGGCACGCCCCCCGCCCTCGGGGTAGCCCCAGCCGGCCAGGTAGACGTCGTCCGGGGCGACCGCGGCGACCTCGGACATGGTGACGCCGGAGGGCGCCGGCGGCTGCGGCATCGCCGTCCAGGTCCTGCCGTCCCAGTGGTACGCCACCGGGTGGCCGCCGGTGACGGGGAACTGCATGCCCGTCGCGTAGGCGTCGTCCGCCGAGAGGGCGTCGAGCCCGCGGATGTCCACGAGTTCGGGCAGGTCGAAGCTCTGCCAGGTACCGTCGCCAGAGGTGTACAGCTTGTCGCCGCCCTGGAAGACCCGGCCGGGCACCGCCTTGAACGGCACCTCGATCCAGTCGCGGTCCAGCGGTCCCGCCGCCGGTACGGCCGTCCACCGCGTGCCGTCGTAGTGCGCCAGGTACGCCGTCCCGCCGGTGGACGTCGCGTTCGCGCCGTAGGCCCATACGTCGTCGGCCGACGCGGCGCTGACGGCCCACCACTCCTGCACCTGGGGCAGGGCGGGATCGGTGACCTGCGACCACGTCCGTCCGTCCCAGCGCATGAGGACGCCGTGCTCGTCGACGCCCCTTCCCGCCGCCCAGGCGTGGTTGTCGTCCACGGAGGTCACCGAGTCCAGCGACGCGGCGGCGCTGTCGCCGGACAGTGCCGCCTTCCAGCCGGGCGTCGAGGCGTGGTGCGTGGCGGGCGCCGTGTCGGCGGAGGCCGTTCCGGCCGAGCCTGCCAGTGCGGTGAGCAGGGCGAGTCCCGCGGTGCCGGCGACGGCGAGCCGTCGCGTCCGCGGGCGCGTGTGCTGTGCCTTGATCGTGCGTCCCCTCCCTCTGTCCACGGGACCTCGGCGAGGGCCCGTGATGTCGTCCTGCATGGCGGGCCGGACGCGCGGCCGCGCGCGTGTGCGGGTCGCCGGTTCACCGGCGTGCCGCTGCGGGAGTTCCCCTGCCGCACGGCGGATCCGGGCCGCCCGCGGCCTCGGCGCTTCTGCCGGCCTGCGGGCCCGTCAGCCATGGAGGGCCGGGCGCGCATCCGCGCCCATGCCCGTGACCGCTCCCCCGCGGTCCTGGGGGGCAGTGTGTCATACGGGCTCGGCGGTGTCGTGGATGGAGTCGGCCTCGGTGACCAGGGAGAACACGCCCCGGAGCGTCGTCGGCCCGCGTGTTCGCCGCGACGCCGGGCGCGCGCCCCCTGTTCCGCGACCTGCTTGCGCGCACACCCCTCTGAGCCTCGAACGGAACGTGCCGGTCGATTGGGTACGATCCGTCATGACCCCCACGCTCCGGCTGTGGCACATGGCCGCGCCGGGCGGGCAGGCGCGCGAACGGTACGCCTGCGGACTCCGGGACGCCGTCGCCGAACCGGAGCCCCGACTCACGCGGATCCTCAGCGTTCTGCTCACCGGGGCGGGCGTGCGGGCGACCGCCTGATCCGGCCACGGCGTACCGCCATCACCCGTCCCAGGAGCACACATGCGAGTAGCCGTCTTCGGAGCGTCCGGAATGGTGGGGCACGGCGTGCTGGACGCCTGCCTGCGCGATCCGGGCATCACCGACGTCCTGGTGGTCGGACGCCGGCCCTTGGGCGCGGACCACGCGACCGCCGGCCGTCCGGACGCCGGCGACCCGAACGCGAAGGTCCGCGAGATCGTCCATGACGACTTCGCCGACTTCACCGCGATCCAGGGCGAGTTCGCCGGCCTCGACGCGTGCTTCTACTGCCTCGGCGTCTCCTCCGCGGGCCGCAGCGAGGAGGAGTACACCCGCATCACCCACACCTTCACGCTCGCGGCCGCACGCGCGGTCAGCGTCGACAACCCGTCCCTGACGTTCACCTACGTCTCCGGCGAGGGGACGGACAGCGAGGGCACGTCCCGCTCGATGTGGGCCAGGGTCAAGGGCCGCACCGAGAACGACCTGCTCGCGATGCCCATGCACGCCTACATGTTCCGACCCGGCTACATCCGGCCCGACGGCGGAGCCGTCTCGAAGACGGCGGCCTACCGCTGGACCTACCGGCTCACCTCATGGCTCTACCCGCTCCTGCACCGGCTCGCGCCCGGACACACCACGACGACCGGGCATCTGGGACGCGCGATGATCGCCACCGTGGGACTGAGCGGCCAGGGCCCGCACGTGCTGGACAGCTTCGACATCAACCGCCTGGGCGCCGCGCGCCCGGCGGCCGCCTGACGCGCTGACGCGTTGACGCGTTGACGCGTCACCGCGGGCGGCGCCGGGCGCCGGACCGCCGGGTGGGGGTCAGTCCGTCGTCCTGGTGACGGCGGGGGGTCGCCAGGTGCCGTCGAGGGGCGCGCGTCGGCCCCCATCGCCCTCGGAGAGGGGCATACCGCCGACGGTAGGCAGGCCCGCGCACGGCCACCCCGCGGAAGGGGCCGTACGGGGGAGGCGGCGACCGTCCGGCCAGGCCGGTCAGCGGCGGCGCGGGCGGTGGGGGGCCGGGGTGGCGGCGTCGCCCTGCTGGATCTCCGTCTGCCAGCCCTCGGGCGGTTCGGAGTACGGGGAGCACTCGCCGCACGCCTTGCACGTCCAGCGGCCGTGGAGACCGTGGACCTCGGCGCCGCAGCCCGTGCACTGGTGCACGGTGAAGTACGGCTCGACGGGTGCGGGAGCGGTAGGCATGTCGTCCACCCCCTCAGTGTGCAGGATGCGGCGGCGCCGGGGCAGGGGCCGTGCCCCGCGCCACCCTCCGGTCCGGGCCGCGCGCGGGGAGCGGGTCACTGCACGACGGGTGAGCCGTTGTGGATGACGACGGACGCGGAGCACTGCTGGTCCGCGCCGGCGCCCGAAGTAGCCGCCGCCCGAAGTAGCCGCCGCCCGGCCCGCGGACGGCGTCCCCGCGGTGGCGACGCGCCGGTGGCGACCGGCCGGGCGTCGCAACTGATCTCCTACATGATGTAGAGGTAGGGTGAGCGGCAGCCCTGGTGCCGGCGATCGGAGCGTCGGCGCCGGGGCCGCCGTGGGCGCGCCGCCGCCCGGTCGCGTGGCGGGGTCCGGCCGTCGCGTGGCAATCCGGCGACGCCGCGGGTTTTCGCACGCGGTGTTCGGTGCGTTCGCCTTCCGTGTTCACCTCGCACGTCTACAGTCGTGTAGACGGTCACGCCTCCGGTGTCGCCGTGCGCCGCCCGGCGGCCTCGCTGCCGCAGTCGACTCCCTGAGGGATCAGCCCATGTCGGACCTGTCCTACCTCCAAGCCGTCACCATCGGCGCCCTTCAGGGCGTGACCGAACTCTTCCCCGTCTCCAGCCTCGGCCACTCCGTGCTCGTGCCGGCCTGGATCGGCGGCTCGTGGCAGCACCTGGTCACGGAGAACGCCTCCGGCGACTCGGGGTCCTCCCCGTACCTGGCCTTCATCGTCGCGCTGCACGTGGCCACCGCCCTGGCCCTGCTGGCCTACTTCCGCAAGGACTGGGTGGCGATCGTCAAGGCGCTGTTCACGACGCTGCGCACCCGCACGGTGACGACGTCGACCGAACGCCTGGCCTGGCTGCTGGTGGTGGGCACCATTCCCGTCGGCATCACCGGTCTGGTGCTGGAGCACACCTTCCGCACGCTGTTCGCCAAGCCGGAGGCCGCCGCGATCTTCCTGACCGTCAACGGAGTGATCCTCTACACCGGCGAGCGCCTGCGCCGCGGCTCCGTGGCCCGCACCGCCGCCCTCGCGCCCGAGCTGAGCGCCGGGCCGGGCGCGGCCACCGAGGGCGACATCACCGCGCACGCCTCGCGGCGCCGCCTGGACGACCTCAACTACCGCGAGGCCGGGATCATCGGCCTGTTCCAGACCCTGGCGCTGCTGGCGGGGATCAGCCGGTCGGGCATCACCATGGTGGGCGGCCTGCTGCGCGGACTCGACCACGAGGACGCGGCCAAGTTCTCGTTCCTGCTGGCCACCCCGGTGATCTTCGCGGCCGGCCTCCTCAAGCTGCCGAGCCTGGCCGGGTCGGCCGGCGACCACATCCACGGGCAGGTCGTCGTCGGCTTCCTCACCGCGGGCGTGTGCGCGTACGCGGCGGTGCGGTTCCTGTCCCGCTGGTTCACGACCCGGACGCTGACGCCGTTCGCGATCTACTGCCTGGTGGCGGGCGTCGCCAGCATGATCTGGTTCGCCTGACGGTCCGCTCGCTCCGGTCCGGTCCGGTCCCGTCGTTCGGGTCGCTCCGGTGGCCACGCGCAATGCGGTGGCGTGCGGCCGCGGGATCGGGAAGGCTCGGGCGCATGGTCTCGGTACTGCAGAACGTCGCGATCGACTGCGCGGACGCCTACGAACTGGCCCGCTTCTGGGCCGCCGTCACCGGCCGCCCGCTGCACCCGGAGGACCGGCCCGGCGACCGGGAGGTCCAGGTGATGCTCGCCGAGGGCCCGGTGCTCCACTTCAACCAGGTACCCGAGCCCAAGACGGTCAAGAACCGCGTCCACCTGTGCCTGCGCCCCGAGACCTCGCGGGACGAGGAGGTCGACCGCCTCCTGGCCCTCGGCGCCACGCTCGTCGCGGACCGCCGCGCCCCCGACGGGACGGGCTGGGCCGTGCTCGCCGACCCCGAGGGCAACGAGTTCTGCGTCCTCCGCAGCGCGTCCGACCGGGCCGCCGCCGCGACCTGAACCCGCTCCCCGCGCGTTCGCGCACCCGACCCCGGAACTTCCACCGGGGTGTCCTGACCGCCCCTCCCCTCAGCCGGTAATGGCGCAGTAACGGGCTCCTCCTAGCGTCCGTCGTCATCCTTACCGTCTCAGGAGGAGCACCCGGATGCACCTGCCTCGCCACCTACGGCGCAGATCTGCCGCGTGGGCGACGGTCGCGCTGGCCTCGGCCGTTCTGCTGAACGGTCCGCTGCCCTCGGCGGCCGCCGACAGCGCGCCCTCGCCCAAGATCGACTCATCACTGCTCGGCGCCGTCCAGGACGGCGGCGAGGCCTCGTTCTTCGTCGTCCTCAAGGACCAGGCCGACCTGTCGGGCGCGCGCGGCAAGACGTCGCACGCGGCCAAAGCGACTGCCGCCTACGACCAGTTGCGCACCACGGCCGAGAACGGCCAGCGGTCCCTGAAGTCCTTCCTCGACAAGAAGAAGGTCGGGCACCGCGACTTCTGGATCGCCAACGCCGTCTACGTCACCGGCGGCCAGTCGCTCGTCGACCAGCTCGCCCAGCGGCCCGACGTCGCGCGGATCGTCAAGGAGCAGACGTACAAGCTCGACGACCTGGAGAGCCAGACGAAGAACGTCGAGACGCGGACGGCGACGAAGTCCGCCGTGCAGGCGGCCGCCCAGGCGGCCGCGGACGGCGACGGCACCCCCGAGTGGGGCGTCGCGGACATCCAGGCGGACAAGGTCTGGAACGAGTACGACGACCGCGGCGAGGGCATCGTCGTCGCCAACGTCGACTCGGGCGTCCAGTACGACCACCCGGACCTGGTCGCCAACTACCGCGGCAACAACGGCGACGGCTCCTTCACGCACGACTACAACTGGTACGACGCGACGGGCCAGTGCCCGACGGCCGCGCCGTGCGACAACAACGGCCACGGCACGCACACCATGGGCACGATGGTCGGCAAGGGCGGCGTCGGCGTCGCCCCGGGCGCGACCTGGATCGCCGCCAAGGGCTGCGAGTCGAGCTCCTGCTCGGACGCCTCGCTGCTGGCCGCCGGCCAGTGGATCCTCGCGCCGACCGACCACAACGGGCAGAACCCGCGCCCCGACCTCGCGCCGAACATCGTCAACAACTCCTGGGGCGGCGGCGACACGACGTTCTACCAGGACATCGTCGAGGCGTGGAACGCCGCCGGCATCTTCGAGGCGTTCGCCGCGGGCAACGACGGTGACGGCACGACCTGCTCCACCACGCACGCGCCCGGCTCGCAGGCCCCGGCCTACGGCGTCGGCGCCTACGACTCCTCGGGCACGATCGCCTCGTTCTCCGGCTTCGGCCCGTCCCTGGTCGACGGCTCGCAGAAGCCGAACATCTCGGCGCCCGGCGTCGACGTCCGCTCGACCTGGCCCGGCGACACGTACAACACCATCTCCGGCACGTCGATGGCGACACCGCACGTCGCCGGCGCGGTGGCCCTGCTGTGGTCGGCCGCCCCGTCCCTCGTCGGCAACATCGACGCCACCCGGCAGCTGCTCGACGAGGGCGCGCGCGACGTCGACGACACGCACTGCGGTGGCACCGCCGCGTCCAACGACGTCTGGGGCGAGGGCAAGCTCGACATCTACAACTCGGTCGAGCTGGCGCCGCACAGCGCCGCGACCGTGACCGGCGAGGTCACCGACTCCGCCACCGGCGCCGCCCTGTCCGGCATCACCGTGCAGGCGGCCGACGGCGCGGGCAGCACCCGCACCGTCAAGACCGTGGCCGGCGCCTACCGGCTGACCCTGCCGGCCGGCACCTACTCCTTCACGCTGAGCGGCTACGGCTACGCGCCGCGGACCGTCACCGGCATCACCGTCACCGCGGACGAGGCCCTGGCCCGTGACTTCGCGCTCGACGCCGTGACCTCCCACAAGGTCACCGGCACCGTCCTCGACGTGCAGGGCCGGCCGCTGGCCAGGGCCACCGTGTCCGTCGACGGCTCGCCGGTCACCCCCGTCACCACCGACACCAGCGGCGCGTTCACGCTGCCGGACGTCGCCGACGGCAGCTACACCCTGTCCGTGACGCCCGCCGCCCCGGTGCTGTGCAACGGCGTGTACCGCGGCGCGCTCACCGTCAGCGGCGACGAGACGCAGCGGATCAAGCTCCCGGCGCTGACCGACGCCTCCGGCAACTCCTGCACCCCGGGCGCCTATGCGTGGATCAAGGGCACCACGAACGTGGCGCTCACCGGTGACGAGGACGCCACCACGATCGGCCTGCCCTTCGCGGTGAAGCTGTACGGCGTCTCCTACACCAGCGCCTCGATCACCACGAACGGCCTGATCAACTTCCTGGAGCCGCGCATCGGGGACTACGCCAACACCCCGCTGCCCACCGCCGCCCGGCCCAACGGCGTGGTCGCCGCACTGTGGGACGACCTGGTCCTCGACAAGAAGTCCAGCGTCCAGACGGCCACCACCGGCGCCAAGGGCAACCGGCAGTTCGCCGTCGTGTGGACCAACGCCGCCTACGCCGCCCAGTCCGGCGCCCGCGCCACCTTCGAGGCGGTCTTCGACGAGGCCACCGGCTCGGTGACGCTCCAGTACAAGACCGTCGACGACCGTGGCGCGAGCGCGACCGTCGGCATCGAGAACCAGTCCGGCACCGACGGTCTCCAGTACGAGTTCGACCAGGCGGTCATCACCGCGGGTTCGGCCGTCCACTTCGCGCAGGGAGACAACGCATGAGAGCGCACGACTCGCGGCGGGCCCTGCGGCTCGCCTCCATGCTGGCCGTGGCCGGCCTCGCCCTGACCGCGGCCCCGCACGCCCTGGCCGCCGGCACGGACGCGTCGGCCATGAAGCTGACCAGCGCGCAGGGCAAGACCCTCGCGGACCGGCTCCAGACCGAGCTCTACGGCGACGCCGCGGCGACGGCCGACGGCACCGGCGCGACCACCGGTTCCGGTGCGACGACCGACGGCAGCGGCGCGACCACCGGCGCGACGGACGCCCCGGCCCCGGACGCCACCGGTGGCGCCGCCACCGACACCGCCCAGCCGATCACCACGACGCGCACCTCGACGATCGAGGGCGTGCGCGGCCTGGCCGCCACCGTCCCCGTCGGCAACAAGAAGGGCGACTACTTCACGCTGCACAGCCTCGGCCACGTCGCGCGCAGCGCCGCCGACGGCACGCCGCAGTGGAGCCGCGACACCGCCTCGCTGATGGCCGACTGGAAGGTCAAGCACCTTCGCCCGTGGGACGTCGAGTTCTACCCGCCGATGCTGGTGATGGGCTACAACGCGGTCTCGCCGTTCACCCCGGCCTCCGACCAGGGCTACGACACCGGCGACCTCACCGGTGACGGCGTCCCCGACGTCGTCTTCTCGGCGAGCCTCGGCATGGTGCCGGCGGCCGGCGTCGTGCTGCCCGGCACGACGCTGACCAAGGGCACGATCGTGACCGTCCTGGACGGCGCGACCGGGAAGACGCTCTACTCGAAGGTCTACGCCTACGCGTCGGTGGTGAAGATCGTCGACGGCGCGCTGCTCGTCGGCGACTCGCCCGCGCAGAACGGCTCCGCCGCCGCGACCGGCACGACCCGGCTGACCGGGACCCGGTTCTCGTACGCGGACGGCGCGCTGTCCGAGTCCAGCACCTGGACGTACGACACCGGGACCGCCGCGGGCTCCGCGTGGGCCTCGGTCCAGGACCTGGGCGGCGGCCGGGCGGCCGTCTCCTGGAACCTGGCGAAGACCGCCACCAGCGCGTCCCGTGGCCGCACCGTCGTGCTCGACACCAACGACGGCTCGGTGCAGTGGCAGACCGACAGCTCCCTGTACAGCCGCCAGTTGCGGCTGGACAGCGGCCGGGGGCAGCTGGTCGCCGTGGAGCAGTCCGACATCAGCGACGGGGTGCGGTACGAGGTCGCGGCCTACGACCTGGCCGACGGCCGCCGCACGACCCTGGACGACCGGGTCAACGTGCTGCCCACCGCCTTCACCGTCGGCGACCTGTCCGGCGGCTCGGCCGGCGGGTCCGACGAGTACGTCGTCAGCGAATCCTCGCTGACGGACGACCTCTTCGTGAACGCGAGCACGATCCGGGTCCTGGACGGCGACGACCCGGGCACCGCCCTGTGGCAGTACACCACCAAGCGGGCGGCGGACAACGGGAAGGACGGCCCCAGTACCTGGCGGCTGGACGTCGTCGGCAACAAGCTGGTCGCCGTGGGACAGGACGACACGGACATCGGCAAGGCCGTCAACACCGGTGGCCGGTACGGCTCGCTGACCGTGTTCAACGCCAAGGGCAAGGTGGCGTGGCGCACGTCGGGCGCCACCACGTCCCCGGTGTTCGACGACGTCTACAAGGACGCCGACGGCCGGCACGTCCGCACCGTCGACGCGGACCAGAACGTCCGCACGTACGACCTCACCGACGGCACCCAGCAGCGACTGACGCCGTTGCAGGGCGACATGTCGTCGGCGCAGCTGGTCGACGTGGACGGCGACAAGAAGGTCGACCTCGTCGAGGGCGGCCAGTCCGACGGCGTGTGGGCCTACTCCGGCACGTCGCTGGTCGGCGGCACGCCGAAGAAGCTGTGGCAGGCCACCGTGCCGGGCGCGGTGCACCGCATCGAGGTCGCGGACGTGACGGGCGACAAGACCCCGGAGATCGTCGTCGCCGCGGACAGCGCGGTCGTCGTGCTCGACTCCAGGACCGGCGCGGTGCTGCGGACGATCGACGGCGGCGGCCAGTACGTCCGTTCCGTGGTGCTCGCCGACGTCGACGGGGACGGCAAGAAGGAGATCCTCGTCCCGACCGACGCCCTGCGCGTCTACAAGGGCGACGGCAAGCCGCTGTGGACGTACGCGGCGCCCGCGAGCGCCGGCGCCGTGTACTTCGCCGACCCCTCGGTCAACGACGGCAGGGTCTACACCCAGTACGGCGCCGCCGACGCCATCGACGTCACGAGCCCCGTGGTCAAGGCGGTCGCGCTGGACGGGACGACCGGCACCCTGGGCTGGGAGATGACGCCGACCGCCCCGGCGGACTCCCAGGACGGCATCCGCGGAGCGCTGCTCGACCACGCGGTCTACGCCTCGTCGAACACCCCGTACGCCGACGGGCACGCCGTCGCGTACACCTGGGTCGCCTGGACGCCGATCCACACCACCAGCGGTGACTTCATGACCCCGAGCAACGTCGTGGAGATCCGCGACGGCCGCACCGGGGAACTGCTGCACACCGCGGTGACCGGCGGCCTGTGGACCCACGGCGGATACTTCGACGGCGACGGGGTGCTCCAGGAGGCCGGCACCGGCTCGGCCTACTCCTTCGGCGCCGACGGCGCGGACACGCGGACCCTGTTCCTCCCGCCGACCCACACCGCGGGCTGGATCACCGGACCCGGGGGGCGGAAGGTCGGCATCACCGGGTCCGAGGGCGGCGCCTACCTCTGGGACCCGGCCACGTTCGTCAGCGACGGGATGCACTCCAACTACGTCGGCAAGACGGCGAGCGAAGGGGGCGCCCGCAACTACGTCGCCGGCGACCTCGACGGCGACGGCGTGGACGAGATCGTCATGCTCAACTTCGACGACCGCGGCGTGAACGAGACGGCCGAGCAGATCGGGGGTGGCTACCTGATCTCGAACCAGAGCATCCACGAGGTGTCGACGTACAAGCTCTCCTGAGCCGCTCGCCGCGCGCGTCCGACCGGACGCGCGCGGCACGCCGGGACCCCCGGGCGAACCGAGGGGGGCCCGGGGTTCCCGGCGTTCGGCGGCCGGGGTGGATGTGGGGCGCGGCGGAAACCCCAGGTGGCGGAGGGTGCCGCCGGGATCACGCGGCGCCCCGCGCCGCCCCCGACTCCGGCGGCACCGCCCCCGGCGGCCATGGCGTGCTCGATTACAGTGGGCGCCCTCATGGACGCGCGGCACACCACGGAAGGCGGTACGCCCGCTCCACCTTTGCTGAAGCTGTACCTTTTCGGCGGATTTCGCGCCGTTCGCGACGGCGGGCCCGCGCTCGCCGAACGATGGCCGCGTCCCAGTGCCCGCGCCCTGGTGAAGCTGCTCGCCGTCGTCCCCGGCCACGCCCTGCACCGCGAGCAGGCCATGGACGTCTGCTGGCCCGACGCCGACCCGCAGGCCGCGGCCGGCAGCCTCCGGGTCGCCCTGCACGCGGCCCGGCGCGCCCTCGAACCCGAACTCGCCCCGCGGGCCGCCTCCTCCTACCTGGTCGCGGACGGGGCCATGCTGCGGCTCGACCCGGCCACCGTGTGGATCGACGCCGACCACGCCGAAGCGGCGGCGCGCACCGCCCTCGCCGCCTGCGACCCGGCGGAGCTGGCGGGCGCGCTCGACGCGTTCGGCGGCGAGCTGCTGCCGGAGGACCGGTACGCCACGTGGGCGCAGCCGCGCCGGGACGGGCTGACCCGGCTGCGCGAGGAGCTGCTGCTCGGACTCGCCGCCGCCCATCTGGAGCGGGGCGCCGCGCAGGAGGCGGCCGCGGTCGCCGAGCAGGTCCTGGCGGCCAGCCCGGCCGAGGAACTCGCGCACCGCGTGCTCATCGAGGCGTACATCCGCCAGGGGCTGCGGCGGCGCGCGGTCCGCCAGTACCACGTGTGCCGGGAGGCGCTGGACGCCGAACTGGGCGTGCGGCCGGGCCCGGAGACCGAGCGGCTGCACCGCGCCGCGCTCGCCGCCCGGCCCATGGCCGTGACGTCCCCGCCGGCCGCGGCGCCCGCGCTGCCCGCTGCGCTCCGCGGCCGGCTCGGGACGCCGCTACGCGGCCGCGACGGCCTGCTCGCCGGGCTGCTCGCCGCCGCGGGACCGCCGGTGCGGCTGCTCACCGGCGAGGCGGGCGTCGGCAAGACGCGCCTGGCGGGCGAAGTGGCCCGCAGGGCCGCCGAGTCCGGGGCCGCCGTGCTGTGGGGCGGCGGACACGACGCGGAGGGCCACACCCCGTACGGCGCGTTCGCCGAGGCGCTCAACGGCTGGCTGGCCGGACGGGACGCGGGCGAACGCGCCCTCGTCGGCGCCGAACATCCCGAACTGGCCGCGTTCCTCCCCGCGTTGGGACGCACGGGGGACGACGTGGAGCGCAGCCCCGAGGAGGAGCGCGACCGCCTGTTCAGCGGCACCGCCGCGCTGCTCGGCGAACTGGCCGTGGCGCAACCGGTGGTGCTGGTCCTGGACGACCTGCACGCCGCGGACACCGGCTCGTTCCAGCTGCTCAGCCACCTCGCCCGCCGGTCGGCCGACGCCGCGGACGCCGCCGGGACGGGGGTGAGGCTGCGCTTCCTGGTGACCTGCCGCGAGGAGGAGCTGCCCGAGGACGACCCCCGCAGGACGGGCCTGGCCGCGCTGCTCCGGCACGGACTCGCCACCCGCGTCGAAGTCGGCCGCCTCGACCGGGAGGCCTGCCTCACGGTGGCCGCGGACGCGCTGACCGCGACCGCCGCCGGCCCGTCCCAGGCCGGAGCCGCCGCCCGCCCGGCACGCGGCGGCGGTGAGGCGGGCTCCGCGGGCTCCGGTGCCGGGTCCGGCGTCGGTCCGGGCGTCGGCTCCACCACGGGCTCCCGCGCTGGAACGGCCGGCGGGACCGTCGCGGATCCGGGCCCCGCGCCGGACCTCGCGCCGAGCTCCGCCGTGGCTCCGGGCACGGGCGACGGCAGGGGCCCCGGCTCCGGCTCGGGCTCGGGCTCGGGCCTCGACTCCGTCTCCACGCCAAGCGCCGGCCCCGGCACGGACGTCGAGCGCCTGGTGCGGGTGTGGGAGCTGTCGCGCGGGAATCCGTTGTTCGCGATCGAGCTGGCGCGTGGGCTCACGGACGCAGGGGCCGGGGCCGGGCCCGTCACGCCGGACAGCGTGCGGCAGCTCGTCGCCGAGCGGCTGGGGCGGCTCGACCAGGACACGCGCCGGATCGTCGAGGCGCTGTCCGCGGCGGGCGGCGAGACCGCCCTGTCCGACCTGCTGGACGTGGCCGCGCACGGCCTGCGTCCACCCGTCGCCGGCGCGGCCGCGGCCGATGCCCTCGAACGGGCCATCTCCGTCGCGCTGGTGGAGGAACGCCAGGTCGTCGTGGACGGCCGGCCCGAGGCGGGCGTCGCGTTCCGGCACCCCGTCGTCCGCCTCACCTGCTACGACCGGCTCACGGCGGTGCGCCGGCGCCAGCTGCACGCCGCCTTCGCGCAGACGGTGCTGCGCCGCCGTCCCGACGCCGTCGACGAGCTGGCCTCGCACTTCACCCGCGCCGACGACCCGCGGGCCGCCGAGTACCTGCGCCGCGCGGCCGAGCGCGCCGCCGCCCTCTACGCCAACGACACCGCCGACCGCTACTACCGCGAACTGGTCACCCGGCTCGACGTCGACGCCGCCCACGCCCGTCTCGCGCACAGCCAAGTACTCGGCCGCATGGGCCACTTCGCGCAGGCCGCCGGGGTACTGCGGCGCGCCCTCGCGGAGTTCGTGCGGCGCGGTGACCACGACGACACGGTCCTCGCGGCGGCGCATCTGGCGGACACCCTGGCCAAGGCCGGGGCCACCCGCGACGCCTGGGAGGTCCTGCGGTCCCACACCGTCACCGCCGCCACCGCCCCCGGCCCCGCCGCCCGCCACTACCTCGCACTGTCCCTCATCCAGGGCATCCTCGGGCAGTACGAGGACGGGTACGCGTCGGCGCTGAGCGCGCTGGAGCCCGCGCGCCGGGTCCGGGGCCCCGTCGGCATGGCGTTCCAGGCGCGCTCGTACGTGGTGCAGGCCCGCAACCTGGCGCTGGCCGGGCGGTTCGGCGAGGCCCGCGAGACCGCCGACCTGGCGCTGGGGCCCGCCGAGGCGTCCGGCGACCCGACCATGATCGTGGCGGCGCTGTCGACGCTGCGGGAGAACGCGCGCCGCGCCGGACGGCTGCACGAGGCCGTCGCGTCGGGCGAGCGCGCCCTCACCCTCGCCGAGCGGTCCGGCGATCCCACCAACGCCGCGTTCGAGCGCGCCAACCTCGCCGAACTGCACATGCTGCTGGGGGAGTCGGCGGCCGCCGCGACCTTCGCGGAAGCCGCGGTGCGGGGCGCGGAGCCGGACGACGCGTGGTGCCTGCCGTACGCGCTGGCGACCCTGGCGCGGATCCGCCTGCGCGCCGGGGGCACCGAGGAGGCCGAAGCGCTCCTGCGCCGGGCCGGGTCGGCGGCCGCGGTCCCGCGCGACCGCCAGGCCGGTCTGGAGGTCCTTGCGGCGCGTGCCGAACTCGCCCTGCGCACCGGCCGTCCACGCGAGGCGCTTTCGGCCCTGGCCGGCGCGGAGGACGATGCGCCCGCCCTGGTCGCGTGGGCCGAACTGCTCTCGGGGCAGGCCGAGTCGGCGCGCCGCCGCGCCCTCGCGGAGGTCGCCCGGGCCGGCCGCACCGGCGAGCGTCTCGCCGAGACGGAGGCGCGGATCGCCCTGGGCGCGGCCCTGTTCCGGCTCGGTGAGGCCGCGGCGGCGGAGGAGGCCCTGTCCGGGGCCGGGGACCTCGCGGCCGGCCTGCCCTACCCCGCGGGCCTGAGCCGCGTCGCGGCGGCCCGCCGCCTCGCGGACGGCACGGCCGCGCCCGACGGCCTCTGGTAGCCGGCCACCGCACCGGCCCGGCCAGGGCCCACCCTTAAGCTCGGGGCTTTATCGATTGGCACCGTGCCGCGGATGCGATGCACTTGCCGGACCGCACGTGCCGGACGGACGGCCCCGCAGGAAGGCAGAGCACGCCCATGCGCTTTTCGGTCAACATCCCCAACTTCGGTGACTTCGCCGACCCCATGAACGTCCGGAAGGTCGCGGTCGCGGCCGAAGAGGCGGGCTGGGACGGCCTGTTCGTCTGGGACCACCTCCAGTTCAAGCGCTACCGGGGACGTCCGTTCGCCGATCCGTGGATCCTGCTGGCGACCGTCGCACCGGCCACGTCGCGGCTGCGCCTGGGCACGCTGCTGACCCCGGTCCCCCGGTACCGTCCGCAGCAACTCGCCCGGCAGGTCGCCACGTTGGACGAGCTGAGCGGAGGTCGCATGATCCTCGGGGCGGGCCTCGGCGGACCCATCGACGACGAGTACGGCAGCTTCGGGGACTCCACCGACCCGCTCGTCCTGGCCGGACGGCTGGACGAGGGCCTGGACCTCATCGACAGGATGTGGACGGGCGAGCTCGTCGACCACGAAGGCGTCCACTACCAGGCGCGGGACGTGCAGATGACGCCGACGCCCGTGCAGCGCCCGCGGCCGCCCGTCTGGATCGGCGGGTTCTGGCCGGCGAAGGCGCCGATGCGGCGGGCCGCCCGCTGGGACGGTGCGGCGCCGCTGTTCGAGTCCGCCCGGCACGGGATCGTCCCGGACGTGGCGGAGGTGGCGGAACTCGTCGCCTACGTCCGCAAGCACCGGCAAGGGACCGAGCGCCCCTTCGAGTTCGTCCTCGGCGGGGCGACCCCCGCGCACCCGGGCAGGGCCGCGGACGTCATCGGCCCGCTGTCCGACGCGGGCGCGACCTGGTGGGACGAACGCCAGATCCAGCTGGGCCCCGACATCGACCGCCTCGCCCCCGTCCTCCGCCGCGTCGAGGCCGGCCCCCCGCGCGTGTGAGCCCGGTACGGTCCCCGCGAGTCGGTCGCGCCTCCGCACCCGCTGACCGTCTCCCGCGGGGTGTGCGGCCGACTCCCGCGCACCCCGCACCCGTCGTCCCGGCCGCACCCGTCGTGGGGACGGTGCTCCGCACCGGGAGCCGGGTCAGGCCAGGCCCTCGGCGAGGGGGGCCAGGGAGAGGGCGGGGAGGAAGTTGAGGAGGGCGAGGATGAGTGCGGCGGCGGTGACCAGCGCGACGAAGTTGACGCCGCGGGCCTGGAGCGTGCCGGCGGTGACGACGCCGGGCTGCTGGCGGGCCAGGCGGCCGGCGAGGGCCAGCAGGAAGACCATCGGCAGGTAGCGGCCGACGAGCATCGCGGCGACCATCAGCAGGTTGTGGAAGTCGGTCGCGCCGTTGAAGCCGGCCATCGCGCTGCCGTTGCTGTTGACGTTGCTGGTGTAGGCGTAGATCGCCTCGGCGAGGCCGTGCGGGCCCGGATTGCCCATCGAGGACTGGGCGTTGCCGGTGGCGGTGGCCAGCGCCACGCACACCAGCACGGCCGTCGGCCCGACCAGCGCGTACAGCACCACGTAGCGCATCTCGGCGAAGCCGAGCCGCTTGCGCAGGTACTCCGGGGTGCGGCCGACGAGCAGCCCGCCGACGAACACCGCGATCATCACGGCGATCAGCAGACCGTACAGGCCGCTGCCGACGCCGCCCGGCGCGATCTCGCCGAGCATCATCGCGGCCATCAGCACGCCGCCGCCGAGGCTGGAGAAGCTGTCGTAGGACGCGTTGGCCGCGCCGTCCGCGCTGCCCGTCGCGGACACGCCGAACAGCGTGCTGCCGGGGATGCCGAACCGGGTCTCGGTGCCTTCGTAGGCGCCGCCCACCGCCTGCGTGACGGTGCCGCCGTGGACGCTCTGCGCCCACGTCGCGGCGCCCAGCAGCAGGGCGAAGAGGATGCCGACGACCGCCAGCAGCGTCCACGACTGCCGGAGGCTGCCGATCATGCGGCCGTAGGTGCGGAGGAACGCCGTGGGGATCAGCAGCATCAGCACGATCTCGAGCGCGTTGGTCAGCGCCGTCGGGTTCTCGAAGGGGTGGGCGCTGTTGGCGTTGAAGACGCCGCCGCCGTCGCCGGAGAACAGCTTCAGCGGCTCCCAGGAGCCGACCGGGCCGCCGAGCAGCGTCTGCCGGCCACCGGCCACGGTCGTCACCGTCTCGGGCCCCGCCAGGTTCTGCACGACGCCCAGCGCGATCAGCAGGACGCCGCAGACGACCGCGAGCGGCATCAGCACCCGCACGGTGGTGCGGATCAGGTCCACCCAGAAGTTGCCGAGATCGTCGGTGCCGCGGCGGACGAGCCCGCGGATCAGGGCCAGCGCCGCGCACACGCCGACCGCGGCCGACGCGAACGCCTGGACGCCCAGGCCCGCCATCACCGCGAGGTGTCCGGTCGTGGACTCGCCGGCGTAGTTCTGCCAGCTGGTGTTGGTGGTGAAGCTGACCGCGGTGTGCAGCGCCAGCCGCCACGGCATGCCGCCGTGCCCGGTGGACCAGGGCAGCCGGCCCTGAAGGGTGAACAGGGCGAACAGCGCGGCGACCGACATCGCGGAGAACGCCAGCAGGGCCGTCAGGTAGTGCCGCCAGTTCTGCTCGCGGTCGGGGTCGACGCCGCACAGCCGGTACAGCGCGCGTTCGGCGCGATGGTGCCGGCCGCCGTCGAGCGCCCGGGCCATGTAGTCGCCGAGCGGCACGTGCAGGCCGACGACCACGGCGACGATCAGGGTGGCCTGCAGCCAGGCGTACGTCATCGGGTCCCCTTCACCGGGTGGGTGCGGTCGAGCGCGAGGTTCAGCTCGACGACGTCGACGGCCGGGGCGCCGAGGAAGCCCAGGGCCCGGCCGGTGGTGCAGTGCGCGACCAGCCGGCGCACGTCGGCCGCGGCCATCCCGCGCTCGCGGGCGACCCGCGGGACCTGGAGGGCCGCGTACGCGGGGCTGATCTGCGGGTCGAGGCCGCTGGCACTGGCGGTCACGGCGTCGGCCGGCACCCGCGGGTGCGCGGGCGCGTCGCCGCGGACCGGCACCGCGACCGCGCGGCCGTAGTCCGCGCCGGGTGTGGCGCACCGCACCGTCACGCCGTGGTAGCGCGCGATGAACGGCCGTGCCGGGCATGCCTGGTTGAGGCTGACGACGCGGGTGACGGCACCGCTGGTGCCATCGGCCCGGTACACGCCGAGCACCGCGCCGACGCCGTCGGCCGTGCAGAACGGCCGTGCGCCGTCGACGTGTTCGAGCGCGCCGACGGCCTTGCTGCGGGCGCACACCTGCGTGAGCAGGCTCTGCCTGCCGCTGTCCGGCCGCCCGTTGAGGGGCAGCGTGTCGACGACGCTCTCCGGCCCGAGGTTGCCGGCCCCGGACGCCGACGCGTCGTAGCCGTCACCGGCGTGGGACGGGCGCGGCTGGAAGTACTGCGGCAGCGGCCGGCCCTTGGCGTCCTGGAAGGACTGGCCGATCAGTGAACTGCCCGCGGTCCGCCCGTCGGTGCCGGTCACCCGCGAGCCCTCCGCGGCGTGCCGCAGCCCGGGGACCTGTGCCACCGCGGTCAGCGCCAGCGGGTACGCGAGGCCGGTGATCACGGTGAGGAGCAGCACGGTGCGCAACGCCACGACGTGCTGGGCCACCCACGCGGGCAGCCGGTTGAGGAGGTTCATGGTCAGATCCCCGGGACGAACTGGACGAGGGCGACGTCGATGCACTTGATCGCCAGGAAGGGCAGGACGAGGCCGCCCACGCCGTAGATCCACAGGTTGCGGGTCAGGAGCGCGTCGGCACTGCTCGGCCGGTAGCGCACGCCGCGCAGCGCCAGCGGGATCAGCACCACGATGATCACGGCGTTGAAGACGACCGCGGACAGGATCGCGGAGGCCGGCGAGTGCAGGCCCATGACGTTGGCGGCCCTCAGGGACGGGTACACCGCGCCGAACATCGCCGGGAGGATCGCGAAGTACTTCGCGATGTCGTTGGCGATGGAGAACGCCGTCAGCGCACCCCGGGTGATCAGCAACTGCTTGCCGATCTCCACGATTTCGATGATCTTCGTGGGGTCGGAGTCGAGGTCGACCATGTTGCCGGCCTCCTTCGCGGCCGACGTGCCGGTGTTCATCGCGACCCCGACGTCGGCCTGCGCGAGCGCGGGCGCGTCGTTCGTGCCGTCGCCGGTCATCGCGACGAGGTGGCCGCCGGCCTGCTCCTTCCGGATCAGCGCGAGCTTGTCCTCCGGCGTGGCCTCGGCGAGGAAGTCGTCGACGCCGGCCTCCTCCGCGATGGCCTTGGCCGTCACCGGGTTGTCACCGGTGATCATCACGGTCCTGATGCCCATCCGCCGCAGCTCGCCGAACCGCTCCCGCAGCCCCGGCTTCACGACGTCCTTGAGGTGGACGACGCCCAGCACCTGAGCGGGCCCGTCCCCGTCCTGGCGGGCGACGGCCAGCGGGGTGCCGCCGGACGCGGACACCTCGGTGACGGCGTAGTCGAAGCCCGCGGGCACCGTGCCGCCGTTCTGCACGGCCCAGGCGGCCACCGCGCTCGCCGCGCCCTTGCGGAGCCGGAGCCCGCCGGGCAGGTCGGCGCCGGACATCCGGGTGGTGGCGGTGAACGGCAGCCAGGTCATGCCGGGTCGAGCCACGTCCCGGCCGGGCTCCCCGTCGCCGGCGCCGTGCTCGCGCCGCGTGTACGCGGCGATCGACCGGCCCTCGGGCGTCTCGTCGGCGAGGCTCGCCAGCAGCGCCGCCCGCGCGAGGTCCCTCGTGTCCGTGCCGCCGACCGGCAGCAGGCCGGCGGCCTGCCGGTTGCCGTAGGTGATGGTGCCGGTCTTGTCGAGCAGCAGCGTGTTGACGTCGCCGGCCGCCTCGACGGCCCGCCCCGACATCGCCAGCACGTTGCGCTGCACGAGCCGGTCCATGCCGGCGATGCCGATCGCCGACAGCAGTCCGCCGATCGTGGTGGGGATCAGGCACACCAGCAGCGACACCAGGACGATGCCGCGGACGCCGTCGGCGTTGAGGGCCGCGGTGTCGTGCGCGGCGGCCATGAAGTCCCGGGAGAAGACCGCCATCGGCTGGAGCGTGACGACCGCGACGAGGAAGACGAACGTCATCATGACCAGCAGCAGGTTCAGCGCCAGCTCGTTGGGCGTCTTCTGCCGCCCGGCGCCCTCGACCAGGGCGATCATCCGGTCCAGGAAGCTCTCGCCGGGCTCCTGCGTGATCCGCACGACGACCCGGTCGGACAGCACGCGCGTGCCGCCGGTGACGGCCGAGCGGTCGCCGCCGGACTCGCGGATCACGGGCGCGGACTCCCCGGTGATCGCCGACTCGTCGACCGCCGCGACGCCCTCGATGACGTCGCCGTCGCCCGGCACCAGTTCGCCGGCCGCCACGGCCACCAGGTCGCCGCGCCGCAACTCGGCCGCCGCCACGTCCTGTTCGAGGTAGGCCGACGGCTCGGCGCCGGGCTCCCAGCCGGTCAGCCGCCGCGCGGTGGTCTGCCTGCGGGTGCGGCGCAGCGAGTCGGCCTGCGCGCGGCCGCGGCTCTCCGCCACGGCCTCCGCGAGGTTGGCGAACACGACCGTCAGCCACAGCCAGCCGGTGATCAGCCAGCCGAACACGCTGGGGTCGGCGACCGCCAGGCCGGTGGTGAGCGCCGCACCGATCTCGGTGACGAACATGACCGGGTTGCGGGCCAGCGTCACCGGGTTGAGCTTGCGCAGCGCGCCGGGCAGCGCCCGGAGCAGCTGGCGGGGGTCGAGCAGCCCCGCGCCCACCTTGCGGCGGGCACCGGTGTCAGGGGGGCGCGGGGTCGGGCCGGTGGCCGGTATCGCGGGCGCGGGCGCGGTCATCGCGGCCGCTCCGGTCCGGCCGGCGCGGCCGCCGGGCAGGCGGCCGGGGCGATCGGCGCGATCGGCGCGATCAGCCCGGCGGTGTTCTCGACGTTCACGGAGACCTCTCGTTACGCGGGCACGCCGGACCCGCGCACGGGCCCGGGGGCATGCCGACGGCAGGGGTGGGAGGCGATCGGGCCAGGGCCGCGATCCCCTCGACACCCCCGGGCGAGGCGCGGGGGACGGGCTCGCCCGGAGGTGGCCGGGGAAGGCGTGACGCACCGTGCCGGGGCCGGCCCCCCGGCACTCCGACGACGCTAAGCCCGCACCGGCCGGCCCCCCGTGCCGTCCTGACGGCTCCCTGACGGAGCGGGCCGCCGCGTTAGCGCGACGCTGACGTGGCCGGGCCGGTCAGGGGTGCAGCCGCCCGCCACCGCCGGCGGGCGGAGGCCGTCCGGGTGCGGCTTCCTGCGGCGCCGTCCCGGCGCGCGGCGTTCAGAGGTCGATGCGGTGCGGGAGGATGCACACCACGACGTCGGTGCGGGCCCGCAGCACGGTGGCGAGCAGGAGGCCGCGCTGGTTCTGCAGCAGCTTGTAGCGGCGGCTGCGCGGCTCGACCTCGGGGATCAGCACCGCGACCTGCCGGCCGTCGCGCGCGGCCTCGTTGACGTAGCCGACCACCGGCTCCACGAGGGAGCGGTGCGGGCTGTCCAGCACGTCGAGCCGCACGCCCGGGTTCCAGCGGTTCCACGCGTCCATCAGGGCCCGCGACTTGTTCGGGTCGTGGTGGACGACCACCGCGACCACCTCGTCGCCGAGCGCCATCGCGGCGGTCAGGGCGTGCTGCGCGACGTTGCTGACCTGGCCGAGCGGCACGATCACCAGCGAACGCCGGGACCGCGGCGGCGGCGGGATCCGGCCCAGCCCCAACTCCTCGCCCGCCGCCCGGTAGTACCGTTCGATGCGGGAGAACAGCAGCATCATCAGCGGCACCGTGACCACCACGACCCAGGCGCCCTCCAGGAACTTGGTGCCCAGCAGCACGCACGTGGCGATGGTGGTGAGCACCGCGCCCAGGCCGTTGAGCGCGGCCCGGCGCCGCCAGCCCGGCGGCCGTTCGCGGCGCCAGTGCAGCACCAGACCGGTCTGGCTGAGGGTGAAGCCGAGGAACACGCCGATGGCGAACAGCGGGATCAGCTTGTGCGTGTCGGCGTCGACGGCGATCAGCAGCAGCGCCGCGGTCAGCGACAGCACCGCCACGCCCCAGCGGTAGACGGGCCGTTCGGCGCGCAGCCCGAACAGGTGCGGCAGCCGGTGGTCGCGGGCCAGCAGGCTCATCAGCACCGGCAGCCCGCCGAAGCTGGTGTTGGCCGCCAGCAGCAGCACGAGGGCGACGACGACGTTGGTGGCGTAGTACATCCAGCCGGTGCCGAACGCGCCCGCCGTCAGCTGCGCCAGCACCGTCACGCCGCCGCGCGGCACCACGTCGTTGCGGCGGATCAGCACGGCCAGCCCCACGAGCATCACGCCCAGCAGTGCGCCGAGCATCAACTCGGTGCGCTGGGCGCGCTTGACGCGCGGCTCGCGGAACGTCGGCACCGCGTTGGCGATCGCCTCCACGCCGGTCAGCGCCGAGCAGCCGGACGAGAACGCCTTGAGGATCACCAGCAGGCCCAGCGCCTCGGTCGCGTGCACGGGCTCGGCGGTGCCGACCATCGCCATCGGGTGCGGGCGGGCCAGGCCCACGACGATCACGGCGAAGATGCCCGCCACGAACAGCAGCGTCGGCAGCATCAGCAGCCGGGCGCTCTCGGTGACGCCGCGCAGGTTCACCGCCGTCAGCAGCAGCAGACCGGCCAGGCACACCGCGAGCTTGTCGCCGTCGAGCGCCGGGAACGCGGACACCAGTGCGTCGGTGCCGGCAGCCAGGCTGACCGCGACGGTCAGCACGTAGTCGACCACGAGGCTCGCCGCGGCGAGCAGGCTCGGCACGCGCCCCAGGTCCTTCCTCGCGACCGCGTACGCGCCGCCGCCGTCCGGGTGGACCGCGATCACCTGCCCGTACGAGACGACCAGCACCACCAGCAGGACGGTGATCACCAGGGTGATCGGCAGGGTCGCGCGCAGCGCACCGGCGCCGGCCACCACCAGCGCCAGCACGATCGACTCGGGGCCGTACGCCACGGAGCTGAGCGCGTCCAGCGACAGCGCGGACAGCCCCTCCAGGCTGGTCAGGTGGTCCTTGTCCCCTTCGCCGGGACGCAGCGGGACCCGCGGCTGCAACTGCCGCCGCGCCAGACCGTACGCCATGTCGTGCCCCATCCCGCTTCCGCCGACGGTGGCCCTCAGTCTGCACCGCCCACCACACCCGCCCCGGGCATCCCGACCCCCTCGGCGTGGGCCCCCGGTCGCCCCGGGCGGGCGGGGTCAGGAGAGGGCGTGGAGGGCGGTGGCGAGGGTGGCGACACCGGCGGTGATGGTGTCGGACGGAGTGCCCGCGTAGCCGAGGACGAGGCCGGGCGGGCCGGGGAGCTGGCGGTGCCACGAGAGCGGCTGGCACTTGACGCCGAGGCGCAGCGCGGCCGCGGCGAGGGCGGTGTCGGGGACGTCCTGCGGGTAGGTGACGGTCAGGTGCAGGCCGGCGGCGGCGCCGTGGGTGACGGCCCCCGGCAGGTGGGACGCGATCGCCCGCACCATCGCGTCCCGGCGCCTGCGGTGGCGTCCGCGCAGCATCCGCAGGTGCCGCTCCAGCTCTCCGGAGACCATCAGCCGGGCCAGGACGAGCTGCGGCAGCACCGCGTTGCCGAGGTCGGTGAAGCGCTTGGCGTCGACCAGCGCGTCGCGGTAGCGCGGCGGCGGCACGACCCAGCCGGTGCGCAGGGCCGGGGCGAGCAGTTTGGAGACGCTGCCCATGTAGCAGACGCGGTCGGCCAGACCGCTGCCCGCGAGCAGCGCACGCAGCGCCGGCACCGGCGGCCGGTCGTAGCGGTGCTCCGCGTCGTAGTCGTCCTCGACGATCAGGCCGCCCTCCCGCTCCGCCCAGCGCAGCAGCTCGCGGCGCCGCTCGCCGCTCGTCACCACGCCGGTGGGGAACTGGTGGGCGGGGGTCAGCAGCACCGCGCGGGCGCCGGTGGCGCGCAGCGCGTCGACCCGCACGCCGTCCTCGTCGACCGGCACCGGCGGCGTGCCCAGACCGCCGTTGACGAGGTGCTGGCGGGTGCCCAGCGAACCGGGGTCCTCGACGGCGACGCTGTCGATGCCGTCCGCCCGCAGCACCGGGTGCAGCAGCGTCAGCGCCTGCGCGGTGCCGGCCACGACCAGCACCTCGGCCGGTGTGACGCGGACGCCCCGGCTGCGGGCCAGCCACCCGGCGACGGCCTCCCTCAACAGCGGTGCGCCGCGCGGGTCGCCGTAGCCGAGGTCGCCAGCCGACAACTCGACGAGCACGGCCCGTTCGGCGTGCAGCCAGGCGGCCCGCGGGAACGCCGCGAGGTCGGGGCGGCCGGGCGTGAAGTCGACGCGGGCGGGCGCGACCCGCAGCGCGTCGAACACGTCGGGCGAGGGAGAGCCGGCGAACAGGCCGGCCGGGTCCGGGAGTTCGGCGGGGAGGGGAGCCGCGGGCTCCGGCCGGCGGGGCAGGGCGCTGCCAACGCGCGCCGCCGTGGCCCGTTCGATCGCCTGCACCGGGGATGCCAAGGGCGCCGGGGAAGCCGACCGTGCGGTCGAGGCGAACGGTGCCGCGACGACGACGGTTCCGCCCCGGCGGCGGCCCTCGACGTGGCCGTCCTCCGTCAGCCGCCGGTACGCCTCCATCACCACCCCGCGCGAGACGCGCAGTTCAGCGGCGAGCACCCGGGTCGGCGGCAGCCGGCTGCCCACCGGCAGGCGTCCGTCGGCGACGGCCTGCCGCAACCGGGCGGCCAGCCAGTCCGACTTGCCGCCGGCCGGCGCCTCGGCCGCGTCGAGCTGGAGGAAGTCCGAGCCGTACGGGGCGGCTTCTCCACCGGCGGCGGTCAGCGCCGTCTCCGTCGCCGCCGCCGGCACGGACTGGACCGCTGTCACGGACTGGGCCGCCGTCTCCGCCATCGCCGCTCGGCCCCCTTCCGCCGGGCCCATGGTGTCACGCGCGGTGGCCCGCGGCCGGAGCGTCGTGACCCGCCGCACTGCTCGCCGCAGCGTGGCCTCCGAACGCGAACTCGGGTTCTCCGGACGTCAGCTGGGCCGATTCCACCGTCACCGGCCAGTGCGCGGTGAACTCGCCGGCGAGGGCCGCCAGCACCCCGGCCATCGTGCGTGCGCCCCCGTCGTGCAGCGCCTCGGCCACGACCAGGACCCTGCGGGTGTGCGGGCCGACGGCGGAGTGCCCGCTCTGCCGGTTGGTCCACCGGCGGGCGTGCGCCCGCCCGTCGGCGTCGGCGAACGTCACCTCCCCGGGCGCGGGATGCTCGGTGCCGCCGCCGAACGGCGTGTAGTGCTCGTCGCCCCGGGCGTACCGCACCTCCAGCAGGGGCCCGGCGATCCGGTCCGCGTCCAGCGCGGCGACCGGCACCGCGTAGGCGGCGGAGACGGCGTTGCACAGGTCCACGACGGGGTGGATGCGCGGCAGGGCGCCCTCCTTGCGCAGCCGCCGCAGCAGCGACTCGGAGGCGCACCGGTACTGCGTCGGCTTCAGCCCCATGCGGGCGAACTCCCGCCGCCAGGCTGCTACTTCCGGCATGCGGCTCTCGGTGGTGGCGGCCAGCCGGTCCAGGGCACGGGCGGTGTACGCGGCGACGCCCCTCCCGGCGTCGACCGTGTCGTCCACGCCCGCGGCGTACAGGGCCCCGGCGGCCAGCTCCGGGTGGTCGGCGCGGAGGGCGTCCGCGTGGCGGAAGCGGCGCAGGGGCGGAGCCTGGAGTTCGCTCATCGTCACGCCACCGCCAGCCGCGCGCCCAGGCCCACGAAGCAGAGCGCGAACGTCCGGCGGACGCCGGTCACCACGCGCGGCCGGTCGAGCAACCGGCCGCGCACCGCGCCCGCGCACCACCCGTACGCGGCGAACACCGCGAACGTCAACGCCATGAAGACGAGGCCGAGTTGAAGCATGCACACCGTCGCACCCGGCCGGTCCCGGGCGACGAACTGCGGCAGGAACGCGACGAAGAACATGGTGAGCTTCGGGTTGAGCAGGTTGACCAGCACCGCCGAGGCGACCACGCGGGACGCCGGTCGCGCCTCGGCCTCGTCCGGCACCGTCAGTGCGTCCTTGTCGCGCAGCACCGCGAAGGCCATGTACAGCAGGTAGGCGGCACCCAGGTACCTGATCAGCCCGAAGAGCAGCGCGCTGCCGTGCAGCAGGGCGGCGAGGCCGGTGATCGTCAGGGCCAGGTGCGGCACGATGCCGAGGGTGCAACCGGCGGCGGCGACCAGGCCCGCGCGGCGGCCGTGCGCCAGCGCGGCGGCGAGCGTGTACACCACGCCCGTGCCGGGGGTGACGACCACCACGAGGGTGGTCAGCAGGAACGTGATGCTCAACGGGGGACCTCCGCACCGGGAGCCGCAGGGTGCGGCCTCTGCGTTCACCCTGCCGCCCCCATGGCCCGGTCCACAGAGCCAAAGCCGACGCGATCGACCGGTCCATAACCCGCGGACCGGCCGCGCGTCTCGCCGCGCGTCCCCGCCTCCGTGCCTCCGCGCTCTCGTGCCCTCCGCGCTCTCGTGCCCGCCGCGCTCTCGTGCCTCCGCGCCAGGCCGGCTCAGTCGATCGCGCCGCCCCCGCCGTCGGACCGCCACAGCAGCTCCGGAACCGGCGTCTCGGGCGTCTCGAACCAGCCCTCCGGCGGCCGCGGTTTGGGTATCTCGGCGCCTCGGCGCAGGATCCGGCCGTCGCGGACGTGGCGGCCGAGCAGGGCGCCGCCGAAGACCACGAAGCCGACGCCGACCAGCCACGTCTCGATGGTCAGCACGGTGCCGACCGGGCCGTACGCGTCGGCGTTGCTGACGACCATCGGGGCGAAGAACAGGTGCGAGAACATCCGCAGGCCCGCGAGGCCGACCATGGTGAAGACCGCGCCGGGCAGCGCCGTCCGCCATCTCACCGCACCGCCGCACAGGAAGCGCTGGCCCCAGGCGAAGAAGGCGACGCCCAGCAGGATGGTCAGGGCGATCCGCAGGCCGGCGGGCAGCACGCCGCTGCCCAGGGCGGCCGCGCTCTGCGACTCGCAGAACAGGTAGGCGGTCAGCACGGCCAGCCACACGGTGCGCCGCCAGTCGCGGTGCCAGGGCCCGGCCGGCAGGTCCCAGATCTTGCGGTAGCCGTTCTCCACGCTCGCCACGAAGGTCAGCCCGAAGTAGGCGAGCGAGACCAGGCCCCAGACGCTGGTGGCGCTCAGCACGTTGCGGGGCGCGGCGAACATGCTCCGCACGCTGTGCGCGCCGTCGGCGTTCAGGCCCATCCCGTCGACCACCCACTGGGCGAAGCCCGGGCGGTTCTCCCACGGGGTGGCCGCCGCGACGACGACCAGCAGCGGCATCAGGGTCACGAAGCCGAGCGCGGCGAACCCCATGGACCGGTGCAGCAGTTCGATGTGGAGGGCCTGTTTCGACAACCGCCCCGCCGCGGACCGCTTCCAGGCGTCGGACAGTCTGGACATGGGTTCACCCTTCCCCCAGCGTTACCGCAGTGGATACCGGGCCGGGTCCCTCCCGCGCAACTCGGGGCCGGCGCGGGGGCGTTACGCCACTTCCGTCCCCTCCTCCCGCACCGCTGCGGCGGGTGGGACCACCGCCCCCGTCCGTTCCGGGAGCGCGGGCACCTTGCGCAACCGTGCCCGGGAGGCTCACACTTCACCCGTTCACCAGCGGAATCGCTCAGCTTTGTCATGTTCCCAACATGTAAACTCCCGACATCGAGGAGAGTCACATGCACCTGCGCGCACGGTTGTCCGGGATAGGCGTAGCGGCCCTCGCAGCGATCCCGCTCGCGGTCCTCGGCCCCGCCGGGGCCTCGCACGCCGCGGTCTCGCCCGCCCAGAAGACCACCCACTCCTGTGCCACGAGCAAGGCCGGATTCGCCTCCTGCAAGGCGATCCTGCGCACCGACGTGGTCGAGCCGCAGGCGGTCTCGCCGAACGCCACGCCGTCCGGCTTCGGCCCGTCCAGCCTGCAGTCCGCGTACGCGCTGCCGTCGTCGACGGCGGGTGCGGGCCGCACGGTGGCGATCGTCGACGCGTACGACGACCCGACCGCCGAGGCCGATCTCGGCGTCTACCGGGCCCAGTTCGGGCTTCCGGCCTGCACCACGGCCAACGGGTGCTTCAAGAAGGTCAGCCAGACCGGTGGCACCAGCTACCCGAAGAAGGACGGCGGCTGGGCGCAGGAGATCTCGCTGGACCTCGACATGGTGTCGGCGATCTGCCCCAACTGCCACATCCTGCTGGTCGAGGCGAAGACCTCCAGCTTCGCCAACCTGGGTGCCGCGGTGAACCAGGCGGCCAAGACCGCGGGCGTCGTCGCGATCAGCAACAGCTACGGCGGCTCCGACGCGTCCGACGCCACCTACGGCTCGTACTACAACCACCCGGGCATCGCGGTGACCGCCAGCTCCGGTGACGCCGGCTACGGCGCGAGCTACCCGGCGTCCTCGCACTACGTCACCGCTGTGGGCGGCACGTCGCTGAGCACCGCGTCGAACACGCGCGGCTGGTCGGAGACCGCGTGGAGCGGCGCGGGCAGCGGCTGCTCCGCCTACAACACCGCGCTGAGCGGCGCCGCTTCGTTCGGTACCGGCTGCGCCAACCGCGCGGAGGCGGACGTCTCCGCGGTCGCCAACCCGTCGACGGGCGTCGCGGTCTACGACTCCACCGCGTACCAGGGCTACGTCGGCTGGATGGTGTTCGGCGGTACGAGCGTGTCGTCCCCGATCATCGCGTCGGTGTACGGCCTGGCCGGCAACACCGCCTCGATCGACAACAACTACCCGTACACGCACTCCTCGTCGCTGAACGACGTCACCTCCGGCAGCAACGGCAGCTGCCCGACCACCCAGTGGTGCAACGCCCGCGCCGGCTGGGACGGCCCGACGGGCCTGGGCACGCCGAACGGCATCGGCGCGTTCTGATCGCTCCCCGCGCGTAACCGGCACCACCCGCACGCAACGGCGCCGGGCCGGAAGGGCCGCCACCCTTCCGCCCCGGCGCCGTCCCGCACCCCCGCCCGCCCCGCAGCGGTTCGGCGTCCGGGACCGCCGCCGCTCGCTCGGCGTCCGAGTCCCACCGCCGCGCAGTGGCCGCACCGATCCTGTGGCGGCCGCGACCGCCGTCGGGTTGCCCTCCCGGGCGGCAATCGCTCGGCGGCCGCGCTGCCGTCGCGCGGAGTCCGTACCGTCGCCGCGCCGCGTCGGATCGCGGGCGCAGATTGGACCGGACCAAGTGATTGACGTGACACGGTCAAATACTTCACCGTGTCCCCGTCACGACCTCACCGGTCCGCCAGGAGGCGTTCATGCGTGTGCCGTTCGGAAATGTGAAGTCCTTCGCTGCTGCGGCTGTGCTGGTGGCCGCGGCCGCCGTGGTGCCCGCGGCCGCTCCCGCCGCGTCGGCGAGTGCCGCGGCCGGGACGCCGCCGCAGGTCTACGGTGCCTGGCAGTGCAGCAACGACGCCTGTACGTGGGCGACGGTGCGGGACATGGCCGACTTCGACCAGGCCAATCACTGGCTGATCGATCGCGGCGACGGCCGCCCTTCCGTCAACCTCGTGGTGCTCAGTTTCGTCAACCCGCTGACGCTCCTGAACGGCACGACGAACAGCGGCAACACCAACGGCGTGCCGGTCGGTATGAACCAGGCCGTCGTGAACTACTTCACCAGCCACGGCATTCGCGTGATGCTCTCGATCGGCGGCATCACCTACACCGACGACTGGAACACCGCGCTCTCCCAGAACCCCACGCTGCTCGGGCAGAAGGCGGCGGCGCTGGCCTCCCAGCTGGGCGTGGGCATGGAGATCGACTACGAGCAGAGCGCCGGTCCGAACACCGCGGGGCTGCAGGCGTTCATCGACGCCTACCGGGCCGCGCATCCCTACGACGCCTCGGGTGCCGATCCCACGGCCCGCCTGACGATCGACGTCGCGGCCGGTGACCGCTGGCTCATCGATCTCGACCAGTACGCCACCGCCAACTGGCTGACCACTTCGAAGCCGGTGCTGGACTACGCCAACGCGATGGTGCCGAGCAAGCAGCCGTCGGCCAGTGGTGCCGAGTCCAACTGGCAGGAGCACCTGGCCGGCAAGTCGAACTACAGCCCCGCCATCCCGCCGCTGGCACCCGCGAAGTTCACCGGCAGCCTCTACATCGCCGAGGGATCGCAAGTACGCCCGGAGTGCACCGACTTCCCGTCCTCGGTGACCAGCGGGACGAGTGCGTGGACGCAGGGTGCCGCGCCCGCCGGCGCGGGCACCACCACGGGCATGCTCGGCTACATGTTCTGGGCCGCCGAGCGCCCGTCCACGCGTGGCGTCACCACCACCCCGCCCAACTCCTGCGAGGGCGGCGTCGGCGCGGGCGCCACGGCCCTCACCGTCCCGGTCCCGATGCCGCCGCTCCGACAGAACTGACCGCCGCGAGGGAGGGCCCGGCAGGGCACGCGACGCCCTCGCGGGGTGCGCCACGGGGAGGCGCACCCCGCCCGGCCCCCGCCCGGCCCCCGCCCGGTCTCGGGCGGCCACCCTGACGGCGCTGGGTCGACGCCCCTCGGCGGCAGGCTCGTTGGGACCACAACCGCCGCGCTTGCGGAGGAACGCGAGGGACGCCGCATCACCGGACTTGACGTGACACGCCGCGGGACTGGACCCTTGCCCTCTCCCCCCGCGCCAACCCATCGTGATCCCAGGCTGGTGTGCCCATGCGTGCCTTTTCCTCCGCGACCTGCGCGGCCGTTGCTCTGACGGCCGGCGTGCTGCTCGCCCCGGCGGCCTCCGCCCAAACCCCCGGCGACAACGGCGACGTCAAGACCCACAACTCGACGACGGCGCCCGACGACCACCGGGACGAACCCAAGGTCTGCACCTTCTATCTCGACGCGTTCGACTTCGACGGTCTGCAGAGCGTGAGCTGGACCATCGACCCCCAGCCGGCGCACAAGTCCGCGGACCACGCGGCGTCCGGCACGATCACCCTCGGCGCCGACGGCAACGGCCACACCGAGGACATGACGCTGCCCGACGGCATGTACAAGCTCTACTGGACCTTCGACGGCGAGCACGGCGAGGCCAAGCACAAGGTCTTCAAGGTCGACTGCGCGAGCACCGGCTCCACCACCGGCGGCTCCACCACCGGCGGTTCGACGACCGGCGGTTCGACGACCGGTGGCTCCACCACCGGCGGTTCGACGACCGGTGGTTCGACCACCGGCGGGTCCAGCAACGGCGGTTCCACCACCGGTGGTTCGACGACCTCGGGCGGTTCGAGCTCCGGCGGCTCGTCCTCCACCGCGGGCTCGTCCGGCGGCGGCAGCTCCGCCCCGTCCGCCTCGCCGTCCGCGTCCACCGCCTCCTCCGGCGGCAGCCTGGCCGCCACGGGCGCCTCCGTCGGCGGCGTCGCCGCCCTGGCCGTCCTGCTGCTCGGTGCCGGCGTCTTCGTCCGGTTCCGCCGCAAGGGCGCCGCGCGCCAGCACTGATCCGGTCCGTCCGCGGCCGTGACCGCCCGCTCCGGCGGGCGCGCACGGCCGCGGGCCACCGTTCCCGCCCGCGGTCCGCACGACCACGAGCCGGGCCGCGCAGGCGGCCTCACCGATGCGGCGCACGCGGGCTCACTGTCCATCAGGTGGAATCGCCCCTGCGCGCGGCCATGGCCCGCTGGCATAGTCGCGGGCATGGAGACCGACCCCCTCTGGACTCTCATCGCGGGCTGCAGACGGCAGGGGCTCACCGGCGACAAGCGGGACGCCTGGCTCCGCGACGCCCTGCTCGGCATGCCGGTCGACGGCATCGTCGCGTTCCAGTGCGGCCTGGTGCAGCGGGTGGCCGAGGCGCGCACCTGGAGCCTGTGGGCCGCCGCCGACCGGGTGTTCGGCGGCTGGTGCTCCGACGACACCTTCTGCTGCTTCCAGCACTGGCTGATCGGCCTGGGCCGCCCGGTGTTCGACGCGGCGGTGCGTGAGCCCGACTCCCTCGCGTACGTCCCCGAGGTGCTGCGGCTGTCCGGCCGGCCCCGCGAGATGTGGCACGACGACCACCCCACCTGGGAGTCCCTGGACCGGCTGGCGCCCGAGGCGTTCGAGCGGGTCGCCGCGCGCCCGGCCGACGCCCTGGACGCGGCGGTCCGGGAGCGCCGCGCCCCCGGACCGCGCGCCGCCGCCGGCGCGGCGCCGCGCGGTGACCGCTGGAGCGCGCTGGACGAGCGGGAGGCCGCGCGCCGCCTGCCCCGGATCAGCGAGATGTTCCCGCTGCCGGCCGCACCCTGCTGAGCCGGACCCCCGGTCTGCGCGGGCGCGACGGACCCTGCTGAGCCGGACCCCCGGTCTGCGCGGGCCCGTTCCGGCGGGGTCGGAGGGCCCGCGGGCACCCGCCTCGGAGGCCCGCGGCCCCCGGGGCCGGACGCCGTTCGGGCCCGGGGACGGGCCCGGGGCCGTCCCCGCGCCGTGCGCCCCGGGCCCGACTCCGGTCGCCCTACACGCCGTTGACCAGGCGGATGTAGCGGACCCAGTCCCAGTTGGGGCCGGGGTCGGTGTGATCGGTGCCGGGCACCTGGGAGTGGCCGATGATGTGGTTGCGGTCCTTGGGGATGCCGTACTTGTCGCAGATCTCCGCGGTCAGTGCCGCCGACGCGTGGTACATCGCGGTGGTGAAGTACGCGGGCTGGTCGACCCAGCCCTCGTGCTCGATGCCGATGCTGCGGGTGTTGTAGTCCCAGTTGCCGGCGTGCCAGGCGACGTCGTGCTCGCGCACGCACTGGTCGATGGCGCCGTCGGCGGACCGGACGACGTAGTGCGCGGCGGCCGCGTGGGCCGGGTCCTGGAACAGGGTGATGGTGTCGGCGAACGTCTCCTGCGTCACGTGGATCACCACGAGGTTGACCGGGTAGGTCGTGGGCCGGTTGGACGCCGTGTAGTTGGAGGTGCTGGCCGGGGCCCAGGTGGCGCCCGGGTAGTCGACGGTCGCGGCGGACGCGGTGCCGCGCCCGGCCCACAGCTCGCCGGCCAGGCCCGCGGTGGCCGCGGCGCCCAGGGCGAGGCCGCCGCGCAGCAGCGCGCGGCGGGAGGGGGCGGTCCCGGGCGATCCCGGGGCGTGCTCGGGGGTGGTCGTCGGGCCGGACGCGGTCCCGGCGTGGGGGGACGGGGGACGGCTGGGACGTGCCATGGCGGGCTCCCTGAGGCGTCGCAGTGCGGACGTACCGCGGACGGATACGGATGAGTGCATGACAAGAACGTCGGGCCTGCCCATCGTGGGGCCGGGTGCCGCGGCCTGCCAAGCGGTTCACGAATTGGCACAGGTCCAGACCGCTGGCGCCCGGCCCGGCCCGTGGCCCGCCGCTGCCGGGCGGACCGCGCGCGGGATCCGGTGCCGCCCGGCGCCGAACGCGTCCGTTCGCTCACCACCTGTAGTCACGCACGCGCCCAGTTCATAACATCTGACACACGGTCACATCCCCGCCGCGCCGCAACAGCTGACGGCTTTGACCTCTCTGCTGCACCCGTGCCCGATTGGTTCCACCGCCAACTCCCCGATTCGGCTTGGAATTCGCCTCCGGCTCTATTAACGTTCGATAACGCAGCGCGGTCGTCACCACCGCCAAGAGGCGGCACCGTGCGCTTGCCGAATCCCGTCCGCGGGAACCGGGGACCCGAGAACCTGGGGTGAATCGGACGGCCGTGAGGCCGTTCGTAGGAGACCTTCCTGCTCCGAACCCGTCAGCTAACCCGGTAGGCGAGAAGGAAGGAAAGGAGAGCGCCCCCGTGGCGTCGAACCAGCCTGCCTACGCACCCGCCCGACCTGGGACGGGTACCGGGACCGAGGCCGCACCGCGGCCCGGATCCGACGGGGACGAGCCCGCGTTCGCCTTCTTCGCCGAGTCCCCGCGCCCGTCCTCGGACGCGGCCCCCAAGATGCCCCGCCAGCGGAACATGGCCCGCGGCGGGACCGTCCTCGGCATCGCCGCCATGGCCGCCGTCGGTGCCGGCGGCGTCGCCGCCGCCGCGGCTCCGGCCGCGCCCGGCACCGCGCCGGTGGCCATCTCCGTGCCCGACGTCGCCCCGTTCGAGGACGCGCCCGCGCCCGCGCCGGCCGTGACGCCGTCCGTCATCAGCGACCCCGGCGAGGCGCTGCGCGCCCGCATCATCGGCACGGCGACCGCCGGACGCGAGGCCGCCGCACAGGCCGAACGGGACGCCGCCGCACGGGCCGCGGCCGAGCAGGCCGCCCGCGAGGCGGCCGCGCGCAAGGTGCGCGAGCAGGCCGCCGCGGCGAAGGCCGAGGCGGAGGCGAAGGCGAAGGCCGACGCGGAAGCGGCCGCCAAGGCCGAGGCCGAGCGGCTGGCCGCCCTCGCCCGCTCCTACATCAAGCCCGTGACGTCCGCCACGCCGACCGACGGCTTCGGGCAGGCGGACCCCTGGTCGCCGCTGCACGCGGGCCAGGACTTCGCGGCGCCCACCGGCACCCCCGTGCACGCCGTGCACGGCGGCACGGTCACCTCGGCGGGCTGGGCCGGCGCGCAGGGCTACCGGGTCGTCGTGACCCTCGACGACGGCACGCAGGTCTGGTACTGCCACCTGTCGACGATGTGCGTGACGCAGGGCGGCGTGACGACCGGCGACACCGTCGGGCGCGTCGGCGCGACCGGCAACGTCACCACCCCGCACCTCCACCTGGAGGTCCGCCCCGGCGGCGGCGCCCCCGTGGACCCGCTGCCCTGGCTCCACGGGCACGGCGTCACGATCTGACCCGCACCCCCCGAACCCCGGCGGCCCTGGCGAACCCCCCCTTGCCAGGGCCGTCGGCCTGTCCGCGGCAGGATGCGCAGGCCGGTTCGCCCGTTCGCCCGCCGCCGGTTCGGCGCCCGTTCGCCCGTGGCCCGTCGCCGGTTCGCCCGCCGGGACTACTTGCCGGTGCGGCCGGACACGGCCCAGGACGCCGCGGCGACGGCCGCCGACACGGACAGGACCGCGGGCCACGCGCCGACCTTCTTCGCCAGCGGGTGGGAGCCGGCGAAGGCGGCGACGTAGGCGGTGGTGAGGGCGGCCGCCGCGGGCGTGCCGGACCGCCGGTGCCAGTCGCGGGCCGCCACCGTGCCGGCGGCGGCCAGCGCGAGGCCGCCGAGTTCGCGCCGCTTGGTCCACCGGGCGATCGCGTAGCCGCCGACCAGACCGCCGGCCGCCACCGCGCTCGCAGAAATCCCAGCCATGACCGTCCTCGCTTTCGTCGCGTCCGGACCGCTCTCGCCGCGTCCGGATCGTCCCGTCACGCGCTGTTCGCCCCGGGACAGCTCCGAGACTAGGCGGTGGCCTGCGCGGCCGGGCCCTCGGGGTCGACCGGGCCCGGCGCGGGGGCGCGCAGCGACGGGGACGCCGCCGGGCGGTGCTCGCCCGCGTCGAAGAGCACGAACATCAGCCGGGCGCCCGGCACCCCGAACGGTCCGGCCGGGCACATCGTGGCCCAGCCGGGCCCCAGCTCGGTGTGCATCAGCGGCCGCGGCTCGTCCACCCGCGGGCCCAGGAACTCCTGCGACGCCGACGCGAACGCCGCCGCCACGACCGGATCGCGGCGCGCGTCGGCCGCCAGCCGGGCCAGCGTCCGGTGCCGCGGGTAGGCGGACACCGCGTTGCGCAACTGCGGCACGATCAGCGGCAGCCAGCTGTGCTCCCAGTCGCCGAGGATGTGCCGCGCCTCCGGTGACAGCAGCATCCAGCGCATGGTGTTCGGCGGCACCCGGCGCTCGGGGTACATGCGGGCGAACGCGGTGTTGTACGCGATCACGTCCCACGCGATGTCGCTGATGTACGCCATCTCGCCGCTCGTGCGCAGCACCCGCTCCCACTGCGCCGGCACGGGAGCGCCCGGCGGCCGCGGGTCCAGCGGGTGTGCGGGCAGCAGCCCCGTCGCGTACAGGACGACCGCCTCCCACTCGTGCTCGCTCAGGTGCAGGATGCGGGCGATGGGGGCCAGCTCGTCGGTGCCGATGTGCGCGAGCCGGCCGCGCTCGACGTACCCGTACTTGTGGTCGGGCCACCCCAGCAGCCGCGTCATGTGCTCGTGCGTGAGGCCCTGGGCGCGGCGCCCGCGCGGGTCGGTGCGCGGCGCGAGACCCAGTTCCGTGGGGTCGAGCCGCGCGCGGGCCCGGGCCAGCAGGGCCTGCATCGCCTGGCGGTTGCGCATGCGGCACCTCCGCGTCGGGGTAGCGCTCTGCGCGCCCGCCGGCTCGTCGAGGCCGGGTGGCGCGCTCGCGGAACGGTGGGTGGGGGGACGGTCTCGCGGCGCCACGGACCGTACAGCTGTGCGGTCGTGACGCGGTCGAGCGTACGCGACGCCGCCGCGGAAACGACGACCGGACGGACGTCGGGTCCGCGGGCGGGGAGCGTACCGGAATCCGCACCGGCGGCCCCGGGCGCCGGTGCGGCCGGGGCCGTGCCCGGCCGCCCGGGAACGGAACCGCCACGTCAGGGGCGGGACGGCGCGCCCGCGACGCCTGCTAGCCGAGGTGTCGCGGGTCGAGACCGCTGGCCAGGCGGAAGCCCGCCTCGAACGGGCTGGCCGCGCCCAGGCGTTGCATCAGCGCCTGCATCACGTCCGCCACCGCGGCGGTGCCGACGCCGAGTTCGCCGGCGATCCGCCCGTCGTCGTAGCCGCGGGACAGCAGCCGCACCACCGTCTGCTCGAAGGCGCTCAGCCGCGGCCCGCCGGACGGGACCCGGCCGGCGCCGGCGCCGTGCGGGGCGGCCGTCGAGATGTCCGTCGCGGCGTCCGGCCCGGGGTACGGGACCGCGCGGCGCCAGTACGCCTCGTAGACCGCGAGGAAGGACGGCGCCAGCACCGAACCGCCGAGCAGGATCGCCGACTCGCCGCCCTGCGGCAACAGGTCGCCCGTCACCGTGCGGCCGGGGTGGCTCGCCAGGCACACCGCGTCGCGATCGAAGATCGTCACGTCGTTGAAGGGGCCCTCGATGCGGTCGATCACCCGGATCTCGACACCGGCCTCCCGGACGCGCGGCAGGAACCACGCGCTGTCCGGCTCGTCCAGCACCGACGAGGCGTACAGCGCCCGCATGCGGATGCCGCGCGCGCCCATCGCGGCGCCGAACGTCAGGTTCGCCTCCAGCGTCGGCCGGTCCGCCGACAGCCGGCCCGGGTGCAGCAGGTCCACCGACGACCGCACCGAACCCAGGACCCCCCGCAGCGCCCGCTGCCGGCTGCCCGGGCCCGTGAACTCCTCGACGAACAGCCGCCGCTGCCCGGGGTCTCCGGCCGGCGCCGCGCCGGCGCCGGGTTCGTCGGCGGGGGAGGGCGCGCTGAACGCCCTGAATCCCGCGGAGGCGGTGGAGGCGGCCGGCGCGGCGCCCGTCGCGGCGGCCACGGAGCCGTTCGGTCCGAAGACCCGCAGCAACTGGTGGGCGGTCTCGTGGACTTCGCGCACGCTCCGCAACTGCTGGTGCGCGTGTGAGGTGTACCTGCCGACCAGGGCCTTCAGCGCGAACTCGGGCTCGACCGCCTCGACCAGCCCTTCGTGGACCTCGACGAGGGCGAGGTCGCGCAGGGTGCGCCAGCCCGCCGTGAGCCGCTCCGGATCGAGCCCGGACTCGGCGCCGATCTCCGTCACCTGGCCGCGGCCGCCGTGTGCCGCGGCGATCTCGAAGAGCGCCGCGGCCGCCGGCATGTCGTCGGAGCAGCTGCCCGGCAGCGGTGGCGGCGCCGCGAACCCGCCCTCTTTCGCTTCGGATTCCATCCGAACGGACCTTCCTCGCCCCACCGGCGCGAGGGGCGGTTCCCCGCCTCCAGTGCGCGCGAGCCCCCCGTGGGCCCGGGTGGTCAATCCCCACTGGCACAGAGTGTTACAGCCGCCTCACGCCCTTTTCCAGAGTGAATCCGTCGAGGGAATCAAGAGGGACGTATCGGGCGGACCGCCCGAAATCGGCGGCCGGTTCCCCGGGCGCGATCAGCGGGTGGGGCGGGCGCGCACGTGCATGCGCTCGCCCTGAGCACCGTACAGGCTCAGCCATTCCACGGGTGTGGAACCGGCGTTGGCGAACCCGTGCGGTGTCCGCGTGTCGAACTCCGCGGCCTCGCCGGACGACAGCACGAGGTCGTGGTCGCCGAGCGCCAGCCACAGCTTCCCGGACAGCACGTACAGCCATTCGTAGCCCTCGTGCGAGCTCTGCTCCGGCCGCACCGCCGGCGGCCTGCCGTCCGGGCCCGTGCGCGGCGGCAGGATCTGCTTGTACGCGTTCAGCCCGCCCAGGTGACGGGTCAGCGGCACGAACGTCTGGCCGTTCCGGGTGAAGGGGCGCGGGTAGATCCGCGGATCACCCGTGGCGGGCGCGCCCACCAGCTCGTCCAGCGGCACCCGGTACTCGCGCGCCAGCGGCAGCAGCAGTTCCAGGGTGGGCCGGCGCTGCCCGGACTCCAGCCGGGAAAGGGTGCTCAGCGAGATGCCGGTGGCCTCGGCGACCTGCGCCAGCGTCGCCCCGCGCTCCCGGCGCAGAGACCGCAGCCGCGGGCCGACCGCGGTCAGCACGCCGGAGATGTCGGGGCCGCCGCCCGCCCTGTCGCTCACCCTTCCATTTGCCGGGACGGCAAGAACGTTTGTCAATCCGGGACGCCCTGGCGGACGCTTCCGGGAACGCCAGCACGCCGAGGCGGTGCACGGCCGTGGCCGTCACCCCGCGAGGAAGGGACCATGGGCAGATGAGCAGCAGCCCGGAAGAAGCGGTGTCCGCAGAGGAGCCGGTGTCCGCCGAGGAGTACTGGGACGGCCGGTACGGCACCGACCGCGTGTGGAGCGGCCGGCCCAACGCCGCGCTGGTCCGGGAGGTCGCCGGTCTCGTCCCCGGCACCGTGCTCGACCTGGGCTGCGGCGAGGGCGCCGACGCGGTGTGGCTGGCCCAGCAGGGCTGGCACGTGACGGCCGTGGACGTCTCCCGGGTCGCCCTGGACCGCGCCGCCGCGCACGCCGAGGAGGCGGGGGTCCCGGACGGCCGCATCACGTGGGAGCGGCACAACCTCGCGGACTCCTTCCCCACCGGGCGCTACGACCTCGTCTCCACGCACTTCCTGCACTCGCCGGTCGAGATCCCCCGCGAGCGCATCCTCCGCGCCGCCGCGGACGCGGTCGCGCCCGGCGGCGTCCTCCTGATCGTCGGCCACGCCGACCTCCCGCCGTGGGCCCCCACCCCCGACCACGAGGTCGGCTTCCCCTCCGCGACGGAGGTCCACCGCGACCTCGCCCTCCCCGACGCCTCCTGGGACGTCCTCGTCGCCGCCGCCGTGGACCGTCCCGCCACCGCCCCCGACGGCACCCCCGCCCACCTCACCGACTCCATCCTCAAACTCCGGCGCCACGCCTAGGGCCGGTCGTGTGGGGCGTGGGGTCCCCCCGACCCCGCCCGGTGGAGCCCGTCGGGGGGCGGCCACCGCGGGCAGGGCGTACGCGCGAACACCCCGCCGCGCGGGGCGTGTTGTGCATAATCGACCCGTGACCACCCTCCTCCTCATCAGCGGCAGCACGCGTGCCGGCTCCACCAACTCCGCCGCCCTGCACACCGTCGCCGACCTCCTCGGCGAGGAGGCCGACTGCGTCGCCTACCAAGGGCTCGCCCAGCTCCCGCACTTCAACCCGGACGACGACCACGACCCGCTGCCCGCCGAGGTCGCGCGCCTGCGCACCCTCATCGCCGAGGCCGGCGCGGTCCTCTTCTGCACGCCGGAGTACGCGGGCGACCTGCCCGGCTCGTTCAAGAACCTGCTCGACTGGACGGTGGGCGGCAGCGAGACGAGCGGCAAGCCGTCCGGGTGGATCAACGTCTCGTCCGCGCCCACCGGCGCGGCCGGCGCGCACCGCGCGCTGCGCACGGTCCTCACGTACACCGACGCCCGCGTCGTGGACGAGGCCTGCGTGGACATCCCGGTTCCGCGGTCCGCGATCGACCCCGCGACCGGCCGCGTCTCGGACCCCGCCGTGCGCGACGCGATGGCCGCGGCCGCCCGCCGGCTGCTCGCCGCCGTCTGACCGGACGCGGCGCTACGGGACGCGCGCGACCGGTCGCCCCGACGGGCATCGGGACGCCGCACCGTCCGCCTGGCGAAATCGCGTGGACGGTGCGCCCCGACCCGCCTAGCGTCGCGTGACGTCAGCGCAACGGCCGGAAGGGGCAAGCGGCATGGCGTCGGTACGGGTACGGGTGGCGGACGGGCGGGACGCGGACGGGGTGGCCCGGCTGCACGCGGACAGCTGGCGCCGCCACTACCGCGGCGCGTACGCCGACTCCTACCTCGACGGCGACGTCGTCGCCGACCGCCTCGCCGTGTGGGGCGCCCGGCTCGCGGCCCCCGCACCGGGCACCGTCACCTTCGTCGCGGAGGACGACCACGGCCTCGCCGGGTTCGTACACGTCGTCCTCGACGACCACGAGCGCTGGGGCAGCCTCGTCGACAACCTGCACGTCGCGCACACGCACCGCCGCGCCGGCATCGGCAGCACGCTCATGGCGCAGGCCGTCACGGCGGTCACCGAGCGGGCCGCACGGCCGTCGCTGTACCTGTGGGTGCTCGAACAGAACACCGGCGCCCAGGAGTTCTACCGCGCCCTCGGCGCCACCCCCGTCGAGACCGTGCCGGTCCCACCGCCCGGCGGCGACCCCGCCCGCCTCAACGGCTCCCCGAACAAGCTCCGCATGTCCTGGCCCGACACGAAGGCGCTCCACGCCTGAACTCCCGCCGTACGGTGAGTACATGGCCGCCGAAGACGCCCCGCTCCACGTCACGACCTGGTCCGACGGACCCGGACCAGCGGAGGCGCGGGCCGTACTGGTCCACGGCACGATGACCTGGGGCACCGAGAGCTTCGCCGAACAGCGGCCGCTGGCACGGCGGTTCCGGGTCGACGTGCTGGACCGCCGCGGGTACGGCGGCAGTCCGGACACCGCCCGCAGCGACTACGAGGCGGACGCCGACGACATCGCCGAGGTCCTCTCCCGGACCCCGGGCGGTGCCCACCTGGTGGGGCACTCCTACGGCGGCGTCTCCGCGATGTTCGCGGCGGCCCGCCACCCGCACCTGGTGCACTCGCTCACCCTGATCGAGCCCGCCGCAATGCGCGCCGCCGAGGCGGACCCCGAGGTGGCCGAGGCCCTGACGCGGATGCGCGCCGCGTTCGGCTCGGTGCCGCGGAACCTGTCCGCCGAGCAGTACCTGACGGTGTCCACCGAGCCGTACGGCCTACCGGTCCCGGAGTTCACCCCGTGGCGCCTGCGGGCGACGCGCACCGCCATGGGTGAACGCCCCGCCTGGGAGGCCGAGATCCCGCTCGCGCCCCTGGCCGCCGGCGGATTCCCGAAACTCGTCATCAACGGCACCTGGGAGACCGCGGACCCCGAGCACCGTGCCTTCAACGGCGACGCCATGGCCGCCTGCGGCCGTACCGTCGCCGCCCTCATCGCCGCTCGCCACACCGTCGTCCCGGCCACCGCCCACGACCCCCACCGCGACCACCCCGCCGAGGTCAACCGCCTCCTCGCCGACCTGTGGTCCAGGAGGGACGCCTAGGGTCGGTCGTGGACGACAGGACCCGCGCCGCGCCGCTCAGGCGCCCGGCGGGTAGGGGCGCAGCTCGGTCGTCGCCAGCGTCCAGGGCCCCACCACCACGTCGTCACCGAACGCGTAGTCGTGCTGGGCGCGGTAGCGGGGACCGTCGGGGGCCTCGCCCGGGTCGGTGAAGACCGTGAGCGTGCCCTTCCGGGGGTCGACGATCAGATAGTGCTCGATGCCCATGGCCGCGTAGTCACGGACCTTCTCGATGTAGTCGGTGGTGTGGTTCGAGGGCGAGACGATCTCCACGACCAGGGCGATGTCCTCGGGATGGAAGGGATCCATCGTGGCTTCGGCGAAGACCGCGTAGGGGACCACGATCACGTCGGGGCGTCGCAGCCGGCCCAGCGAGGGGTCCTCGACCTCCCCGCCGGTGTGGGCCACAAGCTCTGCGGAGAGCTGCTGCTCCAGCTGCTTGCGGACGCTGAACGCGACAAACTCGTGCGGCCGCGACGGCGGCACCGTCATCACGATCTGGTCGGGGCCGATCTCGTAGCCTCGCAACGTGTCGGGAGTGAGCTTCGAGAGCTCGTCCGCCACTGCCCGCATGCGCGCGTAGTCCATGCGTCCAACTTCCTACAAGTGCTTCGGCGGCGCGTACGGGTTCGAGGGGGGCGGCGCGTACGGGTCCGGGGTGTACGCGTCGGGGGCGGACGACGGCGGGGGCGCGTAGGGGTGGGGAGGGGCGGGCTGCTGCTGGGGGGCGTAGGTGAGGAGGCCGGGGCGCGGGGCCGGGACCTGCCAGGGCGCGGGGGCCCAGCGGGGGAGGGGGTTCGCGGCGTGCAGGAGGGCGGGCTGGGCGAGGGACTTGCGCTGCCACAGGTGGTGCAGCAGTTCGGCCTCGCGGGCCGCGTAGTCGGGCGCGGGGGCGCCCCGGCCGGCCGCGCCGCGCAGGAACGCCAGGTGGGTGGCGAACGCCGCGTACTCGCGCACCGCGCGCGCCGCCGCGTCGCCCTGGAAGCGGCGGGCGATCCGCCGCGCCTCGGCCCGGGTCCGCATGGTCGCCAGCGCGTTCGGCTCGGCCGGCGCCAGCCAGCCGGCCGCCGCGTACGCGGGCAGCTGCCTGCGCACCGTCCGCAGCTCGTTGGAGCGGGCCCAGAACGCCAGCCACACCAGCAGGCCGAACGCCGGCACCATCACCGCCACGTACAGCGTCAGGAACGTCAGCGGTGACGTCGTCGAGGAGCCGTTCCACGTGCCGTGCAGGCCCATCGCCAGCATCCAGCCCGCCACCGGCGGCAGCCAGCGCCAGCGCCACCGGCGGCCCGGCCGCACCACGGCCGCCAGCGCGAAGCCGATCCCGGTCATCGACGTGAACAGCGGGTGCGCGAACGGCGTCATCAGCACGCGCACGAAGAACGTCGCGAACGTCGTCGCGCCGTGCGAGCCCACCGCCTGGTCCTCGCTGAACGCCGTGCCCAGGTAGAGGATGTTCTCGGTGAACGCGAAGCCCGTCGCGGTCAGCCCGGCGACCACGATGCCGTCCAGCACGGACTCGAACTGCCGCCGCCGGAACAGGAACAGCAGCAGGATCGCGGCGCCCTTCGCGCTCTCCTCGACCAGCGGCGCCACGAACGTGGCCCCCCACTGGTCGGTCTGCGTCGGCGTGCCGGAGAACGTCGTCGCCAGCAGCTTCGCGCCGTACTCGTTGGCGAACAGCGCGACCAGCGTCGCCGCGCACGCGCCCCAGGTGAAGGCGAAGACGACGTTCTGCCAGGGGCTGGGTGCCACGTGGTCCAGCCAGAGGAACACCCACAGCAGCAGCGGCACCGGCAGGATCGCCAGCGCCAGCCCGACGAGGAACGGTTCGGTGCCTATGTGGTGCCGGACCAGCGCGAGGATGACGACCCCGCAGACGGCCAGCGCCGTGAACAGCGCGCCCGTCCGCACGGCCCTGCTCTCCCAGAACGACCGCCGCGGGAGGTACTGCCAGGTGGCCGGCGCGGGCGCGGGCACGTCCGCCACCGAACCCGGGGCCTGCGCGACCTGGGGCTGGTGGGGCGCGTGCGTCGGCGCGGGCGGGTGGGAGTCGGAGGACGACGGGACGGGGGCCGGAAACGTTGACACCCGACGACAGTACGGTCCCCGGGTGCCGCCGCGCGAGGGTATGGAGGGATGCGGCCGCAGCTCAGGCGGGGCTCAGACCCGTGTGAACAGCAGGTCGCGCACCACGTGGCCCTTGGCCAGGCCCTGCCGCTCGAACTTCGTCATCGGCCGGAAGTCCGGCCGCGGCGCGAAGCCGCCCGCACCGGGACCCGGCACGGTCGGGGTCCCGCCGTCCGCGGCGCCGCCCGCGTGTGCCGCGGTGCCGGCCCCCGGGTACTGGTTGACCAGACCGGGTGCCGCCTCCAGGACCTCCAGCATCTGCTCGGCGTAGGGCTCCCAGTCCGTCGCGCAGTGGACCACCGCGCCCGGCCGCAGCAGGGGCGTGACCAGCGCCAGGAACGACGGCTGGATCAGCCGACGCTTGTGGTGCTTGGCCTTGGGCCACGGATCGGGGAAGTACACCCGCAGACCGGCGAGCGAGGCCGGCGGCAGCATGTCGCGCAGCAGGACGATCGCGTCGCCGTTGGCGACCCGCACGTTCGTCAGGCCGTCGCGCTCGGCCAGCATCAGCAGGTTGCCCTGCCCGGGCGTGTGCACGTCCACCGCGAGGATGCCGGCCGACGGGTCGGCCGCGGCCATGCGCGCGGTCGCGTCGCCCATGCCGAAGCCGATCTCCAGCACCACCGGCAGCTCGGGGGAGCCGAACAGCTCCGCGAGGTCCATCGGCGAGCCGTCGAGCTCCACACCCCATTGCGCCCAGTGGCGGTCGATGGCCGCCGCCTGCGCCTGCGTGATGCGCCCGCGCCGCGCGTGGAACGAGCGGATGCGGTGCTCGGCGCGCGAGCCGGCCGGGTCGGGCGCCGGGCCCGACGGGAACCTCACCGCGGCGGGACGGGCGGCGGCCGCAGCGGTGGCCGGTACGGCCGCCGGTGCGGCGGGGACGGGGGCGGCGTCGGTGCGGGGAGCGGCGGATGACGTGGACACAATGCCCTCGATTCTACGGGGGCCCGCGGACCGCCCCCGTGCGTCGCCCGTCACAGCGCGGGGGCACGGCGGGGCACGCCGCGGCGTCGCACGTTCGGGGCGCGCCCGGGCCGCGGCACTGCCTGCCGCGCCGCGGACTCCGTCCGCCGCGCCCCGCGCCCCAATCCGCAGCGCCCCGCGGCCTCAAGCGCTCGCGGGGGACTCCAGCGCCTCCAGGGCCCGGCGGGCGACCTCCCGTCCGATGGGCAGCGCGGCCGTCGCGGCCGGGGACGGCGCGTTCAGCACGTGCACGAACGGACCGGAGCCGCCGAAGAGGAAGTCGTCGACGAGCGTGCCGTCGGGCAGCACCGCCTGCGCCCGCACCCCGGCGGGGGCCGGCACCAGGTCCTGCGGGCGCAGCGCGGGCAGCAGCCGTCGGGCGTCGGTGGTGAAGGCCCGCTTCGACAGCGAGCGGCGGACCTCGCCGACCTCCTGGCGCCAGTGGCGGCGGGCGATCCGCCAGGTGCCCGGGAAGGCCGCGGTGTCCGCCACGTCGCGGAGCCTGACCGTGCGGCGCCGGTAGCCCTCACGGGCCAGCGCGGGGACGGCGTTCGGCCCCAGATGCACCCCGCCGTGCACGTCGCGCGTCAGGTGGACGCCGAGGAACGGGAACGCGGGGTCGGGCACCGGGTAGACCAGGCCGCGCACCAGGGCGCGGCGCTGCGGCACCAGCTCGTAGAACTCGCCGCGGAACGGCAGGATGCGCATGCCCGGCTCGTGCCCGGCCAGCCGGGCCAGCCGGTCGCTGTGCAGGCCCGCGCAGTTGACCAGCACCCGGGTGCGCAGCACGCCGCCGTCCTGCGTGCGCAGCGCGATGCCGTCGCCGTCCCGGTCGATCGCGGTGACGCGGCTGCCGTAGCGGAGGGTGCCGCCCGCGTCCGCGACGAGGTCGGCGAGGGTGGCGGCGACCGCCGCGAAGTCGCAGATCCCGGTGGACGCGACGTGGATCGCGGCGAGCCCGTCGACCGCCGGCTCCGCCTCGGCGATCTGTGCCGGTCCCAACTCGCGCACGCTCAGGCCGTGTTCACGGCCGCGCTGGATGAGCGCGTGCAGCCGTGGCAGCTCGTCCTGCCGGGTCGCGACGATGAGCTTGCCGGTCACGTCGTACGGAATGCCGTGGGCGGCGCAGAACTTGGGCGTCTCGGCGGAACCGGCCAGCGCGTAGCGGGCCTTGAGGCTGCCGGGCCGGTAGTAGATGCCGCTGTGGATGACCCCGCTGTTGCGTCCCGTCTGGTGCCGGCCGGGCCCGCCCTCCTTGTCGATCACCGCGATCGAGGCGTGCGGGGCCTGCTGGAGCAGGGCGTACGCGGTCGCCAGGCCGACGATGCCGGCGCCGACCACCGTCACGTCCCTGCGGCTTGGGGTGGTCATCTGGGTGCGGCTCCTCGGTGCCGGTGGGATGCCTGGGGGGCGTGGGGGGACGTCTGCCAGGGGTGTCGCGGGGGCTGCTCGGAGCTGGGGGGTGCGTGCCCGGGGGTGCCCGGCGGTGCTCCGGACGCCTGCCGGTGGGCCCGGGGTGCGGGTTCCGGTTCGGGTCCGGGGCGCGTGCCGCGCGCGTGCAGGGGTGCCCGCGACGCACCTACCCCGCGCCGGCCCTGGTGAGACGGGCGGCACGGGGGCGGCTGCGGCGGCCGCAGGCCGGACAGGGCCGATTATGCAGGGGCCGCCAGCAGCGGGCGGGCCCTTTCCCTCAGCTCCAGCACGCGCGGCTCGTCGTTGTACGGCTCCAGGCGGTGCAGCAGGTCCCTGACGTACTCGGTGGTGCGGGCCGAGGAGATCCGGTTGGCGACCTCGACCGCCTTCACCCCCGCCGCGCAGCACGCGTCCAGGTTGCCCGACTCCAGCTCGGCGACCGCCGACACCACCAGGCGCAGCCCGTGCGAGCGGACGAACTCCTCCGTCGGCCGGGCCAGCGCCTGCTCCGTGAACCGCTGCACCTGCCGCGGCAGCTTCAGGTCCCGGTAGCACTCGGCGGCGTCCGCGGCGAGCCGGTCGTAGGAGTAGAAGCCGAGCCAGCCCGGGTCGGCGTCGCCCTCGCGGGCCCGCTCCAGCAGGCCCTCGGCCGCGGCCAGGGACGCCCCGCACGCCGCCGCCTCGCCGGCCTTGGCGTGCGCCCGGGCCTCCACCAGGTGGAAGAAGCTCATCGTGCGGGCCGTAGCCAGGCCCCGGTTGCGCTCCAGGGCGGCCTGCGCGAGGTCCACGCCCTCGTCCGCGAAGTTGCGGTACGTCGCCTGCAGCGACATCGACGCCAGCACGTATCCGCCGAGCGGCACGTCCGCGGCCGCCCTGGCCAGCCGCAGCGCCTGGATGTAGTAGCGCTGCGCGGCCTCCTGCTGGCCGGTGTCGAAGGCCATCCACCCGGCCAGCCGGGTGAGTTCCGCGGTCGCGCCGAACAGCGAGCGGCCCACGGCGTCGCTGTACGAGCCGAGCAGCAGCGGTGCCGCCTCGACCCGCAGGCACTCCGGAACCATGCCCGAACGCCAGTCGCCGCCGCCGTACTTGGAGTCCCAGCGGCGGGCGTCCTCGGCGGCCTCGCGCAGCTTGGTGACGTCCGTGTGGCCCACGTGCGCCATGCCGGGCGCGGGCGCGTCCCGGGCGACCGTGGCGTCGGCGGGGGTGATCAACCACCGCGAAGCGGGCGTGACGTAAGCGCTCACTGCGAAAGATCCGGCCAGGCTCTGCCAGATGCCCGCGCCGCCGGGCCCGCGCCGCCCGCCGAGATCCAACCGCCACAGATCGGTGGCCGATTTCACCGCCTCGGCGACGTCCCGCGGGAAGGCCAGACCCACTTCCGGCGCGGGGTCGGCGTCCGCCAGCCCTATCTCGTGCAGCGGCACCGGACGCCCGAGCTTGCCGGCGATCGCCGCGGCGATCAGATGCGGCGCCGCGCCCTGCGGCACCATTCCCTTGGTGACCCACCGGGCCACCGACGTCTTGTCATAACGCAGCGTCAGACCGCGCTGCGCGCCGAGGTCGTTGACCCGCCGGGCGAGTCCCGCGTTGCTGATCCCTGCCACGCCGAGAAGGGCGCCGAGCTTCTCGTTCGGCCCGCGGTGTTCTCTGTTCACTGCGGTTCACCTCGTGATGCCGCTGGGGGCAGGCCGGCCGGCCTGGTCATGTCGTGGGGTACGGGGGTCGCCCTCCCCATGGAACCCGATTCAGCCACCGCGCGGACCCCTTCGGAGCCCGCGCGCTGCATGTGCCGGATACCCGAGCCGCGCGTACGTGTGCGAACCGGATACACCCAGCGTAGTTCGCCGAATCCCGACCGTTAAGAGCCTTGTGCCGGATGGCCGGATTCCAGCCCCCCGGCGGAAGCAACCCGCGCGTGAACCGGCGTGTGCTCCCGGTATATGTGGCCGTGCGCCCGGCCGTGCGCCTATGCCGTCCTGGGGTGCGGCGCTTGCATGGTGGCCATGGCTCCGTCCAGGGCCCCGGAAGGCGGCTTGACGGGGAGGGACGGGTCCAGGAGTTCCGCTGCCACAATCCCCGCGGGTGGCGGACCGGCCCGGGAGGTGGTCCGCCCCTCCCGGGCCGTCGCACTGCCGCAGCGCACCGCCGCCCCGCCCGCCCCACCGGCGCGCACCGCCGCCCCGCCCTCCGCCGGCCCTCGCCGCTCCCCGAATTTCCCGAACCTCCCCCGGCTCCCTCCCGCTCCCGCCGTCCCCTCTCCTGGCCTCCTCCCGGTCCGACCGCCACCAGTCCTCCCCCGTTCCGCACGTGGCCGCGCTGGCATATCAACTGCGGTATGTGCGGCTGAATTTGGCGCGAACCAGATGTTTCACCGAGCGCTTCCCGGCGGCCTCCCCGAGGCCCCCGCCCCCGCCGCCCACCGCCGCTTTCCCTTCGTATTGCGCTCACTTGGGGTCGGCGACGCGGCGCTCCTTGCTGCACCCATGCGCCTCTTTGCGCGCTTCCACGTGGCAGCATGGTCTTTCGGACGTCGGACGTGGCGGCCGGCGGGGCGGACCGGAGCGGCGGCGCCCCCCGCCCGCTGTCCACACCCTGTGGAGGCGGCGATGCGGTGGTTGGTGGGGTGGAGCAGTGCCACCGCTGGTGCCATTTCCGGTGACACGGCCCGTTCCCTCCGGCCCGTCGCCGGTCAGCTCCTGTGGCCGGGGCCGGATCCGCTGTGGGCCGTCGGCGACTGGCGGCCCGACGAGATCCGCGTCGTCCACGCCGACCCCGTGCCCAGCGGCGCCAACGGCAGCGCCTACGGCACGTACGACTCCCGCGGCTCCGCCGGACCGTCCCCCAACGGCCGCACGGGCTACGGCGGCTACGACGGATACGGCGACGCGGCCGCAGGCGGCAGCACCCGCCCCCGCGCCCCCGGCTTCCCGAACGGCTCCCCGCACGGCGTCGCCCGCCTCGCGATCCTCGGCCGCTGCGGCGCCACCGACGCCCAGCTGCGGCTCGGCCTCGTCGCCGCCCGCGGCGGCGCGCTGCGGCACGCCACCGCCTGGCCCGGCAGCTACACCGCCGTCCTCCAACTCGGCCGCCGCATCACCGTGCTGGGCGACCTCGCCGGCGCCCGCCCCGTCTTCCACACCCGCTGGTCCGACGGCACCGCGTACGCCACCGCCGCACTCCCGCTCGCCGACCTCGTCGAAGCCGGCCTCGACGTCACCCACCTCGCCGCCACCCTGGCCTGCCCCGACGCACCCGAGGCCCTCGGCGACGGCACCCCCTACCTCGGCGTGCGGCGCGTCCCGCCCGGCCACGCCCTGATCCTGCGCGACGGCGCCCCCGAGATCGCCGGCTACGAACCCACCGCCTCCCTGGCCGTCGGCCACCAGCCGACCAGCGCCGCCGACGCCGAAGCCGCCGTCGAAGGCGTCCGCGACGCCCTCGTCGAGGCCGTCCGCGCCCGGCTCGCCCAGCCCCGGTTCGTCCCCGGCCCCGACGAGGCGCCCGCCCCCGGCATCGGCGCCGACCTCTCCGGCGGCAGCGCCTCCGCGACGCTCGCCCTCCTCGCCGCGGGCCTGCCCGGCATGCCCGGGATGCTGCCCGGCGCCCCCGGCTCGCTGGCCGGCGAACGCCTGCTCGCCGTCACCTTCAACGACCTCGCCGCCGGCCGCCAGCCCGGCCGCGACGCCGAGCTGGCCCGCGCCGGCGAGCTGGCCGCCGACCCCCGGCTGCGGCACGTCGTCGTCGCCGGCGGCGAGGAGGCCCTGCCCTACGCCGACCTCTTCGGCGACGCGCTCGGCCGGCTCACCGACGAACCCGGCCCGTCCCTCGTCGTCGCCGAACGCCACCGCCGCCGCCTGTCCGCCGGCGGCGCCGACCACCTCATCGGCCTGGGCGCCCGCCAGGTCCTCGACGCGCACCCGGCCCGGCTCGCCGACCTCCTCATGGACCGCCGCCGCCGCCACCTCGTCCGCCCCGTCGCCGCCCTCACCCGCGCCGACGTCGCCATGACCGGCCACCCCCTGTGGGTCCCGTTCACCGTGCCCGTCACCGTCTACCGCGCCGCCCGGCGACTCGCCCGCACCCCCTACCAGCGCGGTGTCGAGGACACCGCCGCCGCCCTCCTGCGGCGCGACGTCACCGCGCCCGGCGGCCCCGCAGGCCCGCTCGGCGCGTCCCTCGCCGCCATGACCTGGGTACGGCCCGGGCCCGCCGCCCGCTGGCTCACCGGCGAGGCCCTCGCCGAGGTCTCCGCACGCCTCCAGGACGCCGCACGCCGCCCCTGGCCCCTGGAACGCCCCGGCGAGCGCCGCGCCCGCGCCGCCCTCGCCCGCCACGCCGCGGACTTCCGCGTCCTGGAGCAGGCCGCCGCCGTCCCCTCCCAGCGCCTGCACGCGCCCTTCCTCGACAACCAGGTCGTCCGCGCGTGCCAGGCCCTGCCGGCGGCGATCCGGGTCCGGCCCGGCGCCCGGGCCGAAGTCCTCCGCGAGGTCCTGCTCGGCGCGGGCGTGCGGGAGCTCCCCTCCGGGTGGGGCGCGCCGTCGCCGTCCGGCGCGGGGTCCTCCCGGACGGGCCTGCGGGCCGCGCTCGACCCCCTCCTCGACCTCTTCGAGGCGCCGCTGCTCGCCGACGCGGGCCTGGTGGAGGCACGCGTCGTCCGCGACGCGCTCTCCGCCGCGGCGGCAGGCGCGGCGCTGCCCCTGGACGGGCTGGCCGAACTCGTCTCCACGGAGCTGTGGCTGCGGCGGTTGCTGGCGCGGCGCGGGTCGTGCTGGACCGGCGCGGGGGCGCCGGAGCAGCGGGCGGTGGCGTCGGGGGTTCAGCGCCTGTCCCTCTGACGAGGGGGGCTTTTTATGCCCACCCGCCCACCCGTGACTGTCTTCCGTCAGGTGCGGGTCTCTGGTGGGTGGGTCGGTGCCGGTCCGGCGGTGTCTCCTCGAGCTTTGCATGGCGACTCTTCCGCGGAGGTGGGCCGGGGCCTTGCAAAACTCTGCGGGGACACCGCCTCCCCGTCCCCTCCGCTCTCACCGGCGGCTGACGGCCAGGAGGGGGGTTCACGGGTACGCCCGAGTGGGCCGGGAAGACCCCTGAACCCCGGACCGGCGACGGCATGTCCGAGCCGTACCCCAGAATGGGGTGACCGCAGGGAAGAAGGGACCGCACACCATGGCCGTATGGGACGACGTCATCGGCCAGCCCCGGATCGTCGCGGAGCTGTCCGCCGCCGCCACCGCCGCCGACCACGTCGTCGAGGCCCACCTCGGCCCGGCCGAGGCCGCGTCCCCGCGAACCGCCGGCGGCATGACCCACGCCTGGCTGTTCACCGGTCCGCCCGGCTCCGGCCGGTCCATCGCCGCCCGCGCCTTCGCCGCCGCACTGCAGTGCACGAGCCCGGACAAGAAGCTGGGCGCCGCTCCGGGATGCGGGTTCTGCGACGGCTGCCACACGGCGCTGATCGGCACGCACGCCGACGTCGAGACGGTGCGGACGGACCTGCTGTCGATCGGCGTGAAGGAGACCCGCGACCTGGTGCGTCGCGCCAGCCTCTCGCCGGCCGGCGGCCGCTGGCAGGTGATCCTCATGGAGGACGCCGACCGGCTGACCGAGGGCGCGGCGAACGTGCTGCTGAAGGCCGTGGAGGAGCCGGCACCGCGCACGGTGTGGCTGCTGTGCGCGCCGTCCGTGGAGGACGCCCTGCCGACGATCAGGTCCCGCTGCCGCCTGCTGACGCTGCGCACGCCGTCGGTCGACGCGGTCGCGGACGTGCTGACGCGCAGGGACGGCATCGCGCCGGAGCTGGCGGCACAGGTGTCCCGGGCCACGCAGGGCCACATCGGGCGGGCCCGGCGGCTCGCCACGGACGAGCAGGCGCGGTCCCGGCGCGCGTCGGTGCTGCGGCTGCCGCTGCGGGTCGCCGACATCGGCGGCTGCCTGCGGGCCGCGCAGGAGCTGGTGGACGCGGCCGCGGAGGACGCCAAGGCGGTGGCCGAGGAGGTGGACGCGAAGGAGACCGAGGAGCTGCGCACCGCACTCGGCGCGGCGGCCGGCGCCGGCAGCCGGATGCCGCGCGGCACCGCGGGCGTGATGAAGGAGCTCGCCGACCGGCAGAAGCGCCGCGCCACCCGCACCCAGCGCGACACCCTCGACCTCGCCCTCACGGACCTCGCGGCCTTCTACCGTGACGTCCTCGCCCTCCAGATGGGCGGCACCCCCGACCGTGTCGCCAACGTCGAGGTCCTCGACGGCATCGAGCAGATCGCCGCCGCCTCCCGCCCCGAGCAGAGCCTGCGCCGCATCGACGCCGTCCTCGCCTGCCGCGAAGCCCTCGCGGCCAACGTCGCCCCCCTCCTCGCCGTCGAGGCCATGACCCTCTCCCTCCGCGCCGGCTGACCCCGCACGGCAACCCGGCAACCACGTAGGTCGTGCCCCGTCAGGGGCGCGGGGTCCCCGGCCTTCGGCCGGGCGGTGCCCCCAGCGCGAGCAACCACGTCGGACGGGTAGTCGGGGTCGCAGGCCGTGGGGCAGCTTGTGCCCCGCAAGGGCGGGGCACCCCGGCCCCCGGCCCGGCAGGGCACGGCGCGCCCCCGTGCCCCACCCTCACCGGACGGTGAAGCCGCACCCCGTGCCCCCCACCGGCCGGTGATGCATTCGGGTGATCAGCGGCCCCGTCGCCAACCACGTCCAACCCCGCCGCCCCGCGGCAGGCGATGGTGCAGGCAGTGCGCCCACTGCCCACCTGGGCGCCCGAACCCGCCCGAAGAGGTGCCCCCGTGGCAGACGCAACCCTCACCGTCCCGCTCCTCGCGGTGGCGACCGCGGCCGCCGCGACCACCGTCGTCCTCGCCCACCGCACCTTCCGGTACTGGCGGAACCAGCTCGCCGGGCGCCCGTACGAGTTGCCAGTCGACCGTCGGGGCACCGTGCTGCGCGCGGCCGCGGCGACCGTGACCGCCGCCGTCGCCGCGTCCCTGGCCGTCGGCGTGCTGCACGGCGGGCCCGCCCCGCGGACGACCGCCGCCGCCCGCACGGCGCTCGCCGCGACGTCAGCGCCGCAGCCGCCGCCCCCGCCGCCGCCCCCGCGGACGCCCCAGCCGGCGCCGCCCCCGCCGGAGGTCCGCACGCTCGGGCACCCGTCGGGCGGCACCCTGCAGGTCCTGCGCGACGGCACCCGGGTGTGGCTGCCGCCGCACTACGACTCGCGGAACGCGGCACGCATCGCGTACCCCGTCGTCGTCGCGCACACCGGAGACGCCTCACCGCCGGACCTGTTCGAGGGCTTCGCGCGCGGCGCGCGGCAGCACAAGGCGGACCTGTTCGTACTGGTGATGCCGCCGGCGTGCGCACCCGAGCCCGGCGTGCAGGGTCCGTCGGCCGACACCGTGCTCGCCGAGGTCGCGTCCCGCTACCGCACCCTGACCTCGGTCAAGGCCCGCGGCGTCCTGGGCGTCGGCCCGCAGGCGTCGTGCGCGATCCGGGAGGCGCTGACCTCCGCCGGCCGCTACGGCGCCGCCGCCGGGGTGTCCGGCAGCTACCCGTCGCCGCCGCCCGCCCCGAGCAGCGCCGCGGCGGCGTGGACCGGCGCCACCACGGCCCCGCCGCTGCTGCTCGCCACCGCCGAGGGGGAGGGCGGCGCGCGCGACTCCGGGCACGCGCTCCGCACGGTCCTGCACGCGCGCGGCGACTCCGTCCGCGTCCTGGACGGGCTGGCACCGCACGAGCAGCTGTTCACGACGGTCGCCGCGTACTTCACCGAGAAGCTCGACGGCCCGACGCGGATCACGCACCCCCGCACCTGAGCCGCACACCGGACGCGGCAGGGCGACGCGTACCCGGACGTGTCCCGTTTCCGCAATCACTCAAAAGGCGACAGGATGGGCGATCATCGACCGTGCGCGGCCGATACGCTCGCACTTCACCCCGACGGGAGGACCCGAGCCGCCGATGCCGCACCTCACGCGAGACCTCATGCGTCACCTCACGCGACCGACCCCGCAGCCGTCCGAGCAGCCGTCGGAGGAGCCGTCCGGGCAGCCGTCCGGGGAGCGGCCCGACGCCGGGCGGCCGCTGCGGAAGCGGGCGTCCGGCGGGGCGTCCCGCCAGGGGATGGCCCTGCTGAGGATCCCGGCCACCGTGATCGCGGCGACCGGCCTGCTGCTCACCGCCTGCACGTCGGGCAGCGGCGGCCACCCGGCCTCGGCGTCGTCCCCGATGTCCGGCGGCTCGTCGGCGGCCTCCTCGTCCACGGCGAGCACCGCCGGCCTCGCGTCGTACTACGGCCAGAAGCTGAAGTGGCACAGCTGCGGCGCGGCCGGCTTCGACTGCACGTCGATGAAGGTCCCGCTGGACTACGCGCACCCCGGTGCGCACGACGACCTGACGCTGGCCGTCGCCCGCAAGAAGGCCACCGGCCCCGGCGCCCGCATCGGCTCGCTGCTGGTCAACCCGGGCGGGCCCGGCGGCTCCGCCATCGACTACCTGCAGTACGCGGCGCTCGGCTACCCCACGCCGGTCACCTCGCGCTACGACATGGTCGCCGTCGACCCGCGCGGCGTGGCCCGCAGCGCGCCGGTGGAGTGCCTCACCGACAAGCAGATGGACACGTACACCGCGGTCGACACCACCCCCGACGACTCGGCCGAGGTCACCACGCTCGCGTCCGCGGACAAGGGCTTCGCCGCGGGCTGCGAGAAGCGGTCCGCCAAGCTCCTCGACCACGTCTCGACCGTCGACTCCGCCCGCGACATGGACATCCTGCGCGGGCTGCTCGGCGACCGGCAGCTCCACTACGTCGGCAAGTCGTACGGCACGTTCCTCGGCGCGACGTACGCGGGCCTGTTCCCCCAGCGCGTCGGCCGCCTGGTGCTGGACGGGGCGATGGACCCGTCCGTCGACGCCCTGGAGAGCAGCCGCGCGCAGGCCGGCGGCTTCGAGGTGGCGTTCAACGCGTTCGCCGCGGACTGCCTGCAGGAACCGTCCTGCCCGCTGGGCACCACGTCGGTCACGGACGCGGGCAAGCGCCTGGACGCCCTGTTCAAGAACCTCGACGCGCACCCGCTGTCCACCGGCACCTCCCGCAAGCTCACCGAGGCGCTCGGCACCACCGGCGTGATCGCCGCGATGTACGACCAGAGCGCCTGGCCGACCCTGCGCACCGCCCTGGCCAGCGCGATGAAGGGCGACGGCGACCCGCTGCTGAAGCTCTCCGACAGCTACTACGAGCGCGACGACACCGGCAAGTACAGCAACCTCATGTACGCGAACGCCGCCGTGAACTGCCTCGACCTGCCCCCGGCGCTGCGCTCCCCGGCCGACGTCGAGAAGGCGCTGCCCTCCTTCCGGAAGGCGTCCCCGCACTTCGGCACGACCCTGGCGTGGTCCTCCCTGGTCTGCGGCTACTGGCCGGTGAAGGCCACCGGTCACGCCGCGAAGATCACCGCGCCCGGCGCGGGCCCGATCCTCGTCGTCGGCACCATCCGCGACCCCGCGACGCCCTACGCCTGGGCCAAGTCCCTCGCCGCCCAGCTCTCCTCCGGCCACCTCCTCACCTACGACGGTGACGGCCACACCGCCTACGCCCGCGGCTCCGACTGCATCGACACCTCCGTCAACGCCTACCTCCTCGACGGCAAGGTCCCCCCGACCGGCAAGACCTGCACGTGACCCCGTCCGGAGCACCCCCCGGAACCCTGTAGACTTTCTCCCGCTGCTGCTGCCACCCTTGGTGATCGCAGTCGCCAGCAAGCCGCCTTAGCTCAGTTGGCCAGAGCAACGCACTCGTAATGCGTAGGTCTCGGGTTCGAATCCCGAAGGCGGCTCCCAGAAAGGCCAGGTCACATAGCCCGTGACCTGGCCTTTTGGCATTTCTGGGGCGAGTCGCCTCTGGCCGCTCGGATCGCGGTGGGGTGTGGTCCCTCGACCAAACGGATCTGCAGATCGCGATTCCACATGCGGAGAGTTTCGATGCGCTTGCCCTCGGGGATGAGGCTGTGGCGCTTCGCGTAGTCGATCACGCGTCGCCACTCGCTCACCGTCGCATCCTCCGGCTCGGTGAAGGTGACTCGCCTGTCCGTAACGAGTCGCTTGATGAGATCCCTCGCCTCGGTCCGACGGCCGAGTGCGACTGGTCTGTCGGCGTACGATGTGGAGCGGGTGCTGCCTGCCACCTCCCCCTCGACAGTCTTCTCTTCACCGGCGTGCGCGGGGTCGTCCGGGTGGTGGCCGTGCTTGATGTAAAAGGTGCCGGCATCGGTGACCTTGGCATCCACCTCACTCCCGCTGCGCTTGATCGTCACCAGCCCTCGGTCGCGCAGCGCGTAAGCCGTGCGGAACTCGCCAGGGTCCCAGGGCTCCTCGGACTCCTTGCCGCTCGCGAGCCGGCCGAGCAGGGCGAGCTGCCGTTCGTTCAGGAGAGACCAGCGATGCATGGAAACAGCTCACCCCGGGTCCGAGCCAAGGGCATTGAGCGTTTTCAGCGGTGCCTCTCCAGAGTGAGGACGGCTTTGGTGATGACGCTCATGCGGTTGGAACTGATGCGGGATCTGCGGAAGATCTGGCAGGTCTTGAGTCGTGCCATGGCTCGTTCGACGGGTGCTCGGGGGGGGCGGACGGAGCCCGGTTGGTGGTTCGCTCGGTGAGGGTGAGTTCGCCCTTGGGCGGACGGCGCTTGGCGGTGGTGACCCAGTCGCCGGCGCCGATGGAGGCCATGTCGGCGAGGATGGGGATGCTCTGGCGGGCGCAGATCCGAAGGATTCGGTGGGTGCGGGCGGTCGTCAGATCGTGGGTGCGGCCCGGCAGTGCGGGCGACAGCCACAGCAACTCTTCCGCCGGGTCGGTGACGACCTGCACGTTCACCCTGTTCCTTTTGTGCTTCGCCGAGTAGTCGGCCCTGCCGTCGCCGACGCGGTCGCCCTCGGCGAGTGTGCTGTCCAGGAGAACGAAGTCCGGGGCGTGCTCGCGCATGGTCTTCAGCAGGCCCGGCGCCTGCTCGGCGAGCAGACCGGTGACGGCGGTGACGTGGGCATGGGCGGTGCCGACGGATATCGCGAAGGCCTCGGAGATACGGGCGAGGGTCTCGTGGCCACGCAGGTACACGAGTGCGACCAGCGCACGCCGGTGCGGCGGGAGTTTGCACCGCCGGTCACCTTCACGGGTGACGATGAGCATCGTGACCCACTCGACCAGAGCGTGGGGTAGGTCGAGTGCGGCAGGATACGGAACCAACAGGGCTCCTGTGCTGCTGAGTCGAGACGTCGAACACCTCGCTCAACGGCGCGGGAGCCCTGTCCGTTGCGCCCCTACGCCCACGCCGCCCCGTCACCCGATCAGTGGCCACCTTGAAAACGCTCATTGA
>NZ_FODD01000002.1 GCF_900110255.1 Actinacidiphila rubida
CCAGGAGATCAGGTAGTTGATCGTGTCGGTCGACCAGAACCCGCCGTTGATCCAGCCCGGGGCGGCCCACGCCAGCCCATAGAGCTTGATCGACGGATTGCGGGCCTCGGCCTGCTCGGCGAGCCAGAACTCGTACCCGGCGTCGCAGTTGACCTGGCCGCGGGTGTGCTCGACCGAAGGCTCGGAGCCGTCGGTGGAGTTGGCGTCGCCGCCGATCTCCAGCTTCAGCATCTGCAGGTTCGCGCCGTACCCCGGCTTGAACAGGTAGTCCAGGATCTGCGACTGCTGGGCCACCGGATAGTCGCGCAGCAGGCGGGAGTTGCCCCCGCCGCCACTGATCGCACCGATCCCGTCGAACGTGCGGCCGCCTTGCGTTCCGTCCACGGTGACGGTGGTGGTGGTCGCGGCCCGGGCCTGGCCGGCGCCGACGGACAGGGCGGCGGCCAGGAGCGCGAGGAGCCATAAGGGCAGGAGGAGTCTCAGGTGTCGATGCACGGCGTGGTCCTTCGCCAGTGGGGGGCGGGACAGCTCATTGGGGCTTCCCGGCCCGGGGGCGTGGGGGCCGAACGGTCCGGGAGACTGGGCGACAGTGTGAGGTCGTGTTCATTTGAGCGTCAAGGTCCGTATCAATAAAACATGTTCCAACGAAAGGGAAATCCGGCACGGCGCCCCCCGGAGCCGGACAACCTGGGTTCATACGGTTGACATGTTCACAGCCTCTGTGGAATCTGTGGGTCGATGACACTTCTGAGAAGGCTCCGGTGCGCGCTCGCGGTCACCCTGTCCGGCGGCCTGGCCGCCGCGCTCTCACTGCTGTGCCCGGCACCCGCCCAGGCATCGCAGACCACCGTCCACAACGCCGATCCGAGCGTGATCCGGGTGGGCGGCACCTACATCTCCGCGGAGTCCGCCGGCGGCGGCATCGCGGTGCGCGAGGCGTCCTCCCCCGGCGCGCTCGGGGCCGCGGCCTCCCACACGGTCTGGTCGGACGCCAAGGGCCGCGGTGAGGTGTGGGCGCCGGAAATCGTGGTCGACGGCGGCCGGTACTTCATCTATTTCACGGCCGGCACCGGCGCGGCGCACCGGATGTACGTGATCAGCTCCGCCACCGCGAACAGCGGGTACGGCGCCGAGACCCAGCTGGCGCTGCCGGACGGCAAGTGGGCCATCGACGGGAACATGTTCACCTTCGGCGGCCAGCGCTGGTTCGTCTGGTCGGGCTGGGCGGGCGACACCAACGTCGAGCAGAACCTCTACCTCGCCCGGATGAGCAGCCCGACCACGCCGACCGGCGCGCGCTTCGTCATCTCCCAGCCGCGCGAGAGCTGGGAGCGGGTGGTCGGCAACCCGTACATCAACGAGGCGCCGGCCGCCATCAAGGACCCCAACGGCCAGCTGCACATCGTCTATTCGGCCAACGGAAGCTGGAGCGACCAGTACTGTATGGCCGATCTGCGGCTGCGGCCGGGCGGCGACCCCACGTACGTGTGGGACTGGTACAAGTCCAACGGCTGCCTGTTCGGCTCGCACGCGGCGACGATGATGTCCGGCTGGGACCCCACGCTCCACGTCGACGGCCCCGGCAGCCACAGCTTCGTGCTGCTCGACGGTGACATCGGCACCAGCCCGCCGGCCGGCCCGACGTTCCCCCTGATGTTCACCGCGGTCCCGAAGGGCACCCCGTACTCCTGGTCCAACCGCTACTGGTTCACCGGCAGCTTCTGCTGGTGGGGCGGCACCACCTACACCAGGGCCGACGTGCCCGGCGCCACCAGCAGCACGGGATGGGGCCTGAAGTTCTTCGAGTGACCCGGGACCGCCCGCGGTCGCGTCAGTACGCGGTGTCCGTCCTCTCCAGGCCCACGTCGCCGTAGACCTTCTGGAAGAGCCCGTTCCCGAGGCCTGAGTAGAAGACGTAGGCGTCCGGGGCGAAGCCGTAGAGGTCGTTCGTTCCGTCGCCGTCGGCGTCGCCGGGTGCGAGCAGGAACGTGTACATGTTCCACCCGGCACCGATCCTGCTGCGGGCGCCGAAGGCGCCTCTGCCGTTGCCGGGGTAGCGCCAGAGCACCCCGGCGGAGTCCCGGGCCAGCAGGTCGCCCCTGCCGTCGCCGTCGAGGTCGCCGGCCGCGGTGATCCGCTTCATCGTGTTCCAGCCGGCGCCGATCCTGACCCGCGCGCCGAAGGCACCCCTGCCGTTGCCGGGATAGAACCACAGCACGCCGGCGGTGTCCCGTGCCAGCAGGTCCTCGGTGCCGTTCCCGTCGAGGTCGCCGTGCCGGGTCAGCGCCGTCATGGCGTTCCATCCGCCGCCGATCAGCGTGCCCTTCCCGTCGCCCTTGAGGAACCACAGGCGCCCGGCGGGCGAACGGAACAGCAGGTCCGTGTGCCCGTCGCCGTTCAGGTCGCCGAACGGCTTCGCCGCGCGGGTGACCGAGGCGTCGTCGGAGCGCCAGGTGAAGTACTCGACACCCGTCTCGCACTCCCGCCGGCTGCTGGTCAGGAGGAAGGACCGGACGTGCCGGTCGACGTCCAGGCCGTTCAGGTTGACGACGGCGTCGTTCCCGCTCATGACCCACTTCTCGGGATCGGCGTACTGCGCGGAGCGGTTGGGGCAGAAGTACGTGTACCCGGTCCGGTCCACGTAGGAGCGCGCCCGGTCGGCCCAGGTGCCCAGGGACATCTGGCTGCCGGTGTAGCCGACGACGGCACCGGTACCGTCCAGGCCGTCGAAGAGGCAGAGCTTCCCCTTCGGGCAGCGCGCCACGGGACTCGTGACCGATGTCGATGCCGAAGCCTGCGGCGCGGAGACGGCGGCAAGGCCGGTGGCGGCCGCCAGGCCGAGAACGGCGCCGACGGCAGCGCTACGGACGGTACGCATGAACCCCCCCAGGTCTGAAGAGGGTCAATGTAGCGGCTCACGCGGGCGGTTGGGGAAGCAGGGGCGCGGAAGCCGTAGAAGCAATCCCGTCCGACTTCTTGACGGTCGGCCGGGGCCACCTGACACTGCCTTACGGATCCATGGCCCCTTGAACCACAGATTGAGAGCGTTCTCTGAAAACGATTCAGAGGCGGAAACAGGAATGCTTCAGCTCATCACAAGGGAACGAGCGCGATCTACCCCCACAATCCGCGCCGCCTCGACGTTCAGTTCATGAACTCGGGTGAAAGGACCCCCCACTTCATGCGTACATCCCTCACCGGGAGCCGACCCGGTCACGCCACGCGGGCCAGACGGCGGGTCGTCGCCGCGCTCGGCGCGCTGGCCCTGCTGCTGGCCGGACTGCTCGGTCTGTCCGAGACAGTCGGGACCGCGTCCGCGGACTCCTCCGACTACACGCAGAGCGTCGCCCAGACCAGCAGCGCCCAGGCCCAGGTCACGTTCACACCGACCTCGACGTCGTCCTACGTGATCATCCACTACCTGGTGAACAGCGCGAACCAGCAGAACGTGCAGATGGCGGCGTCCGGTTCGGCCTGGACGTACACCGTCGGCGGGCTGTCCAGCGGGTCCGTGCTGACCTACTCGTTCACCTACACCAAGAACGGCCCGCAGTACGACACCCCGCAGTTCACGTACACCCAGGGCGGTGGGACCACGACGCCGCCGGGGACCGTGGCCACCCCCACCTTCAGCCCGGGCGGCGGCAGTTACACCTCCGCCCAGCAGGTGACGATCTCCGACGGCACCTCGGGCGCGGCGATCCACTACACCACCGACGGCTCCACGCCGACGGCCTCCTCCCCGGCGTACAGCGGCGCGATCAACGTCGCGAGCACCAGCACGCTCAAGGCGATCGCGGTGAAGTCCGGATCCACCGACTCGGCCGTGGCCAGCGCCACGTACACCATCGGCACCACCCCGGCGTCCTGCCCGGCGCAGTCCGACACCCCGGACTTCGGCTCGAACGTGCACGTCTTCGACCCGTCGATGGGCAACGCGGCCATCCAGGCGCAACTGGACTCCCAGTTCAACCAGATGAAGGACACCCAGACCGCGCAGTTCAGCGAGAACCGGGTGGCCGACCTGTTCAAGCCGGGCACCTACAACGTCGAGGACAACGTCGGCTTCTACACCTCGGTGGCCGGCCTCGGGCAGAACCCCGACGACGTCACCATCAACGGCGACGTCACCGTGGACGCCTTCAACGCCTCCGACGCGGGCAACGCCACGCAGAACTTCTGGCGTTCGGCCGAGAACCTCGCCATCAACCCCTCCAGCGGCACCGACCGCTGGGCCGTCGCCCAGGCCGCGCCGTTCCGCCGCATCGACGTGCACGGCAACCTGGCCCTCTACCCGGCCAGTTACGGCTACGCCAGTGGCGGCTACATCGCGGACACCAAGGTCACCGGCCAGGCCGCGTCGGTGTCGCAGCAGCAGTGGTACACCCGCGACAGCAACCTCGGCAGCTGGGCGGGCGGCGTGTGGAACATGGTGTTCTCGGGCGTGAACGGCGCCCCGGCCACCACGTTCCCCAACCCGCCGGAGACCACCCTGGGCACCACCCCGGTCTCCCGTGACGTGCCGTACCTGTACATCGACAGCTCCGGCAAGTACCACGTGTTCCTGCCGAGCCTGCGCACCAACGCCTCGGGCCCGAGCTGGGCGAGCGGCAGCACCCCGGGCAGCTCGCTGCCGATGAGCCAGTTCTACGTCGTCAAGGCCGGCGACACCGCGGCCACCATCAACAACGCGCTGGCCGAGGGCTGCAACCTGTTCGTCACGCCCGGCGTGTACCACCTGAACCAGACGCTGAACGTCACCAAGGCCAACACCGTGGTCCTGGGCGTCGGTTACCCGACCTTCGTCCCGGACAACGGCGTCAACGCGATGCAGGTCGCCGACGTGGACGGGGTCCGGGTCAAGGGCCTGCTGTTCGACGCGGGCACCACCAACTCGCAGGCCCTGCTGACCGTCGGGCCGTCCGGCTCCTCGGCGAGCCACGCGTCCAACCCGACCACGATCCAGGACGTGTTCTTCCGGATCGGCGGGGAGGTCGCGGGCAAGGCGACCCAGAGCCTGGTCGTCAACAGCAGCAACACGATCATCGACCACATCTGGGCCTGGCGCGCCGACCACGGCAACTCCGGCACGGTCGGCTGGACCACCAACACCGCCGACACCGGACTGACCGTCAACGGCGCCAACGTGCTGGCGGACGGTCTGTTCGTCGAGCACTACCAGAAGTACGAGGTGGTGTGGAACGGCCAGGGCGGCCGGACGATCTTCTTCCAGAACGAGAACCCGTACGACCCGCCCAACCAGGCCGCCTGGATGAGCTCGTCGGGTGTCAACGGCTACGCGGCCTACAAGGTCGGCGCCAACGTCACCACGCACGAGGCGTGGGGCCTGGGCAGCTACTGCTACTTCAACGTCAACCCGGCCGTGAACAACTACCACGCGTTCGAAGTCCCCAACACCGCGGGCGTGAAGTTCCACGACGCCCTGACCGTCTCCCTCGGCGGCGTGGGCACCATCACCCACGTCATCAACGACACCGGAGCGGTCACCGCCTCCAACACCACCCCGAGCAACGTGGTGTCCTTCCCCTGACCCCGAGCGCATCACTCGCCTGACGACCGTGGGCCCGCCGCACCGCCGGCCGGGCCCACGGCCGTTCCTGCGTCAGCTGCCGGTACCCGCCCGGCGCGGGCGGCTGACCGGGGGGGGCGGAACGCGCGGTGCCCGGGCGCGTCACGGACGTTCGGAGGCCGCCGGCACGCAACTCCACGCGAGGAGGGCCGCGGTCAGGTAGGCGAAGGCGCCGACGGCCATGCTGGTCCGCACACCGGAGCTGTAGCCGGCGGCGGACGCGAGCAGGCTGCCGCCGAGGGCCACACCGGTGGCGCTGCCGACCTGGCGCGTGGTGTTGAACAGCGCGGAGGCCGCACCCGCGTACCCGGGGGGCGCGGCGCCCATCACCGTGGTGGTCGAGCCGGTGAGGGCGAAGGACGTGCCGAAGCCCGCCGCCATCATCGGCGCCACGAGCAGCGGATACGCGGCCTCGGCGCCCGCCACGGCCCAGCCGGCCAGCCCCAGGGCGGCCACGAGCATGCCGCAGACCACCAGCGGGCGGTCACCGGTGCGGCGGGCCAGGCGCCCGGACAGGACGGACGCGAACATCGTCACCGCGACCGCGGGGAACAGCGCCAGCCCGGTCCGCAGCGCGCCGAAGCCGCGCTGGTGCTGGAACTCCAGGCTCGCGGTGAACACCATGCCGTAGAACCCGAAGTTGAAGAGCAGACCGATGACGGCGCCCCCGCTCATGGCACGCGAGCGCAGCAGGCTCAGCGGAAGGACCGGGGAGCGCGCCAGCCGTTCGCGCACCCAGAACGCGGCGGCGGCCAGCACCGCCAGGCCGACCCCCGCGAGGACGGCCGGATCCGACCAGCCGCGGCGCCCCGCCTCGTTGAGCGCCGCGGTCAGCAGCGCCACGGCCGCGACCACCGCGCACTGCGCCGGCCAGTCCAGCGTCCGCGACGCGTGGCGGGGCGAACGCGCCACGTGCCGGAGCGTCAGCACCAGGCAGGCCGCGCCGACCGGCAGGTTGACGAGGAACACCCAGCGCCAGCCGACGGTGGAGACCAGCAGCCCGCCCAGCAGAGGGCCGGCGGAGGCGGCGATCCCCGCCATGGACCCCCACAGCCCGAAGGCCCGCGAGCGGGCGGCCGGTCGGGGGTAGGCCTGCTGGAGCAGGGCCAGCGAACCGGGCACGATCAGCGCCGCCCCCAGCCCCTCCACCAGCCGGGCGACGACGAGGAACGCGGAGTCCGGTGCGAGCGCGCACGCCGCCGAGGCCGCGGTGAACACCGCGACGCCGCAGCAGAAGACCCGGCGGTTGCCCAGCCGGTCGCCCAGCGCGCCACCGGTCAGCAGGAACCCCGCGAAGACGAGGGTGTACCCGTCGGTGATCCACTGGATCCCGGTGAGCGACGCCGACAGCTCCCGCCCGATCACCGGCACGGCGACGTTGATGACCGTCACGTCCAGGATCACCATGAAGTACCCGGCGCACACCGCCAGCAGCGGCGCCCAGGACCCGGGCCCTCCGGACGCCGCCGGCGCCCCAGCGACCCGCCCGGCGCCACTACCGCCGGCCCACCGAGCGAGCGCCACGACCCCGACTCCGTCCCGTCCGCGGGGGAACTCCGCCGAACCCCACGACAAGGAACATATGCGGCGGCGCGTATCTCCCGCCGTCGCCTCGCGGGCCGGCCCGGCACGGTGCCGGGCCGCCGCGCCGGACGGCCGGGCCGGGCCGGGCGGCGGACGCGCGACGGAGCGGACACGTCATCCTCATGTCGCCTGCGCCCCGCGGTGCGCTATGGGCCCGAATGACTGCTTCGTCGGCGATCCGTCATTTGACTGACGGTGATCGGCCGGCCGGGACGAAAACTGGACACGGGCGGATCACACGTCCGCACGGCCGCCGGTCCCCGGCCGGGGACCGAAGGACCCAGTGCCCGACGGGCAGAGCGAGGAGTCATGAACATGAGCAGGACATCGGTGACGTTCGACAGCGCGGGAATCACGGTGGCCGCGCACCTGTACCTGCCGGAGGGAGCCGGGGGCGCCCGGCTGCCGGCGCTGGTCGTCGGGCACCCGGGCACGGGAGTCAAGGAGCAGACGTCAGGTCTGTACGCGGGGCAGCTGGCCGAACGCGGCTTCGTGGCGCTGGCGTTCGACGCGGCCTACCAGGGCGAGTCCGGTGGTTCGCCGCGCGGTCTCGAGGACCCGGCGCAGCGCGTCGAGGACTTCAAGGCCGCCGTCTCGTACCTGACCACCCGTGAGGAGGTCGACGCGCGGCGCATCGGCCTGCTGGGGGTGTGCGCGTCGGGCGGCTACGCGCTGTCCGCGACCGGCGGCGACCACCGGGTGCGGGCCGTGGCCACGGTGAGCACGGCCGAACCGGCCCGCCAGTTCCGTTACGGCGCCGACGGCACGCAGTCCCCCGAGGTCTTCCAGTCCCTGCTGGACGCCGCAGCGCAGGCCCGCAGCGCCGCCGCCCGCGGGGAGGACCCGGGGGTGATGACGATGTTCCCGCCGACCGCGGAGGAGGCCGGGGCGCTCGGCGGCGCGCACGGCGTGGAGGGCTGGGAGTACTACTGCGGCGCCCGCGGGTACCACGAGCGTTCCGCGAAGTTCCTGGCGTGGGAGAGCGTCGACCGGATGGCCTCCAGCGACGTCTTCCACGCGGTGCCGCTGATCGGCCCGCGGCCCATGCTGCAGCTCCTGGGCGAGCGCGCCGTCACCGCGTGGATGGGTCTGGAGGCGCACCGCCGCGCCACCGGCCCCGCCGAGGTCCACTGGATCGCGGGGGCCAGCCACGTGGACCTGTACGACAAGCAGGAGTACATCGGCCCGGCCGTCGACAAGCTCGCGGAGTACTTCGGCAAGAACCTGAGCGCCGCCTGAACACGAGCGCTGCCGGGCTGGCGGGGGCCGCGCGTCCGTACGGCGGCTCCCGGCCCGTCCCGGGTGGACGGCGGGCGCCTTCGGGCACCGGGGCCGGGAACGACGCGGGCGGCACCGCGCGTGTCCGCGTGGTGCCGCCGGCGCGCCGTCATCGCGTCGTCATCGCGTCGTCGCCGGGTCGTCCGGCGGGCCGCGCCGCCGTCGTGACCTGGCCGGGGAGCTCACAGGGTCGGCGGCGGCCCCGTGACGCGCAGGCGGAAGGTCTCGGCCGAGCCCACGACGGCGGCCAGGTCGAACGCCGGGGGGACGTCCCCGGCTTCGGCGACCGGGGTCCCGTTGACCTTGAACCACTCCTCGATGAGGGCCGGGCTGAAGACGACGGCTATCCGGGCGCCCTCGTCGGAGCGCACCAGGTAGCTGTGCGGCACGCCGCGCGGGCCGTACGCGAACTGGCCGGGCGTCAGGTCGTGCCGGTCGTCGCCGACGTAGAACGAGACCTCGCCGTCGAGGACGAACCAGAGCTCTTCCTCGTTCTCGTGCACGTGCTGCGGGGGCGCGTGGCCGATCGGGTCGGAGAACTCCATGACGCTCATGGCGTTTCCGGTCGCGGACCCGGGAAGCAGGATCCTGGTCTGCCCGCCGAGGAACCAGAACGGCTCGCGCTCGGGGGTGGGTTCGAAGGTCGGGAAGTGGTTGATCACGGGGGCTCCTGAGGGCGGTGCGCGCACGGGGGCGTGCGCGGTCGGTTCAGCGACGGTTCAGGCGTGGTGCGTGGTGCGGGACGGCGTGGTCAGAGCACGTCGGTCATGCCGCCGTCGATGAGGAAGTCGGCGCCGGTCACGTTGCCGGAGCGCCGGCTGGCCAGGTACACGACCAGGTCGGCCACTTCGGCGGGCAGGGTGAACCGGCCGGTGACCGCGTCGGCCGCGGCGGTCTCGGCGACGGCGGCCGGATCGAGGCCCAGGCCGGCGCCGACGGTCGCGGCCACGCCGCCCGCGCCCTTCCACAGCGGCGTCTCGACCGGCCCCGGGCTCACCGAGTTGACCCGCACGCCCTGCGGACCCACCTGCTTGGACAGCGCCTTGCAGAAGTTCGACAGGGCCGCCTTGGCGGCGCTGTAGTCGAAGACCAGCGGGTCGGGAAGGCGTGCGTTGACCGACGAGACGGTGACGATCCGGCCGTCGCCGGCCGCGATCAGGTGCGGCAGCGCGCTGCGGGTGGCCCGTACGGCGGCCATGAGGTTGACGGTGAACGTCCAGTCCCAGTCCGCGTCGGTGGTGGCCAGGAAGCCGTCGACCCGCGGCCGTACCGCGCCGACGTTGTTCACCAGGACGTCGAGCCCGCCGTGCGCGGCGACCGCGGCGTCGACGAGGGCGGCCGGACCGTCGGGGGTGGCCAGGTCGACCTCAACGACGGTCAACTCGGCGCCCTCCTCGACCAGGTGGTCGAGTTCCCCGGTGCGGTTCCTGGTGCCGGCGACGACCCGGGCGCCCGCCGCGAGGAGACCCTCGGTGACGGCCAGGCCGATGCCGCGCCCGGCGCCGGTGACCAGGGCGCTCTGCCCGGCCAGTCCGAGATCGTAGGCGGGCGCGGTCACCGCCGGCCTGCCAGGTCCTGCCGCCGCAGCCAGGCCAGCGCCTCGCCCGCGACCTCGCGCCAGCCGCCGTCGATCGTCAGCGAGTGCCCGCGGTCGGGGAACGTCATGAACTCGGTGACGGCCTCGGAGTGCCGGTACTGCTTGAGCGTGGCCCGGGTGACGGTCTCGGGGACGGTGTGGTCCTTGCCGCCCGACATCAGCAGCAGCGGCCCGCGCCCGGAGTTCGCGGTGTCGACCTCCGCGGGCGAGTGCGGGTTGAAGTTCGCCGCGGCGGCCTCGAACAGGGGCTTGCCCGGCGCGGGGATGGTCCACTGCTCCCACAGCGCCAGGGACTCGTCCTCGCTGACGGCGTTGCCGAACGAGAAGCGGAACTGCTCGGCCGTCAGGGACACGGCGCGGCGCTTGTTCGCCGGGTTCTTGAACACCGGGAGCGTGGAGCGCAGCGCGGACAGCGGCAGCGGCAGGACGCCCTTGATCTGGGCGGCGTCGATGGCCACGGCGGCCAGGGCCAGGTCCTGCCCGAGGAGCTTCTGCGCGATCATCCCGCCGAAGGAGTGCCCGACGAGGATCGGCAGCGTGTCCATCCCGCGGATGATCGCCGCGTAGTGCGCGACGACGTCGTCGATCCCGTGGTCGGCGATGCTCTCCGGGTTCTGCCGGGCCTCCTCCACGCTCTCGGGGTCACCGGGCCAGCCGGGCGCGGACGGCTCGTACCCCTCGGCGCGGAACAGGTCGATCCAGGGCTGCCAGGACGTGCTGTGCAGCCACAGGCCGTGGATGAAGAGGACGGGGGTCGGACCGCTCATGGCGTGACGCCTTTCTCGGGCTGGTCGGGAAGCGGGCGCGGCAGGGCGCGGCTCCGGTGCCCCGGGCCGGGGAGCGAGCCGCTGCCGTCAGCACACCACCCGCACGCACGCCCTCGAACCCTGGAAACACCCCAGTTCCCCAGCCCCCTGGCGCCGGACCGACCCCGGCACGAACCCCGCGGGACGCCTGCGGGCCGATGGGGCCGGCCTGGACGCGGGATGACACGGGCGGCGCTTCGCCTGGTCAGCGCAATGCCGCACCTCGGACGGCCCAGGAGCGCGTCCGATCCGCGAGTCCACCTGGTCGAAGGGCGACCGGCCGGACCGGGCGGCGGGCGCCGGACCCGGCCGCGGGTGACGGCGCCCGGCGATCGCCGCGGCCCACGCGGGGTGACCGGCATCACGCAAAGACGACAGTTCCGGCGGAATGGGACAAAGGGGCGGCTGGTTGAAATGCGAACCAACCCCGTCCCCCAGGGAGCACATCATGGGCCTGTTCACCCGCAAGACCGCCGTCGCCACCCCCGCCGCCGCTGCCCCGGCCGCCGCCGTCACCGCCGCCGATCTGACGCACCTGACCGGTGACTACGTCATCGACACCACGCACAGTGAGATCGGTTTCTCGGCGCGTCACGCCATGGTCACGACCATCCGCGGACGCTTCACCGGTTACGAGGGCACGCTGCACCTCGACGGTGCCAACCCGTCGGCGTCCCGCGCGGAGCTCACCATCAAGGTCGCCAGCATCGACACCGCGCTGGCGGCGCGCGACGAGCACCTGCGCAACGGCGACTTCTTCGCGGCGGACGAGTTCCCCGAGATCACCTTCCGCAGCACCAGGGCGGAGCAGGTCGACGACGAGACGTACCGGATGCACGGTGACCTCACCGTCAAGGGCATCACCCAGCCGGTCTCGATCGACCTGACGCTCAACGGCCAGGTCATCGACCCGTACGGCAACGTCCGTGTCGGCTTCGACGGCTCCGCGACCGTGAGCCGCAGCGACTGGGGTCTGACGTACAACGCGGCACTCGAGGGCGGTGGCGTCCTGATCAGCGACAAGGTCAAGCTGACCTTCGACATCTCCGCGGTCAAGCAGGCCTGACCCGGCCTCACTTGACGAGATCCGGCCCGGCGGCGGCGCATTCACTGCGCCGCCGCCGGCCGCGTTTCCCCGGCGCCGGCCGGATCCCCCCGCGGCGCTCGGGCCCCTCCCCGGTCCGGGCAAGGACGCGTGCCGCAACGCGGCCGTCCGTCGCTGGCGCCTGCGGACCCACGATCGGCCTGCACCGCATCGAGCTGGCCCACTCGACGGCCGACACACCCTCCTGCCGGGTCGCCGCCCGGGCGGGCTTCGCCCACGAAGGCACCAAGCGCGCGCAGGGTCCGCACCTCGACGGCTGGCACGACATGCGCGCGCCCGCCCGCCCGCGCGACGGCTGAGGCACGGCCGACGACCACGGCCCACCCCATGTCCCGGTGGGACATATGTCTCATCGGGAAAGATGTCCCATGGGGACATCGCGGCGTACGGTCGGGGACATGGACGCCGACGAAACCGAACCGGGCACCGCCGCCGTCGCGGACCGGCGCCTGCTGCGGGCGCGCCGCACTCGCGAGGCGCTCGCCACCGCCGCCGTGGACCTGATCCTCGAGCGGGGACTGGCCGCCACCACGGTGGAGGCGATCGCCGAACGCGCCGACGTCACGCGGCGCACCTTCAGCCGGTACTTCACCGGCAAGGAGGACGCCGCCCTCGGCTTCGTCCGCGACGACGGCGAGCGGATCAACGAACTGCTGCGCGCCCGGCCGGCCGGTGAGCCGCCCCTGGTGGCCTACCGCCGGGCCGTCCGCGCCTGGCTGGCCGACCGGCACACCCCCGCGCGCCACCTGCGCCCGCGGATGCGCCGGATCGTCGGCCTCCTCGACGAGGAGCCGACGCTGTTCGCCGCGTACGAGCGCATCCGCGTCGACGCCCAGGAGGAGTCGATCCGGATCATCGCGGCCCGCCTCGGCACCGACGACGTCCGGGACCTGCGCCCGGCCGTCGTCGTGGAGGCCGCGGCGGGCGTGCTGACCGCCGCCCTGCGCGCCTGGGCCCGCGGCCCGGACGAGCACGGCGGCCCGCACGCACCGGGCGATCACGCAGGGTCCGGCGCCGATCTCGCCGACCTCGTCGAGCGGGCCTACGACGTCCTGTCCACCGAGGCCGCCTCGGCGGCCGTCCACACCGAACAACCCCGCACTACCGATGAGTGAGACCACCATGAGCACCACCCCCACCACCCCCAACACCACGGCCACCGCCGGCGAGTTCGCCGGCCGCACCGCCCTCGTCACCGGCGCCGCGTCCGGCATCGGCCTGGCCACCGCCCGGCTGCTGGCCGACGGCGGCGCCGCCGTCGTCATCGCGGACTTCGACGTCCCCGGTGCCGAGAAGGCCGCCGCCCGGCTGACCGCCGAAGGGCTGACGGCCGCGGCCACCGAACTGGACGTCACCCGGCCCGAGTCGGCCGAGGCGGCGGTCCGCTTCACCACCGAGACGTTCGGCGGCCTCGACCTCGCCGTGAACAACGCCGGGATCGGCGGCCCGAGCGCGCCCACCGGCACCTACGACATCGCGGCGTACGACCGGGTCATCCGCACCAACCTCGACGGCGTCTTCTACTGCATGCGCCACGAGCTGCCCGCCATCGAGGCCACCGGCCGCGGCGGCGCCGTCGTCAACGTGGCCTCCATCCTCGGCTCCGTGGGCTTCGCGGGCTCACCCGCGTACGTGGCCGCCAAGCACGGCGTCGTCGGCCTGACGAAGACCGCCGCCGCCGAGTACTCCGCCATGGGCATCCGGATCAACGCGGTCGGCCCCGGCTTCATCGAGACCCCGCTGCTGAGCCGGATGGACGAGCAGGCGCGGGCCGCGCTGGTCGCGCTGCACCCGGCCGGGCGGCTGGGCCGGCCCGAGGAGGTCGCGGAACTGATCGCGTTCCTGCTCTCCGACCGCGCCTCGTTCGTGACCGGCAGCTACCACCTGGTCGACGGCGCCTACACCGCCGTCTGAGCCACCGGAGAGGAGACCCACCGTGAAGGCACTGCAGTACCGCACCATCGGCGCCGCCCCCGAGGTGGTGACCGTCCCCGATCCGGAGCCGGGTCCCGGGCAGGTGCTCCTGAAGGTCACCGCCGCCGGGGTGTGCCACTCCGACATCGCGGTCATGAGCTGGCCCGCCGACAGCTTCCCCTACCCGCTGCCGCTCACCCTCGGCCACGAGGGCGTCGGCACGGTCGTCGCGCTGGGCGCCGGCGCCACGGGCGTCCGTGAGGGCGACGCCGTCGCCGTCTACGGCCCGTGGGGCTGCGGCCGGTGCGCCAAGTGCGCCGAGGGCAAGGAGAACTACTGCCTGCGCGCCGACGAGCTGGGCATCCGCCCGCCCGGCCTGGGCGCGCCCGGCGCCATCGCCGAGTACCTGCTCGTCGACGACCCGCGGCACCTCGTGCCGCTGGACGGGCTGGACCCGGTGGCCGCGGTCCCGCTGAACGACGCAGGCCTGACCCCCTATCACGCCATCAAGCGGGCCCTGCCCAAGCTGGTCCCGGGCTCGACCGCGGTGGTCATCGGCACCGGCGGCCTGGGGCACACCGCGATCCAGCTGCTGCGGGCCCTGAGCCCGGCCCGGGTCGTCGCGCTGGACGTCAGCGAGGACAAGCTGCGGCTGGCCCGCGAGGTCGGCGCCCACGAGACGGTGCTGTCGGACGACGCCGCTCCCGCCGTCGTCCGCGGACTGACCGGCGGCCTGGGCGCGCAGGCGGTCTTCGACTTCGTCGGCGCCGCCCCCACCGTCGCCGTCGCCGCGGCCGTCGCCGGGGTCGAGGCCGAGGTGTCCCTCGTCGGCATCGGCGGCGGCACGCTGCCGGTCGGGTTCGGCGTGCTGCCGTTCGAGGTCTCGGTCAGCGCGCCCTACTGGGGCACCCGCGGCGAGCTCCAGGAGGTGCTGGCCCTGGCCCGCGCCGGTGCCGTCTCCGTGCATACGGAGACCTTCTCCCTGGACGAGGCGCCGCGGGCGTACGAGCGGCTGCACGCCGGAACGGTCAACGGCCGCGCGGTGATCCTCCCCCACGGCTGACCCCACCCGCCGCGGCGGGCCCCGGAACCTCCGGGCGCCCGCCGCGGCGTCGCGCGTGCCCGCGGAGTGTCAGATCCAGCCGCGCCGGCCGGCGATCACCCCCGCCTGGAAGCGGTTGGACGCGCCGAGGAGTTCGTGGAGCCGCCGGGTGCGCCGCCGCATCGTCCGTACCGACCAGCCCAACTGGCGTGCGATCGCCTCGTCCTTCAGCCCGCTCACCAGCAGCACGAGCATCTGCCGGTCCTCCTCGCCCAGCGGGTCCTCGGCGGGCGCGTTCAGCGGCAGGGCCTGCCGCCAGCACAGTTCCCAGTAGTCGACCACTGCGTCCAGCAGCGCGGACGGCCGGATGATCGCCGCGCGGACCTGGGTGAGGTCGAGGGACAGCGGGATCAGGGCGAGCCGGTCGTCGGCGATGGCCACCTTGACCCGCAGGCCCGGCAGTACCCGCGCCTGCTCGCCGCGCTTGACCAGTTCGCGGATGTCGTCCAGGACGCCGGGCCACTCCAGCGCCTCGGGCGCGTACACCGCGCGGTAGACCACCCCGCGGGACATCGCCGCCGCCTCCACGGGATTGGACGTGGTCAGGGCGTACGGCGGGCGGTCCAGGGTGCGCACCTGCTCCCTGGCCTGCTGCTGGAGCGTCACGAACCAGCGGCCCAGCGCGTCTCCCCCGGTGGCGATCTCCACCTCCTCGACGTCGTCCTCGCGGGCCGCGGCGAACATCCGGGACAACTCGGATGCGGCGACCCGCACATGCTCCAGCTCGCTGGTCCGCGACCGGACCAGCGCGTCCAGTGCGGTCTGCGGCTCGATCGCGGCGTAGCGGCGCCGCGCGCCGGCCAGCCGTCCCACCAGGCCGTGTTCGCGCAGCCGGTCCAGCGCCCGGCCCACCCGCTCTGCGGAGCAACCGAGTTCGTCGGCTATCTCGGCGGGCGAGGCGACCCGCCTGCTGACCGCCGCGTAGTAGACGGATTCGTCGAATGGGTCGATACCGGCCGGAGTCAGGTCCTGGGGCATCCAGGTATGGTGGCTCATTTGTGCCAATGGCTGCAACGGGCCAGGCAGGAAGCGTTGTCCAGCGGTGCACCCGGGACGTAGGAACTCACCTATGCCAATCAACCCAAGAAGGCCCGTGGCCTTCGCCGTTGCCGCGGTGACCGCCGGCGCGCTGCTCACCGCGCTGCCGCCGGCCGCCTCTGCGGCGCCAGGCGGGGCCGAACGCCGGGTGATCGTCGAGCTGTCCGGTACCCCGGCCGCCGTCGGTGCCCGCCTGGACACGGCGGACCGCGCGGGGAACTCCCGCATCGCCGCCAGGCGCCAGACCCTCGCCGCCGCCCAGGACACCTTCCTGTCCGGCGCGCGGCAGGCCGGCGTGCACGCAGGCTCCGTACGCCGGTTCGGCCTGCTGAGCGACTCGGTCGCCATGACCGTCCGCGCGGGCGACCTCGCCTCGCTGCGGCGCCTGCCGGGTGTGGCGGCGGTCGTCCCGGACACCCCGATGCACACCCTCACCGATGTGAGCGTGCCGCTGATCGGCGCGCCCGACGTGTGGAAGATGAAGGGCCCGGACGGCTCGCCGGTGCGCGGCAAGGGCGTCACGGTCGCGCTGCTCGACAGCGGGGTGGACTACCGGCACCCCGATCTCGGCGGCTGCTTCGGTCCGGGCTGCAAGGTGGTGGCGGGCCACGACTTCGTCAACGACGACGACGACCCGATGGACGACAACGGCCACGGCACGCACGTCGCGGGCATCGTCGCGGCGAAGGCCGCGGAGCCGGGCGGCATCACCGGCGTCGCCCCGGACGCGACCCTGACCGCGTACAAGGTCATGGACGACAGCGGCAGCGGCTACATGTCCGACATCATCGCGGGCCTGGAGGCGGCCACCGACCCGGCGAACCCGCACCGCGCGGACGTGGTCAACATGAGCCTGGGCGGTCCCGGTGACGGCACGGACCCGCTGGGCCTGGCGGCAACGGCCGCCGTGCGCGCGGGAGTCGTCGTGGTGGCCGCCGCCGGCAACGAGGGCCCCGGCCCCGAGACGGTCGGCACCCCCGCGGCGGCCGACGGCGTCATCGCCGTCGGCGCCTCCACCAGCGGCGTGCGGCTGCCCTCCGCGTCGTACGTGGCGGGATCGAAGCGCGAACTCGTGCAGTCTCAGGAGTGGCTGATGTCGGCCAACGGGCCGGTGAAGCCGGAGACGGCCCAGGTGGTCGACGTCGGCACCGGCGACCCGGTGGACTGGGACGCGGTGGGCGACGTGCACGGCAAGGCACTGCTGGTGCAGCACGCGCTCAGCCCCTTCTACGACCCCTGGTTCGCCCAGTTCGCCCAGGAGGCGGAAAAGCACGGCGCGGTCGCCGTGTTCGCCGGTGCCCCCGGCGGCTCGGCAGGCCCGCAGTCCGTGCCCGCGCAGCGCCGCGCGGCCCCCGCCGAGCCCGGCGTGGTCACCGCGCAACCCAGCTCGCCGCACGTCAGCGCCTCCGGCGACGACACGCGCTTCGACTCCGTCGTCCTGATGAGCCTGGACCAGTTCGCCTACCAGGAGATGGCCGCGAAGGCGGCGAGCGGGCAGGCGACGGTCGAGATCACCGGTACCGACGTCACGGACCGGATGGCCTCGTTCTCCTCCCGCGGCCCGGTCGCCGGCACCTACGCGCTCAAGCCCGACATCGTCGCGCCCGGCGTGCAGATCAGGTCCACCATGTACGGCGCCTGGGCGCCCGGCGTCTACCGGATGTCGGGAACCTCGATGGCGTCGCCGCACGTGGCCGGCGCGGCCGCGCTGATGCGCCAACTGCGCCCGCACGACACCCCGCAGCAGATCACGTCCGCGCTCGTGGGTTCCGCCAAGCCGCTCGACGGCCCGGGCATCGCCACCCAGGGCGCCGGCCGGCTCGACGTCGCCGCGGCCGCCGGCACCGTGCTGACGGCCTCGCCGGCCACCGTCTCCCTGGGCCTGGCCGACATGGCGCGCACCACGGTCGGTGCGGACGGCACGGTGACGCTGTCCAACCCGGGCAGCGGCAGGATCTCCGCCGCGGTCTCGGTGACCGGGAGCGCGACGGTGACACCGCGGCACGTGACGATCGCCGCGGGCGGCACCGCGCGGCTCACCCTCCATGTCTCCGCCAAGCGGCCGGACGCGGACACCGACCTCGACGGCCGCATCTCGGTGCGTCCCGACCGGGGTTCGGCGCTGACGGTCCCGTACCTGCTGGCGGTCCGGCCGATGACGGTGCGGGTCTCCCCCGACCCCAGTGACGGCCACGCCACCGCGTACGTCTACAGCCCGACCCCGCTGGCGTCCGCGCCGGTCCTCACCGTGACGCCGCCCCACGGCCGTCCCGTCACCGTCACGGCGGCGCTCGACCACGGGACCTGGTACACCGCGCCGCTGACCGGCAGCACGCCGGGCGTCTACCGCGTGGCGGCGAGCGCTCCGACGGCGACCGGCCGGGAACTGGTGGGCTCCGACGCGTTCGAGGTGACCGCGCCGACCCCCTCCGGCCGCGCATGGCAGCCCGTCGGCCCCAACGACGAGAGCGGCACCCTCACCACGTCACCCAGCGCCGCCGGCCAGGCCGTGATGACCGAGCCCGGTGAGTCCGCTCTGTGGTTCACCGGCGACAAGGGCGCGTCCTGGAACCGGATCAGCCGGCTGCCGGTGACCGAGGGCACCGGCAGCGTGGTGATCGACCCGAAGGACGCCGCGCACTGGTGGTACGCCGTCGACGGCGGTACCCCCGGCCGGAGCTACCTCATGGAGACCCGCGACCACGGCGGCACGTGGCAGGTCCTGGACACCCTGTCCAGCGACATCGTGTCCTTCGTCGCCGACGAGCAGGCCCACACCCTGGTCGCCGTCACCGGCACGGACCTCGTGGTCAGCACCGACGGCGGAGCGACCTGGACCACCGTTCCCAGTGGCGTCTCCGGCATGGTCCGGCAGGCCGTCTTCGCCGGCGGCATGCTGTACCTGGAGACGTACGACAACGGCCTGTGGGCCGTGCCCGGCGTCCAGGACGGCACGCCCGGCACGCCTCGGCAGCTCCTCGCCGACTCCTTGCTGTCCGGCTTCGCCGTCGTCGGCGACACCGTCGCGGTCTGGCAGATCGGCAACGGCGTCAAGGTCAGCCACGACCTCGGTGCCACCTGGGCGACCACGCTGGACCTGCCCTACAGCGGCGGCTTCGGCCTGATCGCGTCCGGCGGCGACCTGTACATCGGCGCGGGCAGCGACGACACCAGCTGGGTCAGCCACGACCAGGGCCGCACCTGGAAGCAGCTCCCGCTGCCCTCCTCACGTGCCCTGATCACGGACTACGACCGGTGGGCCGACGGTACCGTGACCGTGTCGTCCGACGAGGACGGCGTGTACCGCAGTGCAGCCGACGGCACGGGCGCGCACCGCATCGGCGTGCAGGGCCAGACGGTGTTCGACCTCGCGGTCAGCGGCGGCAACCTGCTGGCCGGCACGTACAGCGGTAGCTACCGCACCCGGCTCCCGGTCGCGTCCCCCGAGTGGGGCCGCTCGGGCAACGAGGGCTGCGTCGGCTGCGAGGTGACGCTGCTGGCCTCGGCGGGGAAGAACGTGGCGTGGCGGGTCGTCACGCTGGCGATCGGCCAGTTCAACGTGCAGCGCAGCGCGGACGCGGGCGCGACGTGGACCACCATGGGCACCTACGGGGAGACCCCGGACGCACTACTGGTGGACCCGACCGACCCGAACCGGGTGACCGTCGCCTACCACGTGATCGGCGAGTCCGGCCTGTACACCACCGGCGACGGCGGCAAGACGTGGAAGGTCCTGCACCAGCAGCACGTCTACACGGCGCTGGCGGGCGACCCCGCGCACCCCGGCCGGCTGTGGATGGGCTCGGCGGACGGCCTCTACCGGTCCGACGACAACGGCACGACCGCGACCAAGGTCGCGGACGGCTCCGTCGCGTCGATCACGCTCGACGGGTCGCGGCTGATCGTCGGCGGCGACGGCATCCGGATCAGCTCCGACGGCGGGCGGACGTTCACGGCCGCCGACCTCGGCGGACTGCCCACCTCGGTGTCGGACGTCCTGCGGGTCGGCGGCGCGCTCTACGCGGCGACGGCCGAGACCTGGCCCAACGGGCTGCTCAAGGGCGGCCGGGGCGTCCTGCGCAGCACGGACAACGGCCGCACCTGGTCGAGCGTGTCGGCGGGGCTGCAGGATCTCGACGCCACACGTCTGGCGGCGGCGCCCGACGGCAGCGCGTTGTACGTCGGCACGGTCGACGGAGGTGTCCACCGCCTGCCGCTCACCCGCTGACGGTAGGTGGCGCCTTCCCGAAGCCCGCGGATTCCGCGGATTCCGCGGGTGCCTCGGCTGCCGCGTCCGGTGCCCCGTACGAACCGGCGGGTTCGTACGGGGCACCCGTGCGTCGCGGCGCCATGTCGCCTGCGGCGGCGCTCAGTTCGGCGGCGGCGGTCCCGCGAGGCGGCCACGCAGTTCCGTCGCGCGCTGGACGTCGAGGTCGTGCGGGCCGTAAAGGGCCTCTGCCTGGGGCAGGTTGTCCCGCAGGAGCGCGGACGCCTGCTCGGGTCGGCCCGCCTCGGCGAGCCGTTCGGCGTACAGCACGCGGGCCTTGACGGTGAGCGGGTGCGAGACGCCGAGGAGGCGTTCGCGTCCTTCGAGGGCTTCGCGCATCAGGGCGAGCGCGGTCTCGTGATCGCCGGACAGCGAACGGGCCCAGCTGAGGACGAGTTTCGCGGAGTGGACGAGCGGGTGCCCGTCGCCGTAGAGGTGGACGCGTGCCTGGAGGGCCCGTTCGGCGGCCGCGACTTTGGCGTCCTTGGACGCGTCGGTGCGCAGCAGCCCGTAGGCGTAGTTGCTGTAGGCGATGGCGGTGACCACATGGCCGGTGCCGAGGCTGCGCTCGGCGTCGGCGATCGTGGCGGGGCCGTCGCGCAGGAAGGTCTCCGTGCGGCCGGCGTGCGCCAGGAACTCCAGGGCGTAGGCGCGGCTGCGGAGGGTTTCGACGTGGTCGTTGCCGAGCGTGCGCCGCTGCCCGTCGACGGCCCGCCGGATCCAGGTGAGGGACTCCTCGGAGCGTCCCATCAGGTAGAGCGTCATGCTCAGGGCGGCCGCGGTCTCCAGGGTCTCGTGGTGACGGGCGCCGAGTGCGGCCGCGCGCCGCATGTGCACGCCGCGCAGCACCTGTTCGGCCTCGTGGTAGGCGCCGAGGCGGCGCAGGTGGTCGCCCTGGTGGTGGCGGGCGGTCATGGTGTCGTGGTGGTCCGGGCCCTGCAGCCGGGCCGAGACGTCGCCGGTCAGCGTGGCGGCCTCCACGGCGCCCCGGTAGTCCCCGGCCTCGCAGATGAGCTGGGCCGTACGGATGCCGAGCGCGGCGGCCTGCGGGCACGTCTCGGCGTCCGTGTGGTGCAGCAGCGCCGTGACGTGCGGGACCAGCAGCCGCAGCCGTGCGAGGTGGGCGGGAGCCGCGTCGGCGGGCAGGGCCGCGTCGAGCAGGTGGATGGCGGTGAGCAGGTAGCTGGAGCGTTCCTCGGCCTCGATGCCGGCGTGGACGCTCTCCAGGACCAGGCCGTGGACCTGGAGGCAGGGCGTCGTCGTGGCGGCGGACGGCGGCCCGGTGTAGGAGTGCGCCGAGACGAGGGAGTTGTCGATCAGCGCGCGCAGGGCCGTCTCGGCCCGGGCCCAGAAGTGGTCGTCCGCGGCGGGTTCCGCGTCCGGCGCCGGATGGTCCGACAGGACGGCCTGCGGGACGGGGGCCTGGCTCCAGCAGGACAGCAGGCGCAGCAGGGTGCCGGCCTCCGGCAGTCCCCGGGCGGTGAGGTCGTCGAGCGTGATCTGCCAGGTCCAGGAGAGCCGTTGGCGCAGTTCCCCCTCGGTGGCGGGCGCGCCGTCGTCCTCGACGTAGGGGAGTTCGGCGCCCTGGTCGGCGAGGAACATGCCGTCCCGCTCGAAGCGCGCCCGGTAGTCGTTCAGGGACCACGTCTCCAGGGCCTGGCGCTCCAGGTAGCTGCCGGCCAGCCGCAGTGCGAGGGGCAGGCGGCCGAGCCGGTTCGCCAGGTCGAGGGCGTCCTGCGGGGTGCCGCGGCCGGGCGCGAAGTCGGTGATGACGCGCGCCGCGTCCTCGGGTGGCAGGACGTCCAGGTGGTGGAGTGCCGCGCCCTGCCACTGCGGGGCGCGGGCCCGGCGGGTGGTGACCAGGACCGTGCCGGTGCGGCCGGAGCGCAGCCAGCCGTCGAGGAGTTCGGGGTTGTCGGCCTTGTCGACGACGAGCAGCCAGCCCTCGGCCCGTGCGAGGTGCCGCCACACCAGGTCGGCCGCCGCCAGCCGTCCGTCGTGGGCGGCCTTCAGGTCCGCCGGATCGGCGCCGAGTTCGGCCGCCACCGCGAGCATCCCGCGCCGCAGCCCGGCGCGGTCGGCGGCGACGACCCACAGGCCGGTCAGGCCGGCTGCCTCGGCCGCGCGGAACACCTCGGCGGCGAGCGCGGTCTTCCCGCTGCCGCCCATGCCGTGGAGCACGTGCGGGGCGCCGGGTATGCGTGCCGCGGCGCTCAATTCGGCCAGCAGCTCCGCGCGTCCGCGGAAGACCCGCGGCGGGCTCTCCACCCGCGGCGTGCGCACCGACTCCTGCCACAGACCGGTCTCCCGGTCGGCGGAGGTCACGAACGGGTCGCCGGACGCGTGGGAGTGGTCCCGGTACACGGCCCGCGGTCCCCCGTTCCGGAACGGCTCCCGCGCGGCGTCGGGCCCGGGTTCCGGTTCGGCGGCCGGCTGTCCGCCGAGCGGCCCGGTCGCGGAACCGGAGGGGCCGGACGGGCCGGAGACGTGGGGCGGCCCGGTGGCGGGACCGGACGGTTCGGCGGCGGCCTCGTCCGGGAGGCCGCGCACGCGACGTGCGAGCAGGGTCGCCTCCGTGCGGGCCCGCTGCCACACGGCGGTGACCGTCAGAGTGACCAGGGTCGTGCCCGCCGTGACGGCCACAGTGGTCAGTGCCGCGTTCATCACTGCCTCACCGTCATCACGACATCCCACCAACCACAGGAGTATAGACGCACTTTCACTCCTCGCGTGGGGGTTTTGGCCGGTATTCGACCCGGGCCCCTTGCTGGCCGCCGCGGTCGCTGGCTCCATGGCCTCAACCCCGACGGCCGCTCTCCCCCTCAGGAGGAATCCGTGTCCGACCCGATATTCGACGGCGCGTTCTGGTTCAAGGCGAACGGAAGCGGTGAAGGCGGCTGCGTGGAGGTGGCTTTCACCCCCACAGTGGTCGGTGTGCGCGACACCAAGGACAAGGGCACCGGCCCCATTCTCAGCTTCGACCGGCAGGCGTGGACGTCATTCGTCCGGGACCTGCACCACGGCGAGTTCGTTCCCGAGTGGCTCTCCCTCTGAGGTCCGGCCCCCGCGCGGTTGACCCGCCCGCCGCGCGGGGCGCCGGCTCCCTCACTCCGCTGCTCGCCGCGGCCGGCGTCTCCGTCACGGGGGACGGCGCGTTCCTGGTGGCCGCGCCCCTGCTGGCCGCCTCGCTCACCCGCGATCCGTTCGCCGTCTCCACGGTGACCGCGGCGTTCTATCTCCCGTGGCTGATCGCCGGTCTGCCCGCGGGCGCGCTCGCCGACCGGTGGCCGCGCCGCCGGGTCATGCTCGCCGCGGATCTCGTACGGGTCTGCCTCATCGGCCTGCTGGCCGCCCTGGTCCTCACCGGCCACGCCGGCCTGCCCGTCCTGCTGTCCGTCATCCTGCTCACCGGCGTCGCCGGCTGCTTCTTCGACGCGTCCTCGCAGGCGGTCATCCCCACGCTGGCCGGACGGGACAAGGACGTCCTGGCCAAGGTCAACGGGCGCTACTGGTCCATCGACACCGTGGGCCGCTCGTTGCTCGGCCCGTCGAGCGGGTCCCTGTCCTTCGCCGCCGGGCGCGCGTTCCCCTTCGTCGGCGACGCGTTCTCCTTCGCCGTCTCCGCGCTGTGCATCAGCCGCCTGCCGAGCATGCCGGCCGCCGGAACGAAACAGCCGCTGGTCAGCGCGATCCGCGAGGGCCTCGCCCACCTGCGGCGCACCCGGCAGCTGCGTGAACTCGCGGCGACCATGGCCGCGTACAACTTCTCCTACAACGTGGCCATGGCCACGTTCGTCCTCTACGCCACCGGGCCGCTGCACATCGCGGACTCCGGCTACGGCATCCTCCTGGCGCTGGGCGCCCTCGGTGGCATCGCCACCGGCTGGCGCGCCGCCCGCATCACCCGCGACCTGAGCCACCGCCAGACGATGACGCTCGCCACCGGACTCCAGGCGATCGCCTGGCTGGGCATCGCCACCGTCCGCGCACCGATCGCCATCGCCGTCTTCCTGGGTGTCATCGGCGGCGCCTCCACCCTGATGAGCGTCGCCGCGAGCTCCGCCCGTGCGGCCCTCACCCCCGACCACCTGCTCGGCCGCGTCGTCTCCGCCTTCCGCCTCTTCGGCATCGGAGCGGCCGGGCTGGGAGCCCTCGCGGGCGGCCTCACCGCCCAGCAGACCGGCCTGCGCACGCCGTTGTGGGCAGCGGTGGCGCTGCTCGCGCTCACGGTGGCGGCCCACCGGCCCTGGCGCCGCGCCACTCCCGTCCCCGCCCCCGCACCGGCCCTGGGGACGCGACGGGCGCCGGCGGCGCAATAGCGGCAAGTTCGAACTCCGCATCGAATCGGCCAATTTCGAAGGCAATGCGTCAGCGGGACGCCGAGGGAAGGAAACGGCATACGCCGACCCAGGGCATATTCGAATGCCGTATGCCCGAAGCAAGTGGGCCCGACCACACCGGACTTCCGCGACGACGCGGAATTCCCCGGCGGAATGCGCGGCGGACCTCATTATGCCTCCGAAAGAGGGGCCGCCGCGCGGATTCCGGTTTCTCCACTCCCTCCCGCCCGGCGGCGAGTCCGGAGCGGGGTCCGCGCACGGAAGCGGGCGCGGGCGGGCCGGGCGCGTGCCTGGTCCCGAGGCCCCACGGGCCGATGGCCCGTCCCGGCACCGGTCGACCGCCGCGCGGCCGAGGCCCGGCCGCTACTCCGTGAGGTGCTGCGGAAGCTTCCCGCTCTCCCAGAGGGCGTCGAGCTTGGCGAAGTAGGACTCCAGGTCGGCCTTGAGCACGCGCAGTTCCGCGGGGTCGAGCTCGGCCATGGGGTCGTGGTCGAGGGTCATGCCGGCGCCGGACACGGTCGAACCGTCGTACCCGTGGCAGGACGGGCACCACAGATAGGTGATCAGTGAGGTGCGCGCGGGGCCCTCGAAGATCTTGTAGTACCTGCGCATGCCGACATGGCCGCAGCGGGGGCACCGGCGCTCGGCCAGATCCAGCCCCGCGCGGGCCTGAGCGCCCAGCGCGGTGATCTCGCTGGAGTCGTACGGGAGAACCATCCCCGCATCCCTTCCTCGTGTGTTCCGGAGGTGATCCGGACGTGTTCCGGGGCGGTCGGAATCGACCGCCCCGGAATCCTGTCACCGCTCCCCGGTCGCTAGAACCGGGACTTCAGCTTCTCCCACATCGCCTGCCCGTAGGCTTCCGCGTCGTCTTCCAGGCCCTTGCTCGTGCCGTGGCTCAGAGCGATGGTGTCCTGATGGTAAACCTCGTGGTAGAAGGTGGTCACGGCCTCCTTCATGCTGCGCAGCCCGAGGTTCGCGAAGCGGATGATGGGCCGGCCGCTCTCGCCGCGGATCACTGCGAAACGCTCGGTCTTCTGACTGATCGTCACCAGACTGTCCCCGAGTGCCGGCCGGCCTTCGGCGTCGGTGTACTCCGGCTCGTAGATGTACTCGTACTTCTCGAAGTCCTCGCTCAGCCCGGCCCGTCCCATCGCCATGCGGAACCGGTTCAGGCTGATGATCGGCCCGTCCTTGTAGTACGTCGGCCGGCCCTTGGCCGCACTGCGGTAGGCGTTGCTGGGGACGTTGTCCGACGCCGCGGCGGCGGCCTGCTCGTCGGCTGCCGCCGACCCGGCCGAGGCTTCGACCGCCCCGGCGTCCGCGGCCACCGACTCCTCGATGGCGGCCGCCGTCCCGGCGCCCAGAGCGCCGGCCCCGACCGCGGCCACGGCGCCCTCGGCACCGAGGAGGCCGGCGGTGGCGCTGACGCCCTCGACGATCGACGAGATCACGGCCGCGCCCACCGAGGCCTCGGCGCCGAACGCCGCGGCGTCCGCCGTGGCGGAGGCGATCGCGACCAGGCAGCCGCCCCCGGTGGCCACGGTGCAGATGACCGCACCGGCCACCGCAGCCGCGACCAGGCCGACGCCCAGCCACGTCTTCCACCCGTGCCCGTCCATCTCGACGTTGCTGACCGGGTTGCCGCCGGCGAAGCCGTACGGGGTGCCGAGGGCGGAGATCCCCGCGTCGGCGCCCGCGCTGTTGAAGGTGTCCCGGGTCAGGAAGCGGTTGATGTTGGGGTCGTAGGAGCGGGCTCCCATGTTGAGGTTGCTGGTCGACACGTCCACCCGGGCCGCGTTGAACCGGTAGGCGTTGAACGGCAGGGTCGCCGTGGCCGCCGGTGGCGTGGTCGGCTGGTCGGGCCCGGAGTCCGGGGTGTTGGCGTCGCCGGTGTCGGCGTCGGCTCCGTAGGCGGTGTAGCCGTAGGTGGCGTCCGTCGACCCGGAGGTGTCGGTCAGCGCCTCGACGTCGCCGTGCCCGTTGTACGTGTAGTAGTTCTCCGACGTCGCACCCGGACCGCCGGCGGTGTAGGTGTTCGTCATCTCCAACCGCTCACCGGTGGGTGAGTAGTTGTAGACCTTGTCGGCGGCGTTGTACCCCGTGCCGTTCTCGTCCAGGACGAGGTTGCTGGTGCCGAGGTAGTCGAACGACGACGTCTGCGCGGTGGCGGTGCCGTCGTTGAGCGTCTCCTTGGCGGCCCGGTTCATCGAGTCGTACGTGTACTGGGTCGTGTTGGTCGTGGCGGTGCTGGTCTTGGGGTCGGTCGTCGTCGACGACGAGGACAGGATGTTGTCGTAGCCGTCGTAGACGTTCTTCTGGGCCGCGGACCCGACGTAGCCGGTGAAGTTGCCGTTGGCGATCTCGGTCAGCCGGCCCAGGGTGTCGTACTGGTAGGCGCCGCTGGTGTCGGACTGGACGAGCCGTCCGCGGTCGTAGGTGTACGAGACCTGGGGAGCGCCGTTGATCGTCTCGTCGATGATGTCGCCGGAACTGTCGTACGTGTAGTTCTGGTCGAACTTCCCGTCGGGAGCGTTGGTGACGCCGGTGACCTGGTTGTCGGGGCTGTAGGTGCGGGTCGTCGTCCGGTCGAGGGCCGGCAGGCCGCTGGCGCGTTGCAGCGTCGACTCGTCGGAGATGACGTTGTTGTTGGGGTCGTAGCCCAGCTGGTGCGAGTCGACGGTGGTGCCCGAGCCCGTCACCTCGGAGCTGGACCGCAGCGTGCCGTCGAGGTTGTAGCCGTAGGTGACCTGGTTGCCGTTCGGCTTGCTCTCGGTGGCCCGCTCGCCGAGCGGGGTGTAGGTGTAGCCGGTGGTCAGCCCCGGGTCGGCGCTGGACTGCTTGTTGGTGACCTGCGCCAGATGGTTCAGCGCGTCGTAGCCGTAGGTGTCGATCCGCGAGTCGGCGGTCTGGCTGGCGACGTTGCCGTCGGCGTCGTAGCCGTAGCCGACGGTGTGCTCGACGGTGGAACCGGACGCCTCCTGCACCTGCTTGAGCCGGTCCAGGTGGTCGTAGCTCTTGACGTAGTTGCTGAACGCCGCGTTCGGCGAGAGGTCGGTGGTCCCCACGGTGTTGCCGTCGGCGTCGTACGCGTAGGTCAGCCAGGTCGGGTTGGGCTGGGTGTCGGTGCTGGTGTTGCGGACCAGTTCGACCGCGTCGGCGGCCACCGTCGTCCCGCTGAGCGGGGTGAGGACGACGCTGCCGGTGGTGCCGGCCGCGCCGAACGTGAAGTTGGAGCCGAGCGTCACCCAGGTGCCCTGGCTGGTGCTCTGGGTGACCGTGATGTCGCTCTGCACGGGAGCGCCGTTGTAGTTCACCGTGTAGCTCGCGGACTTCACGCCGTTCAGCGAGCTGTTGTTCGGGACGAACACCTTGATGCTGTAGGTGCCCTGCTGCGGGACGGTGAAGTTCCAGGTCACCGGGTTGGTGGTGTTCTGGCTGACGAAGTACGGCTCACCCTGGTAACCGCCGTTCGACGGGGTCCAGTTCAGCGTGTTCTGGGCGTTGGGCCCGGTCGAGGTGATGACCTGGTCCTGCCAGCCGGCACCGAGTCCGGTGTCGGTGAACGACTGGGTGCTGCCGTCGGGGAAGTACGACCACGACATGGTGCGCTGCGTGGTGTTCTCCGCGGGCGTGAGCGTCCGGCTGGTCTGCCGGCCCGCGTTGTCGTAGCCGTAGGCCGTCTTGATGCCGAACGGGTCGGTGATGCTGCGCGTCTGGCCGTTGTCGAAGTAGGCGTACGTCGTCGTCGCGGTGGACGTGGTCGGGGCCGCGTTCGTTCCCGGGTACGGCGTCACCGTCCTCTGCGTGACCGTGCCGACCTGGCTGTCCGGGGTGTAGCTGTAGTCGCTCTCCGGCTGCTCGGCCGCGCCGTAGACCGGATCGCCGGGCAGGATCGCGCCGAGCTTCTTGGCCACCCGGTTGTCGGCGTCGTACTGCGTGGAGGTGGTGTACGCGCCGGTGACGCCGCTCGCGGCGGAGACCACGCCCTGCGGCGAGACCACGCTGGTGTTGTTGCCGACCTGGTCGTACGTGTACTGCGTGGTGTTGTAGGCGAAGCTGGTCGTGCCGTTCGAGGCGTGCAGCACGTCGGCCTGGGTGACCTGGCCGTTCGGGTCGAGCGTGTAGGTGTCGGTGCTGCCGTTCTGGTCGGTCGTCGAGGTCTTCAGCCCGTCGAGGTCGTACCCGATCGACGTGGTGTACTTCTTCGCGTCGGTGGTGCCGGTCGGGCGGTGGTCCAGGTCGAACCCGAACGTGGTGACGTTGTTCTTCGGGTCGGTGACGGACGTCTTGTCGCCGACGGTGTCGTAGCCGATCAGGGTCTTCTGCCCGAGGGCGTCGGTGACCGAGGTCTCCTGGTTCTCCGCGTCGTAGCCGATCGTGGTGGCGTGGTCCGCCGCCGTCGCACCGGGCACGTTGCCGAGCGGAGACACGGTGCTGGTCGTGTTGCCGACCTTGTCGTACCCGTAGGTGATGGTGCGTGCCGGGGGCGAGGCCGAGTCGTCGGGCGGCAGCGTGGTCGAGGTGACCCGGCCGTCGGGGTCGTAGACGTGGGTGGTCACCGCGCCGGTGGCCGACGTGGACTGTGTGACGTCGTTGTTGCCGTCGTACCCGGGTGCGGGATAGGCGATCGTCTGCCCGGCCGCCGTGTCCTTGGGGATGTGGGAGTCCAACTGACGCAGGAACACGTCGTAGTTGGCGGTGGCGGTGTGGCCTTCGGGGTCGGTGGTCGAGGTGAGCTCGCCGCGCGGACCGTAGACGAACGTGGTCGTGTTGCCCGCGGCGTCCGTGACGGAGTCCGGCTGCCCGGTGGGCTCGGGGAACTGGGTGCCGGAACCGGGCAGGGAGTGGCTGTTGGTGTAGTAACTCGTGTGCCCGTTGGCGTCCTTGACGGACGCGACCTGCCCGTACATGTCGTACGTGTACGTGGTGAGGTAGGAGTTCGGCGGCGCGTTCACCGCGGTTCCGCCGGGCGCCTGGGACGTCTCCAGGTTGCCGGCGTACCCGGCGGTGGCGACGTAACCGGGGTCGCCGGGGCTGAGCGGGTAGTAGGTGAGGTGCGTGCGCCGGCCCTGCGGGGAGGTCCGGTCGGTGAGGAACGCGATGTGGCCGGACAGCGTCGAATCGGCGCTGTCGTCGGTGGCGTAGGTGTACGTGCTGGCGGCGGTTCCGTTCTTGACCGCGAGCGCGTCCTTGTACGTGAGCGGGTAGCCGGTGTTCGGGTCGTACGTCCACGCGTTGTGGGCGCCGTTGTCCTCGGTGAGGTCGGTGACGTTGTTGTCCGCGTCCCACTTGAGGGTGGTGGTCTGGGCGTGCCCGCCGGCCGTGGGCGCGGGGTCGACCTCCTGGATCAGCCGGCCCGCCGCGTCGGTGTGGTGGATCCACGTGCCGCCGTTGGGGTCGGTGACCGTCGCGGTGGTGGCGGCGCCGGTGACGGTCCCCGGCTGCACGTAGGCGAGGCCGGTGGCGTACCCGTCGCGGTCGGTGACGGTCTGCGTCCACCACTTGGTCGGCGACGAGTCCGGGTAGTAGGCGACGTGCGTCGTGTTGCCGCGCGGGTCCTGGACCGCGACCAGCTTGACGTTCTTCATGCCCTGCGTGGCGTCGTACGTGAAGTTGAACGTCTTGGCGACGCCGGTCCCGGCGCCGTCGACGAACCGGCGGAGCAGGCCCTGGCTGGTGTAGTAGAAGTCGAGCGTCCGGCCGGAGACGTCGGTGATCGACCTGACGTGGTCGATGATCGCCGGGTCGGTCAGGTTCGTGCCGGCCACCAGGGCGCCGGTGGAGTCGATGTACGAGTAGCTGTCGCCCTTGGCGTAGTACGACAGCGTGAGGGTCTGGATGTGCAGCGGGTCGGAGATGGAGTCGAGGAACTCCTCCGGCTTGTTCTCACTCTGGCGCGAGGTGTAGGCGAAGTCGGCCTCGTTCCCGTTGGCGTCGACCTGCGCGGTCGGATAGCCCTCGCAGTCGAAGTAGTACGTGGTGCGGTCCGGCCGGGTCATCTTCCAGGCGCGGGCGTTGGTGTCCTGCGGCTTGCAGGCCGTCCCCTGGAGGAACAGGTGCACACCCGGTGGCGACGTCCATGTACTGGTGGTGGCGTTCCAGTTCCACTGGTGGGCGTTGCCCGTGCCGTCGACCATCACCACGGAGGTCGGCTTGGTCGCGGGGTGGAACTGCAGGGCCTGGCCCAGCCGGATCGGCGCGGACGCCTCGATGCTCCAGCCGAACCCGGTGCTCGTGTCCATCGTGGACATCGAGTTGTACGACAGGCGCAGGGCGGTGTCGAAGCCGACCGACGGGTTGCTGAACAGGTCGTCGTTCCACACCGTGTTGCCGGACGCCTCGTTGGAGTAGAGCGCGGAGCCCGACCCCGTCGGCGTGGTCGCGTACGGGTAGAACTTCTCCAGCCCCAGCTGGTTGTTGCCGGTCGGGTCTACGCTGACCTGCTGCTGCAGCGATCCCGCGCCGCCCGAACCTGCCGCGGCCGCGGCCGGCCTGGCCCCGTGCGCCATCGGCGCGGCGCCCGCCGTGCCGGACGACAGATAGGTGCCGGTGGTCTTGTTGTACATGTCCCACGCGAGCGTCGCGCCCTCGTCCTGGTTGCCGTCCGCCACCGCGGGCGGCGTGACCTGCGCGTTGAGGGTGACCGTGTCCGCGGGGACCAGGTCGGCGGGCAGCGCGGTCTGCAGCTGGTTGCCGCTGGTGGTGACGTCGGTGCCGTCGGGCAGCAGCCAGTGGTAGGTGAGCACCTCGCTGGACGCGCTCCAGGCGGCGGCGGTGGTGTTGTTGATCGTCACCGGCACGGTGTAGGTGGTGCCGGGCACCATCCCGGACGGGGTGGTCGGCGCGTAGTACGTGGAGCCGGGTGACGTGTCGAGGTAGGTGACCACCAGTGCCGGCGCCAGGGCCGGTTCGGCGGTGGCGGGCCCGGCGAAGATGGTCCGCTCCTGCGGGGACGTGGTGGTCTCCGCGGCGAGCTTCACCAGCAGGCCGTCGTCGGTGGACGGCGTGTTGATCCAGCCCTGCACGATGCTGGTCGCGTCGAACGTCTGCCGGTTCGGGTCGTTGGTCAGGCCGCCGACCGTACCGTCGGCGGCGGCGGTGACGTCGCCTCCCGCCTTCGTCCACGCGGTTCCGGTCGCGGCGCTGTTCCAGGTGGCCTGGCTGCCGGTGAACGGGCGGGTCAGGGCGTGCAGTTCGTAGACGGCGCCGGACGTGCCGGTGGTGGTGGTCTCCTGCCACAGCTTCAGGTGCGCGTCCAGCACGGTCGAGCCCGCGGGAACGGCCGACAGCGCCGGGAAGTTGACCACCGAGCGCGCGACGCCGTACGTGGCGGAGCTGTTGCCTACCTCCAGCCACGGCTCCGAAGTGCCGCCGTTGCTCAAGGTGTTGAGCACGGTGCCCGGTTCCGCGGACGACAGGGTGGTCGCCGACTGCGCCGGGACGATGAGCGTGGTGCGCCCGGCCTTCGGGAGCCGGACCAGCTGCGTCGGCCCGGGGATCAGTGCCCCGGACTTCGTCTTCACCACGACCATGTAGTAGTAGGCGTTGCCGTACGGGTCCGCGCTGTCGGCCGCGGTGGGCACCGCCGTCGAGTCGGTGAACGCGGTGGTCCCGGGCTTGATCGGGGCGATCCGGGTCGACGCGGACGGGGTGAAGGTCTGGTAGATGCTGCGGTGCACCTCGTACCCGGCGAGGTCGTTGCCGGTGTCACCGCTGGTGTTGGTGTAGGTGGGCCAGGACAGCTCGGCACCGGTGGCGTGGATCACCGTCGGCGCGCTGAGTGCCACGCCGGGAACGCCGTAGGTGATCACCAGCTTCGGGTAGTTGGCGGCCTCGCCGCCGTAGGCGTAGGCCGAGCCCTCGTAGCGCGGTCCGCCCTGGCCGAGCGTGCTCTCACCGGCGGCCTTGAGGACGAACCCGTTGTTCGCCGTCGTCCCGTTGAGCCAGCCCTGCACCGTGGAGGTGACGGGGAAGTCGTTCCACACGCCCAGCGCGTTCGCGGCCATCGACGTGGTGCCGGCGACCGGTCCGCCGATCCCGCTCGCGCTGTTCCAGGTGGCGTTCGCCGGATTCCACGACGCGTTCGCGGCGAGCGCCTGCATCGGCACCGTGTTGGTGCCGGTGGTGAACGTCTGGTCGTAGTACAGCTTCAGATCCGCGGAGGTGACCGTGGTGCCGGCCGGCACGGACGGCATCGGGAACCGGATCAGCGAACGCGCTGCGCCGGTGGTCGTCGTCCCGACCGACAACCGCCACGAGGACGCGTAGTTCGTCGTCGGGCTGTCGGCGAGGACCATCACGTTCGCGGCGTCCGACGGGGCCGGCGACACCACGATCGTCGGGTCGATGGTCACCGGGTACCGCCGGTGCGCGTCGGCCAGCCAGCCGGCGTCGGGGGTCACCTTCAGGTGCAGGACGCCCGCCTTCGCGTCCCAGCTCATGGTCTGCGCGACCTTCGTCGAGGAGACCTTGCCGTAGGGCGAGTTCGCGTCGTCCCTGGCGTCGGACATGTACGGCGCGGGGATCGTGAACAGCGGGGTGTTCGCCTCACCGCCGTAGAGCGCGATCGCGCCGTCCGCCAGCTGCCGGGGCGTGAGTCCCGGCAGTTTCAGCGTGAACGCGTACGAGGCGCCCGCCGCCGGCGCCTTCGCCAGGACGATGGACTCCTTCACGCCTGACGGACCGGTCTGGTAAGTCAGGTCGGCGCCCGGATACGCGCCCTTGTACGCGACCCGGTCGCCCGAGACCTTCGGACGGGACGTGACCGCTCCGTCCGCGCCGAGCTCCACGACGCCATTGCCGCGCTCGAGGCGCACCAGCCGCGACGCCTCCGGCGAGAAGTACGTCCGGAACGCGTTGCCGGTGCTGCCCGCGGTGTACCCGTCGTGGGCCAGCGACCGCACGGACGGGTCGATGTCCCGCCAGACGCCCTTCGCGTCCCGGTAGTGCACCGGGACCGCCGAGACCTCCTCCTGGACGCTCCCGTCGGACATCCGGAAGAAGCTGGAGTCCGCGGTCCGGCGCCCGGTCAGCTCCTTGACGCGATGGGCGTGCGGATCGGTCTTCACCACCTTGACGCCGCGGCCGGCCGGCGACTTCCAGGAGAACGGCGCGGGTTTCGGCGCCGACGTCCCCTTCCAGCCTCCGTCGCCCTTCGGCTGCACCTGCGCCGAGTGCGCCGCCCCGTGGGCGCTCGCCACGGTCGCCGACACCGCCGGCAGTCCCATGCTCACCAACGTCACTGCCAGAACGCGTGCTGACCACCGATGCAGCCGACCCATGCGAACCTCCGTCCAACGGGGGCGCACAGGGACCGCAGCGCCACACCTATGTCCGTGGCCGGCCGCGATTGTGTTACGCCGCCGCTCTGACCTGCGGCGCAGCGGCGCCCGTCACCTCACGCACCGTCAGGTCGGCGCCGGCAGGACTCCCGCGGCCGGCCGGACGGGCTCCGCGCACTCCGGGTTCAAAGTTTTGGTAATGCCCCGTCAGCCACGTCCCGGATTGGGCCGGTTCGAGCTCGGCACGACGTTCGAGAACCCCAAAAGGTTGCCCTGGCGACGGCGGCAACTTGCACCTACCGTTGCAGCCCGGCCAGGGAGGGAGCTGGGGTTCATGGTCCACACGGGGCACACGTTCCATGCCGGCAGACGGCACGGACGGACGAGACCGGACGAACCACCCCCTCGACGCATCGGGCGCGCCGTCGTCGCGACCGCACTCGCCGCACCCCTGCTCCTCGCCGGGTGCACCGGCTCGTCCCACCACGACGGCGCCACGTCCGCCCCGGCCGGCCCGAGCCACCGGGTCGCGTTCCAGGTCGACGGATCCGGAACCGCGGACCTCGGCTACAGCACCGGCACGACGGCCAGGTCGGGGAAGGTCGCGCACGCCGTGCTGCCCTGGACGAAGACCGTGTCGGCGACGGGCGCGGGGTACGTCCTCACGGTCGTGCTGGGGCCGTCCGGCGGCGACGCCGCGTGCTCGATCAGCGTCGACGGCCGCAAGCTCACCGGGTCCCGCGCCCACGGCCCCTACGGCCGGGCCACCTGCACGACCGGCACTTCGCGGGCCGATGGCTGAAGCCGTCGCCGGCCCACCTGAGGAACGACCGACCGCAACGGCACGCGAATCCCTCGTCCGCGACCTGGCGGACCGCGCTCGGCGCGGCGACCAGGACGCGTTCCTGGCGCTCTACCGCGCCACCTCCTTACGACTGCTGAACTACCTGCGGGCCATGGTCGGCGAGAACGACGCCGACGACGTCGCGTCGGAGACCTGGGCCCGGATCGTCACCGACCTGCCGGCCTTCCGCGCCGAGCGCGGCACGTTCCTCGGCTGGGCGACCGCCATCGCCCGCCACCGCGCCATCGACCATCTGCGGCGCCGGACGTTGTCCACCCCGCAGCCCCACCACCTGCTGCCCGACCGCAGGGCACCCGACGACACACCCGCCGACGCGGCGGAGCGCATGTCGACCGCGGAGGCGCTGCGCCTGATCGGCGGCCTGCCCCCCGACCAGGCGCAGGCGGTCCTGCTCCGCGTGGTCATCGGCCTGGACGCCCGCACCGCCGGCCGGATCCTCCGCAAACGCCCGGGCGCCGTCCGCACCGCCGCGCACCGTGGTCTGCGGGCGCTGGCGCTCCAACTCGACCGCGGGCTCGCGGACACTCCCGCATCCGGTGCGCCGGACGTCCTGGACGTCCTCGACGCCATCAGCGCCCCCGTCGCGATCGACGCCCTGGCCACCTCCCCCGGCGTGCGGTGAGGAACGTCCTGGCAGGAGGCCCGCGCGTCCGCTTCCGGCCGCACGCAACGGCGTTCACGGTCCCGTCCCGCCCTCGTCGGGCAACACCTGTGCGACTGGGGCGCAACAGTGTCATCACAGATGCGCCGGGAGGGCTTTCCGCTGGTCAGGCGACCTGCTTTACTCCTCGGCATGAGCGAGAACCAGCCTCCATACGGCGGTACTCCGGGGGGCCAACCCGGACCTTACGGCCAGAATCCCTACAGCCAGGACCCTTACGCCCAGAACCCGTACGGTCAGGGCCAGGCGGGCCCCTACGGACAGCCCGGCATGCCGGCGTACCCCGGCGGAGGTCCGCAGGACCTCAGCGCCTACGGCCAGGCGCCTGCGGGCATGCCGCCGCTGGCTTCCTGGGGCTGGCGTTTCCTGTCCGGTCTGATAGACGCCGTCATCACCCTCGTGGTGAACGTCGTGGTGTCCGTGGCCGCCGGCAGCACGGCGGGCTCGCTGGCCGGCCTGGTGGTCCTCGTCGTGCTGGCCTACATGGAGGGCACGAAGGGCCAGACGCCCGGCAAGATGGCGGTCGGCACCCGCACGCTGCGCGAGGCGGACGGTCAACTGCTCGGTTTCGGGCGGGCCTTGGGTCGACGCCTCCTGCACATCCTGGACGCGCTGGCGTGCTTCCTCGGCTACCTGTGGCCGCTGTGGGACCAGAAGCGGCAGACCTTCGCCGACAAGATCGTCTCCTCGGTCGTCATCAAGCCCTGACGCCCGTCCCCGCACCACTGACCATCACCCCGCGCCGGGGATCCGCGGCCTTTCCGCGGGTCCCCGGCGCGGTGGCGTTTCCGGGACGACTCGGTGGGGCCGGGACACCAGCCCGGGCCACGAGTCGGCGGGTGCGCCAGGCACGAACAGTCGGGCCGGCCCGGCGTCACGCCTCGGCGATCGGCGCCTCGGTGTGCGCGATCCGCGGGCACACCTGGCAGGCGGAGCCGCCTTGTTCGTGCCACCAGCGGCAGGACGGGCGGATCGCGCAGTGGGCCACCTTGGCGGCCGGCCCCCGGCTCTCCGCGGTGCGGGCCACCGCGTCGCCGAGTCCGCAGCGCTCGTCCTTCCAGTGCAGGCAGTCCGAAGTGACGCACGGTCCGGCGAACCGGAAACGTGCCTCCGGGGGACGCCGGCCCGCGGCCGAGGCCTTGTCGGCGAACGTCTGGGTGACCGGGAGCGGCGGCTGCAGCGCGACGACCCGGCCGTCCGGGCGGATGATGCCGAACAGCAGGTTGCCGGGGCTGCACATGCTGCTCGGGCAGGCGAGTTCCGACCGGTCACGCGTGGTCACTCGACCGCGTCCGGTTTGAGGATGATGCCGAGGAAGGGGCGCAGCGGATCGAGGATGCCGTCGACCCTGGCGGCCTCCGGCATGGACTCCGGCGGCTCCGCGAGGGGCCACTCGCGGAGGTGCGGGGACAGGTCGAGTTCCGCGATGCGTTCCAGGGCCGCCTGACGCACGGCGTCGGCGACGCTGTTCAGGACCTCCGGTGGGAGATCGCCGTCGACCGTGACGCGCAGGCCTTCGGTGTTCGAGGGCATGGCTGTTACGCCTTCCGGGAGTTGGGGGGCACGGCGGCCGGGACGCGCCTCGGCTACTGCGGGGTGCCGGCGTCGCTGCCGGAGCCGGACGACTTCGGGGGCGACGAGGACTTCGACCCGGAGTCCGAACTGAGCAGCAGGGCCGCCGCGATGGCGATCACGATCACCACGCCCCACTGCGCGCCGCCCTGTTGGGTCAGGGCCGCCTCGGAGACCCCCACCTTGTCGGCGATGGCGAGTGCCTTCGGCAGGTCCTGCCGCAGCAGCGCGTTCTGCAGCTCGACGTGTTCCCTGGGGTGTTGCTTCATCGACGCGAGGATCGCTTCGAGATCCTTCACTGCGTAGTCGATGTGCTCGGTGCCGATCGTCGCCGGCGGGGTGATCTTCATGAGCCGGTCGCTCGCCACCTGCAGGCCGTTGACGTCCTGCGGGGTGTTGGTCAGACCGATCACCAGGTTCGTTCCCGCGGTACCAGGCATGGCGTGTCCTTCACGTGTGCGGCTGGACCCCCTGCCTCAACCATGCCGAGCTCACATTTTCCGGGCAATTGCAGTCATGCCATCCGGGGGTCGGCGCGGAAACGGCCCGGCTACCTGGTGGGGCGGGGCTCCGCGTCCGGCGGCGGGGCGGCCGGGGCCGCCTTGGCGTCCGACTGCGCGCAGGGCGCGGACCAGGTCCCGCCCTGGTGCTCCCACTCGCCGTGCCGGTCGAATCCGCACCCGCGCAGCGTGGCGTCGATCTCGGACGGCGGCGGCCCGTCGTCCGGCCTCCTCGCCGCCACCGTGACGACGACGGAGTCCACCTCGCCCCGGTCCGGATGGTCGTTCAGGCTGTCCACCGCCAGGTGCCACTGCCCGTCCGCGTACTCCACGCGGACGTGGTACGGCGGCACGTCCGCGTGCCGGCCCGCCGCGTCGCCCGAACGGTCACGCTCAGGTGCCGCTTCCGGCACGGCACGGGGTGCGGGTTCGGGCACGGCGGGTCTCCTTCTCGTCCGGTCAGAACAGCGTGTGCCCACGCGCGAGGCCGGCATGCGCGGTGCACCCCAACTCGCGTGGGCCCAGCGGCGGGACGGGCTCACCGGGCGGGCGGCCACGGCCGGCCGTTCCCGCGGTGCGGCGAAGGGCGGGGAGAGCGGGGCGCGTTGAGGCCCGGGAGAAAGCCGGGGAGGAACCGGGAAACGGGGTCGCACCGTACCGGGGACGACGTTTCGGGCACCCGGCAGGTCGCCGCGACAGTGCGTGACGGCCGCCCGCGGTGTGTGTTGCGGCACGTTCCCGTCCCTGACGGGGCGTCAGCACGGGAGGCCACCCCGCCGCTCCCGGTGCAGGTCAGAGGGGTCGCGCGTGCGGCCCGGAAGGACTCGGAGGGGTCGCTGGCACTTCCGGCTCAGGAAGCGCCGCGTACGCGAGGCACTTAGTATTGGTCGGCTTGGCTTGCTTTGGTACGGATGCGACGCCCGCAGGGGCATTCCCATCGCGCGCCCGGAGCCGGGTGCAGGCCCCCCGGAAGGGGACGAGGGACGAGGAGCGCATGAATCTGAAGGTGCAGAGCGACCCGCTGCGGGACGCGGACCTGCTGATGGGCGAACTCGACGGAGCCGACACGATGGCCCCGGTCGACATGACGGGCGCGGCCGGGACGACGACGGCCGTGAAGGACGCGATCGACACGATCGGCGCGGCCGACGTGCTGAGCCCCGCCGGCACGATCGGCGCCGCTGACATGCTCGGCCTCGCCGACGCGATCGGCCCCGCCGGCCCGATCGTCGCGGGCGTGCGGCCCACCGTTCCATGTGCCCACTTCACGGGCAGCCCGGCGGCCGCGCCGCGGACGCTGATGGACGTGCTCCACGCGACGGTTCTCGCCCACCCGCAGGAGCCGGCGCTGGACGACGGCCGCACCGCCCTGACGTACCGAGCGCTGGCCGCGGAGGTCGACGGGCTGCGGCGGACGCTCGTCGCGGCCGGGATCGGCCCGGGCGACCGGGTGGGCGTGCGGGTGCCGTCGGGCAGCAACGACCTCTACCTCTGCATCCTGGCCACGCTCGCGGCGGGTGCCGCGTACGTGCCGGTCGACGCCGAGGACCCGGACGAGCGGGCCGAGCTGGTGTTCGGCGAGGCCGGTGTGGCCGCCGTACTCGGCGCCGACCGGGCCCTGACCCTGACGGGCCGGCCCCGCGACGCCGCGCCCGCCGCCCGCCGCCCCTCCCCCGACGACGACGCGTGGATCATCTTCACCTCCGGCTCCACCGGCCGCCCCAAGGGCGTCGCCGTCACCCACCGCAACGCCGCGGCCTTCGTCGACGCCGAGGCCGCGCTGTTCCTCCAGGACGAGCCGATCGGCCCGGGCGACCGCGTGATGGCGTCGCTGTCGGTCGCCTTCGACGCGTCCTGCGAGGAGATGTGGCTGGCCTGGCGCAACGGCGCCTGCCTGGTGCCGGTGCCGCGCTCGCAGGTGCGCGGCGGCAGCGACCTGGGCCCGTGGCTGACCGAGCAGGAGATCACCGTGGTGTCCACGGTGCCCACGCTCGCCGCCCTGTGGCCGGCCGAGGCGCTCAACGAGGTGCGGCTGCTGATCTTCGGCGGCGAGGCCTGCCCGCCCGAACTGGTCGAGCGCCTGGTCACCGAGGGCCGCGAGGTCTGGAACACCTACGGTCCGACCGAGGCGACGGTCGTCGCCTGCGCGTCCCTGCTGACCGGCGAGGGGCCGGTGCGGATCGGCCTGCCGCTGGACGGCTGGGAACTGGCCGTGGTCGACGAGGCCGGCGAGCCGGTGCCCATGGGCGGCAGCGGCCAGCTGATCATCGGCGGCGTCGGGCTGGCGCGGTACCTGGACGCCGAGAAGGACGTGGAGAAGTACGCACCGCTGGAGTCGCTCGGCTGGCGTCGCGCGTACCGCAGCGGCGACCTGGTGAAGGCCGAGCCGGAGGGGCTGCTCTTCCTCGGCCGGGCCGACGAGCAGATCAAGCTCGGCGGCCGGCGCATCGAGCTGGGCGAGGTGGACGCCGCGCTCCAGGCGCTGCCCGGCGTCGCCGGCGCCGCCGCGGCCGTCCGCACGACCCGACACGGCAACCAGCTGCTGGTCGGCTACGTGGTGGCCGGCGACGGCTGGGACCGGGCCGCGGCCGTCGCCGAGCTGTCCGCGCGGCTGCCCGCCGCGCTGGTGCCGCTGCTGGCGACCGTGGACACGCTGCCGACGCGGACGTCCGGCAAGGTGGACCGGGCCGCGCTGCCCTGGCCGCTGCCGGAGTCCGCGGGGCCGGCGGCCGGCGAGGAGGCCGCCGAACCGCTGCGCGGTACCGAGGCGTGGGTGGCCGAGCAGTGGAGCGAGGTGCTGGGCGTCCCGGTCCTCGACTCCCGTGACGACTTCTTCGCCATGGGCGGCGGCAGCCTGACCGCCGCGCAGCTCACCACGCTGCTGCGCACGCGCTTCCCGTCGGTGGCCGTCGTCGACCTCTACCAGGCGTCGACGGTGCGCAAGCTGGCGCGGATGCTGGACCGTTCGGTGCGCGAGAACCGGCCGCCCCGACGGATCGCGCCGGTCCCGAACCGCGCCAAGGCGGTGCAGCTGCTCGCGCTGCTGCCGCTGTACGCGCTGGCCGGGCTGCGCTGGACCACCGGGCTGCTGGCCCTCGGCAACGTCCTGGCCGTGGTGGGCGACTACCCGTGGGCGCCGACCGCGTCGTGGTGGCTGGTCGGGGCCGCGGCGCTCCTCTTCTTCAGCCCGCCGGGCCGGCTGGCGCTGGCCGCCGGCGGGGCCCGGCTGCTGCTGCGCGGGCTGACGCCGGGCAGCTACCCGCGCGGCGGCGGCGTCCACCTGCGGCTGTGGGCGGCCGAGCGGCTCGCCGAGGTGACCGGGGCGACCGACCTGTCCGGCGCGTGGCTGATCCGCTACGGCCGGGCGCTCGGCGCGCGCATCGCCCCGGACGTGGACCTGCACGCGCTGCCTCCCATCACCGGCCTGCTCAAGCTCGGCCGGGGCTGCGCGATCGAGGCCGAGGTCGACCTCAGCGGCTACTGGCTCGACGGCGACCGGCTGCACGTCGGCCCCGTGAAGGTCGGCTCGGGGGCGGTGGTCGGCACTCGCAGCACCCTGCTGCCCGGCGCGCGGATAGGGAAGCGCGCGCAGATCGCGGCCGGCTCCAGCGTGACCGGCCAGGTGCCCACCGGTCAGCGCTGGGCGGGCGCGCCCGCGGCGAAGCAGGGCCGCGCCGAGCGGCGCTGGCCCAAGCAGCGTCCCGCCCGCCGGGCGGGCTGGTCTGCGGCCTACGGCGCCAGCGGTGTGGGCCTGACGTTGCTCCCGCTGGTCGCGGCTCTCGCGGCGCTGGCCGTCGCGGGCGCGCTGGTGCCGACCGGCAGCGGCCTGGCGGAGGCGGTCAGGGGCGTGCTCATCGCCCTGGTGCCCGCCACGCTGGCGTTCGGCCTGACGTACGCGGCGCTGCTGCTGGCCGCCGTCCGGCTGCTGAGCCTGCGCCTGCGTCCGGGCTGGCACCCCCTGCACAGCCGGGTGGGCTGGCAGTCCTGGACGGTGATCCAGCTGATGGACACCGCCCGTGACAAGCTCTTCCCGCTCTACGCGGGCCTGATCACCCCGGTGTGGCTGCGGGCGCTGGGCATGAAGGTCGGCAGCGGGGCCGAGGTCTCCACGGTGCTGGCGATGCCCAGCCTCACCACCGTCGGCGACGGCGCCTTCCTCGCCGACGACGTGCTGGTCGCCCCCTACGAGCTGGGGGGCGGCTGGCTGCGGATCGGCCCGGCCGAGATCGGCGAGCGCGCGTTCCTCGGCAACTCCGGCATGACCGCGCCGGGGCGTGCGGTGCCCGACCGCGGCCTGGTGGGCGTGCTGTCGGCCACGCCGAAGAAGGCCAAGGAGGGCCGCTCCTACCTCGGCATGCCACCGGTGCGGCTGCCGCGGACCGCGGACGACGGCGACCAGAGCCTGACGTACGCGCCGCCCGCCCGCCTGGTGTGGGCGCGCGGGCTGGTCGAGGTCTGCCGGCTGGTGCCGGTGGTGTTCTCGGCGGCGCTGGCCGTACTGGTCCTGACGGTGCTGGCGCGGCTGGCCCAGCACGGGCTCGTGGTGGCCGCACTGCTGTCGGGACCGCTGCTGCTGGCCGCGGGTGGCGTGGCCGCCGTGGTGTCGATCGCCGCGAAGTGGCTGCTGGTCGGCCGCTTCCGGGCGGTGGAACGGCCGTTGTGGAGCGGCTTCGTGTGGCGCAACGAGCTGGCCGACACCTTCGTGGAGGTGCTCGCGGTGCCGTGGCTCGTCGGGTCCGTTCCGGGCACACCGGTGATGAACCTGTGGCTGCGCGGGCTGGGCGCGCGGATCGGCCGCGGCGTGTGGTGCGAGAGCTACTGGCTGCCGGAGGCCGACCTGGTCACCCTGGAGGACGGCGTGAGCGTGAACCGCGGCTGCGTCCTGCAGACCCACCTGTTCCACGACCGGATCATGAGGATGGATACGGTGGTGCTCCGCACGGGCTCGACGCTCGGTCCCGGTGGCATCGTGCTGCCCGGCAGCGAGGTCGGGGCACGGAGCACGCTGGGCCCCGCGTCGCTGGTGATGCGGGCGGAGTCCATCCCCGCGGACAGCCGCTGGCTGGGCAATCCGGCCGAGGCATGGCACGACGAGGAGCCGGAAGAGGGGCCGGAACCGGTGACGGGACCGGTGGCGGTGACGGGACCGGTGCCGGTCGACGAGCCGCGGCGGAACGAGGCATGACGCGAGGGCCGGGTGGCGGCGCCGGGGCCGCCACCGGTTCCGGCCCGCGAACACGAGGGAGCGAAGGACTGTTGACCCAGAAGCGAGCAGCGGCGCCGCAGGCGGACCCGTACTTCCCCGCCCAAGGCGACACCCGCTACGGGGTCCATCGCTACGAACTCGCCCTGGACTACCGGCCCGCCGCCAACCGCCTGCGCGGCACCGCGCGGCTCAGCGCGGTGGCCGGCGGCGCGACGCTGCGGGAGTTCGCTCTCGACCTGGCCGATTTCCGGCTCCAGCGGGTCGTCGTCGACGGCCGGCCCGCGCACTACGCCCACCGCGCGGGGCGGCTGCGGGTCCGGCCGGCGAAGGCCGTCGAGGCGGGCGCGGCCTTCACCGTCGAGGTGCACTACACCGGCAATCCCCAGCCCGTCACCAGCCAGTGGGGCGGCCTGGGCTGGGAGGAACTCACCGACGGCGCCCTCGTGGCCAGCCAGCCGGTCGGCGCGTCGTCGTGGTATCCGTGCAACGACCGGCCCGCGGACAAGGCGACGTACCAGATCTCCGTCACCACCCCGTCCGTGTACACCGTGGTCGTCAGCGGCAGGCTGCTGTCCCGGACCACCAGGGCCAGCAGCACCACCTGGGTCTACGAGCAGACGGCGCCCACCTCCACCTACCTGGTGTCCGTGTCGATCGGACGCTACGAGGCGGTGCAACTGGTCGGCGGCGGCTCGGTGTTCGCCCCTCGCCGCCCGGTACGGCAGACCGGGTACGTGCCGTCGCGGCTGCGCCGCGAGTTCGCCGTCGACTTCGGCCGGCAGACCCGCATGATGGACTTCTTCGAGGACGTCTTCGGGCCGTATCCGTTCGACGAGTACGCGGTGGTCGTCGCCGACGAGGAACTGGACGTGCCGGTCGAGGCGCAGGGGCTCGCCACTTTCGGCGCCAACCACCTGGGCGGGCGGCGCCATTCGGAGCGGCTGGTCGCCCACGAGCTGGCCCACCAGTGGTTCGGCAACAGCCTGTCGATCGGCGACTGGCGGCACATCTGGCTCAACGAGGGCTTCGCCAAGTACGCCGAGTGGCTGTGGTCCGAGCACAGCGGCGGCCCGCGGGCGGCCACGCACGCCGCCAACGCCCACGAGCACCTGGCCCGGCTGCCGCAGAACCTGACGCTCGGCGACCCGGGCCGCCGGCTGATGTTCGACGACCGGCTCTACCAGCGCGGCGGGCTGGCCGTCCACGCGCTGCGCCTCACGCTCGGCGAGGGCGCGTTCTTCCGCATGCTCAAGGGCTGGACGGCCGTGCACCGCCACGGTGTGGTGACCACGGCCGGACTCACCGCCCACGCCGCCCAGTACACCGCCCGCCCGGTCGCCCCGGTCCTCGACGCCTGGGTCCACCGGGCGGCACTGCCCCCGTTCCCCGAGCCCGCCGCCTGACCGGCCGCACCGACGTCCGGGACCGGGGACGGACGTCCGGGACCGACGGAAAGCGCGGTGGCCGGCCCTCGCGGGGGCCGGCCACCGCGCTTTCCGTCGGCGCTCAGAGCGCCTGGCCGAGCTGCTCCTCCTCGTGGCGGGACTCGGCGGCCGCCTCCCTGATGTGCTCCTCCACCCGGGGCACCGGGAGCCGGACCCGCAGGGCCAGCAGGTACACGATCGCGGCGAGCACCAGGTTGACCGCGAAGCCCCAGCCGAGGCCGATCCAGCCGCGGCCGCCGTCGTAGTCGCCGGCGTAGCTCGTCAGGGCCAGACCGCCCAGCCACGGCAGCAGCCACGTCGCCCCGGCGCGCAGGTCGAGCCGCGGCGCGCGGTCTCCCCCGGTGACCTCGAAGACGACGAGCAGCACGAGGCCGATGCCGATGGTGGCGAAGAGCTTCCAGTTGGTGTTCCAGCCGGCCCAGTAGACGATCAGGTTCGACGAGTACAGGGCGAGGAACGGGATGACGTCCCCGCCGGGGACGCGGAAGACCCGCTCGTGGTCCGGGATCTGGCGGCGCATCGCGGCCAGCACCAGCGGGCCGGAACCGAAGGACAGCACGGTCGCCGAGGTGATGAACCCGACCAGCTGCTGCCAGCTGGGGAACGGCAGGAACACGATCAGGCCGAGGACGAACGTCACGACCAGGCTGATCAGCGGCGCCCCGCGCGGTGTGGTGCGGGCCAGTGCCTCGGGCGCGTTGCGGTTGCGGCCCATCGCGTACGAGATCCGCGCCGTGACGGTGGTGTAGATCAGGCCGGTGTCGGCCGGGGAGATGACCGCGTCCACGTACAGCAGGTACGCCAGCCAGCCCAGGCCGATGGCGCTGGCTATCGCGGCGAGCGGGCCGAAGTCGTTGGCGAACTGGAGGTTCAGCCAGCCGTGCGAGGCACTCAGGTCGTGGCCGGGGACGGCGCCGAGGAAGGCGACCTCCAGCAGGATGTAGATCGCCGCGGTGATGACCACCGACCCGATCAGGGCGAAGGGCACGTTGCGCTTCGGATTGTCGGTCTCACCGGCCAGCTCCACGGCCTGCCGGAAGCCGAGGAAGGAGAAGGTGATCCCCGCCGTCGAGATGGCGGTGAAGATGCCCTTGCCGCCGCCGGGCGCGAAGCCCCCGTACTGCTTGGTGTCGAAGTTGTGCCCGTGGAACGCGGTGAGCAGGAACGCGACCACGACCAGCAGGATGATGCCGAGCTTCCACCACACCAGGACGTTGTTGACCCGCGCGAACCAGCGGATGCCGAAGTAGTTCAGCGCCACGAAGAAGGCCATCGCGACGACCGCGACGACGTAGCCGAGACCGGTCAGCGTGTGGGTGCCGGTCGTCGGGTGGGCGACCGTGAAATCGGCCCATTTCGTCGCGTACTGCAGCGCGCCCTCGACCTCGATGGGTGCGACCGTGGCCGCCGCGATCCAGGTGATCCAGCCCATCGTGTAGCTGGCGAAGGACCCGAAGGACAGGTGCGGAAAGCGCACGACGCCGCCCGAGACCGGGAACATGGTGCCCAGCTCGGCGAAGCAGAGCCCGATCAGCAGGATCATCACGGCCGCGAGGGCCCAGGAGAACACCGATGCCGGTCCGGCCTCGCGCGCCGCGTTGAGCGCGCCGAACAGCCACCCGGAGCCGATGATCGAGCCGACGCAGGCGAAGAGCAGGCTGACCCGTCCCAGGTCGCGCCGCAGTCCGGGTTGGTGCGAGGGCGCGCCCGTCGCCCCTTCTGTCTCTGTGGATGTCGCGCTCATGCACCACCGTCCTTGCCGTTGCGATCGGCAGGAGCGGGGTCGCCGGACTCGCCGGACCCCTGCTCCTGCCGCATGTCTTACGCAGGCGGCCTGCCCCGGGATCGCCGGGACATGCTCGGACGGTCCGCGCGCACGACACCTTCACATGCTGGTCGGACGGGGTGCGGGGGCGCTCCGCGCCGGCGGAGGCGGGGTGCGGCGAGAGCCGCGACGAGCGGGTGAACGGGGACGGCGTTCCGGTGTACGGCTACGGCTACGGCTACGGCTACGGCTACGGCAGGATCGCGTCGACGTATCCGCCGTCGACGCGGACCGCGCCGCCGGTGGTCGCGGAGGCGAGCGGCGAGCTGAGGTAGACGGCCATGTTGGCGATCTCCTCCGGCTCGATCAGCCGCTGGAGCAGCGACTGCGGGCGGTACCGGCGCATGAAGGCGTGCTGCGCCTCCTCCCACGGCAGCTCGTCGCCGACCAGCTGCCGGACGAAGTCCTCGACGCCGCCGGTGTGCGTCGGGCCGGCGATCAGCGAGTTGACGGTGACCCCGGTGCCGGCCGCGTCCTTGGCGAAACCGCGCGTCACCGCCAGCAGCGCGGTCTTCGTCATGCCGTAGTGGATCATCTCCGCGGGGATGGCCACGGCGGAGTCGCTCGCGATGTTGATGACGCGCCCCCAGCCGCGGTCCTTCATGCCCGGCAGGTAGGCGCGGATCATCCGGACCGCGGTCAGCACGTTGACCTCGAAGTAGCGCCGCCACTCCGCGTCGCTGATCTCCAGCGGTGCCTCGGCGCCGAAGATCCCGAGGTTGTTCACGACGATGTCGGCGTCGGGGAGGGCGCGGACCGCTCCGGCCAGGCCGTCGTCGCTGGCGAGGTCCCCGGGGACGGCGACGCACTCGGCGCCGCCCGTCTCCTCGCGCAGGCGCGCGACGGCCGCGTCCACCGACCCGGCGCTGCGCCCGTTGACGCCGACGCGGGCCCCGGCCCGGGCGAGTCCGGCGGCGATGGCCAGGCCGATGCCCTGGGTGGAGCCGGTGACGAGCGCGGTCCTGCCGGACAGGTCGATCCTCATACGTCTGCTCTCCCGTGAAGCCGCCGTGCGGTCCCCCTCAACCTGCCCCGTTCCCGGTGCGTGCCGCATCCGCCAGTCGGGGGGTTCGGGGACGACAGACGATGCGAGGGCCCGGCGGCCCGGCTCGGCCCTGCGGGGTCATGATCGGATAGGGTGCGCCGATGTCATCGATCAAGCAGTTCCAGGTCACTTTCGACTGCGCGGAGCCGCTGCGCGTCGCCCGCTTCTGGTGCGAGGTGCTGGGGTACGTCGCACCTCCGCCGGAGGGTTTCGCCACCTGGGACGACTTCGACCGGTCCCAGCCCGAGGAGGAGCGGGGATCGTGGTGCGCCTGCACCGATCCGTCCGGCGTCGGCCCGCGGCTGTACTTCCAGCGCGTTCCCGAGGGCAAGAGCGTGAAGAACCGGGTGCATCTCGACGTGCGGGTCGGCACCGGGCTCGTGGGCGAGGAGCGCCTCGCCGTGCTCGAGGCCGAGTGCACCCGCCTGCTCGCGCTCGGCGCGGTCCGCGTGCAACTCCTCTACGACGGCACCGACTCGTGCATCGTGATGCAGGACGTCGAGGGCAACGAGTTCTGCGTCGACTGACCACCGGCCAGGCCTCGTCGGCGAGGCCGGGCCGGTGGGGGCGTCGGCGGGGTGGGGCGGTCAGTCGCCGGAGGGGCCGTGGCAGTGGGCGCTGCCGGAGTCGGTGTAGCCGGTGCCGTTGGCGGCCTGGTAGTTCCAGGAGTAGCCGGTGGGCTGCAGGGCGAAGCGGCTGACGCCGTACGAAGTGTCGTTGCCCGTCACGCGGTTGGGCGCCTGGGCGGCCGGCGCGAGGGTGTCCAGGCCTTCGCCTCCGGTGCCGATGACGAACTCGGTGATGCCCTTGTGCGGGTCGGCCTGGCCCTGCGGGTTCTGCGGCGCGAACCGCGCGTACAGGTGCTCGTGGCCGTTGAGGACGACGTCGACCCCTGCCTTGTAGAGCAGCGGCCACCACGCGGACTGCGTCAGGGTCCCCTCGCTGGAGGGCGACGCGCTGGCGCTGAACGCGGGCTGGTGCCAGTACGCGAGGGTGCAGGAGGCGTGGTCGGCGGCCAGGTCGTCGCGCAGCCAGGCGGTCTGCTCCTTGACCCAGGCGCCGTCCGTGGCGCACCCTCCGCTCTGCACGGCGCACTCGGCGTTGAGCGAGATGATGTGCCAGGAGCCGAGGTCGTAGGAGTACCAGCCCTGGCCGCTGGTACCGGCCTGGCCCTGGGGCCGCGGCACGGGCTGCCCCTGGGCGTCGGCGAGCGGGCTGCCGGCGGTGTCGAGGCTGCGTCCGTTGTAGTACGAGTAGTAGCCGGAGCCGTCGACGCCCTTCTCGCCGTCCTTGTAGTCGTAGAACTCGTGGTTGCCGGGCGCCGGGCGCTGCAGGTACTTGAACGCGCCGTAGGTCCGGTCGAAGGACCCCATGAAGTCGTTGTAGCGGCCGACTTGGTACTGCTCGTCGCCCAGCAGGGCCACCAGGTCGGGCTGCATGGCCTCGACCTGGTCGGCGGTGAGCGTCTGCGCGCTCTGCCGGGTGCCGTCGCACAGGTACTTGGCGTCGACACCGGCGTCGTCCCCGTCGGGCTCGCACGCGATGTCCCCGACCGCCGCGAGGACCGCGGTGTGGCCCGAAGTCGGCTGGTACGGCCAGGGGTTGTGCGCGTTCGTCGTCGCGGTCGCGGCGGTCGCGGTGAGCAGCAGGGCTCCCGAGGCGGCGGTCAGGGCGGCGACGGTACGGCGTCTCATTGCAGCAGGCTCCTTCCCCGCCCCGTCGCATCGGAGCGGACGGGGTGCCATGTTCACGATCACCGGGGCACGCCACGGCACGGGAAGGGGAACAACAGGCGTCACGTGGATGGCCGTTGGCCGTCGGGCACGTAACACGGCCCCCACGGGGATCAGGGGGCCACCTCCGCCCGACTACAGGACTGTAGTCACTACGTGGCCGTCGCGCCATTGCCAATGCCGACGCCGACGCCGACTCCGACTCCGACTCCGAGGTGACGAATCCCTCACCCCCGCAGAGCGGAGAAGGCTGGCCCCGCCCCCACGGGGGAGCAGATCGTGGACGCCATGAACGATCAGCACTCCGCCGCCGGCCCGACCGCGCCCGAAGAGGCCGCCGGGGTCCGCCGCTTCTGGACCCGGCTCGGCCTTCCCGGACTGATCGACGTCCACACGCACTTCATGCCCGAGCGCGTCCTGCGCAAGGTCTGGGACTACTTCGACGCACAGGGGCCCCTGACCGGCGGGCGGGAGTGGCCGATCACCTACCGGCGGGACGAGGCGGAACGCGCCGCCGTGCTGGAGGAGTTCGGCGTCCGGGCCTTCACCTCCATGCTCTACCCGCACAAGCCCGGGATGGCCCGGTGGCTGAACGAGTGGGCGGCCGGCTTCGCCCGCCGCACGCCCGGCTGCCTGCACACCGCCACCCTGTACTGCGAGCCGGACGTCGGGAGCTACGTCCGGGAGGCCGTCGACGCGGGGGCCCGCGTGTTCAAAGCGCACGTGCAGGTCGGCGCCTACGACCCGGCCGACGACCTCCTCCAGCCGGCATGGGGCCTGCTGGCCGAAGCGGGGATCCCGGTGGTGATCCACTGCGGCTCCGGGCCGGCGCCCGGCAAGCACACCGGGCCGGAGCCGATCGCCCGGGTCCTGGCGCGCAACCCCGGCCTGCGGCTGATCGTCGCGCACCTGGGCATGCCCGAGTACGAGGACTTCCTCGACCTCGCCGAGCGCCACCCGCAGGTGCGGCTGGACACGACGATGGCCTTCACCGACTTCACCGAGGCGTTCATGCCCTTCCCCGCCCAGGCCCTCCCCCGGCTCGCCGACCTCGGCGACCGCGTCCTGCTCGGCTCCGACTTCCCCAACATCCCGCACCTCTACCTGCACCAGCTCGACGCCCTGGAGCGGCTCGGCCTCGGGCCGGACTGGCTGCGGGCCGTGTGCCACGACAACGCGGCGGCGCTCTTCGGCGTCTGACGCCGCCGGGCCCGGCCACCTCGCGCGGCCGCCCCGGGCGGCCGCGACCACTCCGGTGACCGCGGGCCGGCCTCCTCGACCGCTCGGGCATGTCCGACATGCGCGCTTCGGCCAGCTCTGTCTATATTTCCGGTGAGAATCCGCCGTCGACGCCCGCTGGCGTCCGTCCGGCGTGACGGCGACGAGACAGCGTGAGGCCGCGGTGAGCACACCGAGCAGCGCGCCCGACGGCGGGCCCCTGGTGGACCCCGGCGAGCCGGGCCGCCGCCTGCTGCCCGAAGGCACGGGCGAGTCCGTCCTGGCGTCGCTGCGTGCGGCCGGCCCGGCGCTGCTGCTCTTCGTCGCCGTCCGGCTCTTCACCGTGGCGACGTTGGCCGCGCTTTACCACGGCAGCTTCACCCAGGTGCTGCACCACCTCGCCGTCCACTGGGACGCAGGGTGGTACATGGACGTCGCCCGGCACGGGTACGACCGCACCCTGCACACCACGCTGGTCCACGGGCACGTCCACCGTCCCAACATCGCCTTCTTCCCGCTGTACCCCGCGCTGATCCGGCTCACCCACACGGTGCTGGGCGGCGTGGTGCCATGGGGCGCGTGCGGGCTGCTGGTGGCGGGCGGCAGCGCGCTGGTCGCCGCCTGGGGCATCCACGCGGCGACGTCCCACCGCTACGGTTCGCGGGTCGGGACGTTCACCGTCGTGCTGTGGGGGATCGGCCCGGCGGCCGTGGTGGAGGGCGCCGGCTACAGCGAGGCGACGTTCACCGCGCTCGCCGCGTGGGCGCTCCACGCCACCTTGACCCGCCGCTGGTTGTGGGCCGGTGGCCTGTCCGTGCTGGCCGGGCTGACCCGCCCGACGGCCATCGCGCTCGCCCTGGCCGTCATGGTCCCGGCCGCCGTGGAGATCCGCGCGCGCCTGCGCGCGCCGCGCCCCCTGCCCGGGGGCCGCCCGCACGACGCCCGGAGCCCGGCCGCGGGCCGCGACCGGACCGCCGGCCGGACCTCGACCGCCGCCGCGCTGTGGCGCCCGGCCGCGGCCGTACTGCTCGCCCCGCTCGGCTGGCTCGCCTTCGTCGTGTGGACCGCGTGGAGCCTGCACCGCTGGGACGCGTACTTCCGCGTCCAGGACATCTGGCACTCCCGCTTCGACTTCGGCCACTCCACGGTCCTGCGCTTCAGGACGCTGGTCACGCGTAGCGCCCCGGTGCACCTGTACGTGCCCGTCGTCACCGCCCTCCTCGTCGGTGCGGTGGTGCTCGTGGTCATCGGCGTGCTCCAGCGCCAGCCCCTGCCGTTCCTGGTCTTCAGCATCGTGACGGTCGTGATCGCGCTCGGCGACGCCGCGTACTTCAACTCACGCGCGCGCTTCCTGCTGCCGGCCTTCCCGCTGCTGGTGCCCATCGCCACGATGCTCGCCCGCCTGCGCAACCACGCCACCCTCATCCCGATCCTGGCGTCCGCCACGCTGGGCTCCGCCGCCTACGGCACCTACCTGATGCTGTACTCCTCCGCTGCACCGTGACGCCTGGCCCCCGGCGCCCGCCTCCGTTGCACCGGCCCCTCACGCACGGCTCACCTCGCGCACCGGCACCGCTCCGGCCGCGCCTGGACCCGCCGCACTGGTCCATGCGTGTGGGCCGGTCATCACGGTGGGGTACGCCAAGTGGCCACCGGGCGGGGCGAGGACGTGTGCTGGAGTCATGGGCCGCCGGCTCATGAGCCGTCGAGCCACGGGCCGGCGAGCCACGAGCCGGCGGCCGGCGCCGGAGGCCATGACGAATTCATCGCCGTCATCGTTACTACAAGGAGTAGAAGAACGGTTGCAGTGATGAGAACAGATCCGCACGAGGGAGCGAGGCGCTCCGCGCCGACCACCGGTCGGTCCGTCGGGCCGGACACGGCGGCATCCCTCCGGGGCACCGCCGAGCGGCCCGGCGCACAGGTCCTGGCCGCGCTGGTCGCGGCGCTGTCCGCGATGGGCGCCTACTGCCTGGCGATGGCCGTCCACGGCACCTACCCGTTCGGGCCGCGCTCGCGCGCGGTCAACGACCTCGGCAACCAGTTCGTCCCGCTGCACGCCCACTTGTGGGACCTGATGCAGGGCCACGCCTCCGGCGACCTGTTCTTCAACTGGAACAGCGGGTACGGCGTCCCCTTCCTGGCGGACTTCTTCACCTATCTGACCAACCCGTTCTCGTCGCTGGTCGCCTTCTTCCCCCGGGACGCGGTCCAGCTGCCGGTCTTCCTCGTCACCCTGCTCAGCCTCGGCCTGGGCACGGCCCTGATGACGGTCTTCCTCGGGCGGCTGCACCGCGGCTCGGCGTGGCTGCGCGCCGCGCTGGCGATCGGCTACGGCGTCAGCTCCTGGATGGTCTCCGACGGGTTCTCCGACCCGATGTGGATGTGGGTCCTGGTCTCGCTGCCGGTGCTCGGCATCGTCGGCGACTGGGCGCTGCACGGCCGCCGGTGGGTGCTCGGCGCCGTCCTGGTGGCGGTGTGCTGGGCGGGCAACTTCTACACGGCCGCGATGGCCACCCTCGGCATGGGCCTGGTGCTGCTCGTCCGCCTCGCGCTGGACGCACGCCCGCTGCGCGAGCGCGGCCGCGCCCTGCTGCGGGCCGTCTCGATGACCGCGGCGGGTGTCACGCTGGCCGCGCCCGTCCTCACCGTCACCTTCCTGGCGAGCAGGGCGTCGCAGCCGAGCCCGCCGGCCACCTACGCGGGGCCGCCGAGCCTCACCACCTACGTGGCCCACCTGCTGCCCGGCGGTCCGTACCCGACCGCGCCGCGGGTCTCCGTGGGCGTGCTGGGGCTGCTGCTGGTGCTCACCTTCCCCTTCATGCGGCGGGTGCGCGTCCGGGAGCGGGTGCTGTGGGCGGCGCTGCTGCTGGTGGTCGCGCTGTCCTACGTGTGGGAGCCGACGATCCTGCTGTGGCACGGCCTGGCGATGCCGAACGGCAGCCCCTACCGGGCGGCGGTCACCATGACGGCCATGCTGACGTCGGTCGCCTGGCTGGCGCTGGCCCGCCGGCCGCGGCCGCGCGAGCTGCTGGGCGGCGCCGCGCTGCTGGCGCTGCTGTGCGCCGCCGCCGGCGGCAGCCGCTACCTCACGGCCGGCGACTGGATCCTGGTGGTCTCGCACGCCGTGCTGCTGGTCGGGCTCCTGCTGCTGCTCCGGCGCGGACCCGGCCGGCCTGCCCGGGCGGCGATCGTCGGCGCGCTGGCCGGCTCGGTGGTCCTCGCGAGCGCGTACAGCGTCTACTCCGTCACCGTGCTGCGCGACCAGAACATCCACTGGCAGCCGAAGCGGACCTTCGACGCGCAGTCGCTGAACGCCGCCGGGGTGATCGCGGCGCGGGACGACTGGCCGGCCTCGCGCACCGACACCGGACCGCACGAGTTCGCGGACAACGACCCGCTGCTGCTGGGCGGCGAGGGCGGCTCGTACTACAGCAGCTACGTCCCCGAGCGCAGCGCCCGCACCCTGCAGGCGCTGGGCGCCGCCTGGTACATCCAGGGCCGCCACGTGCTCAGCTACAACGATCCCGTCAGCCGGGCGATCATGGGCGTGAGCAGCTACCTCGTCAGCCCGCCGCACGCCGCGGGTCCCGTGCGCCGCGTGGTCGCCGCGCCGCCCGTGGTCACCCTGCGGCCGGGTGCGGCCTTCGACTCCGCCGCGCGCGACACCTCGGTCTTCGCACGCCAGGAGCGGGTGCTGGGCAGCACGGTCTACACGGTGCCCGCCCTCACTCCCGCGGCGGGTTCGGCCGCCACGGCCCGCGGCGACAGCTGGCATCTGCCCGGCACCGCGGGCGGCCGTCCCGCGGCGGCCTTCACCGCCCGCTGCGCGCCGGGCCGCCTCGCGTACGTCTACGCGCCGTGGTTCTCCGGCGAGCTCCGCGCCGACGGCGTCACCTACCGGCCCGGCGGCGCCTACCCCATGACCGACAACGGGATCCTGCCGGTCGGCACGGTCCCGGCGAGCGGCGTGGTGACGCTCCAGCTGTCCGGCAGCCGGGCCCAGGACATCCCGCGCCTGCCGCTCGGATGCCTGGACCGCAGCGCGCTCGACCGCGCGATCACCGGCCTGCGCGCCTCCGGGCCGCTGACGGTCGCGGCGGGCGGCCACACCATCGGCGCCACGTTCCGCCCGGGCAGCACGGGAACGGCAGTGATCGCCGTGCCCGCGGTGGACGGGTGGACGTGCGGGGTCGGCGGGTCGGCGGCGCGGGCGCCGGGCACCCTCGGCGGCCTGATGGCGCTGCGCCTCGACGGCGCGTCCCGGATCGCCTGTTCGTTCCGACCCCCCGGGCTGGACCCGGGTCTGCTGGCGAGCGGCCTGGCGCTCGCCGTCCTGCTGGCCGTCGCCGTCGCCGGCCGCATCCGCAGCCGTTCGTCGCGTGCCGTCACGGAGAACGCCGATGATGAAACTGTCGCTCGTCGTGCCCTGCTACAACGAGGAAGCGGTCGTCGACCGTTTCGACGCCGCCACCCGGGAGGTGCTGGACGCGCTGCCGGTCGCGTACGAGATCTGCTACGTGGACGACGGCAGCAGTGACCGGACCCTGGCCAGGCTCCGCCTGATCGCCGAGCGACACCCGCACGCGACCCGCTACGTGTCCTTCAGCCGCAACTTCGGCAAGGAGGCCGGCATGCTCGCCGGGCTGCGGGAGACCACCGGCGACGCCGTCGTCATCATGGACGCCGACCTCCAGCACCCGCCGGAACTCATCGGCCGGATGCTGGAGTTGTACGAGCGGGGCCACGACCAGGTCATCGCCCGGCGCGGCCGCCAGGGCGACGGGGCGCTGCGCTCGGTGCTCAGCCACGCCTACTACCGCGCGATCAACAAGTGGGTCGACGTCGAACTCACCGACGGTGTCGGGGACTTCCGGCTGATCTCGCGGCCCGTGGTCGAGGCGCTGCTGGCCCTGCCGGAGTACAACCGCTTCTCCAAGGGCCTGTTCTCCTGGGTCGGGTACGACACGGTCAGCTTCGACTACCGCAACGCCGCCCGGGGGGCGGGCGAGTCCAAGTGGCGGTTCGGCGCGCTGCTCAACTACGGCATGGACGGCCTGGTCTCCTTCAACAACCGCCCGCTGCGGCTGGCGATCTGGCTCGGCCTCACCCTGGCGGGTCTGGCCGGGCTCTACGCGGCGTGGATCATGGTGACCGCCGTCACCTACGGCGTCACGCTGCCCGGGTACGTCACCCTGGTCGCGATCATCGTCGGCCTGGGCGGGGTGCAGATGGTGATGCTGGGGCTGATCGGCGAGTACATCGGCCGCATCTACTACGAGACCAAGCGCCGCCCGCACTTCCTGGTCAAGGAGCGGAGCGGCCCGGTCCTCGGGAGCGCGGCCGCCGCCCACGACCCTCGTCACCAGGCGCTGCGGCGGGGCAAGGTGCTGTGAGGGTGGGCCCGGGCCGGAGGTCGGGCAGGGCATCGGACAGGGGGTCGGGCCGCCGGGCGCAGTCCGCGCAGATCCTCCGGTTCGTCCTGGTCGGCGTGGTCAACACCGCGACGTTCTACGGCTGTTACCGGCTGCTGCTGCCCGCGCTGCCCTACTTCGCCGCATACACCCTCGCGTTCCTGGTCAGCATGGCCGGGTCGTTCCTGATGAACACCTACTTCACCTACCGCACCCGCCCCAGCTGGCGGAAGTTCGCCCTGTTCCCGCTGACGAACGTCACCAACTACCTCGTGCAGAGTGCCGGGTTGTTCGCGCTGGTGGACTGGCTGGGCATGAGCGAGAAGGCCGCCCCGCTGGTCGCGGCGGCGGTCGCCGTACCGTTCACGTACCTGCTGTCGCGACGGATCCTGGTCCCCCCGGGCGCTCGTCGCGCACCGGCGCCCGATCCGACCCCCGCACCGGCGCCCGATCCGGCCCCCGAGCCGGACCCCGGCCGGGGGACGGCCGGGCCGGCGGAGCGCTGACGGCGCGCAGCTGTCAGCATGTGTTGACGCAATGCGAGGCGTCAGCATATGCTGACAGGCATGCAGAGCACACTCGAAATCGCCGAGGGCGCTGCCAGCAACGACCCGGAGGTCGGGCTCCGCGCGGTTGCCGCCCTGAGAGAACTCACCGAACGCCTGGAGATCCTCCAGATCGAGAACGCACGGAAGCTGGGGTGGACCTGGCAGGACATCGCGGAACGCCTCGGTGTCACCAAGCAGACCGTGCACCGCAAGTACGGCCGTCTGATCGGGAGGCGATGATGTTCGAACGCTTCGCCCCCGACGCGCGCACGGTGGTGGCCCACGCGCAGGACCACGCACGGCGGCTCGGGCACCAGTACATCGGCTGCGAGCACCTCCTGCTCGCCCTCGTGTCCACCGACCAGCCGGCGAGCGCCGTGCTGCGGGAACACGGGGTGACGTCGGCGCGCGTGGAGGAGGAGATCGTCCGCCAACTCGGCCTCGGGCCGGGGTCCCTGCTGTTCGGGAGCCTCAACCGCGACGCGCTGGCCTCCATCGGAATCGACCTCGACACCGTGCGTGCCAGGATCGAGGAGTCCTTCGGCCCGGAGGCCCTCGTCCGCGCCGGCCGGACCGTCCACGAAGGCGGCCACCGCTCCCGGTTGAGCCCGTGGCGTGCGGTTCCCCCGGGCCTCACACGCCATTTGCGCCGGCGGCGGCCCACCGGGCAGAAGGTCCTGACGGGACCGGCCTCCGCTGCCGGCGGCCGCTACCAGGCCGCCGGCGCCCCCCAGGGCCACATCCCCTTCGCGCCGCGCGCGAAGGAGACGCTGGCGGACAGCGTCCGCGAGGCGGAGGCGCGGCACGACGCGTACATCGGCGCCGAACACCTCGCCCTCGGCCTCATCACCAGGGCCGCCGGGCCGGTGCCCTCCCTCCTGTCGGCCCTCGGCGCGTCGGGCCCGGCGCTGCGCGCCGCGATCCTCGACCGCTACCGCCCGGCCGGCTGACCGGATGCCCCCGCCCGGGCGGGGGTCCGCGTCACCGGTGCGCGTTCACGGCCTGCCCGGCCCGGTGGTCACCAGCCGAGGCGGGCCGCGACCGGCAGGTGGTCGCTGCCCGTGGCCGGGAGCACCCACGAGCTGTCCGGCGTCACACCCCTGACGAGGATCTGGTCGATCCGCACCACGGGGAACGTCGCCGGCCAGCTGAAGCCGAAGCCGTTCCCGGCCACGTCCTGGGCCGAGCGCAGCTGCGACGTGATGCCGTGGAACGCCCGGTCGCCGGTGCTGCCGTTGAGGTCGCCGAGCAGCACCACCCGCCGGGTGGGGTCGGCGGCGACGGCCGAGGCGAGCGCCTGCACACCCCGGTCCCGCTGCCCGGTCCCGAAGCCCGCCCGGGGGTTGACCCGCACCGACGCCAGGTGGGCCACGTACACCGCGAGCGGCCCGTGGGCGGTGGCCACCGTGGTGCGCAGCGCCCGGTTCTCGGCCATGCTGACGCCGGCCGGCTTGGTGGCCGCGAGCGGCCCGTAGTCCATCCCGGCGTCGATCGGCCTGGTGCCCGACAGGGGCAGCCTGCTCCAGATCCCGACCGTGCCCAGCACGGCGTGGTACGGGTACGCCGTCGCCAGCTCCTTCTCGTACACGATCCGGGCCGGGTCGGCCAGTTCCACGAGGGCCAGCACGTCCGCCCCGGAGGCGGCCAGGTCGCGGGCGGTGCCGGCCGGGTCCGGATTGCCGGCGTCGACGTTGTGCTCGGCCACGGTCAGGTCGCCGCCCGGGTGCGAGCGGTCACCGAGCAGTCCGCCGAAGAGGTGCAGCCACACCAGGACCGGCAGCAGCAGCGCGGCCACCGCGGCGGCGGAACGGCGCAGCAGCGCCGCGGCGAGCAGCACGGGAACCAGCAGGCCGAGCCATGGCAGGAAGGTCTCCACCAGACTGCCGAGACTGCCGATCCCGTTCGGGATCTCGGCGTGCAGCAGCATGACCAGGCCGAGGAGCAGCGCGAGCGCCGCGAGGACCGGGCCGCGTTTCCAGGGCCCCGGCCGGGATCCGGCGTCGATCAGCCGGTGGACACGCGCGCGCCAGGTCCCGGCGCCGGCGGGCCCGGCACCGACGTTCCCGTGACCGGCGTGCTCGTGACCGGCGTGCTCGTGACCGGCGTGCTCGTGACCGGGCTCCTCCAGCGCGCCCCCTCGCCCGTTCTCCCCCGCGTCCGCGGGCGGACGAAAGGCGTGCGGGGGCTCGCCGCCCGTGCCCATGGCGATGTGATTCATGCCGCCAGTCGAGCCGGCGGGGTGTTGCCACCGCGTATGCGGTTGCCGATATGCCCGCGATACGCGCCGGCTCGTAGCATCGGGACCATGCGCGTGCTGATCGTCGAGGACGAGCCCTACCTGGCGGAAGCCATCCGCGACGGCCTGCGTCTGGAGGCGATCGCGGCCGACATCGCGGGGGACGGCCACACCGCTCTGGACCTGCTGGGCACCAACGCCTACGACATCGCCGTCCTCGACCGCGACGTCCCCGGGCCGTCCGGGGACGAGATCGCCGCGCGCATCGTCGCCTCCGGCAGCGGCATGCCGATCCTCATGCTCACCGCGGCCGACCGTCTCGACGACAAGGCCAGCGGGTTCGAGCTCGGCGCCGACGACTACCTCACCAAGCCCTTCGAGCTCCGGGAGCTCGCGCTCAGGGCGCTCGACCGCAGACGCGCCCACAGCCGGCCGCCGGTGCGGGAGATCGCCGGCCTGCGCCTGGACCCGTTTCGCCGGGAGGTCTACCGGGACGGCCGCTACGTCGCGCTCACCCGGAAGCAGTTCGCCGTGCTGGAGGTCCTCGTCGGTGCCGAGGGCGGCGTCGTCAGCGCCGAGGAACTCCTGGAGCGCGCCTGGGACGAGAACGCCGACCCGTTCACCAACGCCGTGCGGATCACCGTGTCGGCGCTGCGCAAACGGCTCGGCGAACCGTGGGTCATCGCCACCGTGCCCGGCGTCGGCTACCGCATCGGCGCCAGGCCCGGCGACGCGGATGAGGGAGCGGGGCGTGGATAGGGAGCCGGGCCTGAGCGTCCGCCTCAAACTCACCCTCAGCTACGCCGGATTCCTCATGCTCGCGGGCGTCGTGCTGCTCGCCGCGATGTGGGTGCTGCTGCTCCGCCACACCCATATCGGCGTGATCATCATCGTGCGCAGCCACACCGACCTGCTGCGCGACTTCGGCCCGGACACCGCCCTCGTGCTGGCGTTCCTGCTGGTGTTCGGCCTCGTGGGCGGCTGGATCCTGGCCGGCAGCATGCTCGCTCCCCTGCAGCGCATCACGGAGGCGACCCGCCTGGCGTCGTCCGGGTCGCTCTCCCACCGGATCCGGCTGCCGGGCCGCGAGGACGAGTTCCGCGAACTCGCCGACGCCTTCGACACCATGCTGGCGCGGCTCGAGGCGCACGTCGCCGAGCAGCGGAGGTTCGCCGCCAACGCCTCGCACGAGCTGCGCACGCCGCTGGCGGTCTCGAAGGCCCTGCTGGACGTGGCCCGCACCGACCCGTCGCAGGACGCCGCACAGGTCATCGACCGGCTCCACGCCGTCAACACCCGGGCCATCGACCTCACCGAGGCGCTGCTCGTGCTCAGCCGCGCGGAGCAGGCGTCCTTCACCCGGGAGCCCGTCGACCTGTCGCTGCTGGTGGAGGAGGCCACCGAGACCCTGCTCCCGCTCGCCGAGAGGCGCGGCGTCACCCTCGACGCCTCCGGCGACGTCGCCCCGGCGCTCGGGTCGGCGCCGCTGCTGCTGCAGATGACGACGAACCTCGTGCACAACGCCGTCGTCCACAACCTGCCCGGGCGGGGCACCGTGTGGGTGTCCACCGGCGCCCGCCCCGGCGCCATGTGGCTCACCGTCGAGAACACCGGTGAGCGGATCGCCCCGGAACTGGCCGCGACGCTCACCGAACCGTTCCAGCGCGGCGCCGAGCGGGTGCACGCCCACCGCACCGGCGTCGGCCTGGGGCTGGCGATCGTCGCGAGCATCGTCCGGGCCCACGACGGCTCCCTCACCCTCACCCCGCGAACCGCGGGCGGCCTCCGCGTCACCGTGGAGCTGCCCGCGGCCGCGGCCACCGCCCGGGGCCGCCCCGGTGGTGGCGGCCCCGGGCGGCCCCTGAGCGGGTGAGCCTCGGCTGCCGGCCGTTGGCTGCCGGCGCTCGGCGCTCAGCCGTCGGCACCGGCCGGTGCCGTGGTCGTGGTGAAGCCCTCCTTCTTGTTCGCGCTGAGGGCGAAGGCGTTGGTGAACGTCGTGCTCAGGTCCACCGGCGACGTCACCGCGCCGACCATCTTCTCGGTGGCCAGCGCGGTCTTCGGGCCGCCGGCGGGCATGATCCCGTCGGGCAGGAACTGCCCCTTGTCCTCGTTCAGCGCCGTGATGTAGTCGGCCTTGGTGACCAGCTGGTTCTGTACGAAGGACTGCGGCAGCCGGTCGGCGATGTCGGCCGCGCTGTGGGCGTTGATCCAGTGCATGGTGGCCACCAGCGCGTCGACGACCTTCTGCGCCGCGTCCTTGTGCGCGGTCACCCAGTCGGTGCGGGCGAGGACGCCCGCGGCCGGGAACGCGCCGCCCAGCGCGGCCTTGGCGCCGTCGGTGGTGGCCAGGTCGACGGCGGAGGTGCCGACGCCCTTCTTCTGGATCGCGGCGACGGTCGGCTGCGTCGTCATGACGCAGTCGGCCTTGCCGTTCTGCAGGGCGGCCACCGCGGTGGACCCGGCACCGACCGCGAGCCGGTGGAACTCGCCGGGCTTCACGCCCTTCTGCGCGGCGATGGCCTGGGTGAGGGTGTCGGTGCCGGAGCCCAGGTCGGTCACGCCGAGCGTCTTGCCCTTGAAGTCGGCGCCGGACTTCACACCGCTCCTGGCCGTGCACATCTCCCGTTCGCCGGGCGCGCCGGACAGCTGGACGATGTCCTCGACCGCCTTGCCCTTCGCCTGGAACTCGATCGTGTGGTTGTACCAGGCGCCGGCCATGTCCACCTGGCCGGAGGCCATGGCCTCCTCGGCGCCGACACCGCCGTCCTGCTCGGTGCTCAGCTCGACCTTGACGCCGTACTTCCGGTAGAAGCCGAGGCTCTCGGCGAGCTGGTACGGCAGGTAGATCTGCTTGTCGATGCCGCCGACCATGAGCCTGACGGTCGGGGTGCCGCCGGACGCGGACGACCCGGAGTGCCCGGAGCACGCGGAGACGGTGCCGAGGGCGAGGACGGCGGCGAGCGTTGCGGTGAGGGTTCTCTTGGACATGGCGGGGCGTGCACCTTTCGGGGAGGAGCGCGCGCGGAACGGGGCGCGCGTAGGGGACGGGAGGGAGCGAGAGGGGAGTCGGCGGGGACGGCGGACGAGGGCGCCGCTCAGAGGGAGTTCGCCTCGGTGGGAGCGGGCGGCCGCCAGGACAGCAGCCGGCGTTCGAGCTTGCCGATCAGCCATTCCGCGCCGAGCACGATCACCGCGATGACGAGCATCGTGGCGAACACGCCGTTGGGATCGAAGTTGTTCTGCGCGGTCTTGATGACCAGGCCCAGTCCGCTCTGCGCTCCGAGCACCTCGCCGACGAGCGCGCCGACGATGGCGAAGCCGAAGGCGCTGTGCAGGCTGGCGATGATCCAGGTCAGCGCCGAGGGCACGATGACGTGCCGGGTGATCTGCGTCCGGGAGGCCCCGAGCACCCGGACGTTGGCGAGGACGCTGCGGTCGACCTCGCGGACGCCCTGGAAGGCGTTGAAGAAGACGATGAAGAACACCAGCACCGCGGCGAGCAGGATCTTCGGGGTGACGCCGATGCCGAAGGCCACGATGAAGATCGAGCCGAGGACGATGCGCGGAACGGCGTTGACCATCTTGATGTAGGGACCGAGGACGTCGGAGAGGTAACGGCTCTGGCCGAGCGCGACCCCGAAGACGATGCCGGTCACGGCACCCACGGCGAAGCCGGCGAGCGCTTCCTGGATGGTGGTCCAGATGTTCTGGTAGAAGGAGCCGAACTGGGTTCCGTGCTGGAAGAGTTCGATGAGCCTCTTCCAGATGCCGGAGGGCTGCCCGTAGAAGAACGGGTCGACGATGCCCCACGTCGTGGACAGCTGCCAGCCGCCGATGACGACGGCCGCGAGGGCGATCCGGCCCGCCCACACCAGGGCGGTGCGGCGACGCGCGGCCCGCCGGGCGGCGCTCGCGGCCGCGCCCTTGGTGACGTCGGAGAGGGCGGCGGAAGCGGTGGACGTCGTGCTCATGCCGTGCCTCCCGCGGTGAGGGCGTAGGCGCGTTCGACCTCTTCGCGCAGGGTGTCCCAGATCTGGTGCTGGAGTTCGATGAACCGTGGCTGGAAGCGGATCTCCTGGACCGAGCCGCGCGGCCGCGGCAGGTCGATGTCGAAGACCGCCTTGACCGAGCCCGGGCCGGACGTCATCACGACGACCCGGTCGGCGAGTGCCACCGCTTCGTCGAGATCGTGGGTGATGAAGATGACGGACGGCCGGATCTGCTCCCACAGGTTCAGCAGCTCGGTCGACATGATCGCCTTCGTCTGCACGTCGAGGGCGCCGAACGGCTCGTCCATGATCAGGATCCTGGGTTCGTTGATCAGGGCGGCGGCCATCGCGACGCGCTTGCGCATGCCGCCGGACAGCTGGTGCGGGTAGCGGTCCTCGAAACCGGCGAGGCCGACGCGGCGCAGCCAGTCACGGGCCGACGCCTGCGCCTGGCGCTTGGGCACCCGGCGGAAGACGGGACCCATCAGGACGTTGCCGAGGACCGTCTTCCAGGGCAGCAGCGCGTCGGTCTGGAACATGAAGCTGACGCCGTCGGTGATGCCGTCCACCTCGCGGCCGCCGACGCGGACGGACCCCTCGCTGGGCCGGTCGAGGCCGGACACCATGCTCAGCGTCGTCGACTTGCCGCAGCCGGTGGGACCGACCACCGCGCAGAACTGGCCGGGTTCCACGGTGAACGAGACGCCGCTCAGCGCCGTGAACACCTCGCCTGCGGGGGTCAGGAATCGTTTCGTGAGCCCGGATATCTCGATGCGTGCGTCCGCCTGGTCCGCCGCACCGGTGCCCGGGCTCGTCGCGACATCGTTGCGCGAGGCCATGGGGGGACCGCTTCCTTCCGTCGTTCGGGAATCCCCGGCCGTTCCGCGCGGTCCGCCGGGCGGTGTGCCCGGGGTTCCTCGCAGGCCGAGGAAGGCAGACGCTAGAGACGGCACCGCGTTACGTCGCTGTTTCCGAGCTATCCCGCGAAAGCCGCGTAACCCGGAGTTCTGCTCGTTTTGCTCAGCGGGCGGAGGGTGGGCAGCGGCCGGTGGGTGCGGCACAATCGCGCCACCCGCGCATTCAGGAACGCCTGTCCAGGAGCGGGCGTCCGGCGGACGCCCGGCGCGAGGCGCCACCGCAACGAAGAGGTACCTGTGACACCCATCCGCTTCCGGGCAGGACGCGGCGGAAGGCGCCGGCTTTCCACCCGGATCCTCGCCAACGAACTGGCCATCCTCGCGCTCACCGGCCTGATCGGCTTCGTCCTGTTCGCGTTCGCGCAGCGGGCCGAACTCGACCGCTCCTACGAGCAGCGGGCGCTGGCGATCGCCCGGATCGCGGTGGCGGATCCGCAGATCCGGCAGGCCACCGAGTACGGGGACCGCGACCACGTCGTGCAGTCCGTCGCCCAGCGCATCGGCCAGGCCGCCCACGCGTCGTACGTGGTGGTGATCGACCTGCACCGTATACGGCACTCGCACCCGATGGCGGCCCTGATCGGGAAGCCGGTCGCCGAGCCGATCGTGGTCAGGGACGGCCATTCGCACGTCGGCATCGACCAGGGCGCGTTGGGGCGCTCCGCCAACGCCAAGGCTCCCCTGTACGGTACTTCGGGCGCCCTGGTCGGCGAGGTGTCCGTCGGCATCCCGGAACGCGCCGTGCTCAGCGAGTTGTGGTCCGAGCTGCCGACCTTCGGGCTCTACGCCGCGCTCGCCACCGCGATCGGCGCGGCCGCGGCCTCCCTGCTGGCCCGCCGGCTGAAGCGGACCACGTTCGGCCTGGAGCTGGAGGAGATCGCCTGCCTGTTGCAGGACCGGGAGGCGATGCTGCACGGCATCCGGGAGGGCGTGGTCGCCGTGGCCCCCGATGGGCGGGTTACCGTCATCAACGACGAGGCCCGGCGCCTGCTCGGCGTCGGCACGGCGCTCGGCCACCGGCTGGACGAGGTGCTGCCCGACGGCCGGCTGCGCCGCGCCCTGGACGGCACCCTGACCGGCACCGACGTCAGCGTCCTGACCGACGACCACTGCCTCGTCGTCAACCGCATGCCGGTCAGCCTGCAGGGACGCGCCCTGGGCGCGGTCGTCACCGTCCGCGACCGCACCGAGCTGATCGGCCTGCTGCGCGAACTGGACTCCGTGCGCGGGCTGACCGACGCGCTGCGGGCCCAGCAGCACGAGTTCACCAACCGGATGCACACGCTGGCCGGACTCCTGGACATCGGCGAGCACGAGTCCGCGTACGACTACGCCATCGAGACGGCCCGCTCCGGGCAGGCCCTGACCGAGGCCGTGCGCCGCCACATCGGCAACCCCCTCATGGTCGGGCTCATCGTGGCCAAGACCACCGTCGCCGCCGAACGCGGCGTGACGATCGCCCTCACCGACGACTCGGCGCTCGGCGACGACCCGCCGCACCTGCGGCGGCTGCTGACCATCGTCGGCAACCTGCTCGACAACGCGGTCGACGCGACGGCCGAGGCGCCACCCACCGGGGAAGGCCGCCGGATCCTGCTGACGGTGACGGAGGCCGACGACCTCGTCGTGGTCCGCGTCGCCGACAACGGCCGGGGCATCGCCCCGGGCACCGCCCAGTCGATCTTCGAGGACGGCTGGTCGACCCGCCCGGGACGGGGCACCGCGCGCCGCGGGCTGGGGCTCGCGCTGGTGCACCGCCTGGTGCAGCGGCACGGGGGCACCATCACGGTCAGCGAGGGTCCCGGCGCGGTCTTCACCGTCGTCCTGCCGCAGCCGGGCACGGCGGCGGCCCGTCGGGGCGCACTACTGACGCACGCGTCCTCGAGGGGAAGTGAGCTCGGATGATCCGGACCCTCGTGGTGGACGACGACTTCCGGGTCGGCCAGATCCACAGCGACTACGTGCGCCGCGTCCGGGCGTTCGACGTGGTCGGCAGGGCCGCGAACGTGGCCGAGGCCCTGGCCGCGGTCCGCACCCTGCGGCCGGATCTCCTGCTGCTCGACATCTTCCTGCCCGACGGCAGCGGCCTCGACGTCCTGCGGCGGCTGAGTCAGGACCGGGCCGACACCCGTCCCGACGCCCTGGTGATCACCGCCGACCACGACATCTCCTCCGTGCGGGCCGCGATGAAGCTCGGGGCCGTCGGCTACCTGGTGAAGCCGTTCGGATCCGCCGACCTCGCCGAACGCCTGCACGCCTACCGTGAGTTGCGAGACCGGGCGGACGCCCTCAGCCGGACGGCGACGGCCGACCAGGCCGACGTGGACGCGCTGTTCAGCGCGGCCCGGCCGCCCGCCGTCCCCCGCATCCCGGCCAAGGGCCACTCCGCGCCGACACTCAGCGCGATCCACCAGGCCCTGCGCGCCAGCCGCGGCGCCCTGTCCGCCGCCGAGGCCGCCGAGGCGACGGGCGTCTCCCGGGCCACGGCGCAGCGCTACCTGTCCTACCTCGTCAAGGAGGGCACGGTCCGTCTCGAACTCCGCTACGGCACCAACGGCCGCCCGGAGCACCGCTATCGCGTCGCCCGGTGAGGTCCCGCCGGGGTGCCCGCGGCCCCTGGCGGGGGCGGCGGGAGTGTGGGGGAAACGGGGAAGTTGGTCTAGTCCTCTTGACGCGGCACGGCTGCGCGCTGTTTGGTACGTACCAACTCAGGCCTGAGACGCACGCTCCCCCCACCACTTCACGCTCGAGGGGCTTTCATGCACCTTGCGAAATGGGCGGCCTCCGCCTCCGCGCTCACGCTCGCGACCGCCGGTGCGGTCTTCGCCCTGGCCCCCGACGGCAACGCCGCGGCGACCAGCGCCTACGCCGTCGCTCCCTACGTCGACATGTCGAACAGTCAGGAGGGCATGCTCGACACGGCCCTGACCGGGCACGGCCTCAAGGCCTACACCGCGGCCTTCGTGCTCGGTTCCGGCTGCAACCAGATCTGGGGCGACACCCTCCCCATCGGTGCCGACTCCTTCACCGACCCGCTGATCGCCAAGGCGAAGTCCGAGGGCGCCTCCCTCATCATCTCGTCGGGCGGCGCCAGCGGCCTGCCACTGGCGTGGACCTGCTCCACCCAGAGCTCGATCGACGCCGGTTACCAGGCCCTCATCAACGACTACGGCGTCACCCAGCTGGACTTCGACATCGAGGGCGCGGCCGTGGCGGACACGGCGGCCACGGCACGCCAGATGCAGGCGATGAAGGACCTCAAGGCGTCCAACCCCGCCCTGCAGTTCTCCGTGACGCTGCCGGTCCTGACGAGCGGGCTCACGAGCGACGGCGTGAACATCCTCAAGGCCGCCAAGACGGCCGGCGTCAAGATCGACGTGGTCAACATCATGACCATGGACTTCTACGCGGGCACCGGCACCGAGATGGGGCAGGGCTCGGTCTCCGCGGCCCAGGCGACGCTGTCGCAGATGCAGTCGGTCGACTCCGGCTACACCTACGCCAACCTCGGGATCACCCCGATGATCGGCAAGAACGACGACGGATCCACGTTCACCCTGGCGGACGCCCAGACCGTGGAGAACTTCGCCGCCCAACACGGCGTCGGGCGGCTGGCGTTCTGGTCGGTGAACCGCGACCAGCCGTGCAGCGGGAGCGCCAACTCGCTCTCCACGTGCACCCAGATCAGCCAGAACAGCCTGGCGTTCACCGACACCTTCCAGCAGTTCGCGGGCGGTTCGGGCGGCACCACCGGCGGGACGACGACGGGCGGAACCACCACCGGCGGGACGACCGGCGGGACCACGACCGGCGGGGGCGGGACGACCTGCACCGTCGCCTCGTGGAGCTCCTCGGCGATCTACACCGGCGGCAACACCGTCTCGTGGAAGGGACACAACTGGCAGGCCAAGTGGTGGACGCAGGGCGAGGAGCCCGGCACCACCGGCGAGTGGGGCGTCTGGCAGGACCTCGGCGCCTGCTGAGCGGCAGCGCTCCCGGGCCGCCGAGCTCCTGATCTTCTGAGCTGCCCGGCCTTCGACACCCCACGGCCCGGCCCCGCTTCGGGGGCCGGGCCGACCGCTGTCCGGCCGCGTGCTGCCGTGTGGTCAGGCGGCCGTGACGGCGAACGCGCCCCCGTCCCCGAACGCGAGCCGCGCGAAGTTCTCGGCGATGCGACGGTGTCCGGCGGGGTCGGGATGGATCTCGTCCGGCAGCGGGAACTCGGCGTAGTCCTTCTCGCCGTACAGGTCCCGGCCCTCCAGGTAGTGCACGTGCGGGTCGTCGGCGGCCCGTTCCGCGACGATCCGCGCGAGTTCGTCCCGGATGACGTTGAGCGTCAGGCGCCCGAACGCCCGCTCGGCGGGATCGCCCGTCGCCCTGAACCGCAGGGTCCCGTCGGCGAACTCGGGCGCGAGCGGCCCGGGCGTGTCCTCCTGGACCGGGCACAGGATCGGGGAGACGACGAGCAGCGGCGTCCGGGGATGCCCCTCGCGGATGGTGTCGAGGAAGCCGTGGACCGCGGGAGCGAAGGCCCGAAGGCGCATCACGTCGGCGTTGACGACGTTGATGCCGATCTTGACGCTGATGAGGTCCGCGGGCGTGTCCCGCATGGCGCGGGCGGTGAACGGGTCGAGCAGCGCACTGCCGCTGAAGCCCAGGTTGACCAGGTCGACGGCGCCGTCGGCGGCGGCCAGGGCGGGCCATGTGGCGGCCGGGCTGGCCGCGTTCGACCCGTGGCTGATGGAACTGCCGTGGTGCAGCCACACCCTGCGCCCGCTGTCGGGCACCGGCTCGACCGGGGCGTCGGTGCGCAGCGCGATGACCTCGGTGACCTCCGTATGCGGCAGCCAGATCTCGACGTCCTTCTCGCCCGCCGGCAGATCGGTGAACCGCGCCGTGCCGGGCGGCCCCGGGGTCAGCTCGAAGGCCTGGGTGAACATGTCCGTGATGGTGCGCACGTTGCCGCCGGTGACGGTCGCCTGCGCGGCCGGAGTGCCGTCGACCAGCAGGTCGTACACGCCGTCCGGCGGGGGCGGGAAGCCCTGGTAGACCCGCTTGGTGGGCAGCGTGTCCAGCTCGACGGCGGTCGCCCGGGTCCGGAAGACCACCCGCACGCCGGAAGGCTGCGCCTCGGCGACGGCGAGTTGGTCGTCGGGGATCTGCCGCCGCGCCCGGGCGGGCAGCCGGTGCGGCAGCAGTCCGTGGGCGGTCGCTTCCACCTCGAGGTGGCCGCGCAGCATGTCCGCGGTGACGGGTGTGGTGATCCAGCCGTGTTCGAAGGTCATTGCCTCAGCCTGGTGTTCGGAATCCGATGGACCGTTCGGGGCCGCGGGCCCCGGCGGGTCAGGGGGTGGCCCTGTTCCGCAGCAGCACGTCGAGGGAGTCGATGATCCAGTCCCAGGACTGCTGCGCGTCGGGCGCGCTGTGTGCGAAGCCGCCGGCCAGCTCGAGGCTGACGTAGCCGTGGAAGACGCTGCCCAGCATCCGTACCGCGTGGGTCTGCTCCGGCTCGGGCAGGTCGTAGCCGCGCAGGATCGCGCGGGTCATCTGCGCGTGCCGTACCCCGGCACTGGCCGCCGCCGTCTCGGCGTCGAGCCGCAGGCGCGCCGCGTCGTAACGGCCCGGGTGCTCCCGGGCGTAGTCGCGGTAGGCGTTCGCGAAGGCGGCCAGGGCATCCCTGCCCGCCCGCCCGGCCACGGCGTCGGAGACCCGGTCGGCGAGCTCCTCGAGCGCGAACAGGGCGATCCTCGTCCTGAGGTCCTGCGAGCTCTTCACGTGCGAGTACAGGCTCGCGACCTTGACGTCGAAGAGGCGGGCGAGCGCGGAGACCGTCACGTGCTCGAACCCGGCCTCGTCCGCCAGCTCCGCCCCGGCTCGCGTCAGCCGCTCCGGGGTCAGTCCCGCTCTCACCATCACACTCCTCCGATTTACCGAAGAGCCTAGCACATTTGCCTAAAGCCTTTAGGTTGCTCGGCACGGTAGCGGCCCGGGGTCGTCCCGATGAGGTGGGTGAACGCCGCGATGAAGCCGCTGGGGTTGGCCCACCCGCAGGCGTACGCGGTGCGGAGGGTGTCATGGCCCTCGGCGAGGAGCACGAGCGCGTGGTGGACGCGCAGTTGGGTGCGCCACTCGTAGAAAGTCATGCCGAGTTCGGCGCGGAACAGCCGGCTCAGGGTGCGGGCACTGGCTCCGGCCCTGGACCCCAGTTCGGCCAGCGTGGCGTTGTCCGCCGGGTTCTCGTCGAGCATCCGGGCCAGGGCCCGCAGCCGGTCGTCCCGCGGCTCGGGCAGGTGCAGGGGCTGCTCGTCCGCGGCGCGGAGTTCGTCGACGAGGACGCGCAGCAGGCGGGCCCGGGCGGGGCCGCGGTAGGCGGGGGCGGGATCGCCGTCGCGGGGGCCGGTCAGCGCGAGCAGCACCTCGCGGGCGAGGCCCGAGGTCGGGAACACCGCGGGGCGGTCGGGCACGAGCCGGGCGAGGGAGGGCGGAAGGAAGACGATCCGCATGTCGGTGTCTCCGTGGGCGCGGTGCCGGTGCGTGAAGCCGGCGGGCGTCCAGGCGACCCGGTTGGAGGGAACGATCGACGTGCCGCGCTCGGTCTGCAGGCTCAGGACACCGCGGGCCGCGTGGACCAGATGCCCCCGCGCGTGCTCCTGCACGTCGCTCGTGCCGCCGGAGAGCCAGAGGTGGCGCCCGCCGGACGGCCACACATGTGACGTCGGGCCGGCGTTCCGGGCGGCTCGGGGAGCTTGGCGGCGAACGGGCATCGGTTGGCATCCTATCGGTGGCCCGCCATGGCGTGATCCGGCGACACTGCCTGCGTGGACGGGGCCTTCCGCCGCGTGCGGCGCCGCGGCCACGACCCGTCGAGAACAGAGTGGAGACTCGCATGGCGACATTCGTCCTGGTGCCCGGCGGCTGGAAGGGCTCCTGGTCCTACGAGGCGGTGGTTCCGCTGCTGGAGCACGCCGGTCACACCGTTCACGCCCTGACCCTGACCGGTCTGCGGCCGGAGGACGACGCGGCGACGGTCGCGACCGCCGACCTCGACACCCACGCCGGCGACGTGCTGCGGCTCCTCGATCGGGCGCACCTCAGCGGCGCGACCCTGGTCGGCCACAGCTACGCCGGGATGGTGATCGCCGCCGCCGCCGATCGCGCCGGGGGCCGGGTCTCGCGACTGGTGCACCTCGACGCCTACGTGCCGCGCGACGGCGAGTCGTGCTGGTCGTCGGCGAACGACCACTTCCGGAAGGTGTTCGCTGCCGGCGCCGCGAGCACCGGCTACTCCGTCCGGCCGCCGGACGGCGGCGATCCCCGCCGCCGTCCCCATCCCCTCGCCTCGTTCCTGCAGGCGGTCCGGCTCACCGGTGCGCACGCCCGGGTGCCCCGCCGGGAGTTCGTCTTCTGCTCGGGATGGGAGGACCGGACGCCGTTCACCGGCCTCCGCGCCCGGCTCCTTGCCGATCCGGAGTGGCGGGTCCACGACCTCCCGACCGGCCACGACGCCCTGCACGAGGCCCCGGAGGCGGTCGCGGCACTCCTGCTGGCCGAGTGACCGCGGACGCGCCGCCGCCCTCTGCGCGGGGCCTTGGTGAGGGCGCCTGGCGGGGCGGCGGCGCGACGGGCGAATCGCCGGAACGCACGGCGAGCGCTGCGTCATGACCGGCCGCAGCTCGGGCAGCATGACAGCATGACGACTTCGAAAGTGGCCCTCGCCGCGCAGCGGTACGAAGAGGCCGAGAAAGCCAGGCAGGCCGCCGCGAACGACCTCAAGGCGGAGAGCGCGGCGGCCCTGGCGGGCGGCGAGGACGAGGAGAAGGTCGCCGAGGCGATGCACTGCTCCCTGGAGGAGGTCAAGCAGCTCTGACGCTCCGGCGGGACGGCCCCTGCCGCGGACGCGGCAGGGGCCGCCGGGTCACGTGAGGGCGAACTGCTGGGCGCTGGTGGTGTTGCAGTCGTAGATCTGCAGCAGGTCCCCGGCGGTGTTCTTGTTGTCGGGGTCGTCGAGGCAGCGGCCCGACGCGGAGTTGGACAACGTGCCGTCCGGGCGGCTCACCCAGCTCTGGGCGGCGGAGCCGTTGCAGTCCCACAACTGGACGGACGTGCCGTTGGCCGAGGCGCCGTGGGCGACGTCCAGGCATTTGCCGAAGGTGCGCAGGGTGCCGTCGCCGGGAGCCGACCAGCGCTGCGCGTCGGAGGAGTTGCAGCCCCACAGCTGGACCGCGGTGGCGGACGCCGGATCGGCGTCGGCGACGTCGGCGCACAGCCCCCCGGCCCTGGTGATCGGGCCCGGCGGCAGCCGCCACTGCTGGGCGGTGGTGCCGTCGCACGCGTAGACCTGCAACGGGACCGCGCCGGGCGAGGTGTTGCCGTCGGGCACGTCCAGGCACCGCCCTGAGGCGGAGTTCACCAGGGAGCCGTCGGCACGGCGCGTCCACGCCTGGGCGGAGGTGCCGGCGCAGCCGGCGATGCCGACCACCGCGTGGTCGGCGGTCCCGGTCGCGGTCAGGCACTTGCCCAGCAGGCGCAGCGTCCCGTCGCCGGGGTGCGCGACCTGCTGGGCGGCGCTGTGGTTGCAGCCGTAGAGCTGGACCGGCGTGCCGTCGGCGGTGGCGCCGCCACGCACGTCCAGGCACAGCCCGCCGGCCCCGATCGTCTCGCCGGAGGCCGGGTTCGCGGTGGCCGAACCCGACAGCGTGACGGTGTGGGAGGAGGCCAGCGGCAGTGTGGCGGTGGTGACGGTGACCGTCCGCCGGTTGGCGTTCCACGCCCACGCCGTCTCCGGGAGCTGCACGCCGTCGACGGAAACCGCCGTCGGGGCATCGGAGTCGGACAGCCGCAGGGTGTACGCGCGGGAGCTGGGCGCCCCGCTGTAGGCGCCGGTCTGCGCGCCGATGGTCAGCGTGCGGGAGGAGTCGCTCCACGACAGCGGCGCGGACGTGGACTGGCCGCTGGTGTAGCCGCTGCCCTCGCCCGCGTCCTGGTAGAGGGAGAACGAACCGTCCGCCCCGGCCGCCACGTTGACGGTGAGCTGGGTCAGCGGGCTCTGCCCCTGGTTGTCGACGTAGTCGGTGCGGGTCGGCAGGATGCCACCGGCCTTGACGAACACCGGCATCTGGGAGAGCGGGTCGGTGACGGTCGCCGTGCCGGGGCCGGTGTAGGTGTGCCCGGTGAAGTAGTCCGTCCAGCTCCCCGGGGGGAACCACACCGGCACCGAGCCGTTGCCGTTGGCGTCGTCGGGCGTCGTGATCGGCGCGACCAGGACGTTGTCGCCGTACAGGTACTCGCCGGGGTTGGTGTAGGCGGCCTGCTGGTCGGGATAGTCGAGGTACAGCGGCTGTGCCACGGGCACACCGCTGGTGTTGGCCTGGCGCGCGAGGGTGTAGGTGTACGGGACCAGCGACTCGCGCAGCCGCAGGAACGAGCTCGCGCTGGCCGCGGCGGCGCCGGTGTAGTTCCACGGCAGCCGGTCGCCGTGGTCGGAGTGCATGCGGTCGACGGGCTGGAAGGCGCCCAGCTGCATCCAGCGGGCGTACAGGTCGTCGGCGAGGTGGCCGCCGTGGAAGCTGCCGATGTCGTCGCTCACGTTGCTCAGGCCGGCGGCCGCCTCGTCGGGCGTGAACCGCGCCTCGAAGGCGAGCATGTCCCACGTGGCGGGCGTGTCCCCCGTGAACTGCATCGAGTTGCGCCGCTCCGACCACGGCCCCTGCGGGTAGTTGCCGTCGTCGTCGCCCTGCTGCGAGCCGCCGACGCGGGCGAAGGAGAAGCCGCGCAGTCCCCGGGCGGCCGCGTCGTCGGCGTACGCCTGGTTGATGAAGTTGTCGGGCGCGACCTGCGGGTCGGAGGTCGTCGACGAGCCGCAGCCGGTGCAGTAGTCCAGCCACCACTCGCGCACGCCCTGCTGCTCGAACGGCTGGTGCAGGGACAGGTAGGCGGCGAGCTGGCCGGACTTGGACCAGTCGAAGTCGTAGCGGGTTCCGCCGCCTTCCTGGGTCAGGCCGCCCGCCTGGGAGTTGGCCGCGGCGAACCGGGGATCGCTGCTCTCGATGGCCGGGTGGATGTTCATCGACACCGAGAGGCCCTGCTGCTTCGTCCAGTTCAGGAAGCTCTGCGGGTCGGGGAAGAGGCTGGAGTTCCAGTTCCAGCCGTCCCAGGTGCTGGGGCTCTTCCAGTCGGTGTCGACGACGAGCCAGTCGACGGGGGTGAAGTCGGCGCGGAAGGCCGGCAGCAGCGTGTTCTCGTAGTCCGAAGTGGTGTAGGCGTAGTACCGCGAGTACCAGACCCCGTAGGCCGATTCGGGCAGCAGCGCCGTTCCGCCGGTCAGCGCGTTCAGATCCGCCAGGCCCTGCTTGTAGTTCTGGCCGTAGCCGAAGAAGTAGCCGTCCTCGTAGGGCTGCGAGCCGTGCGAGGGCCGGTCGCTCGTCTGGTGGGCCGAACTGAACAGCGCGGTACGGGTGTCGTCCATCAGGTACCAGCCGTCCCGGTCCAGAACGCCGGGGTGCTCCGTGACGGGCAGCGTCCAGGGATTGTCCAGCGACCGTGACCAGCCGCCGAGTTGGCTGGCCGGGCCGGAACCGTACCCGGTCGTGGTCAGGGTCGTGGCGGCGGGCGGGAACGAGGTCGCGGACTGCGCGGTGACGCCGAAGCTGTCGATGTTGACCTGCCCGGTGTCGCCCGCGTTCTGCAGCAGCGAGACGGCCGTGGTGCCGGCACTCAGGCTGATCGGGACCGAGGTGACCGCCCAGGTGTCCCAGCTCGACGTCGGCGCGAGGCTGAGCGACGGGCCCGCGGTACCGCCCAGGCGGGTCGACAGCGTCCCGGTGCCGGTGCCCTTGGCGTTGGAGTAGCGCACCCACAGCCGGTACTGGCCCGCGGCCGGCACCAGCGACACGTTCTGCGTCAGCGCCGACCCCGTGCCCTCGTACCCGGCGACGAAGCCGGTCCCGGTGTGTCCCGCGTGGTCGTACGCGGTCTTCGCCTGGCCGGCGAACTGCCCGTCCTCCGCCTCGCAGGAGGCGCCGTACGGGCACAGCGACGGGAACGCGGGCTGCGCCGTGACACCCGTCCCGGCGAGCGTCACCGACAGGTTCGCGGGCGTGAAGGGTCCGCTGCCCTGCTTGTAGCGCAAGGTCAGCCCGCTCGTCCTGATCTCGCGGTAGCCGTCGGAGCTGACGTCGGTGGTGTACGACGGCACGGCGAAGGACCGGTTGACGGCGTTGAACGTCGTCCCGTCCTGGAACGCGCCGTCACCCGCGTACTCCAGGCGCACCAGCGTGGGCGTGAGCACCTCGAACCGGGCGTTGCCGTCGACCACGACGGCGGTCGCGGCGGCGGCCGTGGGGGCGGCCGTGACACCGGCCACCGACAGCCCGGCCAGCATGCCGAAGCCGGCCAGGCCCGCCAGGAGCCTCCTGGGGCCGGTGACGCGCGGCGCTCTGCGGCGGAGGAACCCGCCGCGCGTTCGCTTCCTGGCGGGTTCCCGTCCGGGTCGTAAGGCGAACGGAAGTGGTGTGGGGTCCACTTGGGGTACCTCCGGTCTGGGCGGCTGTGCGGTCAGGGGCACGGCGGCGCAGCGCCCCGCCCGGCACGCCCGCCCGACCACCCGGCCCGCCCGCCCGACAACGCTGTCATCCCGCCGCACCGGCATGACAGCACGCCGATGCTGACATGTCCACACCCGCGATGGCCGGAGGGTCGGAAAGTCGCCTGACGGCGACGAGCGGGCAGACGACGCGTATGGGAGCCACTGACACCCCGCCGAAGCCGCCCCACCCGCCCTTCGCGGTCCAGCCGCCCGGCGCTCCCCCACGGCCCGGTGGCCGACCGCATCCGCCGGGACCGCGGCCGCCGTCCCGGCGGATGATGCTCGGGCTGCTCGGCGGGGCCTCGGCGGTCGTGCTGCTGCTGGTGGTGACCGGCCACGCGGGACGGCACCGCGACGCGGGCCTCCCCGGCCCGGGCCCGCGGCTGGACACGGGTGCGCCGGCCACTCCCCCGGGCACGTACGCCCTGCGTGCGGGCGACACCTCGCTGGTGGTCCTCGACGGCGTCTCCGGCCGCATCCAGGTGACCGCCGACCCTCGGGCGCACGCCGTCACCGGCACGTTCCACCCGGCGGACGGCCCAGGTGCCACCCGCGGCCTGCGCGGTGCCGTCGTCCACGACGCGGCCACCGGCGCCGACGCGCTGGCGGTGGGCTGCCGGGACGCCGCCGGGGCGCAGGTGCGGTGCGCCGGCGACCTCGTGCTGACCGTGCCGCGGCACACCGGACTGAGGCTCCGTCAGGCGTCGGGGCAGACCGTCCTGGACGGGCTCGGCGGCGACGTCACCGTGGACGCGTCCTCGGTCCAGCTCACCGCGACCGGGCTGGAGCCCGTACGGGCGCGGTTCACCGTCGCCTCGGGCAGCGCGGACGTCGCCTTCTCCGGCGTGCCCCAGGACGTCGATCTTCAGGAGGTGTCCGCGTCGGTGGCCGTGCGGCTGCCCCGCTCCCCCGACGGGTACGCCGTGACGACGGCCGCGACCTCGGCGAGCACGCAGGTGGCCGTTCCCCGCAACGCCTCCTCGGCGCACCGGATCTCGGTGTCCGTCACGTCCGGTTCGCTGGACGTGACGGCGGAGGGCTGAGGCGGGACGGGGAAGGGGACGGGGAAGGGGAAGGGCGGAAGGCGTCCGCGGGCCGGCGATGAGTTCGGGCGGCGGACCGGGTCTGACAGGTATGACGCACATCATCGCGGACATCTCGATGTCCCTCGACGGCTTCGTCACCGGCCCCGACGCCGGCCCGGACCGTGGTCTGGGCATCGGCGGCGAGGCCCTCCACACCTGGGCGTTCTCGGACGACCCCGACGACCGCCGGGTCCTGAGCGAGGGCACCGCCCGTTCCGGCGCCGTCGTCCTCGGCCGCCGGCTCTTCGACGTCGTCGACGGGCCGAACGGCTGGGACGACACGACTGGCTACGGCGCGCGGGAGGTCGGCACACCCGCGTTCGTCGTCGTGACGCACGCACGCCCGGTGTCCGTGCGCCTCACCGACCTCGACTGGACGTTCGTCACCACCGGCCTGGCCGACGCCGTCGCCACCGCCCGCGCACGGGCGGAGGCGGCGTCCGCCGAGAGCGGCAGGGACCTCGACGTGGTCCTCATGGGCGGCGGCGCCACCGTCGGTTCGGCGCTGGCCGCGGGACTGGTCGACGTGCTGTCGCTGCACCTCGCGCCGGTCGTCCTGGGGGCGGGAACGCCGCTGTTCACCGGGGAGGCGCCGCGCACGCTGGTGCAGCGGAGCGTGCTGGCGACCTCGACCGTCACGCACCTGACCTATGACGTCCTCTGACGGAGGGCGTCGATGACCTCCCCGAAGGGCCGCGGGGAGAACGCGTCGCGGTAGTCGCTGACCAGCCCGTCCCGGAACCGCAGGACGGCCGTGTGGTTGTTGGTGTACACCGCCCCGGTGGCGAGCTTCGCGTGCAGCGTGTACTGGACGCAGACCGCGTCGGAGTTCACGGCCGGGTGGACGCCGGTCAGTTCGGCGTCGAAGGTCTCGCACGCCGCGAAGAGCCTCCGGTACGCGGCGACGATGTCGTCCCGGCCCTCGATGCGGGGCCGGAGCCCGGCGACGGGCTGCGGCAGGGAGACGGTCCCGCGGTCGTGCCAGAGTTCGCCCCACGCGTCGATGTCCCGGTCGTGCAGCAGCGCGAAGAAGCGTTGCGCCGTCGCGGAGTTGGCGGCGAACAGCCCCAGGAACGCGGCCGTGTCGACGTACTCCGTGTACTCGGCGATCCGGTCGCCCGCCGTCCGGAAGATCGACGCGCCCCGGTTGCGGTAGGTGCCGCCGGCGAGCAGGTCGATCTCCATCGTCCAGGTGGCCAGCACCTTCCGGGAGTCGGCCATCGGCTCGGCGTCCCAGGTGATCCGCGTGTCCCCGAAGAGCGTGAAGAACTGGCCGACGGCGGCCGCGATCGTGTCGCGCCCGGTGAACTCGCCCGGGACCCCGTCCGGGGTGACCGGGACGCGGTACACGGCGTCCGGCTCCCACAGACCCGCGAACGCGTCGACGTCCTTGGCCTGGAGTGCCGCGTAGAAGTCGTGCGCGACGCGCAACGCGCGTGTCCCCTCGGTCTGTTCGGTCATGGGCTCGGTGCCTTCCTTGTCGTCGTCGGGGCGCACGGGTGCCGCTCACGCCCGCTGGTCGAGGAACGCGCGGAACAACTCCACCTGCAGCGGCCCGAACCGGTAGTACGAGCCGCCGTTGAACCACACGCCCTCCGGCGACCACTTCACGATCGAGATGCTGAAGCGGTCGCCGTCGTACGTGTACGGGGTGCCGGTCATGAAGCGGGTGAACTCCGGTTCCCTGGCACGGATCAGGGGCAGGTCCAGCGGCCGGGCGAAGCTGATCCGCCGGATCGCCGGGGAGTCCCAGCCGAGCGTGAAGTAGACCCGGAACGTCGCGCGGGCGGACTCCACCAGCTCCGGTTCCGGCTCGGGCAGCCCGAGGCCGCGGACCAGCGAGCGGATGGTGTCCGGGGCGAGGCCGCCGGGAGTCGGGACGTACAGGTTGGTGGTGTGGCTCCGGTAGTCGATCGCGACCATCGCGACGTGCTCCAGGCCGTGGCGGTCGAAGTAGTCCGCATTGCCGGCGAGGGCGCCCGGCATGGACGGGAGCCGGGCCAGTCGCGAGATCCGCTGGACGTCGTGCGGGAAGTGCGCGTAGACCTTGTTGAATCCGCCGGACACGCCGACGTCGATCAGGCACTCGTCGACGGAGCACGCCTTCCGGAGGTCCGGGAGCAGCGAGGCGACGGGATGGTCCGTCCCGGGGACCAGGCCGTGGGACACGGCGTGGGCGTAGGGATCGGTGATGCCGGCCGGCACCTGGATGGTGAGGTCGAGGTCTCCCCCGCGCTCGCCGGCGGTCGCGCTGAAGATGAACCCGCCCTCGAACGGGGTGAACGCGCTCAGGACCGGCCAGAGTCCTTCCCGCGAGCAGGGCACGCCCAGCAGGCCGGACGCCTCCTCGACGGCCGAGTACGCCTCTTCGATCCCGAGGTTCGCGGACATCCACACTCCCAGTTCTCCTCGTCGACGCCGGCGTGGGCCGGCGCTTGCCACGGCGTTCCCGGGCTCAGCCGGTCGCCGCCTTCGCCGACACCAGCTCGGCGACCTTGGCGACCGTGCCGGCGGCGGCGACCTCCTCGCCCGTCATCTCGACGCCGTACCGCTTGGTGAGAATGACCGCCAGCTCGATCAGGGCCAGCGAGTCCAGGTCGAGGCTGTCGAAGCCGGTCTCGGCGGACGTGCCGTCGGGGACGTCGAAGTGGGCCCGCAGCGCGTCGAGGACGGTCTCGGGTCTTACGGAGGTGCTGTGCGTCATGGCGCTTCTTCCTTCCGGGTTCGGGGTGCGGCCGGGTGCGGCCGGTGGTCACTCTGGGGTGAGTCCGGGCCAGGTGAGCGCGGCCGAGCCCCACGTCAGGCCGGCACCGAAAGCGGTCAGCAGCAGCCGGTCGCCCGTGCGGAACCGGCCGCGTGATCCGGCGTCGGCCAGGGCCAGCGGGATGGACGCGGACGAGGTGTTGCCGGCCTCCTGGATGTGGGAGACGACGCGCTCCTGGTCCACGCCGAGGTGCACCGCCAGCGTGCGCAGGATGCGCAGGTTCGCCTGGTGGCCGACGACGTGGTCGACCTCGTCCGCGCTCCACCCGACCCGGTCGAGCACGGCCTGCGACGACTGGCCCATCCGCCGGACCGCCTCGGCGAAGGTCTCCTGGCCGCGCATGTGGATGTACCCGGCGTCCGGCTGCGGCGGCCGGCCGGTGGAACGCTGCCGCGCCCCGCCGCCCGGGATGGTGATCAGGTCCTTGCCGGTGCCGTCCGCGCCCAGGTCGAACGCGAGCAGGGCACCGGGCTCGTCGGCCGTTCCGGCACGCAGCACGACGGCGCCCGCGCCGTCGCCGAAGATCACCGCCGTGGTGCGGTCACCGGGGTTGAGGACGGTGGAGAAGACCTCCGCGCCGATGAGGAGGACGCGCGTGGCATGCCCGGCGGTCAGCGCGGCGGAGGCGGTCGCGATCCCGTAGAGGAAACCCGAGCAGCCGGCCTGCACGTCGAAGGCGGCGGCGGTGCCGAGGCCGAGCCTGGCCGCCACGTCCGGCGCGGTGGCCGGTACGGGCTGGTCCGGGGTCGCGGTGGCCACGATCAACATGTCGACCGCGCCCTGCCCGCCCCCGGCGGACTTCAGCGCCCGGTGACCGGCCTCGACGGCGAGGTCCCCGGTGCTCACGCCCGGATCGGCGACGTGCCGCCGCTCGACGCCGGTCCGGGTGCGGATCCACTCGTCGCTGGTGTCGAAGCGGCGGGACAGTTCCTCGTTGGTGACGGTGCGGGGCGGCAGGTAACCGCCGAGGCCTGCCAGGACGGCGGCACGGGCGCTCATGACCGCCACCTCTCCAACGGGGTGCTGCGCGGCCGGGACGCCGGCAGCAGGTGCGCGACGCCGGCCCGCGACTCGACGCCGTGCAGGCTGCCGACCACGTCGGCGCTGCGCCAGGTACCGGCCGAGGACGGCAGGAGCATGGCCCGTTCCAGCCGTGCGGTCACCTCGTCGCCCGGCCGGGCAGGCGCCGGGCCGGCCGTGACGCGGGTCCGCCGCATCCACAGGTTGTTGCTGCCGGCCCGCTCGATGCCGTCCAGCGTGTAGAGCAGGACCTGGCCGAGCTGCATGGCCGCGATGAAGGCGTCGATCATGGTCGCCGGGGAGTCGGGCGGGGCGCCCTTCGGCGCACCGCTCGACGCACCGCCCGGTTCGCTGCCCGGTTCGCCGGCCGGGCGGGCGCCGAGGCGGCCGCGGCCCGCGTCCCGGATGCCGTCGGGGGCGACCGGGGCGCGGCCCGGTGCCAGGGTGACGTGCGCTGACGCCTGCAGGTCGCCCGCGCCGTCCGCGGTCACGCGGACCGCGGTGAGCAGTTGCTCGCGGGTGCGGTGCGGGATGCCGAACGGGGCGTCGTTCCAGGGGCCGGGCAGTTCCTCGGCCCGGCGGTACAGGTCCGCGGTGCGGGCCGGGGCGCGGCCCGCACCGTGCCGGGCGCGCACCCTGGCCGTCATCGATCCGATGCGGCACTCCAGTGTGGTCGACCATGCGCCGCCGGTGCGGTCGGCGGCCACGAGCCGCCCGCTGACGGGGAACATGTCCAGCTCGTCCTCGTCCGGGCTGGAGCCGGCCTTCAGGTCGACGCACTCCACCGTGAACCCGGCGTCGGGTGCGAGGGTGAACGCGTGGGCCGCGTACAGGCCGGTGAGCCGGGTGGCGAAGAGCATCGCGTCGATGGTGCTGAGATGGGGCTTCTGCCGCCGCGCGCCCTTGCGCGACCAGAGGCCCACGACGTCGATGCCCGCGGTGGCTTCGATTCCTCCGACGCCCGGGGCTCCGGGCGACACGGTGAGTTCGCTCAGCGAGTGCTCGACCCGCTTGAACCCCTCGCCGAGGAACCGTCCCTCGCGTGGGCCGAGCAGGTCGTCCACGGAGGCGACTTCCAGAATGGGCACAGGTCCTCCCCGTCCCGCCGAAGGACGTCCGTTCCGGGCCCGCCGCTTGGACTCGCGCCCCGGAACGGGTCGTTCGGCGAATGCGTGCTTCTGCTGCGGAGCTGCTGCTGTCTTCGTGCGCGTGGGGTGCGGCTATCGGGCGGCTGCGGCCGCCAGCGCCGCGCGTCCCGCGAGGACGATCGCCGTCTGCTCGGCGACGCGCTGCCCCAGGTACTCGGCCGTGGCGATGTCCGCCTTGTGCACGGCGTCGGACGGCAGGTCGCCGGCGACGGTTCCCGCGGCGCCGTTGAAGTACCCCAGCCGGTTCAGGTCGTTCTCGCTCTCATGGCTGAGGTGCCAGCCGGGCAGCAGGCCGAGGCTGACCCAGAGCATCCCGTGCTGGTGGCCGAGGGTCGCGAAGTAGCCCAGGGTGGAGTCCTTGTCGCCCGCCTTGCAGGCGCCGATGGTGAACCCCGAGCCGAGCTTGTCCTTCCACGCCTGGCGTCCCCAGCGCTTGTTGGTCGACGCGGCGAACATGTGGAACTGGCCGGACGCCGAACCCATGTAGGTGGGCGATCCGAAGATGATCGCGTCGGCCGCGTCAAGGGTCTCCCACTTGGTGTCGTCCATGGACTCGACGGTCACCATGGTCACCTCGGCGCCCGCGGTCCGGGCACCGTCGCGGACGGCCTGCGCGAGCACGTCGGTGTGTCCCCTGCCGGAGTGGTGGGCGATGGCGATTGCGGGCGGCTTACCCATCGGTCGTTCTCCTCGTGGTGGGCCGCTCACGCTTGAGCGGGAACGCGTTCGGTCTCCATGCGGAAGTCCTGCCGGCCGTACTCGTTGCGGGCCAGTTCGATGGCCTCCGCCGTGCTCATCACCGGTTTCAGGTCGAAGATCCCCGCGATGGCCTCCAGGCGCTCCGGCATGGTTCCGCCGACGACGTGGTACGGGATCTCCAGTTCGTCCAGCGTCTCCAGCAGCATCGTGTCGATCGCCGCGCGGAACGCCTTGTTCATGGGCCGGTGGCCGTCCGCGGTGATCGACAGTTCGTGCCGCAGGTGGACGTAGGCGTCGTAGGTGTCCTTGACGTGCTTCTTGAAGGCCTGTCCGTACTGGTCGACGACCTTGGCGAAGAAGGCCATCTCCTCCGGGGCCACTTCGGCCCGGCCGCCCTCGTTGCCCGCGGTGGCGTTGGGGTTCATCGTGTTGAACCTGACGCGGCCCGCCCCGTACAGCCATTCCTGGAGGGACGATCCGTCCGAGACGAAGGTGTCCCCCAGGAGTGCCTCCTGCACCGCCCGGCCGGTGTGCCGGCGCATGGTGAGCTGCAGGAACTGCGCCGGCGTCACGTCCACCAGCTTCAGGCCCGGGAAGGTCTCGGGCATGATCTCCCGGATGGTCCGGGCGAGGCTGCGGGGAACGCCGGTGTAGTGCGACAGGGCCATCACCGTCGAGGTCTTGCCCGAGGAGTACGTGCCGGATACGGCGATCTTCACTGGGTGCTCCTGATTCCTCAGCGGCGCGCCCGAACTCCCGGTCCGGGACGCTCCGCTGACTTCAATGGCCCGGCTCGGCCGGCCATGCGACGCCATGGGTTCCGGTCACGGAACGCCACGAAGGACTCACGGGACGCGTTCGATGTCCGGAAAGTCTCTGGATGCCGCGCCCCCGGTGGAGCAGTGTGGAGCTGACACGCACTTCCGCCCCCGTCGCCGCACGGCGGGACGGGGGCGGGCCGAACGCCCTCGACGCATGGGCACGTGAGGAGGGGTCCTGTGCGATCGCGGCGCCTGAAGGGCTCGTTGCCGAGGCGTCACCCGGGCGCCGCCGACGAGTCGGCGCGGCCATGCGGGGCGGTCATGAGGGGCGGCTGCAAGCCACCTCGCCCTGCCCGTGGCTGATTTCGGGCAGGGTGTGTGTGCGGAAATCGTGACACGGGCGAAGCCGCGCGTTAAGGCCAACAGGGATGTGACCCCCGTCACACCGAAAACGGAATTCCCGCTACCACAAAGGGAGTCGACGGACCGTCCGCACTCCCCTGCCTGGTCGGCGCGGTGCGGCGACGTCCGCGGGCCGTCACGGCGGCCCCGGCTGCCGGGCTACTCGAACCGCGCGGTGGGGCCCGCACCGCGGCGCAGGATCTCCGCCTCCCCGCTGGAGAAGTCGACGACCGTGGTGGGCTCGGTTCCGCAGTCGCCGGAGTCGACCACCGCGTCCACCACGTGGTCGAGGCGCTCCTTGATCTCCCAGCCCTGCGTCAGCGGCTCGGCCTCGTCCGGCAGCAGCAGGGTGCTGGAGACCAGCGGGGAGCCGAGTTCCGCGAGCATCGCCTGCGTCACGACGTGATCGGGGATGCGGACGCCGACGGTCTTCTTCTTGGGGTGCAGCAGCTGGCGCGGCACCTCCTTCGTCGCCGGAAGGATGAACGTGTAGCTGCCCGGCGTCGCCGCCTTGACCGCGCGGAACACGTCGTTGTCGATCTGCACGAACTGGCCCAGCTGCGAGAAGTTCTGGCAGACGAGGGTGAAGTGGTGCCGGTCGTCGAGGTTCCGGATCGACCGGATGCGGTCGATCCCCTCGCGGTTCCCCAACTGGCACCCCAGCGCGTAACAGGAGTCCGTCGGGTACGCGACCAGCGCACCGGACCGAATGCTGTCGACCACGCCACTGATCAGGCGCGGCTGAGGGTTTTCCGGATGTACGTCGAAGTATCGTGCCACCGCCCAAGCGTAGGGCCGCTTTCCGGTCGGCGAGTCCATCCCCTGGCCGATTCACGGCATCGGGTGCGTTCCGTACCGCTCCGGGCGACGCGGCCACGGATCCCGTGGCGTCACGGCGGCGGGCGGGGTCAGCCGCTCACGATGCCCACCACGAGGTTGATCGCGGTGGCGAGGATGCTCGTGCCGAAGACGTACGAGAGCAGGGTGTGCCGGAGGACGATCTCGCGGATGGTCGGGCTGGAGACGTCGGTGTCCGAGACCTGGTAGGTCATGCCGAGGTTGTAGCTGAAGTAGAGGAAGTCGCGGTACGTGGGCGGCTGGTCGCTGTTGAAGTCGATGCCGCCCGACGCCGCGTGGTAGACGTAGGCGTAGCGGGTCGCGTACATGAGGTGGAGTGCGGCCCAGGCCGTGAAGACGCCGCACAACGCGGCGACGGCGGCGGCGTTGCCGTTCGCGGACCGGCCGCGCAGGAGCAGCAGGACGATGGCGACGAGCCCGCACGACGCGACCGCGACCACGACCAGTTCCTCGGTGAGCGGCCGGAAGTCCTCGCGCCGGGCGTTGCGGTGGGTCGCCGTCCCGTCCATCGGCCACAGCACGAGCCAGCCGGCCACGACGAAGGACAGTTCCATCACCGCGATCCCGGCGAGCACGGCGAGCGCGGCGTCCGATGTCGGCAGTCCGACGGCGAGACCGGCCAGGACACCGAGGACGACGGCACCGGCCAGCCGCGGCACCGCGTCCAGGGGCATCGAGATCCTCATGCGCCACCCCAGCCATCCCGTTGCGTCACCCGGCGGAGCGACGGTCCGACACCTGTCCACGCATCCGCCGCTCCGCGCACCCTCGTTCCGTCCCGGAGGTCCGGACGACCGACCCTAGGGGCAGTAGTCCTCGGGCTCCTTGTCGTGGCGGAAGCGCGCGAAGAGGGCCGGGGAGAACCAGCCGGGCTCCTGGCCGCCCATCCACGTCTCGACCGCGGGCGTCGGCAGGTGGCGCACACCGCCGACGACGTAGAAGGCGACGCCGAGGACCGCGCCCGCGACCGAGATCCCGAAGCAGATCCAGAGGGCCGTCCGCGTGCCCTCGTCGATGCCGCCGCCGACGTGGGCGGCGATGTACAGCAGGACCGGGGCGATCAGGAACGCCGCGACCGCGCGCATCAACTCGATGATGGCGAAGACACGTTGCACGTTGCTGGAGCGCAGCGAGAAGCCCGCGATGAACAGGGCGGGGACGACCGAGGCGCCGACACCGACGCCGATCAGTCCCGAGCCCACCCCGATCATCACGCCCATGGGCGGGGCGGTGGAGTTCATGACCACGATGCCCGCGATCAGGAAGCACATGCCGACGAGGACGTAGGTGTGCAGCAGGCGGGTGCGGAAGACGTATCCGAAGACGGCCGCGGTGATCACGGCGCCGCCGAACTCGGGGAGGTACAGCAGTCCCAGGTGCAGCGGGCTGTAGTGGGGGGCGAGCGAGGTCAGGGTCAGCGAGATCGCCGAGACCGACGCGGCCGCCGCGCAGATCGCGGCGACGATGCCGGCGACCGGGAGCGTGCTGACCAGGCTCCTGACGCACAGCAGCGGGTTCTTCGACGTGTACTCGTGGACGAACAGGACGATGATCAGCAGCAGCCCGCCGAGCAGCGGCGCGCACGCCGTCGGGTCGAGGAAGCGGTGGGTGAGCAGCCGCGACGCGCCGAAGAACGCGGCCACGCAGCCCAGGGTGGCCAGGCCGAGGGCGATGTAGTCGATGGGTCCGTCCGGGTTGGCCGGCGGGGTGTCCCGGAAAGTGAGGAGGGACAGCACGAGCGCCGCCGCGGCGATCCCGGCGATGATCCAGAACAGCGGCCGCCAGCCGTGGGAGTTGGCCTGGATGCCGCCGACCACCGGTCCGAGGGCGACCGCGCCGAAGATGCAGACGTTGAGGATCACCGCGGTCACCCGCAGCCGGTCCGGCGGGTAGTCGATGATCAGCGGCGGTACGGCGGCGATCAGCAGCAGGCTGGTGCACAGGCCCTGCAGGACGTGCCCGACGATGAACATCGCGGGGTCGACGGCCGCCGCGGTGAGCACCGAGCCGATCACCAGCAGGCAGCCGTAGACGATGAGCATCCGGCGCTGGTGCACACGTTGCGCGAACTGCACGGCCAGGACCGTCCCCACCGCGTAACCGGCGTTCGCCATGCCCGTCGTGACGTTCATCGCCTGCAGGCTCATCCCCAGCTCTTGGGCGATGTGCGGCGTGAGGGGCCCCAACGCGGCGGAGAGGGCCAGGTAGGGCACCAGGGCGAACACCACCATGGTCGCAACGACGGGATAGCGTCCGGCCAGCGGACCTCGCATCGGTCGTTTCTCCTGTTCGGCGGGAACGGCGGGAACGGCGGGTTCGACGGGAACGGCGGGTACGGCGGGTTCGGCGGGAACGGCGGGTTCGACGGGAACGGCGGGTTCGACGGGAACGGCAGGATCATCACATTCACGGCATTACGGCATCACATCACCATGATGGCCGCGGACCACCGCACCGACGTCCGGCTCAGCCGCCGATGTCACCCGATCGACCCTCAAACGCGCGCGCACCCGCCCCGCGGGCCGGTCGCCCCGACCGCCGCCGCACGGCAACCGCACCGCCGCCGGCGCCCCGGCGAGCGGCGGCCCGCACCCCCGTCCCCTCTCACCATGACGAGCCGTTCGAAGACCGGACACCTGTGCGGCGATTCGCCGCGGTCCGTCCCCGCACGCGGCAACTGTGCCGTGGCACAACCGCGTCATGGCACGACGGTGCCAGTCCGCGCCCATTGTCCGGTGCTCCAGGTCAGCCCATGATCCGGGAGGTCTTCCGCTCTTCCATCAGCTGGGGAGTCTCCTTGCCACTCGTTCCCGTCCCCCGGACCTGGCCCGTCGCGCTCGCGGCGATCACCGCCCTGGCGGCCGGCGCCCTGCCGGCCACCGCCGCGGCGCCCCTCGCGGCACCGCGGGCACGGCCGGCGGTCTCCGCCGCCGCGCCCCAACCCCACGGCACCGCCCGCACCGTCACCCTCATCACCGGCGACAAGGTCACCCTCGGCACCGCCGCCGACGGCAGCCCCGTCAACTCCTTCCAGAGCCCGAGGGGTGCGTCCGCCGGATACCACCGCGCGGTGGTGGACGGCGCGACCTACGTCTACCCCGACGCCGCCCTGCCGTACGTCGCCGCCGGCACGCTGGACAAGCAGCTGTTCAACGTGACGCGCCTGATCGCGGACGGCTACGACGACGCGCACTCCGCGCGGCTGCCGCTGATCGTCCGCTACACCGACGCCGCGGCCCGCGCCCGGACCCGGCCGAAGGTGGCCGGCTCCTCGGTCGTCCGTGCGCTGAACAGCATCCAGGGCGCGGCGCTCGCGCAGGACCACGCGCAGGCCACGGCCTTCTGGTCCGCGCTCACCGGCGGGACCGCGGCCTCCACCGCCCGTTCGGCGCACCCGGCCCTCGGGGGCGGCGTCGCCAAGGTCTGGCTCGACGGACGGGTGACGGCCGACCTGGCGGACTCCACCGCACAGATCGGGGCGCCGCAGGTCTGGGCGCAGGGGAACACCGGCGCGGGCGTGAAGGTCGCGGTGCTCGACACCGGCGTCGACTCCGAACACCCCGACCTCGCCGGTCAGGTGGGCGACACCAGCAGCTTCGTCCCCAGCGAGCCGGACACCACCGACTGGAACGGCCACGGCACGCACGTCGCCTCCACGATCGCCGGCACCGGCAGCGCCTCCGACGGCAAGGAGCGGGGTGTGGCGCCCGGCGCCCGGCTGGAGATCGGGAAGGTCCTCAACTCCGAGGGCAGCGGGCAGGAGTCCTGGATCATCGCCGGCATGCAGTGGGCCGCCCAGGACGAGCAGGCGAAGATCATCAGCATGAGCCTGGGCGGCGGAGGCGACGCCGACGACCCGATGAGCCAGGCGGTCGACCAGCTCAGCCGCGACACCGGCGCCCTGTTCGTCATCGCGGCCGGCAACGGCGGCCCGCACTCGATCGGCAGCCCCGGCGCGGCGGACGACGCGCTGACCGTCGGCGCCGTCGACTCCTCGGACCACCTCGCCGACTTCTCCAGCCAGGGACCGCGGGTGGGTGACGACGGGCTGAAGCCCGAGATCACCGCCCCGGGCGTCGACATCGTCGCGGCCCGCTCGCACTACACCCGCGGCGCGGGCTACTACACGACGATGAGCGGCACGTCGATGGCGACGCCGCACGTCGCGGGAACGGCCGCGCTCCTGGCCGCCGCCCACCCGGACTGGACCGGCACGCAGTTGAAGGAGGCGCTGGTCAGCAGCGCCCACGCCACGCCCGCGTACACCCCGTACCAGGCGGGCGCGGGCCGCGTGGACGCCCTGGCGGCAGTGCACGCCTCGGTGTTCGCCACCACGACCGCGTTCGCCGGCTTCCACACCTGGCCGGTCACGCCGGGCGGGACGGACGTCCGCAAGGTGACGTACACCAACACCGGTGACACGCCGGCCGACCTGGACCTGGCGGTCGACGCGGCGGGCGCGCCGGCCGGGCTGTTCGACCTGTCCGCCGGCCACGTCAGCATCCCCGCGCACGGCACGGCCTCGGTCGACCTGACCACGCACCTGGACCGCCTGGTGCCCGACCAGCCGGTCAGCGGCATGGTCGTCGGCACCGACGCCGGCGGCACGGTCCGCGCCCGCACGCTGATCGGCGGTGCGCAGGAGGGCCAGCGCCAGACCCTGACCGTCACGGCGAAGGACCGCTCGGGCAACCCGCTGTCCGGCACGGTCATGCTGACCACGCCGCACCTGTGGACGACACTCGAACTCGACGCGTCGGGAACGGGCAAGGCACGGATGCCGGTCGGCAGCTACAGCGGCTGGCTCATCTCCGACGTGCAGGGCGCGAGCGGGCCGCACTCGCGCGGCATGGCACTGCTCAGCTTCAACGACGTATCGCTCGACCAGGACCGGACCGTCACGCTCGACGCGCGCCAGGCTCGCCGGATCGCGGCCCGGGTGCCCGGTCAGACCACGCCGGTCGCGCCCCGGCTGGAGGTCCTGCGGTCCTTCCCGGACACCCTCGTCGAGACCACCATGCTGCCCAACGAGTCGTACGACAGCATCTGGGCGCTGCCCACGGGCAAGAAGGTGACCGACGGCACCTTCGAGTTCGGGGCGCGGTTCCGGCTGGAGGAACCGGCGCTCACGCTGGCGACCGGCAAGCGGGAGTATGTCGATCCGCTGGTCAAGCGGGCGGCCGTACCGCTGCCCGCGGGCACCAGGAAGCTGGCCGCCGTGTACGCCGGTGACGGCTCGGCGCTGGCGTCCCGTCACGACCTGGGCGGAAAGGCCGTGGTGGTCCGTGCCGACGGCGTCTCGGACATCCAGGCCCAGGCGGAGGCCGCGGCCGCGGCGGGCGCCAGGCTGCTCGTCGTCGTCAACAACGGCACCGGCCGGATGGACCCGTGGGACGAGAGCCCGTGGAGCCCGCTGAGCCCGGCGCCGCTGACCGTGGCCACGCTCGACGCCGACCAGGGCGCGGACCTGATCGCCGCGATCGGGCGCGGTGACGGAACCCTGACCGTCGACTCGCACCCGACCACGGACTACCTCTACGACGTGGTCCACCACTGGTCCGGCGGCGTCCCGGCCGACCCGACCTGGAGCGAGACGCGGGACAGTCTCGCCCGGGTCGACGTGTCCTTCCGGAACTACCGGCAGGGCAAGGCGATGGAGTACCGCACCGACGTGTGGCACGGCTGGGTGGACGGCAACCAGCTGACCGCGCCCGCCCAGGGCGAGCGGACCGACTGGGTCACCTCCGGCGTCGACTGGGTGGACGACGCCTTCATCGTCTCGGAGACCGGGCAGCACGCGGTCGACGTCCTCCACTACACGGCCGGCAGGCCCGCGAAGGTCACCTGGTTCGGTCCGATCCAGCGGCCCCGCATGGGTCCCGCCTACCAGCCGGTGCGGTATCTCGACACGATGTACGTCGTCGCGCCGGGCTGGGGCGACTCCGGCCACGGGCACGTCGGAGAAGCCGGCGGCAACTTCGACGTGAAGGACTGGGTGTCGCTCTACCAGGGTGACCGGCAGCTCGACTGGGGCAACGCCGAGTGGCTCCAGGTCCCCGGGCTCGCCGCGGACCGCCTGCCGTACCGGCTGGTGGTCGACAACGACCGCGCGGCGTGGGCCGACCCGTACTCCACGCACACGCTGACCGAGTGGGACTTCACCTCGGCCGGGACCGGCGCGGACGCCGCCGTCGCCCTGCCGCTGATCCAGCTCGACTACGCGGTGGACACCGACACCGCGGGCCGCGCGGACCGGCACGCCGACCTCACCGTCACCGCCTCGCAACTGCCGGGCGTGACCGCGGCCGTCGGCAGGCCGTCCGTCGACATCTCGTACGACGACGGCACGACGTGGCAGCACGCCGGCCTGGACCACCGTGGTGACGGCTGGCGGACGTCGCTGCATGCGCCGAAGTCGGCCGGTTTCGCCACCCTCCGGGTGACGGCCCGGGACGCCGCGGGCGACACCGTCTCCCAGACGATCACGCGGGCGTTCGGCCTGCGCTGACGCCCTTCGGCCGAACCGGCCGAACCCGCACGACGACGTCGGCCTGCAGGACCCGGTCCGGGTCCCGCAGGCCGACGTTCGTGCCAGGCGCCCGGGTCGGGCCACGCTGCCTTCCGATCCCGGGGGTTCGGGCCGAGGACCTGGACGACGTCCACGCTCGCAGGGCCGGCGAGATCCAGGTCGTCCACGGGTTCCGCTGAGGAAGCCTCACACGGACCGCGTCGCCGGGGACCGCATGCCGAGCCACTGCTCGGCGTCCCAGGCGTGGAACCGCTCCACCTCGGTGAACCCGAGCTTCGCCGCGAGCCGCATCGAGCCGGCGTTCGCGGTCTGGGTGGCGAGCACCACCGGCTCGCCGGGAAGGACGCCGTCGAACCAGTCGAGCGCCGCCGTGCACGCCTCGGCGGCGTACCCCAGCCCCCACGCCCGCGGCAGGAACAGGTAGCCGAGATCGGCCTTCCCCGCGGCGGCCGGGCGATGGCGCTCCGACGCTCTCCTGATCAGGATCTGGCCGATCATCCCCCCGTCGAGCTCCACGACGAAACTCCCCGGCCACCGCTCCGGCACCGCGGGCAACTCGCGTTCGAGCTCGTCCCGCGGGCGAGGCCCCCCGAGGTAGGTGTGCACCTCCGGCGACGCCAGCAACTCGACGAACGCCGCGCGGTCCCGGGCCTCGGACGCGCGCAGCACGAGTCTTCCGGTCGTGATCGGGGCGGGCGGCCAGGCAATGGATCCCAGTTCGGACATCTGCGCACCCTAACAAGGCGGCCGGACGCCGGTCGACGGTCCACCGGAGCGGGCCTCCGCTCCGACGCACCGTCACCGCGGGAAACGCGTGGCCGCGGTGGACGTCGGGGGCCGGCGTCGGCGCAACCCCTTGCCACGCGCGGGCCCCCACTGTAGGTTCCCGGAATCGCGTGACAACGATGTCATGGCGGTGTCAGGTGAAACGGCGCGCCAAGAGGGGCAACATGCGGCGGCGAGTTCTGAACGTCCATCCCATGCGGGCTGCCCTGCGCGCCGTCGTCACGTCGGCGCTCGTGCTCGCCGGCCTGACGGCCGTGCCCGGCGCAGCCGGCGCCGCCGACACGGCCTCCGCGCCGGCCGACCCGGCAGCGCTGGTCGCGCCCCTGGCCGGCACCGCGGCGGGCGGCGGGACGTACCCCGGCGCCGCACTGCCGTTCGGCATGGTGCAGTTCAGCCCGAACACCGAGTCGGCCGAGGGCGGCGGCTACGAGTACACGAACCCGAAGACGTGGGGGCTCGGGCTCAACCACCTCTCGGGGCCGGGGTGCGCCGCCATGGGCGACGTGACGTCGCTGCCGGTGACCGGTGCCGTCAAGTCCCTTGATCCGCACGCCGACGAGGTCACGATCGACCACGCCACGGAGGACGCGCACCCGGGCTCGTACGCCGTCGACCTGGCGGGCGTGCACACCGAGGTGACCGCGACCACCCGTACCGGCTGGGCGCGTTACACGTTCCCGGCCGGCTCGACGCCCGGCGTGCTGGTGAGCCCCGGCGGCGGCTTCCGCGGTGCGTCCGCCGCGAACGTCGACGTCGTCGGCGACCACACCGTCGAGGGATCGGTCGGGACGTACGGGTACTTCAACACCTGCCCGTCCAAGAGCTACAACCACTACACCGTCTACTTCTCGATGCAGTTCGACCAGCCGTTCAGCTCGTTCGCCACGGGCAGCGGCACCGCCGTCAGGACGGGACAGGCGTCCGCCACCGGCGCCGGCAGTGGGGCCTACCTCTCGTTCGCGGCTCGCGACGTCGTCGCCAAGGTGGGCATCTCGTACGTCTCGCTCGACGGCGCGCGGGGCAATCTCGCAGCCGAGGGAACGGCGGGCTTCGGCTTCGACGGAGTCCGCGCGGCTGCCGCGGCGCAGTGGAACACCCTGCTGTCGCGGGTCGGGATCCAAGGCGGCACGGACCAGCAGCAGTCGACGTTCTACACGGCGCTGTACCACTCGCTGCTCGACCCGAACGTGTACTCGGACGCGGACGGCGACTACACGGGCTTCGACGGCGCAGTGCACCACGAGCCGGGCGGGCACGCGCACTACACGGCGTTCTCCATGTGGGACACCTACCGCGCGCAGCAGCAGGTCCTCGACCTGGTGGCGCCCGAACGCGTCGCCGACATGGCGCACAGCCTGCTGGAGGACTCGCAGCAGGGCGGGTGGATGCCGAAGTGGCCGTACGCGCAGTACTACACGAACGAGATGGTGGGCGACCCGGCGGCGAACCTCCTCACCGACGCCTATCTGAAGGGCCTGGTGCGTCCCGAGGACGTGCGCCCGATCTATGACGCGCTCGTCAAGAACGCGACCCGGTTGCCCGACCCCGCGCAGACACCGTTCGAGGGCCGCACCGGACTCGCCGAGTACCTCAACGCGGGTTACGTGCCGCTGGGGAGCACCGGCGACTACTCGACCGCGGTGTCGGACCAGCTCGAATACGGTGTCAACGACTGCGCGTTGTCGCTCTACGCCGGCAGGCTGGGCGAGCACGCCGACGCCGCACGGTTCCTCGACCGGTCGCAGCGGTACCGGAACGTCGTCGACCCGCAGACCGGCTTCGCGCAGCCGCGCCGGGCCGACGGCTCGTGGCTCACGCCCTTCGACCCGGCGAGCGAGAGCGGGTTCAAGGAGGGCTCCGCCTGGCACTACACGTGGCTGGCGCCCCAGGACGTGACGGGACTGGCGAACGCGCTCGGCGGGGTCGGCCCGACGGTCGCGAAGCTCGACCGGTTCTTCTCGTACGGCCGGCTGGCCGCGGACCCCGCGGGCGTCGCGGCCACCACGTGGGGTGCCGAGGACCAGTACAACCCGGACAACGAGACGGACCTGCAGGCCCCGTACCTGTACACGTACCTCGGCCAGCCGTGGAAGACCGCGGACGTCGTGCGCGCCGCCGAGACCCTGTACGACACCAGCCCCACCGGGGTCACCGGCAACGACGACCTCGGCACGATGTCCAGTTGGTACGTGCTGTCGTCGCTGGGGCTGTACCCGTTCCTCGCCGGTTCCGACCAGTACACGGTGACGAGCCCGCTGTTCACCCACGCCGTCGTGCATCTGCAGCAACCGTGGTACCACTCGCCGGAGTTGGTGATCGACGCGCCCGGCGCCTCCGCCGCCGACCGCTACGTCCAGGGCCTGACCATCGACAACGCGCCCGTGAACACGAGCGTCGTCAGCCATCGCGCGATCCAGGACGGCGCCACGCTGCACTTCGACCTCGGGGACCGGCCGAGCGACTGGGCCACCGGGACCGGCACTCCGGTGTCCGCGTGCGCGGCGACGCCGCACACGGCCGATGTCCGGGTCACCGCGGTCACGTCCACGCCCGGTGCCGCCGGCGATGCGGGCACGATGACGGTGCGGCTCACCAACGCCGGTGACTCCGCCGCCACCCACGTGACGATCGGCGCGCAGGGGCCGTGGCCGGTGCCCGCGGCCACGCTTCCCGCGATCGCTCCCGGCCACTCGGCAACGGTCACCCTCCAGGTCGCGCCGCCGCCGGACACGAAGCCCGGCAGCTATCCGGTGACGGTCACCGCGGACTGGGCGGGCAACGGTGGGAGCGGCAGGGCCCTCACCACGTTCTCCACCGCGCGGTACCAGGTGGCCGCGAACTCGCTGCCGCAGTTGTTCGACACGGTGGGCACCAGCCCGGACGCCGACCGGAGCGTCGGCAACCTCGACGGCGGCCACAACAGCCTGTCCCGGGACGCGCTCGCCGCGGCGGGCCTGACTCCGGGTGCGACGGTCAACGTCGGCGGGGCCGCGCTCACGTGGCCGGCGAGTACGGCGGGACAGCCGGACGACGTCGTGGCCGCGGGTCAGGCGATCCGGCCGGCCGCGCCGGGAAGCGCGGACACCCTCGCGTTCCTCGCGACCGCCGGCTCCGGCGGTCCGGTCACGGCGACGGGGCAGATCGTCTACACCGACGGCACCGTGCAGCCGTACACGCTCCACGTGAGCGACTGGACGATGCACCACGACCAGGACCAGCTGCTCGCCGGGGAGACGGTGGCGGCCAAAACGGCGTACCGCAACCTGGCGTCCGGACCGCAGCAGACGAGCACGTACGTGTTCGGCGTGACGGTGCCGGTCGACGCGTCGCGGACCGTCGCGTCGGTCGTGCTGCCGTCCGGCTACTCGGGGCGGCTCAACCTCTTCGCGATGGGCCTCGCCCACGCGCAGGCCGCTCCCACCCCGTGACGGAGGAGTCGAGGTGAAGGACGAGCACGAGTTCCGTCCGACGGACGCCATGCCGTGGCACCCGGGGCCGGTGCCCGGCACGCACGAGAAGGTCCTGAGCCGCGACGAGGCGGATCCCGGCATCCTGACCCGCCTGGTCCGCTGGGAGCCGGGGTTCGCCACTCCGGCCGCCGTGATCCGCCACGAGTGGGCGGAGGAGGTCTACCTGCTCGAGGGCGCGTTGCACGATCTCACCCTCGGCGAGACGTTCTCCGCCGGCTGGTTCGCCTGCCGTCCACCGCTGATGCCGCACGGCCCGTACCGCACCGCCGAGGGGTGCGTGATGCTGGAGATCCGCTACCGCGCCTGAGAGCGCGACTGCGACGGTCGTCCCCGAGCTGGGCGGCACACCCGTTCCGGGGACCCGGAGCTCGCCGCGCAGGAGGCCCGATGAGTTACAGCGTCTTCGTCCAGCGCTTCGCGCACGGCGACGCGGCCCCGATGGACGACGCGCTCGCCCAGGAACTGCTGGCGCCCTATGTCGTGCGCAGCGAGCCGGAGTTCGGGTTCGTCCGGATCGCGGCGAGCGACGGTGGCCGAGCCGACGTCTACGCGAGCCCGGGCAGCCTCATGGTGAGCCGCTTCTCCTGGGGCGGGATCCTCGACGTCCTCGCCGGACTGGTCGAACGCCTCGACGCGGTCCTCCTTCTGCAGGAGGGCGTGGCCGTCCTGGCCACCGCCGGGCAACGCGCCCACCTCCCGCCGGAACTCCAGCCCGACGCTGTCGTCGTCGACCTCACCGGCGCCGCCGTCCGGGCGGTCATCGAAGGACTCTGACGCGCCAGGCGGCGGCAGCACCGGGGCCGGGACGGGGGCCGCACGTGTCGTGCAGGCCTCCCCGTGTCCCGCAAGGGCCGCCTCGGAACGGGTTACGCACCGTTTGGCCGTTTCCCTGGGGGACGGCACGGTTTCCCCTAGGATGGCGCTCTCGCCGGCCGCTCGAGGCCGGCCAGTGCCAGGGGGGCACCGTGTTTCGCTTCAGGGGAGTGGCTGCCGCATGCCTCGCGACGGCCGGCGCCGCCGCGGTCGTCGTGACGGGGAGCCCGGCGCAGGCCGCCGGGACGTTGCACATATCGGAGATCTACTACAACAGCCCGGGGACCGACACCCGCAGCAACACCAGTCTCAACTACGAGTGGGTGCAGGTCACCAACTCCACGACGAAGGCCGTGAGTCTGACCGGCTGGACGCTCACCGACTCGTCCCGGCACGTGTACACGTTCGGCTCGTTCTCGCTCGGCGCGGGGAAGTCGGTGCGCGTGCACACCGGGAAGGGCACGAACACCGCGGCCAACCGCTACCAGGGCCGCGCGGCCTACGTGTGGAACAACGACCGCGACACGGCGACGCTGCGGCGTTCGACGGGCTCGTGGGCCGACGCGTGCAGCTACAACGACGCGACGCGCAGCTACGTGTACTGCTGAACAAGACGGAGCGCCCCCGTACGGCCGTCGGCCGGGCGGGGGCGCCTCGCCGCCGGGGCCGTCACAGCAGGCCCAGGTCCTCGAGTTCCTGGTGGAGGTCGGCCCGGGGGTTGCCCTTCCCGCGTGGCGCGGACCCCTGACGCGCTCGGGGGCGCGGGCCGGAACCGCTCCGGCGGTTGCGCAGGAGCCATGCGCCGGCGACTCCGCCGGCCAGTCCGCCGAGGTGCGCGAGCCAGCTCACGCCGGGCGTCCCGGGGACGGCGACGGTCAGCATGTAGGCGAAGGACGCCGCCATCACCAGGCCCACCAGGGTGTCGACGAGGTGCCGGTCGAAGAGCCCGCGGACGACCACGTAGCCGAAGTACCCGAAGATCAGACCGCTCGCGCCGACCGTGTCCAGGTCCCCGCGCTCGAAGAACCACACGGCCAGGCCGCTCGTCGTCGCCACCAGCAGGGTCAGGGCCAGGAAGCGCGCCACGCCCCGGTACGCGGCGAGGAAGCCGAAGACGAAGAGCGGGCCCGAGTTGGCCTCGATGTGTGCCCAACTCCAATGCAGGAGAGGGGCGGTGACGACGTCGGGGAGCCGCGCGGGGTCCCCCGACAGCAGCCCGTAGTCTTGGGAAAGGGCGTAACCGTCAGCCCAGTTGGCGCACTGGATGCCCCACACGATGGCGAGGAATCCGACCATGACGAAGAGGGCCTTACGGGCCTCCGCGATCATCTCCTCCGCACCGACCGGACCCGGCTCGGTTCTCTCCACCCCTCTACCTCCCGCTTGGACCTCCCCCCGTGGTTCGTCGGCATCCTAGGGCACGGATCTGGCCGGGAATCGACCCTCGGCCGAGTCATGACGAGAGGCGGCGGCACGCCGTCACGCAGCGCTTCCGCGCGTCAGGCGCGCGCCGCGCGAAAAGGACGAGTTCAAGCCAGGGCGGACCGCCGGGCCGAGGCCCGGGTCAGGTCCAGAGGTCGGGGCCACCGCCGCGCCAGTCGATCACCATGGGGTCGTCGAGACGTACCTCGTCGGGCTCGAGGCCCGCGCGGCGCAGGAACTCCACGACGTCGGCGGGCGAGTAGGCGACGCCCAGGATCTCGCTGCCCACCCGGACCCGTCGTCCCGCGCCCACGACCGGCTCGACCACCACACGCACCCGCGGCTGCTCCATACCCCCAGCCTGCCCCACATCGCCCCCGCCCGCAGCCGACTGCGGGCACCGGCGTCACGGCCTCAGGGACCCGCGCCCGTCCCACCGGGGCAGGCCGAACCCGGCCGGACCCGATCCGGCCCGGTCAGAAGACGCGGATGGGGATCTCGGCGGGCGCGCCGAAGAGGTCGATCAGCTCGTCGTCCAGGCGCACCAGGGTGACCGACACCCCGGCCATGTCGAGGGAGGTGCAGTACTCCCCGACGTAGGAGCGGTGGACCTGGATGCCGAGGTCCGCGAGCTGCTTGTGGGCCAGGCCGTAGACGAGGTACAGCTCACCGATCGGCGTGCCGCCCAGGCCGTTCACCATCAGGGCGACCCGGTCGCCGGACGCGAACGGCAGGTCCTCGACGACGGCGGTGACCAGGTCCTTCACCATGTCCTTGGCCTGGCGCAGCTTCTCGCGGCGGCGGCCGGGCTCGCCGTGGATTCCGACGCCCATCTCGACCTCGTCGGCGGGCAGTTCGAACAGCGGGGAGCCCTTGGCCGGCGGGGTGCAGGCGGTCAGCGCCATGCCCATGGTGCGGGCGACGGAGTTGACCTTGGTGCCGATGCGGTGCACCTCGTCGAGGTCGGCGCCGCGCTCGGCGGCCGCGCCGACCGCCTTCATCACGAAGAAGTTGCCCGCGACGCCGCGGCGGCCCACGGTGTACGTCGAGTCCTCGACGGACACGTCGTCGTCGATGAACAGGGTCCGCGCCTCGATGCCGTCGGCCTGTGCCAGCTCCTCGGCCATCTCGAAGGCCATCCGGTCACCGGTGTAGTTGTTCACCAGCAGCAGGACGCCCTTCGGGGAGGCCACCCGCTTCACCGTCTCGTAGACGAAGTCGGCGGGCGGCGCGGCGAACACGTCGCCGGGGCAGGCCGCGTCGAGCATGCCCTTGCCGACGCTCATCACGTGGGCGGGTTCGTGCCCCGAGCCCGACCCCTGGACGATGGAGACCTTGGCCTCCTGCGGCGCGTCCGCCCGCATGATCAGGTTGTACTCGGGGACGTAGCGGAGCGTGTCGGGATTGGCCAGGGCCAGCCCTTCCAGCATCTCGGCGACGAAGTCCTTCGGGTCGTTGACGAACTTCTTCATGGCGTGGCTCCAGGTGGGTCGGTCGGGTGCGGAGAGGTGGCCCCGGGGACGCGGGGAACCCGGGCGGCGGCCGTCGCCGGCGCGGTCAGTCGCGGGCATCCCAGGTGTCGGCGATGCGTTCCGCCATCACGGCGACCGCCACGGCCCCGGGGTCCGGCGAGCCGATGCTGCGTTCGCCGGTGTAGCTCTGACGCCCCCGCATGGCCTGCATCGGCGTGGTGGCGTCGGCGGCGGCCCGCGCGCTCGTGGCGGCCACCCGGGCGACGTCAGCGGCTTCCGCCGCCCCGCCGTCCCCTCCCTCGCCGAGCCGCTGCTCCACCGCGTCGGTCATGGGGATCAGGGCGTCCAGCAGTGTCTTGTCGCCGATGTCGGACCGGCCGCGGGCCTTGATGCCCTCGGCCGCCGCACGCAGCATCGCCACCGCGTCACGGCCGTTCAGCGCGGCCCAGTCGGGCTGGTCCTTGACGGCCGCCGCCGCGCGCAGGAACGCCGTCCCCCACAGCGGCCCGGACGTGCCGCCCACGCGCTTGGAGATGACCATCGCGACCCGCTTGAGGAAGTCCGAGGGGGTCGCGCGGTCGAAGGTGTCCCAGTCCGCGAGGACGATCTCGAAGCCCCGCGCGAGCGAGTACCCGAAGTCGCCGTCACCCGCGACGGCGTCCAGATCGCCGAACTGCTGCTCGTTGTCGACGGCCGTCCTCGCGATCGTCCGGACCACGAACTCCAGATCGCTTCCCTGCGTCGATGGCGATGACATGTCTCTCCCTCAGCGGCGTGACGTCAGTGCTGCTCCGTGCCCGGACCGCCGGGGCGCCCGGCCGCACCGGCCGCTCCGGACTCGAGGGCGCCCTGCAGGTGCCCCAGGCCGACGAACGGTCGCGGATCGAGTCCGAGCGGGTCGCTCAGGACCTCCGTCACGATCTCCTGCGGCTCCGGGTCGCCCAGGGACGTGACCACCAGCGACGCCCCCGCGAAGTCCTCCTGCCCGGTGTAGGCGCTGACGGTGACGACGCACGCCAGGCCGGCGGCCAGCGCCGCCAGCATCCCGTTGCGGCTGTCCTCGACCACCACGGTCGCGGCGGGGTCGAGGCCGAGCCGGTCGACGCACAGCCGGTAGATGTCGGGCGCCGGCTTCTTGTGCTCCACGACGTCGCCGGCGAACACGTGGACCGCCGGTGCCAGACCGGGGCCGGCGGCCAGGTCGAGCACGCTGCGCACGGAGCGTTCCGCGGAGGTGGAGGCCACCGCGAGGGTCCAGCCCGCCTCGTGGGCGTCGGCGATGATCCGCCGTACTCCGGGCCGGGGCGGGATGGTGCCGCTGCCGATGATCCCGGTGTAGATCTCGGTCTTGCGGCGGTGCCAGCGCGCCACCTCGTCGGCCAGCGCCGCGGGGTCGGAGGGGAGCCCGGCCTCCTTGACGAAGTCGGGGGTCAGCAGCGTCTTCATGCGCTCCTTGCCGCCGCCGACCTTGACCTTCTCGGCGTACTCGGCGTCCGACCACCGCACGGGCAGGCCGAACTCCTCGAAGGTCTGGTTGAAGGCCGGCAGGTGGCCGTAGCGCTCGGTGTCGGCGAGCACGCCGTCGCAGTCCAGGACGAGGGCGGGCATCGGTCAGGCCGCCCGGCCGGCGCTGCCGAACAGCGTCATGAGGGACCCGGCCATGTCGACGACGTCCTCGCGCACGGCCCGGAACAGGGACGGCGGGTCCCACTTCCCGCGTTCGTCCGCGATCCGCAGGAACGCGAGGTTGGACTTCATGTAGGTCTCCTTGAGAGCGGTCGAGATGTTGACCTTGGCGCACCCCCGGGAGATCAGCTCGCGGAACTGCTCGTCGGACATGCCGCTGCCACCGTGCAGCGCGATCGGCAGCGGATGGGCCGCCACGATGTCCGAGACGCGCTGGAAGTCCAGCACCGGCGCCTGCTTGTACGCCCCGTGGGCGTTGCCGATCGCCGGGGCGAAGACGTCCACCCGGGTGGTCCCGAGGAACTCCAGGACGACGTCGAGGCTCTGCCGCTGCGCCTCGGTGTCGGAGCCGACGCCGTCCTCCACGCCGGTGATGGACTCGATCTCGCCCTCGACGTGCGCTCCGTATCCGCGGGCCTCCGCGACGACCTCCACGGTCTGCCGCATGTTCTCCTCGACGGGCATCGTGGAGGCGTCGAACAGCACCGAGTTCCAGCCGCGGGCCAGGCACTCCGAGATGACCTCGCGCTCGGGGCAGTGGTCCAGGTGCAGCGTGACGGGCACCTCGATCCCCGCGGTCATCGCGGTCCACATCGCGTGCAGCACGTCGCTGCCGATGGACCGGACCGTCTTCACGGACGTCTGGACGATCAGCGGCGACGACTTCTCGACCGCGGCGGCCAGCACGGCCTCCAGCGTGAGGTCGTTCACGATGTTGATGGCGGGAACGCCGTACCGCTTCTCGAAGGCGTCGGACACGATCGTGCTGAGGGGTACAACAGGCACGGTGCCTCCAGTGCTCAGTCTCCCGTCCCATTGCACGCCCCCGGTGCACGCCCCGCCACTCGGCCCGCCGGGCCCACCGGGCACGGAAGGCGGCCGCCGCTTCACGGAAAGTGACGAGGGCCGTCGCGCCGGCGGCCCGGCAGCGCGCCTTCGGCGGACCGTTCGCAGGCCACGGCGAGCACGCCCGGTAGTGTCCGGCACGAGACGCCAGGCATCCGGCCGGCGCCGAGGAGGATCGCAGTGACCAATCGTCAGCACTCGCCCGGCCCTGACGACGCATCAGCACCGGGACCAGTGACGACGCACGGCGCCGGGCGCGACGCCGCGCGCCTGGCCGTGGTCGTCGGCGCTCTGGGCGTGGTCTTCGGCGACCTCGGCACCAGCCCGCTCTACACCCTCCAGACGGTGTTCAACCCGAACGATCCGCACCCGGTCCCGGTGAGCACGCAGAACGTGTACGGAGTGCTGTCGCTGGTGTTCTGGTCGGTGACGATCATCGTCTCGGTGACCTACGTGCTGCTGGCGATGCGCGCCGACAACGACGGCGAGGGCGGCATCATGGCGCTGATCACCCTGCTGCGCCGGATGAACGGGCAGCAGGGACGGCGGGCCGCGGCCGTGCTGACCGGCCTGGGGATCTTCGGCGCGGCGCTGTTCTTCGGCGACAGCATGATCACCCCGGCGATCTCGGTGCTGTCGGCGGTCGAAGGCATCAAGGTCGTGCAGCCGTCGCTGGAGAGCGCGGTCGTCCCCATCACGGCAGTGATCATCGTGCTGCTGTTCCTCGTGCAGCGCAGGGGCACCGCGGCGGTCGGCCGGCTGTTCGGGCCGGTGATGATCGTCTGGTTCACGGCGATCGGGGCGTGCGGTGTGTCGGGCATCGCCGACCACCCCGGCATCCTGAAGGCCCTGTCGCCGACCTATGCGCTGGGGTTCCTGTTCGGCCACTTCGGCACGGCGTTCTTCTCCTTGGCCTCGGTCGTCCTGGCGGTCACCGGAGCCGAGGCGCTCTACGCCGACATGGGGCACTTCGGCCGCCGGTCGATCACGCGGGCCTGGGTGTTCGTCGTGTTCCCGGCGCTCGTGCTGAGCTACTTCGGCCAGGGCGCGCTGATCCTCAACGACCACCACAACGTCAGCAGCCCGTTCTTCCTGCTGGTCCCCGGCTGGGGACGGCTGCCGATGGTCCTGCTGGCCGCGGCCGCCACGGTGATCGCGTCCCAGGCGGTCATCACCGGCGCGTACTCGGTCGCCTCGCAGGCCGCGCAGCTCGGCTACCTGCCCAGGCTGCGGATCGCGCACACCTCGGAGTCGACGATCGGCCAGATCTACGTTCCCTGGATCAACTGGCTGCTGATGGTCTCCGTGCTGACCCTGATCTTCGCCTTCCGCAGCTCCGCGTCGCTGGCCTTCGCGTACGGCATGGCCGTCACCGCGACCATCACCATCACCACGCTGCTGTACTTCTACGTCGCGAGGGCGCGGTGGGGGACGCCGGTGTGGCTGGTCGTCGGCGGGGCGACGGTGCTGCTGGCGTTCGACCTGCTGTTCGTGGGGGCCAACCTCACCAAGCTCGTCCACGGCGCGTGGCTGCCGCTGCTGATCGGCCTCACCGCGTTCGCCATCATGACCACCTGGCAGCGCGGCCGGCACATCGTCACCGCGGAACGGGCCCGGCGCGAGGGCTCGTTGCGCGAGTTCGTCGACGAACTCCGCAACGACCGGCCGTCGGTGCTGCACGTCCCCGGCACGGCCGTCTTCCTCAACCGGGACAAGCGGACGACACCGCTGGCCATGCGGGCCAACGTCGAGCACAACCACGTCCGGCACGAGCAGATCGTGATCCTGTCCATCGAGACCGAGCCCGTGCCGCGCGTCCCGGTCGAGGAGCGCATCGTCATCGACGACCTCGGCTACTCCGACGACGGCATCATCCATGTCACGGGCCGTTTCGGGTACATGGAGACGCCGGACGTGCCCGGCACGCTGGCCCTGCTCGACCCCGCCAGGACCGAGGGCCCGCTGCAGCTGGACCAGGCGTCCTACTTCCTGTCGACGATCGAGCTCCGCCGCGGGAAGGCGCCGACGATGACGCCGTGGCGCACGAGGCTGTTCATCGCGACCTCCTACATCACCGCGGACGCCGCCGAGCACTTCGGGCTCCCCCGCGACCGCACCGTCATCATGGGCGCGCACATCGAGGTCTGAGCCCCGGCCGGATCGTCCGGCGGTGGTCAGCCGAGGAAGCCGCGCAGGAGTGCCGCGGTGGCTTCGAGATGCTCTTCGGTGGCGCGGCGGGCGGCCTCGGCGTCGCCCGCGAGGATCGCCTCGGCCATCGCCCGGTGCTGCACGGCGGAGTGGTCGATGTTCCGCTCGAGTATGGGGATGGCGTCGAGCAGGTCGTTCAGGCGCAGCCGGGCCTCGGCGAGGCTCGCCACCAGCGAGGGGGATCCGGTGAGTTCGGCGACGGCCAGGTGGAACCGGGTGTCGGACTGGCGGTAGCGGTCGGCGGGGACGGACTCCAGGTCCGCGAGGTGGCGCCGCAGGCCGCTGCGCTGGCTGTCGCTCAGCGTCCGGCGGGCCGCGGCCTCGGCGGCACCGGTCTCCAGGACGAGGCGGTAGGTGAGCGCGTCCTCGAGGTCGCCGCTGCCGAGGCCCTGCACGGCCTTGCGCAGGGCCCCGGGCTGCGGAGCGGGCTGCCGGTAGGTGACGAAGGTGCCGCCGTACCGCCCGCGCCGCGACTCCACGTACCCGGCCCGCTGGAGCGAGTGGAGGGCTTCGCGCAGGGTGTCCCGGCTGACGTTCAGGCGCCCGGCGAGGTCGCGTTCGGAAGGGAGCCGCTCGCCGTGGGCCACCAGTCCCAGCTTGATGACCTGCAGGACGCGTTCGACGGTCTCCTCGAAGGCGTTTCCCGCGCGCACCGGCCGGAACGCGGCCGAACCGAGCAGGCCGCCGGCCGCCTCGGGCTCTGGCCGCGCGCCGAGCGTGTCATCCGGGTCCACGGCGAAAGCGTAACCGCGGTGTAACCGGAACGGGTGACCGGACTCTTGACGCCCCGTCACCAGGCCGACACAGTGGCTCACACCGCAATGGACGTCCACTCGTCCATTGATCGTCGAAGGGCCCCGCCGTCAGGGTGGGGCGCGCCGGGCTCCGGTCCACCTCTACCCACGGAGGGGTGCCCCATGACATCCGCCAGCTCACCCGACCACGCCGGCAGAGTGCCCACGCCGAGGACGGACACCGGCGCCACGCCCCCTGACCTCGCCGACGACGAACGGCGCCTCCACGAACTGGGCTACGCCCAGGAGCTGGCCCGCTCCATGTCGGGGTTCTCCAACTTCGCCGTGTCGTTCTCCATCGTGTCGATCCTCTCCGGTTGCCTGACCCTGTACGGAACCGGCATGAACACCGGCGGCCCGGTGCTGATCACCTGGGGCTGGCCCGTCGTCGGGCTGTTCACCCTGTGCGTGGGCCTGGCCATGGCCGAGATCTGCTCGGCGTTCCCCACCGCGGGCGGCCTCTACTACTGGGCGGCGCGGCTCGCGCCGCGCAACGCGGCGGCCTGGAGCTGGTTCACCGGCTGGTGCAACTTCATGGGCCAGGTCGCGGTGACGGCCGGTATCGACTACGGCGCGGCCTTCTTCACCAACGCCCTGCTGGACCTGCAGTTCGGCTTCTCGTCCACGCCCGGGCACACCGTGGAGATCTTCGCCGTCATCCTCGTGCTGCACGGTCTGCTCAACACCTTCGGCGTGCGCCTGGTCGCGCTGCTGAACAACGTCAGCGTCTGGTGGCACCTCCTGGGCGTGCTGATCATCGTGGGCGCGCTGGCCGTCGTGCCGTCCAAGCACGCCTCGGCGTCGTTCGTGTTCACGCACTACGTCAACAACACCGGCTTCGGGTCGTCGTTCTACGTCGCGATGCTGGGCCTGCTGCTGGCGCAGTACACGCTGACCGGGTACGACGCGTCGGCGCACATGACCGAGGAGACCAAGGGCGCGGCCGTGTCAGGTCCGCGCGGCATCGTGAACGCCATCGTGGTGTCGCTCGTCGCCGGCTGGGTGCTCCTCATCGGCCTGACCTTCGCCATCCAGGACTACAAGGGAGAGCTGGGCAGCAAGACCGGGGTCCCGCCGGCCCAGATCTTCATCGACGCCATCGGCACGACCGGCGCCAAGTTCCTGCTGCTGATCGTCATCGGTGCCCAGTTCTTTTGCGGCATGGCGTCGGTGACGGCCAACTCACGCATGATCTACGCGTTCTCGCGTGACGGCGCGCTGCCGGGCTCGCGGTTCTGGCACCGGATCAACCCCCGCACGCAGACGCCGACCAGCGCCGTGTGGCTGGCCGCGGGCGGCGCCCTGGTGCTCGGTCTGCCCGCGCTGTGGAACACCACGGCGTACACCGCGGTGACCTCCATCTCGGTGATCGGGCTGTACCTCTCCTACGTCATCCCGGTGTTCCTGCGGCTGCGGCACGGCGGGACCTTCGAGCGCGGCCCCTGGCAACTGGGCCGCTGGAGCGGGATCATCGGCACCGTGGCGGTGGTGTGGACCGTCTTCATCAGCGTGGTGTTCATGCTGCCGACCGCGAGTCCCATCACGGCGAAGTCCTTCAACTACACACCGGTCGCCGTCGCCGTCGTCCTCGGCTTCTCCGCGCTGTGGTGGGCACTGTCCGCGCGACGGTGGTTCACTGGCCCCCGCATGGCGCAGGCCGCGGCGGACCGGACCGACGACGGCTCCAACCCGTCGGAAGACGCACTGGAGAAGCGATGACCAGTCCCCGTCCCACACCCCGCCTCAGCCTGGAGCAGCTGCGCCTCGACGTCGCCGACGGCACGGTGGACACGGTCGTGCTGGCCATGACGGACATGCAGGGACGTCTGCAGGGCAAGCGCGTGGCCGCCGACTACTTCCTCGCCGACGTCGTCGACGCCGGCGGCGCCGAGGGCTGCGGCTACCTGCTCGCGGTGGACGTCGAGATGAACACCGTCGACGGCTACGCCATCTCCTCGTGGGACAACGGCTACGGCGACCTCGTGCTCTCCCCCGACCTGGCCACCCTGCGCCGCCTGCCCTGGCACCCCGCGACGGTGATGGTCCAGTGCGACGTCCTGCACCACGACGGCGAGCCGGTCGGGATCTCGCCGCGGCAGATCCTGCGCCGCCAGCTCGACCGCCTCGCCGCACGCGGCTGGCACGCCCACGCCGGTACCGAGCTGGAGTTCATGGTCTTCCGCGACAGCTACGAGCAGGCGTGGCAGAGCGGCTACCGCGGCCTGACCCCGGCGAACCAGTACAACGCCGACTACTCCGTGCTCGGCACCGCCCGCATCGAGCCGCTGCTGCGCCGTCTGCGCAACTCGATGGCCGGTGCGGGCATGACCGTGGAGTCCGCCAAGGGCGAGTGCAACCTCGGCCAGCACGAGATCGCGTTCAAGTACGCCGAGGCGATGGCCACCTGCGACAACCACGCGGTGTACAAGACCGGGGCCAAGGAGATCGCCGCGCAGGAGGGGTACGCGCTCACCTTCATGGCGAAGTTCGACGAGCGCGAGGGCAATTCCTGCCACATTCACCTGTCGTTGCGGGACGCGGCCGGGACACCCGTGCTGGCCGGGAGCGGGAATCACGGCTTCTCGCCGGTGATGGAGCACTTCCTCGCCGGGCAGCTCGCCTGCCTCGCGGACTTCTCGCTGCTCCTCGCGCCGAACGTCAACTCCTACAAGCGGTACGCGCCCGGCAGCTTCGCGCCCACCGCGATCGCCTGGGGGCGTGACAACCGGACCTGCGCCCTGCGGGTCGTCGGGCACGGCCTGTCGCTGCGCTTCGAGAACCGGGTGCCGGGGGGCGACACCAACCCGTACCTGGCCGTGGCCGCGCTGGTCGCCGCGGGGCTGCACGGCGTCGAGCACGAACTGCCCCTGCCGCAGGAGTTCACCGGCAACGCCTACGCCTCCGACGGCGCGCGGGTGCCGGCCACGCTGGGCGAGGCCGTCGCGGCCTTCGCCCGCAGCGAGGCCGCGGAACGCGCCTTCGGCAAGGGTGTCGTCCAGCACTACACGCACGCCGGCGAGGTGGAACTCGCCGCGTTCAACCGGTCGGTGACCGACTGGGAGCGGCAGCGAGGGTTCGAGCGGCTGTGAACGCCTCGCCCGCCTCGCCCGCGGCGCCGGTCCCGGGTCCCCGTCCCGTCGTCGGGATCTCCTGCTACACCGACGACGCCGCCTGGGGGGTGTGGGAGCAGCGGGCGGCGCTCCTCCCCCAGGGCTATGTGGACGGTGTGACCCGCGCCGGGGGCGCCGCGGTCCTGCTGCCGCCGCAGCCGGAGACGGACTCGGCCGCCCGGATCGTGGCCGGGCTCGACGCGCTCGTCCTGGCCGGTGGTCCCGACATCGACCCCGCGCGCTACGGCGCGTCACCCCATCCCCGCACCGGGCCACCCCACCCGGAACGCGACGCCTGGGAACTGGCCCTCGCCCGCGCGGCGCTGGACCGTGACGTGCCGGTGCTCGGCGTGTGCCGCGGCCTGCAACTGCTCAACGTGGCCTGCGGCGGCACGCTCCGGCAGCATCTGCCCGAGGGCAGCCACCAGCGGGTCCCCGCGCGCTTCGTGCGCCGCACCGTCCGCGTCCGGCCCGGGACCCGGCTCGCCGGGGTGCTGGGCGCCGGCGCGGAGGTGTCCTGCTACCACCACCAGGCCGTGGACCGGCTCGGTGCCGGGCTTCTGCCCACCGCCTGGGCGGACGACGGGACCGTGGAGGCCGCGGAGGCCGACGCGTCGCTCGGCCACCGCCACGTGCTCGGCGTCCAGTGGCACCCCGAGACCGACCTCACCGATCTCCGGCTCTTCGCCTCCCTGGTCACCGCCGCCCGCAAGGAGACTGCCGTATGACCGACGCGCCCGACCTGTTCGAGGTGCGCAACCCGGCCACCGAGGAGGTCATCGCCTCCGTCGCGATGGCCTCGGTCGCCGAGACCGACGCCGCGATCGCCCGCGCCAAGGCGGCGTACGCGACGTGGCGCGCCGTGGCTCCGGCCGACCGGGCCAGACTGCTGCGGGCGTTCGCCGCGGCGGTCGACGCCGACCGCGACCACCTGGCCGCGCTGGAGGTCGAAAACGCCGGCCACACCCTCGGCAACGCCCGCTGGGAGGCCGGCAACGCCCGGGATGTCATCGAGTACTACGCCGCCGCGCCGGAGCGGCTGTTCGGCCGGCAGATCCCGGTGGCCGGCGGCATCGACCTCACGTTCCAGGAGCCGCTCGGCGTCGTCGGCGTGATCGTCCCGTGGAACTTCCCGCTGCCCATCGCCGCGTGGGGTCTCGCGCCCGCGCTGGCCGCCGGCAACACGGTCGTCCTCAAGCCCGCTGAGCTCACCCCGCTCACCGCCCTGCGGCTCGCCGAACTGGCCCTGCGGGCGGGGCTTCCCGAGGGTGTGCTGACCGTGCTGCCGGGACGCGGACCCGTCGTGGGCCACCGCTTCGTCACCCACCCGGACGTGCGGAAGGTGGTGTTCACCGGCTCCGGGCGGGTCGGCAGGTCCGTCATGGCGGGCTGCGCCGAGCAGGTGAAGCGCGTCACCCTCGAACTCGGCGGCAAGAGCGCCAACATCGTGTTCGCCGACGCCGACCTGGAACGGGCCGCGGCCACCGCCCCGTACGCGGTCTTCGACAACGCCGGCCAGGACTGCTGCGCCCGGTCCCGGATCCTGGTGGAGCAGTCCGTCCACGACCGGTTCCTCGGCCTCCTGGAGCCGGCGGTCCGCGGCGTGCGGGTCGGCGACCCCGCCGACGAGAAGACGGAGATGGGCCCGCTCATCTCCGCCGCGCACCGCGAGCGGGTGGCGTCCTACGTGGACCGGGTGGCCTTCCGGGGCACGGCGCCCGAAGGACCGGGCTACTGGTACCCGCCGACCGTGCTCGCCGACGTCGGCCCGGACGACCGGGCGTTCACCGAGGAGATCTTCGGTCCCGTGGTCGTCGTCGTGCCCTTCCGCGACGAGGCCGAGGCGGTCCGCATCGCCAACGCCACCGACTACGGCCTCGCCGGCTCCCTGTGGACCCGCGACGTGGGCCGCGCCCTGCGGGTCGCCCGCGGTGTGGAGGCGGGCAACCTGTCCGTCAACTCCCACTCCTCGGTGCGCTACTCCACGCCTTTCGGCGGCTTCAAGCAGTCCGGGCTCGGGCGCGAGCTCGGACCCGACGCCCTCGCCGCGTTCACCGAGACCAAGAACGTCTTCATCGCAACGGAGGAACCTCCAGCATGATCACGCGACTTCAGGGGCGGACCGCCGTCATCACCGGGGCCGCCAGCGGCATCGGCCTCGCCACCGCCCGGCGGCTGGCCGCCGAGGGCGCCCGGGTGGTGTGCGTGGACCTGGACGCCGAGAACGGCGCCAAGGCCGCGGCCGAGGTGAACGGCCGGTTCATCCAGGCCGACGTCACCGACGAGGAGGCGGTCCGCGCGGTCTACGAGGAGGCCGTGGACGCCTACGGGCGGCTCGACATCGCGTTCAACAACGCGGGCATCTCCCCGCCGGACGACGACTCCATCCTCACCACGGGCCTGGCGGCGTGGCGCCGTGTCCAGGAGGTCAACCTCACCTCGGTGTACCTGTGCTGCAAGTACGCGATCCCGCACATGCGGCGGCACGGGAAGGGGTCGATCATCAACACCGCGTCGTTCGTCGCGGTGATGGGCGCGGCCACGTCGCAGATCTCCTACAGCGCCTCCAAGGGCGGCGTCCTGGCGATGTCCCGTGAACTGGGCGTGCAGTTCGCCCGCGAGGGCATCCGCGTCAACGCCCTGTGTCCCGGGCCGGTCAACACCCCCCTGCTGCGGGAGCTGTTCGCCAAGGACCCCGAGCGGGCGGCCCGCCGCCTGGTGCACGTGCCGATGGGACGGTTCGCCGAGGCCGACGAGATCGCCGCGGCCGTCGCGTTCCTCGCCAGCGACGACGCGTCCTTCATCACCGCGAACACCTTCCTCGTCGACGGCGGCATCTCCGGGGCGTACGTCACCCCGGAGTGAGCCACGTGGCGCCGGCCACCGGACGGCGGCTTCGGTCAGGAAGGGGTGGAGCCGCCGCCGGGCGCGGTCCCGCGCGCGGCCGGGCCGGGCGACGCCGGTGCGGACGCGTCCCGTTCGGGATCGCCGAGCGCGTCGAGCCGGTCCAGCAGCGCGCGCAGCACCTCGTGCGGGATCGCGGGCCGGGGAGGCGGCTGGGAGGGGTCGATCCAGGGCCACAGCTCGTCGCCGATCAGCGCGCGGGCCCGCTCGGGGGCACCGTGCAGGTCCGTGCCGTGGCGGGCCCCGAGCCGCGCGTCGAAGAGCCGCTGCAGCTGGGGCCGCAGGCGCGGGGCGAAGTAGGCGTGCCCGTCGGCGCCGAGCACGTTGTGGACCAGCCACGGCCAGCCGCCGAGCCCGGGCTCGGTGCTGCCGAGCAGGCGGGCCGGCCTGCGGCGGCCGCCGTCGCGGGCACCCGTGCCCGCGACGTGGCGGGCGACGCACAGCCCGGCGCTGACCGCCACGGCCAGCCCCAGGGCGGCGGCGGCCACGCCGTCGGCGATGCCGAGCAGCACGACCGCGGTGGCGGCGACGCCGACGAGCGTCCGCACGGAGTGCCGGACCGAGCCGGGTGCGGAGCCGCCGCGCGCGGCGCGCGTCCCGGGCGCCGGACGCCGGGGCGCCGTTGCCCCCTCCTGGTTGCCGAGGACCCCGGGCAGCTCCAGTGCTCTCCGTGCCGGGGAACGCCCGGCGTCCCCCGCGGCCGCCTCGCGCGCGTCCGAACCGTTCATGGGGTGCCGTCCCTTCCAGGTCCGCCGGGTGCCGCACCGAGGTGTTCCGCGAGGCCCGCGAGTGCCGAGGCCGCGCCCCACCGCCTCGTCGGCAGCCTCCCACGGAGTCCCCGGCCCACGGTAGGTCCGCTCGGGCCATCGAGTGTCCCGGGCCCGGGCGGGGTGCTTCCGCGGTGGTGCACGGGAGCGGCGGCGGAGGCACCCGGGCCGCTGCCGTGGGTCCGGGTGTCTCGCCCTGACGGCGGGCGCGTGTCACACGGACTTGGTGAACTCGGCCCAGCCCTCGGTGGGTTGCCGGCCGACCTCGAGGGTGCGCAGCCGTGCGAGCAGCGCCGGGTCCTGGGCGTCGAGCCAGTCGACGTACTGCTTGAACGAGACCATGCGGACGTCGTCGGCGTTCTGCGACGAGATGTACTCCAGGACGCCCTGGACGGCGTCCATGTAGATCCCGCCGTTCCACTGCTCGAAGTGGTTGCCGATGTAGAAGGGCGCCCGGTTGGTGTCGTAGGCCCGCTGGAATCCGGCGATGTACGACGCGGTCGCCTGCTCGCGCCAACCGGGGTAGTTGCCCGGATCGGACGTCGTCGCCGCGTGCGACTGGTTGGCGAGCATGTTGTAGTCCATCGACAGCACCTCGAAGCGGTGCCCCGGGAAGGGGATCAGCTGCAACGGCAGATCCCACAGTCCCTGCTTCTTCGACGGCCAGATCTGCGAGCCGCCCGGCCCGCTGGCGTCGTAGCGCAGACCGAGTTTGGCGGCGGTGGGCAGCCACTGCTCCTGCCCGAGCAGGCAGGGGGTGCGACCGCCGGTGAGCTCCTTGCGGTAGTCGAACGGCAGCGAGGCGACGTCGGTGAAGCCGGTGGCGGTCTTCCAGGTGCTGACGAAACCGATGGCCTGCTCGATCTCGCTCTCCCACTGCTCCGGCGTCCAGTTCGCGACGCTGCCGTAGCCGGAGCAGAAGTGACCGTTGAAGTGCGTGCCGATCTCGTGGCCCTCCAGCCACGCCAGCCGGACCTGTTCCAGCGTCGTCCTGATGTGCTCGTCCTTGAAGTACCCGATGTCGGAGGCGCCCACGGGGTTGTTCGGGGGCCGGTACTGGTCCTTCTTGGCCTCGGGCAGGCAGTACAGGCCCGACAGGAAGAACGACATCTTGGCGTCGTGCTCCTTGGCCAGCGTCCGGAAGCGCGTGAACAGCCCGTTGTCGAGTTCCCCGGCGCCGTCCCAGGAGAAGATGACGAACTGCGGCGGCTTCCGGCCCGGTTCCAGCCGCTCGGCCGCCGTCTGGTGCGGTTGCGGGCCGGTGTCGGACATCGAGCCGTCACCGATGGGGACGTCCTTGGTCCCGTCGCCGACCAGCCCGCATCCCGCCGCGGCCCCGAGGGTGGCTCCCGCGGTCAGGCCCAGCAGGCTCCTCCGGGTGATCGGGCGCATGGGTGTCCCCCCATCCGTAACGGCCGGCGTCCGGGGCACCGGGCATCGTGGCACAGCGCTGCCCCGCGGGCAGCTGCAGGAGATATCCGGATCATCCACCGCCCATCCCCTCACATCGGTGGACAAGGTCATACTTTCCGCAAACTTGGTGACAATGAACCCTGACGGGTGAGTCGGATGAGTCGGGTGCGTACGGACCCGGACGGCCAGGTGACGTCGTCGTCCTCGGCGGCGGCCCCGCCGACGGCGGGAAGCGGAATCCACTAGGGTGCGCCGGGTGAATGCCTACGCAGCTGCCTCGCGCCCCTTCCGTCTGATCGTCACGGGGGGAGGGACGGGCGGCCACACCTACCCTGCGCTGACCGCGGTCAGGACGCTGCAGAACCGCCTCGCGGCGGACGGCGGATCGCTGGACGTGCTGTGGATCGGCACGCCGGAGGGGCTGGAGGCGCGGGTCGCCCCGGCGGAGGGCATCGCGTTCTCGACCGTGGCGACGGGCAAGATCCGCCGCTCCAGCAACCCGATCGAGATGGTGTCGCCGGCCAACGTCCGGGACATGGCGCGGGTCCCGCTCGGCGTCCTGCAGGCCCGCAAGGTGGTCGCCGACTTCCGGCCCGACGTGGTGCTGGCCACCGGCGGGTACGTGGCCGTGCCGGCCGGAATGGCGGCGCGCATGTGCAAGGTGCCGCTGGTGCTGCACGAGCAGACCGTGCGGCTGGGGCTGGCGAACCGGAAGCTGGCGGGCTCGGCGACGCGCATCGCCGTGTCATCGGAGTCCTCGCTGCTCCTGCTGCCCGAAGCGGTGCGGCACGTCGCGGTGGTGACGGGCAATCCGGTGCGGCCCGAGGTGCTGTCCGGCCACCCCGACAAGGCGGTCCACGGGCTGGGACTGCACGGCTTCGACCTGCGGCTGCCGACCGTCTACGTGACCGGCGGGGCGCAGGGCTCGCAGCAGATCAACGAACTGGTGCGCGGCGCCCTGCCGTGGCTGCTGGAGCGGGCGAACGTCATCCACCAGGCGGGCCCGGCGAACGTCGACGGCCTGCGGCACGCCGCGGCGGCCCTGCGGCCGGACCTCGCGGCCCGTTACCACCTGACGGGGTTCGTCAGCACCGAACTGCCCGACGTCCTGGCGCTGGCCGACGTGGTGATCTCCCGCAGCGGCGCCGGGACGCTCGCCGAGCTGACGGCGCTGGGCAAGCCCGCCGTGTTCGTCCCGCTGGCCACGTCCGCGGGCAACGAGCAGGCGCACAACGCGCGCCATCTCGAGGAGGCCGGCGCGGCCGTCGCCCTGGTCGGCGAGGTGACGCCCGAGTCCCTGGTGCGGGCGGCGGGCCCGCTGCTGACGGATCCGCGACTGCGGGCCGCGATGGCCGAGCGCGCGCGGGCGCACGGGCGGCCGGACGCGGCGGACCGGCTCGTCGACGTGGTCCTTTCCGCGGCGTCGCGCTGAACACCCGCCCGGCGCAACCCCGTTGCCCGGGCGGGACCCGTGTGCCGACACTGGTGCCATGATCCGGGCGACGCGGGAACCTCTGCCGGGCGGCGGCCTCGTCCTGGCCGTACCGGACGGAACGCCGTCCCCGGCCGCGCTGCGCTTCGAGCGTGCCGCGCCTCACCGGTGGGTGCTGCGGCAGGGCGAACGGCTCCTGGTCCAGGGCCGATCCGAGGGTGACGGCTGCTGCCGTGAGCTCCACCTGCACCGCGAGTCCGGATACCGCTCGCCCCTGCCGCCCGTCTCCGCGGCGGCGATGCGCACGCGCCCGGACTGGCCCCACCGGTACGCGCGGCAACTGGAGGAGACGACACTCGGTCCGCTGCACCGCGGGCGCTGGCGGCTCGGCCCGGTCACCACGTTCGCGCCGGGCATCTGGTCCACCGACCTCGTCCGCACCTGGCCGGACGCCACGCTGGACCTGCTGTGCGGGGGCGGCTGGCACGGTGTCCTCCCGTTGCGCCCGCTGCCGGTGCCGGACGCTCCACGCGTGAAGGCGTTCCGCAAGCACGCGCGGGAGGGCACGCTCGCGCCCGTGCTGGTGTGGTGGGTCTCCTTCCTCGACGGATGGATCGTCCTCGACGGCCACGACCGTGCCGCCGCCGCCCTGGCCGAGGGCCTCCAGCCCCCGTGCGTCGCACTCGTCCGGGTCGTGGACGACGCCGACTGGCGGGCGACCGCGGAGACGATCGGGGCGGCGCACCGGGAACGCCTCGCGGACCTGGGCGCACGCCCGCCCGGCCCGAACGACGCCCACCGACGCCGCACCCTGGACCGGTACTTCGCGGAGACGATCGCCGCCCTCCCCTACGAGGCCGCGACCACGCCGTGCCACGAACCGGGCGGCCCGGGCTGACGCCCCTCGCTGCGACCGGTCAGCGGTGGTGGTGCCCGTGCAGGTGGAGGTGGAGCAGGCCGTGCAGCGGGGCGCCGGGGTGCTGCAGCGGAGGCGGGACGGAGGCGGCCGGAGCCGGGGCCGGCGTGGGGTGCGCGGTGACACGGCTGGCGGGAAGCATGCCCTCCTCGGAGTACGGCGTCGTGGCGATCGTCTCGACCGTCTGGGCGTCGGTGAAGTCCTCCGAGCCGGGGACGTGCGGGACGAAACCGATGAGGGTGTTGTCGCGCAGCACCTCCGCGTCGAGCCCGCCGGCACCGCCCATCGTCCACAGCGCCTCGCTGCCGTCGGGGATGACCACGCGGATCCCGAACGCGTACACGCCTTCGTCGGCGCGATGGGCCATCACACCGCGCGCTCGCAGTGCCGCCACCATGCTGTCGACGCGTTCCGGTTCCATGGTCTCGAACCCTCCGGGAGGGGACCTCAGTCCCACGGTACCGCGGCCGCCTCGCTGTCCTCGGGGACACGGGTGAGGGCCAGCAGGGCGGCGTCGTCGGTCAGGCGCCCGCCGGCGTGGGCGAGCAGGTCCTGGCGCAGGCGCTGCAGCAGGGCCTGCGGGGACAGCGGGAGCGGGAACGCCGCGACGCGCTCGGCCAGCGGGTAGAACGTCCCCTCCGGTGAGCGCGCCTCGATCACCCCGTCCGTGTAGAGCAGCAGCGTGTCCCCCGCCGCGTAGGCGATGGCCTCGACGCACGCGCCGCCCGGCGCGAGGAATCCCAGGCCCAGCGGCGGCGACGGATCGGCGAACCGGGTGGTGAACACCCGGCCGTCGGCCCGGATCAGCAGCGGCGGCGGGTGCCCGCAACTGGCCATCACGGCGTGCTCGCCGCGGTCGGGCATCTCCAGCAGCAGCGCGGTGGCGAAGTTCTCGCCGCGCCGGCGGGGGCTGTCCGTCATCTCCTCCAGGTCCCAGCCGACGCTCTGCTCCAGGACCGCGGCCAGCTCGTCGAGGGTGACGCACCGCCGTGAGGCCTCGCGGAACGCGCCGAGGATCGCCGACGCCTCGGCGATCGCGGGCAGTCCGTGCCCGCGGACGTCGCCGATGATCACACGGCTGGCGGCCGGGCGGCGCCGGGTGACGGCGAACAGGTCGCCGCCGAACTGGGTGTCGTCCTCGGCGGTCAGGTACAGCCAGGCGATCCGCAGCGGGCCGACGCGGTCGGGCGGCGGGCGCAGCAGCACCCGCTGCGCGGTCTCGGCCACAACTCTGGCCCGGCTGAGCTGCCGGCCGCGCTGTACGCGGACGTAGCTGAAGAAGACCAGCAGGACCGAGACCACGAACAGCGCGACCAGTTGCCACGCCCGGGTCTGGTTGACCACGCCGCCGGTCAGTGACGCCACGAACACCTGGGCGCCGAGCGCCACCACGGAGATCCCCGCGGTCCACCAGGGGCCCGCGAAGGACGCGGTCAGCGCCGGCGCGACCACGAGCATGGGGCTGAGGTAGATCACCTTCGGCGAGATGACGTCGGCGACGGTGATGACGACGACCAGGGCGAGTGCGGTGGCCAGCGCCGGGCGGGCCGTGCCCTCCGGCAGGTCGCTCAGCCGACGGAGGTCCATACGGCGACGTTAACCCCCTCGCCCCCGATATCGGCGCGTCGCCGGACCGTGCCGCCGGCGCGGCCGAGCCGCGGGCCGCCGCGTCCGCGAACCCCGGAGGGGCTGCCCGCCCACCGGGTCCTCCGCACGGCACCGGCACCGCCGTTCCGGTCCTCCGCACGGCGGCCGGAAGGCTGCGGAGGTACGCTCGGAGGACTGGGCGCCGCCCCGGCAGCGGGGTGGCGGTACGTACCTGGGCAACCACCGGACCGCGGCGCCACGAGGCGGCGGCCGGGGACCGTGTCCGCGAGGCGGAAGGCACCCGGCCCATGAGAATCCTTCCGAACGACCAGGGGGACCCGCAAAGCGACCCGGCCGCGGAAGCCCGCCTGTCCGAGGTGCTCCTGCCACCGCTCACGGAGTGCGTCGCCGCGACGGGGGCGGTCGCCGGCATCGTCTACCTCGCCGAACCGGACGGGTCGCAGCTGCGGGCCGTGGTGATCGAGGGGGCCGTCCCGTTCGTCTTCGGCGTCCCCGACGCCATGTCGACCGACGGCCCGTACGCCTCCGCCACCGCGTGGCGCACGGGCGAGTTCACGGTGGTCGGAGAGCCGGCTCCCGAGCCCGGGGACCCGGCCTCGCCCCGCGTGATCCCGCTGCCCTACTCCGCGGCCTCGGTGCCGTTGGCGCGCGACGGCCGCCGTTACGGGGCACTGACCGTGATGGGGCTGCCCGTGCCCGGCGACGACTGGACGCTGAGCCCGTCCCAGCAGGCGCACCTGCTCGCGATCGGCGACCGGCTCACCCGACGGCTGGACGCCCTGGCGGCCGGCGGGGTGGCGGTGGCGCCCGGCCCGAGCGTGCTGCTGGTGCCGTCGCCCGGCGGTACCGACGAGGCAGGCGCGACCGGCGTGGCCCGGTGGTACGGGGCCGTGGACGACGGGGCCGGGCACGACGGGGGCGGCGCGCTGGAAGGAGCCGCGCGGTACGGAGGCCCGTCCGGCGCGGCGCGCAGCCTGTCGCTGATGTACCTGGTCCACAAGCTCAGCGCCCGGCTGACCAAGGTGACGGGTCTGGCGGAGATCACCCCCGCGGTCGTCGAACGGGTCATGCGACCGTTCCGGGCGCGAGGCGTGATCATCGGGCACATCACCGACGGGCGCCTGTGGGTCGTCGGCAGCGAGGGGACGCACTCCTCCGTCGTCCGCGAGATGCACGGCTCCGGCGTGACCGCGGGGACTCCGTGGGCCGATGCCGCCCTGACCCTCTTCCCGAAGTTCTTCGCGAACCGCGCCGCGCTCCACCGCCGGTACCCGGGCACGTTCGACGGCGACCCGCTGGGCGACGGCTGGGCGTTCCTCCCGCTGTGCGTGGCCGACCGCGCCGTGGGCGTCTGCTGCCTGTCCTTCGCCGGGGAGCGGGAACTGGACGCCCAGGAGCAGGCCGTCCTGATGATGCTCGCCGACCTCGTCGCGGCGACGCTGGAGCGTGCCCGGCTCGGCGCCTACGAGCACGTCCTGGCGGAGACCCTGCAGCGGATGCTGCTGCCCCGCGAGCTGACCGCGCTCCCGGGCGTCGTCACCACCGCCCGGTACGTCCCGGCCCGCAGGCAGGCGGGGCTGGGCGGCGACTGGTACGACGTGCTGCAGGTGCCCGACGGGCGCATCGGCCTGATCGTCGGCGACGTCGAGGGGCACAACATCGACAGCGCGATCGTCATGGGGCAGCTGCGCAGCGCGGTGATGGCCTACGCCAAGGAGGGGCACGATCCCGCGGCGGTGCTCGAACGGGCGGGTCGGCTGCTCTCCGACCTGGACACCGACCTCATCGCCTCCTGCTGCATCGCCTTCCTCAACATCGAGGACGGCGTCCTGGAGACGGCCCTCGCCGGGCATCCCGCGCCGCTGCTGCGCGATCCCGACGGCCGGCTGGAGTTCCTCGACGTCGTGCCGGGCGTGCCACTGGGCGTCACGCCCGCGTCCGGGACGAACACGTCCACGGTGCTGCGGCCGGGCGCCACGCTGATGCTCTACACCGACGGCATGCACCTGGCCGCCACCGGTGACCTCCCCGCGGCGGCGCTGGAACTCCTGACGACGACCGACGCGGACCTGGAGGAGCTGGCGGACCGTCTCGTGGACACGGCCGTCGACGGCCACGACGACCTGGCCCTCCTGCTGGCGCACTACGAGGGCGGCGTCGCCGGCGCCAGCCGGCGGATCGAGCAGATGGAGATCCCGCGGCACGACCTGCGCGGGGTCGCGGACGCGCGCCGGTTCGTCCGGAAGTGCCTGGAGCGGTGGGACAGCCCGGAGATCTCCGAGGCCCTCGAGATGATCGCCTCCGAGGCCGTCACCAACGCCCTGATCCACGCGGACAGCGACGTCGGCCTCCGGCTGCGCGAGTACGACGACCACGTGCGTCTGGAAGTGCGCGACTCCGACGCCCACCCGCCGCTGCCGTCGGCCCTGTCGGTCTCCGAGGAGGAGGAGCAGGCCCAGGCCGAGCACGGACGCGGGCTGGTCATCGTGGACAGCATCGCCACCGCGTGGGGCAGTTCGCCCCACGGCCGCGGCAAGACCGTCTGGATGGAGATGAAGTCCGAGGCCCAGGACGAAGAGGGCGACGACCCGGGCGGCCGGTGATCCCGCCCCGCCGCTCCGACCTGGCCGCTCATCCGGACCGTGCGAACCGATGGATGTCCCGGCGGGATCGGGTCACGGTCAAGGCGGCAGGCACCGTCGAGCGGAGGGACGTGACATGCCGGACGGGCGGGTGACGACGATGCCCTCGCTGCAGCGGAAGGTGCAGGGCGTCGTCGACGAACTCGTGGGCACCGGGGCCGAATCGGGCCTGCAGGTTGCGGTCCGCCACCGCGGTGCGCTCGTCGCTGACGCGGTCGCGGGGGTCGCCGACGGCCGGACCGGGCGCGCGGTGACCCCGGAGACCCCGTTCTTCGGCTTCTCCACGGGCAAGGTCATGACGTCGCTGATCGCTCACCTGCTGGTGGGCAACGGCGCTCTCGGGTACGACACCCCGGTGGCCGACGTGTGGCCGGAGTTCGGTGCCCACGGCAAGGCGACGGCGACGCTCCGGCACGTGCTGACCCACACGGTCGGCGTGCCGGCGATGCCTCGCGACATCGGTCCCGCCGACCTGGCCGACTGGCCGCGGGTGTGCGCCGCGATCGCCGGCGCCCGGCCGCTCTGGCCGCCGGGGACCGCGACGGGATACCACGCGTTCACGTTCGGGTTCCTCGTCGGCGAGATCGCACGGCGGGCGACGGGGGCACCGATGCGGCAGCTGCTGCGCGACTGGATCGCCGTCCCGCTCGGCATCCAGGACGGCGTGTACTTCGGCGTGCCCCGAACCGGCCTGGCCAGGCTGGCGCGGCTCGAGGACAGCGCGTCGGGGCCCGTCTCCCCGCCGTCCGCCGACGCGGTTCTCGCGGCGTGGGAGATGCGGCCGACCGCGGCCATGGGCAACAGCCACGCGATCCTGCGGGCGGACATCCCGTCGGTCGGCACCTTCACCGCGCGGGCGATGACCGCCGTGAACGCCGCGGTCCTCGACGGCCGGCTCCTCGACGCGCGCCGGCTCGACGAGGTGACGAGCGTCGCCTTCGAGGGCACCGACCAGGTCTTCGGCAACCCGGCACGCCTCGCCCTGGGTTATCCGCTGGGCCGCCTCGGGACACGGCCGGAGGAGACGCCCACCACGTTCGGCTGGGTCGGTGGCGGCGGCAGCTACGTCTGGGCCGACACCGCCACGGGCACTTCGTTCGCCCTGGCCAAGACGCGTCTCACCCCGCACTTCGACACCGCCGTGCGCCTCGCGGACCTGACGGCGGCGGAGATCGGCCGCCATGGCTGACGGGGACCGGCGGCGACGATGACGGGTGGCGGCGACCGCCTGGCGGCCGAACGGCGTTTCAGGCAGCGGAGGTTGCACGCCGGACGGCACAACGGACATGCGACGCGGTAGGGATCGCGCTGAGCGCGGAGCCGTGCTCGGTGCCGTTCGGCCGCGGGCTCCGGTGCGGCCGCGTCAGCCGTGCGGTGCGGCCGCCTCGTCGATGTCCGCCTCAGCGTGCGCCATGAGGTCGGCGAGCTCGTCGGCCTGCGGCTTGGGTACCTCCGCGTACTGGAGGGATTCGCGCACCCAGTTCGCGGTGGCGGTGGCCAGTGCCGTGGCTTTCTCCTCCTCCTTGTCGGAGAGGAGTTCCTCCACGTGGTGCCCGAGGCCGGGCAGCGTGTCCGCGTTGGTCTGCGGGACCAGGTAGTCGTGCAGTCCGGCGGGATAGGGCTCGTGGGTCCGCGAGGTCCGCAGTGCCGCGACCACCTTCGGGGTCTCGCTGCACTGGTCCAGCAGGCCGAGCAGGACGTAGATCCGCGCGGTCAGCCGCGGCAGCCCCGGATAGCCGTCCATCCACCGCATCAGCTCATCCTGGCCGCCGAGGTGGTCGATGACCTGGTGCAGCGCTTCCTCGGGCTTGTACGGCAGGTCCCAGCTGTGCGGCAGCATCTCGGCCACTTCCTGGGCGAGCCCGGCCTCTTCCTGACGGTCGAGGGTGCCGGCGCCGAACCTGCCGACCATGTCCTGGTCCAGCCGGTAGCCCTCGGGATCGGCGCGCTTCCCGTCCGGGGGTGCGCTGTGGTGCAGGTGGGTGAGCCGGGCACCGGTCCGGTGAAGCAGCTTCTCGTGCACGGGAGCCTCCTGCGGTCTGGGCTGCACCCCGTTTCCATCATGCGAGCCCACGGCACGCCCTGCGACTCGAGCCGTCTCCCGGGCCCACGGCGCGGGACCAGGACCCGCGACCGGGACACACGACCGGGACACGCGACCCCGGCCCGGACGACCGCGCCGCGGACGGTTCGGCGGGGCGTACCGGCGTGCCGTCACGGGTACATAGGCGGGGCGGTCCGTGACGAGCTTCCCGGGGGGATCCATGCAGGCGCAGGGCACGACGAATCCCCCGCCGGCTCCGGCGGCGGGGGCGGGGGGCCGGCGGGTCGACGAGGAGATCGCCGCTCTGCTGGAGGAGTACCGGACGTTACGCGAGGAGATCACCCAACGGATCTCGGCGCGCATGCAGTTGATCGGTTTCGCGGGCATCATCTCCGCCCTGCTCGCGGCGTCCGACCACCTGACCTACACGTCGCCGAGCCCGTACGTGTCGGCGCTCACGCTCCTGCTCGCCGTGCTCTGGGTGCGCGGGAGCAACCAGGCCATCCAGCGGATAGGGCGGCACCTGCGCGGGATCGAGGAGCGGATCAACGCGCTGGCGGCGCAGGCCTGGCAGTCTCCCGAGCCGCTGCTGACGTGGGAGACCTCGATCCAGTCGCGACGGCGCGCGGTGGGCGGTCTGGCCGGCTGGGTCGGCCGGACCGGCGGGTGGTACACCCACTGACCGGACGGCACCGCCACACGGAGGGGTCCTCCTCCCCGGGCCGTCCGGGGATCCGCGCGGGCCCGGGCGTCAACTCCCGTCCCCGCGAGGGCGGTCGGGCCGCCGGCCGTGGTGCAGGATAGGCGCCTATGGCGACTGTAGTGGCGTTCCACGCCCACCCGGACGACGAGGTGCTGATGACCGGCGGCACGCTGGCGCGCGCCGCGGCCGAGGGGCACCGCGTGGTCCTCGTGGTCGCCACCGACGGGGTGCTGGACGAGGTCCCGGCGGGCGGCTCCGTGCGCATCGCGGAGTTGCGGGCGAGCGCGGCGGCGCTGGGCGCCGCCCGGGTGGTGCACCTGGGCTACGCCGACAGCGGCAACGGCGGCACGCTGCTTCCGGACCCTGCCGACCGCCCTCGGTTCGTCCGGGCCGATCCGGCGGAGGCGGCCGGCCGGCTCGCCGACGTCCTGCGCGAGGAGCGGGCCGACGTTCTGCTCGGCTATGACGCCAACGGCGGCTACGGCCACCGCGACCACGTCCGCGTGCACGAAGTGGGCCGCGCGGCGGCGGAGTCGGCCGGGGTGCGGACCGTCCTGGAGGCGACGGTGCCGCGGGACCTGCTCGTGCGGGGACTGCGTGTGGTCGACCGCCTGAGGCTGCCGATCCGGCACGACGCCATCGTCGAGGACGCGTACAGCCCGCGGTCGGCGATCGCGTACCGGGTGAACGTTCGCCGCTACGCCCGCCAGAAGCAGGCCGCTCTGGCCGCCCACCGTTCGCAGGTCCGGGGCGGCGGCCGACTCGCCCCGCTCCTGCGGTTGTTGCTCCGCCTGCCCGCCCCCGTGTTCGGCCTCATCCTCGGCTACGAGTGGTTCACCGACGCCTCGCTGCCCGGTGGTTCGGCTCCGCCCGCGGAACTCACGGCACTCTTCCGCGGAAGCGCCGCGCCCGGAAGCACCTCCGCCGGAAAGACCTCCGCCCTTCCGGTCGCCCTCCGGCAGACCACCCCCTGACCAGGGCACCGCCAGGACATGCGTCATACCATTGGCGGAATATGATGACTATTTATGATCAATGAGAATGCGATGCGTTTTCTCTTTGAAGCAGAGTCTTTGCGGTTTTTGGCCACGTCTGCGACGCACGATCTTCCTGTCCGGACCGCACCGGTCCGGGAAGGCGGGGCATCGGCCCCAGTGCGTACGGAAAGGCCTGAGATGAACAAGGGACTGAAGAGGGCCGCGGCCCGCGGAGCGGTGGCGGTGGCCCTGGCCGCGGGTGCGATCGCCGGCACGGTCGGCACCGCCTCGGCGGCTCCGCTGCACGACCACCACGGACCGAAGCAGCAGCACTGCAAGGTGGTCGCGGGCCACTGGGAGCGGGTGTGGCACCCGGTCTACCAGGACCGCAACCACCACGAGCACACCGGCTACTGGACGCGCGTCTGGCAGCCCGCCCACCGCGAGTACCGCCGCTGACCCACACGGCATCCCCTTCTCACGCGGACGGTACTCGGCATTGCGCAGGCGGCCCCCGGGACACCCACACAGGGTGTCCCGGGGGCCGCCGCACGCCCGGCACCCCACGGGCCGGAGCCCGCCTCCGGGCGCTCGCGGGCCGCACGGCAGACCCCAGGTCACCAGCACGGCGTAGGTCGCGGACAGTTCGGGGTCGTCCAGGCCCTCGGCGCGCTTCGCGGCGAAGAGTTCGGGCCAGCCATGCGTGGAGCCGCTCCGGCGGCGGCCGGTCCGCGTCGCCGGCGATGTCCGCGAGGGGGAGAGTGCCGGGACCGGGGCGGGGGTAAGGGGTAGGGGTGATTGAACTGGCCGACCTGATCGAGCAGTTGCGCAGAGAGCTGACCACGGCGGTGTCCGCGGGGGCGGGTGAGGAGCTGCGGTTCGAGCTGGGCCCGGTGGAGCTGGAGGCCGCGGTCGTGGTGGAGCGCGCCACGACGGCCGGAGCGAAGGTGCGCTTCTGGGTGCTGGACGCCGGCGGTGAGGCCAAGGCCGGCACCAGCGCGACCCACCGGATCAAGCTGACACTGGACCCGCGGATCGGGAGCAGCGGTGGCCGGCCCTGGGTGAGCGGCGACACGGAAGACGGTGAGCGCTGACCCGGCGCCGGGTCGCCCCGCCGCCTCGTCCGGCGGCCTCGATCCGGCACGCGTCGCGGAGGTCCTGGTGGCGACGCCGGACGGGCGGGCCGGCCGGCGCGGCTCCGGCTACCGGGTCGGTGAGCGATGGGTGCTCACCGCCGCGCACGTCGTGACCGACGAGGCACCCGTAGCCGTACGCGTGCGCTTCGACGCCGACCGGCCGGAGGAGTGGACGGCCGCGGCGCGGGTGCTGCTCGCCGCCGCCGAGGCGGACGTGGCGCTGCTGGAGATCACCGGCGAGGTGCCGCCGGGGCCGCCGCCGCGGCCCCCGGTGTACGGCCAGGTGCCGGCGGCCGACGTGGTGCTGCGGTGCAGCGCCATGGGCTTTCCCCGCTTCAAGCTGCGGCGCGACCGCGGGACCGCGGCCGACGACGCCTCACCCTCGCAGTACCGGGACTCCTGCCATGCGACGGGGACCGTCTCGGTCCTGTCCAACCGCCGAGAGGGCACGCTCGAACTCGCCGTCACCCCGCCGGCCGCGGACCCGGACCCGCGGCGCTCCCCCTGGGAGGGCATGTCGGGCGCGGCCGTCTGGCACGGCCCCGCCCTCATCGGCGTGGTCAGCGCCCACCACACCGGCGACGGTCTCGGACGGCTGGCCGCCACCCGCGCGGACTGCTGGCACCGGCTTCTGACACCGGACCAGGGCGAGTTGATGAGCCGGCATGCGGGACTGCCCGGCCCCGCGGCGCTGCTCCCGCCCGCCGCGCCGAGCAGGGCCGCCCAGACCCCGCCGAGCCTCGTCGCCCTCAAGGACGACCTGCCGCTCAGCGAACTGCACCTGCTGGTCGACGCGTTGACCGACGTGCCGACCCTGCGTGACGCCGCTTCCCTGAGCCTGGTCCTGGACAGCATCCGTCCCGAGATCGCGGCCAACAGCCCCCGTGTTCCGGCCCTTCGGGCGGACGTCTACGGGATCGTGCGGACGTGCCTGCGCTATCCGGGCGCCCTGGACCAACTCCTCGACGCGGTAAGGATGATGGAGGGAGAATCCACCGCTGTGTCCCGGATGGACCGCGAGGCGGCGGAGTTGGGGAGGCGGTACGGCTGACCGGATATCGCGCTCCTGCGGCACGCAACGTTTCGGCACGCCGTCCGCTGGGTCATGATGACAAGGGGTGGACCGACGCACGTTCGCAACGGGGGAAGGGGCAGAGCGAGCCATGGAACAGTCGATGCCCGCCGTCGAGTCCGAACTCGTCGATCTCACGGGGGTATCGCTTGAAGCGCTGCGCGCCTTGGACGAAGACGCCCTCGCGGCACCGCTGGCGGCGCTGCTGCGGAGGATCGACGATCCACAGGCGATCGCGGCGGGGTACAACCAGTCACGTTCGGACTGAGCCGATCCGCACCGAGCCGCAGCGGAGGGCGCATGCCGGGTGAACTGGGCGCCGCCCGGACACCGGGCGGGCTGCCGCGGCACGGGCTGTCCGCACGGGACCTGTCCGCCCTGGTCCGCGGCGAGGAGGACGAGGCCACGGTCGGCCGGCTGCTGGCCGCGGAGTACAGCCGCCGGCTGCTCATGCTGCGCGCCCTGGACGCGATGCGTCCGGCGGACCCGGCGCTGTCCGGCGAGCTTCCCGCGGACGGCTTCGACACCGCCTGGAGCCTGCTGAACCGCGCACAGCGGAACGCGCCCGAGACCGTCGGGGAACTGCTGATGTACCCGCAGACGGGCATGTGGCTGTCGTTGCTGCTGCGCCGCCTGCGCGGCACGGCCACGATCGAGGCGCCGCTGTGGACGATGACCGGCCACCTCTCGGCCGTCGCCGCCGTGGCCGGCTTCCGGGCCGGTCTGGAGTTCACGATCACCGTGCCCTCCCGCGGCGGACGCGTGGCGCTGCCGACCATGGGCTGCGCGACCCTGCCCCCACCCGTGCCGGCGCCCGGGCACTGGGGAACCGCTCTCGTGACCGCCGCGGCGGGACGATTACGCGTCGGCACCGGCGCGCGGAGCGTGCTGGTTCCCGCTGCGCCCGGACACGACGGACCGGGCTGGACGGCCCTGCGCCGCATCGGCGTCGGCCCGGCCGGGCGACGACTGGACCTGGCGCTGGACGACCTCGATCCGTACCGCGCCTACTCCGGGCCGGTCGAGCCGCAGCGCCTGACCGCCGGGACGGCCTCGGACTGGCGGGAGACGCTGGAGGAGGCGTGGGCCCTGCTCCTGCGCGAGATGCCCGGCGCCACCGCGACGATGCGGCGCGGCCTCTTCTCGCTCACGCCCCTGCCGGCCAGGGAAAGGTTTCGGCCGCACAGCGTCAGCGCGGAGGACGCGTTCGGCGGGCTGATGGCGTCGAGTCCCGACGACCCGGTGCAGATGGCCGTCACCCTGGTGCACGAGTTCCGGCACACCAAGCTCGGCGGTCTGCTGCACCTGGCGCCGCTCCAGGCTCCGTCCGGGGGCGACAACGATGGCAGCGGCGACGGCAGCGACAGCACCGGGGCCGGCGAGGACCTGTTCTACGCGCCGTGGCGCAACGACCCCCGGCCGCTGGGCGGCATGCTCCAGGGCCTCTACGCGTTCCTGGGAGTCACCGCGTTCTGGCGCGGGCACCGGACGGCGGCCGGGGACGACGAGGCGCTGGCGCACTTCGAGTTCGCGCTCTGGCGCGCGCAGGTCTGGTCCGCGCTGCACCAGGTGCGGCGCGATCCGCGGCTCACGCCGCTGGGCCGGAGCTTCGTGGAGTCCCTGCACGCCCAGTGCGCGCCCTGGCTCGACGATCCCGTGCCGGCCGGACCGCGGGAACTGGCCGGCGCGGTCGCCCTGGACCACCGCGCCCGCTGGCAGGCCCATCATCTGCGGCCTCCGGAGCACGCCGTCGACGAGGCGGCGCGCGGCTGGGCCCGAGGCGCCCACCTCCCGCCCGCGGGGCTGGCCGCGGAGCCGCGCCTCGTGCCGGATCAGGCCGCCCGGTGGCTGGACACCGCGGCGACCATCGCCCGCCATCTGCTGACGGCGCCGGCCGACGAACCGCTCAAGACGGCCGCCACCGTCACCGGGGCGACCGAGGGCGACCTGCTGCTCGCCGCCGGGGACCCGGCAGGCGCCCGGGCCGCCTTCGCCGCGCACCTCGCGCTGGAGCCGGGGCACGGCGGCGCGTGGGCGGGGCTGGGCCGGTCCCTGGCCGCCGCGGGCGTCGAGCCGGCCGCGGCGGACCTGCTCCGCCGGCACCCCGAGCGGGCCCGGGCGGTGCAGTCCGCGCTGCTCGCGGGTGACGGACGTGCGGCGGATCCGGTGCGGCTGGCGGCCTGGCTGGCCCGCACGCCGTAGGCCGGGCCGCGGCCGCACGCCCCCAGCTCGCACCGCCCGCCCGGACGTCCTGCCGGGCGGGCCGCCGTCCGGCGTCGTCCGCCGCCTCATCCGTGCGCCTGCGCGTCAGCCCCGCCCCTCAGCGCCTCGCTACCGCGGCGAGTCCCGTCACAGCGGCATCGGGTCGATGTCGCAGTTGGCCCGCAGGCCCGCCTTCATCTGCTCGGTCGCCGGGTGCGGAGCAGCGCTCGGCGAGTTCAACCGCGGTGCGTCCAGCACCCGTTCCATCCGCTCCAGGGTGTCCGCGCGCAGGGCGGCGCTCTCCGCCTCGGCCCCCGCCAGCGTGAGGTCGAGCGCCAGGTTGGCCGCGCACACCAGCGTGGTCGGGTGGTCCTCGCCCAGGGCGGAACGGCACAACTCCAGGGTGCGTCGGCCCAGTTCACGTGCCCCGTCGATGTCGCCGAGCGCGCTCAGGTCGCTCGCCAGGTTGATCGCGCAGGCCAGCGGGATGGGGTGGGACGCGCCGAGGCGCTCGGTGAGCAGCATCAGCGCCGTCTCGTCGAGCCGGCGGGCCTCCTCCGCCTGGCCCAGCAGGCGCAGCGTCACCGCCAGGTCGACGTCCGCGGACAGGACGTGCGGGTGGTGGGGGTCGAAGATGCTCCGGTACCGCTGGGCCGCCTTGACGCCGCGGTCGCGGGCCGCCTCCAGTTCGCCGCTCTGCCGCAGCGCGATGGACACGGTCAGTGCGGTGGCCAGCGACTGGGGATGGGTGTCGCCGTAGCGCCGGGTGAACAACGCATAGGCCTCGTTGGCCAGTTCGAGCGACGCGGCGTGGTCGCCCTCCTTGCGGCAGGCCTCGCTCAGCTCCCGGATGGCGCGGATCGTGGTGGGGTTGCCGGGCCCGAACATGTTGCGGAACCCGTCGAGGACGACCTGCTGCCGGGTCCTGGCGCCCACGTAGTCGCCGGTCTCCTGGATGTCGATCGCGAAGCTGCGCTCGGTGATCAGCGTTCGCTGGTCGTCCCGGCCGAACAGCCGGGTCTTCATTTCCAGGGTCCGCTCGTCCAAAGCCAGGGCCCGGCGGAAGTCCCCGATCAGCCGCAGGCTCACGCCCAGGTTGTGGGCGCTGTTGAGGGTGTCGGGGTCGTCCTCGCCGAACGCCCGGCGGGACCGCTCGTAGGCCAGCTCGTCCAGCCGCGCGCCGGCGGCGAAGTCGCCCTCCACGCGCCGCACGGCGGCCTCGAGGTTGAGTGCCTTGAGCGCGTCCTCCCGGGTGTCCTCTCCCCCGGGCGGCGCGGTGCGGTCGTAGATCTCGCGGAGTTCGCCGATGAGGTGGGCGGCGTCGCGGTAGCGCCCCACCACCCAGTACATGAAGCAGAGCCACTGCCCCATCAGCCGCGTCTGCTGGTCCTCGTCCCCGAAGACGCTCCGCCACGTCTTCCACGCCTGCTCGGAGAAGTCCAGCGCGACGTCGTGGTCGCCCCAGTAGTAGAGGTACTCGGCGATGTTCATCACCAGCTGCCGGACCCACGGCTGGTCGGACTCGATGGCGTTCGAGGCGATGACGTGTCCGTAGAGTTCCGCGTACCGCGGCCAGTTGGTGGCGGTCACCGGCGACTTGGGGTCCGCGGCGGCCAGCAGGGTGTGGGCTCCCTGGCGCATGCGCCTCTGCTCCTCGGGGGTCATGCGGTTGTTCAGGACCAGCTGCACCAGGCGGTGCATCTCGATGGAGTTGGTCCGGTGGTCGATGCGGGCGAGGGAGTAGCGGCTGATCTCCCGGATCGCGCGCGCCAGCCGCATGGGATCGTTGAGCACCGCGTCGAGTTCGGGGACGATGCTGCTGTTGCCGAGGCCGGTGAAGATGGACCGGGCGATCGGGTCGGGGGCGAAGTACGAGCACAGCTGGAGCAGTCGCAGGGCGGCGGGGCTGCGGGTCTCCAGGTGGTCGAGGGAGACGTTCCAGGCGGCGGCGACGGGGAGTTGGTAGTCCGGCGGCGGCGACACCTCCAGCAGCTCGGTGCGCTTGCTCTCGAACAGCCGCAGGTACTCCGAGGCCGGCATGCCGGTCTCCGCGCGCCAGGCCGCGGCCTGTTCCAGGGCGAGCGGCAGGTCGCCGAGGGCCGCCGCGAGCCGGTCGGCCTCCTCGTCGCTGAGCGGCGGACCCGAGCGGGTCAGCAGTTCCTTGCTCTCCTCGCGGATGAACACGTCGACTTCCAGGGAGCTGCCGACCCGGTCCCAGCGGCGGTTGCGCGAGGTGACGAGGATGGTGCCGTTGCCGCCGGTCGGGAAGTAGTGGCGGACCCGCTCCGGATCGTCCGCGTTGTCGAAGATCAGCAGCCAGCGGGAGTACGGCCGTCCCTCGCGCAGCGCCTCGCGGACCGCGGGGCCGGCGATGTTCGCCTCCATGCTGGTCTCCAGGCCCAGCCGCTGGGCGAGTTCCACCAGCGCCTGGCCGATCTGGCCGGGGCGCTCGGCGGGGATCCACCAGACGATGTCGTACTCGGACTGGTGCAGGTACGCGTACTCGATCGCCAGCTGGGTCTTGCCGACGCCGCCCATGCCGTGGATCGCCTCGGGCAGGACGGTCGTGGTGCCCTCCCGCAGGCGTTCGCTGAGGAGTGCCAGCAGGTGCGCGCGGCCGGTGAAGTTGGGGTTGCGCGGCGGTACGTTGCCCCAGACCCTCGGCTGCTGCGACGTGCGCTGCCCCTCTGTCGTCGGCTGCGGAAGGGTGGCCATTGCTGCTCCTTTGGGCGTGTTGTTCGCGTCGGACTCCGGCGCACCGCGTCCGGGTGGGTGCCTGTCGGGGCGGAACGGCGAGACGCCGGACAGCGGACCGTTGCGTTTGGTGAGGTCGACCGTGTGGTGCTGGTCGTACCAGTTCAGGACGCCCGCCAGCATTCCGGCGCGTTGCCGGAACCGTCCGCTGAGAGCACGCAGCGCGGCCAGCTCGATGCGGAGGAAGGCGATGTTGCGTCCCGACACGGTCGGCATCACCAGGGTGTCGAGCGGTTCGGAGCCGGGGGGCAGCACCGGCTGCCGATCGGATCCGGAGGGCGGGTCGTCGCCGAGCAGCACGCGGACGTCGTGGAGCACCCGGACGGTCTCGCTGCGCCGGCCCAGGGCCAGCAACTCCTCCCGGATTCCCGGTGCGAAGGTGAACGCCACCTCGTCGCCGTCGTCGTCCACGGGCCCACGCCGCACCAGTCCGCTCATCAGCAGCTCGGACAGGTGCTCGGGTCCCGCGCCGGGCATGGTGGCGGTCAGCGAGCGCATCACCGGCGCGGTCAGGGGCGCCGCCGCGAGCCGGGTGGCCAGCGCGAACGAGGTGGGCGAGGAGGCGGCACGGAAGTCCGAGACCCGCTCGGCGGCCGGTACGGCGCTGCTGGGGTCGAGGATGTCCTCGAGCCACGGGACGGCGCGTGCCGCGTCCGGCCGGCGCTTCCACTCGGTGGCCCGCATCGCGGACAGCTCGCACCAGCCGGACGAGGGCCGGCCGACCAGGTCGGCCCACGCGGCCAGCCACCGGTCGGTGGCCTCCAGCACGGGGACGACGACGGCTGCCTCACCGGACTCCGGTTCCGGGCGCGGCGGGTCCAGCGGGGTCTCGCGCAGTTCCCAGCGCAGGTCGCTGTTCGGTGCCCAGGGGCGGGGTGCCTGTAACCGCACCCGGGCGACGTCCAGGCCGGTGCGGAACCATAACCGCTGCGGCAGCGGGTTGAGCACGGCGACGGGCCCGGAGCGGCCCCAGGCACGCAGCAGCGGGGAGACCGCGTCGGCGAGCCAGCCGGTCGCCAGTCCGTCGGTCATGACCAGGACGAGGCGGTGCCGGCCGCGCGGCTCGGGCAGGGGGCGTGCGAGACGGGCCCTGCCGGTTCCGGTCTCGTCGGTGCCGAGCAGGTCGACGGTCTCGACGCCCGACCACGTGTCCTGGCGGGCCAGTTCGGCGACGGCCTCGGTGACCCACTCGGACCAGACCTGCATCGTCGGGTGGGCGTCGACCACGACGACGAGTTCGGCACGCGCCCGGCCGCGGGGCGGCTTCAGCGGGCCGAGGGCCCGCAGCGCCTGGCTCGGCGCCTGGGCGACCGGCGCGACACGCTGGCCGTCATCACCACGCATGGACGCCCACAGGGCACGCCCGGAGCGGTGCGAAGGCTGAAGGGACCCGCGGCATGCGGGCACGCGTGGCGTCCACGCTCAAAGGGTGGCAGTGCCATGCCGGTGGTGCAAGGCGGCAGGCCAAGCCGAACACGGCAGTGACCCCGATGCACCACCGAAACCGGCCGACCGCCCCGGCGCGCCGCGGTCGTCCCGATGAGCACCGCGGCACCTGGCGGTGCCGGCCGTGGAGAATCCCACCGGCCGCTGGGACGGGTGAGAGTGACGAAAAGAGCGTGACAGTATTGCGCCCCCAGCGCAAGACCGGCCCGACGGCGCCGGACCCGCGCCCCGACGGGGTCTCGGCGAAGCGCCCTGCCGAAGGTGCAGTCCACGGCCCCCTCGAGGGCGCTGTCACGGTGCGGGCTGGGGACGCTCGCGGGGTGGCACCGGAACGTGCCCGGAATTCGCCGGTCCCGGCTTGCGTTCGGGGTCGTCCAGCAGCAGGGCGATGTGCCGCCCGACGTGCCCGTCCCAGCCGTCCGGCCCCAACGCCAGTGCGTCCTTGCGCCACTTGACGGCGCGCTCCATCAACCCGCCGAGGCCCCGCTCCTCGACGATCTCGCCGAACGCCTCCCGGTGCTCGGCGTCGTCGGACCCGCCCCGGTACCAGAGCACCGCGGGCACGCCGGCCCGTAACGCGGCCAGCAACTCCTTCCGCCCGACGTCCGACGCGTCGTCCGGCGGCTGGCTGAGGACCACGCAGACCGCCTGCTGGTCCTCCTTCAACTCCCGTTCCAGGTGGAAGAAGTACGCCGTGCCACCGGAAGGGCGGCACCAGTACGCGTGGCTGTCGGCCGGGAACTCCCGCAACTGGCGCCACTTGCCGTGCCACGGCCGGTGCCAGGCGGCCTTCCGCAGCCGCTCCAGGCTGCGTATGAGCACCGGGTAGTCCATGACCAGGGGGGTCGGCGAGCCTGAGGACGACTCCTTCGTCCACCACTCCACGGGCTCGTTGAGGAGCTCCCAGGGGAGGATGAACTCCACGATCACCGGCTGGCGCAGGTCCGCCCACTGCTCCTCCACCTGCTCGATGAGCCGCTCGACCTCGCCGGGCAGCTGGTCGCGGTGCAGGGCGACGGTCTCCCCCGGTACGGGATGCCATCCTTCGGCGTCGGACTGCCGCCAGTGGGACATGTGGTAGTGCTCGGAGTCGATGCCGTCGGGCTCGAACTGGATGAGCAGGTAGGCCGGTACGAGCGAGGGCGTACTCGGTGTGAACCCCGCGCGCTCCCAGGCGGCCAACTCGTTCTGCAGGCCCCAGTCCTGGGCCTTGTGACGGTTCCAGCGCCGCACCAGCTCGGCGGCGTCCTGGCGCCCCTGCTCCACCAGGAGGTCCGCGGCCAGCACCAGGAAGGCCATGCCGGCCGGTAACTCGCCGTCCGCCGTGTTCCCTCCGGACAGCCTCAGGAACACCTGCCACCCGTTGTCGCACCAGGCGGGCAGTTCCTGGGTCCGCGAGCGGCTCGCCCGGCGGGCCAGCACCGTCAGGCCGCTCGCCCCCATGGCCCGCAGCGCCGGGCGCAGCGGGTGCAGGTCGGCCTTGTCGAAGAAGTCCACCGCCTCCCACTCGTCGACCAGCCGCCACAGCGCGCTGACCGCGGTGGACTGCTGCTCGACGTACGCGAGGCTGCGCACCAGGCAGGACAGGCCGTCACGGACGCCGTTGCAGGTGTCCAGCAGGCGCAGCAGCGCGGGCCGCAGGGCGTCGGTGCCGATCGCCGCGACGGGCACGCGCAGTTCCTGCTCCAGCATGGTGAGCCACAGGTCCCGGCTTCCCGGGTGACGCACCGTCGCCGATTCCTGGAGGACGTCGACGATTCCGGCCATCAGCTCGTTGCGCACACGAGCCGGGCTGCGCCCCTCCACCCATTGCCTCCCGCCAGCCACCGGTCACGTCCCGGCCCCCCGGGCACCGCTGGGGCCGAACCCCAGCCCAGGTTAGTCCCGCCGGGGAGCGCACGTCAGGCAACCGGGGCAAAAGCAGAACCCGCCTCTGCCGTCACGGCACTTGCCGGGCACCACCCGCGTGGGCGGGACGCGGCGTCGTGGCGCCGCGGCTCAGCTCTCGGTGAGCATCCCGGCGCGGAGTCTGTCCAGGAGGCGGGAGATCAGGCGCGACACGTGCATCTGGGAGTAGCCGAGTTCGGCGCCGATCTGGGCCTGGGTCATCTCCTGGCCGAAGCGCATCTGGAGCAGCAGCCGGTCGCGTTCGTCGAGCTGGTGGAGCATCGGGGCGAGCGCCTGGAAGTCCTCGACGAGTTCCATGGCCGGGTCGTCGTCGCCCAGGGTCTCGGCGTAGCTGCGGCCCTCGTCGGCGTCGGCGTCACCGGTGGGCAGGTCGAGCGAGCCGGCGGTGTAGCCGTTCGAGGCGACCATGCCCTCGATGACCTCCTCCTCCGGCAGGTCCAGGTACGCGGCCAGTTCGGCGACGGTCGGCGCGGAGCCGTTGACGGCGCTGAGGTGGTCGCGCGCCTTGGCGAGCTCCACGCGCAGTTCCTGCAGCCGCCGCGGGACGTGCACCGCCCAGCTGGTGTCGCGGAAGAAGCGCTTCATCTCGCCGACGATGTACGGCACGGCGAAGGTGGTGAACTCCACCTCGCGGCTCAGCTCGAACCGGTCGATCGCCTTGATCAGCCCGATGGTGCCGACCTGCAGGATGTCCTCCTGCTCCTCCGGCCCGCGGCCGCGGAACCGCCTGGCGGCGAAGTGCACCAGGGACATGTTCATCTCGATCAGGGTGTTGCGGGCGTAGCTGTACTCCCGCGTGCCCTCTTCGAGGTCCTGCAGCCGGTCGAAGAAGAGCCGCGACAGCTCGCGCGCGTCCTTCGGCGCGATCTTGCCGGCGTCCTCGATCCACGGCAGATCGGCCGGTGCCTGCTGCTGACGTCCGTCGACAGCAGTGCCTGCACTGGCGATTACGGACATTTCGGCGGCCATCGGTCATCCTCCGCGTCGTCGGGAACCTCGGTAACAGCGACCGTATGCCCGGGATCGAACGACGTATTCCCACGAACTTCCACCGATCTTCCCGCGACCCCGCGGCCCGGCCGCCTGCCGGCGTGACGGACGTCACTCCGGCTCCGCCGGCCGTCCGGCACGATCCGGACCACGGTCCGCCCCGGACACGGCACCCGGCCCGCCGACGGCACGTTCGACCTCCTCGCCGTCGACGGTGGCGGCTCCTCGTGGGGCTACCGCGGCACCGGCACCGCGAACGCGCCCTTCGCCGCGCGCGAGGTGAGCGGCGCCGCCGTGACCGGGCCCGCCTCCAACGCCATCGCCTGACCGCGCGACGCCCTCGTGCGGGCTTACCGGCCGCGCGGGGGCGGACGGGTTGGCGCAGGCGATCCGCCGGGCACGCCGGACGGGAGGGCGTCATCGGCCCGCGCCCGGGCCGCCGGGGTCAACGTCCGTCGTGCGATGCCGCGTTGAACGCGGCGAGCTGGTCGGTGAACTCCCGGGCGCCGCCCTGCGCCGGGTGGCGGACGGCGGTCGCCTCGATGCCGGCCCGGGCCAGGGCGCCCTGCGCCTTGCGGCCCACCGCGAGGAACGTCGTGATGCCGAACGCCTCGGCCAGCGCGAGCGCGAGCGGCGCGCCGGCGGCCACCTCGCTCGCCCTGGGCGGGCGGTTGGTGGCCGGACGGCCGGGCTCGTGCGGGTGGTTGGGGTAGACCGCCCACATCAGCGGGAGCGGCCCGCGCCAGGCGGCCAGCGCCCGCCAGACGATCCCGGAGGACTGCTCCCAGTCCGCGGCAGGATGCTCGGGCACCAGGAAGCCGTCGCCCTGCGGAGCGCCGGTGATGAGTCCCGGCCTGGCCGTCAGCTGCCGCATGCTCATGAACGGCACACCCGTCACGGTGTGTCCGCGGTAGCCGGGCGCCTCGCCCACCAGCATCACCCGCGGTGGTCCCCCGGCGGCCATCGAGGCCGCGATCAGTTCGTGGTAGCGCCGCAGATTGTGCTCGCGAAGCCGCCCGGCCGGGTCGGGCCCGTACGAAAACTCCGCGTCGTCCGGGACCGGGAGCGCCCGCAGCAGCTCCCAGAACCGTCGGGTGTCCACGGCCGCCACCTGCTCCACCACGCCCTCTCGACAGCAGGCGCCGCACAGGGAGGTCCGCCGCCCGACGGCGGCGCCCGAGGACGACGCCGGACGGCCATGCTAAGCGCCGCCGGCGAGGGAACGGCAGGCGCGACACCCGCCGGAGCCCCGGCCGCGCCGGAATCCCTCCCCGCGGGGCCGAGGGCGGCGGCCTACCATGGTCCGCACGGCATCGGGCCGCTTCGGTCGCGCTTCCGCGCCCGTCCGGCCGCACGCCGGACCCACTACGTGCCGGGAGGGCCCCCGCCGTCCCGGTCGACCGGGCACCGGGACGCCCGGCCACCCGTCTCCGCGCGGAACTTCCCACCCGATTGGACCTGTTGTGACCGCACTCGATCCGCGCGTACTCGACGCGCTGACGCGCGCCCGCTACGTCAGCCTGACGACCTACCGCAAGGACGGCACGCCGGTGGCCACCCCGGTGTGGCACGTCGTGGACGACGGGCGGCTCTACGTGTGGACCGAGGCCGGCTCCTGGAAGGTCAAGCGGCTGCGGCGGGACCCGCGCGTCAAGGTGGTGGTCTGCGACGTGCGCGGCCGGATCGCGCCGGACGCCGCCGAAGCGGAGGGCGCCGGCCGGCTGCTGGACGCCGACGGCGTGGCGAAGGTCCGCCGCCTGCTGGGCCGCAAGTACCTGCTCGCCCGAGTGGGCCACGTGTTCGCCACCGTGACCGGCCGCCGGCGCCGCCACCCCATCGCCGCACTGGAGATCACCTTCTGACGGAGGGCCCGCGGTGGCGCGACCCCCGGCCGTCGCCTGCCGACTCCGCGCACCGGGTCAAGGGATCACCCGTGAAAGGTCAAGCCTTCCCCGGGGCGACTGACGTACCTCTGTAGACGAAGTGGCTGCGTAACGCCCGTTTCCGGGGTCCGACGACTCGTCCTCGCTGGTGAGAGCGCCCTATCCCGACTATTGACCGGGTCACGCCAATCTGGTTCTCTGTCGCCACGGCGCACCCCCACCACCCCACCTGCCGCATCGTCAGCACCACCTCCCACCCCGGTTCCGTTTCCGTCGAGAGCCCGCACGGGCCCCGGTGGATCACTCGGTCATGTCCTGCCCTCGGCGGGCAGCCCCTGCGGTTTGCCGCTCGAGCTACGCGCGTCACGCACCCCGCCCGGACCTGCCCGGCCCGGAACCGTCCCACCCCGGCACTTCGGCCCCGGTCCTCGCCGGGGCTGCCCAGGTGCGTCTTCTTCTGTCCCTACGAGCGGATCAGTGCTGCCCACAGGCAGTGCGACGTCCGCGAAGAGAGGTTCCTCCACCCATGGGCGAATCCCACCACCGCGCAGTGGCGCGAGCGGCCTTCACCGGCCTCGCGTCGCTCGCCCTCGTCACCGGCGCAGCTTTCGCCGCCGCACCCCTGGCGGCAGCCGCACCGACGCCGGCGCCGAGCCACTCGGTCGCCAACCCCTACAGCCCCGCGAACGGCCACGCCTACCGGCACGGCGTCGTGCCGACCCTCCAGCAGAACGCCAAGATGAAGTCATGGGCCGCCGGCCAGGCGTCCCCCGCGGCCACCGGGCCGGAGACGCTGTCCTACGGCGGCGGCATCGACGGCATCGGCGTCCAGAGCGGCCACTCGAAGGTCTACCTGGTCTTCTACGGCACCCAGTGGGGCACGCAGAGCACCAACGGCAGCGGCGACGCCACGTTCTCCGGCGACTCCCAGGGTGCCGCTCCGGTCGCCCAGGAGATGTTCAAGGGCATCGGCACCGGGAACGAACTCTGGTCGGCCGACCTCACGCAGTGGTGTGACGGCCCCAACGTCTCGGCGGGCGCCACCAGTTGCCCCTCCAACGCCAACTTCATCCCGTACCAGAGCGGCGGCGTGCTCAGCGGCGTCTGGTACGACAACTCGGCCGCCTCGCCGAGTGCGGCGAGCGGCCACCAGCTGGGCGTGGAGGCCGTGAAGGCGGCCAGCCACTTCGGGAACACCACGGCCGCGGCCAACCGGGACGCGTACTACGTGATCCTGTCCCCGCACGGCACCAACCCGGACAACTACCAGAACCAGTACTGCGCGTGGCACGACTACAACGGTGACAGCACGCTGACCGGCGGTGCCGTGTCGTCGACCGTCGGCGATGTCGCGTTCAGCAACCAGCCGTACAACATGGACTCGGGTGCGGGCTGCGGCGTCGGCTTCATCAACTCCCCCGGAACGCTCGACGGTTACACGATGACGCTCGGCCACGAGTGGCACGAGATGATGTCGGACCAGAACCCGGCGGGCGGCTGGACCAACCAGACCGGGAGCTCCTACAACGGCCAGGAGAACTCGGACGAGTGCGCCTGGATCAACCCCGGTCAGGCGGGTGGCGCGGCCAACATCACGATGGGCACCGGCACCTTCGCCGAGCAGGCGAGCTGGTCCAACGACACCAACGCGTGCGCCATCTCGCACCCGATCGTCGGCGGCGGCAGCACGGGCAACACGGTCGCCGTGACCAACCCCGGCAACCAGAACTCGACCGTCGGCACCGCGGTCTCGCTGCAGATCTCCGGCAGCGACTCCGCCTCGGGCCAGACCCTGACGTACAGCGCCACGGGTCTGCCGGCCGGGCTGAGCATCTCGTCCGGCGGCGCCGTCACGGGCACGCCCACCACGAGCGGCACCTCCAGCGTGACCGTCACCGCCAAGGACACCACCGGCGCGTCCGGGAGCACGTCCTTCACCTGGACCGTCGGCACCTCCGGCGGCGGCTGCACCACCCCCGGCCAGAAGATCGGCAACCCCGGCTTCGAGACCGGCACGGCGGCGCCCTGGACCGCGAGCTCCGGCGTGATCGACAACTCCACCGGTGAGGCCGCGCACTCCGGCAGCTGGAAGGCGTGGATGGACGGCTACGGCAGCACCCACACCGACACCCTCTCGCAGTCCGTGACCATCCCGTCCGGGTGCGCGGCGACCTTCTCCTTCTACCTGCACATCGACACGGCCGAGAGCGGCAGCACGGCCTACGACAAGCTGACCGTCCAGGTCGGCAGCACGACGCTGGCCACCTACTCCAACGTGAACGCGGCGAGCGGCTACGCCCTGAAGTCCTTCAACCTGTCCAGCTACGCGGGGCAGACGGTGACGCTGAAGTTCACCGGCACCGAGGACTCCTCGCTCCAGACGAGCTTCGTGGTCGACGACACGGCGCTCAACGCCTCCTGATCCCAGGCACGTTCGCGGTGGTGGAGCGGGCGCGGCCCGCTCCACCACCGCGGCACGACCGACGACGACGGCGTCACCACCCGGGAGGAGGACCGCCGGTGTCCCGCCGTACGCTCCACGGGCACGACGCCGTCGCGGGTGGGAGGCGGGCCGCGTCCTCCTCGGCGGCCCTGCGCCTGCCACTCGCACTCGTGGTCGCCGTCACGCTGGGCGCCTGCTCCGCGGGCCGGCCCCCGGCGTCGACGTCCGGCTCACCGCCCTCCCCCACGAGCCCGCCCACGGCAACCGCCACGGCCACGCAGAGCGTCCCGGCGTCGTCCCCTCCGACCCTCGTCCTCGACGAGCACGCCCGGCTGACCACCGTGACCGTACCCACCGGATCCACCGTGATCGTCCGGCTGCACAGCACCTACTGGTCGACCCCGTCGACATCCGACCCGGCCGTGCTCGCGCCGCACGGCGGCGGAAGCTCCCCGGCGGGTTCGTGCCCGCCCGGCGGCGGCTGCGGTGTGAGCACGGCCCGCTTCTCGGCGGCGCGCCCCGGCACCGCCCGCATCACCGCCCACCGCACCTCGTGCGGCGAGGCGAGACGCTGCCCGCCGGGGCAGACGGCGTACGCGGTCACGGTGACCGTCACGCGATAGCCGTGAGGGGTGCCGTCAGCGCATGTCGGGGCCGTCGTCAACGCCGTGCCCGCCGTGAACGCCCCGAACGCCGGTCCCCCCGGCGGGTGCGCCTCGCCGTCGAGACGGGCCGCGACGACGGGCACGAGCAGGTCCTGGGCACGCCGGCCGGCGGCCGGCCCTCGGCCACGTCCTGCTCTCCCCGGTCGTGACCGGCGGCCAGTGACCGCCCGGGCGGCTACCGCGCGAGCGCGTCCATGATGCCGCGCATGGTGCGGGGCAGTGCGGTCCGCAAGGAGGTCGTGTCCGGGAGGCGCGGGCGCTCGCGTGATCCGGTGGCGGCCATCGGCTCGCCGTCCGCCGCCATACGGTCGTTCGTGGCGTCCACGCCGAGGAAGAACTCGGCACCCCCGTGCAGGACGGCGAGCACCTGGCGCGACCTGCTGGAGATGAGGTACGCGCGGTCCCCCGGGCCCGGGTACGCGCTGACGGTCGAGATCTCGTCGGGCGGAAGGAGCGGCAGGAGCCTGCTCCCCGCGACGGGGGCGGCGGCCGCGGCCCGCACCGCGTCGTCGAACTCCGGCCCCGGGTCACGCTTCTTGTGCAGGTCGACGGTGACCGTGACCACGTAGTCGGTCGACCATCCGTCGCCGTGGTCGGCCCGGTCGGACATCACACAGGAGGTGTGGTCGACCGCCGAGCCGCGGCGGGTCAGCAGCGGATCGGCGGTCTGGCTCTGCGCGGCCATCCGGTCCACGAGCGGCTGCAGGAGCAGCGCGGTGCACAGGTCGGTGCCGACGCGGTAGCCGTGCAGGTCCGGCGCGTGCGTCCGGCCGTACCCCGCCGCCTCGACCCCCACCACCCCGAGGACGCAGGCCAGCGCGAAACCGCCCAGCGCCCACCGCCACCGCTCCCCCGCACCGGGACCGGCACCGGCACCGCTCACGTCCCCGAAGTGCCCCCGGCCGCCCAGCAACTCCCCGCTTGCGGCTGCCGTTCCGGGTTCGCGCCCCGGCTCCATCTCCGGCTCACCGATCACGCCCCACCCCTCCGCTGTGTCATGTGGTTCCCCCCGGGCCCTCGCTCACCGCGAGCGCCCACCGCTCCCTCGCGTGCGGCCGGCGTCCGTCGGCCCACGCACGCTCAAGGCCCCCGGAACCCGGCCGGACCGCCGGGCGGCGGCATCGCGGCCTCCCACCCATTGTGGGCGCGGAGGGCCGCCAACTACCATCTGGCCGTCCGCGCTGTGTGCCCCACATCCCCCCACTACAGGGGCGGACCAATGTGTCGACTCACTGATCCTCAGGGAGGACCACGCACATGGCACACACCGTCACACGGTGGCTCCTCGCGGGAGCGGGCACCCTGGCGCTCGCCGCCGCGGGAACACTGTCCGCACCGGGAACCGCGGCCGCGGCCTATCCCCACGTCCGGCCGACCGTCGCGGAGTTCACCCAGCTCACCACCGGTTCCACGCCGCCGACCGCCGCCCAGTGCGCGTCGGCCGGGCGTCGCTGTTTCAGCCCCCAAGGGGTCCGGGCCGCCTACGACGTGGGCCCGCTCCACGCCGCCGGGCTGGACGGCCACGGGCAGACGATCGCGATCGTCGACTCGTACGGCAGCGACACGATGGCCCACGACCTGCACGTCTTCGACACCGCGTTCGGCGTCGCGCCGATGTGCGGCGAGGAGGGCGTCAGTTGCGCGCCCGGCATGCCGACCTTCAGCGAACTGCACCTGCAGGGCGCGCCCGCCACCAAGGCCCCGCCGGCGACTGGCAAGGGCACGGGACAGGAGGACAAGAGCGCCTGGGCGCTGGAAGTGGCCCTCGACGTGGAGACCGCGCACGCCATGGCACCCGGCGCGAACATCCTGCTCGTCGCCACACCGACCGCCGAGACGCTGGGCGTTCAGGGCCTCCCCCAGATGATGGCGGCCGAGGACTACGTGGTGCAGCACCATCTGGCCACGGTCATCTCGCAGTCGTTCGCGTCCGCCGAGGACGCCTTCGGCAGCCCGCACGCCCTGGAGAACCTGCGGTACGCGTTCCAGGACGCGGCCGCCGGCGGCGTCACCGTGCTCGGATCGTCGGGCGACGGCGGCACCGCGAACTCGTCCAAGGCCCCCGTGGGCAAGGGCGGTTCGGCGTTCCCCTACCCGACCGTGGAGTGGCCGGCATCGGACCCGCTGGTGACCGGCGTCGGCGGCACGTACCTGTGCACCGATCCGCACGCGACGAGCGCACGCGTCACCGACAGCACCGACCAGCCCGGCGTCTGCTCGGCCAACGCGGGTCAGGCGGAGGTCGGTTGGACCCTTTCCGGTGGCGGCTTCAGCCACGTCTTCGGCAAGCCCGCCTACCAGGCCGGCGCGTTGCCGGCCGGCAGCACCGCGATCGGCACCATGCGCGGCGTGCCCGACATCGCCTTGCAGGCCAGCTCGGCCACGGGTGCCCTCGTGTACCTGTCGCTGCCGCCGGACGGCAACAGCGGTCTCAACTGCGGCGGCACGCCCTGCAGCACGGGCTGGTACGACATCGGCGGCACGTCGCTCTCCTGCCCGCAGTGGGCCGGACTGGTCGCGATCGCGGACCAGATCAACGGCGGCGGCCTCGGCCCGATCAACTCCGCTCTCTACAAGGTCGCTTCGAACCCCGCGGCCTACGGCACGGCCTTCCACGACGTGACCGCGGGCAACAACACCGCGGACCCGAACGTGCCGGGATACCCCGCCACCAAGGGTTGGGACCCGGTCACCGGGCTCGGCACCCCGGACGCGTCGGCTCTGCTGCCCGCGCTCGTCACCGCCGCACACAGCGGCTGAACCAGCGGACCCGGCGGGGCCGGGGGCGTCAGCGCCCCCGGCCCCGCCGGCCCACGTCCGCGGCACCGCGCGCCGCCGGGGGTGTCCCGTCACCGCGGAGGCCTCGACGGGCTCGACCGGCTCCAGCGGCTCGGGCGGGGGCGCCGCCGCCTCAGTGCTCGGACGTCGCCGCGTGGTCGAGGGAGTCGGTGAGCTGCCGCAGGATGCGGTCGAGGGTCCGCAGGTCGTCGGCGCTCAGGCCGGCGGCCGCCTGGATCTCGGCCGGGACCTTCCGCGCGGGCTCGCGCAGGGCCTCGCCTGCCTCGCTGAGCCCGATGAGGACCGAGCGCTCGTCGGCGAGGCTCCGGGACCGGGTGATCAGCCCCGCCGCCTCCAGCCGCTTCAGCAGGGGTGACAGGGTGCCCGAGTCGAGCCGCAGCAGGGCGCCCAGGCCCTTGACCGTGAGGTCGCCGTGCTCCCAGAGCGCGAGCATGACGAGGTACTGCGGATAGGTCAGTCCGGTCTCGCGCAGCACCGTGCGGTACACGGCGTTGAAGGCCCGCGAGGTGTTCTGCAGGGCGAAGCAGATGTGCAGCGCGAGCCGCAGCGGTTCCTCCCCGCCGGCGGCGGGCTGGTCGGCAGCGTGATCGGACATGGTGCGAGCCTACTGTTCCGTGAAGGCCGGCGGGCGGGTGAGAGGAGCGGGCCGGCCGGCGCCCGAGGGTCCGGCCGGCCCGTCCCGGTGGGGAGTCAGCCGGCGATGTGGCGGGCGGCCTGCTCGATGACCCCGGCGACGACGTCGGGCCGGGAGGCGGCGACGGCGTGCGAGGCGTCGACCTCGGTGACGTGCGCGCCGGCCCGCTCGGCCATGAACCGCTGGGCGGCGACCGGGATGTTGAGGTCCGCGGTGGTGACGACGTCCCACGACGGGAGCGTCTTCCACGCGGCCACGGTCGCGGTCTCCTCGAGAGCGGCCTGCGCTATGGGGCGCTGCGTGGCGGCCATGCGCGCGGCGGTGTCCGCGGGGACGTCGGCGGCGAACTGGTGGTGGTAGGCGTCGGCCCGGATGTACAGGTCGGTGCCGGTGCTGCCGTCCGCGCCGGTGAAGGCGACGGGGTCGAGCGCGCCGGGCAGTGTGGAGCCCGGGAAGCGGCCGGTCAGCTCCAGGGCGCTCTCGCCGACCTCCGGCAGGAACGCGCCGACGTAGACCAGGGCCCGCACGTTCTCCGCGCCGTCCGCGGCCTGGCTGATCACCGATCCGCCGTAGGAGTGGCCGACCAGCACCACGGGTCCCCGCACGTGGTCCACCAGGCTGCGCACCGCGGCGGCGTCGGAGGCGGGGCTGCGCAGCGGGTTGCCGGCGGCCACCACCGGATAGCCCCGCTCCTGCAGCAGGGCGATGACCCCGTCCCAGCTCGCGGACTCGGCGAACGCGCCGTGCACCAGGACGACGGTCGGCTTGGCGCCGCCTTCTGCGGTCTGGTCGGAAGTGGTGGCGGCCGCGGTGTTCTCGGACATGGCGCATCCCTGCTCGTGAGGTGTGGCACTGGACCCTGTCCGCCGAGGGATCGCCGGACAGGTGGTACGCGGTCGCCGCCCGCCGTGGGGCCGGCGCCGACCGACACGAGAAAGATAGCGCACAACTAGGTTGTGCACAATTCATATCCGCCGAGTGACCCGGCCGGCCACGCCGCGGCGCGCTGACGGCGCTGACGGCGCTGACGGCGGGGCTCGGCCGGTCCCTGGTCGCGCCGGCGACGGACGGCAGAGCCCAGGCAGGTATGCCACGACGGCGGTGAGCGCGCGGCCGCGTCCGGCCGCGGGACCGACGGTCGTCCGGAGGGCAGGGCAGAGTCCGGGGTGCCCGTCAACCAGGGCAAGGCCGGTCGGGACGGGTCGGACACCGTCGGTGCGGCCGGATTCAGCGGCCGGGCTCAACGGCCGGGCTCAACGGCCGGGCTCAACGGGCCGGCGCCTCCCCGGCGAGGAACACGCAGTCGAGTTCGGCGAAGGCGGTGCCCTTGCTGAGCGTGACGACGTTGTCCCCCGCCACGAGGGGCACGTCCACGAAGGCGACGTTCCACATGCCGTTGGCGCCCCAGCCGCCGGTCGAGGGGTAGCTCGCGGTGTACCCGCCGGCCGCGTTGACGGTCACCCCGTGGGTCGCCGGGCCGAGCCCGTTCGCGTAGCGGATGCCCAGCCGGTAGGTGGCGCCGCGGTCGGCGTGGACGGCCGTGAAACTCACCGAGCTGCCCGAGCCGTCGATCCCGCCGACGTATCCGCCGCCGGACGCGGCCACACCGCCGAGGACGATCCGTGCGCCCGTGACCACCGCTTCCTCGGCCTCGTAGCGGTGCGCACCCTCGGGTACGCCGGGAAGCTGGCCCCGCGCGCCGAGCAGTTCGAGGTCGGCGATGCCCACGGCCGTGCCCTTCGCCGGCGCCATCACCAGCTGGAAGCGGGCCGCGCGCACCGGCGGGAAGAGCAGGCCGGTGGCGGTGTTCGGCAGCGGCCGGGCATCACCGCCCGGCAGGGTCCGGACGTCGTACCACCTGCCGTCCTTCCAGTACTGGAGCCGATGCCGGATCGGGGCCCGCACCCCGGAGCCGTCGTCGTAGTAGTGCACCCGGGCAGCGCTGACGACGGCGTCGCCGGCCAGCTCGACGGTGTAGCGGGCGGCCGCACGGCCGTCGGGGACGGAGACCCAGCGGTTCACCGGAGCCGGGTCGAACCAGACGCGGCCGTCGTCGCCCTGCGCGGTGGTGCCGTCGCCCGTGGACGAGGCGGTGGCCAGGGGGAAGCCCTGTCCCACCGGGTTGTAGGCGTAGTTGGCGAGCGCCACGGGCCTGGCGACCGGCGATCGGGAGAGGTCGACGGTCGTGCCGTCCGGCGACCGGCCCGAGACGCGCAGTTCTCCGTCGATCCACACCGACAGGCCGGCACGGCCGAGCGGGTAGTGGGTTCCGTCGCGGTCGTAGACGACGCTGACACGACGCCCGTGATAGGTCACGTTCTGCAGCGCGAAGTAGTCCCAGTCCCCGGGGATCAACGGCCGTACGCGCAGGGTGTCGCCGGACGAGGGCCGCAGGCCCAGCAGGCCCGAGATGACGAGGTCGGCGAACGTGGAGTGGTTGTAGTGCTCGCTGCGGTCGGGGAAGTCGGCGATCCACTGCCCGGTATCGGGGTTCAGGTTCTCCGCGACGTACGGGCGGCCGTCCTTGCGCTGCTGGGCCGCGTACTGGTGGAGGAGCGCGACGTAGTCGGCGCTGCCGATCGCGGTCTGCGGGCGGTCGTCGAGGAGGTTGGCAAGGCCGGTGAGGACCTGGCTGGTCTGGAACGGCCATGAGGGCCCGTTCCATTCGCACTCGCCGGGGGACGCCCCGGGCGTGCGGTGCTGGACGAGGTAGTACGGCGAGGTGGGGTAGATCGTGCGCAGCCCGTGGGTCCCGGCGAACTTGCCGGGGTCGGTCAGGTTGCGCCAGGAACCGTCGAAGCGGGCGTCGGGGAGGCCGACGGACCACGGCACGTACCCGGCCAGTTCGGGTCCGCTGGCGAAGTCGAAGTACCGGTCCGGGTACTGCGGGCCGAACCGGTCGGTGAACTGCTGGAACTCCGCGTTCCACAACGAGTCCTGCACCCGGGTGGCGAGCCGGGCGGCGCGCTGCGTGTAGTCCGCCGCGGTGGCGTCGTCCCCGGCGAGCGCCGCGACCCGGCCGATCGCTCGCATCTGGGCGAACAGGTAGCTGTTGAGGGTGGGGCGGAAGGCCTGTCCGCCCCAGCCGTCCCCGACGTCCAGTCCGGTGGTGGTGAACTCCGTCGCGTCGTTGACCGGGACGATCCAGTACAGGCCCTTGGACTCGTCGAACTGCGGGTCCCAGGCATCGAGATCGGCCTTGAGCGCGTCCAGGTGGGACAGCGGCACGCGCGCGTCCCCGCTCACTTCGTAGTCGGCCCAGACCGCGTCGCCGATCCAGCTGCTGTACTGGTGGAGGTTGCCCCCGCCGCCCAGCCACCAGTTCAGGTAGTCCTCGACGTACGTGCGGTCGCGCAGCCACCGGGCCTCGCGGAGGTGGTGCCCGCACGCGGCGTTGATCGTGCCGTTCGGCCCCTCCCAGGACACCGACGGCATGAATTCGGTGATGAGCCGTCCGCTCGTGGTGCTGCGCAGATGCTTGGTGAACGCCGCCCACCGGTAGTAGTAGGTGTCCGCGATGACCTGGTCGGGGATGTCGATGAACGGGATGTTCTCCGCGAACCACGCATGGTCGCTGCCGTAATGCGTGCGGGCCAACTCGGCGACGTCCAGAGGGGGCTGGTGACCGGCGCCCGGTGCGGGCGGCCGCGTTCCCGGCGCTGCCCAGGCGTTGCCGGCCGAAAGCGGGCCGGACAGACCGGCGGTGACGCCCAGTGCGGCCACCGCTGTCAGCATCCGCCGCCTGTTGACGCCTCGCGGCCCCGTGGCGGGGACGTCTGCGTCCGACGGCGTCGACTCGGTCATGCCTGCCTCCTCATGCGGTGTGCACACGGGCATTGAGAGAAACGCGTTCCGGTCCCGGTCGCCTGACGCGGCGATCGTCCCGCCGTCCGCTCCGACGCGGTCGTCGACTGACCGTCAGGCCCACCCTTACAACGTTGGAAATCCGATCTCGGCAAGTAGGAGAACACGACCCCGCGATCATGTCCACCCTTCGCGCAGGCATGGCCCGGCGAGGCGTCCCGCGGGTCCGGCCGCGCCTTCCGCGAGCGGGGCCGGCCGGGAACATCCCGCCGAGGCGATGCCGGGGTTCCGCACGGCGCCGGCCGTCATCGACGACCCGGCTGACGGGATGACGCCGGGCATCGCGGCGTACAGCCGGCCGGTGGCCGGTGCCAGGATCGGCGAGTGTCTCGGGCGCCTCGGCCGCGCACGTACGCGCGGGCGGCGGAGGCGTTCGGCGCGATCGGCGACGCGGAGGGCCGGACGCGGTGCCAGGCTGTGGCCGGAGGAACTCCCCGAGATCCGCGGGCACTTCGTGAGGGCGCACCCGCACCCCGAGGCCCCGCCACGGAGGTCCCGCCCCGGGGCTTCCCGAGGGGGCCGGGGCCCTCCCCACCGGTCCGCTCGCGGTCGACGAGCCCACCCGCCGCGCTACTTCTGCGTGCTGTTCTTCCTGGCGCAGCCGCCCGCTCCGATCTTGACTGGGAACCCTCGGGGCAGCCGTGAGGGCCTGTCCCCTCCAGGTCAGGAGTGACCATGGCAACCATCGGAACCCCGGGCAGCCACGCCGTCCACGTCTCCCGCCCGGCCGTCGTCGCGGCCGTCATCGCACAGGCGGCCCAGAGCGCCAACGGCGGGTCCTGACGGGAGAGCGGTCCGCTCTCGCCTACCGCTCCCCCACCCGCCGGACCCGCATCACCGTTCCCCCGGGCGCAGTTCGCACCCACCCGCTCGCCCGGACATCTGCCGGGCGGGCGTTCTCCCGCACCGATCGACCGTGAAGGAATCCGCCATGGGATATGACCTCACCCGCCGCCGCGTGCTCGCCACCGGCGCCGCCGTCGCCGGCACCGCCGCGCTGCTCGGACCGCTCGCCACGACCGCCTCGGCGTCGGCCAAGCCCTCGGGCGGCGGCACCCGGCCGACCATCGTGCTGGTGCACGGCGGATTCGCCGACGCCTCGTGCTGGAACGGCACCATCGAGCTTCTCCAGCACGCCGGTTACCCCACCGTCGCGCCCGCCAACCCCTTGCGCGGGCTGCCCACCGACGCCCCTTATCTGGCCAGCGTGCTCCGGTCGATCCAGGGACCGATCGTCCTGGTCGGCCACTCCTACGGCGGGGCCGTCATCACCAACGCCGCCGCCGGGATCCCGAACGTCGCGGCGCTGGTCTACATCGCGGCGTTCGTCCCCGACCAGGGCGAGCAACTGGGCGTCCTGATCGGCACGTTCCCCGGCAGCATCATCCAGTCCGCGACGACGCCCGTCCCCTTCCCGAACGCCGACGGCACGACCGGGATCGACCTGTACCTGCGCGCCGACGGGTTCCGGGCCGCGTTCGCCGCCGACCTGCCCGAGGCCACGACGCGGCTGATGCAGGCGACCCAACGGCCCTTCAGCGCTTCCTCGTTCACCGATGTCACCACCGCGGCGGCCTGGCACACCATCCCGTCGTGGGGCCTGGTCGCGGGTGCCGACAAGGCCATCCCGCCGGCCCTGGAGCGCTACTTCTACCAGCGTGCGGGGGCCCGCGAGGTCGTCGAGATCGCCGGTGCGTCGCACGTCGCCATGATCAGCCACCCGGGCGCCGTCGCCGCCCTCGTCAAGAAGGCGGCAGTGGCGGTCGGTTGACCTCCGCCCGGCGGACCGGCCCGCCGTGCTGCCCGGACCGTGTGAGCGGTCGCGGGTCAGCCGGCGGGCTGCCCGGCCGCCTGGCCCGGGTCGGGCCGCGGCTCAGTTCCGGCGCGGTTCGCACCCGCGCAGGGTCGCGGCGATCACGTCGTCGAGTCCGGACTCGATCACTTCGGGGGGCAGCGTGCCACTGACCGCGAGGGTGGCGAAGCCGTGGAGCGCGGCGAAGACCGGGAGGGCGACGCGTTCGCACGGTCCTTCGCGCACGTCGCCGCGCCGCTGGCCGTCGACGATTACCTCGAGGATCTGGTCCGCCCATCGCCCCGCGGCCCCGCCCAGGGCCTCCGACGCCTCCGGGCCGTGCTTGGCCGAGAACATGAGGTCGAGCAGCGCGGGGTTGCCGATGGCGAAGCCGACGTAGGCGCGGGCCGCTGCGTCCAGCCGGTCGGCGAACGACTCGCCGGCGCGCTCCTGGGAGGCGGCGATGTCCTGGGTGAGCCGTTCGAAGCCGCTCAGCGCGAGCGCGTCGAGGAGTGCCTGCTTGGTCCGGAAGTGGCGGCTGGGCGCGCCCGGGCTCACGTCGAGGTCGCGGGCGAGTTCCCGCAGGGACAGCGCCGCCGATCCTCGTTCGTGCAGCGTCCGCTCGGCTCGCGCCAGCAGCGCGGCCCGCAGGTCTCCGTGGTGGTAGGGGCGCGTCTTCATGAGCTCAGCCTAGCCGGGTGTGAACAGCGACTACATTGTGGTCATTGCCTACATTGTGATCAACGCATACATTGGAGCCATGACGCAGACCCCGAAGTCCCAGCCCTGGACCACCGACGACATCCCCGACCAGACCGGGCGCACCGCCGTGGTGACCGGCGCCAGCAGCGGACTCGGCCTCGCCACCGCGCGGACGCTCGCCTCCGCCGGAGCCCACGTGGTCCTCGCGGTGCGCGACACCACGCGCGGCGAGGAGGCCGCCCGATCCGTGAACGGCAGCGTGGAGGTGCGCCGGCTCGATCTCGCCGACCTCTCCTCCGTGCGCGAGTTCGCCGTCGGCTGGCGCGGCGGCCTGGACCTGCTCGTCAACAACGCCGGCGTCATGAACATCCCCGAGGCCCGCACGAAGGACGGCTTCGAGATGCAGTTCGGCACCAACCACCTGGGCCACTTCGCCCTGACGAACCTGCTGCTGCCCCACATCGGCGACCGCGTGGTGACCCTGTCGTCCGGCGCGCACCGGGCGCCGCGCACCCGCATCCGCTTCGGCAACACCGATCTGGCCGGCGAGTACCGCCCCACGGCCGCGTACAGCCAGTCCAAGCTCGCCAACCTGCTGTTCACGCTGGAGCTCCAGCGGCGCCTGACCGCGGCGGGTTCGCCGGTCCGCGCCCTGGCCGCGCACCCCGGCTGGGCCGCCACCAACCTCCAGGGGCACGACGCGAGTGCCGCACGGCGCGCCGTCATGCGCCTGGGCAACCGGTTCGTCGCCCAGGACAGCCTGGCCGGCGCCCTGCCCACCCTGTACGCGGCCGTCGAGGACCTGCCGGGCGGCAGCTACGCCGGGCCCGGCGGCAGGCTGGAGCTGCGGGGTGCCCCGACCCTGGTCGGCCGCTCGCGGGCGGCGGGCGACACGGCCGCCGCACGGCGCCTGTGGACCCTCTCCGAGGAGCTCACCGGCGTCGAGTTCCCCGCGTCCGCCGTGACGGCCCCGTGACCCCGACGGACCCGGACGACACCGCGCGGCCGCGGGGCGCGCCGGACACGCGCGTCAGCCGGCGGACTCCGCCGCCGCCTGCTCCTCCTTCACTCCCGGCTGGTCGTCCCCGCCCTGCTCGCCGGTCCCGTCCCGCCCGTCGGTCCCGTCCGGCTGCCCGTTCCCGTCCCGCTGCTCCTTGAGGGACTGCCGGAACAGGATGACCCAGCCGATGGGCAGCAGCAGCGCGAAGAGCCACCACTGGATCGCGTACGGAAGGTGCACGCCCTTGCCGACGATCGCCGCGTCGCTCGTGGACGGGCCGGTGCTGTCCGGGCCGGCCACGGACTCCGCGCGGTACGCCGCGGAGAGGGCGGGCTTCGCCGAGACCAGTTCGACGTAGCCGCTCAGGAGCGGTTCCGCGAGATTCCCGGCCTGCTGGCCGCTGCTGATCAGCATGTACTGGCGCGGCGGCAGGCCGGAGACGTTGCGGATCCGGCTGAGTTTCGACGTCTCGTCGGGCTGCAGCCGCCCGGTGACCGTGAGCACACCCTGCGGGGTCTTCGGCACGACGGGGAAAGCCGCGCCGTCGGTGTTGTTCGGCGCGACCCAGCCGCGGTTGACCAGCACGGCCTTGCCGTCCTGGCCGATCAGCGGCGTGATCAGGAAGAACCCGATGTCGCCGTCGGCGTTGGTGCGGCGGCGCACGACGAACTGGTGGGCCTCGTCGAAGCGGCCGGTCACCGTCACGGGCCGGTACCGGTCCTGCTCGGGCACGGGCGTGCCCGGGCGCGACAGGGTGCCCACCGGGACCGGCGGCGCCTGGACGGCCAGCGAGATGCGGTGGTCGTTGCGCTTCGTCTCCTGGTAGCGGTGGAACTGCCACAACCCCAGCCGGTACATGATCAGTATCAGGGCGACGAAGACGAGCGTCAGCGCGACCCAGCGGCGGGTGAACAAGACACGAAGCATGATGGGGACGCTACCCCGGCCGGCTTCCGGCGCTGTCACGGGGCCGCACCATCAGGCACCGCGGAGGGTTCCGCCAGGGGTGCCCTCGCACGCCGGTCCCGGACGGGAACGGGCGTTCCTGTCCGGGACCGGGTGAACGGGGCGGGAGGCCGGCGCCCTGGGCGGCCAGGGCGCGGCGGGTCAGGCCAGGGCGGCCGCGAGCCGGTCGGCGACCTCGTGCGGCGAGGGCATGGCGGCGATCTGCGCGGCGACGGCCCGCGCGTTGTCCTGGTACTCGGTGTCCTTGAGGACCTCGGTGACCGCCTCGACCACGGCCTCCGGGCCCACCGGAGGCGGTACGGCCAGTCCGGCGCGGGCGCCCGCGACGGCGGCGGCCTGGAGGAACTGGTCGGCACCCTGCGGGACGACGACCATCGGCAGGCCGCGGGACAGGGCGCCGAGCGTGGTGCCCGCACCGCCGTGCGTGACCACCAGGTCGATGCCGTCGAGCAGCTCCGCGAGCGGGGTGAACCCGACGAAGGCGAGGTGATCGCCGTGCTCGCCCTGGTCGCCGAAGTCCGCGGCGGTCCCCGTCAGGCCGAGGGTGACGAGGAGGTCCGCCGTCGGCGCGAGGGCGTCGACGATCGGCCGCAGGACGTCGGGCGCGGTGAAGTGCGTCCCGAAGGAGAGCAGCACCTTGGGGCGCGGTCCGCCGCCGGTCGCCGCGCCGGTGGCCGGTGCGTCGGGCGTGTCCGGCCCGCGGTGGGCCTCGGGACGCATCGGGACGCGGCCCTGCGGCGGCTCCCAGCCGGGGTTCTGCAGGAGCTCGGGGCACGGGTCCAGGTACCAGGCGGGTCCGGGCACGGTCAGCCCGCGCTCCTTGTAGCGCTGTTCGGCGACCGAGGTGAAGACGTCGGTGAACTGGGCGGGGATCAGGGGGCCGAACGCCAGCTTGGCGTACGGGACGTCGAGGGCGGCGGCGACGAGCGGGCCCACGTAGTCCGTCGCCTCGGCGACGATCAGGTCGGGAGCGAAGCCGCGCGCGGCGTCGAGCGCCGCGTCCGCGGTGAGGTCGATGCGGGTTCCGGCGAAGAACTCGGCCGCGGCCTCGGGGGTCGGTTCGGCAGCGGGGTCGACCCCGGTCCGGCGGGCCGCCTCCGCGAGCAGTTCGAAGGCCTCGGGGCCCGCGGCGAGCAGGGCGATGCGCTCGGCGGCGAGCATCGGCCCGAAGGAGGCGGAGGTGAGGACGGCCACCTCGTCGCCGCGGTCACGGAACGCCCGCGCGAGCGGCAGTTGGGGCAGGAGGTGACCATGCGCCGGTGTGCTGGAGAAGAGGATACGCATGCGGGGAGTCTAGATCATTGGATGAAGTCACACTTCATTGATAGCTGACATACTCGCCGCATGACACGTGTGCACTCCTACCGCAGCAGAGCCGCACACACGGCCTCGGTCAGGAACACACCTGCGTCGTCCCAGTCCCAGCCGAGTTCGAGCAACCGGTGCCAGGACGGCGGCGCCACGAAGTACTCCAGCACCCGGTCCGCGTCGCCGGGGGTGATGCCGGGGCGCAGCGCGCCGAGCTGCTCCAGCCGGCCGGTCACCCGCCCGAAACGGGCCCGCTGGATCTTCTCCGTCTCGGCGAGCAGGGCGGCGATGTCCTGGTCCACCGCGGCGGCGTCGAACAGCACGGCCATGGTCCGGCTGTGGTGCCGGACCAGGTCGCGGGTCTGGCGCACGACCAGCCCGACGACGTCGTCGCCGGTCGCCGCGACCTCGACGGCGGCGAGGACCTCACCGATGCTGGCGTCGCCGGCGGCCCGCTCCGTCAGCGCGGCGACGAGCGCCGGCTTGCTCCCGAAGGCCGCGTAGACCGTGCCCTGGGAGACCTCCGCCTCCTCGGCGATCCGCTTGATGGTGACCCTGGCGTAGCCCTCGTCCGCGAACAGCGCCTCGGCCGCGTCCAGGATCGCCGTCCGTGTCGCGGCGGCCGCGCGTTCACGTACGGTCGATTGGTAGGTGCGAGGCGTCATTAGCCCAGTGTAGGAGCGGTCCGCCCGCCCGCGTCCGCCGCGCCCCGCGGGGTTTCCGCGGGGTGCGCGAGCGGTGCGGGACACGTGTCACGGGCAGGGGGGTCAGTGCAGGATCCGGCGCGCCACGTTGGTCGTGACGAGGTCGAGCAGTTCCTCGCCCCGACCCGAGAGGATCGTGCGGATCGCGTAGAGGGTGAAGCCCTTGGCCTGTTCCACCGTGACCGCCGGCGGCACCGACAGCTCCTGGCGGGCGGTCATGACCTCCACCAGCGCCGGGCCGTCGTGGGCGAACGCGCCCTGGAGAGCGTCCTCCAGGTCGCCGGGGCGCTCGACCCGGCGGGCCCACAGCCCGATCGCGGCGGCGACCTCGGCGAGCTGCGGATTGTCCAGCTCCGTCGCGTAGGTGACGATGCCCGCGGCCTTCATCTCCAGCTCGACGAAGTTGAGCGAGCCGTTGTTGAAGACGACGATCTTGGCCGGCAGGCGGTTCTGCCGCAGTGTGAACAACTCGCCCAGCAGCATGGTGAGTCCGCCGTCGCCGGACAGCGACACCACCTGGCGTCCCGGGTACGCGGCCTGTGCTCCCACGGCGTGCGGCAGGGCGCAGGCCATGCTGCCGTGGTTGAAGGAGCCCAGCAGCCGGCGGCGGCCGTTGAAGGTGAGATAGCGCGCGGCCCACACCACGGGCGAGCCGACGTCGACGGTGAAGACCGCGTCCTGGTCGGCGAGGCGGTCGATGGTGGCGGCCACGAACTGCGGGTGGATGGGCGTGCGTTCGTGGTCGTTGACGGCGAGCGCGTCGAGCGAGTGCCGGGTCCGGGCGTAGTGGGCGAGGGCCCGGTCGAGGTGGTCACGCCGGCTCTTGGCGGTCAGCAGCGGCAGCAGGGCGGGCAGCGTGTCGCGCACGCTGCCGACCAGGGGCAGGTCGACGCGGGTGCGCCGGCCGATCTGCTCGCCGCGTAGGTCGAGCTGGATCACCTTCGCGTCGCGCGGGTAGAACTGCCGGTAGGGGAAGTCGGTGCCCAGCATGAGCAGGGTGTCGGCCTCCTCGATCGCCTTGTAGCCGGAGGCGAAGCCGAGCAGGCCGGTCATGCCGACGTCGTACGGGTTGTCGTACTCGACGTGCTCCTTGCCGCGCAGCGCGTGCACGACCGGGGCCTTGAGGGTCTCGGCGAGCCGGACCAGGTCGTCGTGCGCGCCGGCCGCTCCGGCACCGGCCAGGATCGTCACGCGCTCACCGGAGTTGAGGAGCGCGGCGGCCTCGCGCAGGGTGTCGTCGTCCGGGCGGACGACGGTCCGGGCGGGACGGACGACCGCGGGCGCCAGGTCGCGGGCGACCTTCGCGAGGAACATCTCGCCGGGGACGACGACCACCGCCACGCCGCGGCGCTCCACCGCGGCCCGCATCGCCATCTCCAGGATCCGCGGTCCGGACTCCGGGCTGGTGACGACTTCGGCGAAGACGCTGCACTCGGCGAACAGCTCCTGCGGCCGCGTCTCCTGGAAGTAGCCCGAGCCGACCTCGGAGCCGGGGATCTGGGCGGCGATGGCGAGCACCGGCACCCTGCTGCGCTGAGCGTCGTAGAGGCCGTTGACGAGGTGCAGGTTGCCCGGGCCGCAGCTGCCGACGCACGCGGTCAGCTCTCCGGTGAGCCCGGCCTCGCCCGCGGCGGCGAAGGCCGCGCTCTCCTCGTGCCGCACGTGCACCCACTCCACCTCCCCGTCCCTGCGGATGGCGTCCGTCAGCCCGTTGAGGGAGTCACCGGGCAGGCCGTACATGCGCCGCACACCGGAGGCCTTGAGCGAGGTGATGACGTGGTCGGCGAAGGTGTGCACAGGGATCGGGCCTCTCGTCGGTGGGGGCCGTCCGTGGTGGCCGGTGTCCGGTGCGGGCACGGTCCGCCCGCACCGGACCCGTCGCGGACGGCTGGTGCCCGGCCAGTCTCCGTGCGCCGGCGGCGCTCACGCATCAGTTGAATGACGGTGTTTCCCGCCCGCGTTCGCCCTTCGCGCAGGTGGGACGCCCGCGATCACCGTGCGGGCGGTCCTCTTCCGGCGGCGGGTCACCGCAGTTTCCGGTAGGTGGAGCGCAGGTCGTGGATCCAGGCCCCGGGGTTCTCGTAGGGGCCGAAGTGACCGCCCCCCTTGTGGACGTTGACGTCACGGACGTCCGCGTAGAACCGGCCGCCGCCGGCCTTGAAGATCTCGACGCGCTGTTCCGGGGTCTCCGCACCCGGGGAGGAGTCCCCCAGCAGGAACGTGAAGCCGGCCGGCGCCTGGACGTACGGCGTCAGGTCGTTGACGGGCTCCGGCGGGTAGAGGCTCGCGTTCTTGTAGGCCCGGATCGAGGACCCGATCGACTCGGTGACCCAGATGATCGTGGCGAAGGTCAGGATGTCGTCGACGGGCCAGCCGGCCGCGAAGTCGGCATCGCGGTCGCTCCAGTACTTGTAGCGCTTGACGATCCAGGCGAGCGTGCCGGCCGGGGAGTCGTTCAGCCCGTGGGTGAGCGTCTGGCCGTCGAGGAGGTGGGCGGCCACGTGGGAGACGTAGACGTCGTTGCGCCGGACCAGCCGGGCCCGCTCGGCCGGGGGCAGGTCCTCGGTGCGCTGCCCGCCCGACAGGTCCCAGGAGCGGTCGCCCTGGAACATCGTGGGCGGCATCTCGTTGCCGAGGTGGACGCCGTAGAGCGAGCCGGCGTACTTGTGGCCGAGGCGCGCGCCCACCAGGGCCCCGTAGTCCGCGGCGCCGACGCCGAACCTGCCGTAGCCGAGCACGTCGGTCATCAGCGTGTGGAACCGGTCCGCCATGCTCGCGTAGTTCTCCCTGGGGTCGGTCAGCGGCGTGGAGAAGCCGAAGCCGGGCAGGGACGGCACGACGACGTCGAAGGCGTCGGCGGGGTCGCCGCCGAACGCGGCCGGGTCGGTGAGCGGCCCGATGACCTTGTTCCAGTGGTGGTACAGCCACGGCCAGCCGTGCAGCAGGAGCAGGGGGATCGGGGCCGGCCCCCTCCCCCGCTCGTGGACGAAGTGCACGGGGGTGCCGCCGACGTCCACGCGGTGCTGGTGGAACGCGTTGAGCCGCGCTTCGGCGGCGCGCCAGTCGAAACCGTCCGCCCAGTACTCGACCAGCGGCCGGAGGAAGGCGGTGCTCAGCCCGTAGACCTCGTTCTCGTTCTCCGGGTCGGGTGCGAAGCGTGTGGCCTTCAGGCGGGCGCGCAGGTCGTCGAGGACGTCCTGCGGGACGTGGACGGTGAAGGGGGCGAGTTCGGAAGGGGTGGTGCTCATGGCTGCCGCCTCGAAGGGGAGTGAGGGTGTCCGGGGTCAGTAGGTCAGGTCGACGCGCACACGTGTGAGGACGAGCTCGGCGATCCTCCACTCGCCGCCGGTCTTCGTGAAGCGCGGACGGTAGTGGCCGAAGCCGTGCATCTCGGTGAACTGCGGCCGTCCGTCGGGATCCGTACGGGCGGGCCGCCGGATGAGGTCCTCCATGGCCCACACCCCGCGTGCCGCGTCCGCGGACTCGACGTCGACGAGGTCGGAGAACAGGTGGTGCACGATGACGGCGCCGGAACCGACGCTGCGCGGGATGGACCGGGCGATCTCCTCGGGGCCGTCCATCCGCCGCAGGACCGTTCCGTCGGCGTTGTGCGGGGTGAAGCTGCCGTCGGGCGTGAACAGGGAGGCGAGTTCGTCCCACTGCTGGTGGTCGGCCGCGTACACGTAGCGCGCCATCAGCCGGCGCAGGCTCTCGATGATGCTCAGCCGCTCGATCTCGTTCATCCTTGTTCGCTCCTCGCCGTGTCGGCCACGAGGCACGGGACCCGGCTCGGTCCCGGTGCCGGACTCATCAGCCCGGCCAGCATCGCTCGCGACAATTGGACCAGCAAGTCCAGAATGGTGACCACGCCCGGACACGTCCGGACACGTGTGTCAGTCAGATGACTGACGCCGGCGCGACGCGCACCGGACAGGATTCCCCCGGGAGCGGGCGGCCGGCCATCCGCCGAGAGCGCGGAAAGCGGAGTACGGCCAGCTCACGGGCACGCTCGTACACAGGCCGGCAGGTTGAGTCATTCGACCGATGCCTGGACACGTGTGCACCCGCGAGCATGCACACATGGCGTCGAACGCGCGGCCCCCCGTGCGTGGTTCACGGCCGGGCCGCACACCCGCGGCCCGGCCGGCGCCATCCGATTTCGTCACCTTCCGGAGGGGACCAGCATGCCGTTCATCACCGTGGGCCAGGAGAACACGACCGACATCGAGCTGTACTACGAGGACCACGGAACCGGCCGGCCGGTCGTCCTCATCCACGGGTTCCCGCTCGACGGGCACTCCTGGGAGAAGCAGTCGGCGGCGCTGCTGGCCGCGGGCCACCGCGTCATCACCTACGACCGGCGCGGCTTCGGCCGGTCCGGCCAGCCCACCACCGGCTACGACTACGACACCTTCGCCGCCGACCTCCACACCGTGCTGGAGACGCTGGACGTGCGCGACGCCGTGCTCGTCGGCTTCTCCATGGGCACCGGCGAGGCCGCGCGCTACCTGGGCACCTACGGCTCCTCGCGCATCGCCAAGGCGGCCTTCCTCAGCTCCCTGGAGCCCTGCCTCACCAAGAGCGACGACAACCCGCGGGGCGCGGCGCCGGCCGAGTTCTTCCAGGGCGTCTCCGACGCGGTGACGGCGGATCGGTTCGCCTACTACACCGCGTTCTACCAGGACTTCTACAACCTCGACGAGAACCTGGGCACCCGGATCAGCGAGGAGGCCGTCCGCAACAGCTGGAACGTCGCCGCCGCCGGGGGCGCCCACGCCGCCGCGGCCGCGCCCCTCACCTGGGGGACGGACTTCCGCGCGGACATCCCCGAGATCGACGTGCCGGTGCTCATCGTGCACGGCACCGGCGACCGGATCCTGCCCGTCGAGTCCACGGCCCGGCTCTTCCGCGAGGCCCTGCCGTCCGCCGACTACCTGGAGATCGACGGCGCCCCGCACGGACTGCTGTGGACCCACGCCGCCGAAGTGAACGAGGCACTGCTGGCGTTCCTCGCCAAGTGACCTGACGCACACCCTTCACCCGACGCCGGCGCGGCGCATCCCACACCCCGCGTCGGCACCCCAAGGAGTCCCCGATGAACGAAGTCCTGTGGAACCGTCTGACGGCCGCGCAGCTCGGCGCCCTCGCGGCCCGGGACGCTGTGGTGCTGGTGCCCGTGGGGGCCACGGAGCAGCACGGCCCCCACCTGCCCACCGGCGTGGACGACTTCCTCGCCGCCGAGGTGTGCCGCCGGGCGGCGCGGCTGGCCGGCGAGCACACCGGTGTCGTGGTGACCCCCTCCGTCCCGACCGGGCTGTCGGAGCATCACATGCCGTTCGGCGGAACGCTGACGCTCACGCTGCCCACGCTGCACGCGCTCCTGAGGGACATCTGCCGCTCCGTGGTCCGGGCGGGGTTCTCCCGCATCCTGCTCGTCAACGGGCACGGCGGGAACATGACCGCACTGAACGCCCTCACCACCGAGCTCACCACGGAACTGGCGACGCCGATCGCGTTCGCCAGCTACTTCAGCGCCGGGCGGGACGTGCTGCGGGAGACCCTGGAGACGCAGGACGGCCTCATGCACGCCTGCGAGGGCGAGACGTCCATGATGATGGCCGCCTTCCCGGAGCTGATCCGTCCCGAGCACCTGCCCGAGGCCCACGGACCGCGGATCACGCTGCCCGCGGAGTCCAGCGATCCCGTGTACATGGCGGTGACGTTCGACCGCATCACACCGTCCGGCGTCGCGGGCGACGCCCGGGTGGCGACAGCCGAGAAGGGCGAGAAGCTGCTGTCCGGCTGCGCGGAGGCGCTGGCCGACATCATCGTGCGGGACCCGTGGGACAAGCTGGGCGGCAGGGGGTAGCGGCTCGCCCGGCCGCACCGGCCTCGGAGTGCGCCGGACGGGCCGGCCGAGCGGGAGCGGCTGCGCCGGCGAACGGCGTCCGGGCACCCCGCCGCCAGGTGGTCGGTCCATCCTGGCCGCGGGGTGCCCATGGGGTTGTGCGAGGCGGCGGGGCCGTCCCGCGCGCCGCTCAGAAGTGGTGGCTCCTGAGGTCGCCGAGCAGGACGTCCAGCTGCCGCTCCTGCTCCGCGGCGGGAGCCGGCTTGATGGACCCGTGGTCGATGGCATACGTCTTGAGGACCGCGTCCATCTGGTCGTCGAGCAGGGTCCAGGTGGTGTTGTTCACCGCCTGGAGGGAGGTGGCGTCGGCGTCCCAGTCGTCGCGCATCTTCTGCACGGTGGCGTGGGAGGCCGCGGCCGTCCCGGCCTTGTCCTGCGCGATCGCCGTCTGCGCGAGCTGCTCGTACTTCGCGACCGCAGCGGCCGTCTGGGAGCCGGTCAGGGCGGCCTTCGGGCAGGCCGGCAGCGTCTCGCTCTGGCCGGTCGGGTCGCAGGTGACGTGCGGCTGGTTGTGGGCCCAGACCAACAGCGCGACCGTGGCCACGGCCAGTACGCCGAAGCCCCCGAGCGCGGTCCGCTCCTTGCGCGGATTGGTGGTGACCGACGGCGCATGGGTCATCTCGCGGGTCTCGGCGACGTCCGTGCGGCTGATCGACAGGTAGACGACCGTGGCCAGGATGGCGCTGAGGAAGATCAGGCTGGTCACCAGCGTGCCCAGGCCCAGTCCGACGGGCTCGCCGGCACTGGCCGGGGTCTTCGGGGAGGCGAGCCAGTCACCGATGTTGGCACCCAGCGGCCGGGTGAGGATGTAGGCCAGCCAGAAGGACAGGACCGGATTGGCACCGAACCTCCACAGCCCGGTGATCGCCGCGATCAGGCCCAGCGGCAGCAGGACCGACTTCGCGGGCGTCCAGTTCGTCAGCTCCAGCGTCCAGTCACCGGTGGCGGTGCCCAGCGCGAACGTGACCAGGACGGTCAGCCAATAGAACGCCTCCCGCGGGCGGGTCGTGATGCTGTGGATCGACAGGGTCCGCTCGCGCAGCCACCAGACCCCGAAGACGATGGCCAGCAGGACCGAGAACACCGTCGTGCTCAGCCACAGCGGGACGTGCTGCTGGTCGGTGAGCATGTCGGTGTAGAGGGTGCCGGTGACACTGACCACGACCACGGTGAGCCAGTAGGGGAACGGGCTGTAGCGCTTGGTGCGGAACTGCCAGGTCAGTACCACCGCGAACACGGCCGTGAACAGCAGCATCGTGTTCGTCAGGCCGAAGCCCAGCGTGGTGTTGATGTAGTCGGCGAAACTCTCGCCCACGGTCGTGCACAGGATCTTGATGATCCAGAACCAGACCGTTACCTCGGGCACCTTGTTGAGCAGGCGGCTTCCCGTGGCGCCTCGCGGGGTCACGGTAGTCGTGGGAGTCGTCATGCGGCGACCCTAGCGTCTACAAGCTTGTAGTCGGTAATGCCCCGGCGTGGCCCTGGCCTGCCGGGGAGCCCCGGCCGGGCTCGCGGCCGCGGGCCGCAGCCGCGGGCCCGACCAGCGGAAACAGATCGGTTCACGGGGGTACGGCCCGGCATCCGCCGACATGCGCCGCGCTCGGCCCACCGCTACCTTCAGGTGGGGGCAGAACCCGAACCGTGGAGCGTTTCCGCAGGTAGGAGGCCTTTCACGGCGACGCGGCCCCCAGGCGACACTCGCATCGCCCTCGGATCCTCGCCTGCTCCTGGAGGTTCGATCCCATGGCCCTGTCACGCACCGGCATCACCACGGCAGTAGCGGCGGCCGCCGTCGCGATCCCGCTGAGCCTCGGGGGTCTGGCCCCCCAGGCCCACGCGCAGAGCACCTCGCCCTCACCGACCCCCACGGGAACCTCGACCGCCTCGTCCGGCATCTTCGGCCCCGGCTGCTCCTCGCTGCCCAGGACCGGGGTGGGCAGCGCCGCGGTCATGGCCAAGCAGAAGCTCGTCGCCGCGGCCTCGGGCAACCCGCAGCTCAGCATGCTGATCTTCTACGTCAACCGCGCCAGGATCGCCGACGCGCTCGACACGGCGAACAACATCACCTTGTTCGCGCCGACGAACGCGGCCTGGCAGAAGCTGTCGTCCTCCCAGCGGGCGAGCCTCGCGACCAATCCCACGCAGCTGAAGAAGGTGCTGAACTACCACGTGGTGAACCAGCACGTCACGAAGGCGGAGTTGCCGAACGGCTCGTTCACCACCCGTGAGGGCTCCAAGCTCACGACCTCCGGATCCGGCACCACCTTCAAGGTCAACAACACGGCCGACATCGTCTGCGGCAACATCCCGACCGTGAACGCCACGGTCTACCTCGTCGACACCGTCCTGATGCCGCCGAGCTGAGCGAGGCGCGGATCGGGCCCGCGCACCGGAACGGCAGTCCCGGTGCCGGCCGCCCGGCCGCGGCGAGGGGCCCGGGCGATCACGTCGCCCGGGCCCCTCGCCGCGCACCCTTCGCGGGGGACGTGCAGCGTCGCGGTCGCGCCCCTCCCGGCGCGGGCCCGAGGGGGCTGTCCGACCGGGGCTGTCGCCACCGCCGCTCGCCCACCTGACGCCTGACGCCTGACGCCTCAGGCCTCAGGCGGGCCTCACACGTGCCTCACACGTGTCTCACACGTGCCTGGCTCCAGCCCGACGCGTGCCGCCGAACCGCTGTCTCCGTAGCGCGTCCCTCCACCCCTTCCCGGGCGGCGCGCGGGGCGGACCCGCCCGGACACGCTGACGGCCGACAAGGGTCGCGCTGGTGGCCCTGCCCGACGGGCGGCGGGCTGGCGGCCGGGTTTTCGTGGGCGATGGCCGGTAGCCGCCGGCCCGCGCACAGCAGGTGCCCGTGAGTCGTCGGGCGGCCTGACGGCACACCAGGAAAGAAAGAGAACCCATGAGGCTTCATGTCCCACGTCTGGCTGCCGCGGCAGTCGCCACCGCCGCCGCGCTGCTGGTGGCCGGCCAGCCCGCATCCGCCACAGCCGCCGGCGGCCCCGGCGGAAGCAGCGGCAAGCCGTTCCTCAAGCCCTTGCACACCGTCAGCACCATCGCCTCGACCGTTCCCCGGAACGGTGACGTGAACCCGTACGGCACCGTCCTGATCGACCGGAACTCCGGCCGCCTGCACCGCGGCAACGTGCTGGTGAGCAACTTCAACAACTCCGCCAACCTCCAGGGCACCGGGACCACGCTGGTGCAGGTCAACCCCAAGGGAACCGCCACCCAGTTCGCGCAGATCGACGCGCGCCGCCTGCCCGGCGCGTGCCCGGGAGGCGTCGGGCTGACCACCGCGCTGTCCGTCCTGCCGGGCGGCTGGGTCGTGGTGGGCAGCCTGCCGACCGCCGACGGCACGTCCGCCACGGCGCAGGCCGGCTGCCTGATCGTGCTGGACAACCGCGGGAAGGTCCGCGAGACCCTCAGCGGCAACGGCATCAACGGCCCCTGGGACATGACCGCGACGAGCCACGGCGACCACGCGGACCTGTTCGTCACCAACGTCCTCAACGGCACCGTCGCCGGCGGCGGCGACGTCGTGCGCCGCGGCACCGTGCTGCGCATCGCCCTGCGGCTCCGCGGCGACAAGCCGCCCGTCAGGGTCGACACGACCACGATCGGCTCGGGCTTCGCCCAGAAGACCGACCCCGCCGCCCTGGTCATCGGCCCGACGGGCGTCGGCCTGCGGGGCCGGACCCTCTACGTCGCCGACACCGTGGACAACCGGATCACCGCGATCCCCGACGCGCTGGACCGGAACACCAGCGCGGGCACCGGACGGGTCGTCACCACCGACCGCCACCTCAACGGCCCGCTGGGCCTGGCCGTCGCGCCCAACGGGAACATCCTCACCGTCAACAGCGGCGACGGGAACATCGTGGAGACCACGCCCCGCGGCAACCAGGTGGCCGTGCGCACCCTGGACTCCAGCGGCGACCCCGCCGGAGCCGGCGCCCTGTTCGGCCTCGCCGTCGCCACCTGTCCCGACCGCGTCTACTTCGTCGACGACGCCACCAACACCCTCAACCTGCTGAGCCGCCCCTGATCACCCCTCACCCAGGTGCGCGCACCGCGTGCCACGCACCTGGCCGCCACCGGCTCCGTTCCCGCCACCCACCGGCGGGGACGGAGCCGGTATCCACTCGGGCCACGGTGACGAACCGCCATCCAGTGGCCGTCGAGGTGGCACAGCGCTCCACGTGGCCGCGCGGAGGCACGGCCGTCCCGTCCGGCCCCACGGCTGGTCAGCCCGGCTTGACCGCCAGCGTCGCGAAGTAGTGCGACATGTATGCGGCGGACGCGTTGGACTGGTGCGGCGCTTCCGCGAAGCCGGTGACCACGAACCCCGCGGCGAGTTGCCCGCCGATCTGGTCGGTGAGGGTGTGGCTGTATTCCAGGGCGGCATCCGCGCCGAACTTCGTGGCGCGTTCCTCGGCGGAGTACTGCGTGACGTCGCTGTAGGGCAGCTTGTGCACGACGATCAGCTCGCCGCGCTCATCGAGCGCCTCGTGGTCGAACAAGTACCCATCCGGGTTGAGGAAGCCCGCGAGCAGAGTTCCGCCCGGTCGCAGAACGCGGAAGCACTCACGCCACACCGGCGCCAGGTCCGGCACGAACAGGTTGGAGACCGGATGGAACACGACGTCGAAGGCCGCGTCGCCGAAGGCGCTGAGGTCGCGCATGTCGCCCAGGACGGTGCACAGTTCGAGTCCGTCGCGCGCCGCCACCATCCGGTCCTGGCCGAGCTGGCGCGGTGAGTTGTCGAACACGGTGACCCGCGCCCCCGCGGCGGCGAGGATCGGACCCTGCTGGCCACCGCCGGAGGCCAGGCACAACACGTCCTTGCCGGTCAGATCCGTCGGCAGCCAGGTGCGGTCGACCGGCTCACGCCCGATGAGAACGATCGACCAGTCGCCCGTGCGGGCCCGCTCGACATCCTCGGCACTCACCGGCGTCGACCACTCGTTGCCCTCCTGGACGTACTTGTCCCAGGCCGCCCGATTGTGGGCAACGGGGTCGACACTCACGTCCTGCACGTTCAACTCCCTGCTCCAGCCCAGCGGACGCCCGCGGTCCTGACGGTTCGGTGCCGCCAGCCAACACGATCGCGGAGTGCCGGCTCAACGAATTTAGCGGGCACTCCGGTGTGTCCACGGGCTCCACGGGTGGTCGACGGCCGCACCACGCTCTCTCAGGCCTCGGGAGTAGGACCGGACTTCGGGCCGACGAGAGCGATCTCCCCCGGCTTCGCCCTCTCTCCGGCGTCAGCTGCGAGCGCCCCAACTACCCTTGGCGCTCATAGGGTTACCATCTGGAAGCTGGTCGAATTGTCGCGGGATCAGCCCCTTGAGTGGCTTTTCCGGGGATGTGTGGGTGTGCTCCCCGAACCTCTCGCAGAACCCCTGTATCTCATGATCGTCACGTGAGGTGAGAGAAGGGCTGTGGACGATGGTGGAGCGCAGGAAATTCCTCATGGCCGGTGCCATGGGAGGCACGGCCATGGTCCCATGGGGCCGCATGAGCACGCAGGCGCAGGCGGCGCCGACTCACGGGAGCGGGGCCTCGAGCACCGCCATCCCGCAGACTCCTGCGCTGGAGAAGTACGTCGACCCGCTGCCCACGCCACTGACGGCGATCGCGGACACCTCGGTCTACCCGGGCGCCGACTACTACGACATCACGATGCGGGCCGGCTCCTGGCGCTTCCACCGCGATCTCGGACCGGCGACCGTGTGGGGGTACTGGGCCACGAACCCGCACCGTCCGCACCGCCCGATCGGCATGGGCTACCTCGGGCCGACCCTCGAGGTGACCAGGGACCACCCGACGGTCGTCAAGTGGCGCAATCACCTGCCGACCACGCACCTGTTCCAATTCGTCATCGACGACATCCGCGGCGGCAACGCCCAGCTCACTCCGACCCCACCGCCTCCCTACAAGAGCGAGGTGCCGTTCCCGCCGGACGTCAACGTGTGGAATGTCGTGCACCAGCACGGCGGTTACACGCCGCCGCAGTCCGACGGCATGCCCAAGCAGTCGTACAGTCCCGACGGCATCCATGCGGAGTCCTACAGCACGTTGGATCCGGACCGTGTCAAACCCAACGAGGCGATCTACGCCTACACCAACCACGACCAGTCGTGCCAGCTCTGGTACCACGACCACGGCATGGGGATGACCAGCCTCAACGTCTACGCGGGCTTGGCCGGGCTCTACACCATCCGCGACCCCGCGGATGACCGACTCGGACTGCCGAGCGGCGAGTTCGAGGTCCCGCTCATCCTCCAGGACAAGACCTTCAACTCCGACGGCACGCTCGCCTACACCATGACCCTGCAAGAAGGCGAGGACACTCCGGTCGTCAACGGGAAGGCCTACCCGTTCCTGGCCGTCGAACCCCGCCGCTACCGGTTCCGCATCCTCAACGCCTCGAACGAGCGCTTCTGGCGGCTGCGGTTCGAGACGCCCCGCGATGTCCTGCCCCAGCCCACACTGCCGTTCTGGCTGATCGGCACCGACGGCGGTCTGCGCACCCCCCTGCGCATGCTGAACTTCCTGATCTCACCGGCCGAGCGCTACGACCTGATCGTCGACTTCAGCCAGATGCCCATGGGCACGAGCATCACCCTGACGAACTACCACGCCCCGGTCCACTACCCCGGCATGCCGGGACAGGGGCCCGAGATCTCGGAGATCATGCAGTTCCAGGTCACCAAGCCCTTGTCCGGGGGCGGGGACGAGTCGACGCCTCCGGAGAAGCTCGACCTGCCGGCCGTCACTCCCTTCGAGCCGTCGCCAAAGATGAAGCGCCGCGAATGGGTTGTCTACCAGCACCAGCTCTTCGGCACCATGACGTTCAACGCGGTGCCGTTCGACGCGCCCTCCCAGGACTTCGTCACGACCGGCACGGGCGAGGTCTGGGAGTACATCAACCCCAACCACGACGCCCACCCCATGCACGTCCACCTCATCAACTTCCAGGTGCTCAACCGGCAGCCGATCGACGCTGCGGGCTACCAGGAGCAGTACGAGAAATGGATCGACGGCGGCCGCAAAGCGCAAGACCTGCCGGTACTGGAGGACTTCATCACCGGGCCGCCGATCCCGCCGGACCCGGACGAGGCCGTGTCCCTCAAGGACACTTTCAAGTCCTACCCGGAGACGGTGACCCGGATCGTGGTCCCGGACTTCACCCCGCCCACGGACCTGATCGCGTCGATCCCGGGCAGCGGCGCCGAGCTTCCAGCGACGTACATCCACCACTGCCACCTGCTGGAACACGAGGACGACGACCTGATGCGCCCCTGGACCATCGTCCAAGCCGCCAACGACTGATCACGCTGCGCCGGTGACGTGGACGCCATCCCCATGGGTGGCCCTGTTCACCGGCGCACGTGGTCCAGGCCTCCTTCGGGCACCGGGTAGGAATGCTCCTCGGGCAGGAGGCGTCGTGCCGCAGTCAGATCCCCGTCCCGCACGTGGTCTTGAATCGCGCGCGCAAGTGGAGTGATGTCGGTGATGGGCACCGTCCACTCGTCCGCGTAGCGGCGCGCGGCTTCACCTGTGAGACCGAGTTGCAGCGAACGGTGAGGGAGTGCCTGCAGGTGCAGGTCCCGTTCCGGGTCCCACTGGACCCGAGCCGGAGACAGCTTCAACTGGCGTTTCCAGGTCGCGCGATCCGAATGCAACCCGGGCTCGTAGTGCGCCAGGCAGGCATGTTCCAGCGCCCACGCGAAGCCCTCGCGGCTGATCTCGATCGCCAGGACGGTTTCCTGACCGTCCTTGGAGCCCCATCCGCAGCGGTACATCATCCACAGGAACGACGGCTTGATCCACGTCAAGCCGCGCTCATAGTCCTTTTCGACTGTCGAACCCTGCGGCGCGATCCCCGTTCAGCAGTGGTCTTCGACGTACAGCATGCGCTTGCCTGGCTCAGCACGGAACTCGTGGGCCAGATAGCGGCCCGTCGACCAGGTACCACCGGGGCCCATGTAATGGTCCTTGATCCGGGCCCAGAGTTCGGGGCGTTCGGCGTCTGTCGCGGTTCGCGGCACGATGCCGCCCATGGCCCCCCACACCACCGGCGTCGTGGCGTCCTTGACGAGCCGGCGGACGGCGCGGAGGTCCAGTCGCTTGCGGTGAAGGACCCAGCTTGTCCCCTCCTCGTCGAGGAGCGTCACGGGGTGGCTCAGACTGTCGGGGTTCGCGGGAAAGGTTTGCACAACTCCAGTATCGGACCCTCCTTTTCTCCATCGCTCTGGCCCAGACGCGGTTCGTGCGATGGCCGAGTCGCGCAGGCGCGCGCGTGGAGTGCAGTTGATCGCCCAGCAAGGCCGCGAGGGCCCGCGCCAATGGGATCGGTCAGTAGCGCAGACGGAAGCGGTTGTCGTTGACGTGCAGCATGAACTCCGCGATCGGCTCGCTGTCGCCAGCAGCGATGATCACGAGACCCAGCGCTTCAAGTGATCGGTAGGCGGAGTCCATCGCAGATTCGTCTCCGTCTTCGACGGCCTGAAACCACGCGTCGAAGGCCGGCCGGAGCGGCTCGAAGTCGGGTGCGGGCTGGAAGTGACCATGCCACCAGGGCATGTCGCCGTCGTCGATGATGAGTGCCCCTAGGACCGTGTCGCCTTGCTTGAGCTGCATCGTCGGGTTCATCGTCAGGCCCTTCCTGGTGAGGGCCGCACTCTAAGCGCTGTCCCGTGATCTCGCGAGGCTGAGGGTCAAGCCGTGTCAGGGTCGGTGCCGATGGCACCGGCCGAGCGAAGCGCACGTCCGAGGTCTCCGGTGAGGATGCGGGGGTGGCGCCGCCACCACCACAGGTCGGGGACAGGCAGCCTGTGGAACTGACCGAGTGCTTGGCCGTCGTCGTCAACAGTCGCGGCCTTGTACTGCACGTCCAAGGCTTTGATCCGCGGGGTCCAGAGCTGGACGACGTGTTCGTCCAGCAGGAGCCACGCCTCGTGCAGCCAGTTTCGGCAGTAGAGGTCGTTGGTGTACTCGTAGATGTCGTCGTCGTAGCCGCCCTCGATGGCGCTCACCAGGGCAGCCCACGCGTTCACACTTTCGGCGACCGTGAACGCCGTCCTCCAGCCGCGCTGGTGCAACAGCTCTCCCACCTCGGTTTCAGTAGCCACGGGCGTGAGGCTCTCATGCCGAATCCGTCCGGGCGACCGAGATGTGTCTTGTCAGAGGCCAGCGGCCCCGCATCATGATCAAGATGAGACGATCTCGCCGTGGCTTGTGTGATCTCGGCGTCGGAGCCGTCCTGGATAGCCCTGTTCAGCGGGCTGAGTCCGATGCAGTTCGGGAAGCTGGTGACCGTTCTGAGGCGCCAGGGTGCGGACGCCGTCCGCAAGGGCCGGCCGTGGAGCCTTCCACAGGAGGACCGGGCCCTGCTGGTCGCGACCTACTGGCGCACGAACCTGACCATGCGACAACTCGCCCCGCTGTTCGGGGTGTCCAAGCCGGCGGCGGACCGCATCATCGACCACCTCGGGCCGATGCTCGCCCTCCAGCCCCGCAAGCGGTTCGCCAAGGACACCGTGCTCATCGTGGACGGCACCCTGGTCCCCACCCGGACCACACGATCGCCGAGCCGTCGAAGAACTACCGGTACTCCACCAACCACCAGGTCGTCATCGACGCCGACACCCGCCCGGTCGTCGTGGTCGGCCGGTCACTCGCCGGAAACCGCAACGACTGCAAGGCATGGGAAGAATCCGGCGCCAAGGACGCCGTGGGCAACACCGTAACGATCGCCGACGGCGGCTACCCGGGCACCGGACTCGTCATCCCCCACCGCCGGAAGCGCGGCCAGAGCAAACTCCCGGACTGGAAACAGGAGCACAACAAGTCCCACAAGCAGGTCCGCGCCCGGGTTCAGCACGTCTTCGCCCGTATGAAGACCTGGAAGATCCTCCGCGACTGCCGCCTCAAAGGCGACGGCGTCCACCACGCCATGCTCGGCATCGCCCGGCTGCACAACGTCGCCCTCGCCGGATAGGCAAGAGGGCCGCGCAGCGACCAATCGTGATTGGGTCGATCCGAAGATCATTCACGGGACAGCGCTTAGAACTCCTATCGGAATGCTCAGGAGTCGATCTCCCAGTGGAGAGCGCCAGTCTGAGCGGATGCCTCCAGGATCTTCACGAGTGCTGCTGTCGGATCCGTGCCCGGCGGGAGGTCCACCGCGAGGTAGGTTCCCTGGAGCCATTCGTGGGGCAAGCCAGCCTCAACGGTGCTGCCGTGCAGGAGTTCGTGCAGCTGCTCCCGATCTGGGTGGTCGATGACGAGAGCGACCCGGAGGGTGCGGTGGCCGGATTTCTCCAGCACGCGGCTTACCAGGTGATTGCTGTCTATGGTCACTACGTCGCGGTAGCAGATGCCGTAGGTGAAGAAGGGCAGACAGACCACTTCGAACTGGTCAGACGCGAGCTGCCGGGTCCAAAGCTGCTCGCGCCAGCCGTCCTCGCGATCTGACAGATCAGCGTGGATCATGTAGTTGCTGGGACCCCGGCCGATCGGGTCCTCGTGCGTGATGATGATGGGTGCCTCCTGGAGCCGGATCCCGACCTCAAGATCCTGCACCAGCCGCCTCGGCCGGAAGTAGGCGGGCCGAGTTCAGGCGTCGCCAGCAGATGAGTGCGCATCCGAGAGTGAGGAAGGCTTCGTGGATGTCGTCGCGGATCTCCCAGCGGATCCGCAAGCGGCGGAACCAATGGAGGTGGGCGAACGCGCGCTCCACGACCCAGCGTTGGGTGCCCAGGCCGGAGCCGTGTTCGGTACCGCGGCGGGCGATCAGCGGCTTCACGCCCAGGTCCCACACCAGGCGGCGGTATTTGTCGTGGTCGTAGCCGCGGTCGGCTAGGACCACGTCCGGGCGGCGTCGGGGCCGGCCGCTTGCCGCGCACTGGTGGCACGGCCTGGAGGAGCGGGATCAGCTGGGTGACGTCGTTGCGGTTACCGCCGGTCAAGGTGGCAGCGAGCGGGATACCGGTAGCGTCGGTGATCCCCTGCCGACCGAGGCGCACCGACCGTCGCTGTGATCACGGGCGTCCGCTCGCATGTCCTGTTGCCCACACCAGTGCCGATCCTCGTAGCGGGCAACCGCTCTGCCCCGACTGCTACGACTACACCGGTCACGTCATCTGGCATGCCTACGCAGGACGTTTGTGGAAGGCGTTCACCGACAACCTGTACCACCACCTCGCCGCGCGAACGGGAGTGAGCCGGACGGCCCTCCGGCGGTCGGTACGCATCTCTTACGCCAAAGTCGCGGAGTACCAGCGCCGGGCGGCTGTCCACGTCCATGCGGTCATGCGCCTCGACGGAGCGACGGGAGCGGACAGCCCGCCGCCTCACTGGGCAGATGGCCGTCTCCTCGCTGATGCCGTTCCGACTGCTGCCGCGGCCGTCCGACTGACGGCGCCGTATCACCCAGCGCTCGGTGAGTACGAACTGCGTTGGGGCGATCAGCTGGACGTTCGGGCTCTGCGCTCGGGCGACACGTCGGACGAGCTGAGCGATGACGCGGTGGCAGCGTACGTCGCCAAGTACGTCACCAAGGGGGCTGCCGAGTCGGGCGCCGGCCTGGACTACTCCGTCAAGGGACCGGCGGACATCGGGGCTGCCGTGGTCTCTCAACATGTTCGCGCGCTCATGGCTACCTGCTGGCGCCTCGGTGGCCTCCCGGAGTTGGACTCACTCCGTCTACGTTCCTGGGCCCACACTCTCGGCTACCGCGGCCACATCCTCACCAAGTCGCGCGCCTACTCCACCACCTACGCCGCTCTGCGCGAAGAGCGCGGCGCTCACGAACGCGCAGAGAAGGATGACCTCGGGGCTCCAGACCTGGACGGGAGCACCGAATCCCAGTGGCGTTACGTGGGCTCCGGCCATACCGCCGGCGCGGCCCTTCTTGCGGCTGGCATCGCCGAAGACCTCGCGGCGAACCGCGAGATTGCCCGTGAGGCGCGGATGGCGGTGGGCCGTTGACGGCACACGACCGCAACGCGGAGCGCGCCCGGCATCTGGAGCGCGTCTGCAGCAGGTTCTGCACCAAGATCAGCCCAGCTGCGGCGCGACGACTGGCCCGGCTCCTGGGGCAACCACAGCATGAGATCCCTGGCCGATGAGAGCTGGGGTGTGTGTCAGTGTGGCCTGGAATAGTGGCCCACTGTGGACAACGACGCATTCTGGGAACTGGTCGAGGACAGCCTGCGGCACTCACCGAGCCGCAGCCAGCGAGAGGCGTTCCTGACCGAGCGCCTGGCCGCGCTGCCTCCCGATCACATAGTCCTGTTCCAGACCCACCTGGACATCGCCAGCGGACGTGCATACACCTGGGACCTCTGGGGGGCCGCCATGCGCATCTTCGGTGGCTGGTGCTCAGACGACGGCTTCAAGTACTTCAGGCTCTGGCTCATTGGTCGAGGCCGCCAGGTCTTCGACCGCGCGGTCGTGGAACCCGACGCGTTGACCGGACTCCCAGAGGTTCAGCGCCTTGCCGGCCGCCATCGCCGCACGTGGAGCAGCGATGTGGAGTGGCCCGAGTGGGAGTCCCTGGACTACGTCGCCGCCAAGACCTACGACCTGCTCGCGGGGGATGACGACGAGTGCACCGAGGGCTTCTACGACGCCGTTGAAGTCGAGCTGGGTGGACACCACTTCAATCGCAACCCGGTGGGGGAACGTTGGGACGCGCGGGACGAGGCAACGTCAGCACTCAAGGTGCCTCGGCTGACGGAGATGTTCAGCATTGAGACCCTGCGCTGACGCCGGCTCCGGCCTCGGCGGTCAGGTCCAGATCGGGTTCTGCTCGATGTCGATTCTGCCGTAGTCGAACTGGCGACCCCTCTTCGTGGCCTCCTTGATCTTCACAGCGGCGAACAGGAAGCGAAGGACCGCGTTCATGCGCTCGAAGTTCCCGGCGTCCTCAACGCTGCCCAGCTCGCTCGGGCGTCGGGGCCGGCGAGGCCATCCAGAACCTCCGCTGTCGGCCGGACGATCATCTTCTGCTGAAGGCCCTGGATCCGCGCCTCGACGGTCTTGCGCATCTCGCGGTACTCCCGCGTGGTCAGTTCCTGGCTCTGCCACATGTCCTTGAGCTCGTCGAGTTCCTGCCGGTCGGCGTCGACGGCTGCCTGGTCCTCCGCTGACAACGAGGACGGGGAGGGCACCTCTGTGAGATCCAGATGCTCCAACAGGTACAGGGCGGCCTCGGTGACGAACTCGTTCACGGGGGCAGCCTTGATGGCGCGGTTACACCGGGGCACGTCGAGTCGGTGGGTGTGGTTGCAGATGTACTTGGTCGTTGCCCCGCCCATCGGCTTGCCGCATCCGGTGCACATCACCAGACCCCGCAGGAGGTAGAAGCGCCGCGGCTGCTCATCGTCGGGGGCCCACGTCGCGGCCCGGTACATACGTCGTGCCTTGACCTCCAGCCACATGCCGCGATCGATGATCGGCGGCCATTCACCGTCGCCGATCTCCTCGCCGCGGAAAACGCGGATGCCGGTGACGTGGCGGTTGCCAAGGAGTTCGCGCACACGAGGTGCGGTCCAGTGGCGGCCCTGTGCTGTCTTCACTTCCCTCGCATAGAGGTCCTGGGCGATCCGCAACGGGCTCTCCCCGTCCAGGTAGCTGCTGAAGACCTCGCGCACGATGGCGGCTTCCTCGGGGATGATCTGCGTCCCGGTCTTGTCGTAGCCGTACCGGCGTCGGCCTGTGTGCGGCCGTCCCTCCTTGGCCCGGTCGATCATGGAGTCGACGAGTCGTCGTGAGGTGTCGTCGCTGGAGCGGCAGGCATGCGCCACCTCGATGCGCAGGAAGAACCGGTCGTCCGGGTCGGCGAGATCGCGGCGGTTTGCCTGGCCGTGCAGCGTGATGTTGTGATCGTCGGCTATCTGCAGCAGCTCTTCAAGGTCGCGGGGCTGCCGCATCAGGCGATCGGGGTGGTACGTGAGCACGTGGCGTATGCGGCCCTGCCGGGCCTCGGCGAGTAGCGCGTCCCATCCTGGGCGCTGTCGCTTGCGTTGCCACGCTGACCGGTTGTTGTCCACGAAGACCTGGTCCTCGGCAACGGTGAGGCCGAGTCGTTCGGCCACGTCGCGGCAGATGATCTCCTGGCGGTCGACGCCGGTCTGGTCGTCGTCGTTCGTGTGGGAGATCCGGCAGTAGATCGCCGCGGTTTCCCCGGACCAGTCGACGCGGGCGTTCCTCACGCGCTGGCCACCGGCGGCCCGACTCGCGCGCACCGCACGCCGTAACCGCGCCTCGTCCTGCTGCTTGCTGTCGTCTGTCGTCATGTGAAAAAGACTATGAGCGCGGCTTGATCCACGTCATCCGGTCCCGCTGCCAGGCTGCCGGGAAGCGACCGTCCCGGGCCGCGGGAAGACCGATCTCCGGCCTGTACGCCTGGTAGACGGTGACCGTGGAGGCGGTGTAGCGGGCGCGGATCTGGTGCTTGGGTTCTGCCACGGTGACCAGGGTGGGGGCACGGCTCGATGCGTGCCATCGAATTAGGGCCCATTCTATAAGTGGATCAAGGTCTGCCATGATCCACTCGTGGGACGTGGAGATCTGACGAGTGAGCAATAGACCAGACTGGAGTCGCTGTTGCCGGTGGGCAGGAAGCCGGTACGGCCTCCGGTCTGGTCGAAGCGGCAGGTGATCAACGGCATAGATTGGCGGACGCGGACCGGTTCGCCCTGGCATGACGTTCCCGCCCGCTACGGCGAGTGGGAGACCGTCTACCGTCTCTTCCGGCGCTGGCAACGCGACGGCACCTGGAGCGGGATCCTTACCCAACTGCAGGCCGAGGCCGACGCAAAAGCCCTGATCACCTGGGACGTGAATGTGGACTCCACCGTCGCTCGATTTCATCAGCATGCGGCAGGCGCCCGCAAAAAAAAGGGGGGACCTGCAGCGGGACAAACAAGGCGGAGTCGCCAACGAGCCCGCCGACCACGGGCTCGGCCGATCGCGCGGTGGTCTGATGACGAAGGTGCACCTGGCGGTCGAGCACGGACAGAAGCCCCTGTCATTCCTGGTCACCGCCGGTCAGCGGAACGACAGCCCCGAGTTCCAATCGGTCCTGGAGCGCATCCGGGTACCCCGTGTGGGCGTTGGCATGCCGCGCCGTCGACCGGACCGGGTGCGGGCCGATAGGGCCTACGGGTCCCGGGGCAACCGCGGCTACCTGCGCCGACGCGGAATCCGCTGCACGATTCCGGAGAAGTCCGACCAGGTCCGCAACCGCAGGAAGCTGGGCGCCTGTGGTGGTCGGCCGCCGAAGTTCGACAAGGCCGACTACCACGAGTGCCACGCGGTCGAATGCGGTATCAACCGCCTTAAGCGCCACCGGGCGGTGGCCACCAGATACGACAAGCGTGCAGTCCGATACGAGGCCACTGTCACCATCGCTGTCATCGACGAGTGCCTTTGACCAGGTTGCTACGGGAAAACAGGATTCCCGTCCTCGCCGGTCCACGGCTTTCGTGCCGGCTGCCGGCCTACGGCTTGCCAGACGGCATGTGCCGCAGCGAACTTCACATCACCAGGGCCCGTGTCTACTGGCGAAGTGACGATCCCGACGAGAGATACACGGACCCCACGGGCTTCTTCAGGCAGCTGCATGAGCGCATACCAGGCGCCTTCCAGCGCCTCTGCCTGGACCTCATGATCGTCGGTGTGGCTGGTGTCATTGAGGCGGCCGTATGCCTGACTGCGCCGCCCGAACACGTCCCCACCCATCAGCACCTCTGGCTCGGCGGATGCGGCTCCACGAACGGTGACTTGGGCAAACCGCGCCCACCGACTCGTCTGACGGAGATGCCTGTGCGTTCCTTCCACGAGCCGCATTCTCCCGCAGATTCGTGAAGCACCCGGGCTCGGCAAGAGATCCACTTCTAAAACAGGCCCTATAGTGGCGCACTTGGCTGGTCCCGGCGCACCGGGACCAGTCCAACCCCTCCACACGGATCCGCTCCCACCGGGCCCTCTCCCCGTCGTCAACCCGCCGGCCGACCAAGCATCGAGGCCATCCTGCAGGTCGACCTGCCGCCCGGGCAACCATCCGGTACTGCCATGAAGTCCATCAGGTCGGCATCCCCGACCGGCAACCTCACCAGCCCAGCAGCCTGGGCAAGTCCTCGATGTACGGCGCGTCATCAGGCTCTTCCTCGGCAATGCGGCGGAGTACGCTCCGGAACTCCCGGCGCTCCGCACCGTTCATCGCGCTCAGGTCCGACGCAATGTTCTCAAGCCCTTGAGAAGCAACATCACGATCGATCTCGTCAGCTGATGAATGGTCGAGCAGCATGATGGCAGAGAGCACTGCCCTTGCAAGGTGGTTTTCAATCACTAATTTTCCTGCCTTGTGACGATGGTCGTCATACCCCAGCTATCCAGCAGTTCGCGAGCCCTTTGCAGACGAGGCCCGGCAGTTCCTCGCCGCCCCCAGGGCCACCGACTCGCCGCGCTGTTCGAGCTAGCGCTGCGCACCGGGCTGCGCAAGGGCGAACCCCTTGGGTTGCGCTGGGAAAACCTCAACCTCGACGCGGGCAGCGCCAGCATCCGCCGCACCCTCCAGCGCACCCCAGGGCGTCGAACTAGCTAGTCGTCATCGAGGAACTCCTCGGCCACACCCACATCGGTGTCACCGCCACCGTCTATGCCCACGTCCGGCTCCGCCTCCAGCGCGACGCAATCGACCTCCTCAGCCGTGCCCTCCGCCACCCCGCCGAGGACGCCGCCCAGCCCGACGACGGCGACGAACCGCTGCTCTGTGCACCACCCGTCCGCTGACGCTGCCGTCAACAACTGCCGTCAGACACCCCAGAGGGCCCACCGGAATTACATCCGGTGGGGCCACTTGATGGGGTCGCCCAGAGGCTTCGTACCCGACAACCTAGAGTTCGATGGCCCGGTATGAGAGGGCTTCCTGAACAGCGCGTTCGTCCGATAGGTCAGGGCTCCGGTGGAACATAAGGTCAGTCCACGCCGGATGCGGGATGAGCCTCTGCAACTCATCGATCAACGCAGCGCACTGATCGTCAGAGAAGCCTCCCCGTCGGATCATCGACACCAACTCGATAGCCCTCACCTGCCTACGGTCAGGATCAACCAACCAGCTCACCTCCCATAATGGAATCCAGGATCCAGTATCTCCGAGTGTAGTCGAGGGGTCAAAATCACGATGTTATCCATGTCGTAGACCCCGCCACCAGCCCATATGGGCATCGAATGGTGAAGAACATAATTAAATTGACCTGGCATTGATTGCCCGGAGGCCGTGAACGGTGATCCGCCATCCTGCATTCGCGTGACATTGGACACAGAGAAGGATGAAGCCAGATCTGAATCGTTCCCAACAGTCTTCCAGAATGCCTCACGGAAGGCATTGAAGCTACTAAAGGTCTGACCGCGCAGCTGATCTGCTACCTGCCCTGGGATACGACCAAAATTACCTTGAGATCCCCTCAGCCAGCCACTACCAGCGTCCGCCAAACCATATCCTCCGGTCGCAGGACCAGGAGTGTTTCGAATCTGCGTTGCACTGCGAGATCCGCCAATTCCACAAAGCCCGTCATCGGTATTGTGAACCAAGACCGGCGTGTCGCCCGCCTCCACATAGTACGTGTGCAGGCCCGCGATGGTGAGGTCGTACGTGGTGGTGGTGGCGTGGTAGAGGCGGAGGCCGGTGACCTCGGCGGTGCCGGTCGGGGTTTGGAGGACGTCGCCCGTGTGGAGGTCGCCGGCCTCGACGAAGGAAGAGCGGGTCGCGTCGTAGAAGGGGTGGTGGAAGGTCGTGGTGAGTGTGGCGCCGCCGGCCGTGGCCTCGGAGGTCGCGGACGTGGGTGCGGACGCGGGCGCGGTGTAGGCGACCGGAGTCGGTGCCGCGGCGTCGTGGTGGGACACGCCCAACGTCGTGGTGACCAGGGCGGCGGAGGCCGCGAGGCCGAGGGCGGACTTGCGGAGGATGCGCCGGCCCAGGCCGGGCGTGGTCGACGTCCGCTTCCCAGCCGTCCCGGCCGGTGCCACCGTCACGTCCACGAAGTCGTGGTCCGTGGTCGTCACGATGACCGCCTGGACGGTGTGGGTCTGGGCGCCCTTCGCCCCCGGAACGGCGTCCTTGACCTGGTCGCCGACCTTGACCTGGGAGATCGCCTTGGTGGAGCCGTCGGCCATCACCACGCCCGTCGAGCCGACGAAGCTGTGCGGGCCCGAGCTCTCACAGACGTTGCGTCCGCCGCCGAGTCCGGCCAGTGCCCCACCGATACCGCCGCCGATCGCGCCGGAGACCGTGCCGGAGGCCACCGCGTCTCCCGCGCCCGACCAGGTGCACCCGGACTGGCTGTCGGAACAGGTCAGGCCGTAGGTGATGGCGCTGGCCGTGCCTCCGGAGATGCCGCCGACGGCGGCACCCTCCAGCGTGCTGGTGACCAGCTTCGGCAGGACGTCGCCGAGCGCCGATTCGGCGAGCTTGCCACCGAGCGCACCGCCGATGCCACCGCCGACCGCACCGCCCACCGCCCCGAGGAAGGCGGACTCGCCGAACGACGCGACCGAGCAGGCGCCGTGCTGTCCCTCGGCGCACTTGGCGCCCTGATCGACCAGGCCGCTGGCCGCTCCCGCGAGCGCCCCGCAGCCGATGGCGCCGGGCACGGAGAGCGTGCCGCCGCTGGCTCCGGTCACCACCGCCTCGCAACCCGCGAAGACCACGGCCGACACCGCGAAGGAGGCGATGGCCGCCGCGTGGTTCTTGAAGTACGTGGCGCTGGTGTTGACCGCCTTCGCGACGGCTTGGTACGTGCTGTGCGCGGCGTGGCTGACGACGTTCTGCGCGTTGCGTACCGCTGCCGCGGCCTCCCGTTTCGCCGCCGCCTTGGCATCGGCGATCTCTTTGTTGAAGGCCGCGATCTGCCGGTCGAATGCGGCGATCTGGCGTTCCATGGCGGCCACTTGCCGGTTGAAGGCCGCTTCCGCGCGGTGGAGTCTCTCGGTGGCCGCTTCGTAGATCGCGCTCGCGTAGCTGCTGACCTTGCTGGCAACGTAGTGGTATGCGCTGACGACCCCGTGGTAGATCGACTTCGCGGTGTTGACGACCGCGTGGTACACGGTCTTGGCCGTGTTGACGACCGCGTGGTAGACGGTCTTCGCCGTGTTGACGACCGCGTGGTACGTGCTGGAGGCGGCGTGGCGGACCGCGCTGAGGAAGCCGTGGCCGGTGGGGTCGACGCCCGTCATCGGGTTGTCGTTGGCGTACGCGAACGGGTTGGCGTTGGCCGGGTTCGGCATCGGGGACTGCGCCACGGTGTCGCGGTTCATGAACTGGCCGGTCGCCGGGTTGTACCAGCGGGCGGCCATGTCGACCTTGCCGGTGCTGCCGTCCGTCCAGCCCGATTGGTAGCCCAGCCGGCCCAGGGGTGTCCCGTTGGTGCCGGTGACCTTGCCGAGCGGGTCGTAGCCGGTGGAGGCGGAGACCGCCGTGCTCCCGGCGGTGAAGTCGCCGACCACGTCGTCGTGCTGGTCGGTCAGGGCGAGCACCGCGCCGGCCTGCGTGCCGCCTGTGGCACCGACGCCGACCAGGGCGCCGTCGGGCGTCCAGGAGTACGAATTGGCGCCGTCGGAGGCGGTGTTGGTGTCGGTTCCGCCGTAGGAGAAGGTGACCGAACCGCCGCCGCCGGTGTTCGTGTCCGTGATGACGCGGCCGAGCGCGTCCGTGACGTAGCGCTGGGTGCCCTGGCTCGTCTGCTGTCCGTAGGCGTCCGAGGCGAACGACGCGGTGGTGCCACCCGCGGACTGCTGGGTCAGCGTGCCGCGGGCACTGTAGGTGTAGGTGTTCTGGCCGTCACCGGTGAGCTGGTCACGGGCGTCGTAGGTGTAGACGTCGGAGCCGGCGCGGGTGCGGTTGCCGGAGTCGTCGTAGGCGTAGGCGGTGGTCGTGCCGCCGTTGGCCCAGGACGTCAGGCGGTTCGCCCAGTCGTAGGTGTAGGTGTTGGCGCCGGCGCCCGCCAGGCCCGTGGTGGTCTTGCCGGTCTCGTTGTTGTTGCCGTCGTAGCCGTAGCCGATGGAGGCGACGGTGCCTCCGGACGGTGTGGTCAGGGTGTCGCTGGTGAGCCGGTGCAGGTGGTCGTACCCGTAGGTGCGCGTGTCACCGCCGGCGCCGTACTGCACGGTGGACGGCTGCGAGAGCGTGTTGTAGTGGTAGGTGAGCTGGGTTCCGGTGAGCGGATCGGTGAGGGTGCCGAGCCGGTCGGCGACGTCGTAGGTGTAGCCGGTGGTGCCGGCCGCGTCGCTGCGGCTGGTGGGCAGCCCGTCGCCGTTGTAGGTGAAGGAGCTCGAGGAGCCGGACCCGTCGGCGCCGAGGAGGTCGCTGCGGTCGTCGTAGCGGAAGGTCTCGTCGGTGGCGGGTGTGCCGGTGCCGAGGGCGGCGGTGGCCGCCTCGGTCATCCGGTTGTCCAGGTCGTAGTGGAAGGACCGGCCGGCGGTGTCCGCCTCGGCGCCGGAGCCGCTCTGCGACGTGACGTTGCCGAGGTTGTCGTAGCCCGTGGTGGGGGCCACCCGGCCCGGCTCGGTCTGGGTGACCGCGCGGCCGGCGGCGTCGTAGGTGGTCGTGGAGGTGGAGTCGGCCGGGCTGCTGTAGTCGTAGGTGCCCGTGGTCACGGACGGTTCGATCACCGACTCGGGCAGGTTCCACGTGGTGTAGGTGTACAGGGTCTTGTTGCCGCGGCCGTCGGTGTAGCGGGTGCCGTTGCCGGCCGCGTCGTAGCCGAACGAGGTGGTGATGGAATGCCCGGCGTCCACCGGCTGGACCTCGCCGGTGACCTGTCCGAGCGCGTCGCGGGTGAACGTCGTGGTGTGGTGGTTGCCGTCGGTGGACGACTTCAGGTTGCCGGCGGCGTCGTAGGTCGCCGACTGGCCGGCGAGCACCGTCTGGTGATCGGTGTCCAGTGAGGTGACCTGGAGCGGGTCGCCGAGCTGGTCGTATCCGACGGTGTTCATGGTGCCGTCGGGCTGGGTGACGGAGGTGGCCCGCCCCTGCGCGTCGTACCCGGTCCTGGTGGTGTTCCCGGCCGCGTCGGTGACCTGGGTGGTCTCGCCGACGTGGTCGTAGCCGTAGCTGGTCGTGACGCCGTCGGCCGTGGTGGTGCCGGCCAGGAAGGCGCCGCCGGGGTTCAGTGTGGAGGCGGTGTAGTCGTTGTGCGCGGTGAGCGTCGCCGGGGTGGGGTAGCGCTCCAGGACGGTGGAGGTCAGCGGGCGGCCGAGGAAGTCGTACGTGGTCTGGGTCTGGCCGCCCGTCGGGTCGGTCTGGGTGCGGGCCTCGCCGTTCTCGTCGTACGTGGTGCGGGAGACGCCGCCGTTGGCGTCGGTGGTCTGCGCGAGGTCGCCGAGCTGGTCGTACAGGGTGTGGGTGGTGTGCTGGAGCGGATCGGTGACGGTGGCGATGTTGCCCGCGTCGTCATAGGTCCACGTGGTGGCGGCGTCGTGGATGACCGGTGAGCCGTCCGGCGGGGTGTAGTCCGGTGCGACGACGCCGGTCCGCCGGCCGCCACCGTCGTACGTCGTGGTGACCGTGTCGCCGTTGGGGTCGGTGGACTCGGTCGGCTCGCCGAACGTGTTGTAGCCGGTGGTCGTCGTGGGGTGGACCAGTGCGGGGGCGCCGCCGTCGTGTTCGGCGTTCACCGCCGGGGCGCTGGTGAGCACCAGCTGTCCCGCTTCGTCGTAGGAGTAGTCGGTGACGTTCTGGTCCGGGTCGGTCATGCTCTTCGGCAGGCCGCGCTGGTCGAGTTGGAACGACGTGGTGGCCTCGTCCGAGGAGGCGGTGGTTCCGCCGGAGCGGCCCTTGGCGTACAGCGCGGAGATCTCCGCGGTCGTCAGGTCGCGCTGGTAGACCTGCACGTTGTCGACCGAGCCGTGCACGTCGTCCTTGATCGTCGTCCCGTCGGCGAGGGTGACGCCGCCGATGGCCAGCGGGCCGGTGCCCTGCCACGGAGCGGGGTTGGTGCCGCTGCCGGCCAGGACGCCGTTGACGTAGAGGCTGATGGCTCCCGTGCCGGCGTTGTACTGGCCGACCAGGTGCGTCCAGGTGTTCAGCACGGGTGGGGTGGAGGCGGCGGCGTCGTAGAACGCGGAGGGCGCTGCCACGTCTTGGCTGCCGAAGTGCAGGTCGTAGGCCTTGCTGCCGGCGGAGTACTGGAGGTAGAAGGCGGCCCGGGTGGTTCCGCCCTGCGACACGAACGTGTAGTTCGTGGCGGTGTCGGGGATCTTCACCCACGCCGACACCGTGTAGGAGGCCGTGGCGTCGAGTACCGGGCCGTTGGTGGCGATGTCGCCGTCGGCGGCGTTGCCGGTGAACGAGGCGGCGCCGTCGGACCAGGTCACGCCGGGTCCCGCGGTCGCGGTGTGGCCGTCGCCCGAGGCGTCGGGCACGGACCTGCCGGCGGTCTGGTCGAGCTTCCACCAGCCGTCGGGGTGGCCGACGCCGTCCTCCTGGACGGAGGAGCTGGTGACGTTGCCCATCGGGTCGTAGGTGGAACTGGTCGTGTGGGTCTGCCCGGTGGAGTCGCTGAGGGTGCTGGTGGCGACCATGTCGTCGGGCGTGTAGGACACCGTGGTGGTGCGGTTCACCCCGGTCGGGTCGACGGTCGTCGACGTGGTGCGGTCGGCGGCGTCCACGGCGGATGTGGTCGTGGTGGCGCCGTTGTTGCTGACCTGCTTGATCAGGTTGCCCGCGCCGTCGTAGGTGTTCGCCTGCTCGACGAACGTCTGCGTACCGGTCGGGTCGGAGCGGGTGGCCGTCGCCTGGAGGCCGTTGTCGGTGTAGGTGTACGACGTGGTGTTGCCCATGGCGTCGGTGAGCGACGCCAGCCGGCCCGCCGGGTCGTACGCGCGGGAGGACTCCACCAGGTCCCGCGGGGCGGAGGGGCTGACCGGGTCGCCGGTGTAGCCCTTGAGCGTCTGGGTCAGCAGGTTGCCGGTCGCGTCGTAGTCGAACTGGGTGAGGTTGCCGGCGGCGTCGGTCTCGGTGGCCTTGTTGCCGTACGCGTCGTACGTGAGGGTGCTCGTGCTGCCGGAGGGTTCCTCGCTGGTCTTGACCTGGTCGAAGGGCGTATAGGTGTACTTCTGGACGCGGGGGCTGTCACCGCCGCTGAGGTCGCTGACGGTCTGTGAGCTGACCATGCCGTCGACGTCGAAGACGGTGTCGGTGCGGGCCTGGTGGGCCGCTCCGGTGACCCGGTCGGTGACCTGCGGATCGGTCTGCGAGGTGACCTGCGAGTCGCCGTCGTAGGTGTAGGAGGTGGTCAGCCCGGCCGGGTAGCTGTCGGAGGCCTCGGTCTTGCTGAGCGGCCGGCCGAGGTTGTCGTAGCCGAAGGTGGTCACCTTCCCGTCGGGGTCGGTGACCTTGGCGATGTCGCCGTTCTTGAAATAGGTGATCGTGGTGGTGGCGCCACCGGGTGAGACGGTCTTGTAGGGCAGGCCCTTCGGGGCGAAGCCGCCGTCGGCCGCCGCGACCGTGGTCCCGTCGGTGTAGGTGACGCCGGTGGTGCGGCCGTGCGGGAATCCGCTGACCGGCGGGGTGGTCACGCCGGTGCGGTTGCCGGCCGCGTCGTAGCTGTAGGACGTGAGGTACGCCGGGTCGGTGGCCGAGGCGGACCGGCCGTCACGTGTGGTGGCGGGCAGGTCGTTCTGCGGGTTGGGCGTCAGGGCGGCGCTGGTGTCGTCCGGCAGGTAGGTGCTGTAGGTCGTGGAGCACTTGAGGGCGGTCTGGTCCTGGCAGCTGGTCTGGGAGACCTGGTTGCCGCGGACGTCGTGGCCGATCGTGGTCACGTCGCCGTTGGGGTCGGTGACGGTGTGCTCGAAGCCGCCGGAGTCGTAGCCGTACGAGGTCGTGTGACCCGTGCCGTCGGTCTGCGAGATCATCCGGTAGCTGTTGTCGGGGTCGAACCGGTACGTGTTCGACTTCCCCTGGGGATCGGTGACCTGCACGGTGTCCACCGGCGACAGGCCACCGGAGTTCTGGCCCGCGGCGAAGTGCGCGGCGATGTCCTGGCCGGACAGCGGGTGGGCGTACAGGGCCGCCTCGGCTATGGAGCCGTTGAAGTAGCTGACCGCACCGGGGGTGTTCACCCAGGCGGTGGCGAAACCCGCGCCGAGATAGAGGCGGTTGGTCGACGCGTCGTTGGGGGCGCCGGTGTAGGTGCCCTGGGCGATGCCGTCGATGTAGAGGGTCTGTGCGGTACCGGTGACGGTGAGCGCGGCATGGTGCCATTTGCCGTCGTCGACCAGCACTTTGGAGCCGAACGCGGTGCCGCCGGTGCCGCTGCCGCTCCAGAAGTGGCCGTGCATCTTCCCGTCCGTACCGACGTAGAGGATCGGGTCCCAACTGCCGCTGGCGGCGGTGGCGCCGGCGATGGCCACGGACTGGTCGGAGAGGATCACGCCTGGTGACGTCGTCTTGAACCACGCCTCCACTGCCCGGTCGTTGCTCGCGTGCAGCAGGGTGTCGGACAACTGGACGTAGGAGCTGGTGCCGTTGAAGCCCGCTGTCGTGTGGTCGGCGAAGGGGCCGGCCGTGCCGAGGGTGGTGTTCGCGTAGGTGCCGGGGGTGGACTCGGTCTCGCCGACGGCCTGCGAGGCGCCGGTCGTCTCCCCGAGCCGGTAGTAGCCGAACGGTGCGGAGCCGAGGACCGAGGACCGGTAACCCAGGCTGGAGCCGGTGTACTTCGGGGCGGCCATCGACCAGCTGCCGCCGTTCTCGTCGGTCAGGCTGTCGACCGACGAGGTCTCCGGGTCGTAGCCGACCTGCGCGAACACCTTGCCCGAGGGCCGGACCACCTTGTTGAGCAGGCTCGCGGGGGTGGTGGCGGCCTTGTTGAGCGCGGTGACGTCGGCCTGGACGAGGGGGCGGCTGTAGTAGGAGACGTCCGCGATGGAGCCCTTGAAGTACGTGGCGTAGGCCGTCGTGGAGTTGAGGTGCGCCTGGTCGGGCCATGCAGCGCCCTGGTAGCCGGTGCCGACGTAGACGTCGGTGAACAGCCAGGGCTGGTTGCCGGTGAACCCGAAGCTGCCGTACCCGGCCGACGTACCGGACTGGACGCCGTCGAGCCACATCGTCTGCTTGGTCCACGAGCCGGCGAGCACCACATGGTGCCAGGCGTTGTCGGTGACCGCGGCGGCCGAGGTGATCGGGGTCGGCTTCTCGCCGTACCAGAGCAGGCCGTTGAGCTTGCCGTCGGAGCCGACGTACAGCGACGGCGTGAAGTTGCCCAGCGTCGCGGTCGCCTTGATCGGCATGTCCGAGAAGGAGAAGATCACGCCGTTCGCGGTGGACGTCTTGAACCACAGCGAGATCGACTCCGAGGAGGAGGTGCCCAGTTCCAGGTTCGGCAGCTTCGCGTACGACGAGGTGCCGTCGAATCCGGCCGCCGTGGCACCGCCGCCGGTCAGGTGGCCGGGCTGGCCCAGGGTCACCGCGTTGTAGGCGGCGTTGTCGGCGCCCTCACGCGGCAGGACCGCGCTGACCGCGGTGGTGCCGGAGGTGTCCGACAGCGGCCAGTACGAGTCGGGACCGAGGTCGAGGGTCTGGCTGTGCTCCTCGTTCGCCGTCGTGTAGCCGTAGGTGGTGCACGCGGAGCCGTCGGCGGTGTCGTCCGGGGAGCAGACCTTGGTCAGCTGGTTGCCGGTGTACGCGTACGTCCATGTGAGAGCGGTGCTCGACTGCCCGGCCGTCACCGGGTCGGTGGTGACGGTCGAGACGTGCGCGCTGCCCCCGGAGGGAGTGGCCCAGACGACGTGCAGGGCTCGGCCCGAAACGGCCGAGGTCATCGCCGTGACCTGGTTCCCGGTGTAGGTGAAGTTCTCCGCACGGCCGTTGGCGTCGGTGATCGAGGTGATGCCGTAGCCGCCGGAGCCGAGTGCGTGCGTGAACAGGTAGACCGTGGCGTTCTTGTCCGTCAGCGAGTAGCCGCCGGTGACCGTGGCGAACGTGGCGAACCGGCCCTGGGGCGGGGTGAACGACCCGTTGGAGTTCTTGCCGTAGCCGACCGCCGAGCCGTCCGGGTAGGTGACGACGACGCTGGTGACCGCGCCGGTCGAGTCGTACTGCTCGGTGGCGTGCGCGTCCAGCACGCTCGACCAGCCCGCGCCGAACGCCCCCGCGGTGCGCGGGTCCAGGGAGTTGTAGTCACGGGTGATGGTCAGGGAGGGGCCGGGCGTGGAGACGTTGGCGTCCACGGCGGAGGTGGTGTAGTTGCCCGTGGCCGGGTCGTAGCCGTGGCCGTCGGTGTTCTGCGACAGGCCGGAGGTGATCAACGGCTGCGGCACCTGGGTGGTCAGTTCCTGCCAGACCGGGCCTGGTGAGTAGTTGGTGCCGTCGTACGCCTGGACTTCCCAGTAGTACGGCTTGCCCCAGGCCAGTTTGCCGTTGGGGACGGTGTACGAGTTCGCCGTGATGGTCCCGGAGTCGACGACGAGGGTGCCTGCGGCGTCGTAGACCTGGAAGTCGTACTTCTGCGTGACCGCCAGGTTGGGGTCGATGATCGCCACGGCCGACAGCACCGGAGTGTGCGTGGTGACGGTGGAGTTGTTGGCCGGGGCGGTACTCACCACCTGCGGAAGCGTCGCTCCCGTGTAGGTCAGGTTGAGCGTGGGGAAGTACGACACGTCGTAGATCGAGCCGAACTGCTTCCAGTGCAGGGCGTCGTTGGTGGCCGCGTACACCGCCAGACCGTGGTCGGCGGAGGCGCCGGTGGCCCACGAGTTGAAGGTGGCGGCCGCCAGGGTCACGGTCACCCAGTCGCCCTTGCTGACGTCAACGGCGCTGTTGGCGCAGGCGTTGGGCGTGCTCGGTGTGGCGTTGCCGATCGAGGCTCCGTGGCCGGGTCCCGGGTAGGTGGTCACGCCGGACGGGGTCCAGTCGGCGCTTGCGGGCGCGACGTCGAACCGCTCGGCGGTGCACGTGGACGATGACACGGCGTACAGGTTGAGCGTGGCCGCGGAGACGGTGATGTGCGACCCGTCGACGCCGACCGTGGGGAACTGCAGGTAGGAGACCGCGGAGTGGGTGCCGGAGTCGTAGGAGCCGACCTTGATGGTCTGCTCCATCGAGTGGTCGCCGTCCGCGCCCGACTCGGCGTATGTGGTGATGGCCTGGGCACCGCCGAAGGAAGGATCCACGGTGACGGGGAAGACCCGGTTCGCCGCGTGCAGCCAGTTCGGGTCCAGCGTCATGTGCAGGGTGGAGCGGCCGTGCGACTGCCTGAGCGTGTAACGGACGGCGTGAGTGGTGGCGTGTTCGCGGGACACGGGGTCGACGTGGGAGTCGAAGGCATAGCCCGCCGGGATCGTCCCGACCAGCTTTCCCGCGCTGTCGCGCAGGCCCACGGACCCGTCGGATCCGACCGACGGGGTGAGCCCGTCGAGATCGAGCGGGAAGTCCCAGGAGGTGCCGGCCTGCGGCGAGTTCAGGACCAGTGACTCCTTCACGCCGACCGTGGTCGGCTGCGCGGTCAGGTCCGTGTGCGGGAGCACCCCGGGGTAGGTGACGGTGGCGCCGGACACCTCGGGTGACACCGTTGCCGCGCCGTTCAGACCGTAGCCGAAGCGGTGGCCGCCGATCGGCATGGCGACCAGGTCGTGATCGGCGCCGTTCGCGCCGAAGCTCACCTTGGCGGAGCCGGCGCGCTCCTCCCACCGCCCGTCGGCCGCGGGCACCACCGTGGTGTCGATGGGCTGCCAGCTTCCGTCCGCGGCACGGTAGTTGACGGGCAGCGGCGAGTAGCGACGGCTGTAGGAGCCGTCGGCGTTCTGGAAGTACGTGGAGGTGGCGGTCGACTTGGCCGGCACGCGCGTGCTGGTGCGGGCGTCGTATCCGAGCCGCGCCCCGCTGCTCGGCCCGGCCGCGACCTTGCGGGCGTAGGACTGAGGTGCGGCCGGCAACTCGCCCTTGCCCGGGTGCCGTTGCTTCCCGACGCCGCCTCTCGCCTTGGTGGCGGCGGACGAGGCGGAGTGGCTGCGGCCGGCAGCCGTACCGGACTGCTGGCGCGGCAGCTTCCCCCACTGCGGGGAAGCAGGATGCGCCAGCCACGCGGCCACGCTCTTCAGCGTCGGCACCGACAGGGCCGGAAATCCCCGGTCGACGGCGTACGACTCCTCGCCGGTGAACAGCATCGCGAAGGCGACGAGGGCCAGCAGGGCGACCGCCCTGTGCAGACGACGGTGGAAGCGAACCCGTGCGGGGGACCGACGGTACCGACGAGAGCGCATCCACAACTCCTGTTAACAACCTGCACACCAGTCCTGCATGGGCGTTGTGAATATGCGGGTCAGAGGCGGAGTTGATCCATACCTGCCAGGATTTATTGCCTGCTATTTACGTTCAACGGGCCTGCGGAGAATGGGGTACTGACGGTGGATGAACTCAAGGCGACCGCAAGCGGGACGCCCGGCGACTCCGCGTCCGGGCCACGTGCGGCGCCGGCCGCCGACGCGACCCGTGCGACGAGGGGTCACGTGGGGAGGGGGCGTGTGGAGATCGCCACGGTCGCGCGTCCCCGACGGGACGTCAACTGACGTCTAAGACACGTCATTCGGGCCTGCGAGGGCCACCCCCGGACACGCCCGCGGAGGGGACGTCGCCCCCCACGGGCAGGCCGGAACGTCGGGGCGGACACGGCACGGTCGCGGTGGCGGCGGACGCAGATCTGCCCGGCGTGCACGCACGTATGGGTCCCGTAGCCATCGAGGTGACCGCGGCCGTGGAGCCGGCCGCATTCGCTCGGAACGCGACCGCGGGCCCGCGCGTCGCATCGCGTCGTGCGGACCGCGGCGGCCGTAGGGTCGAAGCCGTCGCGGAGGAGGGCTTCTGGTGCGCAGCGTGACCTATTCGATGGGCGTCTCGCTCGACGGGTACATCGTCGGACCGGACGGCGACTTCGGCTGGACGGCGCCCGACGAGGAGGTGTTCCGTTTCGTCACCGACGAGCTCCGGGAGGTCGGCGTCCACCTGCTGGGGCGGCGGCTGTACGAGACGATGCTGTACTGGGAGACCGCCGACCAGGACCCCTCACTCGACGCGTCCATGCTCGAGTGGGCCGCGCTCTGGAAGCCGCTCCCCAAAGTGGTGTTCTCCTCGACGCTCTCGACGGTGCGGGGCCGTGCGCGGCTGGCCACCGGAGGCCTGGCGGAGGAGATCGCCCGGCTGCGGGCCGAGCCGGGGGAAGGTGCCATCGCGCTGGGCGGCGCGACGCTCGCCGCGGAGGCGGCCGCACTGGACCTGATCGACGAGTACCGGGCCCGCGTCCACCCGGTGCTGGTCGGCGGCGGCATCCCGTTCTTCCCCCGGCACGAGCGCCGGGTGGACCTCGAACTCGTCGAGACCCGCACCTTCGGCTCAGGCGTCCTCCACCTCCGCTACCGCGTGGCGCGAGAGGCGGAGTGACGCGCGGACACCGCGCCCCCACCCCACTCCGGCGAGGCGAGCCCGAGCTCGGGCCGGGCGGAGAGAATCCCCCGGATCCGGGGGCGCCCGGTGTCGAAATCGGCGTGGCGCGTTCGACGCCCTGGTGCAGGACTCGATCCGCGTATCCGGGAGGAAACCATGTCCACCACCGCCGCTCCGAACCGCACGTCCGCTCCCCTGACCGTCTCCTTCCTGGCGCGCCGCCCGGTCTGGCAGGTGTGCTACCTGGCGGCGCTCGCGGCGAGCGTCCTCGTCGAGCTGTGGGGGCTGGCCGCGCGGGGCGCCGGTGTGCCGATGCGGGCCGCCGGCCTGGGCTCGCACCACGCGTCGACGATCACCGTCGGCATGTTCGCGATGGGGACGATGGTCGTGACCTTCTGGTTCACCTTCGTCGTCGTGCTCATCGCCCGCTTCGCCACGAACCCGGCCCGGGTGTACCTGCGCACGGCCCTCCCGCTGCTCGCGCTCTCCCTCGCCGCGCCGCTCGCGGCGGCGGACACGGCGACGTCGACCAAGGTCGTGCTCGCCGCCGCGCACCTGATCGCGGGCGCGGTCATCGTCCCCGTGGTCGCCGGGCGTCTGCGCGCCCGGTGACCTGCCCGGAGGCGGCGTCCGAGGGTCGGAGTCAGCTGCCGACGGGGCCGACGTAGGTCGCCGGGTGGGTGGCGCCGTCCTGGAGGAGCACCGGCTGGAACTCCCACGGCACGTCCGTCGATACCGTCTCGTTCGGCGGGGTGATCACGATGGTCTTGACGTCCAGCTGCCGGCCCGAGCCCGCCGAGTACGGCATGTAGGTGATGGTGAACGAGGTGCTGCCGCCCGGGGCGACGGTCGTGGCGTGCGGGGCGACCGACGTCTGCCGGCTCAGCGACCACGTCTGGCCGCCGCCGACCAGGTCGACGCCCGGGTAGCCCTTCATCGTGCAGCTCCTGGACCCGTGGTTGGTCATCTTGATGATCACGGGCCCGGCCGAGCCGACCGACTGCGCGCCGCTGCCGGGCGCGACGGACATCGCGAGGTCGGCGGTGCGGCAGCGCTGGCCGCCGGACGACCCGCCGGACCCCTGGGAGGAGGCCGGGGAGCCGGTGGAGCCACCGCTCGAGGACGAGCCGCCGCCGTTCGTGGTCGTGGCGGCGGAGGCACTGTCCACGGGCGACGGGGTCGCAGCGGTGTCCGTGCCGCTGCCGGCCGTCGCGGACGGGGTCGCGGGGGAACTGTCCTTGGCCGACGCGCTGTCACTGCTCGATCCGCCTCCGCACGCGGTCAGGACCAGGCCGGCGCTCAGGATGGCAACGGTCAGCGGAAGAGTACGCAGACGACGCATGGACAACCTCACAAAAGGAAGAACGGCTAAGAGTGTTCGGGGCCCGCGGCCCGCTCACCGATGACTCTGCCTGATGCGGGACGGTCGCTGACCGTCTGTCGGAATGCCATGACCGCGCTGTCGTCTACCTGTGACACAGCTACATCTGCGGAATTCCCTGCTCCCAGTGAAACCGTTTCGCCACACGCGACGTACGGGGTCCCGTCCGGCACGGGGAAACGCGTGGGTCCGGCGAGCGGTGGTATCGCTCGCCGGACCCACGGAAACGGGAGGCCGCGGAGCCGGCCCCGCCAGTGCGGGGGCCGCGCGGCCCTGGGGATCAGGACATCACGGGCACTGGGGGATGCCGCCGTTGTGGAACAGGGCCGCCCCGTCGGCGTAGGGGCCGAAGACCCAGCCCTCGATATAGCTCTCGCCCGACGGGTAGACCTCCGTCACCGCGTGGTACCAGACGTCGCCAGCGTTGCCCACATTGCCGCCCACCGTCCAGCAGTTGACCTGGACCGCGTCACCGGCGTGCAGGTCGGGCGCGACCTTGCCGGAGCTCGCGTTGGGCGCGGAGTAGACGCCGACGGTGCGGTTGAGATCGATCATGCTGTCGGCGTGGGCGGTGCCGCCCGCGAAGCCGAGGGCGGCTGCCGCCGCGAGGAGCACCGTGCCGGAGGCCTTGGCCTGCTTGAGCCAGGTGACCATGCTGCTTCTCCTTCGGGTTGGAGGGTGGAGCTCGAAGTGTCCGGCGCCGACCGGAAATCGCGGGAGGACATCGCGGACGGACGGGCCGGGAGGACGTCGCGGGCGAAGGTCCTCGGTGCGAATACCGCGGATTCTCAATAACTCCAGGAGAGCGACGCGTCCTGGTTGTAGAGGTTGTTTCCGAGCCGGTACGGGTGGTCCCCGGGCAGCAGTTGATACACGTTTCCGGCGTAATTCGAGTTGTACCAGATGTTCGTCTTCACGGCCGCCGTGGAATAGGTGTTGGATGCCGTCGCGGCGTGGTTCTTGACGCTCTGGTTCTGTCCCGCCCCGGAGCCCTCGAAGGTGTAGGGCAGGAGATTGGGGACGTTGCTGGTCCCCGTCCCCTCACTGGCGTCGACTCCGCCGTTGAAGAGGAACGCGGTGCTCGACCCCTGCTGGCCGGAGTTGTACCAGAGGCAGGTGAGCGAGTCGTAGCTGGTGCCGGCCGCGTTGAAGCACGGCCAGGTCGGGACCGCCTGGGCGGGCGCGGCGGTGAGGAGGACGGCGCCGACGGTCGCGACGGCGGCTGCGGCGCTGACGAATCTCAGCCTCATCTGACAACTCTCCTGGTGGTCGGTTCGTGTGGAAGGCGAGCGAGACGGCTCGCCGGGGTTACCGCGACGGCCGGAGAACGGTCGCCGCGATCCGCAGTTCCTGCTGCATGGTGACCTGTGCATGCCGCAGTGACTCGGCGTCGGCCTTGATCGCCGCGCCCTGGTAGCCGGACTCGACGGAGGACCAGACGCCGACGACATCGCTCCGCCGCTTGCAGGCGACATCCGCCTGCGCGGTGGCGATCTCGGCACCGGACGGCTGGGCGGATGCCGCCCACCGGGGGTCGTTGTCGGCCGCGTCGGGGTCCTTGTAGTGGTAGCCGCGGGTCCGCATGCAGGACGACCACGCGGCGAAGGCCTTCCGCACCCGGGCGTCCGCCTGCGACCTGGTGAAGCTGTCGGCCTGGATGGTCTCGGCGATGTCCGGGTTGCCGTAGCGCCCGTCCTTCCCGCCGAGCTCGGCGGTGGCCTCCGCGTTGCAGCCGCCGCTCGGCACGCTCCGGCCGTTGACCGGGCCGGCGGCGGTACCGGAGAGGACCGCCGCCATCGCAGGTGTCACCTTGGGCGGGTGCACGGCCGGGACCGCGCCCGCCTGCTGGAGCTTCATCTCCACGGCCATGAAGTGGTAGCCGTAGCGGGCCTGTTCGGGCGTCATCACGCCGTAGCGGGATTCGTTCGCCGGCAGCTGCCCGTGGGGGGCCGAAGCGGTCGCGACCTGGTACGCGAAGCCGTAGCGCTTCATGCAGGCCGCGATCAGCTCGGCGTGCGCCGCGACCAGTCGGGACGTCTGGGCGTCGGTGAAGAGGTAGGGGGCGATGGGCAGGACGATGTCCGACGGCCGCGACGGCGCCGCCGCCGTGGTGACGGGCAGCGGGCTCACCGCCGCAAGCGGGGATCCGGCCGCCGCCGGATGGCCGCCCGAGGCGCTGGTGCAGCCGCTCACCGCGGCCGCGAGCAGCAGTGCCGCCGCACCGCCCGCGGTGAGGTCGCGGCGGGTGTGCGCCGAGCCTCCGGTGCCCCGAGGGCGACCCCGGGTGCCAAAAACCTTCATACCGACTTTCCCCCCTTTTCGGCGGCAACCCGCTGACACGCGACGCCGGTCCGGCATTGTTTCGCCTTCAACGGATCCGGCCGGTCCCGCGCCGTCCTGAATTCCCGTCACACCCACCCGGTCGGCCGAAAACAAATCGGCCGCACAGGATTGGCTGAATGCCTCACAGGAACGCTATGGACACAGGTCCGTCGGCCGTCCTAGATTCGTCCTATTGCGAGGTCGGCCGGGGGGATCGTCGCCGATCGTGGGCAGTTCCGGGGGGGACATGAGATTCGGTGTGCTGGGACCGCTGCACGCTCGGATCAGCGGGCGCGAGGTCCGGCTCGACGGACCACGGCAGGCCAAGATGCTGGCCGCGCTCCTGATCGATTCCAACAACGTCGTCGCCACGGAACGGCTCGTCGCCGTGATGTGGGACGAGAAGGCGCCCGCCACCGCGGTCCGCCAGGTCCAGGACGCGCTGTCCGGGCTGCGCCGCAACCTCGCCGCGAGCGGGGCACCCGCCTCGCTGATCAGCACACGGCGGGGCGGTTACCAGATCCATCTGGGCCAGGACCAGCTCGACCTGCTGGAGTTCGAGCGCGAGCGGCACGCCGCCGAACGGCACACGGACCCGCGGGACACGGCCGCCGCCCTGCGGCGCGCCCTGGCCTGCTGGCGCGGTGACGCCCTCGTCGACATCTCCAGCCAGGTCCTGGAGTTCGACGCGGCACGGCTCAACGAGAAGCGCGCGGCCACGCACAAGCTGTGCCTGAGCATCGAACTCGACCTGGGACGCCATCGTGAGGTCGTCGAGGAGCTGACCGCGCTCCTGCGCGAGCACCCCTACGACGAGCACGTCGCCGAACACCTCATGGTCGCCCTCTACCGGTGCCGGCGGCAGGGCGAGGCGCTGCAGGTCTACGAGCGGCTGCGCCGGACGCTGGCCGGCGAACTCGGCGTCGACCCCACTCCGCCCGTGCAGGCGCTGCACCGGCGCATCCTGGTCGCCGACCCCTCCCTGGCCGCCCCCGTCCCGGCGAGCGGTCCGGCGGACTCGCCCGCGGACGGTCCGGGCGCGGCCGCCGCCGAACCGGTGATGGCCATGCCGGTACGCCAACTGCCCCTCGACGTACCCGACTTCGTGGGCCGCGGCGACGCGCTGAGCGAGGTCGCCCGGCTGCTCGACGGGTCGGCACCCGACCGGGCCCCGGTGGCCGTGATCGTGGGCGGCCCCGGGGTCGGCAAGTCCTGTCTGGTGACGCACGCCGCACGGCTCGCGAGCGCCTCGTTCCCCGACGGGCAGCTCTACCTCAACCTCGCGGGGACGTCGGACGAGCCGCGGGACCCGGCACTGATGCTGGCCGAGGCGCTGCGCGCGCTGTCGATCGCCGGCAGCGCGATCCCGAGCGGTCTGTCCGAACGGGCCGGGCTCTACCGGTCGTTGCTGGCGGACCGGCGGATGCTGGTGGTGCTGGACGACGCCGGCACCGCCGATCAGGTGCTGCCGTTGCTGCCGGGTGCCGACGGCTGTGCCGTGCTGATCACCAGCCGCGCCCTGCTGACGCAGCTTCCGGGCGCCCGCCACATCGATCTGGACGTGCTGAGCCCCGCGGAGGCACGGGAGTTGTTCACCGGCATCGTCGGCCGGCGGCGGGTGGAGCAGGAACCGGAGGAGGCCGACGCGATCCTCGCCTGCTGCGGCAACCTGCCGCTCGCGATCCGGATCGCCAGTGCCAAGCTCACCGGCCGCCCGGCCTGGTCGCTGCGGGTGCTGCGGGAACGGATCGAGGACGAGTCCCGGCGGCTGGCCGAGCTGCGGATCGGGGATCTCAGCGTGCGGGCCAGCGTCGAACTGAGCCTGCGACTGCTGCCGGACGACGCGGTGCGCGCGCTGAGCCTGCTGGGGCTGCTCGGCCCCTACACGTTGCCCGGCTGGGTGTTCGGCCCGCTGCTGGACCGCTCGGACGCCGAGGACGTGCTGGACACCCTCGTCGACGCCAGCCTGGTGCGGCTCACCGCGACGGACGCCATCGGCCAGCCGCGCTACCGGCTGCACGACCTGATCCGGACGTGCGCCGTGGAGATCGCCGCCCTGCTGCCCGCGGTGGACAAGCGGGACGCGATGGTCCGGGTGCTGTCCACCTGGCTCGACCTGGTCAAGCGCGGCACCGACCGGCTGCCGGCCGGGCTGCTGACCGGCGAGCCCGGTGCGGCGCCCCGGCGGCCGCTGCCCGACACGGTCGCGGACCGGCTGCTGGCCGACCCGGTCGCGTGGTTCGACGCGGAGCGCTACGCCCTGCTCGGCGCGGTGAAACTGGCCGTGGACTGGGGCCTGGACGAGCTGGCCTGGGAGCTCGCGGCCGGCACGGTGACCTACTACGACCACCTGTGCCTGTACCAGGACTGGGAGCACGGGCACCGGCTCGCACTGGGCGCGGCCGAGGCCGCCGGCAACGGACGCGGCGCGTCCGTGCTGCTGCGCGGTCTCGGCCAGCTGCACATCTACCGGGACGAGTTCGACGCGGCGACCCGGGCCCTGGACTCCTCCGTCGGGCTGTGCCAGGACGGCGGGGACAAGCGCGGCGAGGCGCTGTCGGTGGCGATGCTGGGCACCGTCAGCCGGGTGGAGGGCCGCTACGAGGAGGCCGCCGACCGCGTCCAGCAGGCGCTGGCCATCGCGGTCAGCGAGGGCGACCGTCACCTCGAGGCGCAGCTGTCCTGTTCGATGGCCGTGATGCGGCTCATGCAGGACGACCTCGACGGGGCGGAGACCTGGTTCGAGGAGGCCCTGAGCCAGGCCCGGGCGCTCGGCGACGGGCACCGGGTGGCGGTCGTGCTGCGGCGGCTCAGCCGGCTGCACGACCGGCGCGGCGATCCGGACGAGGCGCTGCGCTGCCTGTCGCAGGCGCTGGCCACCTTCGAGGAGCTGGACGACGAGCGGTGCGCCGCGTACGCGCTGCTGGAGGTCGGCCGCGTCCACGGCGGTCAGCAGGACCGGGACCGGGCGGTCCCGGCGCTGGAGCGCGCCGCGGCGCTGTTCCACCGGCACGGCGACCGTCTGGACGAGGCGTCGTGCTGGCAGCTGATCGCCGACCTGGACGCCGCGGCCGGCGTCCACGACCTGGCGGGCCGGAGCCGCGAGCGGGCACGGGCGCTGTGGCGGACGATCGATGACGCGCAGCAGACGAAGGCTCCCGCGCGGCCGTCGTCGCCGTGAGGGCGTCGTCCGGGCCCGGTCCCCTGACCTGCTGATCCGCGGCGGGCGGGAATCAAAGGGGCCGCCCGGACGCTGTCACTCACTGTGAAGAAGATCGGGTTTCTCTCGTTCGGACATTGGTCGCCGAGTGTGCATTCCCAGACGCGCTCCGCTGCCGACTTCCTGCACCAGTCGATCGATCTGGCGGTCGCGGCCGAGGAGCTGGGGGTGGACGGCGCCTACTTCCGGGTGCACCACTTCGCTCAGCAGGCGGGCAGTCCGTTCCCGCTGCTGTCGGCCATCGGCGCGCGGACGTCGAGGATCGAGATCGGCACCGGCGTGATCGACATGCGGTACGAGAACTCGCTGTATATGGCGGAGGACGCCGGCGCCGCCGACCTCATCTCCGGTGGCAGGCTGCAGCTCGGCATCAGCCGCGGGTCACCGGAGCAGGTGATCGACGGCTGGCGGTACTTCGGATACGCGCCCGCCGACGGGGAGACCGACGCGGACATGGCCCGGCGCCACACCGAGGCGTTCCTCAAGGTGATCGAGGGCGGCGGCTTCGCCCAGCCGAACCCGCGGCCCATGTTCCCCAACCCGCCGGGGCTGCTGCGCGTCGAGCCGCACTCCGAGGGGCTGCGCGACCGGATCTGGTGGGGCTCCGGCTCGAACGCGACGGCCGCGTGGGCGGCGAAGCTCGGGCTGAACCTGCAGAGCTCCACGCTGAAGAACGACGAGACCGGCGAGCCGCTGCACGTCCAGCAGCGCAGGCAGATCGAGGCGTACCGGGAGGCCTACCGGGAGGCCGGTCACCAGCGGGAGCCGCGGGTGTCGGTCAGCCGCAGCATCTTCGCGCTGACCGACGACATGGACCGCGCCTACTTCGGCCGCGACCGCGATTCGCGGGACCAGATCGGCATGATCGACGACACGACCAAGGCGATCTTCGGCCGCTCCTACGCCGCCGAGCCGGACGAGCTGGTGAGGCTGCTCCAGGAGGACGAGGCGATCCAGGCCGCGGACACCCTGCTGCTCACCATCCCGAACCAGCTCGGCGTCGACTACAACGTCCACGTCCTGGAGAGCATCCTCACCCACGTGGCCCCGGCCCTCGGCTGGCGCTGACCGGCCGTCTCGCGACACGGCCAGGGGGTGGTGGCGAGTGCCGCCGTCCCCTGGCCGCGGCGTGTACCGGCGCGTCCGCGCCGTCGGCACCATCCCCGGCCAGGGAGCGCCGTTACCGCGCCACCCGGTAGTCGAGGAGCAGGTGGCCCGCCGGTGACCTCTCGCTCCGAACCGCTTCGAGCCGCATCGGCGGCAGGCCGTCGAGGAGCCGCCGCCCCTGGCCGGCGACCCTCGGCGCCACCACGAGCCTGAGGTCGTCGACCACGCCGGCCGCGAGCAGGGCCTGGGCGACGGAGATGCTCGCGTGGACGCCGACATCGCCGCCGGCCTGCTGCTTCAGGTCCCGCACGAACGCGACGAGTTCACCCTCCACCACGGTCGCGCGGGCCCAGTCCTGGTCGAGGGGCTTGGACGTCGCGACGTACTTCGTGACCGTGTTGATGAAGGTCGCGAACGGCTCGATCTCGCTGCCCGGCCAGAACCGCGCCCACTGGTCGTAACTGCGGCGGCCCAGAACGACCGCGTCCTGTGTCCCGATCACCGACGCGAGGTGCGCGTCCACGACGTCGTCCCAGTCGTCGAAGAATCCGTCCGGGTCCTCGGCGACCCCGTCGAGGGACACCAACTCGTACACCACGATCTTCCGCACGCCCCACTCCTCCGATGGCTCTCGCAGCTCTCGATCTCACGGGTTGACCGCCCGCACCTCCGAAACTCATCGCGACCGGGCGCCCGGACTTCCCTCCTGGACCCGGGGACGGCTCCGCCCCTGGCCGTGGCGGGCCAGGGGCGGAGCGGAGGCGCGGGGTGGGACGGGGTCAGTCGGCCCGGCGGGCGACCGTGAAGTGGTCGATGCGGTCGCCGGTCTCGGCGATCGCGGAGACCGTGAGGGTGGACTCGCGGCCGGCGCGGGCCGGTTCGACGTCCACGGAGATGAAGGAGTAGCCGGTGTAGCGGACCCGCGACCAGTGCACGGTGTCCGTCACCTTGCCGCCGCCCTTGGCCGAGTGCCAGGTGGTGACCGTGTCGACCTGGTTCTCGTGGCCCTCGTAGGAGTCGGGGGCGGGGAAGTTGTAAAGGCTGCGGCCGGCGCCGCCCGCGGTGATGTACACGGTGCCGTCGGTGGCCGGCCGGGTGGTGTCCCCGATCTGCACCTGGTGCGAGACCTGGCCGCCGCGGATCGCGTCGGTCCGCTCGTACACGTGGTTGTGCCCGTTGATCACCAGGTCCACCTGGTGCTTCTCGAAGACCGGCACCCACTCGGCCTGCACGCCGCCGTCGGAGGCGTGCGAGTTGGTGGTCGAGTAGGCGCAGTGGTGGAAGAACACCACCAGGAAGTCGATGCCGCGCTGCTTGCGGTACGCGGCCAGGGTGCGGTCGAGCCACGCGGTCTGGCCGCCCCCGGAGATTCCGTAGTTCGCCGGGATCTCATAGGACACGTCGTTGGCGTCCAGCGCGATCACCGCGGTGTTGCCGTAGACGAAGGAGTACGCGCCCGGCTGGGTGGTGGACGCGAAGCCGTCGCCGGGCAGGGTCCAGCGGGCGTGCTGGCCGCCGTAGCCGTTGGGCGAGTACCAGGCCTCCATGTCGTGGTTGCCGGTCGTCACCATCCACGGCACGCGGGCCGCCACCGACTCGGTCTGCGCGAGGAACTGGTCCCAGGTGCGCGCGTCGTAGTCGGCGGAGTCGCTCGCCTGGCCGGAACCGTCCGGGTCGGCGTAGCAGATGTCACCGGCGTGCAGGTGGAAGGCCGGGTTGCGGGCCAGGATCAGCGCGTCGTTGGCCAGGGCGTGGTAGCTGACGCCCTGGTCGCCGAACGCGGTGAACGTGAACCGCTCGCTGCGCGCGGGAGCGGTGGTGAACGAGCCGACGCTGGCGAAGGCCGCGCTGTCCGCCGGGTCGAAGCCGTCGTGGCCGACGCCGTAGTAGTACGTGGTGCCCGGGCGCAGGCCGCCGATCTGGGCGTGCAGGTAGTACTGGTCGACCGGCGGCAGCTTGCTGTTGAGGAGCTGCGGGGTGTGCAGCTCGCGGACCTCGGCGTCGATCTTGTGGCTCAGCGACCAGGGCTGCAGGCCGATCCGCACGAACGGCCTGACGACCGCCAGCGGCACCTGCCAGGAGATGGTGAACTGCGTCTTCGGGTCGGCGCCGAACTGGAGGTGGCGGCCGAACGGGGCGACCAGCGCGCCGTGCACGCCGTGGTCGGTGGCCGGCCGTGTCAGCAGCGACGGGCTGGGCGCGGCCGCCTGCGCGGTGCCGCCGAGCAGGCCGGACGCGGCGACCGTGCCGGCCGCGGTGAGCCCGCCGAGCACCACGCGGCGCCGGCTCACCTTGGAGCGCAAGTACTCGTGCTGCTCCGCCATGCTCATCTTCGCGGCGAGCCTGGCGGCGATACCCATCTGAGGTGTGTCCATGCTGCGCAATCTCGCAGCGGTCGGCGACTCCGTGGCGACGGCCGTGTGAACGACGGACGACGGGCACCTCGCGGGTACGGCACTGCCGTTCCCTTCCGTCACTTGCGCGGTCCGCACCTCGTGAGCCCCGCTGGGATGTCGTGCCCCGGCGGCGCTACGGGAGGACGGGGAGGGCGCGTGTGGAGAGGTGCGTGCTGGTGGGGGCGGGGATGCGTTCGAGGACGCCGCCGGCGAAGACGTCGTAGAGCGGGAGGGATTCGAGGTGGACGTAGCCGATGTGGCAGTCGCAGACCGCGAGCGGGCATGGGCGCGGGGCCAGGGCGGTGCGGAACGAGCCGTCGTAGAGGTTGCCGAGGGTGTCGCGGACGAAGTGGCAGCGGCGCACGGTGCCGTCGCCGTCCACCGAGATCACCGACTCGCCCGTGCGGCAGGGCAGTCCGGCCGAGCTGTGCGGGTGCCGGCTGAAGGGGAACAGCGGGTCGAGGGCGGTCCACCGGGCGGCCTCGTCGTCGCTGTAGGTGTGCCCCTCGGCGGCGTTGATCCACAGGTAGTGCCCGTCGGGCAGGTCGGCGCGCAACCTGCGGGCGGCCGCGAGGTGTTCGGGGAGGCCGACGATGCCCACGCTGAACCGGACGCCGAGGGAGGTGAGTTCGCGGGTGCGCGCCAGGAAGCGGTCGTACGGGGTCTGACCCGGGTGGAAGGTGCACCACAGGGCGGCCTTCGCCCGGTCGGCGTCGGCGAGCCAGGAGGTGCGTCCGCTGAGGTTCGTCTGGATCGCCACCCTGCGCACGTGCGGCATGCGGGACAGCCGGACGATCGCGTCCCGGTACCAGGACCGGGTCAGGCCCTCGCCCCAAGGGGTGAAGAGCACCGCGAGGCGGTCGTCCTGCGCGGCCGCCCACGCGGTGAACCGTTCCAGGGCGGCCCGGTCGGCCCGGAGTTGCCCGGGGGTGTCACGGCGCTTGCCGAACGGGCAGTAGGGGCAGTCGTAGTCGCACGAGGCGAGCGGGCCGCGGTACAGGAGGGTCAGGTCCACCGCGTCTCACCTGGCCTGGTGGGCGGCCATGTCGGCGCGTACCCGCGCCGAGAAGAGGGCGGGGCCCACCGCGTCGGAGTGCGCCAGGCCCTCCGGGCTCAGCCGCAGCCGGCCGTGACCGCTGCCGCCTGCCGACGTGGCCGGGCCGTCCTGCCGGTCCGGCCCGTCCTGCCCGTCGTCCAGCCAGCCGCGTTCGGCGAAGTCCGCCAGTTCCGCGGGGAAGTCGTCCTGCGGGGTGGTGCCGAACCGTGCGCGGTAGTCGGCCGCGTGGAGGCCCTCGGCCTGGAGCAGGGACTGCAGGAGGTGGCGTCTGCGAGCCTCGTCCGCGTCGATCCGGCGGCCGTGCGGGGCGGTCGTGAAGTCACGCGTGGCGGTGTACTCGTCGATGATGGCCCGCACTTGGGGCATGCCCACCGCGTAGTCGAAGGAGTAGTGCAGGCCCGAGGTGTAGGAGCGGGCACCGCAGCCCAGGCCGACCATGCCGTCGCTCTGGCAGGCGTGGTCCACCGGCCCCTGGGCGGTGACGTCGGCGCGCTGGAACATCCGCATCGACACCTGCCGGTAGCCGCGTTCCAGCAGATGGTCGCGTCCCTGCCGGTACAGGCCCAGCCGCTGGGCGTCCCAGGCCGGGTCGTCGACCGCGGTACGGCCGGACAGCCCGGTCAGCGGCCGTACGTACAGCGGGTACAGGTACAGCTCCTCGGGCCGCCAGGCGAGCGCGGCGTCGAGCGAGGCGCGCCAACTGGCCGGGGTCTGGCCGTCGATGCCGTAGATGAGGTCGATGTTGAGCACCGGCACGCCCGTGTCGCGGATCCGGCCGAGTGCGGCGTCCACGTCGCGGCGGTGCTGGGGGCGGACGGCCGCGCGGGCCTCCCGCTCGTCGAAGCTCTGCACGCCGAGGCTGATCCGTGTGGCCCCGCGGGCCGCAAGGACGGCCAGCCGGTCGGCGGTCGCCGTGGCGGGCGACGCCTCGACGGACAGCGGCACACGGCCCAGCGGCGCGCCCATGCCGTGTTCGGCGATGTCGCACAACCGCTCCAGCTCGGCCGCTTCGAGGAACGTGGGGGTGCCGCCGCCGAAGGCCGCGGCGGCGAAGCGGACCGGCCCGTCGTCGCCGAGCGCCTCGCGGACCGCACGGGCCTGCCGGTCGAGGGCGTCGAGATAGCGCGTGGTCAGGTCGCCGGGGGCGCCGACACGGGTGAAGAGGTTGCAGAACCCGCACCGCACCTCGCAGAACGGGATGTGCAGGTAGAGCGCCAGGGCGTCCTTGGGCTCCGCCCGCCACAGGTCGCGCAGCGCCGGGCGGTCGGGCAGCGGCCGGTACGCGGTCTTGTGCGGGTAGGCGTACACGTAGTCCTGGTACGGGCGCACGGCGGCCGGGGCGGTGGCGCGCACCGCCGTCGTCCCCGGTGCCGGGTCCGCGGCCCGGGCGGGTGCGGTGGTCATGCGGCGAACTCCCGTTGTTCCAGGAAGAAGTGGGCGTAGGGCACGGTCCAGACGGTGTCGTGGCCGATGCGGTGGCCGGTGTGGCCGTCCTCTCCGTAGGCGGTGCCGTGGTCGGAGCAGACGATCGCGAAGCAGCGGCGGCGGGAGCGGGCCGCGGCGAAGAGCCGCCCGATGTGCCGGTCGACGTACTCCAGGGCGGCCCGATGGGTCGCGCGGGTGTCGCCGGCGGTCCGGGTGGCGCCGGGCAGGTGGAACCAGTTGGGCTGGTGGAGCGCGGAGACGTTGACGAACAGGAAGAGCCGCCGCTCGGGCGGCAGCGCGGCCACCACCTCCTCGGCGCGCCGCACTTGTGCCTCGAACGACGTCGGGGACGCGACCGAGAAGTCCGGCTCCCAGTGGCTCTCCGCGAAGAGCCCGGGCAGCACGGCGCCGAGGGCTCCGCGCCGGTTGAAGAACCCGACGCCGCCGATGCACGCCGTGTGGTAACCGGCCTCGGCCAGGCCGCTCACCAGGTCGGGGGTGTCGAAGACCCAGGTGCCGCCCGCCGTGCTCTCGCTGCCCTCGAACCGGGCCGCGAACAGCCGCGGATGCGGCCCGGGAGCGGCCGGGGTGGGCAGGAAGCCGGCGAACATCGCCTGGTGGGAGGCGTAGGTGAAGCTGCCGGGCGCGTGCCGCCGCTCCCACGTCCCGCCGGGAAGGTGCGGTGCGAGGTTCGGCAGCCGTCCCTCGGCGGCGAGTTCGGTGGCGACGTCGTACCGGAGCGTGTCGAGGGTGACCAGCAGCAGGTCGTCCCGGCCGACGACCTTGTTCATATCGGGGTTCGGCGGGAGGCCTGCGGCTGGGCCCGGCACGACGCCTGCGGCTGCGGCTGCGTTCGGGGCGGGGTGCACCGCTGCGTTCGGGGCGGGGTGCACCGGCCCGCTCGCGGTGTCCGGTTCAGAGGGTCGCACGGTGCTCCGTCGTGGTGCGGTCGGCCCGCGGGGTCGCCAGGTGCCCGGCGAGCGCGGCGAGTTGGGTCCGGTAGGTGTCCAGTCCCTCGGCGGGTGTGCCGGGCAGCCCGGTGAGGCGGGGCAGCAGGTCGCCGAAGGCGTTCACCTCGGCCACGGCGAAGCGCTGCCAGCCGGTGACGGGCAGCAGGTCGACGCCGACGGCCAGCGTCCCGGGGAAGCAGGCCGCGGCCCGCTCGCAGACGTCCAGCGCCTCCGCCCAGGCCGGGCCGGCCACGGCCATGACGGCGGACAGGTCGCCGCGGGCGCCCCCGAGATGCAGGTTGGTCATGGGCCACCGGCTGGTGCGCACTACCGCGTGGGTGGCCCGGCCGGCGACGACCACCACCCGCAGGTCGGCCGTGCGGCGCCCCACCGTCGCCTTGGGCAGCCACCGTTCGAGGTGCAGCCCGTCCGGCGCGAGCGCGTCGACCAGTGCGGCCACCTCCGTCTCTGCGGTGATCCGGCGCACCCGCAGGGAGTTGAACAGCCGGCCGTCGACGCACTCCACGGAGGTCGTGGCCCGCAGCCGGCCGCCGCCGGCCGTCTCCAGCGCGATCACGCCGGAGGCGGACGAGCCGTGGGCCGGCTTCACGAAGGCCCGCGGCATACGGTGGCTGCGCATCAGCGCGCGCAGGTCGGCCCAACCGTGCATCGGCGCCGCGCCGCCGCTCGTCGGGGAGTCCGGCACGGGCACCCCGGCTCGGGCCAGCACCTGGTGGCAGCGCCGCTTGTCGAACAGGACCGCCAGCTCGCCGGGGTCGTCGAGGCGTACGCCCCCGCGCAGCGTCCGTACCGCCGCGGTGAAGCGGGCGTACCAGCGGGCCCCGCCCTCCACCCGGGTCGGGTCGTCCGTGTCGCGCAGCAGCCGGTCGACCCCGGGGTGCTCCCCCGGCGAGTCCAGGCGGACCACCTCGTCGGAGGCGAAGTCGGCCCCGCCGTCACGGAGCACGTCGAGCCACGGCACGACCCGGGGTTCGGCGAACCCGGCGGCGAGGGCGGCCTCCGCGAACAGCCGCACCCTGCGGTTGTCCGGGTTGCCGACCACGGCGAGCCGCACCCGCCGCCCGCGGCCCGCCCTCGCGTTCCCCATGACGTCCTTCCCTGCCACCCCGCGTGTCCCGTGCCGCTACTCGCCGACGGCCACGTACCGCCAGACGGTGCCGTCGTCGCCGTCGACGTCCTCGTCGGCGTCGCCGCGGTCGAGGTCGAGCCGGACTCCCGCCGGCTCCAGCGCGTCGCGCAGGCGCTGGGCGACGTCCGCTCCGAGGTAGTTGTGGTGAAGGTCGAGGGAGGCCAGATGGGTCAGCGGGACGCCGTCGAGGAGCGCCGTCCCGCCCGCGTCGGTGAGGACGCCCATCGACAGGTCGAGCGCGGACAGCCGTGCGACGACGGGCGCGGTGGCGACCGCGGCGGCCACCTCGTCCTGGATCTCGCTGTTGCGCAGCGCCAGGCGCCGGAGCGCCGGCAGCCGGGTGCCGGCGAGGAAGGGCGCGAGGTCGGCCGGCCCGCTGTCGCCGCCGTAGTCGGAGGTGCCGAGCCACAGGTCGAGGACGGTCAGCGCGGGGAAGTCGCTCGCGGCGATCCCGCGGACCGCCTCGGCGGGCAACCCGCCGGTCTGGACGACGAGTTCGCGCAGCTTCTCGTGGCGCACCGGCGGGAAGAGCAGTCCGGTGCCGCCGCGTATGCCGAAGTGCTCCAGCTCGGGGAAGCCGGTGAGCAGGGGGGTGAGGTCGCCCTGCACGATCCAGGAGATCTCGCACTCCTCGGAGACCATGTCCCCGACGAAGATCCCGCGCAGGGCGGGCATCCGGTCGCGGGCGGCGAGCAGGGCCTCGACCACCTGGGCGGGCCCGGTCTCGTACGCCTCCGGCCACGCGCCCACGACGAGCGCGCGCACCTGCGCGAGGTCGACGGTCCCGGCGAACCGGGCGAACGCCTCGGGCCAGCTCTCCTCGCTGTCGTAGGTGTCCGCGGTGATCCGCCAGGCGGCTTCACCCGCGGCGGCGGTGGTCGCGCGGCGCTCCGCCTCCCCCGCCGACGGCCAGTCGACGACGGGCAGCCCGGCGTACACCGTCAGATGCCCGTCCTCCAGCACGTTCACGTCCTGCATGCCCTGCCCCTGCTCGCGCCGCCCGATGACACCGGGCGGCGGGCGCGCCTGCGTCCCGGCCGGCCGGAGCCGATGTGTGAGGCAAGTTGTACCAAGCGGGTCCGACAACGCTCCGCGGGGTCCCCGGCCCGGAGTTCACCACGCCCGGCCGGGATCGGGGTCCCCCACCGCCGATCCGCCGGGGGAACCGCCCGGGGGCCCACCTGGTACACCTGGACACATGTGGGCCTACCTTCCGGCGTTCCTGTGCTTCCTCTGGTTCGCGGTCTCCGCGGTGCGGGAGCGCCGCCGCTTCAGCAACGCCGTCCTCCTGGGGCTGTCCCTGACGCTCGCCGCCGGCGCCTGGCTCTTCGAACTCCACCGGGACCACCAGGGGATGGCGAGGGTCCTGGTCATGCTCCTGCTCGGGCTGGGAGTGCTGGGCGTCGTCACCCTGGCCTGGTTCCTGATCTCCAACGGCGTGGTCATGGTGCGCAAGGAGGGCGCGAGTCCGGCCAACCTGCTGTCGCTGCTGGCCGGGGTCGCGCTGGTGGGTCTCGTCGTGCTGGTGGCCGGCACGCTGGCCGCCGACAACCGCACCCTGGACGTGGCCGCGGCAGGGGCCGTCGCCGTGTCCGCGTACGTGGGCTTCCTGTTCCTCTGCTTCGTCGTCTACGCCTTCCTCTACGGGCGGCTGCGGTTCCGCAGGAAGGCGGACTACGTGGTGGTCCTGGGCTCGGGCCTGGTCGGCGGCTCCAAGGTCTCCCCGCTGCTGGCGAGCCGCCTCGAGAAGGCGCGCGCCGTCCACGGCCGGCTGTCGGCGCGTGGCGGGCGGCCGATGCTCCTGACCTCCGGCGGGCAGGGCCCCGACGAGGACCTGCCGGAGTCCCACGCGATGGCCGCCTACCTGATCGAACGCGGCTTCCCCGAGGCGCTGTTGCTGCGCGAGGACCGCTCGACGACCACCGAGGAGAACCTCCGGTTCAGCAGGACCGTCATGGAGCAGGCGACGCCCGGCTACCGGTGCGTGATCGTGACGAACAACTACCACGTGTTCCGGGCCGCGTTGACGGCCCGCCGCGTGGGCGTCAGGGGGCAGGTGGTGGGTTCGCCCACGGCCTCGTACTTCCTGCCCAGCGCCACGATCAGGGAGTTCGTCGCACTCCTGCTCGCCCACCGGCGCGCCCATCTCACCTTCTGCCTCGGCTTCGTCGTGGGCGCGGGCGCCATCTGGTGGCTGGGCTGACGGCACCGTGCCGAGGCCGGCCGGGAGTGATCGGATCCGGACGTTTACGTGGGCGAAGGCGGGTAGCAGAACCCGTGACCGCGGACCGTCCCCGGACGGTCCACATGTGCTGAGCACGCGACGGACGACCGGCGGAGGGGGAGCACGGCTCCCGCCGGCGAACCGCGCCGGCGATGGCGCCCGCCCGGCACATGCCCCGGTCCAGCCACGGTGGCTGGGCTCGACACGGTGAGGAGCCCGGTGCCGTGATACTTGCTGATCGCTACCGACTGGACGCGCCACTGGGACGTGGCGCGATGGGTGAGGTCTGGCGGGCGTGGGACCTGCGCCTGAGCCGCCCCGTGGCCGTCAAGATGCTGGCCGCGGCCGCATCGGACGGCGACGCCGCCGCGGCCCGCTTCCGGCACGAGGCGCGCACGGCCGCACGGCTCAACCACCCGCGCGTCGTGGGCGTGTACGACTTCGGGACGGAGAACGGCCGCTCCTTCCTGGTGATGGAATGGGTGTGCGGCCGCACCCTGGCCCAGGAACTGCGCGACGAGGGGCCGCTGGCCCTCGCGCGGATCGCCGAGATCGGCGCGCAGACGGCCGCCGGGCTGGCCGCGGCCCATCTGCACGGTGTGGTCCACCGGGACGTCAAGCCGGCCAACCTGCTGGCGGGCGAGGGCGGTGCGGTGAAGATCGCGGACTTCGGCATCGCCCAGGGCGACGACGGCGAGACCACCCTCGCCTCCACGCGCCCCGACGCGGTGCTCGGGACGAGTTGCTACCTGTCCCCGGAACGGGCCCGGGGAGCGCGCGCGGACAGCGCCGCCGACGTCTACGCCCTGGGCTGCTCGCTGTACGAACTGCTGACGGGCCGGCCGCCGTTCACCGGCGACCACCCGCTCGTCGTGCTGCGCCGGCAGGTGGAGGACGCCCCGGTCCCGCCGCGGCACCTGCGCCCGGACACGCCGGAGGAGCTGAACGCGTACCTCCTGCGGATGCTCCGCAAGGAGCCGCAACTGCGCCCGACGGCCGCGGCGACGGCCGCCTGGTTCGCGGAACACACCTGGCAGAGCGAGCAGCCGGACGCCGCGAGACGGGTCGCCGCCGCCCCCGCGGGCCTTCGCCCGGCACCTCCCCGGGCCGCCGCGCCCGTTCCCCTCGGAGCGCCGACCAGGCGCCCGCGGTCCCGGCGCACGGCGCCGGCCGCGGGCGCCGTCACGGCGACCGCCGCCCTCGCCGTCGCCGTGCTCGCTCTCGCCTCCCCCGCCGCGGACAGCAACACGCCGACCCCGCCGGCGCACTCGCCGTCGCGTCACGACGGCGGTGCCACGGCCCGTTCCGTTCCCGCGTCGGCCTCCCCCGCGAGGGCGGGCGCTCCGCGCCACTGGCGAGAGGACCCACGGAGTGGCTCGACGCCGGCGAAGGCGCCGTCCGGCACCGCGACGACGCCCGCGGCCGTCAGGGCGTCCACGGCGTCGTCCGCCGTCACGGTCTCCGCGGCGCCGGCCGCCCCGTCCGCACCGGCGCCGACCTCGGCGGCACCCCCCTCCTCCGGCGCCACGACACCGCCACCCACGACGCCCGACACCGGTCCCACCTCGACGACGCCGCCGCCCACGACGCCCGGAACCGCGGCACGGCAGACGTCGGCCGGCCGCCCGTGACCGGCGCGGTGGCCGGGTTCCGGGGGATCCGCCGGACCGCGGTGGCGGTGTCCGGTCTTGTCGCGGGCCCCCACCGTCCCCGCGCGGTGGCGGCGTTCGACGGCCTGGCCCCAGTAGGTGCCGGCGACCATGAGCAGGGCGCCCAGTGCGGCCCAGGGCGTGAGGCGTTCACCGCCGAGGGTGACGCCGACGGCCACGGCCCAGACCGGTTCGGTGCCGAGCAGCAGGCTGGCCCGGCTGGCGGAGGTGCCCTGCACGGCCCAGGTCTGGGCGAGGAACGCGAACACGCTGCAGAACAGGGCGAGATAGACCAGCTGGGTCCAGGTGGCGGCACTGCTGCGGGCCAGGTCGGGCAGGTGGCCGGCCGCGGGCGCGAGGAACAGCGCCGAGCCGGCGAAGGTCTGGACGGCCGTCAGGTGGAGCGGCCGTATCGCACGGCCCGCGGTGAACCGGCCGACGAGCGCGACGTGCCCGGCCCGGACGAACGCGGCGGCGAGCACCAGCCCGTCCCCGAGCCGTGGCGCGTGCAGTCCGGTGCTGGAGGTGAGCAGCCCGACGGCCAGCACGCACAGGCCCGCGGCGAGGAAGAACGACCGCGGCAGCCGGCCGGTGCGGGTGCCGGTGCGGTCCAGCAGCGGCGTCAGCACGATGGTCAGGCTGATGATCAGTCCGGCGTTGGCGGCGCTGGTGTGCGCCACCCCGTAGGTCTCCAGCACCAGCACGGCCGCCTGCGTGACTCCCAGGACTGACCCGAGGCGCAGCTCCTCGCGCGTCCAGGTGCGCGTGGAGCGGCGTGCGGCGACCAGGGCTCCGCACGCCAGCGCGGAGACCGCGTACCGGACGAACAGCACGGTCAGGACCGGGAGTGCGTCGGTGGCCGTCTTGGCCGCGAGATAGCTGGAGCCCCAGACGAGGGCGACGGCGAGAAGGACCGCGTCGGTGCGGCGGGCGACATGCATGGGCCCACGCTGCAGGCTCCGGACGATGAAGGCCACCACCAATCTCTACAGCGAAGCTGTAGCGGCACTACACTGTGCCGATGGACGAACGGCAGCTGCGGATCCTGCGCGAGCTCGGGGATCTCGGCAGCGTCACCGCGGTGGCCGAGGCGCTGCACGTGACACCGTCGGCGATCTCGCAGCAACTGCGGCTGCTGCAGCGCTCGATCCCCGTCCCGCTGACCGAACGCGCCGGTCGCCGTGTGGTGCTGACCGACGCCGGGCAGGCCCTGGCCGCGGCGGCCGTCGAGGTGGAGAGCGCGCTGGCCCGGGCGCGGCACGCCGTCACCGACTTCACCCGGGAGGCCGACGGCGACGTGTCGGTGGCCGCCTTCCACAGCGCGGCGTCCGCGTTCTTCCCCCTGCTCCTGCGCGGCCTGGCCGGCGAGGAGCGCCCCCGGCTGACGCTGGCCGACGAGGACGTGGCCCAGGACCGCTTCCCCGCGCTGACGCGCGACTACGACCTCGTCCTCGCGCACCGCCTCGACCACGCCCCGCCGTGGCCGCGCACCGTGACGTCCAGCACCCTGCTGCACGAGCCCCTCGACGTGGCCCTGCCGGCCGGCCACCCGCTGGCGTCGAAAGCCCGGCTGACGCCGCGGGACGTGGCGGACGAGCCGTGGATCGCGGTCCACGACGGCTTCCCGCTGCTCGCCACGATCGAGGCCGTCGCGGCCGTCGCGAACCGCCGCCTCGACATCGTCCACCGCATCAACGAGTTCTCGGTGGCCGCCGAGGCCGTGGCCGCGGGCGGCGGCCTGGCCCTGATGCCGCGCTGGACCGCCCGGCCGCACCCCGGCGTGGTCCTCCGCCCGCTGGGCGGCGTGCACGCCCGACGTCACATCGACGTCCTGCACCGGCCGGAACGCACCGCGCGCAGGGCCGTCCGCACCGTCCTCGCCGAGGTGCACCGCGCCGCCTCGGTGATCCGGGGGCGGGACTGATCAGCCGGGCAGTTCGGTGTGCAGGCGCACCGTCGTCCCCTCGCCGGGTGCCGACCGGATCTGGACGAGGTCGCAGAGCTGGTGGACCAGCCACAGGCCGCGTCCGCCCAACTGCCCGGGCCGCGGACGGGTGCGTCCGGCCAGCGGGTCCTCGATGTGGCCGACGTCCCGGAAGTCGCACACCAGATGGCGGTCCTCCCGCCAGGTGCGCAGCACGCCGCGCCCGCCGCCGTGCCGGATGCTGTTCGTGGCCACTTCGGTCGCGGCCAGGTGCAGGTCGTTCAGGGTCCGCCCGGTGAGGCCGTGCCGTGCGGCACGGGCCGCGATGGTCTCCCTCAGCGCGGGCAGGTCACCGAGGGCGTAGGCGAATTCGTCGTGCGGCTCCCACGGCTCGGTGAGCGGGGCGAACGCGTACGGGGCCCCCGGGTCGTAGTCCTCCGACCGCGCCGTCCCGCCCCCGGTGCGCGTCTCGGGATGGCAGCGCGCCATCGCCGCCAGGCCCGCCGCGTCGCGAGCCGTGTCGTAGGGGCACAGCAGCCACCAGGCCGGGCCCTCGGCGAACGCCCGGTTGAGCAGCCACTCGTGGTAGAGCAGTTCCTCTGCCTCGAGAGGACTGCGCACGTCGTCCCAGGGCGACTCCCCGATTCCCCTGACGGGGCGTCCTTCCGAGGCGCATTCCCTGATCCATTCCTGCCAGCTGTCGATCAGCCGCCCTGGATGGTGCGCCACCGGGCTCGTGTCGACATAGCGCACCGCGGTGTCCTCACGGATCTCCGCGCGCAGCATCGATGCCTTGTCCTGCGGGACGGCCACGACGACCGCTTCGCCCCCGTCGAGCGCGTCCTGGATGAATCCGGCGGTGCCCTCCACGAATGCGTCCCGCCCGGAGTAGGGATACAACTCGTGCCGGTGCGCGGTGAACCGGGCGGCGGAAGCGGGTGGAGGGGAGGTCATCGCGCGCTCACCGCCGGAACGTGGGGCAGTCGGCGTCGTGGGGGCCTGCCGGAGTCCGCGGCGATCGCACTGCTCCTCCTCGCTCTCTCCCCCGCCCTACCGATGCATCCCGCGCTCCCGCCGATGCGCCGGACAGCTGGGGGCCGGGCGTCACCAGTGGTCGCACGTGCGGGAACGGACGTGGCGGACGATGCCCGGCACTTCTCTCCTGTCCCCTCGGGCGCACCCTACCCGCCGTCGGGGAACGCCGTTCGCCACGGGACGGGGACACGCGAAAGGCGGTGTTCGGCATCCCGGTCGGGATTCCGAACACCGCCTTTCAGCGGCCGGCCGAAAGCTACCAGCGATACCAGCGGCCTCGTCCGCCACCGGAATTGGTGGAGCGCACGACGAATCCCAGCAGCCACACCACCAGCACGACGACTGCGACCCACCACAGTATTTTCAACGCGAAGCCGGCCCCGAAAAGGATCAGCGCCAGCAGAAGTACGAGAAGCAACGGTCCCATGATGATCAACCTCCTGAAGGCCGCTTTCCCCGCGAAGTCACGGCCATGCCGGTAACCTTCCTGCCCGTCCTCTCCGGCCTCCCGCGTCGCGCCGGAAGGCCCCTGTGACGGCACGCGGTTGGCGTTCCGCGGGATCACCTGTGAAGATGGCCCGGTGCCAGAAGGCTTCGAGACAAAGGTGCAGGTCAGCCGTCACGACGAGGTGCTCGTCATCGCGTTGCGCGGCGAGCTCGACTTCGACGACGCGGAGGACATGGAGGCGGTCTGGGACACCGCCAGGGAGGCGGCGCTGCCCGTCACCGCCGTGGACCTGTCCCAACTCGCCTTTGCCGACAGCATGCTTCTCAACGCCCTGCTCGCGATGCACCGCCATCACGAGGCAATGGGGCGTTCCCTGGTCCTTCTCGGCCCCTTGCAGCCGACGGTCAGCAGGCTTCTGGACGTCACCGGCACTTCCGAGTACTTCCGCATCGCCAGTACCGGTCCCTCGCCTCACAGCTGACCCGGACGGCCTTCACGCCGAGTCGTACGCCAATGCGGCCCGGAGGTGCGCGCGGCGGCGGAAAACCGGCAGGTCTCGATCGTCCGATCGGGGGCAGCCAGACGGTGTGAACACCGACGCGAACAACGCGCTGAGATCTCCGGACCTCGCAGAAGCGGCCGTTGCCGACCGGCCGGCCGAAGCCGTCGCGGGGCACCGGGCGAACCCGGGCCATACGGGGCATACGGGGCATACCGCCGACCCGGCCGACTCAGCCGGCTCCGAGCGCAAGCAGCGGATGCGGCGGCGGCTGGAACGGCTGATCGGCGTGGCCGCCACCGAGGGCAACTCCCTGCGGCCGCTGCGCAACGGCGACCGGATCTTCCCGGCCATGCTCGACGCCGTGCGCGGCGCCCGGCACACCGTCGACCTGATGACGTTCGTGTACTGGCGCGGCGGGATCGCGCGGGACTTCGCCGCCGCGCTCGCCGACCGGGCGCGCGCCGGGGTCCGCGTGCGGCTGCTGCTCGACGGCTTCGGCGCCAGGGAGATCGAGCAGGACCTCCTGGACATGATGGACGGGGCCGGGGTCCAGGTCGTCTGGTTCCGGAAACCGCTGTGGCTGTCGCCGTTCAAGCAGAACCACCGCTGCCACCGCAAGGCGCTCATCGTCGACGAGCAGATCGCGTTCACCGGTGGCGTGGGCATAGCCGAGGAGTGGTGCGGCGACGCGCGGGGACCCGACGAGTGGCGCGACACCCACCTCGAGGTCCGCGGTCCCGCCGTCGACGGCCTCGCCGCCGCCTTCGCGCAGAACTGGGCGGAGTGCCACGACGAGCTGTACGACGACCGCGACCGCTTCACCGAGCAGCCGCAGCCGGGGACGTCGACGGTCCAGGTCGTCCGGGGATCGGCCAGTCTCGGCTGGCAGGACATGCAGACGCTGCTGCGCGTCGTCATCACGTCGGCCGAGGAGCGCCTGCGGCTGTCGACCGCGTACTTCGCGCCCGACGCGTTCTTCGTCGGACTGCTGTGCGCCGCCGCACGGCGCGGCGTCGAGGTGCAGATCCTCCTCCCCGGGCCCCACACCGACCAGCGGGCCTGCCGGCTCGCCGGCCAGCACCACTACGCGGAACTGCTCGGCGCGGGGGTCTCCATCCGGCAGTACCAGCCGACGATGCTGCACACCAAGATCGTCACCGTCGACGGGGTCACGTCCCTCGTCGGGTCGAGCAACTTCAACCGCCGTTCGATGGATCACGACGAGGAGGTCATGCTCGCGGTGCTCGACGAGCGGCTGACCGCGGAGCTCGACGCCGACTTCGACGAGGACCTGCGGCACAGTGTGGCGATCGACCCGGCCCGCTGGCGCGGCCGCCCCCTGCGGCAGCGCGTCAAGGAGGCCGTCGTCCAGCCCGTCCGCCGCTTCCTGTGACGCCCGTGGACCGGCGGGGCCGGCCGGACGCCGGCGGCCCGCGCCAGGCGTGCGGGCTCACCCGAACGGCCCCGCCGTCCACGCTCACCCCTCCTGGTTGATGAGAAGCTGACCTTCCAGGCAGCGCCGGGGCCGCCGGTGCCCGAGCGGGGGAAACACCGTCATGGAGAGCCGAGCCGGCAGCAACCGGGGCAGCGGGGGCGATCCCCGCGGTCCGGGGCCGCGGGGCCCGGCGCCGGACGCCCTCCCGCCTCGCTCGCCCGGCGCCCGGCTGGCCCTGCTGAACGAGATGTCGGAGCGGATCGGCTCCGAACTGGACGTCACCCGTACGGCCGAGGAAGTGACGGAGGCCGCGGTTCCGCGCCTCGCCGACCTGGTCGCGGTGGACCTGCTGGAGGGCGTCGCCGAGGGAGAGGAACCGGCGTCCGGGCCGGTGGGCAGCGCGGCCGTGCTGCGACGCGCCGCCGTGACCTCCCTGACCGAGGACGCCCCGGAGGCCACGTACCGGGCCGGCGAGCTGATGACGTTCCATCCGAGCACCCCCTACGCCCGCTGCCTGGCCGCGGGCCGGCCGCTGCTCGTCCCGGCCCTGGACCGGGCCGCCGACTGGCTCGCCCAGGATCCCGCCCGGAGCGCGAAGATCCTCGGCGCGGGAGTCCACTCGCTGATGACGGTCCCGCTGCGGGCCCGCGACGTCACCCTGGGGCTCGCGCACTTCTACCGGTGGCGGCTGCCGGAGCCGTTCGACGAGGACGACCTGGCGCTGGCCCGCGACCTGGTGGCGCGCGCGGCGGTCTGCATCGACAACGCCCGCCGCTACACGCGGGAGCACCAGGCCACGCTCGCCCTGCAGCACAGCCTGCTGCCGCGCGGCGACCGGCTGCGGAACCTGGCGGTGGAGACGGCCCACCGCTATCTGCCCGCCTCGGGCCGGGCGGGGATCGCCGGCGACTGCTACGACGTCATCTCCCTGTCCGGTGCGCGCGTCGGCCTGGTCGTCGCGGACGTCGCGGGGCGCGGCATCTCCGCCGTCGCCCGGGCGGGGCGCCTGCTGACCGCCATCCGCACCCTCGCCAGCCTCGACCTGCCGCCGGAGGAACTGCTCGCCAAACTCGACACCCTCGTCGGCCGGGCCGTCGACCCGCGGCAGGGCACCCACGACGCCGGCCAGGAGGCCGGCGCCACCTGCCTCTACGCGGTCTACGACCCCGTCACCGGGCACTGCCGCGCGGCCAGCGCGGGTCATCCGTCACCGGTGGTGGTCCGGCCGGGCCGGCCCGCGGAACTGCTCGACCTGCCGACGGGCCCGCCGCTGGGCATCGGGGGCGCGCCCTTCGCGGCCGCCGACTTCGACCTGCCCGACGACAGCGTGATCGCCGTCTTCACCAACGGCCTGGTGCAGGACCGGGCGGCGGGGCCGGACGCCGGGCTGCCCGGGTTGCTCCGCGCCCTCGCGGGGGCGGACCGGCCGCTGGATCTGCTCCAGGAGCAGGTGTGGCGGGCCGCGGTGCGGGCGGACCGCCCGGACGACGACGCCGTCCTGCTGCTCGCCCGCGCCCGGGCCGTGCCCGCGGACCGCGTCGTCACGTGGGACCTCGCGGCCGATCCCGCCGCCGTGCCGGAGGCACGCGACCTGGCGTCGCGACAGCTGCGGACGTGGGGGCTGGCCGAGGTCCAGCCGCTGACCGAACTGTTCGTCAGCGAGCTGGTCACCAACGCCGTCCGCTACGGCCGCAGCCCCATCCGGCTCCGCATGATCCTCGAACGCTCCCTGATCTGCGAGGTGTCCGACGCGGCGAGCACCTCACCGCATCTGCGCCACGCCGACGCCACCGACGAGGGCGGCCGCGGCCTGTTCATGATCGCCCAGCTCGCGGACGCCTGGGGCACCCGGTACATGCCGACCGGGAAGACCATCTGGACCGAGCAGGCCGTCGGCGGGTAGGCGCGTCCGGCTCGTGGCGGTCGGCGGGTCCGGCGGGCTCGTTGCGGTCTTGCAGCGGACGGCCCGGCCGCCCGTCGCGCGCCGGCGGCCGGCGAACTCGCCGCTGAGCCGGGCTAGGTGACCGGCGCTCCGCTCGGCATGGTGGCAAGTGTGCCCGGCCAAAGACACGAGACAGTCACAAGCACCGCAAAAGCACGTGGAGTTGACGATTCCACCGAAGACTGGGCATGTGGCCGTCATCGCGTTGCGTAGCTACTTCCGCTTGCGGCATGCGAGCGTCGCCGAAGTCCGTCCCTCCCTCTGGTCCGCCGGGGTCGACGAGTCCGCCTACGACGCGGCCCGCCGGCCCTACCAGGACGCCGTCCTGGAGCAGTACAAGCTCTACGTCGAGATGACCGACCGCGTCAGCGCGCGGCGCGCGACGATGAACGCCTTCTTCCTCAGCCTGAACTCGACCGTCGGCACCGCGGTGGCCTTCGTGTGGGGGTTGCAGAAGTCCTCCGTCGGGCTGCTGGTCTTCCCGCTCCTGGTGCTTCTCGTCATGTCCGGCACCTGGTTCTGCCTGCTCAGGTCGTACCGGCAGCTCAACTCGGCGAAGTTCGCGGTGATCGGGGCCCTGGAGGAGCGGCTTCCGACGTCGCCCTACTGGCGGGGCGAGTGGAAGGCCCTGGGAGAGGGCGCGGACCGGGGGCGCTACTGGCCGATGAGCCAGCTGGAGCAGTGCGTGCCGCTGGTCTTCGCGGCGCTCTACGTGACCGGCTTCGTCGTGGTGGCCGTCACGTCCCGCTGAGCGACGCACCCCGGCGCGTCGTCCCGTCACGTCTCGTGCGCACCGCACACACCGTCCCGCGCCCTCCGCTCCGCACCCCGCCGAAGGGAACAGCCGATGGACATCTCGCGCGTGGCCACGGTCCTCGCCGACGCGTCTCCGGCCGCCGGCCTGCTGGGCCTGCTCGTGCTGAAGGTCGCCGTCCGGCGCCGCCAGGCCGAACGGCACGAGCTGCCCGGCCCGCACCCGCGCTGGCACGACATCGGCCCGGAGGTACGGCAGTTGCGCCGCCGCGCCCGGCGGTACCGTGCGGCGGTCCTGGCTCGCCGGGCCTTCGTGGTCGCCGCCTGCTGGCTCGGACTCGCCACGCTGGTGCTGGCCGAGCGCGACCACGATGCCCGGGGCGACGCGGTCCGCGGGACCGTCACCGTCGGTCTCGCCGCCGCGGCCGTGGGCCTCACCGCGCTGAGCCGGTCGCTCTCCCACCCCATGTACGCGCGGCAGCGCGGCGCGTCGGCCGGACCGCGGCACTCGCTGCCGGGGACCGGGTGGCGCCTGGCGGCGGGCGCGATCTTCTACCCCTTCGCCTTCTTCTTCGGCCCACTGCTCTTCCTGTACGGCCTGCTCGCGATGGCCCTGGCGGTCAGCGGCACGATGGGCCCCGAGGTCGGTTGGCCGATCGTCCTCGGCGTGTCCGCGGCCTCGCTGCTGGCCGGTCCGTTCACGTCCGTCGTCCGCCGGATCGACGGGCGGGGACTGCGCCACCGTTCCCCGCGTGCCGTCGAAGTGCTCAGGCAGGACCAGCGCCCGTACTTCCTGTACCTGCGGACGTTCCAGGACGACACCGTCGAGATCCGGGCCGGCGCGATGAGCCGGCGGGGCCTGATCGACGAACTGTCGTTCCGGCGGCGCATGCCGTTCGAGGAGACCCTCGCCTGGCGGTTCCAGCACTACGGGCCCATCATCGCGGGCAACGATCCGAACGCGGAGGGACTGGCCACTCTGGGCGCGGCCAAGATCTTCCTGTCGCTCCATCCCTGGAACGCGTGGGAGCAGGAGGTCAGGGACGTCGCGGAGGGCAGTCGCGCCGTCGTGGTCTCCGCGGCCCCGATGGAGTTGCGGGCGGGGGTCCGCTACGAACTGGGCATGCTCGGCGGCGCGATGGCCCCGCACCCCCTCGTCCTGGTCATCCCCCCGAACCGGACCTGGTCGCCGTGGCGTGCCGCATGGGCTCGCGCGAACCCGGCGCTGCGCAAGGTGCTGCGCTTCGTCCCCGCCTACGTGCCGCCGCCCGATGTGGCCACCCGGTGGGCGACGTTCTGTGACTTCGTCAGCGCGTGGCCGCTGTTCGAGGGCATCCGGCCGCTCAACCGCACCGGCGCGGCGCACCTGCTCGTGTACGTGCCCGGCGAGGGCTGGTCGGCGTGGGGGGCGCAGCGGCGTACCGAGTGGACGTACGCGGTGTGCCTCATGCGGGCGATGGAGTACGCGATGGGGCGGTGGCCGGTGCCGCCGGCCGCCGCGGTGCCGGCGCCAGGGCCACGGCCGGGCGCGGGCCCGGGCCCGGGCCCGGGCCCGGGCCCGGGCCCGCGGTGGGCTGCTCCGGCGCCGCCCCCGCGGTGGGCGCCCGGTCCCGGGGGCTGGGGATGGGGGCCGAAGGCGGCTTCGCCGCAGCCCACTTCGCCGCCGGCCACTCCGCCGCCGGCCGCGGGACCGCGGAACCTGCCACCGCGGACAGCCGCGCCGCAGGCCGCAGCCCCGGAGCGGGGCGTCGTTCCCGCCACCGTCCGGAGCGCCCTGGGACTCATGTACGCCGCGATGGCGCTGTACGTCCTGGCCGGAGTCATCGGCATTGGTGCGTTCCGCGACTGGGAGCGAGCCGGTGGAAGTTCCGCCTACTACGTGGCGCAGCCGCGACCGGTCGGCGACTCCCCGGTCGCGGACGTCGTCTTCTTCCTGGTGGTGCCCCTGGCCGTGTGGCTCTGGGTGGTGCGGCGATGCCTGCGGGGGAGCGAGGTCGGCCGCAGCGCGGCCACCGTGCTGTGCGGCGCCGGCGGTCTCGCCGCCGCCTCCCTCGCCGTCACCGCGGTCCACGGCTTCGCGTCGCGGGCCGGTGAACTGCTCTTCGTCCTGCCCGCTCTCGCCGCGGTCGTCCTGCTGTGGAGCGCGCGGTCCGCGCCGCACTTCGACGACGACCGCCCGCTGCTGCGGGGGTTCGCCACCGGGGGCGGCCCACGGTGGGGCCCGGCCGCGGCCCCGGCCGCCGCCTCGGAGTCCGGTCCGGGAGTGGAGCCGCTGCTCGGCCCGGGCGCGCACAAGCACCGGCCGGGCACGGTGCCTCCGACGGTGAGAGCCGCGCTGCGCCTGATCTACGGGGCGATGGGGTTCGCGGTGCTGTCCGAGGCGTTCATCGCCCACCGGATCGCCACCACGCTGCCGACGGCGTCCGATCCCGGTTCCCCCGCGACGACTGCGGCCACGCCGACCGTCTCCGCCGCCGTCTTCGCGAACGTCCTGATCGCGTTGTCCCTGATCGGGCTCTGGGTGTGGCTCGCCCACCTGTGCCGGCGCGGTGTGCGCGGCGCCCGGATCGCCGCCACGCTGCTGGCGCTCCCCGCGTGCTGCGTGGCCGCCCCGCTGCTGCTCCTCTTCACCTCCGGCGTCGCCCAGCACGCCGTACTCGCCCTGTTCGCGCTCAGCGGCCTCTCCGCGATCACCCTCCTCTGGATCCCCCCGTCGGCCGGGCACTTCGCCCCGCCCACCCCGCCCCCCGCCTCGCCGGCCCCCTGACCGCCCCTCAGCGCGCCCGCAACGACAAGTGCACGCCGTCCCCCGGCGGAGCGGGTGGGGGACGGCGTGCCGGGGTGGTGTGTGTGGGGGGTGGGGTGGCGTGCGGGTGGGCCCCGGAGTCGACCCCCGCAGTCGACGGGACCTCAACGTGGCACGACGCTGGGCCACGCGCGGGCTCGGCGTCCGGCGGCTCGCGGGCCGGGACGCGGAGTGCGGCGCTACCGGTCCACGGCCCGCGGCAGGAACGCCGCCACTTCCGGGACGGGGCGGGGGTGGCCGGCCCCCCGCTTGCCGTGGCCGGCGTGCCCGGCATGGCCGGCACGCGCCGCCTGGTCCAGTGACAGCAGCGTGTCCCGCTCCCCCGGCGCCTCGATCGCCGCGTCGCACGCGAGAATCGCCTGGTGCAGGTGGCGGATGGCCGGTGAGGGCTCCAGACCGAGTTCGTCGTGGAGCACCTCGCGCAGCCGCTGCACGACGCCGAGCGCCTGGATGCGCCGCCCCGAGCGGTAGAGCGCGAGCATGAACTGGGCGTGCAGGTTCTCGTGGGTCGGGTACTGCGTGGTCAACGCACTGAGCTCGCCGAGCAGTTCGTGATGGCGGCCCAGCCGCAGGTCCGCGTCGATGCGCTGCTCCTGGACGCTGGTCCGGTTCTCCTCCAGGCCGGCGAGGTGGGTCCGCAGGATCGGGCCCGCGGTGACGTCGGACAGGGCGCCGCCCTTCCACATGGTCAGCGCCTGGCCCAGCACGCGGGACGCGTGGACGTCGTCCTTGCCGAGTGCGGCGCGTCCCTCGCGGACCAGGTCGGCGAAGACGTTGACATCGAGTTCATGGGTTCCGACGGACAGCAGGTAGCCGCCGCCGCGTGTTTCCAGAACGTGTCGCGCCGCCTGCAGGCTGCCGATCCGCGGCACCTGCTTCAGCATGCGGCGCAACTGCAGAATGTAGGACTGCAGCGTGGACAGGGCCGTATTCGGTGGATTGTCCTCCCAGAGCTCCTCGATGCACGTACTCGTCGATACGACCTGATTGGCGTTGAGTAACAGCAGGGCCAGCAACTGACGTTGTTTCGGTGCCGTCGGAGCGTAGATGCGATCCTGCTCGTACACCCTCAGCGGACCGAGTATGGCGAATTCCATGAAAGCCTGGTACCACCTTTCCGAGTGAGACTGCTACTGGGAGAGAGATGGTGCGGTCGGAAGCCCCGGGCGCGGGCCAGGCCCACCCTTTCCGGGCGGAGCCGTCGGACATTTCGCGCACTGCCGGGGACTGGAATCAGTTCATTCGACGCAAGGCGTCAACGGCACCATTGCCGACCCATGGTTGCGCATCACGGTAAAACGCCGTTAAAGTCATTGGCGGAAGTCGGGCTCCCAGGTGGGCGTGACGTGGTGGTCGGCGGGCCGCGAGCGAACGGAAATGCCAGGTGCATGAGCCGTTCCGCCCCCACTGTGGCGACCTCTGATAGTGGCTGGGTCTCAAATGCCTGGAGGCAACCCGTCGCGACGGGGCAATTTCGCTTGAACAATGCAGGACCGCCGGTGCGCCCGATCGCACTCCGCACGGTCATCCACCTGGTGAGAGGTGGAAACGGAACGGTTCCTTGCCGCTGCGGACGGCGGCGTCCTTCGCCCGTACGACGAAGCGGTGCGCGCCCGTCCGCGGGCGGCCCCACCCGCGCACGAGCCGGTGAGGCCGGACGTCCCGGCGCCAGGGCCCGCGCTGCCCCGTGGAGAACTTGCGGTGCATTCTGTCCCATAGATACGGTACAGTTTGTTTCATACGGACATCCAGCCGCGGCTCACCGTCAGGAGCGCCTTCGTGACCGACCGAACCGTGCGGCCAGGGGCCGAGCCCCCCGTGCCGAGCACCGACGCACCGCACTCCCCGCACGCGAAGCACGACGCGTACGACGACACCGGCGCCCCTTCGCGCAAGGGCCTCGCCCTCACCCTGATCGCCCTCGCCCAGATGATGGTCGTGCTCGACGTCTCGGTCGTGAACGTCGCCCTGCCGTCCATCCAGGGCGCGCTCGGCTTCTCCGCGTCCAATCTCGAATGGGTCGTCAACGCCTACGCGTTGGCCTTCGGCGGCCTGCTGCTCCTCGGCGGGCGGATCGCCGACAAGTACGGCCAGCGGCGGACGTTCATGGCCGGCGCCGCTCTGCTCACGGTCGCCTCACTGCTGGGCGGCCTGGCCCAGGACCAGGGCTGGCTGCTGGCCGCCCGCGCGGCCCAGGGCGTGTCCGGCGCGCTCATCGCCCCGGCCGCGCTCGCGCTGCTCACCAGCACCTTCGCCGAGGGGGCCGAGCGCAACAAGGCGATGGGCGTCTACGGTGCGGTCTCCGGCGTCGGCGGCGCGCTGGGCAACGTGCTCGGCGGGGTCTTCACCGACGAACTGAGCTGGCGCTGGGTGCTGTTCATCAACGTGCCGATCGGCGCCTTCGTCCTGCTCACGGCGACCCGCGCGTTCCGCGAGTCGCGGGCGGCGGCCGGCCGGCTGGACCTGCCGGGCGCGCTGTCGGTCACCGCGGGCATGTCGCTGATCGTGTACGGCCTGATCAACGCGGCCTCGCACTCCTGGGGCAGTTCCGCCACGATCGTGCCGCTGGCCGTCGGCGGCGCTCTGCTGGTCGCGTTCCTCGCGATCGAGGCCCGGTCGTCGTCCCCGCTGATGCCGCTGCCGATCTTCCGCGACGGGAACCGGTCCAGCGCCTTCGCGATCATGTTCGCGATCGGCTCGTCGCTGATCGTGCTGTTCTACTTCCTCACCCTGTTCATCCAGATCGTGCTGGGCTTCAGCCCGCTCAGGACCGGGTTCGCGTTCCTGACCTTCGCCGTGGGCACCGCGGTGTGCGCCACCCTCAGCAGCAGCCTGGTGGGCCGGGTCGGTCCCGGGCCGCTGCTGACGGTGGGCACGCTGGTGTCGGCGGGCGGCATGTTCTGGCTGTCCGGGATCGACGCGGACAGCGGCTATCTGGGCGCGCTGTTCGGCCCGTTGCTGATCGTGGGCAGCGGCATCGGGCTGTGCTTCGTGCCGCTGACGCTGACGGCGGTGGCCGGGGTCGAGGGCGAGCAGGCCGGTATCTCCTCCGCCCTGCTCAACGCCAGCCAGCAGGTCGGCGGCGCGCTGGGGCTCGCGGTGCTCGGCACGGTCGCCGCGACCGCGACACGGCACCGGATGGCACATCTGCTGCACAGCGGCGGTACCACCGGCGGCGGCACGGCCGGGCAGCGGATGCGGCACGCCGTGAGCGACTCCCTGGCGCACGGCTACAGCGTCGGATTCCTGATCGCCGGATTCATCCTCGTCGGGGCCGCGGTGATCGCGGCGACGGCGATCCGGGTCTCGGCGGAGGACGCGGCACGCGCCGACGCCGGCGTCCCACTCTGATCCGGTCGCCGGGCGGCAAAGGGCCCCGCGATCACCGAGCACTGATCTCTAGGAGACACCGATGAGCACGGGCACGGGATACGACACCCCGTCGAAGATCGACTTCCTCATGATGTACGCCGCGCACGACGCCTTCCGGCGCGACCTGGCGCGCCTGGTCGCGGCGGCCGACAGCACCACCGGCGACCTGACGGCCTTCCGGCAGGGCTGGGCGACGTTCGAGCGCTACCTGACGATCCACCACACCGCCGAGGACAACAGCCTGTGGCCGCCGATCCGGGCGAAGGTGGGCGCCGTCCCGGAGCGGCTGGCGCTGCTGGACGCGATGGAGGCCGAGCACTCCGTCCTGGACCCGCTGATGGCCTCGATCGACCAGCAGCTCGCCGGTGGCGGCACCAGCCGGCTGCGTTCGACCGTCGAGGAGCTCGGGGCGGCGCTCACCGCCCACCTGGAGCACGAGGAGACCCAGGGGCTTCCCCTGGTCGACGCGGTGCTCACCGAGAAGGAGTGGAACGCCTTCAGTCAGGAGCAGCGGCGCGCCGTCGGCTTCAAGGGCGGCGCGCACTTCTTCCCGTGGGTGCTGGACGGCGCGCCCCCGTCGGTTGAGCGGCGCGTGCTGGCGCTCGTCCCGCCGCCGGTCAGGTTTCTCTATCGTAGGCAGTGGCGCCCGAAGTACGAGAAGAGCTCGCCGTGGGGGCCGGCCGCACGCGGGTGAGTCCCGGCGGTGGCCCCGCAGCCGGGCGGCTCCGGACCGGGGCGGCCCGGCGCGCGGGCGGACAGACGGATGGGAGTCAGATGCCGACCTCCACGGAGACGGACGGCCAGTACGGCGCTCCGCAGCGCGGCCCCGACCCGCGGGCGGCGCGCAGCCGTGCCGCGGCACTGGCCGCGGCCCAGGAACTCCTGGTCGAGGAGGGCTGGTCCGCGGTGACGCATGTCGCGGTCGCCGCGCGCAGCGGCGTCGGGCGCACCACCCTGTACCGGCACTGGCCCGACGCGGCCGAGCTGATCCGGGACGCGATCGCGCTGCGGATAGCGGGCGCCCACACCGCGCCGACCGGTGACCTGCGCGAGGACCTGGTCCGCGAGCTGGAGGGCCTGCGGGCCCTGCTCCACGACCCGGTCAGCGAGACCGGACTGCGCGCGGTCATCGAGCGGGCGGGCGCCGACCCGGTGTTCGCCGAGCTGAAGGAGTCCCTGTACCGGAACGGCTCGAAGGTGTTCCGGGAGGTCCTCGACGGCGCCAAGCTCCGCGGCGGGCTGCCGGCCGACCTGGAAACCGACCGGGCGATCGACGAGCTCGCCGGGCCGCTGATGTACCGCCGGCTGCTGGCCGGCCGTGCCTTCGACGGCCGCTACGTACGGCAGGTCGTCGACGACTTCCTGCGGGCGCACGCGGCCCGCTGACCCGCGGACACCGGCGGGCCGGCCCACTCCGCATCCCGGTGGGCCGGCCCTGTCGGTGGGGCGCCGTGCGGCGCCGGCCTCAGCCGAACGCGTGCGCGTGCTCCGTCGCCCAGTCCCGGAACGTCCGGCCGGGTGCACCGAGCACCTGCGGCACGCCGGGGAAGACCCGGCCGCGGAAGCCGTCGCCGGACTCCAGTGCGGCGCGCAGCGCCTTGACCACCCCGTCGGCGGTCTCCGGCGAGTAGCGGGCCGCCATCGCCGCGTGGTGCTCGGCGAGCGAGATCTGCTCGAACCGCAGCGGGCGCCCGAGCACCTCGCCGAGCACGTCCACCTGCTCGCGGGTGGTGAGGGCCTCCGGGCCGGTCAGCGCGTACACCTTGCCCTCGTGACCGTCGGCGGTCAGGGCGCGCACGGCGACGTCCGCGATGTCCTCGGGTGCGACCAGGGCCTCGGGCAGGTCCGCGATGGGGCTGCGCACCACCGCCGCGGCGCGGATGCCGGGGGCCCAGCCGAGGGCGTGCGTCATGAAGCCGTTCGGCCGCAGGATCGTCCAGCCGAGGCCGGAGGCGGTCAGCGCCTGCTCGGCCATCCGGTGCCAGCGACCCAGCGGGGTGTCGTTCTCCTCGGCGACCTCCTCGACCCCCAGCGTGGACAGCTGGACGATGTGCGCGACGCCCGCCCGCTGGGCCGCGGCGACGAGATGGGCGTCGTGCGTGCCCTTGTCGTGGCCCAGGGACATCAGGAAGACCTTGTGCACACCGTCGAGCGCGGCCGGCAGCGTGCCGGGGTCGCCGAGGTCGGCGGCCACCACGTCCACGCCCTCGGGGAGCGGGGCCCGCGACGGGTCGCGGGTCAGCGCGCGGACCTTGTGCCCGGCCGCGTGCAGCCGGGCCAGCACCTTGCCGCCGATGTTGCCCGTGGCGCCGGTCACCAGATACATGGTCGTCCCTTCGGTTGGGGGGTGGGTCCGGGGTCGGAACGTTCGGGAGAGCGGGCAGGGCCCGTGCGAGCGGGGCCGGTCACCGCTGCCGGTCGAGGACGGTGCGCAGGGCGGGTTCGAGGCCGCCGAGTCCGGCCAGGTCCTGGGCGCGCCAGGCGACGAAGCGGTCCGGGCGGACCAGGGACGCCCCCGCGGACGTGACGCCGTACGCCTTCTCCCAGCCGCCGAGGCGGTGCACCGGCAGCTCGATGCCGAGCCGCCCGGCGGCCTCGGCGGCGGCGCGCGCCCACTGTTCGCCCTCGGGCCCGGTGCCGGCGAGCAGCACGAAGGAGCGGCCGAACAGTGCGGTGGTGGACGGCGTGCCGACGGCGTCGAGCGGGACGTAGGGGGCGCGGGAGCCGGGCCGGCCGGTCGGCTCGGCCGGATTCTCGGTCAACTCCCCGGCGTCGCCCGGTTCGCGGACCACGGCACCGTGGGCGTACCGGTAGCCGAAGACCTGGGTGACGGGGTCGATGGGCGCCGCCGCGGTGGTCGCGTCCAGGTCGGGGCCGAGCCGTTCGACGGTGTTGGTGTACTGCTGCTCGGCGATCATGTCCGACACCGGCCGGCGTTCGGCGTCGTGGCTGTCGAGCAGCCCGGGCCCGGCCTGCCCCTTGACCACCATGGCGAGCTTCCACGCCAGGTAGAAGCCGTCCATGACGGCGGTGTTGCCGCCCAGGCCGCCCGGCGCCGGCACCACCTTGGCGGCGTCGCCGACCAGGTGCACCCGCCCCTGGCTGAACCGGTCGGCCACCTCGCACACGATCGTGGTCTCACCGGTTCCGACCACGGTCATCTCCAGGTCGGGGATGCCGACCCCGGCGCGCACCAGTTCCTCGCACTGCGCGGTGCTCCAGCCCGTGTAGTCGGGCTGGTCGCGGGACATGCCGCGGATGTAGCCGTAACGGCCGGGCACGTCGGTGGTGTAGAAGACGCCGGGGACCGGGTCGAGCAGGTGGAAGAGGGCGAACCGGCCGCCTTCGGCGACGTTCCCGTCCAGGCCGGCGACGGCGGCGCGCATGTCGGCGTCGAAGAACACCCGGAAGACGTTGCCGAGATGGCCGCGGCCGTGCGTGCCGATGCCCAGCATCCCGCGGACCGGGCTGTGCCGGCCGTCGGCGGCGACCAGGTGGGCGGCCCGCACCGTCCGCGTGGCACCGCTCGCGCGGTCCAGCAGGACGGCGGTGACGCCGTCCGGGTCCTGTGCCAGGTCCAGCAGCTCGGTGCCGAAGGAGAGTTCGGCGCCCAGCTCGGCGGCACGGGAGGCCAGGATCTCCTCGGTCCGCTCCTGGCTGGCCATCGCCCAGTCCTCGGGCGAGACGTGGCGCATGCCCATCTCGCCCTCGGTCATGATGCCGCGCAGCACCGGCCCGGACAGGGTCTTGGCCAGCGCCATGTAGAACTCGCCGGTGCCGCCGGGCGAGGCGGCGGTGACCGCGTCGGCGACGCCGCCGATCCGCAGCGCCTCCATCGTGTGCGGGTACTGGCCTCGGGCCTTCATCACCACCGACGTGCCGGGGTGCTTCTCCACCAGCAGCGGCCGCACGCCGTGCAGGGCCAGGAACAGCGCGGCGGTCAGGCCCGACAGGCCGCCGCCGGCGATGAGTACGGGCACCGTGGACGCGGTCGGGTTCGCTGGACGCTGGGTCTCGGACGTGCTGTGGACCGGCACGGAGGCTCCTCCCCGGGAGGTCGCAGGCTGCTTGGGCCCTGCGTGGGCATGCGGCCAGCTTGTGCAACGGCCCTGGGGACGCGGACGGGCCGCGCTGCTGCCCGGCCCGCTTCCCGGTGAAGGCGCGGTAGTCCCGGAGCGGGCCCGGCCTCCGGCCCGTGCCCGGCACCTGCCGCGCCTCACCGGCACCCCACCTGCCCATCAGCGGGCGGTACGAGGGTGGTTGCCGCACCACGCGGCTTCGCCCGCACCCGTCCTGCCCCGACCACTCCCGTACCGGCGCCGTCGCACCGGACGACGCCGCGTACGGACCCGTCGTGCACAGACAAGGAGCCTTCGTGTTCGTCTTCGTCAACAAGCTGACGCTCACCGGCGCGGCCGAGGACCTGGAGCGGATCTACGCCCATGTCGCCGAGTTCATGCGGACCCGGCCGGGCCTGATCCGTTACCAGCTCGTCCGCTCGCAGAACGACCCCGGGATCTACTTCAACGTCGCGGAGTGGGAGAGCAAGGCCACGTTCGACCAGGCCCTGGCCGAGCCGGAGTTCAGGCGCCGGCTCAAGGCGCTGGGCACCGTGATCAAGGGCGAGCCGCACATGAGCGACGTCGTCGAGCAGGGCCGGGCCGACACGGTCGGGGAGCCCCGATGACCCAGACCGAGGCGGCTCCCGTCACCGCGGCTCCCGTCGACGCGGAGACGTACGCGCAGATCGTCCAGTTCTACTCGCACCACATGCAGCTGCTCGACAACGCCGAGGCCGAGGAGTGGGCCGACGGCTTCACCGAGGACGGCGTGTTCGCGCAGAACGTCAAGCCGGAGCCGACCCGGGGCCGGGACACCATCGCCGCGTCCATGCGCCGCGGGGTGGACCGGCTCAAGGGCCGCGACGTGGTGCGCCGCCATTGGCTGAGCATGGTGGTCGCCGACCGGGTCGACGCCGACTCGGTGCGCACCAAGTACTACGCGGTGGTGTTCGAGACGCCGGCCGGCGGCAAGGCGTCGGTGTACCTGAGCACGACCGGCGAGGACACGCTGGTCCGCGAGGACGGACGCTGGCGGATCAGGCACCGCCTGATCAACCACGATGGCGCCTGAGGGCGGCGGGCCGGCCGCCGGCAGCGGCGGCACCGCACCCCCGGTCACGGCTCCGTCCCCGGCCCCGGGCACGGCCCCGGCCGCGCTCTACGCCGAGGTCGAGCGCTTCTACGCCCGGCAGGCGCAGTTGCTCGGTGAGGGCCGGCTCGACCAGTGGGCCCTGACCTTCACCGAGGACGCGGTCTTCGAGCAGGAGGCGCAGGCCGGCCGGGTGTGGACCGGGAACGCCCCGTCGGCGCGCCGCGGCCGGGCGGCGATCGTCGCCGCCGCGCGCGGCGCGGTGGCCGCCCGCCGGGAGGCGGCGGCCGTCCGGCGCTACCTGATCGGCATGCTCACCCTCTCCCCCGCCACGGACGCCGCCACGGACGCCGCCATGGACGCCGCCGCCGGGACCGGCACGGAGACCGGCGCGGGGACCTGCGCCGGCGCGCTGCGCACCCGCTACCGCGCGGTCCTGCTGCAGACCCCCGAGGGCGGCGCGCCCGAGGTGTACCTGAGCACCACCGGACGGGACGTGCTGGTCCGGCAGGACGGCGACTGGCGGGTCCGGCACCGGATCAACTCCCACGACAACGCACCCGCGGGCAGCGCCGGTGCACCGACACGGAAGGACCCCGACCATGGCTGACCTGACACGCGAACGCGTCGAGGCCGCGTACGCGGCGCTCATGACCGGCGACCGCGGCAAGATCGCCGAGTACTGGGACGAGAACCTGCGCTTCGAGATGCCGGGCCACCACCAGTTCTCCGGCTGGTACAACGGCCTCGACGACTACCTGGGCAAGATGGGCAAGCTCGGCGAGGCGCACGGCGGCCGGTTCGCGGCGACGACCCGGCACATCCTGGTGCTCCCCGAGGCGGGCGTCTCCATCGACGTGTACGAGCTGGACGGCTACCGGCCGGGCGTCCCGGAGGGCACCACCTCCCCGTACGAGCGGCTGCAGGTCGAGGGCGTGCACATGCTGCGCTGGGAGAACGGCCGGATCGTCGAGGGCCGCAGCGCGCTCTTCGGCGACGGGGTGACCCGCGGCAACCTGTGGTGGTCGCCGGTGGACACCGCCGGCGAGCGCACCGAGCTGTGACCGGCGACGCGCTGCGGGACCGCTCGGTCGTGGTCACGGGCGGCGGCACCGGCATCGGCCGGGCCACCGCCCTGGCCTTCGCGGCGGAGGGTGCCCGCGTGCTGGTGGTCGGGCGCAGCAAGGACACGCTGGCGGAGACCGCCGGGCAGCACCCGTCGATCCGCCTCTGCGCCGAGGACATCGCGGCGCCGGGCGCGGTGGACCGGATCGTGGACGTCGCGGCGCGCGAACTCGGCGGCCTCGACGTCCTGGTGAACAACGCGGTCACCATGCGCTCGGCGCCGCTCGGCCGCGTCGCGGAGGACGGCGCCCGGGCGCAGGTGGAGACCAACCTGCTGGCCCCGCTGTTCCTCACCCAGCGCGCGCTTCCGCTGCTGGAGGCCGCGAAGGGCCTGGTGATCAACGTGACCACGGCCGGCAACCAGCGCGGCTGGCCGGGTCATTCGGTGTACGGCGCGACGAAGGCGGGTCTCGACTTCCTCACCCGGACGTGGGCGCTGGAGCTGGCGCCGCGCGGCATCCGGGTCGCGGGGGTCTCGCCCGGCCCGGTGGACACCCCGATCGGGCAGCACTCGGGGCTGGACACCGACGCCGTCGCCGCGCTGCGCGCCCGGCAGCGGGCCCGCGTGCCGCTGGGGCGCGTGGGCCGGCCGGACGAAGTGGCCTGGTGGCTGGTGAACCTCGCACGGCCGGAGGCGTCCTTCGCCACCGGGCTGATCATCGCGGTGGACGGCGGCGCGTCCGTCGTCTTCTGAGGCCGCGGCCTACTGAAGTCGCCCAACGAGGAGACATCCCCATGGAATTCGGCATCAACTTCTTCCCGACCGTCGGCCCGGACGACAAGCCGGCCGGCACGTACTTCGACGAGGCGCTGCGGCTGGCCGAGCTGGCCGAGGACCTCGGGTTCGACCATGTGAAGACCGTCGAGCACTACTTCTTCAAGTACGGCGGCTACAGCCCGGATCCGGTGACCTTCCTGGCCGCCGTGGCCGCGCGCACCAGGCGGATCAAGCTCGTCACGGGAGCGGTGATCCCGGCCTTCACCCACCCGCTGAAGCTGGCGGGCAAGCTGGCGATGCTGGACAACATCTCCAAGGGGCGGCTGCAGGTCGGTTTCGGACGGGCCTTCCTGCCCGACGAGTTCGACGCCTTCGAGCTGTCCATGGACGAGAGCCGGCCGCGGTTCGCCGAGAGTCTGCGGGCCTGCCAGCGGTTGTGGGCCGAGGAGAACGTCGTCTGGGAGGGCGACTTCTACCGGTTCGGTCCGGTGACCCTGCTGCCGCGGCCCTACCAGCGGCCGCATCCGCGGATCCTGGTCGCCGCCGCGATCACGCCGTCCTCGTGCGAGCAGGCCGGCCGCGACGGCCACGGGCTGCTGCTGGTGCCGTCGATCTCCAAGCGCGAGAAGGTGCAGGAGATGCTGACCCTGTACCGCAAGGCGTACGCCGAGGCCGGGCACGAACCGGGCGGCGACGAGGTGCACATGAGCTACAACTGCTACCTCAGCGAGGACGCCGGCGAGGCGCACGCCCAGGGCAAGGAGTACTCGCAGCGCACCAACTCCGTGATGGTGGACGCGGTCGCGGCCTGGGGCCAGCGGCGCAGCGAGGGCTACGAGGGGTACGAGAAGATCGTCGACCGGATCGCCAAGGCGGACTTCGACCGGTCGCTCGCCGAGAACAAGGTGCTGGTCGGCACGCCCGCGGAGGTCGTCGAGCGGCTGCGGACGATCCGCGAGTGGTTCGGGGACGTCACGATCAGCCTCCAGGTCATCTCCGGCAACCCCGCGTTCGAGGAGTCGGTGCGGACCATGCGGCTGTTCTCCGAGCAGGTGCTGCCGCACTTCCGCGACCAGGACTGACCCGCTCTCCCCCGGACCGCACCGGCCGGCCGGGACCGGCGCAGACCCGCATCGCCAAGGAGCGGCCGCCCGTGAGGGGCGGCCGCTCCTTCGCCGTACCCGGCGGGGTCCGCCGGGCGGACGGGATCAGCGGACGGACACCGCGGCGATCCGCGGCACCATCGCGGCCACCGTGCGCGCGGCCACCGCGGCGACGGTCAGGGCCGGCGGCACCCCGCCGGAGGAGCCGTGCAGCAGCGAACTGTCCACCACGTACAGGCCGGGGCAGCCGTGCACGCCGCCGTCCTCGCCGGTGACGAGGCCGAGGGGGACGCCGCCGACCACGTTCCCGCCGGTGGTGCCGACCCGGGCGAAGGCGGTGCTGCTGCCGGGGTTGGCGGCGTCCAGCCGGTCCAGGGTGTCCTGGACGGCCTTGGCCATGACGGTCACCCGCGGGTCGTCGACCGGCCAGCCGAGCACGACGTCGTCCCTGGCGGCATCGAACCGGAAGGTGCCCACCGCCGGTGACGGGCAGGCGCCGATGGTGGTGATCCAGCCCTCGCCCGCCGGGGCGTCCACCCAGGGGAAGTTGAGCAGGGACACGGGGGCGTGCGGGTTGTCCCACCAGTCCTGGACGAGGATCGCCGAAGGCCCGCCCTGCGTGGGGTTGTTCTCGGGCATGCCGGTCCGGGCGGTGATCACCTCGCTGTTGCCGACCTTGGTGCCGAGCGCGTCGGGCAGGGCGGGCAGCGCGCCGGCGGCCCGCGCGCGCATCAGCAGCCGGGTGGTGCCGAGCGTGCCGGCGGCCAGCACCAGCGTGCGGGTCAGCACCTCGTAGCGTTCCAGCACGGTGCCGCGTTCGTCGATCCGCTCGCAGGCCGCCGCGTAGCCGCCGGTGCCGTCCGGGCGGATCGCGGTGACCACCGTCAGCGGGCGGACCTCCACCCGGCCGGTCGCCTCGGCACCGGCCAGCAGGGTGCGGTCGACGCTGCGCTGCGCGCCGGAGTTGACACCGAAGAGGTTGAGCCCGGCCACTTCGGCGGCGACCCGCCGGCCCGCCATCTCCTCACGCACCACGTCCCAGTCGACGGCGAGGTCGACCCGGCGGTAAGGGATGCCGGCCCGGTCGAGCTGCCCGGCGAAGGAACGGGACGAGCGGTAGAACTCGGAGGCCCAGATGTCGTCGGGTACGGGGCTGCAGCCGATGAGTTCGCGGGCCTCCGGGTACCAGCGGGTGGTCATCTCGGTCTGGTCGAGGGCGTCCCCGAACGCCTGCCGGAACAGCTCGGGCGACGGTTCGACCATGGTGGCGTTGCTCAGCAGGGACGCGCCGCCGACGCCGGCCGCGGCGATCATGGTCAGGCCCTCGCCGTCCAGGGACTCCAGGACGCCGGTGTAGACGTCCAGCGTCCGGTCGGTCAGCGGGGAGCGTTCGCTGAGCCAGGCGGCGCGGCCGTCGAGGTCCCGCTGGGTGGCGAAGGTGTCGCCGCGCGGTGTGACGGTCCAGCGCCGGCCGCGTTCCAGCACGACGGTGCGCACTCCGGCCGCGGCCAGGCGTGACGCGGCGATCGCTCCGGCGTACCCGCTGCCGATGACGAGCGCGTCGGTACGGTGCTGCTGGTCTTCCACGGTGCGGCCTCCAGGGGCTCGGGGTCGGTCGGTCGGGAACTCAGGTGCGTTCGTGCAGGGCGCGGTCCAGGAGCCGGGCGGCATTGCGGGCCAGCGGCACGTCGTCCTCGGAGGCGACCATGCCGTGCTCGACGATGAGCCGGCCCACCCGGTTCGCGATGAGGGCGAACCGGAAGCCGGCGAACAGCTCGTACCAGCCGAGGTGTTCAGCGGTCTCGCGGGCGGCGGCCGCCGCGCCGGACGCGTAGCGCCGGACGGTCTCGGTCCTGCCGGGCAGTCCGGGCAGGCGGGGCGCGCCGACGCCTTCGCTGAGGTGGCGGTCGAACCACAGGTACCAGCCGAGGTCCGCCTCGCCCGGGCCCAGGAACGCCATCTCCCAGTCGAGCACGGCCGCGACGGCGGTGCCCGAGTACAGCAGGTTGCCCAGCCGGGCGTCGCCCCAGACGAGCCGGGGCGTCGCGGGCCGGGGCGGCAGCGCGGCGCGCAGCACGTCCAGGGCCCGCACGGCCACGCCCGCCCCGGGACCGTCGAAATGGTCCAGGTGGCGCTCGTAGAAGTCCAGTTGGGCGGTGAGGCCGGCCGGTGCGCGCAGTCCGGTCAGGCCCAGCGCGGCCGGGTCCAGCCGGTGCAGGCGGCGCAGGACGTCCACGCCGTTCGACCACACCGCGGCCCGTCCCCCGGCCGGCAGGTCGTGCAGCGGCCCGGCCCGGTGGTACGACGGCAGGTCCGTGGGGACCCACCCGTCGACGTGGGCCATCGCGTAGAAGGGCGCGCCCAGCAGGCCCGGGTCCGGCTCGTGGCCGAGCACCGCGGGCACGGGCACGTCGGTTCCGGCGAGCGCCGACAGGATCGCGTACTCGTCGTCGAGGTGCGAGACCGGCATGACGCGGTAGCCGGCCGGGGCGACGCGGACCACCAGACGGGTGCTCCGGGGCCGCCCGCGGTCGGTCCACTCGGCGTCCACCAGCAGGCTCTCGTGCGAGAAGCCGGCGCCCTGCGGGACCGTCACGGCGATGCGCGGCTCGCCGGCGGACGGCAGCCGCTCGGCGAGCCAGCCGGTGAGGCGCTTGCGGGTGAGCTCGGGATCGCGCTGCTGCGGTACGGGCATGGGCCGGCTCCTCACCGAACGCGGACGGGCCTTGCGGCGCCCCCCTTTCGGCCGCCGCCGATGATCGTCGCGCAGCGCGCTGGGGGCGCGGTGGGGCCGCGCTGAGGGGGTCACGGACCCCGGCGACCGGCGCACGGGCCGCCCTTCATCGCGCACCCATCACGGCCCCAAGAGCGGCTGCCAGCATCGGCGGCGAGGCGGCCGAACGTGCTCGCCGAACCCGCTCGATCGCCAGGCAGGAGGCCGGAGATGGGCATGGCACCACCCGTCGGCACCCATGTGGAGCCGCAGATGTTCCGGCAGGTGCTCGCCCATGTGCCGACGACCGTCACGGTGGTCACCGCGGCCACCGGCGACGGGCCTGCGGGGCTGGTCGTCGGGTCCTTCGTGTCGGTGTCGCTGCAGCCGCCGCTGGTGGGCGTGTTCATCGACGAGTCCTCGGCGAGCTGGCCGCCGATGAGCGGCTCCGGCTCCTTCACCGTGAACGTCCTCGCGCACGACCAGCAGGACCTGTGCGCCCGGTTCGCCCGCAGCGGCGGGGAGAAGTTCGCCGACCTCACCTGGTGGGAGTCGCCGCACGGCAACCCGGTGCTGCCGGGCACCACGGCCTGGCTGGACTGCCTGGTGCAGCAGGTGCAGAAGCTCGGCGACCACTTCTTCGCGGTGGCCGAGGTGGTCGGCCTCGGGGTCGAGGCCGGCCTCGCACCGATGGTCTTCCACTGCGGCTCGCTGCTCACCGTGGGCGACCTCGCCCCGTCCTCGCACCCGACTCCCGGAAAGGGACAGCCATGACGACCGCACATCCGCACACCCCGCCCCGGCGTGACGACGCCGGCGGCGACGGCCGGGTCGCGCTGATCACCGGCGCCACCAGTGGTATCGGCCTGGCCGTCGCGCGCACCCTGGGCCGGGCCGGCATCCGGGTCTTCCTCACCGCCCGCACCGCCGAGAACGTCGAGGCGACCGTGAAGGCCCTGGACGCCGAGGGCATCACCGCCGACGGCGTCGCCGCGGACGTCCGCCGGGCCGGCGACGTGCGCCGGGCGGTGGAGAGCTGCGTCGCGCGCTTCGGGCCGCTGGACATCCTGGTCAACAACGCCGGCCGCAGCGGCGGCGGGGTGACCTCCCAGATCAGCGACGAGCTGTGGCTCGACGTGATCGACACCAACCTGCACAGCGTGTTCCGGATGACCCGGGAGGCGCTGACCACGGGCGGCCTGGGCAGCAAGGCGTCCGGGCGGATCGTCAACATCGCCTCCACCGGCGGCAAGCAGGGCGTGGTGCTCGGCGCGCCCTACTCCGCGTCCAAGCACGCGGTGGTCGGCTTCACCAAGGCGCTCGGGCTGGAACTGGCCCAGTCCCGCAGCGGCGTGACCGTCAACGCGGTCTGCCCGGGCTATGTGGAGACGCCGATGGCCCAGCGGGTCCGCGACGGCTACGCGGCGGCCTGGGACACCACCGCCGAGGACGTGCTGACCCGCTTCAACGCCAAGATCCCGCTGGGCCGTTACAGCACCCCCGAGGAAGTGGCGGGCATGGTCGGCTATCTCGTCTCCGACACCGCGGCCTCGATCACCGCTCAGGCCCTGAACGTCTGCGGCGGCCTCGGCAACTACTGAGGAGGGAACCCCATGGCAACCGTTCACCACGCACAGCACACCATCACCGTGGCCGCCCCCGCCGACACCGTCTACGGCCTGATCGCGGAGGCCGCGCTCTGGCCGCGGGTGTTCCCGCCGACGGTGCACGTCGAGCAGAAGCCGCAGGGCGGCGGCTGGGAGACCATCCGGATCTGGGCGACCGCCAACGACGAGGTGAAGTCGTGGACCTCGCGGCGCAGGCTCGACCCGGCCGGGCGGACCATCGCCTTCCGCCAGGAGGTCTCGCAGCCGCCGGTCGCGTCGATGGGCGGCCTGTGGACGATCACCCCGCTCTCGGCGGACTCCTGCGAGGTGGTCCTCGACCACGACTTCACGGCGGTCGGCGACACCCCGCAGAACGTGGCGTGGATCGAGCAGGCGGTCGACCGCAACAGCGGAGCCGAACTGGACCGGCTGCGGGTCAACGCCGAACAGGCCGCCCGGATGCCGGAGTTGTCGCTGACCTTCGAGGACCGGGTGACCGTCCAGGGGTCGGCCGCCGACGTGCACGACTTCATCTGGGACGCGGCGGCCTGGCAGGAGCGCCTGCCGCACGTGCGGCGTGTCGTGCTCACCGAACCCGGTCCGGACATCCAGACGCTGGAGATGGACACGCTGGCGAAGGACGGCTCGCAGCACACCACCAAGTCCGTGCGGGTGAGGCTGGGTTCGGAGCGGATCGTCTACAAGCAGCTGCTCGTGCCCGCCCTGCTGACCGCGCACACCGGCGAGTGGATCCTGCGCGAGACGCCGGCGGGCCTGACCGCCACCTCCCGGCACACCATCGTGGTCGATCCGGACGCGGTCGCCGGCGTGCTCGGCCCGCAGGCGTCCGTCGCGGACGCGCGCCGGTTCGTCCGGTCGGCGCTGGGCGCCAACAGCCTGGCGACGCTGGGCCACGCCAAGCGGTACGCCGAGGAGCGCGCGGGCCTGTCGAAGGTCGGCTGAACCGGCCGACCCGCTGAGGGCGGTGCCCGGCCGGAACCCCGGCGGGCACCGCCGTCGCGCGCGTGGGCACGGGCCGCCCGGTGCGGTCAGGCCCGGCAGATCAGCGGACGGCCGCCGCCCCAGCGGGCCATCTCCTGGAAGACCGGCCCGGATCGGATCTGGTGGTCGAGCGGCCGGCCCGCCTCCTCGGCGTACGCCCGGTGCAGGTTGGCCACCAGGCGCTCGGGGTCGCGCAGTTCGGCGAACGCCCCCAGGTCCGCGCGGACGGCCGTCTCGTACGGGCTGAGGCCGTCCGCGACACCGCGCGCCGCGAGCCGCCGGACCCAGCGCAGATACTCCTCGGTGGCGTCCAGCACCTCCGGTCCCGCGACCGGCCCGTGGCCGCCGACGACGACCTCGGGGCCGAGCGCGCGCAGCCGTTCGACGGCCGCGAGCGAGCCGGACACCGATCCCATCAGGACGAACGGGGTGCAGCCGGGCAGCAGCACGTCCCCGGCGAACAGCACCCGGCGCTCCGGCAGCCACGCCACGGTGTCGCTGACGGTGTGCGCGGTGCCCAGGTCGATCAGCTCGACCCGCAGGCCGCCCACGTGCAGGGTCAGCCGCTCCTCGAAGGTGACGGTGGGCAGGACGAGTTCGAGGTCGCCCCACGGCGTCCCGGGCCACACCTGGCGCAGTGCCGTGCCCTTCTCGGCCATCACCGCCCGCGTGGCGGCGGAGGCGACGACGGTGGCGGTGGGCGTGAACAGGGCGTTGCCGAAGTGGTGGTCGCCGTGGTGGTGGGTGTTGACGACGATCCGCGGCGGGTCCGGCGCGAGCCGGGACGTCGCCGCCTGCAGCAGCCGGACGCGGGCCTCGGTCGCCGCCGTGTCGATCAGCGCCGGGGGCGTGGTGCCGTCACCGACGACGATGCCGGCGTTGCTGAGGCACCAGCCGCCGTCGGGCTGCACGAAGGCGTGCACTCCGTCGGCGACGGCCTGGGTGTACGGGGGGTCGGGCGCCGCCTGCCGCGCCTCCACGGCCGGATCGCCGGCCGCGGTCGTGCCTGCGGCGGCAGGGGGGTCGGCCGGGGTTGGGGGCGGGGTTCGGGTCACGGAAGCAGTCATGGCCCTACGGTCCCCGGCCGCGATGGGAGGACGTTCGTGCCCGGCTGGGCGGCCGCTCGTCTGCCCCGCCGCCAGGGCCGCCGAAGCGGCCGCCCCCATCGGGGCGCCGGGGCGCGGCGCCGCGCCACCGGGGCGCTGGGGGCGCCGGGGCGCCGGGGCGCCGGGTCGCCACCCGAGTCGCCGAGACAGCCGACCCCATCGCGCCGCCGGGGCGCCGAAATGGCCGAGCCCCGCCGGGCCACCGGGTCGCCAGGCCGCCCGTGCAACCGCCGCGCCGCCGCGCCATCGGGGCGCTGGGGGCGCCGAAACCGCCGACCCCACCGGGCCGCCAGGCCACCGCGCCACGGGACCGCCGGACCGCCGATACGGCCGACTCTCATCGCACCGCCGGGCCACCGGGTCGCCAGGCCGCCCGCGCCATCCCGCCTCCGGGTCGCCGAGACGGCCGACCCTCATCGAGCCACCGCGCACCGCGCACCGATGGCGCCGCGGCGCCGGAGTCGCGCAGACGGCCGAGCCCCACCGGGCCGCCGGGCCACCGCGCCGCCCGCGCAGCGGCCCCGGACGCGGGGTGGGTTTCCGCGGCCGGGGCCGTTGTCGCGTGGGCGGGGCCGCCCGGGGACGGGCGGGCCGCGGTCAGAGGGCCAGCACCACTTTTCCGTTCACCTGCCGGTCCTGGAGCCGGCGCAGCGCCGGGGCCGGGTCGGTCCAGTCGGCGACCAGCGCGACCTGCGGGTCGATGCGCTCGTCCGCCGCCATCTGGACCAGGAACGCGAGGGCACGGGCCACGTCCTGCCGGGTGATCTCGTCGAAGAGGTACACGTAGTGGATGCTGACGCCGGGCCGGGCCCGCCCCCAGTCGGCGGGCAGCCGCAGTTCGGCGCGGGCGGTGTTGCCGAAGCAGACCACCGTGCCGCCGGGCACGACGTGGTGGAACGCCTGGGTCAGCACCTCGCCGCCGCAGCTGTCCAGCACGACGTCGACGGGTCCGGTCGGCGCGGTGCCGTACAGGTCCACGACGTCCGCGCCGAGTGCCGCCAGGCCCTCGGTCCGCGCGGCCGAACCCACCCACGCGATGACCCGGGCACCCGCGGCGGCGGCGAGCTGCACCGCGATCCGCCCGACGCCGCCGGCCGCGCCGGTCACCAGGACGGTGCGTCCCAGCAGGCGGCCGGCGCGCCGCAGTGCGTAGAGCGCGGTCAGCCCGGCCACCGGCAGCGCGGCGGCGGCCGGCCAGTCCACGCCGTCGGGCAGCGCGGCGAGCCGGCCGGTGCCGATCGCGACCCGCTCTGCGAAGCCGTCCAGGTCGGCCAGGCCCAGCACCCGGGTGCCGGCCGCGGGACCGCCGCCGTCAGCTGCGGCGCGCAGCACCGTTCCGGCCACGTCCCAGCCGAGCCGGGAGCCGGGCGGGAGCCCGCCGATGACCGACAGTTCGCCGCGGTTCACGGCGACCGCGGCGACCGCCACCAGCGCCTGCCCGGGCCCCGGTTCGGGCTCGGGGACCGAGTCCAGCCGCAGGCCGGGCTCGTCGCCGGCCGCCGTGACGAGAGCTTTCACACCGCACCCCTCAATCCTCTTGTCGGATCACGTGGAAGCCGCCGTTGCCGCGCGGCGCTGCAACGCATACGGCACGCCTCAGGCGGCGGCGTTCAGCATGCCGTTGACCAGGTCCAGCAGTTCCCGCGGGGTGCCGCCGGGCTGCGTCGCCTCCTCTTCGAGGGTGATGTCGTAGGTGAGTTCGAGCTTGCCGACCACTTCGAGCAGGGCGAGCGAGTCGTAGCCGAGGTCGGCGAACGCCTTGTCGACCGCGTCGCCGTCGAGGCTGGGCACGTCGGCCCCCTCGCCGCCGGCCTTGACCAGCATTTCCTTGAGGTCGTCGATCGTGATCCGTGCCATGGGTGCGTCTCCTGTCGTGGATTGCGCGGGAATCAGGGTGGGCCCGCCGTCCCGCCGAACTCCGCGATCCCGCGGAACTGGTGGACTGCGGCGGGCTCGTGAACCCTGGCGGGCTCATGGACTCCGGCGGGCTCGTGCGCGGGCTGGTGCGGTTCGGGTTCGTGCGTGTGGCCTCAGGCCGCCCGGCGGACGACGAGCGCCGAGGTGAACCCGCCGGTGCCGCGGGCGAGCACCAGCGCGCTGTCCAGCGGGGCCTGCCGGGCCGCACGGACGAGGTCGAGGTCCGCCGCCGGGCCCGCCGGGTCGGTCACGTGGACGGTGGGCGGGATGACCTGGTCGCGCAACGCGAGGCAGGCCGTCGCGATGTCGAGCGCGGACCCGCCGGACGCCAGCCGGCCCACCATGGTCTTCGGCGCCGTCACGGGCACCGCGCCGGCGCCGAACACCTCGGTGATCGCCTCCGCTTCGGCCCGGTCGAGTGCGGGCAGCCCGACGGCGTCGGCGAACACCACGCCGATGTCGGCGGCGCGCAGCCCCGCGTCGTCCAGCGCCTGCCGGATGACCCGGGGCAGCGCGGGCGGGCGCCCGGTGTCCGGCGCCGGGTCGATGCCCGAGGAGTAACCGGCGACTTCGCCGTAGACCTGCGCGGCGCCCCGGGCGCGCGCGGCCGCGGCCTCCTCGACGATGAGGATCGCGCCGCCCTCCCCCGGCACCCAGCCGGCCGCCGCGGTGTCGAACGGCAGGTAGGCGCGGGCCGGGTCGTCGCCGGAGCTGAGCTGGCCGCCGGACAGGTAGGCCACCCAGCCCCACGGCGACAGGGCGCCGTCGACGCCGCCGGTCACCACGAGCGGCATGCCCTTGCGGATGTGCCGCCGGGCCTGACCGGTCGCGTCCAGCCCGCCGGCCTGCTCGGAGACCAGCACGCCGCTGGGCCCGCGCATGCCGTGCCGGATGGAGATCTGGCCGGTGTTGACCGCGTAGAACCACGCGAACGACTGGTACGCGCTGACGTGCTTGCCGCCGCGGCTCCAGAGCTTCTCCAGCTCGCGGTGGCCGAACTCGAAGCCGCCGTAGGCGTTGGCGGTCACCACGCTCATGCCGAACTCGTCCATCGCCGCCGGGTCGGCGCCCGCGTCGCCCAGCGCCCAGCCGGTCGCGGCGAGTGCCAGGCGGGTCATGTGGTCGGTCTGCGGCATGAGCCGGCCCGGGATGTGCGCGGCCGGGTCGAAGCCGGTGATCTCGCCGGCGAACCGGCAGGGGTAACCCGCGGGGTCGAAGCGGGTGATGCGGCGGATGCCGGACTCGCCGTCCAGCGTGGCCCGCCAGTAGTCCTCGATGCCCAGGCCGTTGGGCGCCGCGACGCCGAGCCCGGTCACCACGGCGGTGGCGGTCATGCCGGCCGCCGTTCGGGCCGGGCCAGCACCATGGCGCTCTGGAAGCCGCCGAAGCCGCTGCCGACGGTGAGCACGGCGTCGGTGCGGTGCTCGCGGGCGACCAGCGGCACGTAGTCGAGGTCGCACTCGGGGTCCGGCTCGTGCAGGTTCGCGGTCGGCGGCACCACGCCGTGCTCCATGGCCAGGGCCGAGGCCGCGATCTCGATCGAGCCGACGGCGCCCAGGGAGTGCCCGATCACCGACTTGATCGAGCTCATCGGGGTCCGGTAGGCGTGGTCGCCGAGGACCCGTTTGACGGCCGCGGTCTCGTGCCGGTCGTTCTGCTTGGTCCCGGAGCCGTGGGCGTTGATGTAGTCGATCGCCTCGCCGGCCATCCGGGCCTCGTCCATGGCGGCCCGGATCGCCTCGGCCATCTCCCGTCCGTCGGGCCGGAGTCCGGTCATGTGGTAGGCGTTGCAGCGGCTCGCGAAGCCGGCGATCTCGGCGTAGACGTGCGCGCCGCGGGCGCGGGCGTGGGACAGCTCCTCGAGGACGAACATCGCGCAGCCCTCGCCGAGCACGAAGCCGTTGCGGGTCCGGTCGAAGGGCCGGGACGCGTGCTCGGGGTCGTCGTTGCGCGGCGAGGTGGCCTTGATGGCGTCGAAGCACGCCACGGTGATCGGGGAGATCGGCGCGTCGGTCGCACCGGTGATCATGACGTCGACGGATCCGTCCCGGATGAGCTCCGCGGCGTGGCCGACCGAGTCCAGGCCCGAGGTGCAGCCCGCGGAGACCACCACGGCGGGCCCCTCGGCGCCGACCTCGCGGGCGACTTCGGCCGCGAACGACGACGGCACGAACCAGTCGTACAGGTGCCGCGAGCCGTAGTTGTGGTCCACCAGCCAGGACTGGCCGCCGTCGCTGACGACGGCGTACTCGCGGTCCAGGCTCATGGTGGCGCCGACGGCGCTGCCGACGGTGACGCCGGTGCGGTACGGGTCGACGTTCTCCAGTCCGCTGTCGGCGACGGCCTCGCGGGTCGCGACCACCGCGAACTGCGCGGCCCGGTCGAGCCGCCGGATCTGCTGCTGCCCGAGTCCTTCCGCGGCCGGGTCGAAGTCGACCTCGCCGGCGATCCTGGACCGGAACGGGGAGGCGTCGAAGAAGGTGATGGTGCGGGTCGCGGTCCGCCCCGAGGTGAGGGTGTCCCAGAAGGCCTTGGTGCCGACCCCGCCGGGGGCGAGCACGCCGATGCCGGTGATCACCACCCGGCGTCCCGACGCGGGCCGGAGCCGGCCGGCCGTTGCTTTGTCCGTCATTCCGCTGACCTTCCACTGCTGGCGTGTCGAGGATGGGTGGACGAGTGAGGGGGTGAGGGTGCGGGTGCGTGGTGACGTGCGGGCCTGCCGACGAGCCTGGGAGACACGCCTGGTGACGTGCTGGTGGCGCGGGCCACCGCCGCCGGTACCCCCCGCGGGTGGCGAGTCACCAGCTCAGGCCGCCGTTGACCTCCAGGACATGGCCGTTGACGTAGGCGGAGTCCTCGACGGCGAGGAAGAGCGCGGCGCGCGCGACGTCGTCGGCGCCGCCCGCCCGGCCGACCGAGATCTTTCCGCCGTAGTGGCTCCACAGCCGCTCGTTGCGGGCGAGTTCACGGCCCATGCCCTCGTCGATGAAGCCGGGGCTCAGGCAGTTGACGGTGATGCCGCGTGGCGCGAACTCCACGGCGGCGACCCGGGTGAACATCTCGATGGCCGCCTTGGACGAGGCGTACGCCGCGGATCCGCGCGCGACCCTGGTGGCCAGCGCGGACGACATCGTCACGATCCGCCCGCCGCCGTCCTTCTCCAGGTACGGCACGGCCTCACGGGCGCACAGGAAGGTACCGTTCAGGTTGGTGTCGATGACCTCCGCCCAGTCCTGCGGCGCCAGTTCGGCGCTCGGCCCGGGCCGGCTGACGCCGGCGTTGGCGACCAGCAGGTCGAGCCGCCCGTAGGCGTCGTACACGGTGCGCATCAACGCGCGCACCGAGGCGGGGTCGCGGACGTCCACCTGCCGGAACGCGAGGTCGCCCGCGCCGTCCGGCCCGGCCTCCCGCGCCGCGCACACGACCTGGCAGCCCTCCTTCACGTAGGCCTCGGCGATGGCACGTCCCAGACCCCTGGTGCCACCGGTGACGATGGCGACTTTCCCGGCGAGCCGCACGGTGTCCTCCTTCAGAGTGCGAACGGAGCGTTCGGAGTTCGGAGTTCGGAGTTCGGCGAGGAGCCCACCCACCGTAGGAACGCCCGTCGGTGCGCCGCTCGCCGCGCACTGGTATCCCGCTGGTCGCCTCCAGGGGCGCCGCCCGCATCCCGACCCCGGCCCCCTGTTGCGGTGTTACGGTCCCGCTGGGACATCCAGGCCGAGCCGAGGGCGCCAGGGGGGCCGAACGCCGTGGAGGAGTATGCGCGTGTGCACCAGGTGTGCGCCGACGTCCTGACCCACCGCCACGCGGGCGCCCAACGGTGCGCCCTGACCGGAGAGTTCATCGCCGCCTACGCAGAGCTGAACCACCTGCTGGCCCGTACCAAGGGAACGCTGCCCGGGGCCGTGTGGGCGGAGTGCGGCAGCGAACTGGAGCGCTGCACGGCCCTCTACCGAAGCGCGTGGGCCCGGTTCGTGGCGTTCGTCCCCGACGACTACCCGCATGGTGTGGACACGGCGCCCCCGTCGACGCTCGGGCCCGAGACGACCGAGGCGTTCCGGTCGGCGGCGAACGGACTCCGCGCCGTGCTCGCCGTCCTGCGTCGGGAGGCGCGCCGGCTCGGCTGCGAGAGCTGGACGAGGTGAGTTCCCGCTGAACGCGGGTGTGACGCCCTCCACGGGGGTGGGGAGGGCGTCACATGGGCGGGATCACGCACCAGGTCCGTGCATCATCTCGTGCGCAGGGGGTGTCAGAGGGTCTTGGTCTGGCCGCCGTCGACGAGGATCTCGGTCCCCGTGATGTTGGCCGCGAGGGGTGAGGCGAGGAACAGGGCCAGGTCGGCGATCTCGTGCGCCTCGGTGATCCGGCCCGAGCTGATGCCCATGTTCTGCGGCACGACCACGTCGAGCGCTTCCTGCGCGGTGGTGCCGGCGGCTGCCGCCGTGGCGTCGGCGAAGCCGCCCGGCGCGGTCCAGAACGGCGTGCGGACCGGTCCCGGGGCGATCGCGTTGACGCGGACGCCCTGAGGGGCGAACTCCTCGGACAGCGACTTGTTCAGGTTCGTCAGCGCGGCCTTGGCGGCCGAGTAGTCGGCCACCATGGGGAAGGGCAGCCGGGCGTTGATGGAGCTGACGTTCACGATGGCCGCGCCGCCGGCCGCGACCAGGTGGGGCAGCGCCGCGCGGCTGGCGCGTACGGCGCTGAAGAAGGTCAGGTCGAAGATCCGCTGCCACTCGGAGTCGTCGATCGTGAGGAACGACTCGCGCGGCTCGGCGGCGCCGACGTTGTTGACGAGGATGTCCAGGCGCTGGTGGCGCTCCACGGCCTTCCGGACCAGGGCCTCGGCGCCCTTCGCGGTGGACAGGTCCACGGACACGATGGTGACGTCGTAACGGGCGGCCAGGGCCTCCAGCTCGGGGGTGGCGGTGCGGCTGCCGGCCACGACCCTGACGCCCTCGACCGCCAGCCGCTCGACGACGGCCAGGCCGATGCCCTTGCTGGCTCCGGTGACGACGGCGACCTTGTCCTTGAGGTGCAGTTCCATGACCCTCTTCTTTCTGGATTGATCAATACATAATGACGATAGGCCAAACCGTGCCGAATTCGGCGCAAACGCGCCCGGCATCCGCTCACCGGAAACGGAAGGTCAGTCCAGGACGCGCATCGCCGTGGACAGGGCCTCCTCCACGAACTCCCGGCCCACGCGCGCCTGGCCGACGACGCGCACGCCCTGGATGAACGTGGTCAGGAACCGGGCCAGCCCCCTCGGGTCCTTCTCCGAGGAGATCTCGCCCCGCGCCTGCGCGCGCTCCAGCGCTCCGGCGAGCAGCGACTCCACCTGCCGGATCGCCGCCGTGACGCGGTCCTCCGCCAGGGGCTGATCGCCGCACTGCGTGGCGGTGTTGACCACCAGGCAGCCGCGCGCGGGGTCGGCCAGGTCCATCTCGACCAGGGAGCCGAGCACCTTGCGGACCGCGGGGCGGATCTCGCCGCCCTCACCCAGGGCCGTCTCCAGGTCGCGGCCCTGGAGGGAGACGTAGCGGTCGAGCGAGCGGAGGTACAGCTGCTCCTTCGACCCGAAGGCCGCGTAGAAGCTGCCACTCCCTATCGCCAGCTCCTTCAGCAGATCCGGCAAGGAGGTGTCGGCGTAGCCGCGGCGCCAGAACAGATCCATGGCGCGATCCACCGCCTGGTCGATGTCGAACTCCCTGGTGCGTGCCATGTCCCCCAGGGTAGCGCGCTTACTGGATTAGTCAATCCAGTAAGCGCCGGGTCACGTCGGATCGGCGACCGCCGGATCCCCTCCGCGCCGGCGTGCCGGCCGGGGACGGTGGACGAGCGGCCCGCGGCGGCCGGGGCGCGCCCTGAGGTGACGCGTCGGCGGCGTGGCACGGACACCGTCGCCGATATCGCGCCTACGCTCCGTCACTGTGGAGATCAGGGTGCAGGAGTCCGCCGCGTCACGGCGTGAGGCGACACCGGGGTGCCGCGCATGACGCGCACGAGGCTGTACCGGAACGGCGCCCTCGAGCTTGAGGACTTCCCCGTCCAGGACATCTCCGAGTACGTGGACAGCGCGGAGTGCACGGTGTGGCTGGACGTGCACGACCCCGCGTCCGCGGACTTCGACATGATCGCCGAGGAGTTCGGGCTGCACGCCCTGGCCGTCGAGGACGCCCGCTACGAGCATCAGCGGCCCAAGCTCGACACCTACCGTACGCACCTGTTCCTGAGCGCCTACGCGGTGACGACCGATCCCGACACCGGCGCGCTCGAGGCCACCGAGGTGTCCGCGTTCATCACCCCGAACGCCCTGATCACCGTCCGCAAGGGGAAGGCCTTCCGCATCCAGCCCGTCGTGGAGCGGTGGGACGACTCCGCCGACCTCGCCCGGCACGGCGTGGGGTTCCTGGTGCACGGGCTGGTCGACTACCTGGTGGACGGGCACTACGCCGCCGTCCAGGACCTCGACGACCGCGTCGAGCAGTTGGAGGACCTCCTCTTCGCGGACAGTCCCGGTGAGATCCAGGCGGTTCAGCGCGGGTCGTTCGAACTGCGCAAACGGCTGGTGCAGTTGCGCCGGGTCGTGCTGCCGATGCGCGAGGTCGTCAACTCGCTGATGCGCCGCGACCTGCACGTGGTCAGCGAACCGCTGTTCCCCTACTTCCAGGACGTCTACGACCACGTGCTGCGCGCCACCGAGTGGACCGAGTCGCTGCGCGACCTGGTGACCACCGTCATGGAGACCAACCTGACGGTCCAGGGCAACCGCATGAACCTGATCATGAAGAAGGTCACCAGCTGGGCCGCGATCATCGCCGTGCCGACCGCCGTCACCGGCTTCTACGGCCAGAACGTCCCCTACCCCGGCTTCGGCGCGCACTTCGGCTTCTGGACCTCCACCGGCCTCATCGTCGCGTTCTCCGCCCTGCTCTACGCGACGTTCAAGTGGCGGGACTGGATCTAGGGTCTCCCCGAGGGCCGCTCCCCGGGTCCCGGTCGGCCCGCGGGCCCGGTGGCGCCGGTATTCCGGCGGAGGTTTCGCACACGACTCGAACAGAAAGGTTTGGCGGCGCGCGTGACGCGGGTAAATTGAGCCGGACCAACGGGGGAAGAAGTTGGCCACCAAAAGCAAGCGATCCACTACCCGGTGTGATCATCAAGGGTTTCCAAAGGTTCACCGGCAACTCCCCCGCAGTACCCGCCGTTCCGCATTCCCGAAGCTATCCTGAGGCCGTTGTGACCAGGAGCGGGTGGCAACGGCCGGGTGCCTCGGTCACGCCTTGCCGGAGACCTCTTCACCATGAATTTCCGGTTTTCGTGCGAGGGGTGACGGTTGAGGCCGAGTACGCCGATGCGACCTGCGGGGCATCTTCGGTTCAACGTCCTCGGCCCGCTGGAGGGCTGGTGCGGCGAGGAGCGGCTGCGGCTCGGAGGCGTCATCCAGGAACGCGTGCTGACCACGTTGTTACTGGAGCCGGGCCGGGTCCTGCCGGTCTCCCGGCTGGTGGCCTCCGCCTGGGAGGACGAGCCGCCGGCCACGTCGTCCCACCAGGTGCGCAAGGCCGTCGCGGTGCTGCGGCAGCGCATCCCCCAGGGCGACCAGGTGCTGGTCACCGACGGCCCCGGGTACCGGGCCGTGCTGGCCGAAGGCCAGCTCGACCTCGTCGAGTTCAGCACCCTCACCAGCACGGCCAGGGACGCGGCGGCGGCCGGCCGCACGGGTGAGGCGGTCGGCGCGCTGCGCGAGGCGCTCGCCCTGTGGCGCGGCCCGGTCCTGTCGGGAGCGGGCGGTCCCGTCATCGAGGCCGCGGCGACCGCCATGGAGGAGCGCCGGCTCGCGGCCCAGGAGCAGCTCTTCGAGCTGCGGCTGGCGCTCGGCGAGGCCCCCGATCTGGTCGTCGACCTGCGGGAGTCCGTCGCCCGGCATCCCCTCCGCGAGACGCTGCGCGGCCAGTTGATGATCGCGCTGTACCGGTCGGGCCGGCAGGCGGAGGCGCTGGAGGAGTTCGCCCGGGTGCGCGAGCTGCTGGCCGAGGAGCTGGGGGTCGGCCCCGGCGCACCGCTCGCGGCCCTGCACGAGGGCATACTCCGGGAGAGTCCCGAACTCGCCGCTCCCCGGCCCGCGGTCGCCGCCCCGGCCCCACCGCCGCCGCCCCCCGCGGTGCCGCCGTGCATGCTGCCTTACGACGTGCCGGGATTCACCGGGCGCAAAAGGGAACTGCGGCAAATCCTCGATCTCGCGCACCGGGGCGGAACCCCCATCATCGCCATTGACGGTATGGGCGGCAGTGGAAAGACCTCCCTTGCGACCAGGGCCGCGCATCTGCTTTCCGCCGACTACCCGCAGGGCCAGCTTTATGTGGACCTGCGCGCGTACGCCGCCGAGGAGGATCCGGTGGCGCCGATCAACGCGATGGGGGCGATGCTGCGCGCCCTCGGCGTGCCGGAGGAACGCATACCCGACACGGCCGTCGGGCGGACGGAGCTGTGGCGGCGGGCGGTCTCGGGGCAGCGCCTGCTGATCTTCGTGGACAACGCGTCGAGCGCCGCGGACGTGCGCTCGCTGATCCCGGTGGGGACGTCCGGCTGCCTGCTGCTGGTCACCGCCCGGCGGCGCCTGTTCGACCTCGACGGTGCGGAGTGGATCTCGCTCGGCGTGCTGGCGCCGGAGGAGAGCGCGGACATCATCGCGGAGGCCCTGGGCGCCGAGCGGGTCGCGGGCGAGCCGCAGGCCGCCGCGGAACTGGCCCGGTTGTGCGGCCATCTGCCCCTCGCCCTGCGCATCGCCGTGGCCCGGCTCGGCAACCGGCCGCGGTGGACCGTGCAGTACATGGTCGACCGGCTGCGCGACGAGACCCGGCGCCTGGACGAACTCAGCGTGGGGGAAAGGAGCGTGGCCGCCACGCTCCGGCTGTCCTACCAGGCGCTCGACGAGGAGACCCGCGCCGCGTTCCGGCTGCTGGCCCTGCACCCGGGCAGCAGCATCGACGCGTACGCCGCGGGCGCGCTGCTCGGCGGCCCGGCCCGGGACGGCGAGGACGTGCTGGAACTGCTGCTGGACGTGCACCTCGTGCAGCAGCCGGAGATCGGGCTGTACGCGTACCACGACCTGGTGGGCACCTTCGCCCGCAGGCTCGTCGGGGGGATCGCCGAGGACGGCGTCGCGGCCGCCGTCGAGCGCGTGCTGGACTACTACTTCACGGTCACTGAACGGGCCTGCTCGACGCTCTTCCCGGGGCGGCGCGACATCGTCACGGGTCTCAAGGCCTCCGACGTCGACGTGCCCGACGTCCAGGACACCGATGCGGCCCGCGCCTGGTTCGCGCGCGAGCAGAACACGCTGATGGCGGTCGTCGGTCTGGCCGCGCACCGCGGGCACGACAGGTACGCCGTGTGCCTCGCGCGCAACCTCGCCTTCTACCTCAACGCACACGGCCTCCTGGACGACTTCGAGAGCGTGTGCCGCAGCGCGGTGGCCGCCGCGCGGCGCCTGGGCGACGACCAGCTGCTCGGGGTGAGTCTGGCCAACCTGGGCATCGCCTACTGGGAGTTGGGCCGCTTCACCCTGGGCATCGAGGTGGCCGCGGAGGGGCGGGACGTCGCGACCCGGATGGGCGACGTCGCGACGCGGGCGCACAGCGACAGCACCCTCGGCCTCTACAAGAGCCTGCTGGGGCGGTTCCCTGAGGCACTGGACCACCTGACGGCGGCGGTCGACGGCGAACGGGAACTGGGCCTGCGCAGGGCGGAGGCGGAATCGCTTACGGTGCTGAGCACCCTGTTCGAGCAGTGGGGCAGGTACGCCGAGGCCGCGACCGCCGCCCGGCGTGCCCTGCTCCTGTGCCGCGAACTCGGGCGGCACGAGAACGAGTTCGTCGCCACCGTCGACCTGGCGATGGCCCAGGCCGGTGTGGGCGACTGGGCCGAGGCCGAGGCACTCCTCGCCCGGGCACGCGTCATGTGCGACGACACGCGGGAGCCCGGCATGGTGGCCCTGACCATGGCCCTGTCGGCCGACGTCGCCGACCGGCTGGGGCATGCCGAGCAGGCCGGCGGGTACGCCGGGGCCGCGCTGGAGCACGCGGCGGCCAGCGCGTCGCCCCTGCGCCGCGTCAAGGTCGAGAACATGATCGGCCGGCTGTTCCACCGCCGCGGGCAGCACGCCGATGCCCGGGTGCTGCATCTGCGGGCGTGGGAGGGCGCCGCCGAACTGGGCTACCTGCCCGAGGAGGCCTACGCCCGCCTGGGGCTCGCCCATGTCTGCGAGGCCCTCGGCGATCCGGCGGCGGCCGGACACCTCGCCGTCAGCGAGGGGCTCTTCGCGGACATGGGGGTGCCGGCCGACCGCAGGCGCCGGTAGCCGCGGCGGACCCGTCCGGTGGACCGGCGGCTGCCGGCCCACCGGACGAGGTCAGTGGTGACGCGGCGGGCGCGGCGGATCCGCCGCGTGCGTCCCGCCCGCGGTCACTCCGCCTCGCCTGCCGGGGCGTTCAGCCAGATGCCCTTGATGCGCGGCCCTTCCGGCAGCAGCAGGACATCGACGCGGGCGGGACCCGACTCGTGACCGGCGACGTCGAGCAGACCGCGCACCGCGGAACGCAGCACGACCGTCTCGGCCTCGCCGGGCGGCGTCGGGTGCTCCCGCCCGTGCACCGGCCGCAGGGGCTCGACGGCGACGACGTCGTGCATGCCGTTGTCGCTGCGGGTGCGGATGCTGAAGAGCGGGCCGTCCGGCACGTCGTGGCCGGCGTAGGAACCCGAGGCTCTCGCGATCGCGACGTACTCGGCCCAGTGTTCGGCGTCGGCCATCTCGCCGAACGACGTGGCCGGTCCCACGGGGTCGTCGGGCCGGTCGGGTGCGCTGGTCATCAGGGGGCCTTTCTCGTAGGGCAGTGGTACACGGAGGCGCCAGCCTTGTCGGGAGGTGTCCCGCTTCGGTCCTGTTCCGGTCCCGGATCGTTCCCGGCGGGTTCCCGCCCGCCGGGGGGGTTGACGGTCGTCACGGGCTCCCGGGCGACGCGCCCGCGCAGGCGTGGACGAAGCCGGCGAAGCGGTCGAGGGCGTCGTCGACGTCGTCGGGTTCCAGGGCGCTGATCGACAGCCGCAGGGAGCGCAGCACGGGCCGGCCGTCGTAGAAGTGGTGCAGCGGCGTCCACAGCACGCCGTGCCGCGCCGCGGAGTACTCGAGGGTGGCGTCGGTCACCTCGAAGGGCACGTCGACCACCACGAAGAAGCCGCCGTCGGGCGTGTTCCAGGTGACCGGGGACGGAGCGGGGAAGCGTGCCGCCAGACCGTCGACGAGCTGCCGCAGATTCCGCCGGTAGACCTCCCGCACGTCCTGGGTGGCCCGCGCCAGGCTGCACCCGTGCTCCAGCAGCCACCCGCCCGCCACCGCCTGGCTCAGCGGCGCGGTGTTGACGGTGACCATGCTCTTGGCCTTGGCCAGCAGGTCGGCGAACAGCACCCGGTCACCCGGGCCCTGGCGGACCTGCTGGTCGGCCACGGCGAAGCCGATCCGGACGCCCGGGAAGACCGACTTGGACAGCGAGCCGAGGTGGACCACGCGCCGGTTCGTGTCCAGCGCCTTGAGCGTGGGCAGCCGCTGCCCTTCCAGCGGGAACAGGCCGTACGGGTTGTCCTCCAGCAGCAGGACGTCCTCCTGCTCCGCCAGGTCGAGCAGGGCGAGCCGGGTGGCCAGCGACAGCCGCAGGCCGGTGGGATTGGCGAAGTCCGGCACGAGGTAGCAGGCCCGCGGCCGCTGCCCCGCGGCACGCGCGCGGTGGATCCGGCGGCGCAGGTCGCCGAGGTCGACCCCGTCCGTGCCGCCCGCCACCGGATGCACCGGCAGGTCCAGCAGCCGCGCGGCACCGGTCACGCCGACGTACACGGGGTCCACCGCCAGCAGGACGTCCCGCTCGTCGCGCTTCAGCGCCCGCATGGTGAGCAGCAGCGCCTCCTGGCAGCCGGTGGTCACCACGATCGCCTCGGGGTCGACGTCCACGCCCTCGTCCACGCTCAGGTAACGGGCGATCAGGTCGTGGATGATGCCCTTGGTCCGGCCGTACTGCAGCAGGGCCCGCCGCACGTGCCGTTCGTCGTAGCCCCGCTCCTCCCGCAGGTGCGCGCAGTACGCGCGCAGCGCGCGGTGCACGTCCTCGACGTCGTAGAAGCCCTCGTACGGCGTCCCCGCCGCCAGGGACAGCGCCTCGGGATGGCGTCCCGCGACCTCGTTGAGGAAGGTCATGGCGGACAGCAGCGGGTCGGTGAGGGAGCCGTGCAGGCCGGACGCGTCCAGGTCGGCCCGCTCGGGCGCGGCGTCCCGCGCGGGCAGCGGCGGACGTACGGGTGCGGCTTCCGGCGCCGGCAGCGGCGGACGTACGGGCGCGGTCATCGCACGCTCCCCGCGGCCGTTGCCGGCACGGGTCCGCCCGTGGTGGCCAGTCCGGCCACCGCCGCGAGGTCCGGGCAGCCGGCCAGCGCCATCGCGTTGTGCAGTTCGGTGCGGAACAGGTCGAGGACGCGGTGCACCCCGGCCTGCCCGGCCGCGGCGAGCCCCCAGAGCACGGGCCGGCCGACGAGCACCGCGCCCGCGCCCAGCGCGAGCGCCTTGAGGATGTCGGTGCCACTGCGGATCCCGCTGTCGAACAGCACTTCGCACCGCCCCGCCACGGCGGCGGCGACCGCCGGCAGCGCCGTGATCGCGGGCTGCGCGCCGTCGAGCTGGCGGCCCCCGTGGTTGGACACCACGATCGCGTCCGCGCCCAGCCCGGCGGCGGCCGCCGCGTCCCGCGGGTCGAGGATCCCCTTCAGCACCAGCGGCAGCCGGGTCCGCTCCCGCAGCCACTCCAGGTCGCGCCACGAGAGCGAGGGGTCCACGAGTCCGGCCGTCTGGCTGGCGATGGCACTGACCCCGGTCCTGGCGGCCGCGGGCAGACCGTCCGCGGAACCGTCGAAGTGCGCCGCGCGCACGCCGTCGGGGAGCCGGAAGGAACCCCGCAGATCCGCCTGCCGCCGTCCCATCCGCGGTGTGTCCACCGTGAGCACCAGGGCCGAGCAGCCGGCCGACTCCGCCCGCGCCAGCAGGTCGGCGGTCACGCCGCGGTCCCGCAGCCAGTACAGCTGGAACCACGTCGTCCCGCCGGCGGCGGCGATCTCCTCGACCGGCACGCTGCTGAAGGTGCTGACGGTGAACGGCATGCCGGCGTCGCGGGCCGCTCGGGCGACGGCCAGTTCGCCGTCGGGGTGGAAGGCGTGCTGGTAGGCCATGGGCGCCACGGCCGCGGGGACCGCGCACGGGGCGCCGAGGAGCACGGTGGAGCTGTCGGTCGCGGAGACGTCCCTGAGCACGCGCGGCACGACGCAGATCGCGTCGAGCGCGGCCCGGTTCGCCCGCAGGGTCAGACCGTCCCCGGCGGCCCCGTTGACGAACCGTTCGATCATCGGCTGCAGCACGGCCGACGCCGGGCCCTCGGCGTCGGCCGGTGCGAGCAGGTCCGCGGGGAGGACGGCGGTCACAGCACGCTCTGCAGCGACGCGTCGCGTTCGGCCTGCACGGCCTCGTACAGGGCCCGGACGTTGCCGTTGCCGAAGGTCTCCGCGCCGATGCGCTCGACGACCTCGAAGAACATCGTCCGGCGCGGGTGCGTCGTCCGGGTGAAGATCTGGTACAGCTGGCCCGCGTGGTCCTCGTCGGCGAGGATGCCGGCGTCCCGCAGCGCGGCGATCGGGTGGCGCGTGTGGTCGAGGCGCCCGGGCAGGCGGTCGTAGTAGGTGTCGGGCGTGCTGAGGAAGGCGACGCCGCCCTCGGTCATCCACGCCGTCGCCTCGACGATGTCGCCGGTGGCGAAGGCCAGGTGGTGGACGCCGCCGCTGCCGTGCCGCTCGAGGAAGTCGCCGATGTGGCCGGCGTCGTGGTCGGGGCTGGGCGCGAGGACGGTGAAGGTGAGTTCGCCCGAGGGGCTGCGCACCGCCTTGGAGTCCATGGCCTCCTTGTCCTGCACCATCAGCTCCTGGTAGACGCTCTCGAAGCCGAAGACGCGCTCGTAGTACTCGGTGCTGGGGGCGAGCTGCCCGACGGGCACGCTGACCGCGACGTGGTCCAGGAGGGTCAGGCCGGGCGTGCCGCCGCGGGCCTCGATGCCGGGGGCGACCGGGCTGAAGCCGGGGAGCGGACCCGGCTGCGCGCCGTCGCGGGCCGGCGCCTGGACGAGGGTGTGCCGCACGTCGTCGAAGCCGGAGTGGAGGACCGCCGTGGTCCAGCCGCGGTCCTCGGACGGGGCGGTGTGCGGCAGCGCGGACCGGGACAGCGCGCCGTCGAAGGCGGCCCTGGCGTCGGAGGTGCGCAGGGCGATGTCGACGACGCCGTCACCGTGGCGGTCGAGGTACCCGGCCGCCGCGTGGGCGTCGTCCAGGGGCTGGGTGAGCACGAGCACGACGGCGCCCTGCCGTAGCGCCAGCGACCGGCTGCGGCCGCCGTGGTCGGTCCGCTCGGCCTCGGCGTGGACGTGGAAGCCGTAGCCGTCGGTGAACTGCCGGGCGACTGCGGTGACATCGGAGACGTACATCTCCGTGTGGCTGACGTGCAGATCGTCGAAGGCGCTGGTGGAGGGCATGGCGAATCCTCGTTCCTGGTGTGGCGACGGGGTGGTGGAGCTGCGGCGCGGGCCCGGTGACGCGGGCGGCGGGGCGGAGGGGGCTGGGCAGGCCGGGCAGATGACGGGGCGTCAGGTGCGCGCCATCTGCTCGGCGAGGCTGCGGGGACGCATGTCCGTCCAGTGCGCCTCGATGTAGGCGAGGCTGTCCGGCCGGCTGCCCGTGTCCCGGACGACCGTCCAGCCGGCCGGGACGTCGGCGAACGCGGGCCACAGCGAGTACTGGTGCTCGTCGTTCCTCAGCACCCGGTACTGGGCGTCGGGGTCGTCGAAGGGATTGGTCACGGCTGGTCTCCTGTCGGTGGGGCGGGGGTGCGGGCAACGGGGTCGGCGGTGCGGGCGGGCGGTGACCCGGGCGGCGCCGGTGACGGCGCGGGTCCCGGGGGCGTCACCGTCACGCGGGCGGGGTCATCCGCCCCAGGACGTGTCGTCGGCGGTGGGCTCGTGGGCGGTCGACGTGCGAGCAGGCATGGGTGACTCCCTGTCAGGGACGGCGGAACGTCGGTCGGGTGTACGGGGAAGGCGCGGCACACATGTGCCGCTCGGCCGGCGGCCGCTGAGCCGCACGGGCGGGCTCCGGCACGCATCCGGCGCGCATCCGGCGCTCTTCCCGCCGCGATTCAGGCTGCCAGCGCGGCCCCCGGCGGTTCCAGCCCTCGCGCCCTTCACCAAACTGCCGATCCGCGCGGTGTCCCCCTCCGGTCGTGCGCGGGTCGGAGGGCCCGGATTCCCGAGCCTTTCGGGCACATCGCTTCGGGGTGGCCGCCCGGCCTCGCTACTTTGCCCGTGATCCACCGCGACGCGGCAGGCGGCCGCGCACCGGGGACCACACGCGTGATGAGGGTCCTCGCCCTGCCGGGACCACAAGGCACGGAGGCTGACATGCAGCTCGGCGACACCCACGAGACACACGACCCGCTGCCCCGGGCCGACCTGCCCCCCTGGCTGGCCGACGACGAGGTCGCCCTGTACGGGTGGGCGGCGGTCCACGAGCACCTCGACCTGCGGGCCGCGGCACGTGACCTCGACGTCGAGCCGGACCGCCTGGCCGCCTCGCTGGCCGCGCTGGGCGAGCGCGGGCTGCTGCGGGTCCTGCCGGGCGAACCCCCGCGCATGCAGGTGGTGGACCCCGATCTGGCCGCCGAGGCCGTCATCATGCCGTTCGAGGAGACCATCAGGCGGCAGCAGGCGGTCCTGCGCGTCCTGCGGGACCACGTCGCCGGCCTGCGCCAGCACTACGTGGAGGGCCTGCGGGCCAGGACACCCGGGGCCGAGCTCATCCCCCGGCTCGACCAGGTGCGTGTCGCGCTCAACCGGGCCTCCGCGCAGTGCCGTTCGGAGATCATGACCAGCCAGCCCGGCGGCAACCGGGACCCGGAGGCGCTCGCGGAGGCGCTCGTGCGCGACACCGCGACGCTGGCCCGCGGGGTGCGGATGCGCACGCTGTACCACCACACCGCCCGGTTCAACGCCCCGAGCCAGGCGTACGTGGCGCAGGCCTCGGCGCTGGGCGCCGAGTACCGGACGGCGCACGAACTCTTCGGCCGGCTCATCGTCTTCGACCGCGAGATGGCCTTCCTCCCGGACACCTCGGGCGACTGGGGCGCCGTCGTCGTCCGGGAGCCGAACGTCGTGCACTTCCTCTGCGAACTGTTCGAGCAGGTCTGGACGCTGGCCCAGCCGTTCTCCAACGCGGCTGCCGACGGGCTCGAGATGATCTCCCGCGAGATCGACGGCAAGATCGTCAAGATGCTCGCCGCGGGGCTGAAGGACGAGACGATCGCCCGGCGCCTCGGCATCTCGCTGCGGACCGCACGCCGCCACATCGCCGACATCATGCAGTCCCTCGGCGCGGGGAGCCGCTTCCAGGCGGGCGTGCTCATGGCCTCGCGCGGCCTGCTGACCGAGGACCGTCCCGTCCTCGCGGACTGAGGCGCCGCACGGCCGCAACGCCCACGGGTCAGTCCTGGAGCCGGAGTTCGACGAGCGTGCAGGAGGCGTGCACCCCGGTCAGGGCATAGCTCCCGGGCCGGGCCATGTACAGCGCCTCGCCCGCGCGCAGCCGCACCCGGACACCCGCCGGGTCCGCGTCGCCCGCCGACGGGCCGTCCGCCGCCGGAACGCCCACGTCGTCCGCGGCCGGGCTGTCCGCTGCCGGAACGTCCACGTCGTCCGCCGCCGGGCCCGGTCCCGCGACCCGGCACTCGCAGGAGCCCGCGAGCTGGACCAGGACCGTGTCGTGCTCCAGCTCGCACGGCGCGGTGCTCCCGCCCTGCCCCAAGGCCCAGTACCCGGCGCGCACCGGGCGGCCGACGAACGTGCCGAGGCGGTCCGCCATCTCCCGCATGCGCGGGTCCGCGGGGCGCAGGACCGCGGAGTCGTCCCCGGCACGGCCGGCCCCCGCGTCCCCGTCCGGCGCGCGCTCGCCGTAGGGGTCCACGACGGCGCCGGAGCCGGCCGGCCAGACCATGGCCGGGCCGCCGGCCCGGTACGTCGCGACGCACAGTGCGATGTCGCGGAAGAACGCGTCGGCCTCTGAGTGCCGTGTCCGGGTGTCCACATCGATGCCCTTCGTCGTTGTCGGGGCCCGCGCGCCCAGCTCCGCGGGCGGGCGCGCGGGCGGCAGGCCGTGGACCCGGGCCGGCCGGCCCGCCACGGCCCGCCACGGCCGCGCCGACTCCCGCGTGCGGAACGCGAGTCGTCCGGCGGATGGGCGCGACCGTGGTGTCAGGTGGTGTCAGGTGAACCAGGCTGGCAGTGCGGGCCACCGCCCTCAATCCCCCGTCCCCCTCATCAACCGGCCGTTCCCGGCGCCGCCTTGCCGTCGGTCCGGTGCCCGTCCACGCACCCGCCGCGAAGGCCTGATGAGCGATGTCCCTTTGCGGCCATGGCCCTTAGCAGAGCGCGCCGGACATCTCCGCGCGAAATACGCCAGATCGAGAGAAGCTGAACGGGCTCTCCGGCGGCGGATGGGCGACCTCGCGCCGCAAATCCCCAGATGGCAGGGCGTGTTGGTGAGTCACGGGGCGGCCGGGGACCGCTCGGGACGGCGGGGCTGGGAATGCCCGTGGTGGCCGTGGCAGCATCCAAGCCGTCTCTGAAGGGGCCAGCGCCGCACGGGAGTCGACCGGCTACAGGAAGGGCCGGGCCACCCCGTCGCGGACCCCCGCGCCCCTCCGCCCTGCCGGGGCCTGACGGCGACGGACGCCGGCCGGCCCGCGCGGCCGGTGCGGCGTCCTGCCGTGGCGCTCCGCGACCGCGCTCCCCCTCCGCACCTCCCCCGTCCGCACCTCCCCGGTCCGCACCTCCCCCTCCCCTGCGCACCTCCCCCTCGCGAACGCGGACCCGTTCCGCTCCTGGTCCTGCGTCTTCCGCCGTCCGCCGCGTGCCGGCCCCTGGTGCCGCCCCCGCGCCGACCCCCAGCCCCGCCCTGCCACGAGGAGGCACCCCGTGAGTGATCCGTCCCGCCACGCCGCACCGCCGCCCCCCGACCCGCCCGCGCCCCGGCCTCCGCGACCAGGTGCCCACGTCCTGCCCGCAGGGCCCGGTGCGCAGGGCCTGCCCGCTGCCGAGCCGTGGAACGACACGGCCCGCGGGATCGCCCCTGCGACCGTCGCCGAGCGCTTCGCGCGGCAGGTGGCGCGCACGCCCGGCGCGATCGCCGTGGCCGGCGGGAGCACGACTCTGACCTATGCCGAACTGGACGCCCGTGCCGAGCGGTTGGCGCGCGTGCTGGCCGCCCGCGGGGTGGGGCCCGAGTCGTTCGTCGCCGTGGTCATGGACCGGTCCGTCGACCTCGTGGTGGTGCTGCTCGCGGTCGTGAAGGCCGGCGGCGCCTACGTGCCGGTCGACCCCGGGTACCCGGCCGCGCGCATCGACACGATGCTCGGTGACTGCGCCCCCGCCCTGGTGCTGTGCGGGCCCGGACAGGCCGGGCTCCCCGGCGCGCTCGTCGTCGACGACGCCCTCGTCGCGTCCGGCGCGGCGCTGCCCGCCGTGACCGCGGGCACCCGGCCGGACCATCCGGTCTACGCGGTCTACACCTCGGGGTCCACCGGCGTGCCCAAGGGCGTGCTCGTGCCGCACGCGGCGGTGGACCGGCTCGTGCACGGCGAGTCCTTCGCGCGCGTGCGCGGTGACGACGTCGTGGCCCTCCTGGCGTCCGTGGCGTTCGACGCCGCGACGTTCGAGTTGTGGGGTGCGCTGCTCAACGGGGCCACGCTGGCGGTCGCGCCGCCCGGGCCGCTGTCGGTGCCCGCGCTCGGGGCCTTCCTGCGACAGCACCGGGTGAGCGTGCTGTGGCTGACGGCGGGGCTGTTCCACCAGGTCGTCGACGCCGACGTCGCGGTGCTCTCCGGGGTGAGGTGCCTGATCGCCGGCGGTGACGTCCTGTCCCCCGCGCGCTGCCGCACCGTGCTGGACCGGCTGCCCGGGACCCGGCTCGTCAACGGCTACGGCCCGACGGAGAACACCACGTTCACCACCACGCACGAGGTGACCGGGGTGGCCGCCGGGACCGGTGTGCCCATCGGCCTGCCCGTCGCGGACACCCGCGTCCACGTCCTGGACGCGCGGCTCGTGCCGGTCGCCGCCGGGGCCACCGGCGAGCTGTACACCTCGGGCACCGGTCTGGCCCGCGGCTACCTCGGCCGGCCGGGACTGACGGGCGAGCGGTTCGTGGCGAGCCCGTTCGGCGACGGGGAGCGGATGTACCGCACCGGCGACCTGGTGCGCCGCAGCGCGGACGGCGTGCTGGAGTTCGTCGGCCGCTCCGACGACCAGGTCAAGCTCCGCGGCTTCCGCATCGAGCCCGGCGAGGTCGAGGCGGCCCTGCTGTCCCACCCGGAGGTGGCACAGGCCGCGGTCGTGGTCCGGGAGGACGTCCGCGGCCGGCCGGACCTCGTCGCCTATGTCGTGCCCGCGGGCGCCGACACCGCGGCGCTGCGCGCGTACCTGCGGGCGCGGCTGCCGGCGTACCTGGTCCCGGCGGCCCTCGTCGGCCTGGCGTCGCTGCCGCTGACGGCCAACGGCAAGCTGGACCGCGGGGCGCTGCCGGCGCCCCGGTTCGGGTCGGCGGCCGGCGGCGGCCCCCGGACGGTCCGGGAGGAGGCCGTCTGCGCGGCGTTCGCCGAGGTCCTCGGCATGCCCGAGGTCGGCGTCGAGGAGAGCTTCTTCGATCTGGGCGGGACCTCGCTGTCCGCCGTCGCCCTCATGGAGCGCCTGCGGGCCCGGGGTGCGGCGGTCGACATCAGGACGCTGTTCGCCGAGCCGACGGTGGCCGGGATCGCCGCCGCCGCGGCCCCCGCGGCGATCGACGTGCCGCCCTGCCGCGTCCCGCCGTCCGCCGCGCGGATCACCGCGCGGATGGTCCCCTTCGCGGGTCTGACCACCGAGCAGCTGGACGCGGTGGTGGCCCCCCTCGCGGGCGGCGCGGCGAACGTCGCCGACGTCTATCCGCTGGCGCCGCTCCAGGAGGGCCTGCTCTACCACCACCAGCTGACCGCGGGTCAGGGCACCGACCCTTACGTGGTACGGGAGTTGTTCCGCTTCGGCTCGCGCGCCGGCCTGGACGCGTTCCTCGCCGCGTGGCAGCGCGCGATCGACCGGCACGAGATCCTCCGCACGTCCCTCGCGTGGGAGGGACTGCCGCATCCGGTGCAGGTGGTGCACCGGCGGGCGACGCTGCCCGTGGTGGAGGTGGCGCTCGCGGACGACGACGTGGTGGGACGCCTGCTGGCCGCCAGCGACGGGCCGATGGACCTGGGCCGGGCGCCGCTGACGGACGCCTTCGCGTCGCCGGACGGGGACGGCTGGGTCCTGGCGCTCCGGCTGCACCACGTCACCCAGGACCACACCACGCTGGAGGTCGTCCTCGACGAGGTGGCGGCGATCATGCGCGGCGACGAGGCGCGGCTGCCCGAACCCCTGCCGTACCGCGCGTACGTGGCGCAGTCGCTCCTGGCGGTCCCCGCCGAGGAGCACCAGGCGTACTTCGCCGCGCTGCTCGGCGACGTCACCGAGCCGACCGTGCCGTTCGGGGTCGTGGCCGTCCGCGGGGACGGCCGGGACGTCACCGAGCGGAGGCAGGCGCTGGACGCCGCTCTCGCGGCCCGGGTGCGGGTCGAGGCCCGGCGTTTCGGGGTCAGCCCGGCCACGCTCTTCCACGTGGTGTGGTCACGCGTCCTCGCCGGTGCCTGCGGGCGGGACGACGTGGTCTTCGGGACCGTGCTGTTCGGCCGCCTGCAGGGCGGCGCGGGTGCCGACCGCGTCCCGGGCCTGTTCATCAACACCCTCCCGGTGCGGGCCCGGACGCGGCAGGGCGGCGTGCCGGACGCGTTGCGCGCGATGCACCGGCAGCTCGCCGAGCTCCTGGTGCACGAGCACGCGTCGCCCGCCGCGGCACAGCGCGCCTCCGGCGTCCGGCCCCCCGCGCCGCTGTTCACGGCGCTCTTCAACTACCGCCACGAGACCGCGCGCGCGGGTGCCTCACCCGCGCCGTTCGAGCGCCTGCTGGAGAGCGAGCGGACCACCTATCCGCTGACGGTGTCGGTGGACGACGACGGCACCGGTTTCGTCTTCGTCACGCAGGCCGCCGAGGGGATCGACCCGGCGCTGGTGGGACGGCTGCTGGCCGCCGCGACCGAGGAGGTCGTGGGCGCGCTGGCCCACCACGGCGCGGGCTCGCGGGCCGCGCGTCCGGAGGGCGGCGACCGCGCTCCGACCCGGGCCGTGACCGCCGACGAGCAGCCGGACACCCGGGCCGCGGCGCCAGACGGTCAGCTCGACGACCGAGCCACGACGGCAGACCCGCTCCCGGACGCCCGAGCCACGACAGCGGACCAATTGGCGGACGAGGACCGGCACAGGGTGCTGGTGGAGTGGAACGACACGGCCGTCCCGCCGGTGGTCGTCACGGTGCCGCAGCTGTTCGCCGAACGGGTCCGGCAGGCGCCGGACGCGCCCGCGGTGGAGCTCGGTGACGAGGTGCTGTCCTATGCCGAACTCGACCGCAGGTCGGACCGGTTGGCGCTGCGGCTGATCGAGCGGGGCGTGCGCCCCGGCGAACCGGTCGCCCTGTTCCTGGAGCGTTCGCCCGACCTGGTCGTGGCGACGCTGGCCGTGCTGAAGGCCGGCGGTGCCTACGTGCCGCTGCACGCGGGCCACCCCGCGGAGCGTCTCTCCTGGGTGCTGGCCGACTGCGGGGCACGCGTGCTGGTGACCGACGAGGTCATGGCGCGGCGGGAGTTCGCCCACGACGCGCACGTGATCGTCCTGGACGGAACGGGCGGGCCCGACGGGCGGGTTCCGCTTCCGGCGGTCCGGATCCGGCCCGCGGAACTCGCCTACCTCATGTACACGTCCGGCTCGACCGGGCAGCCGAAGGGCGTGGCGGTCACCCACCGGGACGTGGTCGCGCTGGCCACCGACCGGCGCTGGGAGGGCGGCAACCACCGGCGGGTCCTGATGCACGCCCCGCACGCGTTCGACTCCTCGACCTACGAGATCTGGCAGCCGCTGCTGAACGGCGGCACGATCGTGGTGCTGCCGCCCGGGGAGTTCGACCCCGAGGCGATGCGCCGCACCGTGGTGGACGGCGGCGTGACGGGCATCCTGCTGACCGCGGGGGTGTTCAACCGCCTGGCGGAGGACGGCAGCGACCTCTTCGGCCGGGTCCGCGAGGTGCTGACCGGCGGCGACGTCGTCTCGGCCGCCGCGGTGCGACGGGTCCGCGCGGCCTTCCCCGGCACCGTGCTCGTCGACGTCTACGGTCCGACCGAGACGACGCTGTTCGCGACCTCCTACCGGGTGGGGCCCGGCAGTTCCCTGGACGAGGGCGTGCCCATCGGCCGGCCGCTGGACGGCATGCGCGCGTACGTCCTCGACGAAGCCCTCCGTCCCGTCCCGCCCGGCACGACCGGCGAACTGCACCTCGCCGGCGCCGGGGTGGCCCGCGGCTACCTCGGCCGGCCCGGGCTGACCGCCGAACGCTTCACCGCCTGCCCCTTCGGGCCGCCGGGCGAACGGATGTACCGCACCGGCGACCTCGTGCGGTGGCGCGCGGACGGGCAGCTGATCTTCGCCGGCCGCGCGGACGACCAGGTGAAGGTGCGCGGCTTCAGGGTCGAACCGGCCGAGATCGAGGCGGTGCTGGCGGGACGTCCCGAGGTGCGCCGCGCGGCCGTCGTCGTCCGCGAGGACCGTCCGGGCGACAAGCGCCTGGTCGGCTACGTGGTGCCGGCCGCAGGCGCGGACGCGGTGCCGGCGGCGCTGCGCGCCGCGGTCGCGGAGGTGCTGCCGGACTACATGGTGCCGGCCACCGTCGTGGTGGTGGACGGCTTCCCGCTCACGCCGAACGGCAAGCTGGACCGCGGCGCGCTGCCCGCCCCCGTGTACGCGGCCGCCGGGAAGGCCAAGGGGCGCGGGCCCGCCGGCCGCACCGAGGAACTGCTGTGCCAGGCCTTCGCCGAGGTCCTCGGCGTGCCCGCGGTGGGCGCCGAGGACAGCTTCTTCGACCTGGGCGGGCACTCGCTGCTGGCCGCACGGCTGATCAACCGGATCCGCTCGGCCTTCGGCGCCGAGCTGGCCATCGGCGCCTTCTTCGAGGCGCCGACCGTCGCGGGCGTCGCCGCCCGGCTGGCCGCGGCTCCCGCGACCGCCGCCCGGCGCCCCGCGCTCCGTCCCCGCGCGCTTGTGAAGGAGTCGTCGTGATCGCACCGTCGTACGCGCAGAGCCGTCTGTGGTTCCTCAACCGGCTGGAGGGCGGCGCCACGTACAACCTGCCGGTGGCCGTCCGGCTGACCGGTCCGCTCAGCGCGGACGCGCTCGAAGCGGCCCTGGGGGACGTCACCGACCGCCACCACAGCCTGCGCACCCGTTTCCCGGAACTCGACGGCGGTCCCGTGCAGGAGGTCGTCCCCGCCGCGCAGGGCCGGCCCGTGCTGCGCCGGGCCCGCACGTCGGCCGACCGGCTGGCCTCGGTCCAGGAGGAGTTCGCCGAGGCGGGCTTCGACCTGGAGAAGGACCTGCCCCTGCGGGCCCTGCTCCTCGAACTCGCCGCCGACGACCACGTGCTGGTCCTCGTCATGCACCACATCGCCTGCGACGGCTGGTCGATGAGGCCGCTGTGGCACGACCTGTCGGTCGCCTACGCCGCGCGCCGCGCCGGCCACGAGCCCGGCTGGGAGCCGCTGCCCGTGCAGTACGCCGACTACGCGGAGTGGCAGCGTGACCTGCTGGGCGCGCCGGACGACCCGGACGCGCTGCAGTCGCGGCAACTCGCCTACTGGCGCGACGTGCTGGCGGGTGCTCCCGAGGAGCTGGCCCTGCCGGCGGACCGGCCGCGTCCGGCGGTGTCCGGCCGGGGCGCCGGCCGGGCGGGGCTGGCGATCCCCGCGGACCTGCACGGCCGGCTGGCGGGGCTGGCCCGCGCGCACGGCGTGACGCTCTTCATGGTGCTCCAGGCCGCGGTGGCGACGCTCCTGTGCCGGATGGGCGCGGGGACGGACGTCCCCCTCGGCACACCGGTGGCCGGACGCACCGACGAGGCGCTGGACGACCTGGTCGGCTTCTTCGTCAACACGCTCGTCATCCGCACCGACCTGTCCGGTTCCCCCACCTTCGCGGACCTCCTCGCCCGGGTGCGGGAGCGCAGCCTGGGCGCGCTCGACCACCAGGACGTGCCGTTCCAGCGGCTGGTCGAGGAACTGGCACCGTCGCGTTCGACCTCACGCCACCCGCTGACGCAGGTGCTGGTGGTCCTGCAGAACAACGAGGCCGCGGTGCCCGATCTGCCCGGGATCGCGGCCCGTCCCTACCTGGTCGGCCGTCCCGTCGCGAAGACCGACCTGACCTTCGAGTTCGGCGAGCGGGCGGCGGAGGCGGACGGCCGTCCGGCCGGGATCGACGGTGCCGTGTTCTACGCCACCGACCTCTTCGACGCCGGTACGGCGGATTCCCTGGCGACGCGGCTGCTGCGGCTGCTGCAGGCGGTGGCGGCCGACCCCGCGCGGCGGGTCGGCTCGATCGACCTGCTGTCGGAGGAGGAGTGGCGCGAGATCCTGGCGCCGGGCGCGGAGGTGGCCCCCGCGCCGGCCGCGGCCGCCACGCTCCCCGGCCGGTTCGAGGCGCGGGCGGCCGGGAACCCGCACGCGCCAGCGGTCGTGGACGCCGACGGCACACGGCTCACCTATGCCGAGCTGAACTCCCGCGCCAACCGGCTCGCCCGGCTGCTCGTCGCGTGCGGGGCCGGCCCGGAGGGCCGGGTGGCGGTGGCCCTGCCCCGCTCCGCGGAGCTGGCCGTCGCCCTGCTCGCCGTCCTCAAGTGCGGTGCCGCCTATGTGCCGTTGGACCCCGACTATCCGGCCGACCGCGTGGCGTACATGCTGGCGGACTCCGCCCCCGCGGTGCTGGTGACCTCTCGCGGCACCGTCGCGGCCGGCCGGGAACGGGGCATGGGGGCACCCGGCCGGGAACAGCCCGCGCCGGCACCCGGCGGGGAGCGGCCGGCGCCGGTCACGCTGCTCCTCGACGACCCCGCCACCGCGGACCGCCTGCACCGCCTCCCGGACGGCGATCTGACCGACGCGGAACGGACGTCGGCCCTCCTCCCGTCCCATCCTGCCTACACGATCTACACCTCGGGGTCGACGGGCCGCCCCAAGGGCGTCCTGGTGCCGCACGCGAGCGTGCTGCGCCTGTTCACGGCCACGGACGCCTGGTTCGGTCCCGGCCCTGAGGACGTGTGGACGTGGTTCCACTCGTTCGCCTTCGACTTCTCCGTGTGGGAGATGTGGGGCGCGCTGCTGCACGGCGGGCTGCTCGTCGTGGTGCCCGTCGACGTCGCCCGCTCCCCGGCCGAGTTCCTGGCGCTGCTGGCGCGGGAGCGGGTGACGGTCCTGAACCAGACGCCCTCGGCGTTCTACCAGCTCGACCGGGCGGACGCGCAGCACCCCGCGCTGAGCGCCGGACTGGCCCTGCGCACCGTGGTGTTCGGTGGTGAGGCGCTGGACGTCACGCGCCTTTCCGGCTGGCACGAGCGCCACGGCGACCGGGCTCCGCGGCTGGTCAACATGTACGGCATCACCGAGACGACCGTGCACGTCAGCTACAAGGAGCTGGCAGCCCTGCCCACGGGCGGCGGCGCGGTGCCCGGCACCATCGGCCGCGGCATCCCGGACCTGAGGGTCCATGTGCTGGACGACGCCCTGCTGCCGTGCCCGCCCGGCGTGCCCGGCGAGATGTACGTGTCGGGCGCCGGCCTGGCCCGCGGCTATCTGGGGCGCCCGGACCTGACCGCGGGCCGGTTCGTCGCCGATCCCTTCGGACCGCCGGGACAGCGGATGTACCGCAGCGGGGACCTGGCGAAGTGGAGTGCCGCCGGGGAGCTGGAGTACCTGGGGCGCAGCGACGACCAGGTCAAGATCCGCGGCTTCCGGATCGAGCTCGGCGAGATCGAGTCGGTGGTCGCCGGGCACGACGCGGTGACGGCGGGCACCGTCCTGGTGCGGGAGGACCGGCCCGGTGACCTGCGGCTGGTCGCCTACGTCACCACGTCCGGCCCGCACGCGCCGGCCGACCGGGACCGGCTGGCGGCCGCGCTCCGGGCCCACTGCACGACCCTGCTGCCCGGCTACATGGTGCCGTCGGCGTTCGTCGTGGTCGACGCGTTCCCCCTGACGGTGAACGGCAAGCTGGACCGGCGGGCGCTGCCCGCGCCGGAGGCCGCGGCCCCGGCCCCGTCCCGCGCACCGGGCACGCCCGAGGAGGAGGTGATGTGCGGCCTGTTCGCGGAGGTCCTGGGCGCGGGAAGCGTCGGCGCCGACGACCACTTCTTCGACCTCGGGGGCCACTCCCTGCTCGCCGTCCGGCTCATCAGCCGCATCCGCGCCGTGATCGGCGTCGACGTCGAGGTCCGCACGCTCTTCGAAGCGCCCACTCCCGCGATGCTCCTCGCCCGCATCGCCGGCGGCGCGGGGGCGGCCGCGGGCACCGATGCGGCGACGCGTCCCGTGCGCGGGCCCAGGCCGCCGGTGATCCCCCTGTCGTCGGCCCAGCGGCGCCTGTGGTTCATGGCCCAGTGGGAGGGTCCGAGCCCCACGTACAACATGCCCGCCGCGTACCGGCTGACGGGCCCGCTGGACACGGCGGCGCTGCGTGACGCGCTCGCGGACCTGGCCGCCCGGCACGAGAGCCTTCGCACGGTCTTCCCCGCGACGGGCGGCGAACCCCGCCAGCTGGTGCTGCCGGCCGACCAGGCGCGCCCCCGGCTGCCGGTGCGCGCCGTGGCCCGCGGCGGGCTGGACGCGGCCGTGGCGGAGGCGTCGGGCCGCAGCTTCGACATCGCGAACGAACCTCCCCTGCACGCCGAGCTGCTGGCGCTCTCCCCCACCGACCACGTCCTCGTCCTCGTCCTGCACCACATCGCCGGCGACGGCTGGTCGATGAAGCCGCTGCTGCGCGACCTGGCCACCGCGTACACGGCACGCCTGGCGGGCCGGCCGCCCGGGTGGCCCGAACTGCCGCTGCAGTACGCCGACTACGCGGTGTGGCAGCGCGACCTCCTCGACGCGGAGGACGACCCCGGCAGCGCGATGAGCCGCCGGCTCGACGCGTGGCGCCGGCAGCTCGCCGGACTTCCGGAGGACCTGCCGCTGCCCACCGACCGGCCGCGTCCGGCGGTCCCCTCCTACGTCGGGGCGGGCACTCCGGTGGAGATCGCACCCGAACTGCACGCCCGGCTGGTGCGGCTCGCGCGCTCGCACGGCGCGAGCCTGTTCATGGTGGTGCAGGCGGCGTTCGCCGCGCTGCTGTCCCGGCTGGGCGGCGGCACCGACATCCCGCTGGGCACGCCCGCGGCGGGGCGCCGGGACGACGCGCTCCACGACCTGGTCGGGATGTTCGTCAACATGCTCGTCCTGCGGACGGACCTGTCCGGGGACCCGCGGTTCACCGACCTGCTCGCCCGCGTCCGGGAGACCGACCTGGCGGCGTACGACGGGCAGGACGTGCCGTTCGAGCGGCTGGTGGAACTCCTCAACCCGGGCCGCTCGACCGCACGGCACCCGCTGTTCCAGGTGATGTGCGCGCTGGACAACACCGCCCCGGCGGAGCTGTCCCTGCCGGGCCTCGAGGTCCGGGAGCGCCCGGGCGTCCGGGCGGCGGCCCGGTTCGACCTGTCGCTGAGCCTGACCGAGCACACCGCGGGCGACGGCGGTGCCGGCGGTGTGCGGGGGGTCCTGCAGTACGCCACCGATCTGTTCGACCCGGCCACGGCCGAGGCGATGGCGGCCCGGCTGGTCCTCGTGCTGACCGCGGTGGCCGACGATCCGACCGTCCGGATCGGGGCGCTCGGCATCCTGCCGGAGCACGAGCGCGAGACCGTTCTGGCGGCCTGGAACGACACGGGGACGAGCGCTCCGGCCCGCACGCTACCGGACCTCTTCCAGGAACAGGTACGGGCGGACCCCGACGCGACGGCGGTCGTCTGCGAAGGCGAGCGGCTCACCTACGGCGAGGTGGACGCCCGGGCCAACCGGCTCGCCCGGCTGCTGATGGCGCGCGGCGCGGGGCCCGAACGGACCGTGGCCCTGGCGCTGCCGCGGTCCGCCGAGGCGATCGTGGCCCTGCTGGCCGTGGCCAAGTCGGGGGCCGCCTACCTGCCGCTGGACACCGAATACCCCGCCGAACGCCTCGCGTTCATGCTCGACGACGCACGGCCGCTGCTGGTGCTGACCACCGCCGCGACCGCCGGGCGCCTGCCCTGCGTCGCCGCGGCGCCGCACCTCCTGCTGGACGCGGCGGCCACGGCCGCGGCGCTCGGCGCCGCCTCGGCGCGGGAGGTGACGGACGGCGAACGCCGCCACCCGCTGCTGCCCGCCCACCCCGCCTATGTCATCTACACCTCCGGATCCACCGGCCGTCCCAAGGGCGTCCAGGTGACCCACCGCGGCATCTCCGGATTCGCCACCACCCAGCGGGAGTTGCTGGACATCGGACCGCGCAGCCGGGTGCTGCACTTCGCCTCGCTCGGCTTCGACGCCGCCACCGCGGAGATCTGCCGCGCGCTGCTGTCGGGCGCGACCCTCGTGGTCAGCCGGCGCAGCGTGTTCGGGCGGCACGGGCTGGCCGAGACGGTGCGGACGGAGGGGGTCACGCACGCCTTCCTGCAGCCGGCGCTGCTCGCCGCGGGCGCCGACCTGTGCCTCGACGGCGTCCGCACGCTCACCGTCGGAGGGGAGGCGTGCCCGCCGTCGCTGGTGGAACAGTGGGCGGGAGGCCGCCGGATGCTCGTCTTCTACGGCCCCACCGAGGCGACCGTCCTCGCCACCCACCACCTGATCGGGCCCGGCGACGCGGACCATCCGTCCGCGGCGCTGCCCATCGGCAGGCCGCTGGCCGGGATGCGGGCCTACGTGCTCGACGCACGCCTCCAGCCGGTGCCCGCCGGCGTGACCGGCGAACTCCACCTCGCGGGCGGCGGCCTGGCCCGCGGTTACCTCGACCGCCCGCAGCTGACCGCGGAACGGTTCGTCGCGTGCCCGTACGGGGAACCCGGCGAGCGGATGTACCGCACCGGCGACCTGGTCCGCTGGAGCGGGGACGGCGAGCTGCACTTCGTCGGCCGCACCGACGACCAGGTCAAACTGCGCGGTTTCCGGATCGAGTTGGGCGAGATCGAGTCGGTGCTGGCGCGCCTTGACGAGGTCGCGCAGGCCGTGGTCGTCGTCCGTGAGGACCGGCCGGGCGACCGGCGCCTGGTCGCGTACGTGCTGCCGGCACCGGGCGCCGTCCCCGATCCGGCCCGGCTGCGGGCCTTCGCCGCACGGACGCTCCCCGAGCACATGGTCCCGTCGGCCGTCGTGCCCCTGACGGCCATGCCGACGACGGCGAACGGCAAGCTCGACCGCCGGGCGCTGCCCGCGCCGGAGGTGCCCGCGCCCGCGGCCTCGCGGGCTCCGCGCACGGCCGACGAGGAGATCCTGTGCGGGCTCTTCGCGGAGGTCCTGGGCGTGGACGGCGTCGGCGTGGACGACCACTTCTTCGAACTGGGCGGCCATTCCCTGCTCGCCACCCGCCTCATCGCGCGCGTCCGCGCCGTGTTCGCCACGGAGGCGGACGTACGCACCGTGTTCGAGGCGCCCACCGTCGCGCTGCTCGCGTCCCGGCTCGGCGCCGCTCCCGCAACGTCGGGCCTGCGAGCGGTGCTGCCGATCAGGGACGCGGGCGCCGGTGAGCCGCTGTTCTGCCTCCCGCCGGCCGGCGGGCTGAGCTGGGCGTACGCCAGGCTCCTCGGCCGCCTTCCGGCCGAGCAGCGCGTGTACGGCCTCCAGGCGCCCGGGACGTACGGGGAGGGGCCGGTACCGGAGGCGGTCGAGGCGATCGCGGCGGACTACGCGCGCCGGATCCGCCGCATCCAGCCGCACGGTCCCTACCGGCTCCTCGGATGGTCCTTCGGCGGCGTCAACGCCCACGCCGTCGCCGTCCGGCTCCAGGAGGAGGGCGAGCGCGTGGAGTTGCTCGCACTCCTCGACGCCTACCCGCACGGCGCCGCGGGAGGGGACGCGGACGAGGCGGCCCTGCTCGCCGATCTCGCCCGCTCACTGGGGGTGCCGCCGTCGCCGGCCGACGTCCCGGCGCTGTCGCCGGAGTGGATCCTGCACCGGCTGCGCGCCGACGACCACCCGCTCCGGGACATCTCGGAAACGGTGCTGCACGCCATGCTCCACGACTACCGCATCGCGCGCGCCTCCCGGCTCACCCACGCGCCCGGGGTGTTCCGGGGGGACGTCCTCGCGTTCACGGCGGCGGCGAGCGCACCCCCGGACGTCACGGCCACGGGCACCTGGTCGCCCTACGTCGACGGGCGGATCACCGAGCACCGGATCGCGTGCCGGCACGAGGACATGCTGCACCCGGCCCACGTCGGCGCTGTCGCCGCCGCGGTGGCCGGGGCGTTGAGGTCCGGAGGCGAGGGGCCGGGCGTCGCCCCCGAGAGCGCGGGCCCGGAACTCGCGGCGGCGGGGCGGCGGGCCTGACGCCCCGCTGATGCGCGACCGAGGGGCGGTGCCCCGGCCGGACGGCCGGGGCACCGCCCCTCGCCGCGTGCCGGGCCGGCCCGCGACGCACGTGCCGACTCGGCGCGGGACGCGACGCGGTGGCTCGGCGCGGGGCACGACATGGTGGGCCTGGGGGTGGGGACTTGAGGCACCTGAAGGACGAACAGGTCTTCCTGGCAGGGGACGTGACCGAGAACGTCCGCGCCGAACGCGCCGGCCCGGGCCGGGACCGGCGCCGGGCGGGGCCCGGCACGGCGGGGCTGCGCGCGGCTGTTCGGGGCCGGACGCGAGGCCGAGGCGTGGGGGACGGGCCGACGGGCGGGGGCCGGGTGCGGGAACCGACGGCTTCCCGTGGGACGGGAACGCCGCGCACCCCCGCGGCGCCGGGCGGCGTCGGGGGGTGCGATGACGTGCGGGTCGGACCGGAGGCTGCCGCGGCGGCTCAGGGGTGCCGCGCGGGCGGCGCCCCGGCCGCCGTCCCGGGGATGGCCGGGCCGGTCCCGCCCTGGACGTGCTCGCCGCCGTCCTCGGCGGGGGACGGCGCGGGGATCGCCGCGCTCCAGGCAGCCGAACTCGGCGCCAGCTCCTGGGCCTTCGCCGAGGCCCGGGCGAGGGCCGTCTTGAGCGGGATGCCGAGCGCGGCCGCGGCCGCGGCGACGTCCTCGTACTCGGGCTGCCCGTTCACGAGCCGGCCGCGGTGGCGGGCGAACTTGATCCGGACCGGCCGGCCGTCCAGCGACACCGTGGCGAAGTGCCGCGCGAGTTCGTGCTTCCCGACCCGGTACTCGCGCAGGCCCAGCGTGGACGTCTCGGTCAGGACGACGTCCCGGAGCGCGGCCAGCCGGGACGGCGGGCACAGGACCGACAGGGTGTGCGCGGGACGTCCCTTCTTCATCACGATCGGGGTGAGCCACGCGTCGGCCGCGCCGGACGCCAGCAGCCGGGACAGGACGTACGGCCAGACGCGGGGATCGAGGTCGTCGACGTTCGCGTCGACGACCACCGCGTCCGTGAGGCGCGGCTCCCCGCCGCCTTCGCCGCCGCCCGGGCCCACCGGGCCGTCCGCGTCCCCTTGCGCTTCCCGCCCTGCCTCCCCCTCGGCCTGCCCGTCCGCGGCCGCGCCGTTCCCGCCGCCCGCCGTCGTGACGGGACGGCCGAGGACGACCCGGACGACGTTGGGGCTGTGCGGCAGGTCGCGGGTGCCGGCGCCCATGCCGACGCCCCGCACCCGCAGCAGCGGCATGGCGCCCCAGGAGCCGCACAGGGTGAGCAGCAGAGCGGCGCCGGTGGGGGTGCACATCTCGAAGGGCTGGTCGCCGGAGCGGACGGGTGCGCCGTGGTCGGCGGCGAGCCGCAGCACGGCGGGGACGGGCACGGGGATCGATCCGTGCGCGGCGGTCACCCGGCCCTGACCGAGCACCAGCGGGGTCGATGTCGCCTCGGTGATGCCCAGTTCGTGGTGGGCCGCGCAGACGGCGGTCACGTCGGCGATCGCGTCGAGCGCCCCCACCTCGTGGAAGTGGACGTCGTCGGCGGGGACGCCGTGGACCGCCGCCTCGGCTCGGGCCAGCCGCGCGAACACCGACAGCGCGGTGTCGCGGACGGGTGCGGCGAGGGGTGCGTCCGCCAGCAGGGCCCGCACGGACCGCCACGTGCGGTGCGCGGGCCCGGGCTCGGTGTCGACGTGGGCCTTGGTGGCGGCGAGGCCGCCGCGCACGACGCGTTCGGTCCGGAGCCGGACCGCTCCCGGCACGACCGCGTCGACGGCCCGCTGCAGCGTCTCCAGCGAGGCCCCCGCGTCGAGCAGCGCGCCCATCAGCATGTCCCCGCTGGCCCCTGACGAGCAGTCGAACCACGCGGCGGCGGCCATTCAGGCCACCTCCCGCTCCGCCGCTCCCGCGGCGGGGGCGCGGCGGGCGATCCGGGCGGCGGCGACCGCGGCCCCGAAGCCGTTGTCGATGTTGCAGACCGTGATGCCGGGGGCGCAGGAGTTGAGCATGCCGAGCATCGCGGTCAGTCCGCCGAGCGCACTGCCGTAGCCGACGCTCGTCGGGACGGCGATGAGGGGGACGCCGACCAGGCCGCCGACGACGCTGGGCAGCGCGCCCTCCATGCCGGCCACCACCACCAGGCAGTCGGCCTCGTGGAGGTCGCCGAGCACGGCGAGGAGCCGGTGGAGGCCGGCCACACCCACGTCGCGGATGCGGCGGACCGCGCAGCCGTACTCCGCGGCGACGAAGGCCGTCTCGGCCGCCACCGGTTCGTCGGAGGTGCCCGCCGACAGGACGGTGACCGAGCCGCCGGGCGCCGGCCGGTCGCCGAGTGCGGCGCAGCGGGCGACCGTGTCCACCCGGGCGTCCGGCAGGGCGGCCGCGACGGCCGCCAGGGTCTCGTCGGACAGCCGGGTGGCCAGGGCCGGGCGGTCCCCCGGCTGCTCGCGCAGGGCCCGCAGCAGCGCCACCGTCTGCTGCGGGGTCTTCCCCGCCGCGTAGACGACCTCGGGGTCGCCGGTCCGCAGGGCGCGGTGGGTGTCCAGCCGCGCGAAGCCGAGGTCCCGGACGCCCCCGGGGCCGGTGCCGGTCAGCGGCCCGTCCCGCAGGGTGACGAGCGCGTCCTCGACCGTGCCGGCTCCGGAGGCCACGCGTTCCAGCAGGATGCGCACTTCGTCACTGTCCATTGCTGCCCTCCGGGCTGCGTGGGGCGGCCGTCGGTTCGACGGCCATGGTGTTGAGGGATCCCGAGCGGAATCCGAGCGGGTCGACCTCGACGTCGTCGAAGCCGGCGTCCCGCACGGCGTCCAGAGCGGGCCGGCAGTCCCCCAGGTCCCGCACCGCGGACGGGGTGACCTGGATCAGGGCGCGGTTCCCGAGATCACGGACGCGCAGATCGCCGGAGACGATCCCGGCCTCCCGCAGTGCCGTGCGCAGCGCCTCCTCCGCCCGCTCGACGCGGGACAGCCGTTCCCGGGTGATCGTCAGCCCGTAGGCGATCCGGCTGGACAGGCAGGGTGAGGCGGGTTTGCTCCAGGTGGGCAGGCCCCAGCTGCGACTCGCGGCCCGCACCTGGGCCTTCGTGAGGCCCGCGTCGGCGAGCGGGGTCAGGGCGCCGAGAGCGGCGGCGGCCTTGACGCCGGGGCGGAAGGGGTCGAGGAGGTCGTCGGCGTTGGTGCCCGTGGCGATGGCGTCCATGCCCTCCTCGGTCGCGAACTCCCCTAGTTTTTGTAGGAGTTCGGTCTTGCAGAACCAGCACCGCGAGCGGGCGTTGCGCCGGTAGCCGTCGCTCTCCAGCTCGCGGGTGGTCACGAAGGCGTGCCGCACGCCCAGGTCGTGCGCGATCGTGCGGACGGCACGGCGTTCACGGTCGGACAGGCTGGCGGAGTCCCCGGTCGCCGCGAGTACGCGGTCGGGGCCGAGGGCACGCGCGGCCGCGGCCAGGACGAGCGTGGAGTCGGCCCCGCCGGAGAACGCCACCACCAGCGAGTCGAGGGCGGCCAGTTGGGCGTGGAGGTTCTCCAGGCGCCCGGCCAGGTGCGGGTCCTCCGTGACCGCGAGGTGTGCGGTTCCCGAGACCGGGCGGTGTCCGGCCGCTGCGGGCGCCGCCGGGGACGGGCCCGATGGTGCGGTCGGGAGCGGCGTGGTCGGGAGCGGAGTCATCCGTTGCGTGGTCCGCGTGACGGGCGTCGTCCGCGTGATGGGCGCGGTCTGCGTCAGGTGCGTGGTCTGCGTCACGGGTCACCCGATTCCCAGGGCCTGGAGCATGGGGCGCAGCTTCGCGCAGGTCTCGGCGTACTCGTCGTCCGGGTCGGAGCCGGTGACGATGCCGCAACCGGCGTAGAGCGAGGCCGTGTGGGAATCGACGACGCCGCTGCGGATCGCCACCGCGAACTCGCCCTGGCCCGCGAGGTCGGTCCAGCCCACGGGAGCGGCGTACCAGCCACGGTCGATGCCCTCGTTGTCGGCGAGCCAGTCGAGGGACTGCGCCCTGGGGTGGCCGCCGAGTGCCGGCGTGGGGTGCAGGCGCTCGACGAGGTCGAGGATGCCGGCCGATTCGTCGGCCAGTCGGCCTTCGACCGCCGTCGACAGGTGCTGGACGTGCGGGAGTTGGACGACGCGGGGTGCGGGCGCCTCGGTCACGGCGGTGCACGCGTCGCGCAGGGCGTCGCGCAGCGCCCGGACGACCACGTCGTGCTCGTGCCGGATCTTGGCGCTGGCCGCGAGTTCCCGTGCCAGGGCCGCGTCCTGCGCGGGGGTGGCGCCGCGCGGGGCGGTCCCGGCGAGTCCGAGGGTGTGCACCGAGCGGCCGGTGAGCCGCACCAGGTACTCGGGCGTCGCGCCGAGGAAGGTCCGCGAGCCGTGGCCCACGGCGAACACGGTGGCGTGCGGGTGCGTCCGCTCCAGTCGCCGGAGCGCCACCGGGAGGTCGAAGGGTGCGGTGGAGGTGACCCGCACCTCGCGTGCCAGCACGACCTTCTCGAACCCGCCGGCTCCGATGTGGCGGACGGCGCGCCGGACGAGGTGCTTCCAGTCCTCGGCCGGCGGCACCTCCTCCGTCAGGGCGGCGACCGCGGGAGCGCAGCTGTCGGCGGCGGCGTCGGCGGACGGGTGAGGAGCGGGCGGCGCCGTCAGGCACCGCGCCGCGAGGCGGAGCAGGGACCGGGCGGTGCGCACCGGGTCGTCGCCGGGGTGGAGAACGGCGTTCAGGCGCACTTCGGCCGCGGAATCCGCCCCGCCCGCCCCGGAGTTCGTGCCGCGTATCTGGAGGGCCGGCACCCACATCAGGCCGTCGGGCCAGGCGGACGGCGACGGAGTGCGCGCCGGTGCGAAGGAGAAGCCGCCGACCAGCACGGGGCCGGACCCGCTGGTGCCCTCGGCCGGAGGGCCGCCGAGTACGGGACCGGTGCTCAGCCGCTGCCAGTCCGCGCGGACGGCCGCCACCCGGCCGTCGCCGCGCGCGGTCAGGTCGTGGGCGGTGCCGAGGCCGACGAGGAAGTCCCCGCCCCAGGCGGACTGCCACAGCAGGGACCGTTCGGTGCGCGTGCGGCCGTGGCTCCACAGGTCGATCGGTGGCGGTTGCGGTGCGACGGTGCGGCAGCTGGCGAGGACGGGCCGGTGTTCGCGCCGTGCGATGGCGGCGGCCCGCCGGCAGACGTCGAGCAGGTCCGCGGGGAAGGAGGGGCCGAGGGCGTCCGGCGCGGTGCCGGTGGGGTGCGTGGTCGCCGGGCCGCGTGCCGCCGCGGGGCGGAACACCTGCCGTCCGGGGAGGGGGCGGCGGGTCGGGTGGGTGTCGAGGGACATCGGTGGCCTCCGGGCGTCAGACGCTGGTCAGGCTGCGGGCGCGCGGCTGCCACAGGGTTCGGCCGACGGCTTCCACGACCGGCCGGAGCCGCGTCATGACGTCGGCGAACTGCGCGCCGCTGAGCGCCTGGGCGCCGTCGCACAGCGCCGCCCGCGCGTCGGTGTGGACGTCGATCAGCAGTCCGTCCGCGCCGCACGCGGCGGCGGCCAGGGACATGGGTCCGACGAGGTGGGGCCGGCCGGTGCTGTGGCTCGGATCGACGACGACCGGCAGATGCGTGCGGCGCTTGGCCTCCGCGACCGCGCTCAGGTCGAGGGTGAAACGCGTGCTGCGGTCGAAGGAGCGGATGCCGCGCTCGCACAGCACCACACCGCCGTTGCCCATGTGCATCAGGTACTCGGCGGCGAGCAGCCACTCCTCGATGGTGGCCGCCATGCCCCGCTTCAGCAGGACCGGCCGGCCCGACGCCCCGGCCTCGCGCAGGAGGGCGAAGTTCTGCATGTTGCGCGTGCCGATCTGGAGCATGTCGCTCTCCTCGGCGACCCGTTCGACGTCCTGCGGGGTGACCACCTCGGTGACCACGGGCAGTCCGGTGCGGCTGCGCTGCTCCGCGAGCAGGGCCAGGCCGGCCACGCCCAGGCCCTGGAAGCTGTAGGGAGAGGTGCGGGGCTTGAAGGCGCCGCCCCGCAGCATGGCCGCCCCCGCGGCCACCACCGCGTCCACGACCCCCGTCATCTGGTCCTGGCTCTCCACGGCGCAGGGGCCCGCGATCACCACGAAGCCGTCGCCGCCGAGGACGGCCCCGTCCGGACCGCCGACCGCCACCCGGGAGTCGGCGGAACGGAAGTCACGGCTGGTCAGCTGCTGGGCTCCCTGGCCGTCGACCACCCGTTCCACACCGGTGGCGGTCTCCAGGACGCCCGCCGCGCCGGGGGCCTCGTTCTCGGTGATCACCAGCGTGGCGCCCTCGAACTCGCCGATCACCGGGTCGAGTCCGCTCTGCCGGAGCAGGGCCTGCACGTGCGCGATCTGGTGGGGCGTCGCGTCCTTGCTCATGACAGCGATCATTTGGTGCCTTCCCTGGGTGTCGTGTGGCCGCGCATTTCCCTGGCGGGACGCCGCGGTCGGGGATGATTCCCGCACCATGCGGGCACTGGGGCGCGTTGCGGAAAACCGGGGCGCGCCTCAGGATCGGCCGCGCCGGCTCTCACGGTGGGGCAGCGGGGAATTCGGGGACTTCGCAAGAAGAGCGAAAGAGGGAGAACGAAGAGAAGGAGGAACAGGACGCCTGGGGGCGCCTTTCGTGCGCCCCGTGGGGATGCGCCGGCCCGGTGGCCCGCGGTTCGGTCACCGCCGGACGGAGCTTCCCGTTCGGTGACGAGAAGGATGCTGCCACGCCGCAGCGGCCTCCACCTAGCCCCGCCCGCCGGCCGCCCCCACTGCTCGGCCGACGGTCGTGAAACCGCCTTCCACCAGGCACGATGCCCGGCTGGCATGGAATCGCCCGCGGTCGGCTTCCCCCGGTGTGCACCTTTTGCCGCCGATGGCCGGCCGCTCTCCCCATGGGGCCATGGCCACAAAGGGACGAGAGGCAGAACGGGGTTTCCGGCCCATGATATTGATGCACCGCCGGAACCGCGGCGGCCGTAAGGACGAGAGCACGGAGGCCGACGATGAAGATGATCGACATCAGCCAGGGATGGTACGACGGGATGCCGTCCTACGACGCTCCCTGGTATCCGGAATTCGGGGTGCGCCGCGCCATGACGCCGGCCACCGATCCCGCGCAGGGTGGACGGACCTTTTCCGATCTGAGCCTCTTCCCGCACAACGGAACGCACGTCGAGTCCGGATTCCATTTCTTCGCCGACCGGGAGAAGATCGACGAGGTCCCACTGGAGACGTTCGCCGGCCGGGTCTGCATCGCCGACCTGTCCCACAAGGGCGATCTGGACCCGGTCACCGGGGAGGACCTCGACAAGGCGCTGGAGGGCGTGTGGCAGCCGGGCGACCGGCTGCTGATCAGGACCGACCACCCCCTCCGGTACCTGGGGCGCGCGGACTACTGGGACAACCCCCCGTACCTCACGGTCTCGGCCGCCGACTGGGCGGTGGAGCACGGGGCGGTGCTCGTCGGGCTGGACTGCATCACCGAGCGCCCGGACGACCGCAGCGGCCAGGTCCACCGGCGGCTGCTCGAAGCGGGGATCCCGATCCTGGAGAACATCCAGAACCTCGACCGGATCTCGGGGCCCGTGGCCCAGTTGATGGCACTGCCGATCAAGATCGCCGGTGTCGAGGCCGCGCCGGTGCGCGCGGTGGTCATCGAGGACTGGCCGCTGTGACGCCCGGCCCCACCGGCCACGACGGCCCGGACGCCACCGCGGTGGCGCTCGCCCGCTCCGCCGCGCCGACGGCGCTCGCGGTCGACCGTGCGGTCGAGGAGGTGCTGGGGCTCGTCGGCGACCCGCTCGACGCGCTCGGGCGGGGCGACCGGGTCGTCATCAAACCCAACATGTTCCAGCGCCAACGGGACTTCCACACCAACGCCGACCTGCTGGTGGCGCTGGCCCGGCGCGCGGCGGCGCGCGGTGCACGGGTGTTCGTCGCGGAACGGACCAGGGCGCTCCTGGAGATCCTCCGGGACAGCCCGGTCCACCGGTACGCCGAGGTCGTCAGCTTCGACGACCGGCCGCTGCGGATCGTGCAGATCCCCGCGGCGACGTCGCTGCGGGTGCCGATCGCGGTCCCCGACCTCGTCACGGACTGCGATCTCTTCGTCGGGGCACCGCAGTTGCGCACGCATTCCAGCGTGGTCTTCACCAACGCCATGAAGAACCTCGTCGGGCTGCTGCCGGGATTCACCACCCGCATCGTGCACATGGCAGGCGTGGAGGAGAGCATCGTGGACCTCAATCTGCTGCGGCCGCAGCACCTGGTGGTCAGCGACGCGACGACGGTCATCGAGGGCAACTACCCGATGGCCGGCCGGAGCAGGAGGGTCGGCGTGGTGGCCGCCTCGCGCAACGCGGTGGCCCTGGACACGGTGACGGCGGCCATGGCCGGGATCGACCCGTCGGAACTGGCCTACCTCCAGGACGCCGGGAGGCGGGGACTCGGCCCGGCGGACCTGGGGTCCCTCGCGATCCGCGGGGAGGAACTCGCCGACGTCTCCTTCCGGATCGAACGGGGTCCGGTGGACCTGACTCCGCCGCGGGCGGGCATCCACGTCCACGCGGAGACCGCCTGCCCGGACTGCCGGCGCTGGATCGCCGCGGCACTGGGCCGCCTTCGGTCCGAACTGCTGGCGTACGAAGGGGAGATGACGATCATCTCCGGCCCCAGGACGGAACTTCCGGCACTGCGAGGCGCGGTGGTGCTCGTCGGCAACGCGACCTACGAGCACCGCGAGGCCGGGGTGTACCTGGAGGGCTGCCCGCCGCGGGCCATCCAGGTCGCCGGGTTCCGCCAGGCCATGGGCCTGCCCGCGTCGGAGGCGGAACTCAGCCAGTCCCGCCTGCCGGTGGCGGGCGTCGATCCCGCGTGGCCCCGGCTGGAGGAGTGTGTCTGAACGTGCGGGCGCCGGGTGAGTACGGGGGACGTCGTTCCCCCCGAACTCACCCGGCTCCGCGCCGTTCCCGCCGCCGTACTGGCAGCCGGTAACGCGGCGGGAACCCATCGGGAAAGGCGGTGTCCAGCATCAGTGGTGTCAACAGCGACCACCACGCGAAAGGCAACCGCCATGGGACGCAAGCTGGCAGGACTGGCCGGAATCATCGTCGCGGTGCTGGCCTTCGGGCTCACGGCCACCGGCACGGCGGGACACGCGCCGGCCTCCTCCCCCGCCCACCACGCACTGGCCGAGGGCAAGGGCCCGACCTCCACCGGTTCGTAGGCCCGGCGCGAGGGATCCCGCCGGCCCAGTGGCCCCTGGCACGCACGACCGCCCGGGCGACCGCCGCGGACGCGGCGCCACCGGAAGGGTCCCGGCCGCCGGAACGCCCGACGGATCCGGCCGCGGGAACGCCCGCCGGATCGCAGCCGCCGGAACAGCACAGCGCACCACGCGACGACGCGCCACAGCGCGAGCGACCGCGGCACGCACCACCGAACCGCCGCCCGGGAAGCACGACGACGCCCCGGGGGCGGCGCGCGGAGCCGGTACTCACACCGGACCGGCCGCGTACCGAGCCCTGGAGGACGAACCGCCGCCAGGCGCCGGCCAGCACCTACGCCCGACTTGGAGAAGCCATGCCTCAACCCACGGTCGTCGTCATCGCTGACGATCCCATCGTCAAAGAAGGCACGGACGCCTACCTCAGCCGAGTCGACGGGTTGCGCCTCAGCCCGATCGACGACCTGCCGAGCGCCGACGTCCTGCTCCTCCTCACCACGCGCATCACCGAGAGCACCCTGACGCTGCTCCGCAACGCCGCGACCGTCAACCGCAACCGCGGCCGGCGCGTGGTGCTGGTGGTCAACGAGATCAGCGAGCGGGAGCTGGTCCGCGCCGTCGAGCTGGGCCTGACGCACCTGCTGCTGCGCCCGGACAGCACGTACGAGCGGATCGTCGAAGCGGTCTGCCACCCCGGCGACTGCGTGCTGCCCACCTCGGCGATCAGGCTGCTGGCCGAGCACGTCAAGCAGGTGAACTCCACCGGGCCCCAGTCGCACGGTCTCTCGCACCGCGACATCGAGATCCTCAGGATGATCTCGGACGGCGCCAGGACGGCGGAGATCGCGGCGAAGCTGAGCTACTCGGAGCGGACCATCAAGAACGTCCTGCAGGCCCTCATGAAGCGGCTCAGGGTCCGCAACCGGGCGCACGCCGTCTCGTGGGCGATGCGCGCCGGCCTCATCTGACGGGCCGTCCGCCGGGCCCGTCGGTCCCACCGAGCCCCGGCCGGGCTCACCCGGAGGACCGGTCCTCCGGCACGTCGTGCAGCACGGGGGCGTAGGAGATGCCCACGATCAGGCCGTCCGCCGTGAGGAGCCGGGCCACCGTCTGGCCCCACGGCTCGGTACGCGCCGCGTGCACCAACGCGAAGCCCGCTCCGCTCAGTTCGTCACCGGCCGCCGCGACGGCCTCCGGGCTCGCCACCTCGAACTCGATCGACGCCTGCGGCACCACCCGGTCGGCGGGCCACTCGGCCGTGCCGAAGCACGCCTGCGCCGCCTCCGACAGCGGCCACAGGCCGAAGTGCCTGCTGCCGGGGACGTTCCCGCTGGAGTAGTAGCCGTCGCCCTCCCCTTCCAGCGGGAGGCCGAGCGCGTCGATGAACAGCGCGCGGCTCAGCGGCGGGTCGGCGACGACCGCTGCCACGCTCGTGATGAAGAGAACGTCCATGCCGGTCGGGGCCCTCCCTGCTGCGATGCGGCCGCGGACCGCGGACGGCGGCTTCGTCCGCGCCGCGTCCGGCCGGTCCCCGCAACCTATCCACCCGCCCCGGGACGGCCTGGGCACGCGGGCCGACACCCGCCGCGCGTCACCCGATCGGTCCGCGCCGGCCGGCCGCCGCCTGCCGTACGGGCCCTGACCTGACAAACCCGTTGTCCGCACTCCGCTGCGTCCGGCATGATCCGCGGGATGGACACGTATCTGGAGACCGAGCGCCTGACCCTGCGCCGCTTCACGGCCGACGACGCGGACCTGCTGATCGAGCTGGACAGCGACCCGGCGGTGATGCGCTACCTGACCGGGGGCGAGGCGACCGCCCCGGAGATCGTCCGCGAAGGCCACCTGCCGTACATCATCGCCGGTTACGAGCGGTGGGACGGCGAGCTCGGGCTGTTCGCCGCGTACGAGCGGGACGGCGGAGCGTTCATCGGGTGGTTCTGCCTGCGTCCCGAAACGGACGGCCCCCGGGAGGAGGCCGAACTCGGTTACCGGCTGCGGCAGTCGTCCTGGGGCAGGGGCTACGCCACCGAAGGCTCGAAGGCCCTGCTGCACAAGGGGTTCACCGGCCTCGGCGTGCGCCTGGTCTGGGGCGAGACGATGACCGTGAACGACGGCTCGCGCAAGGTCATGGAAAAGCTGGGCATGACCCTCGTGGGCACCCTCCCCACTCCCCCGGACATGGAGCAGGTCGAGGGCTCCGAGCACGGGGGCGTGCGGTACGAACTCACGAAGGAGCAGTGGGCGCAGCGTTGAGTCGCGCCGGACGGTGCTGACGTGAACGTGCCGCCGGCCGGGCGGCTGCGATCAGGCCCGCAGCGGGGGTTCGCCGTCGAGGAGCTCGCCGTCGAGAGGCTCGTCGAGGTCCGGCGGATCGGGGTTCCAGCGGTACTGGATGTCGTCGTTCTTCAGCAGGACGCCCGCCTTGACCATGCTCTCCAGGATCTCGTCCACCATGATGCCGAGCGGGAATCCGTCGATCCAGAAGTGGCCCTTCATGGATCCGAAACCGCGATCGGGCGGGATCGCCCCGAGGAACCTGCCCAGCCGGTATCCGGCCTGGTCGAAGTCCGTCCATTCAGCCAGAATCTCCGGCAGCCCCGCGGATTCCATGTCCCCCCGTTCCGCTCCTCGCCGGACCGGCATCCGGCTCTCACCGCCATCGTAGGGCCGCCCGGCACGGGGTCCTCGCTCGATCCGGAGCCGAGCCTCCGCAGGAGATGAGGCGTGAGGATCGAGCGGCGTGTGCGTCTGAACAAGTGGACGGGATTACCCGGCCCGCTTGCGGACAGGCGTCGTGGAGCAGGGACGGCCCTCCGTGAGCGGGTGTCCTCAGCCGGAAGATCAAGGAGTTGCCTGATGAGCGCCAGCGACAAGGCCCATGCCAAGACCGACCAGGTCAAGGGGAAGGCGAAGGAGACCGCCGGCCACGCGGTCGGCAACGAGCGCCTGGAAGCCGAGGGGCGGGCGGACCAGGCCAAGGGTGATGCCCGAGAGGCGGGCGAGAAGATCAAGGACGCCGCCAAGGACGTGCTGGGCGACTGACCGGCACGGTCAGCAGTGTGGGGCGGCCCGTCGCGATCAGCGCGACGGGCCGCCGCACGCGTACGCCGCGTGACGGTGCCGTACCAGGCGGTGCCGGCGCGGCCGTCACACGTTCTGCGGGAAGCCCAGGTTGAGGCCGCCGTGGCCGGGGGCGGGCCAGCGGGAGGTGACGACCTTGCCGCGGGTGAAGAAGTGGACGCCTTCCGTGCCGTGGGCGTGGGTGTCGCCGAAGAGGCTGTTCTTCCAGCCGCCGAAGGAGAAGTAGGAGACGGGTACCGGGATGGGCACGTTGACGCCGACCATGCCGACCTCGACCTCGTGCTGGAAGCGCCGTGCGGCGCCCCCGTCGTTGGTGAAGATCGCCGTGCCGTTGCCGTAGGGGTTGGCGTTGATGAGCGCCAGCCCCTCGTCGTAGGAGGCGACGCGCACCACCGACAGGACGGGCCCGAAGATCTCGTCGGTGTAGACGGGCATGTCGGGCGTGACGTCGTCGAAGAGCGTGGGCCCCAGGAAGAAGCCGTCGCCGTCCGCGTCGAACTCGTCCTTCGTGCCGTCCACGACGAGCCGTGCCCCGGCCTTCGTGCCGGCGTCGACGTAGGAGGCGACCCTGTCCCGGTGCTGACGGGTCACCAGCGGGCCCATGTCGCAGTTCCGGGTGCCGTCGCCGGTGCGCAGCCGGCGCATCCGCTCGGCGATCCGGGCGACGAGGGCGTCGGCGACGGGCTCGACGGCGACCAGCACCGAGATGGCCATGCAGCGCTCGCCGGCCGACCCGAACCCGGCGTTGACGGCGGCGTCGGCGGCCAGGTCGAGGTCCGCGTCGGGCAGCACCAGCATGTGGTTCTTGGCGCCGCCGAGCGCCTGGACCCGCTTGCCGTGCCGGGTCCCCGTCTCGTACACGTACCGGGCGACCGGCGTGGATCCGACGAAGGACACGGCCGCGACGTCCCTATGGGTGAGCAGGGCGTCGACCGCCTCCTTGTCGCCGTTGACGACCTGGAGCACGCCGTCGGGCAGCCCGGCCTCCTTCCACAGCGCGGCCATCGCGAGCGTCGCGCCGGGGTCCTTCTCACTGGGCTTGAGCACCACCGCGTTGCCGCAGGCGAGCGCGAGGGGGACGAACCACATCGGCACCATCACGGGGAAGTTGAACGGCGAGACGACCGCGACCACACCGAGCGGCTGCCGCATCGAGTGGACGTCGACGGCGGTGGAGGCGTTCTCGGTGAAGCCGCCCTTGAGCAGGTGCGGGATGCCGCAGGCGAACTCCGCCACCTCCAGGCCCCGGGTGACCTCGCCGAGTGCGTCGGAGAGGACCTTGCCGTGTTCGGCGGTGACGAGGGCGGCGATCTCCGCCCTGCGGGCGTGCAGGAGTTCACGGAAGGCGAAGAGCACCTGCGACCGCCTGGCGAGCGACACCTCGCGCCACTGCTGCCAGGCCGCCTTCGCGGAGGTGACCGCGGCGCCGGCGAGTGCGGCCGAGGCGAGGTCCACCACGCCGGTCAGCTCCCCGGTGGCCGGGTTGTGGACCGGGGCGGTGCGTTCGGCGGTGCCCTCCCACGGACGGCCGTCGATGAGGTGGGTGATGCGCCGCGGCTCGCTCACGGCAGGCTCCTTCGATGGTGGTGCGGACGGGACGGAGCGCCGGGTCAGTGCCCGGCGGCCTTCCCTTCGTGCGGTGGGGTACGCTCCCCCTCGCCCGCCGGCTGTGCGGGGGCGAGGTACGGGCGCTGGGCGGCCTTGTGCCGGACGTACTCCTCGTGCGCGGCCCGGGTGGACGTGAGGGTGGCGGTCTGGCTGACCGGGACGTCCCACCAGCTCGCACTGTCGGGCGCGGGCACCAGCGGGTCGGTCTCGACGTGGATGACGACGGGTCCGCCGTCGGCCGGCCACGCCTTCGCCTCGGCGACGGCGGCCGCCAGCTCGTCGCGGGAGTGCACCTCGATCACGTGCGCGCCCAGGCTGCGGGCGTTGGCGGCGAGGTCGGTCGGCAGGTGGGGCCCGTCGAGGCGGCCGCCGGCGCCGCGGTAGCGGTACTGCGTGCCGAACCGCTGGGAGCCCAGGGACTCCGAGAGCGAACCGATGGAGTGGAAGCCGTTGTTCTGCACCAGGACGACGACGATCTTGACGCGTTCCTGGACGGCGGTGGCGAGTTCCGTCGGCATCATCAGGTAGCCGCCGTCGCCGACCATCGCGAACACGTCGCGGGTGCCGTCGGCGAGCCGGGCACCGATCGCGCCGGGGATCTCGTAGCCCATGCAGGAGTAGCCGTACTCCACGTGGTAGCCCTTGCGGTCCCGGACCCGCCACAGCTTGTGCAGGTCGCCGGGCATCGAGCCGGCCGCGCACAGCACGACGTCGCGCGGGTCGGACAGCTCGTTGACGCAGCCCAGCACGGCGGACTGGGTGAGGACGCCCTCGGCGAGGCGGTCGGTGACGGAGGCGTCCGGGTGGTACGCCGCCTCCACGACCGCGTCCCACTCGGTCCGCAGCCGCGTCTGCTCCTGCTCGTGGTCCTCCGGCACGCGGTGGCCGGCCAGGGCCGCGGTCAGCGCGGTCAGGGCCTCGCGGGCGTCGGCCACGAGTGCCAGACCCGCCTGCTTGCCCGCGTCGAAGGCGGCCACGTTGATGTTGACGAACCGCACGCCCGGCTGCTGGAAGGCCGTGCGGGACGCGGTGGTGAAGTCGCTCCAGCGGGTGCCGACGCCGATGACGAGATCGGCCTCGCGGGCCAGGGCGTTGGCCGCGGTGGTCCCGGTGGAACCGACCGCGCCCATCAGGCGCGGATGGCCGTGCGGCAGGGAGCCCTTGCCGGCCTGCGTCTCGCCGACGGGGATGCCGGTCGCCTCGGCGAAGGCCCGCAGCGCGTCCTCGGCGCCGGAGTAGTGGACGCCGCCGCCCGCCACGAGCATCGGGCGCCGGGCGGCGCGCACCAGGTCCGCCGCGTCCTGGACGCGGGCGGTCTCGGCGGGCGGGCGGGCGATGTGCCAGGTGCGGGGGGCGAACAGCTCCACCGGCCAGTCGTGCGCCTCGGCCTGCACGTCCTGCGGCAGCGAGATCGTGGCGGCGCCGGTCTCGGCGGGGTCGGTGAGCACCCGCATGGCGCCCAGCAGCGCGCCCGGCAGCTGCTCGGGCCGGCTCACCCGGTCGAAGAACCGCGACAGGGGGCGGAAGGCGTCGTTGACGCTGAGGTCGGCCGCGTGCGGCTGCTCCAGCTCCTGGAGGACGGGGGCGCTCACGCGGGTGGCGAAGGTGTCCGAGGGGAGCAGCAGCACCGGGATGCGGTTGACGGTGGCCAGGGCCGCGCCGGTGAGCATGTTGGTGGAGCCGGGCCCGATGGAGGCGGTGCACGCCCAGGCCTGCAGCCGGTCCCGCTGGCGGGAGTAGGCGACGGAGGTGTGCACCATCGCCTGCTCGTTGCGGGCGAGGACGTACGGCAGCGGTGAGTGTCCGGCCGCGGCCAGGCTCTCCTGCTCGAGCTGGAGCAGTGCCTGCCCGAAGCCGGCCACGTTGCCGTGGCCGAAGATCCCGAAGACTCCGGCGAAGAACCGGTGGCGTTCGCCGTCCCGTTCCGACCACTGGGCGGCCAGGAACCGGGCCGTCGCCTGGGCCACCGTGAGCCGCACCGTCGCGGCCTGCTGCGTGCTCATTCGGTCTCCTTCGTCGCCGGGGCCGCGGCCGGTCCGGGCCGCGTTCCCGCCGGGTCGGCGAGCGGCAGCCGGGGGTCGAACGGCTGGTCCGGCCAGGTCTCGCGGACCCAGGCGTGAGCGGGGTCGTCGCAGATCAGCCAGGCCCGTTCGGGACCGGGGCCGGCCATGACGTTGAGGTAGTAGAGGTGGGCGTCGGCCGCGGCCATCGAGGGCCCGTGCCAGCCGTGCGGCACGAGCACGGCGTCGCCGGTGCGCACCTCGGCGAGCACGTCGATCGGCCGGTCCGCGCGGGAGGCGTAGACCCGCTGGTAGCCGACCGGGTCGGTGCAGCGCGCGTCGGTGCCCTGGGTCTCGAAGTAGTAGATCTCCTCCAGGGCGGTCTCCTCGCCCGGGCGTTCCGCGTCGTGCTTGTGGGGCGGCCAGGAGCTCCAGTTGCCGGCCGGGGTGACGACCTCGCAGGCGATGACGGACTCGGCGTCGAGCACCGCGGGCGTGCCGAAGTTGCGGACCTCGCGCGAGGCGCCGCCGGCGCCGCGCCGCTCGACGGGCACGGCCGCGGCGGGGACGCGGTGGACGGCGCGGCCGGTGCTGCCCGGTGCGAGGGCGCCGGCGACGGCCACGCGCGCGGGGGCGCCGCCGGCCGCGCGGAGGGTGAGGCGCGCACCGGCGGGTACGTATGCGACGTCGGTGGGTCCGGCGAAGACGTCCGCCCGCCCGTCGAGCCCGATCCGGTGGGCCTGTCCGCCGGCCGTCTCGGCGGTGACGTGCACGGCGCCGGACAGCGGGACGACCAGGTGCTCGAAGGCGTCCGCGGCGAGGGTGCGGGTCTCGTCACCGGCCAGCCGGGCGGTGTGCAGGCTGGTGTGCTGCCAGCCGGGGTGGGCGTCGGTGACGGCGAGGTCCCAGCCGCCGGCACCGGCGGTGCCGTGCGGCAGGACCCAGCGGGGGTCGTCGGTCACCTGCTGCTCCCATGGGTGAGGTCGGCCGCGATGTCCACGGCGGCGGCCACGTCGCCGTCCGGCGGGTACAGCAGGGCGCGCCCGACGACCAGGCCGCGCACCTGGGGGATGCGCAGGGCGGCGCCCCAGGAGGCGTAGGTGTCGAGCGGGTCGCCCTGGGGGTCGCCGCCGAGCAGGAGGGTGGGCATCGTGGTGGCGTCCAGGACCCGTTCCAGGTCGTCGACGACCGGCAGTTTGAGCCAGGTGTAGGCGCTGGTCGCGCCGAGTCCGCTCGCCACGTGGATCGAGGTGATGACGCTGTCCGGGTCGAGCAGGTTGCGGGACCGGCCGGCCTCGCGGACCGACAGGAACGGCTCGATCATCGCCATCAGGCCGCGGCCGGCGAGTCCCGTGACGGCCGCCGCGGTCGACTCCAGCGTGGCGGCCGTGGCAGGGTCGCCGAGGCAGATCCGGGTGAGGGTCTTGCCGCCGTCGAGGCCCTGCTCCGCGATGGCCTGCGGGGTGTACGCGGTGAAGCGGTCGTCGAACTCGAAGGCGGCGCCCTGCAGTCCGCCGCGGTTCATCGAGCCGATGACGACCTTGTCCTCCAGGGCGCCCATCAGCAGCAGGTCGTCCAGCAGGTCGGGGGTGCTGAGCACGCCGTCCACGCCGGGCCGTGCGAGCGCGGTGGCCAGGCGGTCCAGCAGGTCGGTGCGGCTGGCCATGGCCCGCCCGTCGCCGCGCACGCCGAGGGCGCCGCGGGCGGGGTGGTCGGCGGCGACGATCAGCAGACGGCCGTCGTCCCCCAGCAGCGGCCGGCGGGCCCGCTTCTGCCAGGCGCGGCCGATGCGTTCGGGCTCGCGGGCCCGGATCTCGGTCAGCTGTGGGGCGTCCATCAGGCCGTCCTCCCGGAAGGGCGCGCCCCGGAGGCCAGCGCGGCCTCCACCTCGGCGGTCGTGGGCATGGCGGTGGAGCATTCGAGGCGGGCGGCGACCAGGGCGCCGGCCACGTTGGCGAACTCGATGACACGGCGCAGTTCCCAGCCGGCGAGCAGGCCGTGGACGAGTGCGCCGCCGAACGCGTCGCCGGCACCGAGGCCGTTGACGACCTGGACGGGGAACGGGGCGACCTCGACGCGTTCGTCCCGGGTGGCGGCGAGGACGCCCCTGGGGCCCTGCTTGACGACGGCGAGGTCCAGGCCGCGTTCCAGCAGGGCGTCGGCGGCGCGCTGCGGGTCACGCTCGCCCACGGCGACCTCGCACTCCTCGCGGTTGCCGACGGCGACGGTGACGTGCTCCAGCGCCCGGCTCACCTGCTCGCGCGCCTCTTCGGCGTCCGTCCAGAACATCGGCCGGTAGTCCAGGTCGAGGACGGTGGTGGCCCGCCGGCCGCGCGCCTGCCAGGCGGCGAAGTGGGCGGCGCGGCTGGGCTGCGCGGACAGGCCGGTGACGGTGGCCCAGAAGACGGCCGTCTCGCGGACGGCGTCCAGCGGCAGGTCGCCGGGCTCGATCATCAGGTCGGGCGCGGTGCCGTAGCGGTAGAAGTAGAGCGGGAAGTCGTCCGGCGGGAAGACCTCGCAGAAGGTGACCGGGGTGGGCGGGCCGTCCGGGTCGGTGATCGCGCCGATGTAGGCGGGGTCGACGCCGAGCCGGGCCGCCTCGGCGCGCACGTAGCGGCCGAACGGGTCGGCGCCGGTGCGGGTGATGAGGGCGGCGTCACGGCCGTGGCGGGCCGCGGCCACGGCGACGTTGGTGGCGCTGCCGCCCAGGAACTTCTGGAAGGTGCGCACCTCCTCCAGACCGACGCCGTGGTCGAGGGGGTAGATGTCGACGCCGGTACGGCCGAGGGTGACGAGGTCGTGGGCCACCGTCAGTCCCTCGCCGGGGCGGGCGCGTCCGGGGTCCCGGCGGCCACGGCGAGCAGGTGGGCCACCGAGGCCCGGACGTCGTCGCGCGGGTCGGCGCCGCCGGGCTCGCCGGGGGCCGCGTGGAGCACGGTGTCCTGTTCCAGGACGTACCAGCCGGCGTAGCCGGCGCCCTCCAGCACGCGGACGATGGCGGCGATGTCGACGTCGCCGGCGCCGAGCGGCACGTACATGCCCTCGGCGACGGCCGCGGTGTAGGCCGTCTCACCGGAGCGGACCCGGTCGGCCAGGGCGCGGCGGACGTCCTTCAGGTGGACGTGGGCGATGCGGTGCGGGTGGGTCGCGGCCAGCGCGACGGGGTCGCCGCCGCCGATGAGCAGGTGGCCGGTGTCCAGGCAGAGCCCGATGCCGCTGCCGTCCAGGACCCGCTGCGTCTCCACGCCGGACTCGACCATGGTGCCGACGTGCGGGTGGAGGGTGGCGGTGAGCCCGGCGGCCGCGGCCGCGGCGGCGATCCGGTCGAGGTTGGTCAGCAGGCGGGCCCAGCCGGCGTCGTCCAGGACCGGGCGGGCGTCGTAGCCGTCGGTGCCGGTCGCGGCGGCGACGACCACGGTGCCCGCGTCGGCGGCGACCAGGCCGGCGATCGCGGCCTCGACCTCGGGCAGCGGATCGTGGGCGGGGTCGTGCAGGACGACGGGGACGAACTGGCCGACGGCGCGCAGGCCGTGGGCGGCCAGGACGGCGGCCTTGGCGGCGGGGGCGTCGGGCAGGAAGCCGTCGGGGCCGAACTCCGTCGCGGCCAGGCCGAGTTCCCGCATCTGGGGCAGGACGGTGCCCGGGCCGAGCTGGTGGCCCCAGCCGGGGACCTCGCACACGCCCCAGGAGATCGGTGCGCCGGCGATCCGCTCGGCGAGGGGGGCGGTCATGACCGGGCTCCGTTCGCCCGGCCGGCGTCCGGCCCGGCGGTGCGGCCGTGCTGGCCGGCCGACGTGTTCCGCATGGCGCGTCCTTCTTCCCGGTAGGTGTCCGTGGGGCGTGGTGCCGCCGCGTACGGCGAGGTGCGGCGACCCGCACCCCTCACCCGGGCGCACGGCCCGAGCGTGTGCACCGAGCCTGCCTCCGAAGCCGACACCCTGTCAATAGTTTGTCCTGACATTCGGACCTTCAGGCAGGCAATCAGCGGGCAGGACGGCCGCTGACCGCGGATCAGTGCGCGGCGACCGTCATCTCGAACGCGTAGCGCGAGGCGCGGTAGACGTGCGAGCCGTACTCCACCGGCCGGTCCGTGGCGTCGCGCGCGGTACGGACCATGGTCAGCAGGGTGGCCCCGCGGCTCTCGTCCAGCAGCCGCGCCTCGGCCGCGGTCGCCCGGCGGGCGCCGATGACCTGCTCCGCGGTACTGAGCACGACGCCCGCGCGGCGCAGCAACTGGTAGAGCCCGGCACCCGCCAGCGCCTTCGGGGTGAGGTCGACCAGGCCGGCCGGCAGGTGGTTGTGCAGCAGCGCTATCGGCTCGCCGTCGGCCAGCCGCAGCCGCTCCAGCGCCACCACCTCGGCACCCTCCTCGACATGGAGGGCGGCGGCGACCTCGGGCCCGGCGGGGACCGTCGCCATGGAGAGCAGTTCGGTGGCCGGGTGCCGGCGGTCGCGGGCCAGGTCCTCGTAGAGGCTGGTGAACTCCAGCTGGCGGCGGATGCGGTTCGCCACCACCTGGGTGCCGACGCCGCGCTTGCGGGCCAGCAGGCCCTTGTCGACGAGGTGCTGCATGGCCTGACGCATCGTCGGGCGGGAGAGCCCGAACTGATCGGCCATCGCGACCTCGTTGCTCAGCCGGGTGCCGGGCGGCAGCACCCCGGACTCGATGAGGTGCTGCAGCTGCTGGGCGAACTGGAAGTACAGCGGGACCGGGCTGCTGCGGTCGATGGTGATCTGCTGCGCGAGCGACTCCACGTGCACCCCTCCTGGAGACTTCTGCCGACGCACCCCAGTATGACTCATCAGGCAGCGTAATCTCTGTACGTCCATATGTCATAACAAACTCTTGCCTTGTCATCCATCGAAGAGTAGAAAGCAAGAGGCCGCTTCCCGCGCTCCGCTCGAAAGGCACCCGCACATGCGCATCGGACTCATCGGCACGGGCCGCATCGGCGCCTTCCATGCCGCCACTCTCGCCGGCCTGGACGCCGTGACCGGCCTCGTGGTGCACGACGCCGACGAACGCTCCGCCCGTACCGTGGCCGACCGGGTGGGCGCGCAGTACGCCGGCGACCTGGACGGCCTGTTCGGCGCGGACCTGGACGGCGTGGTGATCGCCGCGCCCACCGCCTTCCACGCCGAGCTGATCCTGGCCGCCCGCAAGGCGGGCCTGGCGACCTTCTGCGAGAAGCCGGTGTCCGGCACCCTCGCCGAGACCGACGCGGTGCTCGCCGCGCTGGACGAGACCGAAGTCCCGCTCCACATAGGCTTCCAGCGCCGCTTCGACGCCGGGTACCAGGCACTGCGCGAGGCCGTCGCGGACGGGCGGCTCGGCTGGACGCACACGCTGCGCGCCGTCACCGCCGACCCCGCCCCGCCGCACCCGGGCTACATCCCGGCCTCCGGCGGCATCTTCCGCGACTGCTCGGTGCACGACTTCGACATCGTCCGCTGGGTCACCGGGCGCGAGGTCACCGAGGTCTACGCCACCGGCGCCAACCGCGGCGAGGACTTCTTCGCCGCCGCCGGGGACGTCGACACCGCCGTCAGCCTGCTCACGTTCGACGACGGCACCCTGGCCACCTGCACCGCCACCCGCTACAACGGCGCTGGCTACGACGTGCGCCTGGAGGTCTGCGGCTCCGAGGGCACCCTGGCCGCGGGCCTGACCGACCAGAGCCCGCTGACTTCCGCCGAGGGCGGTTCCTGGCCCGCGGGAGCCCCCTACGGCGGCTTCATGGAGCGGTTCCGGGACGCCTACCGGGCCGAGTTGGCCGCCTTCACCGAGGTGGTCGCCGGCACCCGGCCGAGCCCCTGCACCGGGCAGGACGCCCGCGCGGCCCTGGCGATCGCGGAGGCCGCCACGCGCTCGCGCCTGGAGGGCCGCCCGGTCCGGGTGGCCGACGTGGGCTGACGGCCCGCCACCGCACTCGCGGCCGCGGCGACTGCCTCCCGTCGCGGTCGCGAGCCGTCCCGGCGCGGCCCAGGCCGCGTGCGGTTCCCGGGCCGCCGCACCGGGCGCGGGGCATCCCCCGCGCCCCGGTCCCGGCCGCCGTCCGCCGCCGGGACGGCGCGGCGGACCCGCGCCGTACGCGGCGCGGCATCGGATGCCGCGCCGCGTACGGAAGGACCGCGGGCCGGTCACGCGTCAGCCCGCCCGCAGCCGCAGCCTGATGGTGCGGGCCTCGGGACGCAGCGCGAACGGCGGCCACACGTCGGGCCCGCAGGCCCGCGAGCCGAGTCCGTGCTGGGCCGCGTCGATGATGAGGTGCCCGGCCGCGGACACCGGCAGCTCGAACGGGTGGGCGGCGCCGGCGATCTGCTGCGGAGTGTGCCGGCCCAGGCTGAACCCGGGCCGCCGGCCGCGCCCGTCGGGGCAGGCCGTCACCCGCAGCACGCCCGTGCCCGCGCTGGTCAGCGTCAACTCCCGCACCTGCGAGCGGTGTCCGGTCTCCTGCGGCCGGGCGTAGTCCACGGACAACTCCCCGACGCCCGCGGCGAACCGGCCGACGCGGGCCGCCGCCATGCTGTCCGGGTAGGACTCCAGCGGGCCGGCGCCGAACCACTCCGCGCCGTCCACCGGCGCGCCCGCGTCCGGCAGTTCGAAGCGGACACCGATCCGCGGCCACACCGTGGACCAGCCGCGCGAGGGGGCGGTCTCCACCCGCAGTTCCAGCTCGCCGTCCTCCAGCGACCAGGTGGACTCCACGGTCACCCACAGGCCGGAGTTGGCGGCCGAGACGCGGTCGACGGTGCGCAGCGCGCCGTCGGCGCACTCCACCGATATCCGGCGGGTCGTCAGCCGGTCGAGGCCGTCGCGCCGCCACAGCGCGGCGTTGGAGATCCCGGCGACGCTCGCGTCGCTCTCCTCGACCGCACCGGACGTGCCCTCGTCGTTGTCGGTGGGGGCCCGGAACAGCTCCAGCGCCGGGCCGGTGACGGGCCGTCCGGCCAGCCGCACCAGCGATCCGGCGGCGAACTCGGCGATGCCGAGGGTGAGGGTGCCCTCGGCAGGACGCCAGTCGCCGCGCGTCCGCGCGGTGGGCGCGGGGCGGGGCACCGAGCGGTCCTGCTGGGCGGTGGCGACCTCGTGGCCCGCCTCGGCCCAGGCGGTCGCGGCGGCCAGTACCGCCTCGACCGTCAGCCAGGTCTCGGCGTCGCCGGCCACCGGAACGGCCGGCAGCGGCACGGTCACCGACTCCCCGGCGGGCACCGCCGGCACCTCCAGGCCGCCCCCGGCGACCTGGACGCCGTCGTGCTCGACCCGCCAGCGGAAACGCAGGTCGGAGGTGTCGGCGGAGTGCCGCAGGTTGGCGATCTCCACGGTGCCGGCGCCGAAGGAGAAGCGCACCGGCTGCACGACGGCCTTGAACTCGTACAGGCTCGGCGTGGGCACGTCGTCGCTGAGCAGCATGCCGTCCATGACGAAGTTGCCGTCGTGGACCACCTCGCCGAAGTCGCCGCCGTACCCGAAGTACGGGGTGCCGTCGGAGGCGGCGGTGGCGATGCCGTGGTCGCGCCACTCCCAGACGAAGCCGCCGTGCAGCCGCGGGTGGGCGTGCACCAGGGCCTCGTACTGGTCGAGCGCGCCGGGGCCGTTGCCCATCGCGTGCGCGTACTCGCACAGCACGAACGGCTTGGTGCGCTGGTGGGCACCCTGCGCGGGGGTGCAGTTCAGCAGCGGGGCGCGCGAGCCGTCGGTGCCGATCTGCTCGGTCTCCGGCACGGAGGAGTACATCCGGGAGTAGACGTCGGTGTAGGCGCCGGTGTGGTCGCCCTCGTAGTGCACGGGGCGGCCGCCGTCGCGGGCGTGCACCCAGGCGGACATCGCCGCGAGGTTGGTGCCGGTGCCGGCCTCGTTGCCGAGCGACCACATGACGATGCTGGGGTGGTTCTTGTCGCGCTCGACGGTGCGGCGGATGCGGTCCAGGTAGGCATCGCGCCAGGCCGGGTCGTCGCTGGGGTTGCCCGTCCAGCCGACCGCGTCGAAGCCGTGGGTCTCCAGGTCGCACTCCAGGACCACCCAGAAGCCGAGTTCGTCGGCGAGGTCGAGCAGGCGCGGGTGCGGCGGGTAGTGGCTGGTGCGGATCGCGTTGACGTTGAAGCGCTTCATGCGCTCCAGGTCGGCACGGGCATGCTCCTCGTCGAAGACCCGGCCGCGCTCGGGGTGGGTCTCGTGGCGGTTCATCCCGTGGAAGACGACCCGGCGCCCGTTGACGAGGAACCGGTCGCCGCGGATCTCCACGGTGCGGAAGCCGATCCGCAGGGTGACCGTCTCGGTGGCGCTCGCCACCGTCGCCTCGTACAGCCGCGGCTCCTCGGCCGTCCACGGCAGCACCGCACCGGCGGCCAGCGGTGCCACGTCCGCCGGGCTCGACCAGACCTGCTCGATGCCGAGTTCGGGAACGCGCAGGGTGACGGGGAAGGCCGCCGGGCCGGCGGTCACCTCGGGATCGATCCGCCCGTGCCCGTCCTGGTAGCCGGTGCGCAGCCAGACGTCCTCGATGCCGCCGGCGGGGCGGGCGTGGAGGGTGACGTCACGGAAGACGCCCGGCAGCCACCACTGGTCCTGGTCCTCGACGTAGCTGGCCGCCGACCACTGGTGCACCCGCACCGCCACGACGTTGTCACCCGGCCTGACGGCCTCGGTGACGTCGAACTCGTGGGCGAGCCGGCTGCCCGTCGCGCCGCCGACCTCGCGGCCGTTGACCCAGACCCGGTACAGCGACTCGACGCCGTCGAAGCGCAGCACGATCCGCTCGGCGTCCGTCCAGCCGTCGGGCAGGGCGAAGTGGCGGCGGTGGTCGCCGGTCGGGTTCTCGTCCGGGACGTGCGGCGGGTCGATCGGGAAGGGGTACTGCACGTTGGTGTAGATCGGCCGCCCGTAGGCCCCGTCGCCCTGGAGGACCCAGTGGGACGGCACCGGCAGGGTGTCCCAGCCGCCGTCGTCGAAGGCGTCGGCCGCGAAGTCCTCGGCGACCGCCGCCGTGGGCGACAGGCGGAACCGCCAGGGCCCGTTGAGCGAGAGGGAGGGGGCGTCGGAGTGCAGCCAGGAGCGCGCGGGGCGCAGGGCGCCGTAGCCGGGTGCGGGGTCGGCGACGTGCGGGCTGCCGTGGGTGGTTCGCGGGGAGGACACGGGTCTCGACTCTTTCTCGAAAGGGGCTCTTCCGGGGTGCCCGCCGGCCGGGCCGGCGCGGCCGGCGGGCACCCCGTGGTGCGGTGGGCGGCGCGTCAGCGCAGGAGTACGGTGCGGATCTCCCAGGGGCCGAGGTCGAGGCCGAGCGCCCCGGGAGCGGCGGCGGGACCGGCCAGCGGGCGGCCGAGCAGGTCCACGGTGGCCGCTTCGGTGAAGGCACCGGTCACCCGGGCGTGGGCGCCGGTGTCGCTCATGGCGACGAGCCGCACCTCGGTACCGGCCGGGCCGCCGGCCGGGGTGACCGTGCGGATCGACGAGACGAACACGTCGGCGCCCTCGACCTCGATGCCCGCGGTGTCCGGGGGCAGCGTGCCGCCCGCGGGGGCGGTGCCGCGGGCCACCAGCACGTCGTTGCGGAAGAGTTCGGCCATCGCGACCGCCCCGGCCCGCTGCCAGCCGCCGGCCGACGGCAGCACGGCCAGCCGGTTCTCGATCCGCAGGCCGAGGTCCTGGGCGCCGGGTGCGGGGATCTCGCTCGCCGCGGGCTCGTCGCGGTAGGGGTGGATGTTGACGCTGATGGAGCCGATCGCGCGCAGCAGGGTGACCGCGAGTTCGGTGCCGTCCCCGACGACCTCGTACTCCGCGGAGTGGTCGAGCAGGACGGTCGCCGGTCCGGCGGTGACGAACTCGCTCGCGGGGAACGTCGGCAGCGGGTGCTCGCCCCAGCCGCCCTCGGCGGTCAGCCCGCGCGCGGTGACGGCGAACTGGCCGGCCGAGGCGGAGCCGTCGACGGGCTCGGGCAGCGGCACGTGCAGGCGCAGCCGGTGGTCGGCGGAGCGGTTGAGGAAGGAGGTGGTCAGGCGGACGAAGGGCTCGCCGGCCCGCAGCTCCACCAGCGTCTCCACGGGCGTCGGCACCGTCTCCCGGCTGCGCACGTCGCGGTCCTCGGTGAGGGCGGCGGGCCAGGGGTAGACGCGGGTGACGCGGGTGCGGGCCCGCAGCGGGCCCTGCTCCAGCACCTCGACGGTGACCTCGTCGGGTTCGGAGACCAGGACGTCCTCGGCCGGAGGGCCGTAGTTGTAGCTGTCGCCGCGGTCGCCACCGTCGACGAGCCGGCCCAGGCCGCGCAGTTCCGTGCCGTCGGCCGCGGTGACGTCCAGGGTGCCGTCGGCGGCGACGGCCACCTCGACCAGCCCGTTGGCGAGGGTGCGGCCCTGGGCGGTGGCGGGGGTGAAGCCGGGCCGGGGGGCCTGATCGGCGGGGGCTACGCGGACGCTGGCCAGGCCGGAGGCGGGCACGTGGACCGGCGCGAGAGCGGTGGCGCGGGCCTCCTCCAGGGTGAGCACCCGCCACTGCCCCGGGTGCGCGGCGGCGGCCTCGGCCACCTTGCGGCGCAGGATCAGCAGGTCGAACGGGCCGGAGGAGGGCACCTCGCTGAGGTGGAAGACGAGCGATCCGGGGGTGATCTCGTAGGTGTCGATCAGCCGGCCGAACAGCTCGCGGCGGTGGATGCGGCGCAGCACCCGCTCGACCTGGGAGGCGTCCATCGTCTCGTCGCTGAGCACGGTGGGCGCCGTGGCGATCAGCTGGACGGGGTGGACCGAGCCGTCGGCGGCGGTCGCGGCGAGCACGCCCCCCTCGGCGGGCGCGACCACGTCCACCTCGATCTGGGTGGTGCGCGGATGCGGCAGCGGATTGGCGACGAGGTGGGCGTCGCTGGGCACGCGGGCGGCGGGCTCGGCCACGGCGGCGTCGCGCACGGCGCGGGCCGCCTGCGCGGCCTCGGCGAGGCGGGCCTCGACCTGCTCGCAGGTCTCGTCGGTGCCGGAGCCGACGACGGAGTCGTGCGCGGTGGACTCGATGACCTTGTGCCAGGCGAGGGTGAGGAAGGGTGTGCCGTCGCGGTCCGACCACGCGGCGCCGGCCCGTTCGGCGTGGTCGACGAGGCGTTCGGCGGCGGCCATGCGCTGCTTGAGGCCGAGCCGTACGGAGAGCACGCCGGGCAGGATGTTGCCGCGTACGTGGCTGCGCAGCTCACCGGTGACGACCGCGCTGGGCTCGTCGCGGACGTGTGCGCGGATGTACTCCTCCAGCGTGGCCACCGTGATCGGGTGCTCGTCGCTGGAGGCGTGGCGCAGCCAGGCGGTCAGCCGCGGGTCGGGGGCGTTGTGGTCGGTGCCGGCCATGGCGAGCACGGGGTCGCCGCCCCAGCGTTCGGCGGTCATCTCGGCGTAGTCGCGCAGCGCGCGGCCGATCTGCTCGGGCACCAGAAGCACGTCCAGGCCGTTGTCGTAGCCGTCGAAGAGGAACTCGGTGCGGACCTCGGAGCCGTCGGGGGCGCGCCACCGGAAGGCGTGGCCGTCGACCGTGCCGGGCACGCCCCGCCACAGGGCGGCGTGCTCGATCCCGGCGCGGGCCAGGATCTGCGGCATCTGGGCCACGTGGCCGAACATGTCGGGCAGGTAGCCGATGCGCATGGCGCCGCCGAGCCGGTCGGCCGCGGTCCAGCCCATCTGCAGGTTGCGCACGATGGTCTCGCCGGAGCACAGGAACTCGTCGAGGAGGATCAGCCAGGGCCCGACGGCGAGCCGGCCGTCGGCGACGAGGGCGGCGACGCGGTCGCGGTGCTCGGGCCGCATCTCGAGGTAGTCCTCGACCGCGGCCATCTGCCCGTCGACGGTGAACCGGAAGTCCGGGTGCGCCTCGGCGGTGTCGAGCACGGTGTCCAGGGCGGTCACGAGGCGGTGCCGGAACACCTGGAACGGCTCGTACCACTCCCGGTCCCAGTGGAAGTGGGGGACGAAGACGGCGGGATTGCGCATGGGTCGGCGACCTTCTGTCGGCAGGGCCTGGCGGCCTCGGGGAGCGAAGGGGGCTGCGGGCGCGTCGGGCCCGCGGGTGGGGTCGGGCGGTACCGGCGGCTCGGGGCACGCCGGTACCGCCCGGGGTCACTTCAGCGAGCCGGCGGCCAGGCCGGTCCGCCAGAACCGCTGGAGCAGGACGAAGACGATGATCACGGGCACGATCGAGACGAGCGAGCCGGTGATCACGGACTCCTGCAGCAGCGGCGCGCGGGCGGTCTGCCCGTTCCACTCGAACAGGCCGAGCGTGACCGGGAAGAGCGACTCCTTCTGCAGCATCACCATCGGCAGGAAGAAGTTGTTCCAGATCGCCACGAACTGGAAGAGGAAGATCGTCACCAGCGACGGCGCCATCAGCCGGGAGGCCACCGAGAAGAAGGTGCGGAACTCCCCCGCGCCGTCGAGCCTTGCCGACTCCAGCAGTTCCTCGGGGACCGCCGCCGAGGCGAAGATCCGGGCGAGGTAGACGCCGAAGGGGCTGACGATGCTCGGCAGGAACACCGCCCAGTAGGTGTTGACCAGCCCGATCGAGGAGAACAGCAGGAACAGCGGCAGGGCGAGCGCGGTGGTGGGCACCAGCACCCCGCCGAGTACGACGGAGAAGAGGAACTCGCGGCCGCGGAACGCGAACTTCGCCAGCGCGTAGCCGCACATCGCGGAGATCAGCGTGCCCACGCCCGCGCCGAGCACGGCGTAGATCACGCTGTTCAGCGCCCACTTCAGGAAGATGCCGTCGCTGCGGGTGAACAGCGTGTGCAGGTTGTCGAAGAGGTTGAAGTGGGAGAAGGCCAGGCCGTTGGTGGCGGCGAGGTCGCCCTGCGGCTTGGTGGCGGCGACGATCAGGAAGTAGACCGGCAGCAGGAAGTAGATCATCAGGACGAGCATCAGCGCCATGACCGCGGTGCGGCTGGCGAGGCTCTCTCGGGAGGCGGACCGGCGGCCCGCGGTCGGGGTGCTCACAGTCCGGCCCTCTTCGAGGTCAGTCGCATGAACCCGAAGCTCAAGACGAAGGTGATGAGGGCGATGACCACGGAGATCGCCGCTGCCTGCTGGTAGTTGTTCCCCGAGGCCACCGTGTAGGCGAGCATGTTCGGGGTGAAGGTGCTCGAGATGTTCGAGGAGATCTGCCGCAGCACGGCCGGCTCGGCGTAGAGCTGCAGCGTGCCGATGATCGAGAACACCGTGGTCAGCACGATCGAGGGCGCGATGATCGGCACCTTGATCCGCCAGGCGATGGCCCAGTTGCTCGCGCCGTCCAGCTTGGCGGCCTCGTACAGCTCCTGCGGGATGGCCTGCAGCGCCGAGTACATGATCAGCATGTTGTAGCCGGTCCACAGCCAGGTGGAGACGTTCGCCGCGGACCACAGCACCGCGCCCGGCCCGAGGAAGTCCGGGTGCAGCCCGAGGTGCCCGAGCAGGTCGACCACCGGGCTCAGCTGCGGCGAGTACAGGTAGGACCACATGATCGCGGCGATGACGCCGGGCACCGCGTAGGGCAGGAACGCCGAGATCCGGAAGAACGCCTTGATCTTCAGCAGCGGGGTGTCCAGCAGCAGCGCCATGACCAGCGCGACGAACAGCATGACCGGCACCTGCACGACGCCGAAGAGCCCGATGCGCCCGATGCTGGACCAGAACTCGCTGTTCTGCAGCACCTGCGCGTACTGGTGGAAGCCGCCGAAGGTCGTGTACGAGGTGCCGTACTGGCCGCCGGTGCGGCGCACGACCCGGAAGCTCTGCCACAGGGCGTAGCCCACCGGCACCAGGTAGAACAGCACAAACGGCAGGAAGAACGGCGTCAGGAACGCGGCGATGGTGCCCGCCCGCGGGCCGCCGCCGCCGAGGCGGCGACGGCGGCGGCGGGGTGGCTCGGGCGCCGCGACCACGCGCGGTGCGCGGGTTTCGGTGTCAGTCATGCTGCGGTCACTTGCCTGCCTCGGCCGGAATGGCCAGGTCCTTCATCGACTTCAGCGCGGTGGCCTGGGATGTGGACAGCGCTCCGGTGAGGGTGCCGTTGCCGGCCGCGGCCTTGGCCATCGCGTCCTGGAGGCTCAGGTTGACGGTCTTCTGGGTCGGGCCCCAGGCGAAGCTGGTGTCGATGTTCCTGGACGACTCGGCGAAGACGTCGAAGATCTTCTCGTTGTTGTAGTAGGGCACGCCCTGCGAGAGCGAGGGCAGCTGGAGGCCCGCGGTGGCCGCCGGGTAGAGGCCGCCGAGCTTGTTCTCCAGCGCGAGGGCCTGCGGGTCGGTGTTCAGCCAGCTGTTGAACTTCACCGACTCGTACAGGTGCGTGCTGCCCTTCATGAACGCGACGGTGGAGCCGCCCCAGTCGCCGGACGCGGCGTTCGTGCCCCACGTGGGCATCGGCACGATCGACCACTTGCCGGCCTGGCTGGGGAGGTTGTCGCGGAACATGCTGTAGCCCCAGGCGGCGCCGACGTAGCTGGCGATCTGGTCCTTCTGGTAGGCCGCGTACATCTGGGTCGAGCCGTTGGCGAGGTCGGTGCGGACCGTCTTGGCGTCGATCAGCTTCTGCCAGTAGTCGGCGACCTGCTTGCTCTGCGCCGAGTCGACGCTGACCTGCCACTTGTCGTTGCTGTAGGCGTACATCTTGGCGCTGTTCTGCCACAGCAGGCCGTTGAACCACTCGGCGTTGTTCGGGTCGAAGAACGTCATCGTGAGGTTCTTGTCGGCGGCGTGCATCTTCTGCGCGTCGGCCGCGTACTCGTCCCAGGTCTTGGGGACGGGCAGGTGGTACTTGGCGAAGATGTCGCTGCGCACGTAGAGCGCCATCGGGCCGGTGTCCTGCGGGAAGGCGAAGACGCCGGTGCCGCCGAAGCTCGTCTGCGACCAGGTCCAGGGCACGAACTTCGACTTGGCCGCGGTGGCCGCGTCGCACGCGGAGGCGTCGACGAAGGCGTTCTGGGTCCGCAGGTTGGGCAGTTCGTCGTAGCCGACCTGCGCGAGGTCGGGGGCGGTGCCCGCCTTGAGGGCGTTGCTGATCGTGCCGTACTGGTCGTTGGAGATGTTCTTCATCTGGACCTGGATGTTCGGGTTCTGCTGGTTCCAGAGAGCGACGACCTTGTCCATGCCCGGAACGGTGTTCCAGTACTGGAGGGTGACCTTGCCCTTCGCGGGCGCGCAGGAGGCGGCGGCCGAGGTGCCGTCCGAGTGGCCGGACGACGAGCAGCCGGCGAGCACGGCGATGCTCGCCACAGCGGTGACCGCGGCGGCGAGGCGGACGCGCGAGGCGGTGTTTCTCATGGGTTCCTTCCAGGGCGTCCAGCTCCAGTGCTGGACCGGTCGACGTTGACACTCAAGGCGGGGCTGCCTTCTGGTTGGAATCACGTTCTCGGCGCTGGACGGTGCGGACACGGGCGGCGCCGCACCGGGCGCCGAACGCTGGGCGAGGCTGGTGGACCCCGTCCCGTGAACGTTCACGGGAACGTTCACGGACGCTCGTGAATTGCTCGGAAGTCTGCGCTTCGCTCCAGACGAATGTCAAGACATACGGGTCAATCCCGAGTCCGGCAGATTACGAGGAACCGGCCGGCCGGAGTACGGCGCGGACCTCCAGGTCCTCCGGCGGCAGCGGATCCGCGCCGGTCAGCAGCCGTCCGACCTGTTCCACGGCGAGCGAGCCCAGCCGGTGGGTGTCGAGCGCCACGCTCGACAGCGGCGGTTCCATGAGCGCGCCGAGTTGCAGCCCGTCGAAGCCGATGACGGCGAGATCGGCGGGCACGCTGCGCCCGAGCCGGCGCGCCTCCCGCAGGGCGCCGACCGCCACGATGTCGTTGAACGTGAAGACCGCGGTGATCTCCGGATGGGCGGCGAGCAGAGCGCGCAGTCCCGCCCCGCCGCCGTCCGCGGACTGCTCCGCCCCGGCCACCCGGCCGGGGTCGATGCCGTGGCCGAGCGCGGCGGCGGTGAACCACTCGCGGCGCAGGCTGGGTTCGGCGCGGTTGTCGTGGTCGAGCATGCCGATCATGGTGTGCCCCTTGGCGACCAGGTGCGCCACCGCCTCACGCACGCCCTCCTGGCCGTCGATCCGGATCGAGCTGAACCGGGCCATCCGGTGCTCGCGGCCGATCAGCACCAGGGGCATGCCGCGGGTGTACCGGTCGAGCTCGTCCTCGGCACAGCTGAAGTAGCCGACCACGCCGTCCACCTGCGAGCCGATCACCTGGAGCGTGCCGAGCTCCTCGGCGGGCCGGTCGGCGGTGTCGTAGACGACCACGTGCCAGCCGCGGGCGCGGGCGCACTCCAGGGCGGAGGCGGCGACCTCGGTGAAGAACGGGTTGCGCAGGTCCGGGATGACCAGGCCGATGGTGGTGGTGTCCTGGCGGACCAGGCCGCGGGCGAAGCGGCTGGGCCGGTAGCCGAGTTCGCGGGCGGCGTCCAGGACGCGCTGCTTGGTGGACCGCTCGATCTCGTCCTTGCCGTTCAGCGCGCGTGAGACGGTCTGCCGGGAGACCCCTGCGGACCGGGCGACATCATGGATCGTGACCCTGCGGGCCGAGTCCGGCCCCGACGACGACACCATGGCGCACCTCCACTGCTCGCGGGTCACCGGCGGGCCCGCGTCGCCCGAGTATGCCCCACAGTCTTCCGCGTGGCAGCCTCCCGCCGCGGGCACTCCGCGGTGCCGCACCTCTTGACAGGCGCACGGCATCCGGTGCTATCTGTTGCACTGCGTTCGATCGTGTGCGCTCAATCCCCCTTCTCGTGGTGGATGTTGAGCGCCTTGGTGCGATCGGGCGCAGTTGGACGACAGTGAGCCGGGCGGGCTCCGGGCCGTTCCACCAGACCCGCATGCCGTGTCCCCTCAGCCGGGACGGCGGGCGCGGAGAGCGTGGTGTGCCGAGCCGACACCCCCGCTCCCCCGCGCCCCGCATCCCGGCGCCGCCACCCACCCTCTCGCGCCGTGAGGCGCCGCGACGGAGGACATCACCCATGAGGAAACCGATCCGGGGCGCGCTCGCCGCGTTCGCCGGAGCGCTGCTGCTCGCCACCGGCACCACGGTGGCCGGCGGGCCGGCCGCGGAGGCCGCATCGACAGCGCAGGCAGCCCGCGCGGGCAGCAGCACCGCGACCGCCGGACCCCTGCTGGGCTGGAGCAGCTGGAGCTCCATCCGGCGCGAGCCGACCGCGCAGAAGATCGAGGCCCAGGCGAAGGCACTGAAGGACAGCGGCCTGGCGAAGGAGGGCTTCGTCTACGCCAACGTCGACGACTTCTGGTACCACTGTCCCGGCTCCCAGGGCCCGGACGTCGACGCGTACGGCCGCTGGGTCACCGACGAGGCGGCCTTCCCGCCCCAGGGCGCGAAGAACGGCATCCAGGCCGTCGCGGACTACGTGCACTCCCTCGGCCTGAAGTTCGGCCTCTACGTCACTCCCGGCATCTCCAAGCAGGCCGTCGCCCGGAACACCGCGATCGAGGGGACCTCTTACCACGCCGACGACATCGCCACGACCACCGACGAGGCGAACTACAACTGCGGCGGCATGGTCGGCATCGACTACACCAAGCCGGGCGCGCAGGACTTCGTCGATTCCTGGGCCGGCCAGTTCGCCGGCTGGGGCATCGACTACCTGAAGATCGACGGCGTCGGCACCCCCGACATCGGCGACGTCCGCGCCTGGTCGCAGGCCCTGCGGCAGACCGGCCGCCCGATCCACCTGGAACTGTCCAACAGCCTGGACATCGCCAACACGGCCGCCTGGCAGCAGCTCTCCGACGGCTGGCGGACCGGCGGCGACATCGAGTGCTACTGCGGCCCGAACGGCAGCAGCACCCCGCTGACCTCGTGGTCCTCCATCACCTCCCGCTTCGACCAGGTCGCGGCCTGGGCGCCGTACGGCGGGCCGGCCGGCTACAACGACTACGACTCGCTGGAGATCGGCAACGGCACCGACGACGGGCTCACCCCCGACGAGCGCAGGACCCAGATGAGCCTGTGGTCGCTCGCCGCCTCCCCGCTGCTGCTCGGCTCCGACCTGACCCGTCTCGACCCGACCGACCTCGGCATGCTGAGGAACACCGACGTCCTCGGCGTCGACCAGGACGGCATCGACGCGCGGCGGATCGTGAAGGGCGCCGACAGCCAGGTGTTCGCCAAGACCGAGCAGAACGGCGACGCGGTCGTCGGCCTGTTCAACACCGGCTCGGCGCCCCGCGAGGTGGCCACCACCGCGGCGGCGCTCGGTCTGCCCTCCTCCCGGGACTACGCGCTGACCGACCTGTGGAGCCACGGCACCACCGAGTCGGCCGGCCGGATCGCGGCCGACGTCCCGCCGCACGGCGTGGCACTCGTCCGCGTCCACCCCGCGCGGCAGGCCGTCCGCGACGCCGCGCCGTCGGTGACACTCGCCCTGGACTGGGCACCGGCCGCGAGCGACAGCACGACCCGGACGGTCACCGCGACCCTCTCCGACAACGGTTCGCGTCCCGTCACGAACGCCGCGCTGGCCCTGACCGGGCCGGACGGAGCGACGATCGGCACGACGTCGCCGACGCGGACACCGGTCCTGACGCCGGGCGGCGCGCTGAAGGCCACCTACACCGTCGCGCTCAAACCCTCGGACGCGCTGTTCGCCACCAGCGACTTCCAGGGGACGGGGTCGTACCGCTTCGGCTCCTCCGCCACGCACCTGGCGGTGGGGGACACGGTCACCGTCAACCACACGGTCGGCGCGCCGTACCGGACGTACGCCTCCACCACGGCGAGCTTCAGCCAGTCCGGCACGCGGCTCGGCATCCGGGCACAGGGCGCCGACCTCTACACCCCCGTCGACGAGTACGGCACGATCTACCTGCCGGGCGCCGAGCACGACGGCTCCACGACCACGGTGAAGATCGACGCCCAGGCGGACACGAACGTCTGGGCCAAGGCCGGGATCATGGTCCGCAACGACATCACCGAAGCCGGCGCCTCACCCGGCTACCTGGCTCTGGTCGAGACCCCCGGCAACGGCTACCTCCTCGACTGGGACGCCGACGGCGACGGGCAGCTCGACTCCCAGGACTCCACCGGCACGGCCACGTATCCGTCGTGGCTGAAGCTGGTCCGCCACGGCACCACGTACAGCGGCTACTACTCCACCGACGACTCCACCTGGAACCTCGTCGGCACCATCACCCTCCCGACCGCCGCCCCCACCCAGGACGTGGGCCTGACCGCGACGTCGCACGCCGCGGGCACGACGGGCGAGACCGACTTCGACTCCTTCACCACCGACTGACCCCCCGTTCCCTCCCCCGGCGTCCGGCGGCCCCTCGGGCCGCCGGACGCCGGCGCACGCCGTGGTTCGTGACCGCCGCGCTGTGGTCGTGACCGCCGCTCCGGTGCCGGCCGGGAGCAGTAGCGTCGTCACATCCCGGGTGCGCCGGGAGTCGAGGGGGTGAGGGCCGCGGCCGACCGGCCGCCGGCCCGCGGCCGCACCGCGTCACGGGGAGCGTGCGGCACTCACGGGAGGATGGTGTCGGTGTCGGATCGTATGCAGCGAAACATGCGGGTGATCGAGGAGTTCCGGTCTTCCGGGGGCGTGGTCGGCGGTGACTTCGACGGCGTGCCGCTCCTTCTGCTGACCACCACGGGCGCCCGGAGCGGGGAGCCGCGCACCACGCCGCTGACGTATCTCAGCGACGGGGCACGGCTGGTGGTGTTCGCGGCCAACGGCGGCAGGAAGAGCCACCCGGGCTGGTTCCACAACCTGCTCGCGGACCCGACGGCCCGGGTCGAGGTCGGCACGGAGGCCTACGGCGTGGCGGCGGCGCTGGCCGAGGGCGCGGAGCGCGAGCGCTTGTGGGCCGAGCAGTTGCCCGCGACCCCGTACTTCGCGGAGTTCCAGGAGCGTGCCGGGCGTCCCACACCGGTGGTCGCGCTGACGCGGCTCGGGAGCTGAGCCGCGCCGGATTCTCCCTCCGCCGCCCGGCAGCGCTGACCAGCGGCTGCCGGGCGGCCCAGGTCCGGCCGGACGAACGGGTCGCGGCCCGTCCTTGCTCACCGCCCCGCTGCTTCGCCGGCGCCGGGGCGCCGGTGAGGGCGGACGGGTTCAGCCGGCGTCCGTGTCCAGCGCGTCGAGCTCCGCGCGGACCGCGGCCGCGGTCCGGTGATGGCCGAGTTCCTCCCACAGGCCGTGCGCCTGCAGCAGGAAGGCCCGTGCCTCGGCGGGGAGGTGCTCGGCGGCCTTGACCCGGCCCAGGTCGGCGAGGACCGTGGCCTGCGCGTAGCGGTCGCCGGCCTCGCGCGCGATCGGCAGGGCCTCCTCCAGCAGGGGCAGGCTCTCGGCGGGCCGCCCGTGGTGCAGGTGGACCTCCGCCATGTTGAGCAGTGCCACGGCCTCGCCGTCGATGTCGCCCTCCTCCCGGTGGATCGCGAGGGCGGCCCGCAGGTACTCCAGCGCCTCCGCATGGTCGCCGAGGGCGTCCGCGCAGGTCCCGAGGTTGCTGAGCGCGTTCGCTTCGAGCGGGCGCCGCCCGAGGACGCGGGACATGGCCAGGGCCTGGAGCTGGTACGTCCTGGAGTCGGCCCACCGCCCCTGCCGGGCGAACAGCGCGCCGACGTTCCCCAGCGCGGACACCTCGCCGATCCGGTCGCCGAGTTCACGGCGGATGCGGAGGGCGGCGGTCAGGTGCTCCTCGGCCTCCTCGAAGCGGTCGGCCAGGGTCAGCAGGCTGCTGCGGCCGTTGAGCAGGGCCGCCTCGCCGCCGCGCTCACCGAGCAGCCGGGCCGCCTCGAGGCCGACGTCGTTCATGGCCAGGGACTCCGCGTACCAGCCGCACTGCCGGAAGGAGCTTCCGGCGTAGACGGGGAGCAGCCAGGCGATGTCGTGGACCGCGTGCTCGGCGGCGAGCCGGGCGGCCGCCAGCAGGGCCGGGCGCTCCCGGTCGCACCAGGCGAGCGCGGCACCGGCGTCGGCGAACACGGGCGGAGGGTGGTGCGGGTCCGCCTCGGGAAGCCCGGGCCGGCGGGTGTTCGGGCTCAGGACGCGGTCGGCGTCGGCCATGCCCGCGAGATACCAGCCGGTCATCCGGCGGACCGCCGCCCGCTGCTCGGCGTCGCTCTCCTCCTGCGCCACCTGCTCCCGCGCGTAGAGTCCCAGCAGGTCGTGCAGGCGGTAGCGGCCCGGTGCCGGGCTGTCCACCAGGTGGGAGTCCACGAGGAGTTCGAGGGCCGCCTCGGCGCCCTCCTCCTGCTCCCCCAGCAGCGCGGCCGCGGCCTGCAGGCCGACCTCCTTGGGGGCCAGGCCCAGGAGCCGGAAGGCCTGGCGCGGATCGACCTCCCCGTCGGCCTGCGGCTTGGGGAGACCGGTGTAGGTCAGGTGGAAGACCGCCCGCACCGTGAGATCGGCGACCTTCAGCTCGTCGAGCCGGCGGCGTTCGTCGCGGAGCCGGGCACCGAGCGCGCCCACCGGCCAGGACGGCCGTGCGGTCAGCCGCGCCGCGGCGATCTGCACGGCGAGCGGAATGCCGCCGCACAGGCGGGCCAGCTCGGCCGCCCCGTCCGGATCCCGCTCGACCCGGTCCGCCCCGATCCGGGCGGCCAGCACCTCCAGGGCCTCGTCGTCCGCCAGCGGTCCCAGCGCCATGGGCCGGGCACCCGGGATCCCGGGCAGCCAGTCCCGGCTGGTGACCAGGACGGCGCAGGACCGCTCCGCGGGCAGGAGCGGCAGCACCTGACGGGCGTCCTTCGCGTTGTCCAGCAGCACCAGCGCGCGGCGGCCGTGCAGGGCGCTGCGCCACCGGCCGACGAGTTCGTCCAGATCGTCGCGCGGGTCGACGTCCCGGCCCAGGGCCCGGAGCCACCAGCTGAGGACGTGGTGCGGTTCGCGGGGCGCGAGATCGGTGCCGCCCAGGTCGGCGAAGAACTGGCCGTCGGGGAAGCGGTCCGCGAGGCGGTGGGCCGCCTGGAGGGCGAGGGACGTCTTGCCCATTCCACCGCCACCGGTGACCACCGCGATCCGGACCTGCCCGGCCGGTCCGTCCACCGGCGTGAGCGTCTCGTCCAGCGCCCGCAGGTGCTCGTCACGGCCGGCGAACCCGGCCACCGCCGAGGGGAGTTGCGCGATGCGTGGCGCCGATGCCGTTCCGGGTGCGGGGAGGTGGGCGCCGGTCGCGGGGGCCGGCCCGGGCGACGTGGCGGACGGCTGCGCGTCCTGCCCGGCGGCCGGCTGCCGGGGGTCGGCGGCGATCGCGTGCAACCGGAGGAGTTCGTCGTCACCTCGGGTCGCGGCCAGGAGGCTCGCCAGTGCCGCATGCGTGACGAGGCGCTTGCCGTTGAGCCAGCGCTCCCACGAGGCACGGCTGTAGTGCGTCATCCGGCCCATCTGCTGGTAGGTGAGCCGCAGTTCGTCCTTGAGCGCCCGTAACCGGCTCACCAGCTCCCGGTGTGCCGGACCTAAGTCATCGGGCAGCGGAGCCCAGTACGGCACGTTCGTCTCCCAACGGCGGCGTCACCAGATGGTGGTGACGCGGTCTCACTGCCCAGCTCACGGGCGCGACGTCGGTGTGATTGTCACACGCATGGTGGAGGCGCTTGGCGACCTCCGCCGAACTCGCGAGGATCGGCGCAGCGGCCGTCGGGAACACGGGGGCGACGGCCGTGGTGCTCACTCTCGTCACCATGCGAGAAGGGGACTCAGGCCCGGGAGACCCACCGGTCTCCCGGGCACCCGACGAGGTGGCCACCGCCGCCGGGACGTCCTCGCGCCGGGCCGCCGACCCTGGTGGTGCCGCGGCGCCGACGGCGTTCCGGGCCGGGCCGCCTGCCGCACATCCGTCACATTCCTGAGGAACACAGTCGGCGCGGGGGCCGAACGGTCCGCGCGGCCGCGCTCGCAGACACGGGGGAAACAGCTATGCGGTTCAGGATTCTCGGTCCGCTGGAGGTCGTCGACGTCACCGGCCGATGGCGGCCGGTCAGCGGTCCACGCCAGCGCGTGCTGCTGGCCACGCTCCTCCTTCGTCCCAACACGCCCGTCTCCGTGGACGAACTCGCCGAGACGGTCTGGGACGGCGTCCCGCCGGCCGGCTACGCGCAGACGCTGCGCAGCCATGTGATGCGCCTGCGCCGCAGCCTCCAGACGCAGGACGCGGTGCGCCTCCAGACCCGGGCACCCGGCTATGTGCTGGCCGTCGCGGAACGCGAACTCGACGCGCACGCCTTCGAGTCCCTGTGCCGTGAGGCGTCCGCACAGCTCCGCGACGGCGCCTGGAATGCGGTGGCGGACACGGCGGAACGGGCACTGGACCTGTGGCGCGCCCGGCCGCTCCTGGACGTGCCGTCCCAGTCGCTCTCCCAGACGGTCGTGCCGCACTTGGAGCAACTGCGGCTCCAGATCACGGAGTTCCGGTTCGACGCGGAACTCCGCCTGGGCCGCCATCAGGTGCTGGTGCCGCAGCTCCAGTCCCTCGTGGCGGTCCATCCCCTGCACGAGCGCTTCCACGCCCAGTTGATGCTGTCCCTGTCGCGGACAGGACGCCGCGTCGAGGCGCTGGCAGCCTACCGCTCGGCCCGCCGCACACTGATCGACGAGCTCGGCGTGGAACCGGGGCCGGAGATGGCGAGGCTGCACCAGCGCATCCTGTCCGGCGACGACCCGGTCCTCGACCGCGCGGCCTGACCCCTCGATCCCGCCCCGGGAGCACCCCGGCCGCGTCCGCGCGGCCGGGGTGCTCCCGTTGTGGCCGCCGTCGCCACCACCCGCGACGTGACGGCCCACGGCCTCCCCCCGCTCCCCCGCTCGGCCCCGCGCCGATCCCCCCGCGGCTGCTGCCACGCGAATTCCACACCGGTCGCACGGAGTTGCCACGCCCCTCCGACATCGTCCTCGTGACGGCAGCGACTGCGGAAAGGCGGTCGCCCAGGCGTCACAGACATCGTCCTTCTGAAGGGGGAACGGAACCATGGCATCTCGCTCACTCACCCAGCCGCTCCGTCGCCGCATCGCCGCGGCCACCGTCGGCGTACTCGCCGTCGGCGGCCTCACGATGGTGGCCAGCGTGCCGGCGCAGGCCGCGAGTTCGAGCCTGTGCAGCTACACGAACGCCCAGCCGGAGATCAGCGTCGGCAGCCAGGGCATCGCGGTGGAGCAGGCCCAGTGCGAGCTCAACTTCGCCTACGCGAGGGCCCACTCCACCAACTACGGCAACGGCTCGTACAACGGCCTGACCGTGGACGGCGACTTCGGCGGGAACACCGAGGCCGCGACGAAGAACTTCCAGATCCACTGCATGGGCGCCACCAACCCCAACGGCATCATCGGCCCGAACACCTGGTCCGCGCTGAACTACTGGGTCGCGCAGCCGACGTACTGCTGAGCCCGGCCGGCGACCGGCGCCCCGCAGCGCACCGGCGGGGCGCCACCGCCGTCCGGCACAGCCGCCCGACGCACCGGGCCACGGTTCCGCTCGAAGCAACGCACCGCACCACACGGTGCCCGCGCCGGTGCGGGTTGGGCGCTTCACCCCGCCCGCGCCCCGCTGCTCCCCCTCGCAGAAAGGAAGAGGCCATGCCTCTCAAGAGACGTTCCGCGATGTTCGTCGCGGCCGCCGCCGTGTCGCTCGTCGCGCTGGCGCCGACCGTCGCGAACGCCGTGCCGCACACGGCGGTGGCCGCGGCTGCCGTCACGCCGGACTCCTCGGTCAACGGCAGCATCTCGGCCTCGGAGATCCTCTCCCGTGCCGCGTCCTGGAACGGGACCCCGTACAGCACCACGACGTACAAGTACGGGCCCGGCAACGACATCGCCTACCGCACGGACTGCTCCGGCTACGTGTCGATGGCGCTGCACCTGTCCAGCAGCCGGACCACGGTCACGCTGCCCTCGGTGGTCCACTCGATCAGCAAGTCCGACCTGCAGCCCGGCGACATCATCGGGGTGCTCGGCCCGAACACCGACGGCAACGCCGGTCACGTGCTGATCTTCGACGGCTGGGCGGACACCGCTCACACCAAGTACAACGCCTGGGAGAACTCCGGCGACGCCGGCGTCCACCACCCGACGATCCCGTACCCGTACTGGCCGAACACCAGTGGTCCGGCGGCGTCGTTGTACCAGCCCTACCGCTACGACAACGAGTCCGGTGCGGCCGGCGGCGGCGTGCCCCCGTGGCCGAACCTCATGCAGGGCAACTCCGGCACGAACGTGGAGGCCGCGCAGTACCTGCTGGACGACCACGGCGCGTCCATCGCCACCGACGGCCAGTTCGGCGCGAACACCGCCGCGGCCGCGAAGGCCTACCAGTCCGCGCACGGCCTGGGCGCCGACGGCCAGATCGGCCCGCAGACCTGGGGCTCGCTGATCGTCCAGATCCAGCAGGGCTCCACCGGCGACGCCGTCAAGGCCGCCCAGCTCGAACTGAACAAGTACGGCTACGGCGTGTCCGTCGACGGCCAGTTCGGCCCCGGCACCGACAGTGCCGTCCGGGCGTTCCAGTCCGCGCACGGCCTCGGCGTCGACGGCCAGATCGGCCCGCAGACCTGGGAGACCCTCGTCGGCGACTGAGCCTCCACCGGCACGCCCCGAGGTGGCGACCGCGGCCCTGCCGCGGTCGCCACTCACGACCCCGCAGCCTCACGGATCCCGGCCCGCACACGTCCTGCGGACCGTCCCGGCGGGCGGTGCCGGCGGGTGCGGGAACGGCTTCCCCGGTGCGGTAATCTCTGCCGACTCCCGCCGAGAACAAGGGCATGTGGCACATGACTACCGCACCTCCGCCTCCCCGCGAGGAGGACGACGAGCCGTCGGACCTTCCTGACACGGTCTGGGAGGAGTTCGCGCGGGACACCGCCGCGAAGATCCGGTCGGACGCGCCGAAGGAGCCCTCCGCGCGCGCTCGCATGGTCACCGAGCGGCTGCGCCGCGAGGACGCGGACGCGCAGGAGCGGGCGCGCGCCGCGAAGCCCCGTGGCAGGCGGCAGAAGCGCCAGGAGCCGGAAGGCTGGCGGACCGGCCCCGCCTGGCGGGAGATGCAGCGGGGCGAGCGGGGGCCGTGGCGTGACCGCATACGGACGCCGGCCATCGTCGCGGCGGTGGCCGTGCTCGCACTGATCGCCGTCAACCCGTCCGGCGCGCGCTCGCTCGTCCTCGGCCACGGGCACTCCTCCGGCAGCGACGAGACCTCGTCCACCGGCACGCCGCTGCCGCCCGAGACGGCGACGCCGACCGCCGCGCCGACCGTCGCCGCCGAGCCCGACGCCCCCACCCCGAGCCATCCCTTCGCGGGATCGCCGGCCCTGCAGTGGGCGGACGGCGCGGCGGGCATCGTGCTCCCGCATCCGGCACCCGCCGGCGACCTGACGGCGAAGCAGGTCGCCGCGGTGCTGCGGACGACGAAGGCGTTCCTGGTCGCGACCAACCTCGATCCGGAGGAACTCCGGGGCGGCTACCCGACCGCGGCGCTGCGCCTGACCGATCCGGTCAACGGCGTGCGCGCCATGATGACGGCGGATCTGCGCTCGCCGAGCGCGAAGGCCGACCCGACCGTGTGGTTCACGCGCTACAACCCCGCGCACTTCCGGCTCGTGGGCAGCGTGGTCAAGGTCCGCGGGCGGATGACCTTCGCCCGGGCCGACCACGGAGCCGTGCGGGTGCGCACCGACTACAGCTACGTGTATGCCTTCACCCAGGCCGGGGATCCCCACGGGACGGTGGCGCGGCTCATCGTGCGGCGCGAACTCGACACCCAGTGGTACCCGCACTCGGATCCGGGGAAGGTGCAGATCGTCGCGCAGGGCGCGGAGTTCGGCGGCTCCGGCTGCGGCTTCGTCGACGGCTACCTGCACCCCTACTTCGGGGGCACCCCCGGCGCGGCCCCGACCGGTCCCGCCACCGACCCCTACGACCGCACCAAGTCCCTCGCGAAGGCGGGGAGCTGCGGAACCGTCAGCCGCACCTGAGCCGGCTCAGGGCGTTCCGCCGCTCCCGCGGAAGCCTCGCTGATCCCCGGGCGTCACGAGGGTGACGGGCTGGTGCACGCGGAAGGCGCCCGCCGGCGGTGGCCGCTCAGCCTTCCGGCGGTGGCGCGAGACGTGCGAGGACGCGCGGGGCGAGGGCGGCGGCGACCGTGGCCGTGGTGGAGCAGGTCGCCACGGTCGTCCAGGCCACGGGGCCGAGCGGGGTGCAGCCGAAGAACTGGCTGACGCCGGGGGTCTGGATGACGGTGACCAGCGCGGCCGTCGAGATCGCGGCGGTGGTCACGACCAGCGGGCTGTGCCAGTCGGTGATGAGGGTCTGGCCGAGCTGGGTGCCGACGAGAGCGGCCAGTCCCATGGTGCCGGCCCGGGTGGCGCGACCGGTCATGCGCCCCGTCTGCCAGGCGCAGGCGGCGCCGAGCGTGGTGGCGGCGCCGCGTACGGCCAGGACCCGGGCGAGCTCGGGCCCGAGCAGGGCGGGGACGGGGCCGCCGGCGAGCGGGTCCTCGCCGGTGTCGGGGGTGCGGGCGGGCGCGAGGGCGACGGCCAGCGCGGGCAGCATGTCGGTGAACATGTTGACCAGCAGCAACTGGCGGGTGCCCAGCGGCGCGCGCCCGGACAGGGCGGTGCCCAGCACGGTGAACGCCACCTCGCCCGCGTTGCCGCCGACGAGGATGCCGACCGCGTCGCGGACGCTGTGCCACAGGGTGCGGCCTTCGAGGAGGGCGTCGAGGAGGCGGGCCGGGTCGGGATCGGTCAGGACGAGGTCGGCGGCGGCCCGCGCGGAGGTGGAGCCGTGGGCGGTCAGGCCGATGCCGACGTCGGCCAGCCGGATCGCGGCCGCGTCGTTGACGCCGTCACCGGCCATCGCCACGACGTGCCCGGCACGCTGGAGGTCCTGGACGATGCGGACCTTGTGCTCCGGGGACACCCGCGCGAAGACGGCGGTCCGGGAGACCTTCTCGATGCGGTCGCGGTCGGCGAGGGCGTCGAGTCCGGGGCCGGTCAGCACGGTGTCGGCCTGCGGGATGCCCAGATCCCGGGCGACGGACGCGGCCGTGGCGGGGTGGTCGCCCGTGATCATGGCGACCCGCACCCCTGCGTCGGCGAGCCGTTTGACGGTCTCCGCGGCGCTGGGCCGCGGGGTGTCGGCGATGGCGAGGAAACCGACGAGCGTGAGGTCGTGGGCCAGCGCGGAGAGGTCGTCGTCCGGGGCCGGAGGCCGGTCGGGGAAGCCCTCGGCGACGGCCAGGACGCGCAGCCCGTCGTCGGCGAGGCGCCGCACCAAAGCCTCGGCGGTGCGGCGGCGCGCCGGTCCGAACGGCACCCGGGCCGCCCGGCCGCCGTCCTGCTCCGACGGCCCGCCGGGGCCGGTGGCGGTGGCGGTGGCGGTGGCCGAGGTGCAGCGGGCCAGCACCGTCTCCGGGGCGCCCTTGACCGCGAGCCGGACTCGTCCGGCGTCGGTGCCCGCCGAGGCCGAGTAGCCGCGGCTGGCCTCGAACGGAAGCTCCGCGGACAGTCCCCAGCCCCGGTCGGGCGGGCAGTGCGCGGCGGCGGCGTCGAGGACGGCCCGGTCGGTGGCGTGGGCGACGACGCGGTCACCGGCGGGGGGCGGGCAGGCCCGGGCGGCGGTGCGCAGCAGGCGCCGGCCGGCCACGCCGTCCAGGTCGAGGTCGCAGTCGAGGCCGGCCAGACGGGTCACCGCGAGCTGCCCGAGCGTGAGCGTCCCGGTCTTGTCGAAGCAGACGACGTCGACGCGGCCGAGCGCTTCCAGGACGCGGGGCGCGCGGGTCAGGACGCCCTTCTGGGACAGGCGCCGGGCCGCCGCGGACTGCGCGACGGTGGCGACCAGCGGCAGTCCTTCGGGCACGGCGGCGACCGCGACGGCCACGCCGGAGGCGAGTGCCTGGCGTACCGGCACACCGCGCAGCATCCCCAGCAGGGTGACGGCGGCGCCGCCGATGCCGACGGCGGGCAGGGCGGTCCTGGTCAGCTCGGCGAGGTGGCCCTCGATGCCCGTCGGGACGGTCGCGGCGCCCGCCATGTCGGCGGCGCGCCCGGCCTCGCTCTGCGCGCCGGTGGCGGTGACGACGGCGTAGCCGGTCCCGGCCAGGACCGTGCAGCCCTGGTAGACCATGCACGACCGCTCCGCGAGATCGGCGCCCGGCGTGGCCGCCGGGTCCTTGACGACCGGCGCGGCCTCACCGGTCAGGCTCGCCTCGTCCAGTTCGAGGCGGTCGCAGACCAGCAGCCGCGCGTCGGCCGGCACGACGTCGGCCGGGCCCAGCGCGACGATGTCGCCGACCTGGAGGTCCTCGACCGGGACCGTGTCCTCGGGGGCGCCGGCGAGACCCGCGAAGAAGGCGTCCCGGTCGGCGGCGGACCCGTGGTCCGGGGGCGTCCAGGCGATCCGCCGGGCGGTCGTCCGCTGGGTCAGCAGCAGGGCGCGCAGGGCGCGTTCGGCCCTGGCCCGCTGCGCGCCGCTGATCACGGCGTTCCCGGCCATGACGCCGCCGACGAGGGCGGAGTCGATGGTGGACCCCACGGCGGCGGACGCGGCCGCGCCCAGCGCGAGCACGGGCGTCAGCGGGTCGCGCAGCTCTTCGCGGACCGCCGTCACCAGCTGGCCCGCGCCGCGGGCCGCCGAGCGCATCCCCGTCGCCCCGGCCACCGCGAGCACGGCTCCGCGGGCGGCGGCGGCCGCGCCCCTGCGCGGTGCCGGCCCTCCCGCCGCGGACCGGGTGCGGACGCCCCGCGCGTGCAGGACGCCGAGGGTCTCGCGCGCCCCGAGGGCGTGCCAGGTGCCCCGGACGCGGCGGGGCGGAAGGGGGCGGCGGGCCAGCCGGCGGGCCGCGCGCAGGGCGCCGAGCTGGGCGAGGAACGCGGCACCGTAGACCGGGGACGTCGTCAGCCCCAGCATGCTGCGGCGGCGTCCCGCGGCGGCGATCAGCGCGCCGAGGGCGGAGCCGCCCATGGACAGGTGCGCGGACCGGCCGCTGACCTGGCGGGCCTCGTCGAGGGCGACGAGGACGCGCCAGACCTGCTCGAGGCCGGGGCCGCAGATCAGGTCGGCGGACCAGCAGGGGTGACTCGGCACACCGGGTCCGGGCAGGACGCCCACACCGACGTCCGCGGCCGCCAGGGCCCGGTCGTCGCCACCGCTGACCACCAGGACCACCTCGCCGTCCCGCTGCAGCCGGCGGACCTCCGCGGCCGCCGTCGCGCCGGCCGCCAGGACGCGGTCGGCCCAGGGCAGCAGTTCACCGGCGCCGGCGTGCTCCGTCAGCAGCAGGCTGCGGCCGCCGGTGCGGGCGGCGCCGACGAGGGCGTCGGCGAGGGGATCGAGGTCGCAGCCCGCGAGGACCCGGCCGTGGTGACGGCCGTCGGCGTCGCAGAGGTCCAGCGGCATCCCCGCGGGGTCCTGGGGCCTACGGCCGGCGGTGCCGCGAGCGCGCCGCAGCTGCCAGCCGCCCGCCGTCCAGGGGCCCTTGCCGGAGAGCTCCGCCACCGACCGCCCGGCGAGGACGTTGTGGGCCGCGCTCCACACCTGCGCCTCGTCCAGGCCGCCGTCGGCGGACGTCACCGCCAGCAGCCGGGGGCGGGGGGCGCACAGCACGGCCGAGTCGATGACGACGGTCGTCACCCGGTCCAGCACCCGCAGGGTCTCGGCGTCCATCGGCACCGTGCCGCCGCCGGCCAGGTCGCGGCCGAGCAGCGCGCTGAACGCCTCGCGGCCCATGCCCGCGGCCTTGGGCACCGTCGCGAGGATCGCCCGGGCGGCGGATTCGACGCTGCCGGTGCAGGCGAGCACCCCGCCCGCGCCCAGCAGGGCGGCCAGTGACGTCCGGTCCGCGGCCTTCTCCGCCGGGCCCGCCGGCAGCGGCACGGGCCGGGGCCCGCGTGCGGCGATCCGTGGCGGGAGTCCGGTGCCCGCGCACACCAGCTCGTGCTCCCGCCGTTCCCAGACCCCTTGACGGGCCCGGATCTCGGCGAGCTGCCAGATCCGCTGCACGGTGTCCAGCGCCACGGGTGCCACACCGTCGGTCAGCGCGTGGACGGCGGCGCTGGACACGGCGAGCACCACCGCTGCGTGCGGCTTGCCGAGCCGGTTCTCGACCAGGCGCCGCAACCGCGGGTGGGACTCCGTCATCACCACCGGGAGCCGCAGCACGGCGGGGAACGCGGGCAGCGGCGTGACCTTCCGGGCCGCCGCCACGCCCAGGGCCAGGCAGTCGGCGACCAGGGCCGCCTTGGCCAGTGCGGCCGGCGCGCCGTCGAACGGGGGCGTGGGGCCGAGGCCGCTGAACGGCTGGTCGCCCGTGCCGTGCGCCTCCTCCAGGTCTGCCACCACGCCGAGCACCTCGTCGAGGCCCGTCCCGTCGTCTCCGAGCTCGACGACCACCTGCCCGAGGACGGCGTTGACCTCCGCCCAGTGCACTCCCTCGATCGCGCGCACGGCCGCGGTGAGGTCCCGGCCGAGCCGTTCGTGGCGCTCGCCCCGCCCGGTCAGTCCCCGGACCTCGATGTGGGCACGGTCCGCACGCCGCCACACGCGCCGCCGGCCCCGCCGCTCCCCCGCGTCCGCCAGGACCGCGGCGGCTTCGGCGAGGTCGCCGGGGACGCCGCGCAGCGCCCGCTGCGCGGCGTCCCCGACCTGCTGGGCCTTCGCGGCGGCGTCGCGGACGGCCCCGCCCAGCGCTCCGACCGGCGCGGCCACCAGGCCGGCCACGGAGGGCACGAGTCCGCTCAACGACACCAAGGCAACTCCCGCAGTACCCGGGCCCACGGCCACCACGCGCGGGACGGGTCCGGTCGGGGTCTGGTCGCGGCGTGCGTTACGAAGAGAACATTAGGTGACGAAGCTAGATAATGAGGAGATAACACCCCAGAGGGGATCTACGGAGCCGGCAGAAGGGCACCCCATGGCACCCGCAGCGCAGCGCAGCCGCCAGACGACCGCACGAGCCGCGAAGAGCACGGCCACGTCGCCCAAGGGCGGCGCGGCACGCGGCCGGGCTTCCGGCAGCACGGCTCCGCGGACGACAGGGAAGACGGGCACGAAACGCACGGCACGGACGGCCAAGCCGGCCAGGTCGGCGAAGTCGGCCAAGACTGCGAAGCCGGCAACGTCGGCCAAGGCGGCGAAGACGGCGAAGACGCAGGGCAAGGCCTCCGGCAGCGGGACGCACGATCACGACCTGACCCTCACCATCCCGGTCGACAGCGCCGCCAGCGCTGTGGGCAAGGTCGTCTCCTTGCCGGTGGTCGCGGCCCAGCGCATCCTTCCCTCCGCGGGCGGGCTTCCGCTGTACGTCGGCCTGGGCGCCCTGGGCGTGGTGGGCGTGCTGGAGTGGCCGGTGGCAGCCGGCATCGGCGTGGGCTACGCGGTCCTGCGGCAGGGCGGGCCCCTCAACCCGCACCCCGGCGGGAACGGGGCCGAGTAGGGCGTCCGCGGGTCCCGGACGCGCGCCGGCCCAAGCCGCCGGGTCGCGTGCCCGCCGGCTCAGCCGGAGACGAGCTGCTGGCCGCCGTCGATGTCGTACGTCCCACCCGTGAGGACCCGGTTGCACATGATGTGCACGGCCAGGGCCGCGACGTCACCGGCCTCCACCACGCGCCGGATGGGCAGCTTCGCGCGCAACTCCTCACGTCTGGCCTCGAGTTGGTCGCCCAGGAGTGAGGCCGACAGCGGGGTGTCGACGAATCCGGCGGCGATGAGGTTCACCCGGACCGGTGCCATCTCCAGCGCCAGGTTCGCGACAAGGGGCGGCAGCGCCGCGGTCATCGCGGTCATGACGGAGAGCCCGACACCGGGATGCCGGCCGCCGGTGCCGCCGACGTACAGCAGCGTGCCGCCGGCCCGGACCTTGTCGCGGCCGGCGAGAGCGATGCCGAACGTCAGGGCCATGCGCTCGTCGAAGGCCTGCCGGGCGGCCGCCAGATCCATGCCGTCCAGCGGCATGTAGAAGGGGCTCCCGGCGGTGCTCATGACGTGGTCGACGGGACCGGGCAGGTCCTGGAAGAACTGCTGGAGGCGTTCGACGTCGGTGGCGTCGAACGCCGCGGTGCCGGCGGCGCCCAGTTCGGCCGCCGCCTCCCGCAGCCGTTCGGGGTTGCGTCCCGCCAGGATCACCGCCGCCCCGCGCTCACGGGCCTGGCGCGCCGTCTCCCGGCCGATTCCCGCGCTGCCGCCGATCACCACGACCGTCTGGCCGGTCATGTCGGACGAGTAAGCGGCGCTGTGGTCGCTCGCCGAAGCATTCATCGCCTTCTGCCGCCTCCGGGCCCTTGCCGTCACGTCTGCCGCGGCCAGTGTCACCGCGCGGCCGGCGTTCCCCGCTCCGCCACACGCGGGCGGGTCCGCGGTGTCGCCCGGGCGGCCGGTCGTCCCGGGCACACGGGCTCGGAGTTTCGCAGTTCCAGGCGGGCGCCCCGGCCGGTCCGCCGCTCAGTCCCGTGCGGAGGTCTCGCCGTGGCTGCGGATGATCTCCTTGAACTTGGCGACGGCGAAGCCCCAGCCCTGTTCGACCGTGGGTTTGGCCGGGACGGCGATCTCGTCGGGGTTGGTGAGGACGTCCAGCAGCACGGGCCCGGGAGTGGCCAGCGCCGTACGGACGGCGTCGTCCAGGTCCGCGGGATCGGTGACGCGCACGCCGGTCAGGCCCATGGCCGTGGCCACCGCCGCGAAGTCCGGGTTGTCCAGGACGGTGCCGAACTCGGGGAGCCCCGACTGCTCCTGCTCGAGCTTCACCATGCCCAGCCTGCGGTTGTCGAAGACGACCAGGGTCGTCGGCAGGTCGTAGGTCCTGAGCGTCATCAGGTCGCCGAGCAGCATGCTCAGCCCGCCGTCGCCGCAGAACGCGACCACCTGCCGGTCCCGGTCCAGGAACTGCGCGCCGAGGGCGTGCGGCATGGCGTTGGCCATCGAGCCGAGGTTGTAGGAGCCCAGCAGGCGCCGGCGGCCGCGCATCTCCACGAAGCGCGACAGCCAGACCGTCGCCATCCCCGTGTCGGAGGTGAACACCGCGTCGTCGGCGGCGTGCCGGTCGATCGCGGCGGCGAGCGACTCGGGCCGGATGCCGTGCTCGCGGTTGTCCAGTGCCGAACGCACCCGGCCGGCCAGACCCTCGTCATGGGCGGGCGCGGCCAGTCTCGCCTGGCCCTCGCGCCAGGAGGCGAAGCGCTTCACGGCCTTCTCCAGGTGGCCGCGGTCGCGCTCGGCCGGCGGGGGTGACGCGGACCCTTCGGCCGGCGGTGGTGACGCGGACAGTTCGGCCAGCAGGTCCCTGACAGTGCAGCCGACATCCCCGACCAGGCCGATCGTGACCGGGACACGGCGTCCGATGTGCGCCGGCTCGGTGTCGACCTGGATCACGGTGCGGCCTTCCGGATACCAGTCGCGGTACGGGAAGTCGGTGCCGAGCAGCAGCAGCGTGTCGGCGTCGTCGAGGGCCGAGGCCGCCGCCGGATTGCCGATCAGACCGGTCTGCCCCACCTGGAACGGGTTGTCGCCCTCGTAGCCCTCCTTGGCCTTGAGCGTCAGCACCATGGGCGCCGCGAGCCGGTCGGCGAGTGCCAGGACCGGCTCCCGGACGTCCCGGGCGCCGCGTCCGACGAGCAGGGTGACGCGCTCGGCCTGCCCCAGCAGCGCCGCGGCGGACTGGACCGCACCCTGCTCCGGCCGCGTCACGGGCGAGGTCAGCGAGAAGCGGGCGGGGCGGTCGGCGGGCAGTTCCTGGTCGCCGATGTCGCCGGGGACGGACAGGACCGCGACGCCCCTGCGCCCCAGTGCGTTGCGGACCGCGGTCTCCAGCAGCAGCGGCAGCTGTTCGGGCGAGGTGACGGTCGCCCGGAAGACCGCCACGTCGCTGAACAGGGCGTCGTTGTCGACTTCCTGGAAGTAGTCGCTGCCCAGTTCGGCCAGCGGGACCTGGCCGGCGATGGCCAGCACCGGCGTGCGGCTCTTGGCCGCGTCGTAGAGGCCGTTGAGCAGGTGGACGGAGCCCGGGCCGACCGTGCCCATGCACACCGCGAGTTGCCCCGTCAGCTGCGACTGGGCGCTCGCGGCGAACGCCGCCACCTCCTCGTGACGGCAGCCGACCCACTCCACCCCCTCGGTGGTCCGGATCGCGTCGGTCAGCGGGTTGAGAGCGTCTCCGACGACGCCGAAGACCTGGCGCACCCCCAGTTCGGCGAGGGCGTCCACGATCACGCGGGCAACGGTTCGGGCGGTTCGGGCGGTTCGGGCCATGGTGTCTCCAGTTCAGACGGTGAAGCGGTCAGGGTCGGCGGCAGCCCAGTCCGCCGCCCACGAGGCCGGCGCCTCGGCGAGCAACTGGCCGGGGGCCAGCCACTCGTACAGCTCGTCGTAGCCGCGGACGGTGAAGGGGTCGATGCGCCGGCGCAGCATGTGGGGGCGCAGTTGCGACGGTTCGGTGACACCCATCGACGCCATGATCTGCAGCGCACTGCCCACGGTGGCGGCCTGAAGCCGCTGCACCCGCAGGGACTTGTCGCCGACGTCGAGCGCGCGGGCGCGGCGCGGGTCCTGGGTGGTCACCCCGACGGGGCAGGTGTTGGTGTGGCAGCGCTGCGCCTGGATGCAGCCGACGGCGAACATCATGGCGCGGGCGGCGTTGCCGTAGTCCGCGCCCTGCACCATGCGCTTGACCAGGTCGCTTCCGGTGGCGATCTTGCCGCTGGCGCCGATGCGGACGCGGTCGCGCAGGCCGACGCCGACCAGCGCGTTGTGCACGGTGGTCAGGCCCTCGGTGAGCGGGGTGCCGACGTGGTCGGCGAACTCCAGGGGTGCCGCGCCGGTACCGCCCTCGGCTCCGTCGACGATGACGAAGTCGGGAGCGGTGCCCTCCTCGATCATCGCCTTGCAGACGGCGAGGAACTGGCGGCGGGAGCCGACGCACAGCTTGAAGCCGGCCGGCTTCCCGCCGGACATCTCCCGCATCCGGGCGATGAACCGGATCAACTCGCGCGGGGTGCTGAACACCTGGTGGTACGGGGGCGAGATCACGGTCCTGCCCTGCGGGACCTCGCGCACCCGTGCGATCTCCGCGTCGACCTTCGCTCCCGGCAGCACTCCCCCGATGCCCGGCTTCGCCCCCTGGGACAGCTTCAGGGAGACGCACTTGACGTTGTCGTGCGCGGACTTGTCGGCGAACTCGGCCGCGTCGAAGCCGCCGTCCTTGTCACGGCAGCCGAAGTAGCCGGTGCCGATCTCCCATATCAGGTGGCCGCCGTGCCGCAGGTGGTACTCCGACAGTCCGCCCTCGCCGGTGTCCTGCGCGAAACCGCCCGCCGACGCCCCCTTGTTGAGCGCCAGGACCGCCTGCGCGGACAGCGAACCGAAGCTCATCGCGGACACGTTGAGCAGCGCCATGTCGTACGGCTTGGAGCAGTCGGGGCCGCCGATCCGCACCCGGGGCGGGACGTCGGGCACCGGCCGCGGCGCCATGGACTGCACGAGGAACTCGTGCCCGGGGCGGTAGACGTCGCGTTCGGTCCCGTACGGTTCCTCGGCGTCCGTCCCCTTGGCGCGTTCGTAGACGATGCTGCGGGTGTCGCGGTCGAAGGGGCGCCCGTCGAAGTTCCGCTCGATGAAGTACTGCTGCAGTTCCGGCCTGATCCTCTCCAGCAGGTAGCGGGCGTGGCCGATCACCGGGTAGTTGCGCAGCACCGCGTGGCGGCGCTGCAGCAGGTCCCACAGGCCCAGCACCGCCAGCAGCCCCAGCGGGACGGCCGCCACCAGCCACCACGCGGTGAACGCCCCGGCCAGGGCCGCCGTCAGCGCCGCCGCGAGCAGGGTCACCGTCACTGCACCGAATCTCGTCACGCACGCCGCCTTGCCCGGCCGGGAGCCGCCATGCGGGACGCCGGGTCAAATGCCGGTCATGCCTCCGGCCCCGGGCACGCCCCCCGCCGCCGGACCGGCGTGCGGGTCGGGCGGGACGTCGGCGCGGGGGGATATCCGACGGGGCTCGCACTGTGGGAGGTGGGCGGCGTGCTGAACGTCGCCACGGCGGACGACGACGACGCGGTGGTGCGTCGATGGGATGGGGCAACCGGCCAGCAGCGTGGCGAGCTGTCTCAGGGATACGCGGTCGCGGCCGGCCAACTCGCGGGTGGCGCCGTCGCGCCGGCCGTCGGGACGCTCGACGGGTCCCTTCGCGTCGCGCGCGTGCGCCGAGCGTCCGGTCGTCAACCGGCCGGGCAGGGCTTCACGTTGCCGATGACACCGATCCGGATGCCGAGCCACGGATAGGTGCGGTCGAAGAACGCGTTGTCCTGGGGCTGGAGTCCGACCGCGGAGGGCCACATCTGGAAGGCCGGTGCGTTGGAGATGCCGCCGTGCAGCCGCCGCCAGACCCGCGCGGGACTCTGGCCGGCCGGGGGCGGCGCGAGGGTGTCCGTCCATTCGACGGCGTTGCCGCCCTGGTCGAGGGTGCCCCACGGGGAGGTGGTGCGCGCCTGGCCTACGGTGCTGAGGCTGCCCTGGTAGATCTGGCCGTAGGTGGCCGGGTCGAGTCCGAGCGGGTTCACCGTCGCGCAGGCCCGCGGCCCCGCCTCGCCCGGGCACCAGCTCGGCGCCGGAAGGCCGGAGGCGTGGTACGAAGCGAGGGGCTGGGTCGCGGCGTTGGCGACGTCGCCGTTGGTGGGGTGCAGCACGGTGGGTGCGGGGGCGGTGGCGTCACCGTCGCCGAACACCCCGGGGTTGGTCGGGTACTTCCAGTACGAGTAGGTGCCGCCGCCCCGCGGGTCGTAGTACGCGGCCTTGATCCATTCGTCCTGGCTCGGTACGACGAACCCGTTGGTGTGGGTGCGGATCGCCTTCGGGCGCGCGAGGTCGTACATGCCGCGTTCGGTCGTCGCGGACAGCCGCACGGTGTAGGTGACGTAGTCGAAGCCACCGCCGGCGGCGGAGCTCTTGGACTCGACGCGGCCGTTGTAGAGCGAGTTGGCGAAGCGCGCGGCCCGCAGGAAGTCCGCGAAGCCGTACGGCTTGTCCGTCCACTCCGGGTACGCGACGGAGTAGTGCCGGCCGTCGGGAGCCTGCGCGGAGAAGTTGATCTGGCCGTACTTCGGCCACGCCGTCGAGCTCTCGGTCTCGTCGTACAGGCCGCGCCGGTTGCCGCCGTGCGGGTCGGCCGTGTTCAGGAACGCCACCCACTGTCCGACGGTGACCTCGAACTTGCCGATCTCATACGGCTTGTCGACGCCGCCGACCATCAGGCAGCCGGACGGCGACGCGGGGGCGTCGGCGCACGAACGGTAGACCGCGTCCGTGAACGGGACCACGCCCACCGCCGGGTTGCCGGGCGCGGCCACGCGGGCCGTGGTGACCGTGATGACCGAGCCGCCGCCCGCCGGGTCCCCGCGGTCCCGGCCCGAGGCGGCGGCGGAGACCGGGCCGGCCCCGGCCAGGGCGGACACGGCCAGGGCGGACACGGCCAGCAGGGCCGCCGGACCGGACGTCGTCCGAACGGCCCTGCTCAGGCGGGTGGCGCGGCGGGTGACGACGGGCATCGGCGTCCCTCTTCGGCTGATGCGCCGGCCTGGCGCAAGTGGGGGGCGAACAGTGCGCCCCCACCGTAGGCGCCGTCGCCGCCGGGCACCCGTTCCTCCCGCCTGACCTCCCCGAAAGCACCCGAAGAGCGGATCCCGAACCGCCGGCGGTGGTCCCTCGAGGCGCCCACGACCGCGCGCGCCGAGGAGGTACTCGGCGAAGCCGTGCGCGCCCTGGTCGGCGAGCCGGGCCTGGCCCGTCTGGACCTCCACGCCCTGGCGCCCCCTGCCACCGGGCCGCTGCTCCAGGAGGCGCTGGGCGGTCCCGGTGCCCGCGCGGCCCTCAGCCACGCCACCGCCCACCACGCGCCGGCAGCTCACCACCCTGTTGAAGCCGGAGTGACGGCCGGTGACGCGTAAGCCCGCGTGCCCGGGTGACACCGGGCAGGGGCAGCCGCCGGCGCGGCACTGCTGAACGTCGGCTGATTGCACTCACTTTGCGCATAAGACGTGGCGGACACGCACCTGTTTCGCCTCAAAGACCTCGCGAACTGCCCGACGCCCCTGGTGTCACCGTCTTGACTTACGCATAGAGCCAGCTGAATATGTGTGCTGCGCCACAGGGAACGCCACCGTTCTGCCGCGCACCGGGCAGAACCAGCGGTCTCTGACCGTGCCCGAAGATGAGCGCTGGCCGCGATCCGGCTCAACACCTCGGGCGGAAGTGCACCCCCCACATTTCCGGAGGTATTCGTGCTGGCTCTCCCCAGACTCCGACGCCGCACGGGGTTACTCGTCGCGTTCCTGCTCGCGGTGGCCCTCGCGCTGCCGGTCTTCGGCACGACGGTGACGCGCGCCGCGGCGGCCTCGCCGGGGCCCTGCGACATCTACGCGTCAGGTGGCACGCCGTGCGAGGCGGCGTACAGCACCACCCGGGCGATGTTCGCCTCGTACAACGGCCCGCTCTACCAGATCCAGCGCGCCTCGGACAGCGCCGCCCTGAACATCGGCCTCGCGTCCGCCGGCGGCCTGGTCGACTCGGCGCCGCAGGTCTCCTTCTGCGCCGGCACGACCTGCACCCTCGTCCAGCTGTACGACCAGACGCCGAACGCCAACAACATGCCCATCTCCCCGGGCAGTTCGTGTTCCGGGTGCGCGAACGGCCTGTCCGGTCCCGGCCCGAACGGCTCCGACATCGGCGCGGACGCGATGGCGCTGCCGATCACCGTCGGCGGCCGGCCCGCCTACGGCGTCCTGGTCGACACCATCGGTACCGGATACCGCAACAACGCCGTGAAGAACGTGCCCATCGGCTCGCAGCCCGAGGGCATCTACATGCTCACGTCCTCGAACCTCACCAGCGGCAGCTGCTGCTTCGACTTCGGCTCGGCCGAGACGGACGACTCGGACGACGGCAACTCCACCATGAACGCGATCTACTACGGCTCCGCCTGCTGGACCGGCGGCTGCACCGGCTCCGGCCCCTGGGTCGGCGGTGACCTCGAGAACGGCATGTACTTCAGCGCCGCCGGCCCCAACCCGTCGAACATCCCCAGCGAGACGGGGTCGTTCGTGACCGCCTGGGAGAAGAACAACGGCACGACGAACTTCACGCTCAAATACGGCAACGGGCAGTCCGGCGGACTGACACAGGCGTACTCCGGAGCCCTTCCCGACGGCTACAACCCGATGAAGGTGCAGCCGTCCGTCGAACTCGGCACCGGCGGCGACAACAGCCCCGAAGGCACGGGGGAGTTCTTCGAGGGTGCCGTCACCAAGGGCTTCCCGACCGACGCGACGGAGAACTCCGTCCAGGCGAACATCACTTCGGCCGGCTACACGAACAACACGACCACGTTCCCGCCGCCCACCGAGTCCGTGGTCAGCCTCAAGGCCCACGCCAACGGCAAGTACGTCGACGCGGCGAACAGCAGCACCTCGCTCGTCGCCGACGCCACCTCGGTCGGCAGGAACGAGACCTTCGACATGGTCGCCAACACCAACGGCACCGTGAACCTCAAGGCGCTCTCCGACAACGACTGGGTCACCGCCGAGAGCAACGGCAACGCGCCGCTGATCGCCAACCGCGGTGCGCCCGGCCCGTGGGAGACGTTCTCCCTGCTCCACAACCCCGACGGCAGCGTCAGCCTCCGCGCCTACAACAACCAGCACATCGTCACGGCCGAGAACGCCGGTGCCTCGGCGCTGATCGCCAACCGCACGGCCATCGGCCCCTGGGAGGAGTTCGACCTCGCCCCCGTCACCGTCCCGGTCAGCTTCCGCGCCCACGCGAACAACACGTACGTGTCCGCCGAGAACACCGGGGCGTCGGCCCTGATCGCCGACCGGACGGCGATCGGGTCGTGGGAGACCTTCGACCTGATCGGCAACACCGACGGCAGCGTCAGTCTGAAGGCCCACGCCGACGGCGACTACGTCACCGCCGACAACGCGGGTGCCGCACCGCTGATCGCCAACCGCACGGCGATCGGCCCCTGGGAGAAGTTCACTCTCGTCGGCAACACCGACGGGAGCGTCAGCCTCCTCGCCCGCGTGAACAACCACGACGTGAGCGCCCCCGACGGGGGCACGTCGCCGTTGATCGCCTCGGCGACCTCGATCACCTCGGCGGAGAAGTACGACCTCGTCTTCGACTGACACCCCGCCACGGCGACGCACGGGCGCCTGTCCCCCGCCCTCGCCCCCGCACGGGGGGCCGGGGACGGCGCTCGGCCGCCGACGGCGCGCGACCGGGCCGCCACACGGCAAGCCGGCGGTCCGCCGTGAGGCGACCGTCCTCGTTGCCGCCATCGACGAGTGGCGGTGTCGGACAGCCGCTTCAGGGGCTGAACACCGGATTGCGGCGGAGCAGTCGTGCGCACCACCGGAAGTGTCCGTCGTGGTCGTCCGTGCCGAAGAGGTCGTAGGTGGTGAGTGCGTATGCGGCCTGATAGGTGGTGAGGGTCAGTGGCGCGTAACCGAGTTCGTCGGCGAAGAGGCCGGTGAGTTCCGCAGCGTGTTCCTCGGCGTGCGGCCCGTACATGTCCCAGATGGCAGCGGTGACGGCGGCCTCGAAGGCCGGGTCGCCCGCGGTCGTGTAGAAGCCGAAGTCGAGCACGGCGACAGGCCGGCCGGACGCGTCGACGTGGATGTTGGGCGGTACGAGGTCACCATGGATCGCTGTCACCGGGGCGTCGGGGAGCGAGCGCAGTGCCTTCCGCGTGCGCTCGACTCCCGCGTCGAAGTCGGGCACGTAGGTGGCCAGGGCGGCGCCGTGCCGGCGTGCGGCCCGGGCGACCAGGGCCGCGAGGGCGTTGCGGAAGCAGTCGTGACCCCGCCACAGCGGACGGTCGTCACCCTGCACGGTCAACTGACGCATGGCGTCGGTACCCGGCACTCGGGCCAGGCCACGCAGAACGGCAAGGATCGCGCCGTTGTGCCGGGTAGGCAGCTCACGCTCATAGGCTGCGTGCGCGGAGTCGACCCGCATCGGGGCTCCGGGCAGCGCACGCTCGTACGTCACCAGGACCCCCTCGTGGTCCTCCACGTCGAGGATCTCCGGGGTGGCGAACGGCAGCGGGTGCCGCGCGATGTCCGCGTACACCTGGCGGGTCAGAGCGAAATCGGCCGGCGGTCGGCCACTCCACACCTTGGCGGCCCGGCCCTCGCCCAGCCCGTAGACCACGCCTTCGGCACCAGCACCGATACGGCGGACACCCAGGTGCCCGCGATCGGCGAAGTACGCGAGCCACGGGTCAGCGAGTGAGGCTTCCGCGTTCACGATGTTCTCCATCCCCGTAGTAGACCAGCAGCCGCACCGACCCCACCGGACGTTTTCGTCCGGGACACGCCCCTAGGGTCGGACGCCGTGGGTCATGAACCAGTGCGTGTCGAACCACTGGGCTGTGGAGTGCGGTTGAGCGGGATCGGTGAGCAGGCGGAAGACGAACTCGCCCGTGGAACCGTCGAAGCGGTCCCACTCGCGGTAGTCGTCCTCGACGGACAGGATGGGCCACCGGTCGGGGTCGGAGCCGTCCGTCAACCAGTAGACGGTGGCCTGGTGTTCCGTGCCGGCCCACTGCAACAGACCGCCCGGGGCCGGGAAAAGACGGTGCGGCGCGTACATGCCCTCGCCGTGCGTCGTGGCGGACCGGGCGAGGGTCTCGGCCCGCCGCTCGATCCCGTCGGCGCCTGACAGCGTGCCGGGGGCCAGAGGGCTGAAGTAGCCGTCGAAGGCTCCGTGGCCGAACGTCTCGACGAGGTGCTTGTAGTCCGCGGGCAGCGGCGTCCCGATCCGGGCCTCGACGTGCGACCAGTCGACGGCGTGGGGCCGGTCCGTGTCGCCTCCGGTGACGGCGATGATCCTGTCCACCCAGGAGCCGCCCTCGGGTATCGCCTCCGGCCCGGGCACGGTCCGCCCGGCCACGACCACCACGACGCGCGGGCCCCGCGCGGTACGGACGGTGCCGCAGCCGATCCACCGCGCCGCACACGCCCAGGCGCTCAACTCGGCCACCTGCTCCCCGTAGGGGGCCAGCAGCGGGCGTCCGGTCCGGTCGGTGACCGCAGGGTCGACGCGCCCCTCGGCCACGAGCACGCGGTGCCCGCCGTACCGGGCGTCGAGTTCCTCGACCAGCCCGGCGGGGCTGCTCTCACCGGGCGGCACCAGGCACCGGTGGCCCTCGGCGTGACCGGGCTCCGGGCAGATCAGTTCCCCTTTGTGTCCCCAGGTCAGTTCGAGGACGGTGCGGAGAAGGTCGTCGCGTTCCATGGCCACACAGTGAAGCGGACGGCACTGACAACCGTCAGTGCCGTCCGTCCCGACGAGAGATCAGTACTGGGGCTGCGGCACGAACGCGTGGTCGGCCGGCTCCTTGGGGTCGGGACCGTAGGCGTTCACGCCCCGGTCGCCGGCGGTGCACGTGAAGACCAGCAAGATGATGCTGCCGACCGCCGGGATGAGGCCGAGCAGGATGAACCAGCCGGACTTGCCGGTGTCGTGCAGACGGCGCACGCCCACGGCCAGGGTCGGCACGATGACCGCGATCAGGTACAGGAAGTACGGGATCATGGTGTGCACCACGGCCCCGACGATGAGCAGCACCACGAGGGCGATGCAGGTGAACAAGGTGTACTGCCAGTACTCCTTGCGGCGGGCTCTCCCGCTGAAAACGGCGTACTTCTTGAGCACGTCGATGTACCAACGCACGTGTGTGTCCCCCCAAGGACAAGAAAAAAGAGAGTCGCGATCGAGTCGACGACCCGGGCCGATCAGCGGCCGGGCGGCAGACACTAGGGGCGTTGACCTGGCCAAGTCAACTGACCCGGAGCACCGTTGCCGGCGCCGTTCCCGTGCCCGTGCACGAGCGCCTTTCACCGCACCGCGGGGCACCGGCCGAAGCGTCCCGGACGGGTGAACGCACGGCGTCCCAGGCCCGTCCGGCGGGTTTCCGTTCGGCGTCAGCGGATGGTGACCGCATCCGCCACCGCCGCGCCGCGGGCGGCCGCGCGACGTCGCCGCTCCCAACGGGGAAGGTGGCGCGCGGTGGCGGGGAGCGTCACCGCGCGCCGGGAGCGGCTACGGCGCGTAGGTGTCGTCGTACCAGCTCAGGTCATCGCAGTAGATGAGGTGGCGCGGGTTCGCGTTCTGGCTGACGCCGGGGGCCGGGGGCCCGATGTTCCAGGGATTGCCTCCGTTGCCGCGCTGGACGATGTTGCAGTTGTCGTAGGCGTTGCCGGCGTCGCTGTTGGCCCCGGGCACGTTGGAGAAGTTGACGAAGTCGCCGGTCTGCACCGGCCCGGTGGTCGGATGGCCGGACTGGTCGACGAGTTTGCCGTCCAGGTAGAGGTAGAGGCTGGGCATGTAGCTCTGCGCGACGAGGCTGTTCTGCGGGCTGTCGTCGCCGTTGGGCACGGTCTGCGTCGACTCGACGGTCCCGTCGGAGCAGAACGCCGTGGTGACCTGCTGCCAGATGGGCGGCGCGCCGTTGAACAGCGAACCCTCCGTGTCGCCCCAGCCGCGGAAGAACATGTTGGAGAAGTCGGTGGCCGTGGTCGCCATCTGCGGCGGCATCTGCCCGGCGTTCACGGCGCTCTGGATCTGCGCGACCCAGGCGCTGAAGTTCGCGTCGGTCTTGCCGGACTGGGTGTCGAGCGGCCGGTAGCCGATCGACCCGCCGCTGATCGCCTTGACCGCGACACATTTGCCGGTCGAGTCGACCTGCGGGCCGCTGACGTGCGGCATGTAGGCCTCACCGGGCGTCGTGCCGGTGACGAGCGGGTTGGGCACGTGGGTGGGATCGCCGGTGTAGGCGTTGGCGTTGACCTCGTCGTAGGACAGGTCGGGAATCGGGATGCCGTAGTCCGCCTGCACGCCGGCGACGAAACCCGTCAGCCAGTCGGGGAGTTCGGTGGTGCCGGTGCGGCTCGTCACCGCGGCCGACTGCGAGCCGTTGAAGACGTTGCCCTGGGAGTCGACCGCGTAGGTGACGTCGACGTGGGTCTTGATCTTGTAGCTGGTGTCGGCGGCGTAGTTCTGGTCGGGCGTCTTCGTCAGGTCCGGACGCGGTACGGAGAACTGCATGAGCCGGGCGGGCGTCATGCCGTCCGCGCTGCCGGTGCCGGTGGCGGTGTCGCCGGCCTCCTGGACCTCGGTGCCCCACTTCTGCACCGCGGCCAGCGTGGCCTGCCCCACGCAGTCCGCGGTCTTGGGGCCGGTATCGCAGGAGGGGAAGTTCATGCCGCCCAGACCGACGTCCTGCTGCTGGGGGTTGGCCCAGTCGGGGCCGCCGACCGTTCGGTCGAGTCCCCAGGCGTACAGCATCTGCATGGTGTTCAGGGGGCTCTGGACGGCGGTCGGCGAGTTGGTCGTGATGTTCTGCTGCGGATCGAAGAGCGACACCGCGTCGAAACTGTGGTGCTGGAAGGTGCCCGACACCGGGACGAACGCGACGGCGTCGAAGGCGACGTCGTGCGTGCCCAGCGAACTGTCGTCGGTCACGTTGTTCAGCGTGACCTGCGCGTTGCTCCCCAACTGGAAGTAGCCGACGTTCTGCCACTCGTCGGCACTGGTGTGCTGGCTGATCGGGCGGTCGTACACGGTGCCGTCGGCGGCGGTCACCTTGTAGTGCGCGGAGTCGGTGGTGCCGCCGGTGCTCGGGGTGTGGGCGAGCACGTGGTACAGGTTGGTCGGCAGTGCGGCGGTCCAGGTGCCGGTCACCTGGTGCTGGGTGTCGCCCGCGGCGCGGTTGTGGGTGAAGTACAGATGGCCGCCGAAGCCGGCGCCGAGCTGGTGGGTGTCGATCGCCGCGATCGGGTCACCTGCCGCGTTCGTGCCGTAACTCAGCTGGAAGGAACCGCCGTTGGTCCAGTTCATGCCGGTGCAGCCCGCGGTGTTCTGGGCGGGCGTGGCGAGCTCGTCCACGAGGACCGAGCCGGCCGGCAGGGTGGACTGGCAGTCCGCGGGGTGCGGATCGGTCACGCCCGGGTCGGCCGAGCCCGGGGTGAAGGCGAGCGACTGCGTCGCGCACGCGGTGGCGCAGTCGGGCGCCCAGGTGACCGGCTGGTGCCACCAGCAGTGGTAGTAGAGCGGGTCGTCCTTGGTCAGGTTGCCGTAGCCGCAGAAGGTCTGGGTGGGGTCGGCCGCGTCGCAGTTGTCGGACCCGTCGCAGAAGAGGGCGGCCGACGGGACGATGAGACCCCGGATCGCGCCGCTGTAGTGGGGTGTCAGGTAGGAGGTCTGGCTCTTGTAGTTCAGGATGGGGTGCTCCACCCAGCCCAGAACCCGCTCCTGGTACGGCCAGTTGGCGGGGTGCGCGGCGTCGCCGTAGCCGTTGCGCAGGAAGAGGTCGCGGTTGGGCGGATAGGCGGGGTTGATCGGGTTGTTGGTCCAGCCGAGGCCGGTGTTCCCCGCCGAATCGGCGGCGTGGAAGCCGGTGTTGTACGCCCACAGGGCCAGATACCAGTTCTCGATCTTGCTGGAGTCGCCGTTGTTGGCGATGGTTCCGGCGGCCGCGAGCTGGTTCCACTTGTCCTCGAGGATCTGCAGGCCGGCGGCGATGTTCTCCTCGTAGTCCACGGCGATCTTCATCTTGCCGTGCTGCGAGTAGGTGGGGTCGTAGGCGCCCATTCCCGTGGTGACCTGGGAGATGCCGTAACCGCAGTCCGCGGCGGCGTAGTTGATGACGTCGACGGTGCCGGCGGAGCCGTAGTAGTCGGCGATCAGCGGGTTGCCGGACAGGCCCGGGAGCGAGTGCCAGGACGCCTGGTCGAAGTTGGACTCCTGGGCGAGCAGCCCGAGGAAGACCTGGGCCGGAACGGTGCCGCCGCCCGTCAGCGCGTGCGGCGGGAAGTCGCCACTGGGCTGGTAAGCGGCCAGGCCCATGTTCATGAAGTTCGCCGGGCGCTGGTCCGTCAGCTGCCCGGTGACGGCGAGGTCGACCGCCCGCTGCACCTGCGGTGCTCCCGGCTGCATGGCCTGCAGCGTCGGGTCGTTGCGCGGGACGGCGCAGGCCGGCGTCTGGGCCACGGCGGCGAGACGGCCGGAGGTCGTCGCCGAACGGCCCGAGGCGGCCGGAGAGCGGCCGGAGGTCGTCGCCGAACGGCCCGAGGCCGTTCCGAGACGGCTGGGGGCGGTCGCGCCCGTCGCGAACCCCGTCCGCGAGACGGCCGTCGTCGCCGGTGCGGCCCGTCCGAGGTCCGCGCTGCCGGCCAGCGCGCGGCCGGTGGCGGTGGCGACGAGCCGGACGGCGATCCGCCCGCTGCCGGCCGCCGGGGAGGGGGTCGCGGCGGTGCCACCGGCCGCCGGGCGTCCGGTGGCCGCGTGCCCGGCCACCGCCTGCCCGTCGAGCGAGACGGCGTCGACGACGTCCGGCAGGCTCCTGGTGACGGTGGTGGCCACGCCCTTCGGGACGGATCCGGTCAGCGACCTGGCGACCAGCACGGGGTGGCCCCCGCGGCCGTTGAACAGGCCGGTGCTCGTCAGCTCGCCCCGGGCGAGCGGCGTCACCCGGCCGCCGGCCGCACGAAGGACGTCGGCGCCGGTGCCGTGCCTCGCCAGGAACGTGGCGTTCCCGGCCTGGTCGGCGACGACGTCGAAGACCTGGCCGGGCGCCGTGGCGAGGGTCCGTACGGTGCCCCGCTCGCCGACCTGCACCAGGGCGGCGCCCCGCGCGGCCAGGATCCGGCCCTCGCCCGCGGGTACCGCGCTGGTGAGCTGGCCGGGTTCGGTGACCGGCGCCGACACGGTCGCGGTGCCGGCGTGCACGGTGACCAGTTGGGTGCTCTGCTCGTCCTCACCGAGACTGCGGGTCAGCACCGCGTCGTCACCCGCTCCGCACCCCGGCGAGGAGTAGGTGAGCGCGACACCTGAGGTGACCGGGTGGACCGTGCCGTCCGGGACGTCCACCACGTAGGCGAAGGCGCCCCGGTCCCGGAGCGCCGGCACGTTGGCGAAGCCCCCGGGCGCCACGACGGCGACGACGTGCTTGCCGTCGCCGGTCAGGCACGAGTAGCCGGTCCAGGACGAGGAGTCCAGGTCCAGCGGCTTGAGCGTCGCCAGCGGCTGCCAGGCGAAGCCGGACCGGCCGGCGGCGGTGAACAGGTGGTATCCCGCCGAGTCCTCGGCGGTGTCGAGGATCAGGTCGCGGGAGTCGTGCCAGCCGGGCCCGAGGGCGCGGGCCTGTGCGGTCGGCGTGGTGGCGGTCGCCGGAGTGCTGCTCGTGGGCTGGGCCGCGGGTGGCGCGGCGAGCGCCGGAGGGCCGGCCAGGGAGAGCAGCACGGCCGTGGTCGCCGCCGCCGCGCTCGTGGCCAGGAGGTGCCTGGCCCGGGTGCGGTGCATGGGTCACTCCTCGTGGGTGCTGGTGGGGGTCGAAGGGGAGGGCGCGAGAGCGCCGGTGGGCGGCAGGAGCGAGGGACGGACTCCTGCCGCCCACCGGGCGGAGGAGGTGCTTGGGGCAGCGGTCGGTGCGTCGGGCCGGGACGCCGCGGCGGCCCTGACCCGGCCGGTCCGGCAGGCTCAGCCGGTCCGCCGGGCGGCGGCGGTCGCCGCCGCGGCTGTGTCCGCCGGTGCCTTGGCCGTCGCCGGTGTCGTCGCCGGTGTCGTGGCCGTGGCCGCCGATGGCGATGCCGCCTCGGCCGAACGTCTCACCGCTGTTCCCTTCGTCGCGCGCGTACGGGCTGAAGCCCAACGTGACGCTAGGGACACGGGTCCGTCGGCCGTCCTAGATCCGTCCTAGCGCCGCATCGGGCGGCACGGGCGTGACGTGGGGCACGGCACGGGATCGAGCGCCCTGCCCGGGGACAAGCCCCGTCCGAGCCGTCCTCAGCCTCGGGCTGTCACGCTCGGGCCGAGGAAGGGACGGCCGAGGCACGCCATCGGGCCGTTCCCGCCGCGACCGCCGACGTTGCGCGCCGGCCACACCCGGGACCAGCCAGGCGCGGCGCCAGGAGGACGCGGGGCAAGGGCAGTTGCCGACGGGAGCGCGAGGAGGCACCACCGTGACCGAGCGCCGACCGGCACCCGCACCCGCTCCCAGTGGCACTGCCGCATCCGGCCAGGCGGCCGCGGCGACTGTTGCCCGGCACCTGACCCGGCACCCGGCCGTCGAGGACGCCGCGGTGCTCCTGAGGGCCTCGCCCGACGGCCGGGACGAACTGGCCGCCTACGTCGTGCCCGTGGCCGGCTACCTGGCCGCACGGGCGCCCGAGTGGGCGAGCGAGCACGTCGGTGGATGGAAGGACGTCTTCGAGCACGTCTACCGCGACGTTCCCGCCGGAACAGCCGGAACCGCCCGACCCGCAGACGGCGCAGACGTGCCGTCCGTCGAGCCGGAGTTCGACCGGTCGGGCTGGAACAGCAGTTACACCGGCACGGTCATGACGCGCCGGGAGGTCGGCGAGGCGATCGACAGCATCGTGGACCAGGCGACGGCGCTGCCGCACCGCAGGGTCCTGGAGGTGGGCTGCGGGACCGGCATGCTGCTGCAGCGTCTCGCGCAGCGCACCGAGCGGTACTGGGCGACGGATCTGTCGGGCCGGGTGCTGCGCGCCGTCCAGCAGCGTCTGGACGCGTCACCGCGCCCTTACCCGGGGGTCACGCTCCTGGAGCGCGAGGGGACCGACTTCAGCGGCTTCGACGACGACAGCCTGGACCTGGTCCTGCTCAACTCCGTCGTCCAGTACTTCCCCTCCGCGCACTATCTCCGCGAGGTGCTGCGCGAGGCCGTCCGCGTCGTGCGTCCCGGTGGCGCCGTCTTCCTCGGTGACGTGCGCGATCTGAGGCTGCTGCACGTGTTCCACAGCTCGGTTGAGGTCTTCCACGCCGAAAGCGGCTCGCGGGCCGGCGAGTTGCGGCGCCGTGTACGCGCGGCCGCCGCCGAGGACGGCGAACTGCTGGTCGACCCGGGCTTCTTCGCGGCCCTGGCCGCGGAACTGCCGGGGCTGCGCGACGTCGGCGTGCAGCTCAAACGCGGCACGGTGGCCAACGAGCTGACCAAGTTCCGCTACGACGTGACGCTGCGGGTCGGCGAGCGGCCGCGTCCGGGGCCGGAACCCCGTGTCGAGCGGTGGGAGCCGGCGAGTGGGAGCGTCGCCGCCGTGGAGTCCCGGCTCGGCCGCGGTGAGGCGATGGAGGTCGTCATCCTCGACGTCCCCGACTCCCGGACGGCCGGCGACGTCGCGACATGGCGGGCCCTGTCCGGCAGCGCGCCCGATACCCGGCTCGCCGACCTGCCGTCGCCTGGCGCACCGCGGGGTGAGGCACCGGGCCTCTGGTGGGCGGCCGGCCGCCGGTACGGCCTCACCGTCGCGGTGACACCCCCGCGCTCCGGCACGCCGGGCCGCTACGACGTGGCGCTCAGCCGCAGCGGGTCCACGGCGCCGTGGGCGCCGCGGACCCCGGCGGACACCCTGACCAGCGCACCGCTGCACCACGTCCTGTCCGACGACCTCGCCGTGGAACTCCGCGGGCTTCTCGCCGAACACCTGCCGCCGGACCTGGTCCCCGCCCGCATCGCCGTCGTCGACCGGATCCCCCACCGCCCCGACGGGACCCTTGACGCCGGGCTGCTGCCCGAGCCCACCGACGGCGCCCGGGAGTGACCGTGCGCCGCTCCTCACCGCAAGGGCCGGCGACCGGACCGACGTCCTGGGCCGGGGCCCGGCCCGCGCACCCCGCGGCCGGCCGCGTTCGCCACGGACGGCGCGCCCCGCACCCTCACGTCCCCGGCCGGCTCCCGGCCCCCGTCCCGGACCGGTGACCGCGTGCCACCCACGAAACGGAAACGTGAGAACCCCATGCGCGACCGCGACCCCGCGTCCCTGCGCTTTCTGCACGCCGGCTTTCTGCGCACGGTGCGGCGCCATCCGCACCGCGCCGCTCTGGCGCTGGGGGAACGCGTGTGGACGTACGCCGAGTTGGACCATCTCGCGCGGTGGTGGGCGGGCGCGCTGCTGGCGCTGCACCCCCGCCCCCGGCGGGTGGGCGTGCTCGGGCACCGCGGCGTCGTGACGTACGCCGGGTTCCTCGCGGCCCTGTACGCGGGCGCGGCCGCCGTGCCGCTCAACAGCACCTACCCGGTCCGGCGCAACCAGGACCTCGTGGCGCGCGCCGACCTCGACGCCCTGCTGACCGACGAGAGTTCGCTGCCGCACGCGCGCGGTGTCCTGCGTGACCTGCCGGACGCACCGCCGCTGGTGGTCGCGCGGTCGGACGGCAGTCCGCGGGCGTTGGGCGCCGGACCGGGCGCCGGACCGGGCGCCGGGCACGGCGGGACCGTCGCGGACGCGAGCCCCCTGCGGGAACCGCTGCCGCCCGATCCCGGCGACACGGCGTATCTGCTGTTCACCTCGGGATCGACCGGCCATCCCAAGGGCGTGCCGATCTCGCACGCCAACGTGAGCGCGTTCCTGCGCGTGAACACCGAGCGGTACGACTTCTCGCCCGAGGACCGGTTCGGCAACACCTTCGACCTGACCTTCGACCTGTCCGTCTTCGACCTGTTCATGGCCTGGGGCAGCGGCGGCCTGCTGCTGCCGCTGGCCGGAAGGGACGTGCACGCCCCGCTGAGGTTCGTCCGCGACCGGCGGATCACCGTCTGGTTCTCGGTGCCCTCGGTCGCCGTGCTCCAGCACAACAGCGGTGCCCTGACGCCCGGGAGCATGCCGTCGCTGCGCTGGAGCCTGTTCTGCGGGGAGGCGCTTCCGGCGTCCGCGGCCGCGGCCTGGCAGGCGGCGGCCCCGGGGTCGGTGGTGGAGAACCTGTACGGGCCGACGGAGGCCACCATCGCCTGCACGGTGCACCGCTGGCACCCGCGGCAGTCCCCCGCCCGGTGCGCGAACGGCATCGTGCCGATCGGCCGGCCCTACCCGGGGATGGACGCCGCGCTGCTGGCAGCCGACGGATCCGAGGTGGCCGGCGGCGGGACGGGCGAGATCTGCCTGCGCGGGCCACAGGTCTTCTCCGGCTACTGGCGGGCTCCGGAGCAGACCCGGGCCGCCTTCCACGGGCGCGGCGACGGCCTGTGGTACCGCACCGGCGACCTGGGCCGGTGGGCCGCGGACGGCAGCCTCCTGTACGCCGGCCGGCTCGACTCGCAGGTCAAAGTCCTGGGCCACCGCGTCGAGTTGGGCGACGTGGAGGCACACCTGCGCCGGCAGGACGGTGTCGAGCAGGCCGTGGTCGTCGCCGTGCCCGGGGAGGAGGGGGGAACGACCGTCCTGGCGGCGGTCCTGTGCGGCCGCGACGCGGACGTGCCGGCGGTGGAGGAGGGCCTGCGCGAGGGCCTGCCGCCTTACATGATCCCGCTGACGTTCCACCTCGTGGACCGTCTTCCGCTCAACGCCAACGGGAAGGTCGACCGGGCCGGGTTGCGTGCGCGAGTGATGTCCGGACAGCTCGAACCCTTCCCGCTGTGACCGGCCGCACCGTGGGGGCGGCCGGCGCCGTCCCCGCGTCCGCAGCCGGCCGCGCCGCGACCCCTCCCCCCGCGTGCACCACCGCGCTCTCCCACCTCCCCGCACGCCCCTGTCGGTCACAAGGAGGACGTTCGTGAAAGTCGATGGCATCCACCTCGCGGGCATCGGTACGTACACCCCGCGGCCCACCCCCGTCGAGGAGGCGGTACGGCAGGGCATGTTCGATCCCGCCGCGGCCAAGGAGTCCGGTCTGCTCTCCGTCGCCGTCGAACCCGCCGTGTCCGCACCGGACATGGCCGTGCACGCCGCCCGGCAGGCCCTGGCGCAGGCCTGCCACGACCCCGACGACTTCGCGGCCGTCATCCACAACGGCGCCTACTACCAGGGCCCGGGGCACTGGTCCGCACCCCACTACGTGCTCCATCGCGCCCTCGGCCAGCCGATCCCCGCGTTCGGGATCTCGCACGGATGCCTGGCGGTGCTGACCTCCCTGCACCTGGCCGCCGGCCTCCTGGAGCACGGGCGGCCCGGCCGGCAGGCGCTCCTGATCACCGGCGCGGACAACTTCTCCACCCCGATGTTCGACCGGTGGAACGACTCCGAGCTCGCGGTGTTCGCCGACAGCGGCGTCGCGCTCGTGGCCTCCACCCGGGGCGGCTTCGCCAGGCTGAAGGCCGTCGGCTCCCGTTCGGCGCCCGAGTTGGAGGGCATCCACCGCGGCAACGACTCCCTGCTGCCGCCCGCCCGGTACCCCGATCATCCCTGGCAGGTCGCGACGCGGCGGCAGGAGTGGGCCGAGCGCCCGGACGCCGATCCCCGCGACCTGATCGCCTCGGTCAACCGATTCGGTGAACTCGTCGCAGGCCTGGCCGAGCGGACGCTGGCCGAGGCCGGCGTCGGCCGGGACGCCATCGTCCGGGTCGCCCACACCGGCTTCAGCGAGAACTCCCTGCACACGCTGCTCCTCGACCCGCTCGGCCTGCCCGTCGAGCTCAGCACCTGGGACCACCTGAGGACCCTCGGCCACGCCACCGTCGGCGACCAGGTGCTGGGCCTGGCGCATCTGTGGCGGACCGGTCAGGTCGGCCGCGGGGACCACGTGCTGCTCGTGGGGGCCACGGAAGGCCTCGAAGCGGGCTGCGCCGTCATCGAGATCAGCCGCGACGCCCGCGGCCCGGAAGCGGGGATCCGGTGACGGACGGCACGGACCCCGGCCCGGCCGCCGTCACCACCGACGAGGTGCGGAACACCGTCGCCGCCGTCCTGAAGGTGGCGCCCGGGCGGATCGGCGACGACACCGACCTCGTCGAACTCGGCCTGGACTCCCTGCGGATGATGCGGCTGACCGGCCGGTGGCGGCGCAGCGGGCTGACCGTCGACTTCCCCACGCTGACCGCCGAGCCCACGGTCCGCGCGTGGGCACGGCACCTCAACGGTGGCGGGCGCCCTGGGCCAGGATGATCCGGGTCACGGTGACGGAGACGGTGACCGGTGCGGCCGCTCCTCGGCGCGCCATCTGCTCGGAGACCGCTGTCCGGACACGGTCGTGGACGTCACGCGCCACGTCGACGGTGCGGCGCCCTTCGTGGAGGGCGCAGCGGACTTCGACGGTCCAGCCGCCCGAACGAGGGTCGCGTTCGGTGCGGATGCCGGCCTGGGGCGACGGCACGGGAGAGCCGAACGCGTGCCGGACCCGGGTGGCGGCCGCGGCCAGGGACTGGCCGAGGCTGGGCGGCAGTTCGGCCACGCCCCGCACGGACAACGCCGCCTGGGTGGCGATCTGCTGGACGGCGAGCCGGTCGTCGGCCGTCACGGCCCGCTCGTCCCGACGGGTCGGCCGGCGGCCGGGCGGCGCCCGGTCTCCAGGACCGACACGAACTTCAGGTCGATGCGGCGTGCGGCCAGGCCGAGTTGCCGCTGGGCGGCGTAGGCGACGGCGCGCCGCACCTGGGCGCCTCGCGCGGGCAGCGGCCGGTCGAGGGTGCTGGCGAGCGTCATCACGATGTCCACCGCGGTGCCGCCGTGTTCGTCGGGGAACAGGCGGCAACTCGCCGCACGCACTCCGGGCACGGTGTCCGCGGCCCGGCGCAGCACCTTCGCCGCCGACGTCTCGGCGACCCGCAGATCCCGCTCGCAGTCGTCGAGGGGCAGGAGCCGGCCCAGCCGTGTCTCGGCCCGCACCGCCTCGATGACCCGGTCGGCGACCATCCGCGCGCTGGGGCGTTCGTCGCGCAGCACACGGGTCGCGCGGTCGAGGGCGACCAGGCCCTCGGCGGCCTGCCGGCAGTGCGGGCAGCCGGCCATGTGCGGGTCGCGGCGGTCGGCGTGGGTGCGGGCCTGGTCCCAGGCCTCGCTCACCAGGCGGCCGCACGGCAGCCGCTCGTCGCCCACGAGTCGTGCCGGATCCGCGGGACCGGTGGAACCGGGGGTACCGGCGTCCTGTGGCCGTTCCGGGTTCGGGGAGACGGCGCCCGCGTCCTCTAGCGCCATGAGGCCATCTCCTTCGTCAAGGTGCGCCGGGCCCGGAAGAGCCTGCCGCGCACGGTTGTCTCGCTCATGCCGACCACCTGGGCGATCTCCTCGTAGGACAGCCCGTGCAGCTCCCGCAGGATCCAGCAGGCCCGCTGGTCGGGCCGCAGCCGCGCCAGCGCCTGGGCCAGTGCCTCCGTGGCCGCGGCGCTCTCGGCGGCGCGGGCGGGCTGCCCGCCGGCGTCGTGCGCCGCCGCCTCCGGAACGGCGTCCAGCGGCACCGAGGGAGCGCGTGAGCGCAGCACGGTGAGGCACCGGTTGGTGACGATGCGGTACATCCATGTACGGAACGTCGCGTCCCCGCGGAAGTCGGGGAGCCGCCGCCACGCGTTGACGAGGGCGTCCTGGAGCGCCTCCTCGGCGTCGGGCACGTTGCCCAGCAGGCGGTACGCCAGTGCCAGCAGCGACCGGCTGTGGCGGCGGACCAGGATCGCGAACGCGTCGTCGTCGCCCTCGGCCGCCCTGGCGGACAGCACGGAGTCGGGCAGGTCGGCGTCCGGCGGATCGGTGCGGTCCCCCTCGCCGTCGGTGGGATCCGGGAGCGGTGGGCAGTCGGCCATGGCCGCGCCGCGGTCGATCCGCCCGGGCGCGGGCGAGGCTGCGTGTGCTCGAGCATCCACAGATCACTTCCCAGCCGTTCAGGTGGCCCGACCGGCCCGCGACCGCGGTGCGTGACGCGCATCCGGTTGCCGGTGTGCCCGAGCCGGTCCGATCACCTCACTGGAAAGTGTGACGTTTTCCTCCCATATGTGTCCAATCCTCTGACGGACGCCGCCCGGCTGTCCGCACTCACGGGAGCAACGTCATGACCGACACCGCAACACGCCCCGACACCGACAAGCGCAAGGCCGGCCTCAGGGAGTCCGGCATCGGCAAGCACGGGGACCTCGCCGCGCCGGAGGACCGCGGGCGCACGACGATCGCCGACAGCGTCGTGGAGAAGATGGCCGGTATCGCGACCCGCGAGGTCGCGGGCGTCCACAACCTGGGTACCGGCATGGCCCGGACCATCGGAGGCGTACGCGAGCGGATGCCCGGCACCCAGCCCAGCATCACCCGCGGCGTCCACGTCGAGGTCGGCGAGCACCAGGCCGCCGTCGACCTGGACGTGGTCATCGACTACGGCTACGCCATCGCCGATGTCGCCTCCGACGTGCGTGTCAGCGTCATCTCGGCGCTCGAGCGCATGACGGGGCTGGAGGTCGTCGAAGTGAACGTCGCCGTCGACGACATCGACATCCCCGACGACGGCGACGAGGACGGGGACCGCGGCGGGAACGCCGAGGACCGGCGCCGGCGCGTCGAGTGACCCCGGCCGAGATCCGGCACCGGCACGGGGCCGGGGGGACCTGGCAGTACGGGCCCGGCCACCGGCACCGTCGACGGAAAGGCGAGGAACGATGAGAAGCACCACGATCGGACTGATGAGCGGCATGGCCCTCGGGTTCGCGGCCTACTTCGGCGGCTTCGGCGCCTTCGTCGTGGTCGCGGTCCTGGGAGTGGCGGGCCTGGCCCTCGGCTTCCTGGTGCGCGCGGGCGGGCCCGGGGCCGGCTACCTCCGCGAGCGCGAGGACGACCTCCGCCGGGGCCTCGCACGGCGCGGCGACACACCGGCGGGCGGTCACACCCGCTCCGGTGGTTCGCAGCACAGGGTGCGTGTCCGGTGAGGATCCGACGGCGTCCGCACAGCCCGCCGCCCGTCACGGGCGACACCGGGCGGCTGCCGCCGCCCGCCGAGCGCGGCGCGACCGTGATCCCCGGCCCGGTGGTGGCCCGGCTCACCGCCGGGGTGGCGGCTGAGGCGCTGGCGCGGCGTACCGGTGGGCCCCTCGCCCACGCGGGCCTGGGCACTCCCCGGTCCACCGTCAGGGTGCGCCACGGGTCGGCCCGGATCGCCGTGTCGCTGGATCTGCCCTACCCGGGCGACGCGGGCCGCTCCTGCGACGAACTGGGACGCGAGATCACCGAGCGGGTCTCCCACCTGACGGCCCTGCCCATCGAGCACGTGACGGTCTCGGTCCGGCGGCTCGTCCTGACCGACGGCCCCGGCCGGCGCGTGCACTGAGTTCGACCGCGTTCAGCTGAGTTCAGCTGAGTTCAGCCGAGTTCACCTGAGTTCACCGGTTCCTAGGACGGGATCATCATGAGCACCCGACATCCCCCGGCTCCCGCAGCGGCGGCCGGCGCGAGGCCGCGCCCGGACCGGCAGGCGGGAACGGACCGACAGCCTGCCCCGGGCACGCGGACGATCGCGCGCGGCCCCGCGCGGCGGCCGTGGAGCGGCCGCCGGACGGCGGCCGCGGTGACCGCCGCACTGGTGGCGATCGTCGCCACCGCGCTGCTCTTCGAGGCGGTCCGGACGCGCACCGGGCACCCCGCGAACGGCTGGTGGACGACCCTCAGCGGGTACCTCACCACCCGGCCGGCCGACGACCCGTGGATCCTCGCGGGCGCCGCCGCCGCGGCCGCGCTCGGCCTGTGGCTGGTCGTCCTGGCGCTCACGCCCGGGCTGCGGCGCCGCCTTCCCCTGCGGGCACCGGCCGGCACGTCCCCGGCGACGCGCGCCGTGCTGGACCGCAAGGGCGCCGCAACGCTGCTGCGCGACGTGGCGATGCGCGTCCCCGGAGTCGGCGCGGCACGTGTGCGTCTCGGCCGGCGCCGGCTCACCGTCCGCGCCGACGTGCGCTTCGGGGACGTCGCGCGGGTGCGGACCGACCTGACGCGGGAACTCCGGCGCGCGGTGCGCGACCAACTCGGCCTGGCACGCGAGCCGAAGCCGGTGATCCGCGTGCGCCGCGGCCCGACCTGACCTGGCCCGGCCCCTCCGGGCCGCGAGCCCGGCACACCCTTCCGGCGCGGCCCGTCCCCAGGCCCACCCCCACTCCCCTCCGGACGAGACGATGACAGCACACACTGCACACACGCGGACCAACCGGCTCCTGCTGGCCCTGCTCGGGCTCACGCTGACGGGCGGAGGACTCCTCGTCCTCGCCGGCGGGGCGGACCTGTACCGGCACTGGAACCTCTCGCCACCTGACGGTTGGCCCCTGCGGAACCACCACGACGTGCTGTTCACCTCGGCCGACGAGAGCCGGTGGGCGGGCCAGAGCTGGTGGTGGCCCACCGCCGTCGCGGCGCTCGCCGCGCTGGCGCTGCTGGCCGTCGCATGGCTCCTGGCCCAGGGACGCGCCCGGCACAAGCCCCTGCCCGTCGGCGGCACTTCGCGGCGGACCGCCGTGCGGCTCACCGGCGCCGTCCTGGCGGACGCCCTCGCCGAGGACCTCGCCACCGTGCCCGGCGTCGAGCACGCCCGAGCACGCGTCGCCCACCCGCGCGGCCACCCCGAGTCCCGTATCGACCTGACCCTCGCCCCGGACGCGGCCCCCCGCCACGTACTCACCGAACTCCGGGAACCCCTCGCCCGCGCCGAACGCACCCTCGGCCGCCACGAGTTCCCCACCCGCGTCACCCTCCACGTCCCCCACCACCCCCCACGCCGGGTCGACTGACCCCTCGCCAGGTCCGCGGCTTCGGCGGAGCAGGACGCCGTGCACCGGCAGTGGTTGAGCCGGTGGCGACGGGCGGGTTCACCGCGGCTCCGCGTGGGCGCCGGGTCGGCGATCGGCCGTGTTCGTGTCGACGGATGACCGTGGGCAGGTTCGTTCGGGATCCTCGAGCCCCGAACCACGCGACTCCAGGGAGAATGTGGATGCGCCCACCTTTCACGCGCACTCGCCTCATGACGGCGGCCGGATCGATCGCCGCGCTCGTCGGGCTGACGACCCAGATGGCGGCCGCCGCACCGACACCCGCGGCCGCGCCCGCCGCCGCGCAGGCACATACCTCGCCGATCAAGCACGTCGTCGAAGTGATGCTGGAGAACCACTCGTTCGACAACCTGTTCGGCAGCTTTCCGGGAGCCGAAGGCATTCCCGCGGGCACGACGCTGCAGAACCCGAAGGCCACGTACGACTCCGCGCCCCCCGTCAGCCCCGTGTGGGCGTCGCCGAACGAGGGCGACGTCTACGCCGGCATCGACAACAGCCGGGCCGCCGTGCAGATGTCCATGGACTACCAGCCCCGGCAGGGCTACCTCATGGACCATTACACGATGTTCCCGTCCAACGGCATGGCCTCCATCACCGAGTTCGGCCCGCAGTTCACCCCGAACCAGCAGTACCTCGCCGGCCACTACGCGCTGGAGGACCACAACTTCCAGCCCGCGATCGCCCCGACGCAGCCCAACGTGATGTACGCGCTGAACGCCGACGCGCACGGCTGGATGTACAACAACCTCAACCCGGACGACACCCAGCCGTGGAACTCCGTGTTCGACGAGCTGGCCGACCGCCACCGCACCGGCAGGGTCTACTACGGCGTGCCCCGGTCCCATCTGACCGGCACCATCTGGGAGAAGATCGTCCCGCCGGACCTGGCGGACCTGTCCACCGCGGACCAGTTCTTCTCGGACGCCGCGTCCGACAGCCTGCCCGACTTCTCCTTCGTGCGCCCCGGAGTCGACTACAGCGGCGAGCCGGAGGAGGACCTCGGCAACCCCGACGCCTGGATCGGGCAGATCGTCGACGCGGTGGCCAAGAGCCCGGCCTGGGACTCCACGGCCATCTTCGTCACCTACGACGAGGGCGGCGGCTTCTGGGACCACGTACCGCCGCGCACCGCCCACGCTTTCGGCTACGGCGAGCGCACCCCCACCATGATCGTGTCCCCCTACGTGCGGCAGGGCGTGTTCCATCAGGAGACGACGAACATGTCGATCCTGTCGTTCATGCAGAAGCAGTGGGACATGCCGCCGCTGAACACCCTCAACGCCCGGCAGAACGACCTCAGCGACGCGTTCGACTTCACGCAGGCGCCGCTGCCCGCGCCCCGGATGCCGGTGGCGCCCACGGACACGCTGGCCTTCCGCGGCGGCAAGGACACCTCCCACGCGCCGATCCCCAAGCAGAACTCCCCGGCGACGTTCACCCTCGAAGCCAACGGCAGCGGCCTCACCCTCGACCCCACCGCGCAAGGACCGGTCACCCTGACGATGGTCCCGCCCAAGGGCGTCGCCGTCCCCGCCACCTTCCCGAGCACCGTCGACCTCACCGACGGCTGGGCCTCCTTCACCACCACGTTCACGCGCCCCGGCTTCTACCGGATCAAGGCCGAGGGACCTGACGGCAGCGTCGGCTGGCAGACGGTCGACGTCGGCGTCAACGCCACCACGCTCCCCACCCCCTGACGCACCCCCACCATCCCCCCCCAGGGTGCGGCCCCGTACGGGCCGCACCCGCGCGGGTCGGCGCCTCGGTCGCCCGCGGCGGCGGGTCGGCGTGAGATCGCATACGTACCCGTCATCAGTGGCCGGACCTGCGTGAGCTGACACTGACCAGCGATTCCGCATGATCGCCGAACTCGGTTATCAGCAGCGCCCGTTGCCCTGACCTCTGACGTCCTTTCGGATTCACTTCGGCCGCGGCCCCGAATCCGGGTTCCGCGGCTCACCCCGGAAATCCGGACCGGGATCTTCCCTTGACAGCGACGGGACCCGCCTCGTCTTATATGGAGAACGCCTGATCCTGGGGGGCTCTGTGCAGCCGGGGAAGACACGGCACGACGAAGTACTCGGATTCGCCTTCCAGCGGGAGTTCTCCGGGGGGATCGACATCGGTACGGGCAACCTCGAGAGCGACCTGGCCCGTCGGCTCGAGGGCGCGACGCCGTTCGTCCTCGCCGACGAGGACGTCTGGAGCGGGCCGGTCGGGGACGCCGTGACCAAGGCCGCGTCCGGCCTGTCCGACCACCAGGTACTCCGCGTTCGCGCCGGCGAGTCCGCGAAGACCCACGAGACCTGGCGGGCGACGCTCGAGTGGATGCATGCCGCCGGGGTGCGGCGGCGGGACGTCCTGGTCATCGTGGGCGGCGGCAGTCTCAGTGACATGGGGGGATTCTCCGCAGCCTCTTACATGCGCGGTATTCCCTACATCAACGTGCCGACCACCCTCCTCGGTCAAGCGGATGCCGCCGTCGGGGGGAAAGTGGCCATCAACTTACCCGGCGCCAAGAACGCCGTCGGAGCCTTTCACCATCCCCGGGCGGTGGTCGCCGATGCGGCAGTGCTGGCAACGCTCTCCCGGCGCGATCTTGCCGCCGGACTCGCCGAGTGTGTGAAAGTCGCCGCCGCCCAGCCGAGCGGCGATCTCTTCCGGTTTCTTTCGTCCCATGCGGCCGACCTCCTCCGCCACGACATCCCGGCACTGGAACACGTCGTCCGTGCGGCCGTCACGGAAAAGCTGCGCCTGGTGGCACCGGACCCGTTCGAGGAGGACCTCGCCAGGGTCCTCAACTTCGGGCACACGGTGGGGCATGCGCTCGAAACCGCCGATGGCTACCTCAACTGGCGGCACGGGGAGGCCGTCGCCGTCGGCATGGCCACCGCATGCCGTGTCGCCAGGAGCCTGCACCTTACCGACACCGACGTCACGTCCGTCTTCCACGACCTGCTGTCCCTCCTCGGCCTCCCGCTCGCGGTGCCCGGCCGGCTCGTCCCCGGAGTGCTCAGCGCGCTCGACGGCATCCGCACCATTCGCGACGGCCGCCTCAACTACGTCGTCCCGCTGGCCGTCGGTCAGCTCACCGTCGTCGACGAGGTGGCCTCCGACGTCCTTGCGGCCGCCATGTCCCTGGGAGACGACGGATGAACGCGCGCATGCGCTTCGCCATCGACGGCGGAGGGACGACCACCCGGCTGGCGATCGCCGGTCCCTACGCGTCCACCGCCGAACCGGTGGTGCTCGGCTCCATGAACCCGGCATCGGTGCGACGGGACGAGGCGGTCGCGCTCCTCCGGTCCGCGATCCATCAGGTGTCCGAGTACGCGCTGAAGAACGACGACGCCGCGGTCGACGGAGTGATCGCCAGCGCCGCCATCAGCCGCCACACCATCGGCTCTTGGGCCGCGCTGCTCGCCGAGGTCCTGAACGAGCACAGGGTGACCGGCGACGTGGTGCTCACCAACGACATCGACGGCCTCGCACTGGCGCCTCCGGTGGGCGGCTGCGGCGGTGTCCTCGTGGCCGGCACCGGCAGCGGGGCACTCGTGGTCACCGAGGACGGTCGTTCCCACCGCATCGGCGGCTGGGAGTACCTCGCCTCCGACGAGGGAAGCGCCTTCTGGCTCGGCAGGAGGGCTCTCGCCGCCGCGGTGCGGGCGGCCGACGGCCGGGGCCAGCCGACCGCGATGGTCGCCCGCATCGAAGCCCGGATCGGCGGGTCTCTCGGCGACGTCACCCGGCAGGTCGCGGAACTTCCCCACCCGCGCCAGGTGGTGGCGGACCTCGCGCGCTGCGTCACCGCCGCCTGGCTGGAGGACCGGGACGCCGTCGCAACGGAGCTGGTGCACGCGGCGCTTGACGAACTCGTTCTGCTCACCACCGTCGGCGCCCGGCGGGCCGGTGGTGCGCAGCGGACCTGGGCGCTCACCGGAGGACTCGTCATCGAGTGCGACGCGTTCGCTCACGCCTTGACGAACCGCCTCGAGACGACCGCTCCCGAGACCGACGTCCACGTCGTCGCGGAACCCGTCTGCGCCCTCCTCGACAGCCCCACGACCACCGGTCACTGGCCCGGACTGGTGCGCCGGATCGTGACGGCACGGACGTGATGCTCGCCGTCGGCATGGCGGTCTACTCCGACCTCGACTGGCGTTCCGCCGTGGACCGGGCCGCGGCCGAGGGCTACCGTGCGCTGGACCTCCAACTGGACAGCGACAGTCTGCTGACGCAGTCGATGCAGCGCGACGGCACGGCTGTCCTCGCCCGCCACCTCGCACACCGCGGCTTGACCGTGGCCTGCGTCTCCAACGTTCGTGACACCGAACTGCTGCTGGGACCCCACACAGCACACACCGACGCGCTCTGCCCCGGCGACGCGCCGCGCAAGGAGGCGCACGCCCGAGCCTGGGCCCACCGGGTCCTCACATGGGCCCAGGAGCTTTCCGCTCCTCTGGTCAGGATGTACTTCGGCTGCCCCGATCACCTGCTGATGTTCCCCTGGCACGGCTACCCCGCGGACTGGCCGGACAACGTCCGCATCTTCGCCTCGAAGGTGGCCGGCATCGCCGCGGATGCCGAGTCGCGAGGCCTGCGGCTGTGTGTGGAGACCCACCCGCGGCAGGCGCTCTTCCGGGTGGCCGCGATCGACCAGGCCCGAGCTCGATTCGCCCGCGACGGCCTGGGGCTGGGCCTGTGCTTCGACCCCGCCAACATCGAGGCCGGGAACCTCGACGCCCACGGTTACCTCGGCGCGCTCTCCCCGGCGCCGGAGGTCGTTCATCTCAAGGACGTCGAGATCTGGCGGGCCTCCACGCCGCCGCCCGGCCCGGGCTGGCGCAGCTACGGCCCGGGGGCGATGTGCCGCTTCCGCGATTTCGGCCGTGGTCAACTGGATTGGGACCGGCTCGGTCGCGGCCTGACGGCGGCCGGTTTCACCGGCACCCTCGTCGCCGAGTTCGAGGACGCCACCGCGCCCCGTGCCGTGAGCATCCTCCGCGCAACCGCGGCGATCCGGGACTGGATCCGGGCCAACGGATGGTGACGGTCGGACTGCGCTACCTCAATGTCGGAAGCCGCAGCCCGGTGTACTTAAGGGAGTTGGCCATCGCCGCCGAGGAGGCCGGCCTGGACTCGCTGTGGGTGTCCGACCACATCGGGCCGACTCCCGACGTCCCCGCGCCGCTGGCAGCGGACCCGAGGAGACCCGCGGTGCGCGTGGCGGACCCGATCTTCGCCGACCCCTTGGTCTGTCTCGGCTACCTCGCCGCCGTGACCGAGCGCATCGCGCTGGGTACCGCCGTGCTCATCCTGCCGCTGCGGCATCCTCGCGTCATCGCCATGCACGTCGCGAGCCTGCGGCAACTCTCCGGCGGGCGCGTTCTGCTGGGCGTCGGCTGCGGCTGGCTGGAGCCCGAGTTCCGCGCGCTGGGCGTGGACTTCGCGGCCAGGGGGCGCCTCACGGACCGGTGTCTGGACATGCTCCGGGCTGATCCGACAGTCGCCGGCGTCCCGCTGGTCGTCGGGGGCGAGAGCACGGCCGCGGTACGGCGCGCGCTCCGCTCGGGCGACTCCTTCTTTCCCACCGGGACAGGCCGGTTCGCCCTCGTGCGAGCCGTGCGCGAAGCCCGTGCCGGGATGCACGTCACCCTGGGGGTACGGGCCGACGGTCTGGACGCGGCTGATGCCATGGCGGTTGCCGACCGGGTCGTCCTCCCGGTTCGCCACGACCAGGGCCCGACCGGGCCGCTCGCCGTCCGCGTCCCGGAGGATGTCGCCGTCGCCGTCTCCCGACTGCGAAACTCCGGCTGAGCCGCCGATGCCCCGTCACGTGCGGGCCGGTCAGCTGAGAGCCCGCTGCGATTCGCTCAACACCAGTTCCCTCGCCCGGGCGAGGGTGAACGCGCACGCAGGCGTGAACCGGTGGGTCAGCAGGGCGTCAGTGACCTCGTAGCCGAACAGGTCCCATACATGAATGTTGTGGATCTCCCAGTTGCCGACCAGGCGCGACAACTGGCTCTCCGCGAAGGACTCGTCCTTGACTTCCGCGAGACCCCCGATGATGAGCTGGCCGTTTATCGCGTCGAAACCGAACCCCAGCAGCCGCAGCCGCAGCTCGTCGACGGCCATCTTGTCGACCACATAGCGCATTTCCGGCTCGGCGAGAAACCAGCGAGGGTCCACGCGCAGGCTGGAGTGCTCCACCGACGCGCCGCCGTACAGTTCTTCGTAGACCTCCCGCAGGAAATTGTGGGTCAGTGAGACCGGCGTCGCGTCCGACAGGTCCAGTGTCTGGCATCCGAACATCGGCACCACGCCGAGTCCTCCGCCGTAGGTCGAGACCGCGCGCGACCGCTCCTGGATGATCACCTTGTGGACGCCGTTCTGCTGGAAGACCAGTGCGACCACCATGCCGATGGAATGAGCGCCCATCCCGCACTCGGCGGCTTCGGCCGCCGAGGAGAGGTGCCGGTCGCGGATCGGAGTGCCGCGCTGCGGCTTCTCGACCGCTGCGTACGTCTCGTCCTCCAGCGCTCCGCACACCGTCACGTACTGGAAGTAGTCGGAGATGGACACGGTGATCCGGGGCCCCGACGGCGTCGTCACCACCCGCGTGGCGCACGCATGAAGGTCGTTCCACACCGTGGGACTGTCGATCTCCGCCGGATCGGAGAGACGGCTTGCCACAATGCGCCGATTGAACACCACGTCGGAATGCTGATGGGGGATCTCCTGCGCGAGCAGACCATCCTCGTCCTGATCCACCAGGTTCCACTCGGGCAGGTTCAGGAAGGGGATGAACACCGCCTGCGCACCGCTGCGAACCCGGAACAGGTCATTGACCCGGTTCCTTCTCCGATAGTAGTCAACGACCCACTCCGCCGCGAAGTTCGGCTTGCGGCGTCGGGACTGGAGGGAGTCCCGGCGCCTCCGCCAGGCCTGCTGGATCCGTGCCTTGACCGGACGGGACGAGAGGCCCAGCACGAACGCGATCCCAGCGGACAGAAGGTTGGCGAACACGTCCCTGAACATGCGGCTCCCCTCCGCTGGCCGGCGGCTCGATGCGACAGCCACCACGGCGCCAGATGCCCGGTAGGCTCCGATTATGGGGGCTACCGACACGGAATTCACCGGACACGCAGCAAACGGCGGGAATGTCCTGGTGGTCGGCGGCACCCGCGGGATCGGCCTGGCGATCGCCCGTCGGCTGAGCACCGCAGGGCACCGGGTGGCCGCGTGGTCACGCGCCGGGTCCCCCGACGGCGACTCCCCCACCACAGCTGTCCGCCAGGGCCGGTTGGCCGCGCCCGCGGATCATGCTGCCTCCGCCGCGCCCGCTCCCGGCTGCGGCGGGATACTGCCGATCGACTTCCGGGCCGTGGACGTCCGGCGGCCGGAGCGGGTCCGCGCCGAACTCCTGCGGGCGGCGGCTGTCGGCACGCGCCCGGACATCCTCGTCTACTGTGCCGCGATCGTGGGTCGCGGCATCACCGGCGAGGTGACGGACGAGGTGTGGCGGGACGTGTTCGAGGTCAACGCCACCGGGGCACGCACCCTGCTCGACCAGTACGTCAGGGCGTTCGGCGCTCACCCCGCGCGCGTCATCGGCCTGTCCTCCGAGGCGGCCCGCCATCCCCACGCGGGCCGCTCCGCCTACGCGGCGTCCAAGGCGGCGCTGGAGGCTTTCCTCGGGGCGTATCGCGAGGAGGCGCGCGACCATGCCACCACCGTGACCGTGCTGCGCCTCGGCAAGGTGAACACCACGCTGTCCCGCCGCTCACCCGAGGCCAACTCCGGTGCTCTGCAGCCCGCGGACGTCGCCGACCTCGTCGCCGCGCTGCTCGCCCTCCCCCCTCATGCCGAGGTCCGCCTGCTGGAATGTTCGTCGGTCCACTCCGCGTACGGCTGACCGCTGAGGCCCGTCGCGGTCGACCCGGCACGCCGCGGCCACGTCCGGCGACCGCCGCCACCGTCAAGTCCCCGCACGACGAGGTGTGTTCCGCGCGAGCGGCGTGCGGCCGGGGCTCCCCCGCGGGAGTCCCGGCCGCACGCGCCAGTCGGGCTAGCCGATCACGGCGTCGAAGAGGTGCAGCCCGGGGAGGTTGGGCAGGGCGAGGTAGGCGACCTGTTTCCCGGCGGTGAGGGGAACACTGGTCGCGTACAGGCTGACCTTGTGGGGGCCGCTGCCGTTGGGCGGCTGGTTCCAGTTCGCGGCGGTGGCCACCAACGTGTCACCGCTCGACGGCGAGTTGGCCCACCAGTCCGCGAGGTCGACGGTCGCGGTCGACGTGGTGCCGTCGGTGTAGGTGACCGTGACGTCGCCGCTCTGGTTTCCCGGGCCGCCGGCGCCGAGCAGGCTGAGCTTCGTCCCGCTGCCGGACAGGGTGATCACCTGTCCCTGCGTGGCGATGTTGTCCGGCGTGCCGGGCGGCACGCCGGGCCAGGTGAACGTCGTCGGCCCCGCGGTGACCGGCTGTCCCGGCTCGATGCCGACGGCCGCGAGCTGCTGGGCCGAGAAGCTGTAGCCGGAGCCGTCGAAGTTCGCCGACGCCGGGTCCGAGTCGTCGCTGATTCCGGCGTTGTCGAACGCGGCGGCCCAGCCGGTGTAGGGGGTCGTGACGGTCCTGACGGCCTGGGTGACCGTGCCGTGTCCCACCTTCTCCTCGTCGAAGGCGGCGTCCAGGGTGAGGTGGCCGGAACCGGGCCTGGCGGTCGCCGGCGGGGTCACCGTGAAGGTGAGGTCGGTGGTGGAGTGCCGGGCGGCCCGGTCCAGCCGGACCGTCGCGGGGCTCACCGTCCAGCCGGCAGGGACACCGGGCGTCACGGTGACGTTCCGCACGGGCACGTCCGCGTCGTTGACGAACGTGCCGGAGATCGTGAGGGCGTGGGCCGGCACGATGGACGGTGCCTGCAGCGTGACGCCCTGCGAGCCGTAGGAGCGGACGACCTGGACCGAGGCGCGGGCCGGCAGGTTCTGCGAGGAGTCGCCGACCAGGAGGCCGTAACCACCGTCGGCCACCTGCCAGTTCTGCGTGGTCTCGTTCCAGGTGCGGAAGTCCGAGGCCGGCACGTCGAAGGTGACGCGCCGGGTCTGGCCCGGCGCGAGGCTCACCTTCTGGAACTCCTTGAGCTGCGTGGGCGGTTCACCGGTCGTCGCGGGGTCGCGCACGTACAGCTGGACGACGTCCGAGCCGGCCCGCGAACCGGTGTCGGTGACGTCCACGGTGGCGCGGACGGTGCCGAGCGACGTGGTGGTGGGAGCGGACACCTTGAGGCCGCTGTAGCGGAACGAGGTGTAGGACAGCCCGTATCCGAAGGCGAAGAGCGGATCGATGTTCTTCGCGTCGTACCAGCGGTACCCGACGTTGAGGCCTTCGGAGTACTGCACCTTCCCGCCGGTGCCGGGCCACTGCGCGGCGGTGGCGGCGGGCACGTCCTTCAGGCTCTTCGGGAACGTCACCGGGAGCTTGCCCGACGGGTTCACGTCGCCGAACAGCAGTGAGGCGATGGCGTCACCGTCCTCCTGGCCGGGGTACCAGGCCTCGAAGACGCCCTTCACGGCGTCCAGCCACGGCATGGTGACCGCGGAGCCGGTGTTCAGCACGACCACCGTGTTCGGGTTGGCGGCGGCGACGGCCTGGATCAGCGCGTTCTCCTGTGCCGGCAGGTCGATGTCCTGCTGGTCGCTGCCCTCGCCCTCGAAGTCGCTGGCGAAGACCACGGCGACGTCCGAGGACCTGGCGAGGTCGACCGCCTGCTGGATCGGGGTGCTCGGGCCGCCGGGCGGCTGCCACCCCAGGTCGAGGAGCGAACCGCCGCCGTCCTGGTAGTAGTCCACCTCGATGCTGACCGGCGTGCCCGCGGTGAGGGTGACGGTGCCGGTCTCGGTGGTGCCGCCCTGGTCCCGCCAGTTGTCGATGATCTGGTGCCCGTCGATCGACAGCCGGCTGCCGTCGTCGCTGGTCACCGAGAAGGTGTAGGTGCCGGTCGTCGGCGGGGTGAGGGTGCCGGTGTACCGCGCGGACCACTGGCTCGCCGGGACCGAGGGCGCCGGGGGGCTGCCGTTCCAGTCGTAGTCCAGCAGGTCGGTGTTCCGGGTGGTGAGCGGGTCGCCGGACAGGGTCATGCCCTTGTAGTAGGTGCCGGTCAGGCCGGCGCCGGTGCCCGAACTGGGCTTGAGGACCGAGGCGGGCAGCGTCGGCAGGGCGCCGTCGGGGCTGTCGCCCGCCGCGTACTGCACGACGGTGTTCTTCCCGGCGCTCGCGGCGATGCCCTGGTACGGGGTGACGACGGAGTCGGCGGCCACGGCGGCCGAGCCGCCGCCCGAGGTGAGGGCAGCGTTGCCGGCGTCCCTGCCGATCACGGCGATCGACGACTTCTTGTCACGCGCCAGCGGGAGCATGCCGCCGTCGTTCTTCAGCAGCACCGTGCCGTCCTCGGCGACCTTCCTGGCGACGGCGGCGTGCCCGGGCGTGGTGACCACCGCGTCGGGCGTGCCCGTGGGGGGCGCGGTGAACAGGTGGTACTGGAACATCGCGGTGAGGATGGGCCGCACCAGGTCGTCGATGGTCGACAGGGACACCTGCCCGCTCGCCACGGCCTGCTGCAGCGGCGCGCCGTAGTAGGAGCCGCTGGGCATCTCCATGTTCATCCGGGCGTCCGCCGAGGCCACGGTGGAGTGGGTGGCGCCCCAGTCCGAGGTGACGAAGCCCTGGTAGCCCCACTGGTCGCGGAGGACCTGCTTCATGATGTACGGGTCCTGACAGGCCGGCTGGCCGTTGATGAAGCTGTAGGAGCACATCAGCGAGGCGGGATGGGCCTGCTTGACGACCGCCTCGAACTGCGAGAGGTAGATCTCCTGTTCGACGCGCTGGTCGATGATCGCGTCGTCGTCGGAGTTGTTGCGGTTGGCTTCCTGGTTGTAGACCGCCCAGTGTTTGAGCTGGGCCATCTCACCGGTGCCCTGGATGCCGTCCACGTCGGCCGTCCCGATCCGGCCCGCCAGGTAGGGGTCTTCGCCGTAGCTCTCGAAGGCGCGGCCCCAGCGCGGGTCGCGGACGATGTTGACGGTCGGGCCGAGGTCGACGTCGTCGCCCTTGCCCCACTGCTCGCTGCCGACGACCTGGCCGTACTGCCGGGCGAGTCCGGAGTCCCAGGTCGCGGCGTCGGCTACCGGCGCGGGAAGCTGGGTGACACCGGTCATCTGGTGCCCGACGCCGGCGGGCGAGTCGTCGAGTGTCAGCTTCGGGATGCACAGGCGTGGGACGGCCGGCACCGTCCCCGCGTACGCGCCGCTGTTGTCGCCGTGCAGTTCGCCCAGCTTCTCGTCCAGGGTCATCCGGCCCAGCACCTGGTCGACCCGCTGGCCGACGGGCGCCGTCGAGGTGACCCAGGGACAGTCGGCCGACGAGGCGGACGCTCCCTTCCCGGCCGGCGGGGCCGACGGCGCAGCGGCGGCGGACGGTGCCTCAGCCGGCGCCGCCTGCGACACCGCTACCGGTGAAAGGACGAGAACTGACGCTATTCCAACGGTGAACGCATGAATTCGTCGGCGGCGAAACCACCGCGAAGGGGCACTCGTCATTCGAACTCCTCTGGCCGTACAGGCCACTTTGACATCGTTGTCGAAACGGGACGGTCCCGCGGCCGTGTTCGCGGGGCTCGCGGGCAACGGCCGCCCTGGGAAAGGAATCTGCCGCCTAGCGAAGGAAACCCGTACACTGCCCGGCATGGACAGCAAGGACTCCGGGTCGCTCTCCGCTCGCCGGAAGCGCACGCGCGATCAGGTCGTCGCGATACTCGCCCAGCACAGCAGCGGACTGACGCGGGCGAGTCTGAGCCGGATGACCGGGTTGTCGGCCAGCGCGATCAGCGACTGCGTGTCGTCGCTGCGGTCGAGCGGCCTCGTGGTCGAGTCCTCCTCTCCGCTGGGGAACGCGTCGGGGCGCGGGCGGCGCGCGACGGTCGTCAGCCTGGTGAACGACGAAGGCGTGGTCGTCGGGATCGACTTCGGCCACGCGCATGTCACCGCGGCCGCGGCCACGACCTCCGGCGAGGTCCTGCACCGCTGCGCGGGCGCGCTCGACGTCGACCACCGCCCCGGCCCGGCCATGGACCTGGCCGCCGAACTGGCCCGTGAGTGTGTGGCACGCAGCGGCCACGGCATCGACGACGTGCTGGGGATCGCGGCCGGCATCCCCGGCCCGCTGGACATCCGCACCCAGGTCGTGCGCCCGCCGACGATCCTGGCCGACTGGGTGGGGCTGGCCCCCGCCGCCGAACTCGCCCGCAGGCTCGGGCATCCGGTGTCGATCGGCAACGACGCCGACATGGGCGCGCGCGGCGAGCAGGCGTACGGCGCCGCGCGCGGGCTCGAGGACTTCCTGTACATCAAGGCCTCCCACGGGATAGGCGCCGGCATCGTCATCGGCGGCCGCCCGTACCGCGGGGCGACCGGTATGGCCGGGGAGATCGGGCACACCCAGATCCCCGACGCGGTGAACTGGTGCCGCTGCGGCAGCCGCGGCTGCCTGGAGACCGTGGTCTCCAGCACCACCGTCCGCCGCCAGTTGGCGCACGTCCTGGCCACGCACGAGGACGCGCTGGCCGACCACGCGATCCCTCCGCTGTCCGAGCTGAGCGACAACCCGGCCGCCGCCCGGGTGCTGGGCGAGGCGGGTCGCACGGTGGGCCGTGTGCTGGCCGGTCTGGTCAACTGCCTCAACCCCTCCGCGGTGGTCCTGGGCGGCGAACTCGGCTCGGCCGGTGAGCCGTTCGCCGCCGGCATCCGGGACTCGGTGGCGCGGTACGCGCAGCCGGCCAGCGCGCAGGCGGCCGAGGTGATCACCGGCCGGCTCGGCGCGGAGGCCGAGGTGCGAGGCGCCATCGCGGCCGCGGTCGCCGCCACCCGCCGGCGGCTGACGGGCGCCGGGGTCTGACCGGCGCGGACGCCTCGCACCGGTCGGTTCACCCCGAAGTGGAGTGGAACTCGGCCCAGTCGAGGTTGATCGAGCCGTTGTCACCGGCCTGGTAGGAGACGGTGATCACCGGGTCCGGGCCGGAGACCGGGATGTCGTCGAAGGTGACCGTGCCCCAACTGTCCCAGCTGTCCGAGACTTTCGGGAAGGACACCTGCCGGACCTCGCGGCCGTCGACCGACAGCGTCATCGTGCGCGCGTCGCTGTTGGCGTTGCCGTACCGAAGGGTCAGCGAACCGGTTCCCGCCGCGGACGTGGTGCGGTGCACGGTGTACGAGGACGAGGCGCCCTGCGCCCACAGCCCGTCGATGAACGCGCGGCCGCTGTAGCCGGTGTGGTTCACGTTGGTCTTGGCGCCGCCGGTGTTCAGGGCGTCCTCGGACTCGATGTGCCCGGGGTCGGGGCAGCCGAGGAGCGCGGGCGTGCCGGCGGTGTCCGGGCAGCGGTCGCGCGTGTCGGTCACACCGTCCGCGTCCCGGTCGCCGACCGCCGCACCCGTGAGGGTGATCTCGACGGTGTGGTCGCCGGTGAGCGTCGCCGGGAGCGTGGCGGCTCCGTGGACGCGCTTGCCGTCGATGGTGAACGACTGGACGGTGGTGCCGGCGCCGTGCAAGGCGATCGTCAGGTCGGCGTCGCGGTAGTGCAGTCCGCGCAGGGTGACGTCGCCCCAGCCCGCGGGCAGGGTGGGCCGCAGCGTCAGGCCGTCGTCGCCGAAGGTCATGCCGAACAGGCCGGAGTCGATCATGTTGAGGAAGGCGGTGGCCGACCAGGTCTGGTCGGGCTGCGATCCCCAGTGGAACTTCACGTCGTCGCCGAGGCGTTGGTATCCGCCGTCGACGACGCCGGTGTGGCCGTTGTAGATCTCCCAGAAGCCGCTGTTGTCGTCCGCGAGCGCCGCCAGCCGCGCGGTCTCGGAGGCGAAGGCCGTCTGCGCGCCCTGCTGGGCCAGCGCCTTGGCCCACAGCCCCTGGACCACCGGCCACACGATCGCGTTGTGGCGGCCGGGCTGAGCGTCGGAGTAGCGCTCCCAGTTGGGGTAGGTGTCGGGCATGCCCCAGGTCATCTCGGTGGCGTGGGCGACGATCGACCGGGCCTGGGCCGGGTCGGCGACGCCGAAGAGCAGCGCGAAGGCGAGCCCGGTGCCTTCCTGGTACGCGCCCGTGGTGCCGTCGGCGAGCAGCATGTAGTTGTACAGGCCGGTCTTCCGGTTCCAGAAGTGCCGGTTGATGGCCTTCTTGAGCGCCGCCGCCCTGGTCTTGAAGGCGGCGACCTGGGCGGCCGGCTGCCCGAGGCGGGCCGCCATGTTCGCCAGGTTGGTGTACGCGGCGTAGTAGACCTCGTTGGTGCTCAGGAACATGCCGGTCGCGACGCCGGGCCAGGGCATGGAGCCGGTGCTGACCGACTCGGTGGCGTCGGCGGGCGGCGCGGGGTAGCCGGCGATTCCGTCGTTGAAGAACGACGCGCCGGTGAAGAGGCCGTAGGTGGCGTTGTAGCCGGCGGTGGAGGCGTGCTCGCGGATCGTCAGCGTGTCGGCGGCCGTCTGGTACGCGTTCCGCAGGAACGCCCTGTCGCCGGTGACGAGGTACTGGTTCCAGGCCGCGGTGACCCAGATGACCTGGTCCCACTGCTGGTCGTCCTGCTGGATCTGCAGCTTGCCGTCGGCGTCCTTGTCGACGGCGGACCACAGGGTGTTCGCGGCGAGCGCCGGGTCCAGCAGGCTCGTCGCGTTCCAGCTGTTCACGGAGGCGTCGCGGGTCCACGGCTGCGGATAGCCGCCCCCCGCGCGCACGATGCCCACGCCGGTGTCCATCAGACCGCTCTTGTCGTAGACGGCCGGGTCCCAGCTGATGGTGTTGGTCTGCAGCAGGTTCCGCAGCGCGGCCTGGTAGGCCGTGCCGTACAGCGCCTGGCTGTCGGCATGCGCGAACTCCAGCGACGGCGCGGAGGCCGCCGGGGCACCGGCCTCGGTGCCGGTGGCGCCCACGGCGCCCGCTCCGTACAGCATGGTGCTGACCGCCACGGCGGTGGCCGCCAGCACTCCGGTGATACGCCTGCGTCGGTCGACCGTCGGTCTGAACCTCATGACACGCCTTCCTCAGCACCGCGTGCGGCAGCGCCGGAACAGGGGGAGGTTGCACACTTCGATCCGGAAGGACATCCGGAGCCAACGGAGTTCGACCGTAGTAAGGAAAAAGTCGCCCCGTCAATGGTCCTGCAAGAAGTCGAGACCACCTTCAACGCACCTGCGGAGAACGGGTGATTGCGGCATACGCACCGCCACATCCCTTTGTGCGGAGGCCTTTTGTCGGGAATCCATCGATTTTGGCAGGGCCGAGGGAGCGGCGCTGGTCACACGTCGCAACGCACAGCCCGCCATCAACGCCTTTGAACGAAGGAATGACGAGCGCATTCTCACCGCGTGTCCGGTCCCGCGACGTCACCCGGCGCCCGTTCGCCGGGCGCGCCGCCCGCCCGAGGCGCGGGCGTCTGCGGACCGGCCGGCGGCGGGACCGACCGGGGTGCTGCGGGGGCACCGCGCAGGCGTGCCGTGACGGCGTGGCCGACCGCGGCACCCTCCAGCGCGGCGGGGAGGCCGAGACCCGTGGCGAGGTCGTCGAGGTGCAGGTCGCAGGCGGTCTCGATCAGGTCGGCCAGGACGTCCGCGGCGGCCTGGGCGCGCAGTGCGGAGGTGACCAGGACGGTGGCGCCGACCAGTGCGGCGGGCCACCAGACGGCGGCCAGAGCGAGGTGGAGCAGGCCCCAGCCGGCGAGGCGGGCGGTGGCCGCGTAGGTGTCGCGGGCGGTGGAGACGTCGGTGCGCAACTGGTCGCGGAGCACGGTCCACAGGCGGGGCCACGCGAGAGCGAGATCGTTGAGGCCGTTGACCCGGGCGATGCGGACGGTGGTGCGGGCGAACCGGTCGCCGGTGCGGAGGGGCCGCTCGGGGCGTGCGGGGCCGAGCCTGGCGCGGCGGCGCCGGCACGCGCGCACACGGGCGTCAAGGACCGCGTCGTCCCGGCCGCCGGCACCCCGGGCGGCCGCCAGGATCGCGGCCTTCAACTGCCGCTCCGCGAGGTCCCATCGCCGTCGCCGCCACGCGAGCAGCCAGGCGGCGGGACGCCGGTCGCCGGGCAGCGCCCACAGGCGCTCGACCAGGCCGCCGCAGGCGCCTGCGGCCAGTCCGACGCCCGCGGCGGCCAGCGCGATCGCACAGGCGGCGAGCGCGACGGTACCGGGAGCGTGCGCGGCCGGGCGGGCGGCGAGTCGGTCGAGCCACCCGCCCAGTCGGCCCACGGCGAAGGCGTGAGCCTGGCCGAGGTGCAGACCCGCGACGAGCACCGCGAGCCACAACAGGCCGGGAAGGAGCACGGCGTTGACCCACCGGTCGGCAAGCCGGGTGCCGATCCCGGCCAGGAAGGCGCCCGTCATCGCGGGCGGGGAACGTAGGGCCTCATGCGCCGGTCCTCACCGTGGGCGGCCGCGCAGGTCGGGTGGGAGGCGGACTCCTCCGGAAGGACCACCCGGCTGCACCGGTCCAACGGGCAGGTCCACCCGACGAGTTCGGCGGGTTCGGCGGCCTCACCGTTTCGTCCGAGTTCCGGTGGCGGGGGTGGGTGGCCGGCGCCGCCCATTCCCAGGGGAAGGAGGGGGAAGCGGCGGGTCCGTCCGGGCGGCACTCCCTGCGCGGCGCACGCCTCCTCGATCGCGTCCATGAGCACGGACATCCGCGGACCGTCGGAGGGCGCGGCCCGGCCGGCGAGCAGCGTCAGCAACTCCGCGAGCGCCGCCCCCGATCCCCCGTCGCGGATCGTCGTGGCCAATTCGGGCCAGAGGCTGAGCTGTTCGCAGAACATCCCCACCCGCTCACCGACCGATTCGTCCATGCCTGCCCCTCCGCTCGCTTCTGACCCGGGACGCGAGCCCCGGAGCCTGCCCCGTGTCGGCAGGCTGGGAGCCGCTTCCCCGAACCAGCAGAAGCGTAGGCCGCATCAGCCGGTGCGGTGGGTAGCATCCACCACACGCGGATCGCTCGTTGCACGTCGCACCTCCACCATCCGGGCGGGTGCGCCGACTCGGCTTCCCAGGGGAGCCGTTCCCACGGGGAGGACGGCCGTCATGCCGGACCGCGAGGCGGCGCTCGCCGCCCTCCAGCAGCACCTCGACCGCGCGGCCGGCGATCCCGCGCACCTGCTCGGCGCGGCGGCCATGGACGCCGCGCACGCCCTCGAGGGCGCCGCCGACGCCGCGCACGACGTGGCCGCGGCCCATGCCCTGGGCTGGTACCACTGGGTGCGGCACCTCGTCCTTCCCCAGGGCATCGACCGGGACGATCTGGCCGCCGCTGTCCCCCTGCTGGCCCTCGTCCACCGGACCTACCCCCAGTCCACTCCGGAGCAACTGCGCGGCCTGCTCGCCCGGATGGCTGCCGACAGCCCGGAGCCCGAGGAGGACGACAGCGCCGCGGCCGCCCTGCACGGCCGCGTCCTCGATCTGATGCGCGCCCACGCGCGCACGCAGCAGGGCGAGTTGCTGGAAGAGGCCATCGCCGCGATGCGCACCTTGCTCTCCATGCTTCCCGAGGATCATCCCGCCCGCGCCGCGATCCTGAACAGCCTCGGGTCCTCGCTGCGGGAGCAGGTCGAGCGCGGCGGCGGCGAGGAGCTGCTGGAGGAGGCCGTCGAGGCGGGCCGTGAGGCGGTGGCCTCCAGGCCCGCCGAGGACGCCGACCGCGCCCTGTATCTGAACAGCCTCGGGACCACCCTGCGGTTGCGGTTCGCCCGCGGGGGCGGCATGGCCCTGCTGGAGGAGGCGGTCGAGGTGGGCCGCCGAGCGGTGAGTGCCCCCCTGCACGGCGGCGCGTACCCGGCGATGTGCCTGAGCAGCCTCGCCACGTCCCTGGGCCTGATGTTCACGCGCGGGGGTGACGTCGCCCTGCTGGAGGAGGCCGTCGACGCGGGCCGCCGGGCCGTGGCCCTCACCCCCGACGACCGCCCCGAACGCGGGGGACGGCTGGGCAGCCTCGCCCTCGACCTGCGCGTTCTGTTCACGCACGTGGGTGACGTGGCTCTGCTGGAGGAGGCCGTCGACACCGGCCGCCAGGCCGTGACCCTCACCGCCGACGACGACCCCGACCGGGCGGACTGGCTGAGCGGCCTCGGGAGCGCCCTGCACCTGCTCTGCGATCGAGCGGACGATGACCTGCGGCTGAGGGAGGAGGCCGTTCAAGTGGGCCGCCAGGCAATGCTCTTGACGCCAGACGACCACCCTGGTCGTGCCGCCCGTCTGACCAATCTCGGGATCGATCTCCGGGCCCTGTTCGAGCGCAACGGCGACGTGGGGGTGCTCGCGGAAGCGGTGCGGGCAGGACGCGAGGCGCTGGCCCTCACACCCGGCGACACCCCCGACAGCGCCGAGCACCTGAACCCTCTCGGGGTCTCCCTGCGCCTGCTGTCCGAGCGCGGTGGCGGCGCGGGCATGCTGGACGAGGCCGTGGAGGTGGGCCGTCGAGCCGTGGCGGCCACGCCCGACGGCCGCTCCGACCTGGCCATGTACCTGAACAACCTCGGGGCGGCCCTGCAGGCGGTGTTCGGGCGCCGGAACGACACGGATGCGCTGCGGGAAGCGGTGCGGACCTGCCGTCGGGCGGTCGAGGTCGCCCGCGACGACGATCCGCATCACGCGATGTATCTGAGCAACCTCGGGCTCGCCCTCCTCGCCCTGTCCGAGAGCACCGGAGAGGTCGAGGCTCTTGAGGAGGCGCTGCGGGTGAGCCGTCGGGCGGTGGCGGACACCCCGGACGACCACCCCAACCACGTGGTCTACCTGGGCAATCTCGGGCTCGCCCTGCAGGAGGAGTTCGAACGCTTCGGCGAGACCGCCGCACTGCGGGAGGCGGTGCGGATCGGCCGTCACGTGGTCGCCGCCACCCCCGGGGACCACCCCACGCGGGCGGCGTCCCTGAGCAATCTCGCGAACGCCCTGCGGGCGCTGTTCGAGCGCGACCGCGAGCAGGCCGCCCTCGAGGAGGCGGTGCGGGTGAGCCGTCAGGCGGTGGCGACCGTACCCGACGGCCACCCCCACCTCCCCGCCATCCTGAACAGCCTCAGGAACGCCCTGCAGAGGCTGTTCGAGCTCACGGACGAGATGGCGGCTCTGGAGGAGTCGGTGGAGGTCGGCCGCCAGGCCGTGGCGGCCACGCCCGGCGATCATCCCGACCGCGTGATGTACCTCAACAACCTCGGCCTCGCCCTGCAGGAAACGGGCGTGCGCACCCACCAGGTGAGCGTGCTGGAGGACGCGGTGCGGACGGGCCGCGAGGCGGTGGACGGCACCGCCGGCAACACGCCGGCCCGCGCCATGTACCTCAACCACCTCGGCAACGCCCTGCGGCTGCTGTCCGAGCAGAGCGGAGGGACGCACCGGGCGGACCTCGCGGCCCAGGCCTGCGCCTGCTTCCGCGAGGCGGCGGACACCGTGACCGGCGAGACGGTGTCCCGGATCCGCGCGTACCGCTCCTTCGCGATCCTGGTGTCGGGCCCCGGCGCCGCGCAGGCCGCCCTGAAGGCGGTGGAGGACGCCATCGACCTGGTGGACACCCTCGCTCCGGGCAGTCTGGCCCGTGCGGACCGCGAGTACCGCCTCAGCCGCCTGTGGGGACTGGCCGGGGAGGCGGCGGCAGCCGCGCTGGGCGCGGGACGGCCGGCCCGCGCGGTGGAACTGCTGGAGCGCACCCGCGGCATCCTCGCCGCCGAGACCCTCGGTATCCGCGGCCGCGACACGGTCCGGCTGCGCGAGCACGCGCCCCACCTCGCCGACGAACTCGACCGGCTGCGCACCCGCCTGGACGGTCTGGACCGCCCCCGCTCGTTCCTGGCGCAGGAGAGCGCCACGACCGAGGCGCGCGTCGCGGCGGACCGGACTCTGGCCGACGACCGGCGCGCGGCGCACGCGGCCTGGCAGGATCTGCTGGCGCGAATCCGCGGACTGCCGGAGTTCACGGACTTCTTCCGGCCGCCCGCCATCGACCGGCTCGCCCAGGACACGCCCGACGGTCCCGTCGTCTTCGTCACCACCAGCCCGAACCGCTGCGACGCCCTCATCCTCACCGGTGCCCCCGGCACGCCCGTCCAGGCCGTGCCCCTGAACGGCCTGACCCACCGGAACGCCGTCGCGCAGGCGGACCGCCTGCAGGCCGCGGTGCACGCCACGTCCGACCACCGGCTCGCCCCGCACGCGCGTGCCGCGGCCCAGCAGGAGATCCTCTCCGTCCTGGCCTGGCTGTGGGACACCGTCGCCGAACCCGTGCTGACGCGGCTCGGCCGGACCGCCGCTCCCCGCCCCGGTGCGCCCTGGCCGCGGCTGTGGTGGTGCCCCGTCGGGGTGCTGTCCGCGTTCCCCCTGCACGCCGCCGGACACCACGCGGACGCGGCGACCCGGCCCGGCGGACCGCGCACCGTGTTCGACCGCGTCGTCTCCTCGTACGCGACCACCGTGCGCGCCCTCGGTCACGCCCGCGGCCGCCGCGCCGCCCCGGCGGACCGCGGAACCCTGATCGTCCCCGCCGCGGACATCCCCGGCACCGCCTTCCTGCCCGGGGTCCTGGCCGAGGCGCAAGCCCTCACCGACCTCGTCCCGGACGCGAACCTGCTGTCCGCCGCGACGCGCGCGACCGTCCTGAGCGCGCTGCCCGGTCACCGGATCGCCCACTTCTCCTGTCACGGGTACGCCGACTGGAACGACCCGTCACAGAGCCGACTGGTGCTGCGCGACCACGCCACGACCCCGCTGACCCTCGCCGACGTCACGGCTCTCGACCTGACCGCCGACCTGGCCTACCTGTCCGCCTGCGACACGAGCGTCGCTGCTCCCCGTCTCGTCGACGAGTCCCTCCACATCACCGGCGCCTTCCACCTGGCCGGATACCAGCGGGTCGTCGGCACGCTGTGGCCCGTCGACGACCGGACCGCCGCCCGGCTCGCCACCGACTTCTACGGCCGTCTCACCAGCGGTGGCAGCGCCCCGGCGCGAACCCACACCAGCGCCCACGCTCTGCACCACGCGACCACCCGCCTGCGCGACCGCTATCCCCACGCGCCCAGCCTGTGGGCCGCGTACACCCACACGGGCTGCTGATCCGCCGGGTCCCGCGCCGACGCTGAACGGGCCCGCCACCGGACGGGCACGACGCCGGACGGGCCCGACGCGGGCGGTGCCGACACGGGCGGTGCCGACGCGGGCGGTGCCGCTCAGCCTCCGCTCAGCGTGCGCAGCACCGCGGCGAGATGTTCCAGCGCGTCGGGGACGCCGGCCTCGACGGCCTTCCGGCACCACCGCTCGCCCTCGGCCACCTCCCCGTCCATGGCGAGACCGAGGCCCAGGACTTCCATCGACTGCCCGTTGCCGGCCTCCGCTCCCCGGCGCCACCACTGTTTCGCCTGTGCCTCGTCGTCGCGCCGCGAGGCCGTCATCCCCGCGAGGTACATCGCCGTGGCGTCCCCGGCCTCGGCCGCCTCCTCGAACCACCGCGCGGCCTCGGCCTGTTCGCCCTGCTTGGACAGCCGGATACCCAGCGCGACCATGGCCAGGACGTCACCGGCCCCGGCCGCGCGCTGCAGCCAGCGCGTCGCCTCGGCAGCCTCCCCGCGCTTCTCCAGGAGATGGGAGATCCTCGTCATCGCGCCGGCGAGCCCGGCGGCCGCCGCCCTCCGATACCAGACCTCGGCTTCGGCGAACTCTCCACGTCCCTCCAGCAGCCGGCCCAGCAGCTCCATCGCGGGCGGCTCCTCGACGGCCCGCCGGTACCACTGCTCCGCCTCCGCCAGGCGCCCGTTCTCGTTGAGCAGCATGCCGAGCATGAGCATCGACCGGACGTGCCCCGCGTCGGAGGCCTTGCGGTACCACTGCTCCGCTCCGGCCGCGTCGCCCCGACGTTCGAGCAACGAGCCCAGGCTGAACATGGAGTTGACCGTCTCGGTGGCCTCGGCGGCCACCCGGTAGAAGCGTTCCGCCTCGGCGGCCTCCCCGCGGCCCTCCAGCAGGAGACCCAGACGGATCAGGACGGTGGACAGCAGTTCGGGAAAGCCCGGATCGTAGGGCGCCCCGGTGATGACGCCGGCGGCCCTGCGCAACCACCGCTCCCCGTCGGCCTCCTCGCCGCGCGTGGCCGCGAGCCGCGCGATCTCGTTCATGGCGTGGGCCTGTACCAACGGACTCACGCCCGCTTCGGCCGCCTCGCGGTACCACGCCTCCGCGCTGTCGACGTCTTCCTGCTCCTCGAGCAGGGCTCCGCCCCTGAGCACCGCCACGGCGTCGCCGCGGTCCGTCCCTTCCCGGTACCACCGCTGGGCGCCGGCGAGGTCGCCGCGTGCCTCCAGCACAGCGCCCACGGACCCGAACGCGGGGGCGTAGCCGGCGTCGGCGGCACGCCGGTGCCACTCCTCGGCCTCGGCGGGTTTCCCGCGTTCGCGCAGCATGTCGCCCAGCCGGTCCATCCACTCGGGATCGCCGGCCGCCGCGGCGTTCCGGTAGCAGAGCTCCGCCTGGTCCCGCTCTCCCCGCTGGAAGAGCAGCCACCCGACGTGGCCGATCCCCGGGGCATGCCCCGCCGCGGCGGCCTTGCGGAACCACACCTCGGCCTCGGCCACGTCGCCGCCGTCCCTGAGCAGGATGCCCAGCCCGACCATCGCTTCCGGGTCACCGGCCCGGGCGGCCTCACGGTACTGCTGCTCGGTCTCCATCTCTCCCCCGTCTCCCAGCGCCACCTGAAGACCAACTGCCCCAGTCCTCCCACGGATTGTCCTCCGCCTCTGCGGGACGGAGAAGGGGAACGCGGTGATCGGGAACGGTGGCGCCGGCGTCTCCGCCGGGGTTCTCGCCGGGGCTTCCGCCGAGGTTTTCGCCGACCTCGCCGGGCGGCGGGTCCGAGCCGTCCGGGCTAGAAGGCATCGCGACCGAGGTCGCGCCTCATGGCGATGCGCAGTTCGGCGAGCAGGACGTCCCACCGCTCCCGTGTCTCGACGTAGCTTTGATCCGTGGCGACCGCGCCGGCCTCCACCTCGTTCCTCAGATCCCGCAGCGCCCTGAAGGCCGCGGTCGACGCTTCGACGACGTCCTTGGGCGCCACCACCGCGACCTGGTACCGCAGTTCGTAGGCGTTCCCCTCGCGGAAGGACTCGACAGCGCTCTGCGCCCGCTCCCCCGGCGGCACGGCCATCCTCGCGGCGATGCGCAGGGTGTTCCTCGTGCGGGCGAGGGCCGCCAGGTAATCCCCGTACAGCTTCTGCCTGTTGGCCCGATCGGCGTCCGTGCGCCCGCGGGCGGCCCGCAGGTGGTCCGCGGCCAGGGTGGTCGCGATCCCGATGACGGCGCCCAGCGCCGTGCCGGTCAGTGGCCCCCAGTCCATACGCTGATCCTAGGGACCACTCCCCTCCCGCGCGCCCACCCCCTCGCGTTGTGGGGATCGGCCGGCGTCCGACGGTGAGTCGGCGCGGTGGCAGCGGGCATACGGGGAAGGGTGGATCGAAGGTGATCAACCCCAGGAGGTAGACGTGGCCACGTTCGTCATCGCGATTCCCGGTACGTTCACCAACGGCATCTCCGGCTCGTCGCGCGGCGCGCTGCGGCGCGAGTTGGCGCCGCGGCACACGGACCTGAGCGAGAGCGAGGGGCTCGACCTGCTCACCGTCCTCGAGGACGACACGTTCTCGGTCCGTCTCGAGGTCGAAGCGCCTGACCGGTACGAGGCCAAGCTCAGGGCCACGAGTCTGGTGTCCCACGCGCTGCGGGAGGCGGGCATCCCCGAGGACGAGGCGCCGCTCGGGCCGCCGGCCGTCACGGGCATGGAGGGCGAGGCCTGAGCCGCGGAGGGAAGTGAGCCGTGCGGTGGTGCGCGGGCCCGGTCGCCCGCGCACCACCGCACGGCTCATCGGCCCGCGGCCGTCACCCCCTGACGATGGCCACGACGAGCACCAGGAGTGCCGCGAGGACCACGAGCGCGAGGAACCGCACGCCCCGGACGCGTGCGGCGGACGGCCGGCTCTCGTCCTCCAGGCTCGGTATCGGGGTGCTGTCCCCGTGCGACGCCGCGTCAGGAAGGGATTCTCGTGTGGGCATGGCGTGGTCCTCCTCGGCCGCCCGGTCGGGCCGGGCTCGACGATCTGTGGCCTCTCGCCTTGCCGCGTGCCGCCGGACGAAACGGCGAAGCCGGGGTGCCGTTCACTCGTGGACGGGCTCCCCGGCGCTCGGAGGCCTCGTCCGACGGGCGGACAGCCTGACCCGACAGCGCGGCGTCCTGACCGGCGACCGGCCTCCGACCCCGGGCCGGGACGGCCGGGACCAGGGGGCGAGCGCCGTGTCAGCGCGGGTAGGGCTGGAACGTGTGCTCGGGCGGGGTGAGTTCGGAGGACAGGATCGTGGAGTCGATCTCCCCGGACAGCAGAGCAGCGAGGAAGGCCGTCGCGGTGAGCGGGTAGGTCTCCCATTCGGTGAGGTCGTCGATGAAGACCATGACCGGCCAGTCCTCCGGCGACGTCCCCGGGCGCACCAGCCACGTGAGGTCACCCGCGTCCTTGGTGTCGGCCCACACCACGAGCGTGGTCCCGGCTTCCCGGGTGACCTCCTCGGGCCACTCCTCGTGCATGTCCCAGCGGTCCTCGAGTTCCTCGGTGTAGCCGTCGTTGCGGGTGATCAGCCCCTGTCCCGCGCGGGTGTCCTCGGGGACCATCAGCGAGATGTGCCGGTCGATCCGGCCGTGCCCGTAAGTGTCGGCCAACTCCTTGTAGTCGGCCGGCAGCGGATGCCCGAGGCGTCGCTCGACGTCGGCCCAGTCGGTCGCCAGCGGCGCGTCGGCCGGCGGGGGGACCAGCCGGAGCAGCTGTGCGAGCGGGGTGGTCATCGGGGGTCGTCCTTGCCTCGGTGAGTGTCGGGGGCGGCGCCCAGCATGGCACAGCGTCCGGATCGCGGGCCCGCGGCCCGCCACGCGGGTCGGGGCCGGGCCGGACGCGCCGCGTCAGTAACAGGTGTTCAGGATCGTGATGGTGTTGACGTTGGGGTTCTTGCGCCACGCGCGACGCTGCTTGGGATCCGAGCTGTGCGGGCTGAAGGCGAATCCCTGCGGGCTGGTGGCATGGATGGTCAGGCCGACGGGCCGCAGGTCGTGCTCGTTGCGGTAGACGGGGGTGACGGTGTACGTCACGACGTGTCCGTTCTTGCCCACGGCCTTCGCGATCTGGTCCTCGTAGTAGGACATGATCGGCGAGTTGGTCACCCGGTGCATCGCGACGAAGTTCTCCGGGATGGTGTTCGACCCGCCCAGGGACGCGGCGAGAAGGTGGCCGCGGTTCATGACGTAGTTGCCGTCCCAGCCCGGCAGGCTGTCCTCGCTGATCTTCGGGCCGGTCTTCTGCCCGAGCATGTGCTGGTGGATCTCCGCGGTCATCGGGCCGGGGCGGCCATGTTCGTCCACCGGGGAGTACTGCACGTTGCCGCCCCACGTGACGTCGGTCGGCTCGCCGTCCTTCCAGCCGGGCAGGACCCGGTACTTGGTCTCCAGCCCCAGCGGGTCGATCCACGCGAAGGGGTTCCCGACATACGTCTGGGGGTTGGGCGAGGGATCGAGACCGAGCGGGTCGGGGGTGGCGTAGCGCGCGCTCTGCGGGTCGTAGTGGCGGAAGTAGTTGAAGTACCAGCCGGTCTCGGCGTCGGCGTACTGTCCGGGGAAACGCAGCGGGCAGTCCACGGCGTCCGCGGCCGGGTCGGTGACCGGCACGCCCCACAGGGTGGTGCGCTGCTGCCACACCAACTCGCTGGCCGGGTCGATCAGTTCGGTGGGGCGGCCGGTCATGTCGGTGACGATGGCGTGAAAGCGGGCGCCGGTGCCCGCGGGGTCGTCCTGGTCGAGCTGGGCGAGCGGCCGGTAGGTGCCGGGCAGGTACTCCCAGGTGGTCGTGCGGCCTCCGGACGCGGCCTGCTCGGCGAGCTGCGTGCCGGCCCAGACGAAGCCGACCTCGTCGCTCACGCTGCCGTCCGCGGCGTGGCGCCGTTTGGCGATCCGGCGGCCTGCGGGGTCGTAGAGGTACGTCCAGCGGGTGCCGTCCGGGGTGACGGTGGCGGTCAGCTGGTCGTGCGCGTTCCAGTCGTAGGTCTGGATCCGGCGCTGCCCGTTGAGCAGCCGCAGGACGCTGCGCACGACGCGGCCCTGCGCGTCGTACTCGTAGCGGGTGCGCCCGGCCCGCTGCAGCCTGCCGTCGGCGATCTCCCGTGCGGCATCCTCGGGCTGGCCGAGGGGCGTACCGGCCCGGGTGAGGTTGCCCAGCGCGTCGTAGGCGTAGTTCTCGGTCCAGCCGCGGGCCCGTACCGCGGTCACCCGACCGGCCGCGTCGAGGTCGAACGTGCGGGTGCCGGTGGTGAGTTCATGGAGTTCGGTGAGGAGGTCGTCGGCCCGGTAGTGGTAGGTGCGCTCCTGCAGCGGGGCGCCGGCGCCGGCGGGGCCCAGCAGGGTCTGGCCGGTGAGGCGACCGGTCCCGTCCCATTCCTGCGTCAGGGTCAGGCCCGGGCCCGCGGTGCGCCTGATCTCGCGGCCCAGTTCGTCGTAGCCGAACTCGGTGCCGTGGCCGCCGAGGCTCATCGTCCGCGGCAGGCCGGCGTCGTCGTAGGTCCAGGTCGAGACGATCCCGGACGGGGTGGTCCGTGACACGGGCCGGCCGAGCACGTCGTACGACCACGTCGTGCGGCGCCCGTTGACGGTCTCGGTGAGCACGCGTCCCATCAGGTCGTGCTCGTAGCCGATCTCGGCATCGGCGTTGGCGGACCGCACCAGGTTGCCGGCCTCGTCGTAGCCGAACGCGGTGGTGCCGCCGGCGTCGGTGAAGGACACCAGGCGGCCGAGGACGTCGCGGGTGAACGTCACGCGCTCGCCGGCACCGTTGCTGCGCTCGCTGAGCTGACCTGCCGCGTCGTACGCGTAACCGAGGCTGCGGCCCGTGAAGTCGGTCTCGCCGACCAGCCGGCCCGCCCCGTCGTAGCGGTAGGTCCAGCTCTGCCCCTGCGGATTGGTGACCGCGGTGAGCCGCTGCTCGGCGTCATGGGTGAAGGCGTACGCGGCGCCGTCGGTCTCGGTGCTGCCGGAGGTCATGCCGAAATGGCCGGCGGTCTGGGACGTGGTCCGGCCGGTGGCATCCGTGTGGGAGAGCGCGTTGCCCTCGGCGTCGTAGGTCCATTCCTCGCGCCGTCCGTCTGAGCGCTCCAGCCACAGCACCTGGCCCTCGGTCGTGAGGCCGAACCGGACCGTGCCGCCGAGGGCGTCGGTGCTCTCCACGATGCGGCCGAAGGCGTCGCGCCGCGCCGTGGTCGTGCGGCCGAGCGCGTCGGTGACCGCGACCGGCAGGCCCGCGGCGTTGTGCACCAACTCCTGCCGGGCGCCCGACGGATCGGTGACCGCGACCAGGTCGCCGCCGCCGTCGTACGTGTACTCCGTCCTGGCGCCCGTCGGGTCGGTCGTGGCGAGGACGTTGCCGGGCTCGTCGTACTCGGTACGCCAGACGCGCCCGACGGGATCGGTCATCTCCACCGGCCGGCCCATCCGGTCGTAGGTGAAGACGCCGGCGGAACCGTCGGGATAGGTGACGGAGGTGATGTTGTCGGCCGCGTCGTAGGTGTAGCGGCTGGTGCGGCCGAGCGGATCCGTCGCCGACGTGCGCAACCGGCCCTGGGCGTCCCACTCCTGCACCGTGACCGCACCGGTCGGGTCGGTGCCGCGCACCAGCCGCTGGGCCTCGTTGAACACGAAGTGGGAGGTGTTGCCCAGCGCGTCGGTGAAGGTGGTGGTGCGCGTGGCGTCGTCGTAGGCGAAGGTGTTGGACAGGATGCCGTCGCTGCCCTCGGTCCGCACCACCCGGCCCGCGGTGTCGTAGGTGTAGCCGTACCGGGTGCCGGTCCGGTCGGTCCAGCCGGTGATGCGGTGGTGGTCGTCGTACCGGAAGACCGCGGGCAGGCCTGAGGAGTTGACGACCTCGACGAGGTCGCCGCGCTTGTCGTAGCGGTACCGGGCGAGCACCGTCTCGGTGCCGGGGCCGTCGGTGTCGAGCAGCCGGAAGCCGGTGATGCGCGGCAGGTCGGGGTGCCGGTCGACGGCCACCCGGTAGCCGCCGTGGTGGGTGATCAGCGCGGGGGCGTCGTCCTCGCTCCAGGCGATCTCGATCCTGCGGCCGTTGCGGTCCTCCACGCCGGTCAGCCGCAGGGTGACGACGCCCTCCAGGCCGGCCGTGGCCCGCGGGTGGTGGAACTCCAGCACCTGGCCGGTCGACGGGTCCCTCACCTGCATGGGCTCGTTGGGGACACCGCTCCACATCAGGCCCAGCTGCGGCCCGGAGCGCGGCAGCACGGCCACACCGGGGCGCGGCGGCGGGAAGTGCAGCCGCATGCCGTCGGCGGCGGCGAACACGACTCCCCCGGCGTCGAGTTGCAGTCGCTGGTCGAGGGTGGAGGCCCACGTCGGCCCGAACCACACGCCGTTGCGGTACGACGACATGTGGGTCCGTTCCAGCCGCAGCGGCAGCGCACCCGGCAGATGCACGTCCGTGACGGGCAGGAGCATGTCACCCGATGCGGTGTCGACGGGGTCGCTCAGGCAGTGCCGGTGGTGCCCGGGGATGTCGTCACCGGGGCCGTGGTGGGAACGGAGGTCGCCGGCGCTCTTCTCGGCGTCCTTGACCGCGTCCGACGCGGCCTTGCCGCTCTTGTCCGCGCCGGCCTTGGCGGCGGCGGCCGCCCCGGTGCCGGCGGGGACGTGCGGGTCGTGGTGGGTGCCGCCGCTGCCGTGGTGGTGGCTCTTGGCCTGGTTCGCGAGGTCGTCCTCGACCTTGTCGAAGTGGTCGGCGGCGTTGTGCACGTGGTCGGCGATGCGGTGGTGGCCGTGGCCGAGGCCCTTGGGCACCTTCTGCGCGATGTGGTCGATCATCTCGACGACCGGCTTGGCCAGCTTGTTGGCGATGCTCACGCGTCAGCCGCCCGTCTTGAAGGTGAGACCGCCGACCTCGGAGTAGAAGGCGTGGCCGTGGGTGAGGTTGGCCTCGGCCTGTTCCTTGATGGTGTTCGCGTGGGTGCGCATCAGCATCGTGTCGAGCTTCAGCCCGGGAGCGGGGGCGCCCACGGTGACGTGGGCGACCTCCTCCAGCAGCAACTGGCCGACGGCGTGCTCGATCTGCTCCTTGAGCGGGCCGATGGTCTTGTCGATGAGGATGCCGATGACCTCTTGCTCGAAGCGTTTGAGGATGCCGTCCATCAGCTTGTTCTGCAGCTCGATCTCGGCGACCGCGGCGGCCTCGGACAGGCCGAGGGTGAACACCGCGGCGGCCTGGTCGCCTATCAGTTCCGCGGCGGCGATGCCGAGTTGGACGATGCACTCGTCCTTCATCGCCTCCACGCCGACCGCTGCGACGTCCAGCGCGTCGGCGAGGATGTGACAGCCTTCGATCAGGGTCTTCATGTGGCCCTGGGTCTGCGAGCCCCACACCTCGGCCAGCGCGGTGTACGACTGGGCGGCGTAGGTCTCCTGCAGGCCGCCGGTCACCACCCCGTGGGTCACGTCGTGCGAGCTCTGGCACGAATCGGCGTACCTGCGCAGCCCCTTGGCCGCGTCACGCAACTGGTCCTCGTCGATCTCGGGCCAGTTGAACCCGAGGATGTTGACGACCTCGGCAAGCCAGTGCGGCAAGTTGATCGACACGAGTCTGTCCCCCGAACCCGTCTCCGACAGCCACTATCGAACGATGAAAACTCTATCCGAACAGAGGACGGCGTAGCGATGCCGATCGGTTGCGTCACCTCGCGGGACGGCCGGTTCGTTCGCCCGGCGCACGGCCGACCCACCCTCCCCGGCGGCCGGGACCCGTGCGGTCGGGCTACCGACGGTCTCCCCTACTGTGTGCCGGATCGACTGCAGCGCTCAGGCGCGGAAGGTAGGGCCAGGGGTGGGGATGGGAAGACGCGGGGCCGTGGGCGCCGCTTGCGTGGCGGCGGCCGTGGTCCTGAGCGGGTGTACGTCCGGTGGCACGGGCGACCCGGACGGGAAGTACGTGCGCGCGCTGTCGTCCGCCGCGACGCCGGCCGCCACGACGACGCCCCCGCGCTACGTCGGAAAGCTGTCGTTCACCTACCACGGGTCACGCCCGGAGAAGGAGACGATCAACCAGACCGTCGACATCAGGAACGACGACCAGCAGTCCGTGGTCCCGGTGCTGGCCTTCACCCCGCTGGACAAGCGTCACCAGGTGCTGTCCCAGGTGAAGGTCCGCACGGTGTACGGCTCGGACCGGGGAAACCTCGTCGTGCCGTACGGGTACGGCATGGAGATCCTGCGCTTCTCCGGGACCGGCGCGCACGAGGTCGCCGACGTCCGGGTGCGCGTGGTCGCCGTCGAGCCGGCCCGCATCCGGGCCGGCGTCCATGACGTCACCGTCCAGCCCCTGGACGGCCGCGGCCGCAAGGTCGACAAGTTCAGCCGGTTCACCGCGCTCCGGCTGTCCAACGCCGACGATTTCGCGGTGGCCGTCCGCCTGGCCTACCTGGTCTACGACCAGCCCCCCGAGGGGCAGACGCAGCAGGCCGTCGTCGTCGTGCCCGTCGGAGGGCTGATCCACGTGCCGGCTTCGGGATCGACCCTGGTGAAGGTCACCGGCGCCGCGGCGGCCGCCGTCGCCCGGTACTCCGGCGGCCCCGCGGTGAGCATCAAGCCCTACAACTCCCAGTAGGACCGCGAGGCACGGCCCCGGATCCCCCTCCCGCTTGCCGGACCTATCGAGATTCGATAGATTTCCATCGTCATTCGTTCGGAGGGTGGTCATGGGAAAGCTGACCGTGCGTGCGTTGCGCGCCGTGCTCGTGGTGGTGCTGGCCGGCACCGTGTTCGTGCAGGCGGGGATGGTGTGGGCGTTGGTCGGCGGGAACGACCCGGAGGACGGGTCGCTCCCCCTGACGCCGCTGCGGGTGATCACGATCCTGGGCATGGCGTCGGCCCAGGTCGCCCTGGTCTGCGTATGGCGGCTGGTGACGATGGTGCGACGCGGAACCGTCTTCTCCCACGCCGCCTTCCGGTACGTGGACCGGATGATCGGGGCGATCGTGTCGGCCGCCCTCGTGTGGTTCGCGGTCACGGCCGTCAACGCGCCGGGCCAGCGGGACGACCCGGGCGTCACCCTCATCATGGGCGGGATCGGCGTGGCCATCCTCGGGGTCGCGCTCATCGTGCTCGTGCTGCGCATGCTGCTCGCCCAGGCCGTCGCGCGCGACGTCGAAGCGGCAAGGATGCGGGCCGAGTTGGACGAGGTCATCTGATGCCGATCGTCGTCGACATCGACGTGATGCTGGCCCGGCGGAAGATGTCCGTGGGCGAGCTCGCGGACCGCGTGGGGATCACGCCCGCCAATCTGGCGGTCCTGAAGAACGGCCGCGCCAAGGCGGTGCGTTTCGCGACGCTCGCCGCCCTCTGCGAAGTGCTCAGGTGCCAGCCCGGAGACCTGCTCCGCTGGGAGGCCGCGGACGCCGAGGCCGACGGCGCGCCCCGGCCGGGGGTGGCGGCACCCGGGCCCGTCGGCCCGTGAACCGGCAGGCGGTCCGGCCCGTGAACGGGCAGCCCGCGGTACGGCCTTCGGGCCGTCCGGGGACGGTCCGAAGGCCACTGCCACGCCGTGCGCCGTCAGCAGCGCGGCAGCGTGTTGCTGTGGAAGAGGGCGTTGCCGTCCACGTACCCCCCGTAGACGTACTGGATTCCGGGGTGGTCCTCGCCGTAGTAGATCGAGTACAGGTTGGAGATCTGGTACCACACGTCCCCGTTGCCGACGTTGTTGCCGACCGTCCAGCAGTGCGGGTAGATCGAGTCGAGGTCGTCCGACCACAGGTCGCCGAACGTCTTGGGCGACGCCGAATTGGGCTGGGAGTACACGCCGACGCCGTGCCCCGTGTCGGTGAGGAAGTACTGCGAGTCCGCGAACGCCGATCCCGACGACATGGCCAGCGCGCCCACGGTCAGGGCACCCACCGCCGTGCCGGCGGCGAGACGCCGGCCGAGTCTGCGTGCCACAGCGCTCATCCGCCGCGCTTCGTTCTGCATCTTGGATCTCCTCGGCCTCATGGGGGGAACGGCGAGCGCCACCGACCGGCGGACCGTCCGGTGTGCCGGTGATGGCGTCCCACGGAGTGGTGCAGAGGCGATCTCTGCGACGCGAAGGTAGGTGCGCGAGCCCTTCGGCCGTCCTAGGTTCGTCCTTGTGCCAGGTCGAGAAGGGCTGCCCTTCCCGGCTGCCGCCAGCCGGCGTTTCCGAATGACGGCTGCGTTCCTGCCCGGAGAGAGCCCCGAGGGGCGGGTCGAGCAGCTGATGGGCCAACCCGAGCAGAGGGCCGAAGCGATACGCGAGCTCGGCGTGCGCATCAACGCGTTCCTCCGCGATGCCGCGGCCACGGTCCGCGAGCGCTTCCGGGGCAAGCTCACCTTCGCATCCATCCAGTTCGAGCAGGTCGACTGGACTCCCTTCGACATCGTGACATTCGAGCTGATCCGCTCCGCCGAGGTCGCCGACCGGTTCCGGGACGCGGTGCGCACCCTGGCCCAAGGCCCAAAGCCGCTGGCCATCACCGGGTTCGGCACCGCGGCCTACCGCGGCCCGGGAGACCGCGGCGGGCGCGTTCTGGAAGTGGTCGAGCACGACCCGCAGACCAAAGCCCCTGTACGGCTGAACGGCGTGTACGAGCGTGACGAGGCCGGCCAGGCCGCATACCTGAGCGAACTCCTGGAGATCTTCCACACCGAGGGCGTGGACAGCGCGTTCGTGTTCCTGTTCGCCCTGCCCGGCTACCCCCACCGCCCGGACGGCGACCCCCGGGACGACCTGGACCGAGCCGGCCTGCGCATCGTCAAACTCCTCGAAGGACGCCGGGGGCAGACCTACCCCGACATGGAATGGGAACCCAAGGCCGCCTTCGCGGCAGTTGCGCAGCGGTATCGGAGGTGACCGGCCCGCCGCACGGATCAGCGAAGGAAGCCTTCGTAGTTGTGCTGCTGGAGCTGGCTCTCGATCTGCTTCACCGTTTCCAGACCCACGCCGACGATGATGAGGATGCTGGTGCCGCCCAGCGGGAAATTGCCGTTGCTCCCGTTGAAGATCGCGATGGCGAGGGTCGGAAGGAGCGCGATGAGACCCAGATACAGCGCACCCGGCCACGTGATGCGGTTCAGTACGTAACTCAGGTATTCGGAGGTCGGTCGGCCTGCCCGGATACCCGGGATGAACCCGCCGTACTTCTTCATGTTGTCGGCAACTTCCTCTGGATTGAAGGAGATCGCGACATAGAAGAAGGCGAAGAAGACGATGAGCAGGAAGTAGGCCGCCATGTAGATCGGGTGGTCGCCCTTGGTCATGTTGCGGCTGATCCACTGCGCCCA
>NZ_FODD01000015.1 GCF_900110255.1 Actinacidiphila rubida
CAGCCAGTCCATCGGTGCGGACCTGACCTACGCCTGGCCGACCAACGAGATCGCCGTCATGGGCGCGGAGGGCGCGGCGAACGTGATCTTCCGCCGTCAGATCGCCGAGGCCGACGACCCCGAGGCCATGCGCGCCAGCATGGTCAAGGAGTACAAGGCCGAACTGATGCACCCGTACTACGCGGCCGAACGCGGCCTGGTCGACGACGTCATCGACCCCGCCGAGACCCGCGAGGTGCTCATCAGCTCACTGGCGATGCTGCGGACCAAGCACGCCGACCTGCCGTCCCGCAAGCACGGCAACCCGCCCCAGTAACTCTCCCTGGAGACCACCTTGACCACATCCGCCGAGAGCATCGTGCGCGTCGAGCGGGGTCACGCCGACCCCGAGGAACTCGCCGCACTGACCGCGATCCTGCTCGCCCGCGCCGCCGCGGGGGAGCCCGAGCCGGCCACGCCGGCCCGGTCCACCGCGGGCTGGCGCCGCCTGGAGCGCAGCCGGGGCTTCCGCGCCCCGCACTCCTGGCAGGGCTGAGCCCGAACGCCACGAAGGCCCCGCACCGTCCGGTGCGGGGCCTTCGCGCTGCCGCTGTGTTCCGCTGTGTTCCGGGGCGGCCCGCCATCGGCGGGCCGCCCCGGAACACCGTCTAGCGCAACCGGGCCATCAGCGCGTGCTCGACGAGGGTGATGAGCGCGCTCTTCGCCTCCGCACGGTGCCGGGCGTCGGTGACGATGATCGGCGCCTCGGGGCCGATCTGCAGGGCCTCGCGGACCTCCTCGGGGGCGTACGGCTGGTGGCCGTCGAAGCCGTTGAGGGCGATCACGAACGGCAGGCCGCTGTTCTCGAAGTAGTCCACGGCGGGGAAGCAGTCCGCCAGCCGGCGGGTGTCGACCAGCACGATCGCGCCGATCGCGCCGCGCACCAGGTCGTCCCACATGAACCAGAACCGGTCCTGGCCGGGTGTGCCGAACAGGTAGAGGATCAGGTCCTCGTCCAGCGTGATACGGCCGAAGTCCATGGCCACCGTGGTGGTGGTCTTGTCCTTGACGTGGCTGAGGTCGTCGATCCCCGCCGAGGCGGCGGTCATCACGGCTTCCGTGCGCAGCGGATTGATCTCCGACACGGCACCGACGAACGTGGTCTTGCCCACGCCGAATCCGCCCGCCACCACGATCTTCGCGGAGGTGGTGGCGCGGGTCGGACCGCTAGAGCTTCCGAAGTCCACTGAGCACCCTTTCAAGCAATGTCACGTCTGGCTGGCCGCCGGCCGCCGCGTCGCCACCCGGCTGGTGGATGGCGACGAGACCCGCCTCGGCGAGGTCGGCCACGAGGATCCGCACCACACCGAGCGGGATGGTCAGCAGCGCGGAGATCTCCGCGATCGACTTGACCTCCCGGCACAGCAGGCAGATCCGCTGGTGCTCGGGCAGCTGCCCGCGCAGCCGATCGGGCTCGGCGGTGGTGCTGACCAGCGCTTCGATGGCCAGCTGGTAGCGCGGCCGGGTCCGGCCGCCGGTCATGGCGTACGGGCGCACCAGGCCCGAGGGGGTACGTGAGCGGCCGCCCGCACCGGAGCCGCCCTGCGCCCCCGCCTGCCCGCCGCGCGCGGTCTGCGGCGGCGGTGCCTGCGGTGGCGCGAACGGCTGGACGCGCGGCTGGCGGTACCCCGGCTCCGGACTGGGCGCCGAGGGGAAGTTGTACGGGTTCAGAGGCGGCTGATGCTGACCGCCGTACGGATCTCCGCCGGGGGACGTGCTCACGAGTCCTCCTCCTGGTTCGCTGCGGCGCCGGCCGGACCCGCTGAAGCGTCCGGGCCGGCGCCTTCGCCCGTGCGTTAGTTGAGCAGGCTGCCCTGCAGTTCGGCCCGCAGATCGGGCGTGAGTACGGAGCCCGCTCGGTCGACGAGCAGGGCCATTTCGTAGCCGACGAGGCCGATGTCGCACTCGGGGTGGGCGAGTACGGCCAGGGAGGAGCCGTCGGAGACGGACATGATGAAGAGGAAGCCGCGTTCCATCTCCACGACGGTCTGGTTGACGGTGCCGCCCTCGAAGATGCGGGATGCTCCGGACGTGAGGGAGGTCAGGCCGGAGGCGACGGCTGCGAGCTGGTCTGCGCGGTCGCGGGGGAATCCGTCGGACATCGCGAGCAGCAGGCCGTCGGCGGAGACCACCACCGTGTGGGACACCCCGGGGGTGTTGTCCACGAAGTTGGTGATCAACCAGTTCAGGTTCTGTGCCGCCTGGCTCATCGGACTCAACTAGCGCTCCTGGTTCTGGGGGCCGCCGAATCGGCTGTCGGTGGCCTGTCCGTTCGTGTCAGTTCCAGCAGTGCGCCCTTGCTGGACGCCACGTCGCAGATTACTCAACCTGCCGCGGACATCCTCCGGTGCGCGGGAGACCTGTGGGCCACCCTGCGGGGTCTGCGTCGCGGTGCCCGGGACCAGGTTGGCCTGGGGGACCCGCCGTGGCAGGCCGGAGGGGGTGACTCCGCCTGCCTTGGGCTCACGGGACTGCTCGGCCCGCTGCCAGTGCTCGTCGTTGGTGGACCGCCAGCCGTCGTCGCCCTGGGAGGGGTCCGCCGGCTGATCGGTGGGCTGGTGCTGAGGCTCCGGGGTCTCCTGAGCGGCCTGTGACTGTGGTGAGTTGGACGGCCGGCGGTCGCGGCGCGGCAGGCCGGCGTCCGTCAGCGAAGGCGAGACTACGCTCTCCTCCGGCTGCTCGGGGAGCGGCGGGGCGGATTCCGTTACCTGGGCTTCGGCTCCGGGCCAGTCGTCGTGGGCGGACCCGTAATCGGAGAACTCCGCCTGGTGAGGGGCCTGTTCGTAACCCTGCGGGTCGTAGCCGCCGTTCGAACCGTCGTTCCGATAGGACGGGGTCCCCTCGTACGGCTGCTCGAAGAAACCGTTCTGCTCCCGGCCGTCGACCGGGTAGCCCGGCGCGGCGTAGCCCTCCTGCGCCGCGTACGCACCCTGCTCGGCGTAGCCGTTCTGCTCCGGGTAGCCGTTCTGGCCGGCGTACCCGGGCTGCTGGTCGTAGCCCGCCTGCTGGTCGTACGCGGCCGGCTGCTCGTAGCCCTGCTGCTGCGGGAAGGACCCGTCGAACCCGGCCCCCCCGACACCGCCGGCACCGTACGCGTCGTCCGTCAGGCCGCCCTCGGCGCCCGGCTGCGGCTCGTCGCGGCGGTCCGCGGCGGCCGCCTCCAGCTGCGCCCGGCGCTCCTCGCGGAGCAGCGAGCGGCCCACCGGGTCCAGCGAACCGTCCTGGGAGGCGCCGCCCTGCTCGTAACGGGAGTCGTCGAAGCCCAGCTCGGCGGCGGAGCGGTGGTCGAGGCGGCCGAACTCCTGCTGGGCCGCCTGCTCGTGCTCCGGCACGATCCGCGAGACCGTGAAGTCCTGGTCGTCGCCCGTGTACTCCTCGCCGCCGCCGCCGTGCGTGATCGGCTCGGGCAGCATCACGAGCGAGGTGGTGCCGGCCTGCTCGCCGGACGGCCGCAACTGCACCCGGATGCCGTGCCGCTGGGACAGCCGGCCGACCACGAACAGACCCATCCGCTTGGCGATCTCGACGTCCACCGTCGGCGGGTTGGCGAGCTTGCGGTTGATGTCCGCGAAGTCCTCGGCGGTGAGGCCGATGCCGCGGTCGTGGATCTCGACCATGACCCGGCCGTCGGGCAGCCGCGTCGCGGTGACCCGCACCTTGGTCTGCGGCGAGGAGAACGTCGTGGCGTTCTCCAGCAGCTCGGCGAGCAGGTGCACCAGGTCGGTGACCGCGCTGCCGTGGATGTCGGTCTCCGGGATGCCGACCAGCTCGATGCGGGCGTACGCCTCCACCTCGGAGGCGGCCGCGCGCAGCACGTCCACCAGCGGCACCGGCTGGTTCCACTGGCGGCCGGGCTCCTCGCCGGCCAGGACCAGCAGGTTCTCGCCGTTGCGGCGCATACGCGTCGCGAGGTGGTCCATCTTGAAGAGGTTCTCCAGCTGGTCCGGGTCGCCCTCGTTGTTCTCGAGGTCGGTGATCAGCGTCAACTGCCGCTGGATCAGGCCCTGGTTGCGCTGGGAGAGGTTGGTGAAGATCGCGTTGACGTTGCCCCGCAGCAGGGCCTGCTCGGCCGCCAGCCGGACCGCCTCGCGGTGCACCTGGTCGAAGGCGCGGGCGACCTCGCCGATCTCGTCCTGCGTGTTGATCGGGATCGGCGCGACCTGGGTGTCGACCCGGCCCGGGTCGGTCCGCGACAGCTGGTCGACCAGGCTGGGCAGCCGGGTCTCGGCGATGTCGAAGGCCGCCGAGCGCAGCCGCCGCATGCTGCGGGTCATCGTGCGGGCCATCATGGCGGCCACGATGAAGGCGAGGATCAGCGCGATCACCACGATCGCGGAGTTGATCAGGGCGTCCTGCTTGGCGTGCGAGGCGATGCCGGCGGCGTCGGTGGCGGCCTCGTCGGCCAGCGCGACCTCGACCGAGCGGTAGGCGTCGAACGAGAGCGTGGAGGCCGCCATGTAGGACTCGGGCGTGATGCCCTCGGCCTTCAGCGCCTTGGTGGTCAGCAGCGGGTTGGCGATGTCGGCGACCATCTTGGTGAGGTCCGGCGGGACCACGAACGGCACGTGGGCGTCGGCGGCCTTCTGCTGCGCGTCGGTGATCCCGGTCTGGCCCTTCTTCTCCGCCAGGTCCTGCGCGGCCTTCAGCCGGGCCTGGTCGGCCGCCGTGCCGCCGCCCTCGTACTCCTCGACCGCGATGCCCTGCAGGTACTGGTACGAGCCCAGGGCCGTCTTCTGCAGCGCCAGCTCCTGCGGCGAGGCGGGCTTGCCGACCAGGATGTGCATGCCGATCGACCGGGTCAGCGACTCGGCGGCCTTGGACAGCGACCCGGCGTACAGCGTGCGGCCGTAGGCGGCGCCGTTGCTGGTGCCGAAGCCCAGCTCGTTGGCCAGCTCCATCAGCGGGTGCTGGATCCTGACGTACCACTCCTCGGTCTGCACGCCCGAGAGCTGCCGTGTGAAGGCGGCCTTGCGCAGCGAGGCGAGCTGCGGCTCGACCGTGCGGAAGTTGGTCATCCGGCGCTTGAGGTCGGCCTCGTCCGGGATGTGCAGGGCGGCCGCGTCGAAGGCCCGGGCGGCGGCGTCGGTGGCCGCGTAGGCCGCGCTGACCGACGCGTCGTTGCGCTTGCCGGCGAGCAGCGGAACCACCGAGACGTCCCGCTCGTCCTCGATCGCGTTGCTGTAGGTCGCCGCGGCCCGCACCAGGTTGGCGGTCCGCACGGCGTCGTCGGCCTGCTGCCAGGTGTCGACCGAGCTCTTCACCCGGAAACCGCCGAAGACGAGGGCGACGAGCACGGGGATGAGGAGGATCGCGTTGAGGCGGGTGGCCACCCGCCAGTTGCGCATGCTGAACCGGCCGCCCGGATCGGGCAGTGCGGGAGCCTCGGCGGCGGCCGGCGACGAAGGAGAGCTCCCCGGTCGCTCCGGCGGCGTGAAGTTCCCCCGCGGGCCCTGTGGGGTACCCGCTTCTACTCGCCTGGTGTTCCTCACTGGACCAACAACCTCTCGGCGACGGCGCAACGACGACGGCCGTTCCTACTCTCGGGTTCTGCGAATTCCAGCACGTCATCGGGGTACGCGCCAAACGTCCGGCAGGGAGAATCCGGCGGCGGAACGGCGGGGATAAAACCGGCATAAGCCCATGGCGGGGGCAATCCGCGTGACCGACGTCGACGTGGTGACACTGATCGAGTGCGGGCTGTGTTCACCGCGTGCCGAAACTCACCCGAAACGTTATGAAGACGGGGACCCGCGTGTCGCACGACACCGCGGGCCCCCGTTGTCCTGACGTTGCGCTGAGCCGGTCTCAGTTGTTCATCCGTCAACCAGCTTCTGTCACAGCCTACTTCAGCCGGGCCAGCAGCGCGTGCTCGACGAGGGTGATGAGCGCGCTCTTCGCCTCCGCCCGGTGCCGGGCGTCGGTGACGATGATCGGCGCCTCGGGGCCGATCTGCAGGGCCTCGCGCACCTCCTCCGGCCGGTACGGCTGGTGGCCGTCGAAGCCGTTGAGGGCGATCACGAACGGCAGGCCGCTGTTCTCGAAGTAGTCCACGGCCGGGAAGCAGTCCGCCAGCCGGCGGGTGTCCACCAGCACCACGGCGCCGATCGCGCCGCGCACCAGGTCGTCCCACATGAACCAGAACCGGTCCTGGCCGGGCGTGCCGAACAGGTAGAGGATCAGGTCGTCGTCGAGCGTGATGCGGCCGAAGTCCATGGCCACCGTGGTGGTGGTCTTGTCCTTGACGTGGCTGAGGTCGTCGATCCCCGCCGAGGCGGCGGTCATCACGGCCTCGGTCCGCAGCGGGTTGATCTCCGACACGGCACCGACGAACGTGGTCTTGCCCACACCGAAGCCGCCCGCGACCACGATCTTCGCCGAGGTCGTGGACCGCATCTGCGGCGCACCGTACGCCTGCTGCGGTTGCGGCCTAGAGCTTCCGAAGTCCACTGAGCACCCTCTCAAGCAGTGTCACGTCAGGCTGGCCGCCTGCCTCGCCGCTGCCTGGCTGGTGGATCGCCACCATGCCGGCCTCGGCCAGGTCGGCCACGAGGATCCGGGCCACGCCGAGCGGAATGGCCAGCAGGGCGGAGATCTCCGCCACCGACTTGATCTCTCGCGTCAGGTGGCAGATCCGCTGGTGTTCCGGGAGGAGTCCCGCGTACTGGGCCGGGTCCGCAGTCGTGCTGACCAGGGCCTCGATGGCGAGCTGGTAGCGGGGCCGGGTACGTCCACCGGTCATGGCGTAGGGCCGCACCAGCGGCTGGTCGCCTTCCACCCCGTACGGCGCGTGGTGGGACGCGCCGTACGGGCCCGGCGAGGCGGGTGGCGGGGTCATGAGGGTCCTCCGTGTCCGGGCAGTGCTATCGCTGGTGCGGAATTACGGGAACGTGCGGGTGACTCGGGCAGGTGCCGGGTCGGTCAGTGCATGAGGCTGCCCTGGAGCTCCGCGCGGAGGTCCGGGGTGAGTACGGCGCCTGCCCGGTCGACGAGCAGGGCCATTTCGTAGCCGACGAGGCCGATGTCGCACTCGGGGTGGGCGAGTACGGCGAGGCAGGAGCCGTCGGAGACGGACATGATGAAGAGGAAGCCGCGTTCCATCTCCACGACGGTCTGGTTGACGGTGCCGCCCTCGAAGATGCGGGATGCTCCGGACGTGAGGGAGGTCAGGCCGGAGGCGACGGCTGCGAGCTGGTCTGCGCGGTCGCGGGGGAATCCGTCGGACATCGCGAGCAGCAGGCCGTCGGCGGAGACCACCACCGTGTGGGACACCCCGGGGGTGTTGTCCACGAAGTTGGTGATCAACCAGTTCAGGTTCTGTGCCGCCTGGCTCATCGCACTCAACTAGCGCTCCTGGTGGTTCGTGCCGAAGCCACGGCCGTCGGTGCCGCCGCCGGCCTGCCGGCCTTGCTGGATACCCCTGCGGAGGTTGGTCAGACGTCCGCGCACGTCGTCGGGGGAACGCGAGATCTGCGGTCCGTCCGTCGCCGTCTGCTGTTGCTGCGCCCCGCCGGCCACCAGGTTCGCCCTGGGGACGCGGCGCGGCAGTCCGGACGGCGTGACCCCGCCGGCCGAGGGTTCCCTGATCTGCTCCGCCCGCTGGCGCAGTGCGTCGTTGGGTGAGCTGCGCCAGTTCGGCGTCTCCCGCGGCAGCGGCTGTGCCACCGGCGCGTTCGGCGCCTGCACGGACGGCTGCGGGCCCGTCGTACGGCCCGGGGTGCCGGGCGCGGGACGGTCGTTGTGCACCGGGCGCTGCGGAGGCGCGGTGCGGCCGACCGGGCGCGACGGCGGGGCCTGCTGGCCACGCGCGCCCGGAGCGCCCGGGGTTCCGGGCTCGACGTGGATCTGCTGCATCCGCTCGGCCTGGCCGGTGCGGAACCAGTCCGACTCGATCGAGGAGAAGATCGGCGTCGGCTCGTCCCCGCGGGTCGGGGCCGGCGGCAGCGCCATCGGCTCGGCGGCCGGCGGCAGTTGCTGCTCCTGGCGCGACGCGGGCGCGTGGCGCTGCGGCGCCGGCTGCTGCATCGGGGCCTGGGGCTGTACGGGGGCCTGCGGCTGGGGCGGCGCCGGGTACGCGCCGGTGCCCTGGCCGCCGAGGTCGGGCAGGCGGTGCGAGCCGGTGCCGTACTGGTCCTGGTTCCCGAGGTCGGGAAGCCGCTGGGTGCCGTTGGCGTACGGGTCCTGGGGGCTCTCCTGGCCGTTCGGGGTCCAGCCCGGGGTGCCCTGCGGGCCGCGGTGGCCGCGGTGCGGCAGACCACCGGGACGGCCGCCCTGCTGCGCCGGGAACTGCCCGGTCTCCTCGGCCCTGATCGCCGGGATCTGCGCGGTGTCGCCGGGACCGCCCTGACCGTACGGGCCGGGCTGGCCGTTGTGGCCGCCCTGCCCCGGGCCCTGCTGTACCGGGAACTGCCCGGTGCCGTACGGGTCCTGGGGGCCGTTGCCGTGCATGCCCTGGCCGCCCTGCGCCCAGCCGCCGCCCTGCGGGCCCTGCGGGCCCTGCGGTCCACGCGGGCCGCCGCCCTGCGGCGGGTACTGGCCGTGCTGGCCGGTCGGCGCGAAGTCGTCGTCACGGACCGGCGGGAACTGCGCGGTGTCGCCGGGACCGCCCTGCGGGCCCTGCGGGACCGGGTACTGGCCGGTGTCGCCCGGGCCGCCCTGGCCCTGGCGCGGCGACGGGCCCGGCCGGCCGCCGAAGACGTCGGAGCGGAAGCCGCCGGGGCCGGTGCTCTGCGGCTGCGGGGGCGGGAAGCCGCCGCCCTGCGGGCCGCCGGGACGGCCGCCCATGCCGTTCGCCGCGGGCTGTCCGGGGTGGCCGGGCTGTCCGGGCTGTCCAGGGTGGTTCGGCTGCTGGTGGCCGCCCTGCGGGCCCTGCTGGGCGCCGAACAGGTCGCCGGGGCCGCCGGGACGGCCGTGGGCCGGGAAGTCGGTGCGCTGGCCGTGGCCGGTCTCGTCGAAGGCGTCGAACGCCCCCGCGTCGACCTCCTCGTGGCCGCGCGGGGTGTCCTGGCCGCGGTCGTCGGGGAAGCCGCCCTGCGCGTTGTCCTGCGCCGCCCAGCGCGGTCCGCCGCCCTGCTGTCCGTTGCCGGGACCGGCCGGGGCACCGGGACCGCCGGCGCCCGCGCCGATGGCCGGACGCTGCGCGCCGCGGCCCACCTGCTCGCGCTGCGGAGCCTGGCCCACCCGCGGGGTGTTGCCGAAGGCACCGGCGAGGCCGGTGGCGGCCTGGCCCGCCGGAGCGGCGGCCGGACGGGCGCCCGGGGCGCCCTTCTGGTTGGCGCCGCCCTGCGTGACGTCGACCGGGAGCATGACCAGCGCGGTGGTGCCGCCGGAGTCCGACGGGCGGAGCTGGATGCGGATGCCGTGTCGCAGGGACAGGCGGCCGACCACGAACAGGCCCATGCGGCGGGAGACGGAGACGTCCACCGTCGGCGGGGCCGCCAGGCGCTCGTTGATGTCGGCCAGGTCCTCGGGGGACAGGCCGATGCCGGTGTCGTGGATCTCGATCAGCACGCGGCCGTCGGGCAGCGAGTGACCGGTGACCCGCACCTTCGTCTGCGGCGAGGAGAACGAGGTGGCGTTCTCCAGCAGCTCGGCGAGGAGGTGGACGAGGTCGTTGACGATGCGGCCGGTGACCTCGGCCGTGGGCACGGAGGTCAGCTCGATCCGCTCGTACTGCTCCACCTCGGACGCGGCGGCGCGGAGCACGTCGACCAGCGGGACCGGGCGGGTCCACCGGCGGCCCGGCTCCTCACCGGCGAGGACCAGCAGGTTCTCGCCGTTGCGGCGCATGCGGGTCGCGAGGTGGTCGAGCTTGAACAGCGAGGACAGCTGGTCCGGGTCGGCCTCGCGGGACTCCAGTTCGGAGATCAGCGACAGCTGGCGCTGGATGAGGCCCTGGCTGCGGCGCGAGAGGTTGGTGAACATCGCGTTGACGTTGCCTCGCAGCAGCGCCTGCTCGGAGGCCAGCCGGACCGCCTCGCTGTGGACCTCGTCGAACGCGCGGGCCACCTGGCCGATCTCGTCGCGGCTGTTGATGCCGATCGACTCGACCGAGGTGTCGACGTCCTGCGGGTCGGACTCGGACAGCTGCTTGACCAGCTCGGGCAGCCGCTTCTGGGCGACGTCCTGGGCGGTCTGCTGCAGCCGGCGCAGCGAGCGCACCATCGAGCGGGCGACGACGAAGGCGCCGACGACGGCCACGCCGAGGACGAGCAGGATGATCGCGCCGGAGATCAGCGCGGACTGCTTGGCCTCGTTCTGCAGCTGGAGCGCCTTCTGCTGCATCTCGTTCAGCAGCGAGCGCTCGATCTGGTTCATGGCCTGGATCTTGGTCTTGGCCGCGTCGTCCCAGTCCGGGTACGACATCCGGACCTTCTCGATACCGGCCTGCGAGCGGAAGATCCGGTCCAGCACCGCGTTGTGCTCGGTGATGGTGTCGTTGCCGCCGTAGATCGGGGCGAGCAGCTCCTGGCTCTGCTGGTCGCCGTAGATCCCCTGGAAGCGGTCGAGCTCGGTGTTCTCGTCCGAGTGCGACCAGTAGACGGTCTGGTAGTCGTTCGAGCTGAGCGTGCCGCCCGTGGCGAACGCGGCGCTGATGACCGCGCGCTGGATCGACTCGTACTCCTTGGCCGACGAGAACGCGGCCAGGGCGCGGGTCGCCTGGATCATCTCGTGGTTGTTGGTCGCCTGCGCCATGTCCTGCGACAGCGACAGCAGCGAGGTGATCAGGCCGTCGTACTGGGAGACGGTCTGGGCGATGCCCGACTTCTCGGTGTACGCCTGGGTGCGGATCTGCTTGAGGTCGCTGAGCTGCGTGCCGATCGACACCAGGTTGGCCCGGACACCGCGGTAGACGGAGTCGGTGGCCTGGACGTCGTCGGTCGCGTTCTTGTAGAGCGACAGCTCCCGGTCGGTCGTCTCACGGGAGGCGGCGATCGCGTCGTTGTTGGTCTGGCCCGACGCCAGCGGGCCGGCCGAGCTGTCCCGCTCCTCCTGGAGCGCGGCGGCCAGGTCGGTCGCGTGCTCGGTGATGTCGGTCAGCGTCTTCATGCGCTCGAGCTGGTTGATGTTGTCCAGCGAGCTCTTGATGCTCAGACCGCCGAGCGCGCCGGCGGTGACCACCGGCAGGGCGAGCAGGGAGACGAGTCTGGTGCTGATGCGCCAGTTGCGCATGGCTATTCGGGGGCCGGGCTTCCCGTCCAGGCCGGTGATCCGGCCCGCCGCCTCCATGCCGCTGGGCGTGCTCGTACGTCCGGGGGCCGCAGCGGTCCCCGGCGTGGCGGTTCCGGAGTCGGCCGCAGCTTGCGTGGAACCGCTCGCGGTCCCACCGGGCTGCTGCTCCGGGTCACCCGCAGCGCCGCTGTCCCTCTTGAAACGTCCCTGCACTAGCGTCGCAACCTCTGGACCAGGCGTCCCCCGCAGTCACGCGGAAGGGACGGTGTCGAGTCATGGGGGCCGTCAGGCCGCCCCGGGTCACGAGATGGCCTGCTCGCCCTTCACCGCCGCTCGTTACCCCTACGCGCCCCCTGCGCGCCGGCTCGTCGTGATGCGGCGGTCCGGGGAATTCCAGCACAGTGCTGGATCTCCCAACAAGGCCCGTAGCCGACCTGTTGGAATGCGTCACTCGACGCATCGGGCCATGCACGCTGTGTCGATCATCGATTCGGTGATACCGGCTGATTCCGGACACCGCCCCTGGTGCTGGGCTGGGCCTTCCCGGTGCGCGGCTCCTGCCGGACGTGGGGGCAACCTCCCGTGGTGCCCGGAATCCCCGGTTTGCCCCTGGCGGGAATTTGCCGGAAATGGCCGATCCGTGACTCACTTCGTGAGCAAAATCACAACCCGTCAGGCGACTGGCCCCGTTCGCGCGGGGGAATGCGCGGCCTAGCCTGGTGCTTTACAGAAACGGCGGTCTGTCAACCGGTCCGCCGCCCGGTCCGCCCGGTCCTTCCGGTCCGGCGGACCTGCCGCACCCAGTCTGCCCACCCGCAGCCTGTCCACCGCACGCGCCGCGCACGGCGCCCGACACCCGAGGTCCCGACGGCCAGATGAAGACCACGATGATGTTCCGCCAGATCGCCAACCCCCGGCGCACCACCCTCGCGCACCTCAAGGACGTGAGCGAGCTGGGCACGGTCACGGAGCGGGCGGAGATCACGGCCGGCCTCGGTGACGTTGCGGGCGAGCTGCCGGCCAGCACCGCCAACCCCCGCCGTACCGTACTCACCGAGCTGCCCAAGGCTCCTGTGGCCCCCTGAACCCACCTGTGACCTGCGGCGATGCGCGGGTCGGCGGTGCTGCGGCAGCCAGCTAGGCTGAACCCATGCGCATCGCCAGGTTCTCCATCGACGGCAACGTCGCCTTCGGGGCGGTGGAGGGCGAGCCCTCCACGCCCGGCAGTACCGAGGGGCTCGTCGTCGACGTCATCAAGGGCGTGCCCTTCGCGGACTTCGAACTGTCCGGTACGAAGGTGCCGCTGGACAAGGTGCGGCTGCTGCCGCCGGTCCTGCCCAGCAAGGTCGTCGCCATCGGCCGCAACTACGCGGCCCACGCGGCGGAACTCGGCCACGAGGTGCCGACCGCGCCCTGGGCCTTCTTCAAGCCCTCGACCTCGGTGATCGGCCCGGGCGACCCGATCGTCTACCCGCCGTTCTCCCAGGAGGTCCACCACGAGGCCGAACTGGCCGTGGTCATCGGCCGGTTGTGCCGCGAGGTGCCGCGCGAGCGGGTCAAGGACGTGATCCTGGGCTTCACCTGCGCCAACGACGTCACCGCGCGCGACACCCAGCAGACCGAGAAGCAGTGGGCCAGGGCCAAGGGCTTCGACTCCTCCTGCCCGCTGGGCCCCTGGATCGAGACCGGTCTGGACCTGGCCGCCGCGTCCGACCTCGCCGTCACCGCGACCGTCAACGGCGAGCTGCGGCAGGCCGGCCGCACCAACCAGATGATCAACTCCATCGAGGACCTGATCGTCAACATCACCGAGGCCATGACGCTGCTGCCCGGTGACGTGCTGCTCACCGGCACCCCGGCCGGCGTCGGCCCGCTCCACCCCGGTGACGAGGTCGCCGTCACCATCGAAGGCATCGGCACTCTCACCAACAAGGTGATCTCGCGTGGCTAGCGCTCCCCTGAACCCCGGCACCTCCGGCGTCCGCGTCCGGTTCTGCCCCTCGCCGACCGGCAACCCCCACGTGGGCCTGGTCCGCACCGCCCTCTTCAACTGGGCCTTCGCCCGGCACCACCAGGGCACCCTGGTGTTCCGCATCGAGGACACCGACGCGGCCCGCGACTCCGAGGAGTCCTACCTCCAGCTGCTGGACTCGCTGCGCTGGCTCGGCCTGGACTGGGACGAGGGCCCCGAGGTCGGCGGCCCGCACGCGCCCTACCGCCAGTCCGAGCGGATGGACATCTACGCCGACGTGGCCCGCCGCCTGAAGGAGGCCGGCCACGCCTACGACTGCTACTGCACCAACGAGGAGCTGGAGGAGCGCCGGGCCGAGGCCCGCGCGGCCGGCCGCCCCTCGGGCTACGACGGCCGGTGCCGCGCGCTGACCGCCGAGCAGGTGGCCGCCTACCAGGCCGAGGGCCGCCCCTCGATCGTGCGCTTCCGGATGCCCGACCGGACCATCACCTTCACCGACCTGGTCCGCGGCGAGCTGACCTTCACCCCGGAGAACGTGCCGGACTTCGGCATCGTCCGGGCCAGCGGCGCGCCGCTGTACACGCTCGTCAACCCGGTCGACGACGCGCTGATGGGCATCACCCACGTGCTGCGCGGCGAGGACCTGCTGTCCTCCACCCCGCGGCAGATCGCCCTCTACGAGGCGCTGACGGAACTCGGTGTGGCCCAGGCCGTCCCGGAGTTCGGGCACCTGCCGTACGTGATGGGCGAGGGCAACAAGAAGCTGTCCAAGCGCGACCCGGAGTCCTCGCTCAACCTGTACCGCGAGCGCGGCTTCCTGCCCGAGGGCCTGCTCAACTACCTCTCGCTGCTGGGCTGGTCGTACTCGGCCGACCAGGACGTGTTCACCGTCGCGGAGATGGTCGAGCGGTTCGACATCGACGGCGTCAACGCCAACCCGGCCCGCTTCGACCTGAAGAAGGCCGAGGCGATCAACGCCGACCACATCCGGCGGCTGGACCCCAAGGCGTTCGCCGACGCCTGCGAGCCGTGGCTGCGCGCGCCCTACGCGCCGTGGGCGCCCGAGGCGTTCGACGAGGCCGCCTGGCAGGCCATCGCCCCGTACGCGCAGACCCGGCTCACCGTCCTCTCCGACATCACCGACAACGTCGACTTCCTGTTCCTGGCCGAGCCGGTGCACGACGAGGCCTCGTGGGCCAAGGCGATGAAGGAGGGCTCCGCGGACCTGCTGCGCACCGCGCGCGCCCGCCTGGAGGCGGCCGACTGGACGGCGCCCGAGGCGCTCAAGGACGCGGTGCTGGCCGCCGGCGAGGCCCACGGCCTCAAGCTCGGCAAGGCGCAGGCGCCGGTCCGCGTCGCCGTCACCGGACGCACCGTCGGCCTGCCGCTGTTCGAGTCCCTCCAGGTCCTCGGCCGCGACCGCGTCCTGGCCCGGATCGACGCGGCCCTGGCCCGCCTGGCGGATTAGAGCCTGCCCGAACGTGTCCCGCAGGGCCTAGCCTGGGCCGCATGGCGATCCGGGCGGTGCTCTGGGACATCGACGACACGCTGTTCGACTACGGAACTGCCGACCGCATCGGCATGCGGAACCATCTGGACCACGAGGGCCTGCCCGACGGCTGCACCAGCGTCGAGCAGGCTCTCGGGCTGTGGGAGGAGCTGACCGAGCGGCACTGGGCCCGCTTCGCGGCGGGCGCGTGCGACTTCCAGGGCCAGCGCAGGGACCGCGTCAGGGACTTCCTGCGCGCCGCGCTGAGCGACGAGGAGGCCGACGCCTGGTTCGGGCGCCACGTGGTCCACTACGAGGCCGCCTGGTCCCTGTTCCCGGACGCCGTGCCGGCGCTGGACGCGCTGGCGGGGGAGTACCGGCACGCGGTGCTCTCCAACTCCGCGTTCGTCCACCAGGACCGCAAGCTGCGGACGCTGGGCGTGCGCGACCGGTTCGAGGTGCTGCTGTGCGCGGCGGAACTCGGTGTCTCCAAGCCCGAGGCGGCCGCCTTCCACGCCGCCTGCGCGTCCCTGGGACTGCCGCCGGAGGAGGTCGCCTACGTCGGCAACGAGCCGGACATCGACGCCCGCGGGGCCGCGGACGCGGGGCTGTTCGGCATCTGGCTGGACCGCCGCGGCAGCGGCGGGCGGCCCGACCTGACGCGCATCGCGGAGCTGTCGGAACTGCCCGCGGTCCTGCGTGGGGATACTCGTTTTGGAGCGGTGCCCCGCGTCGGGTAATGTTCTTCCTGCGCCGCCGGAGAGGGCAAAGCCCGGGCCGGAGCGCACACCGAACAAAGCCCCCCACGGGGGGTTGAGTTTTGGTGGGGTATGGTGTAATTGGCAGCACGACTGATTCTGGTTCAGTTAGTCTAGGTTCGAGTCCTGGTACCCCAGCAGCACTTCTCAGTGCACGCCCCCGTTGTGTAGCGGCCTAGCACGCTGCCCTCTCAAGGCAGTAGCGCCGGTTCGAATCCGGTCGGGGGTACTGATCCTTTCATTCCGTCCCCGTCGGGTCGCACCCGGCCTGGACGACGCGAGGATCGCCAAGGGCCCCCGTTGTGTAGCGGCCTAGCACGCCGCCCTCTCAAGGCGGTAGCGCCGGTTCGAATCCGGTCGGGGGTACAGAAGCCGAAGCCCGTCGCTCATCGAGCGGCGGGCTTTGCCGTCCTCACTCCAGACCGAACCGGCGGGCGGACTCCTCCTCCTGGGCGAGTCGCCGCAGACTCAGCAGGACCGGTTCGAAGAGCACCGCGCCGGCGACCGCGGCCTCGACCTTCTCGCCCGGTGTCGGCCACTCCTCCAGCCGGTCCAGATCGAGCACGGCGAGGCGGCCGAGCTCCTGCGCGTAGGGCAGCAGGGTGTCCGCGTCCACCGGATAGCCCAGGTGCTTCAGCCGGACCATGGTGGCCGTCAGGACCCGGTGGTTGGGGGAGAGGGTGCCCAGCTCGCGGGCGGTGCTCCAGCCGAGGCGCTCCAGCAGCCGGTCCACCTCGGCGCGGACCACGGCCGTCTCCGGGTCGCTCTCGTCGGGCTCGGGCTCGTGCGGCATCTCCCACAGGGCGGCGCCCAGCCGGATGGTCTGGCCGAGCGACTCGTCGTCGACGTGGGCGAGCACCTGGCGGGCGGTGGCGACCGGGACCCGGCCGATCTGGATCAGGGCCCTGATCAGCCGCAGGCGGCGCAGGTGCGCGTCGTCGTAGTCGGCCTGCGTGGCGCTCACGCGGTGTCCCGGCGCGAGCAGGCCCTCGCGCAGGTAGTACTTGATCGTGGCCGTGGAGACCCCGCTGCGCTCGCTCAGTTCTGCCAGCCGCATACCGCTTGCACCACCCTTTGGAGAGTGGCACTATCCAAGCACGACGCAATGGATAGCGACGCTATCCAAGATGGGGGGAACCGTGAGGGGTACCAAGCCCGCGCGCGAGCGCACGACCGCCGGCGCCGAAGGTGACGTGGTGGTCTTCCTGATCGGGATGCGGGTCAACCGCCTGACGGCACCGCACCGGTGGCTGCCGGTCTTCACCGCGATGCCGCGGATGCTGCGCGAACTGTCCCGTGACAAGGGCTCGGGACTGCTGGCCCACGTGCTGCTCACCGGCTCGCCGCGCACCTACTACGTCGTGCAGTACTGGGAGTCCGAGGAGAAGCTCTACGCCTACGCGTCCGACAGCGGCAAGCTGCACCGCCCGGCCTGGGCGGCGTTCAACCGGCATGCGAGGAAGGGCGGTTCGGCTGTCGGGATCTGGCACGAGACCTATGTCGTGCCCGCCGGGTCCTACGAGTCGATCTACTTCGGCATGCCGCCGTTCGGACTCGCCGAGGCGCACGGCGCGGTGCCGCTCGGGGCGCACGGGGACACCGGGCGCGAGCGGTTCGCCCGCGGAGTGCCGCGGCCGGCGCGCGACGCGGCGGAAGGGGCCCCGGCGGCGGGGGAGAAGGAGCAGGCTCCTGCGGAAGGGCCGTCGCGGAGCGCGGAGTAGCGCCGCACGCGGGCGGCGCCCGCCCGACCGGACAGGGGCCGGCCCGGAGCGCACCGGGCCGGCCGCGGCCTCAGCCGTTGCGGCGCAGCGCCTCGCTCAGCCGGCCGGCCGCGTCGATCACGGCCTGCGCGTGCATCCGGCCCGGGTGCCGGGTCAGCCGCTCGATCGGTCCGGATACCGAGACGGCCGCCACCACGCGGTTGGACGGGCCGCGGACCGGCGCCGACACCGAGGCCACGCCCGGCTCGCGCTCGCCGATCGACTGGGACCAGCCGCGGCGCCGCACGCCGGACAGCGCGGTCGCGGTGAACCGCGCCCCCTGCAGCCCGCGGTGCAGCCGCTCCGGCTCCTCCCAGGCCATCAGCACCTGGGCGGCCGAGCCGGCCTTCATCGGCAGCGTGGACCCCACCGGCACGGTGTCCCGCAGTCCGGACAGCCGCTCCGCGGCGGCCACGCAGATGCGCATGTCGCCCTGGCGCCGGTAGAGCTGCGCGCTCTCCCCGGTGATGTCCCGCAGGTGGGTCAGCACCGGTCCCGCGGTGGCCAGCAGCCGGTCCTCGCCGGCCGCCGCGGCCAGCTCCGCCAGGCGCGGGCCCAGGATGAAGCGCCCCTGCATGTCGCGGGCGACCATGCGATGGTGTTCGAGGGCCACCGCCAGGCGGTGTGCAGTGGGGCGGGCGAGACCCGTGGCGCCCACGAGCCCGGCCAGGGTGGCCGGGCCGGACTCCAGCGCGCTGAGCACCAGAGCCGCCTTGTCGAGAACGCCGACGCCGCTAGTGTTGTCCATGCAACGATACTCGCGTCTCAGAGTATGAAACGCAAGTTCAATTTTCCCGAGAACGCGTCAGGCTGGGTCTTCAGCGCAGCACCATGCGCCGCACACACACCGAGCAGCCCGCGAGGGCGCGGGCCGGAGGGACAGCGATGGGTAGGACACTCGCGGAGAAAGTCTGGGACGACCATGTCGTCCGCCGCGCCGAAGGCGAGCCCGATCTGCTCTTCATCGATCTTCACCTGCTCCATGAGGTGACCAGCCCCCAGGCGTTCGACGGGCTGCGGATGAACGGGCGGGTGGTCCGCCGCACCGACCTCACCATCGCCACCGAGGACCACAACACCCCGACCCTCGACATCGACAAGCCCATCGCCGACCCGGTCTCGCGCACCCAGCTGGAGACCCTGCGCAAGAACTGCGCGGAGTTCGGGGTCCGGCTGCACCCGCTGGGCGACATCGAGCAGGGCGTCGTCCACGTCGTGGGACCGCAGCTGGGACTGACCCAGCCCGGCACCACCGTGGTCTGCGGCGACTCGCACACCTCCACCCACGGCGCGTTCGGCGCGCTGGCGTTCGGCATCGGCACCTCGCAGGTCGAGCACGTGCTGGCCACCCAGACGCTGCCGATGGCCCCGTTCCGGACCATGGCGGTCACCGTCGACGGCGAACTGCCCGACGGCGTCACGGCCAAGGACCTGATCCTCGCCGTCATCGCCCGCATCGGCACCGGTGGCGGCCAGGGCTACGTCATCGAGTACCGCGGCACCGCCATCGAGAAGCTGTCGATGGAAGCGCGGATGACCGTGTGCAACATGTCGATCGAGGCGGGCGCGCGGGCCGGCATGATCGCCCCCGACCGCACCACGTTCGACTACCTGGAGGGCCGCGTCCACGCGCCCACGGGCGAGGACTGGGACGCCGCCGTCGCGTACTGGAAGACGCTGCGCACCGACGAGGACGCCGTGTTCGACCACGAGGTGCGCATCGACGCCGCGGAGCTGGCGCCGTTCGTCACCTGGGGCACCAACCCCGGCCAGGGAGCGCCGCTGAGCGCGTCCGTGCCGGACCCCGCCTCCTTCGCGGACCCCAGTGACCGGCTGGCCGCGGAGAAGGCGCTGGAGTACATGGGCCTGAGCGCCGGGCAGCCGCTGCGCGAGGTCGCGGTGGACACGGTGTTCGTCGGCTCCTGCACCAACGGCCGGATCGAGGACCTGCGTGCCGCCGCGTCCGTCGTCGAGGGCCGCAAGGTCGCCGACGGCGTCCGGATGCTGGTCGTGCCCGGCTCGGTACGCGTCGCGCTGCAGGCCGTGGAGGAGGGCCTGGACCAGGTGTTCACCGCGGCCGGCGCCGAATGGCGGCACGCGGGTTGCTCGATGTGCCTGGGTATGAACCCGGACCAACTCGCCCCCGGCGAGCGCTCCGCGTCGACCTCGAACCGCAACTTCGAAGGACGGCAGGGCAAGGGCGGCCGCACCCACCTGGTGTCGCCCCAGGTGGCCGCCGCAACCGCCGTGGCCGGCCGGCTCGCGTCGCCCGCCGACCTGTCCGACGTCCCTGCTCCCGCGGAGGTCTGAGCACCATGGAAGCCTTCACCACGCACACCGGCCGGGCCGTCCCGCTGCGCCGCGGCAACGTCGACACCGACCAGATCATCCCCGCGCACTGGCTGAAGAAGGTCACCCGCAACGGGTTCGAGGACGGGCTGTTCGAGGCCTGGCGCAAGGACCCGTCGTTCGTCCTCAACGCCCCGGAGTACAAGGGCGCCACGGTCCTGGTCGCCGGGCCCGACTTCGGCACCGGCTCGTCCCGCGAGCACGCCGTGTGGGCGCTGCAGAACTACGGCTTCAAGGCCGTGATCTCGTCCCGGTACGCCGACATCTTCCGCGGCAACTCGCTGAAGAACGGGCTCCTGACGGTGGTCCTGCCGCAGGAGACCGTCGAGGCGCTGTGGAAGCTCGTCGAGGCCGATCCCACGACCGAGGTCACCGTCGACCTGGTGGCCCGCGAGGTCCGCGCCGAAGGCGTCACGGCGCCCTTCGAACTCGACGACAACGCCCGCTGGCGGCTGCTGGAAGGGCTGGACGACATCAGCCTGACCCTCGGCAACGAGGCGGACATCGCCGCCTACGAGGCCCGCCGGCCGTCCTACAAGCCCAGCACCGTGCAGGTCTGACCGCCCTCCGCGGTCACTCTCCGAAGCGCCCCTCGCCGTCCGTGCCTCCGTGCACGGTCCCGGCGGGGGGCGCTTCGGCGTTCCGCGGACGCCCCAACCAGAGGACCGGCCAACCGGCAACCAGAGGAGCAAGGGAGCACCCGGTTGGCCCTGTCGCTCCCGACAACTCGCCGCGGATGGCACAATCGACGCATGGGACGTGACGGCCAACTCCACCTCTACGGGGTGGTGGCCGCGCGTCTGAAGCAGGCGCACACACGCGTTGCGAATCCCGAAGTCCCTGATGAGACCAGGCGGGAGTTGAGTCGGCGGTTGCTCGCGGTGACCGCCGTGGCGAAGCACGATCTCGCCGACGCGGCACGGCGTCTGGACGCGTTGACGGCTGAGTTGGACGAGCTCGGAATCCCTGATCGCTGATCGTCGAGAGCCCCGAGTTCGTTGCGGCACAAGGGTGATTCGCCCGTTTCGTATTTGATTTGCGGTATATATCCGCCTAGCGTGCGAAATCAGCCCGCACTCATTCGCCGGGCAAGTTTCCGAAGGGGAAGACGTGAACAAGGCGCAGCTCGTAGAAGCGATTGCGGACAAGGTCGGCGGCCGCCAGGCCGCCGGCGACGCGGTTGACGCGGTTCTCGACGCGATCGTCCGCGCGGTGGTCGGCGGCGACCGGGTCTCGGTCACCGGGTTCGGCTCGTTCGAGAAGGTCGATCGTCCCGCCCGCTACGCCCGCAACCCCCAGACCGGGGAGCGGGTCAGGGTCAAGAAGACCTCCGTGCCGCGGTTCCGCGCGGGCCAGGGCTTCAAGGACCTGGTCAGCGGCGCGAAGAAGCTTCCGCGCGGCGGCGAGGTCTCCGTCAAGAAGGCCCCCAAGGGCAGCCTGAGCGGCGGCCCCTCGACCACCGCCCGGACCACCACCAAGAAGGCCGCGGCGAAGAAGGCCACCGCCAAGACCGCCGCCGCGAAGAAGACCACCGCCAAGAAGACCACGGCGAAGAAGACCACCGCCGCGAAGAAGACCACGGCGAAGAAGACCACGGCGAAGAAGGCGACGGCGAAGAAGGCCGCCGCCAAGAAGGCCCCGGCCAAGAAGGCCACCGCCAAGAAGGCCCCGGCCAAGCGCGCCACCCGCAAGCGCGCCGCCGCCAGGTGATAGCCGGACACCGAACCACCGGCACCCCGTGCACGGGCCGGGCCCCCAGATCTGGGAGCCCGGCCCGTTGTTCTGCCGCCGCACCTCGCGCCGCCGCGCGGTCCGCCGCCGCTCCTCCCGCCGTCCTGCCGCCCGGGGAGGGCGCGTCCCGGACAGGCCCTAGGCTTGGGGCATGCAGGCGACCGCGTACACCTTCGATCCCGCGACCAGGGCCGGCAGCGTGCTGCTGGACGACGGGACGCCGCTGCCGTTCGACGCCGAGGCGTTCGACGCGGGCGGGTTGCTGCTGCTGCGCGTCGGACAGCGGGTGCGCATCCGCACCGAAGGCGCCGGCGAGACCCGCCGGGTCGTCTTCGTGACGTTGCAGACCTACCCCGACACCTACTCGGGCCCCGGCGCCTGACCGGCCGCCGCGTACGCGGCGCAGGTCGCCGCCGTCCGCGGCCCGACGCCCAGCGCGAGCGCCGCCCGCAGGTCGTCAGGGGTGTCCACGTCCCGCCGCACCGACGGCACGCCGGACAGCGTGATCTCACAGGCCCCCGACGCCAGATGACGGGCCCGCGAGGCACCGCCGAAACCCGGCGCCAGCTCGGTGCCCGGCCCGGCCGCCAGCAACGTCGTGCCGACACCCGCGGCGTCGGCCAGGAACGCCCGCTCCGGCGCCTCCGCGGCCGCCGCCAGCACCAGGGACAGCTCGGCGGGCCGCAACGCCGGCAGATCGCCGTTCAGCGCCGCGACGCCCGCCGCACCGCGCTCCCGCACCCGCTGCGCCCCGTACCGCAGCGCCGCGTTCAGACCGGCCGCCGGGACGTCCGCGACCACGAACGCCCCGAGCTCCGCGAGCCGCGCGCCGGCCGTCGTGTCGTCGGTGACCACCGTGACGTCCGCCACCAGCGGGCAGGCCAGCGCCGCCGCCACCGTGTCCAGGGCGAACGCCAGGGCCAGCGCGGGCCGGGCCGCGCCCGCCGCGTCGGCGAGCCTGCTCTTGGCCAGGGCCAGCGGCTTCAACGGCACCACCAGCGACCAGCCGCCGCCCCGCGCCGCCGCCGCGTCCACCCGCTGATCACGTGGTTCACGCTGTTCCGCTCGAATCCGCTGCACGCCCTGCACGCGACTATTGTCACCGTGCTGTGCCCGAACGGTGCCAGAGGTGCCCCCCACCCCGCCGACTCCTGGCGTTAGTCTCTGGTAGCCGCGATGCTGAGCGGCAGACCGGGCGCCGCACGCAGGGAGCGCCGGCGCAGACGAAGAGGAGTCCGGGTGTCCCGCCGCAGAATCGGTTTCTGGTACCGCCTGGCGGCCATGGTCGCGAAGCCGCCGCTCATCGTCCTGTTCAAGCGGGACTGGCGGGGAATCGAGAACATTCCGGCCGAGGGCGGATTCCTCACCGCGGTGAACCACAACTCGTACCTCGACCCGCTGGTGTACGCGCATTTCCAGTACAACACCGGCCGGGTCCCGCGCTTCCTCGCCAAGGCGTCGCTGTTCAGCCCGGCCGTCGTCGGCGCCTTCATGCGCGGCACCGGGCAGATCCCGGTGTTCCGCGCCACCGCGGACGCCGCCGCCGCGTACCGCGCGGCCGTCGAGGCGGTCAACAAGGGCGAGTGCGTGGCCTTCTACCCGGAGGGCACCCTCACCCGCGACCCCGAACTGTGGCCGATGGTCTCCAAGACCGGCATCGCGCGCGTGGCCCTGCTCACCAAGGCGCCCGTCATCCCGATCGCGCAGTGGGGCGCCAACGACGTGCTGCCGCCGTACGCGAAGAAGCCGGACCTGCTGCCGCGCAAGACCCACCGGGTGCTGGCCGGACCGGCGGTCGACCTCAGCGCGTACTACGGCAAGGAGCCGACCTCCGAGGTGCTGCGCGAGGTCACCGAGAAGATCATGGAAGCCGTCAAGGACCTGCTCGCCGAACTGCGCGGCGAACCCGCCCCGGCCGGTTTGTACGACACGCGCCTGGGCAGGCACGCCACGGCGTCGGAAACCGGAGCGGGCAGGCGGCCCGCCGCCGGCGCCAAGAGCGACGCGGACCCGGTCGCCGAAACCGGCGTGGAGACGGGCGCGGAGAGCGGCGCCGGTGCCGAGACCGGCGCGGACCTGCCCGGTCAGGCCGGCACCGAGACCCCGGCGGGCGAGACGCGGGAGGGCGCATGACGGCACGCTGCGCGGTCTACGGCACCGGCTCCTGGGGCACCGCCTTCGCGATGGTGCTCGCCGACGCCGGGTGCGAGGTGGCGCTGTGGGGCCGGCGCCAGGAGGTCGTCGACGCCGTCAACACCACGCGCACCAACCCCGACTACTTCCCCGGCCTCGAACTGCCCCCGGCCGTCACGGCGACGACCGACCCCGCGCAGGCCGCGGCCGGCGCGGAGTTCGTGATCCTCGCCGTCCCCTCGCAGTCGCTGCGCGCCAACCTCGCCGACTGGGCGCCGCTGCTGCGCTCCGACGCGGTGCTCGTCAGCCTCATGAAGGGCGTCGAACTCGGCACGGCCAAGCGCATGAGCGAGGTCATCGAGGACGTCACCAAGGCGGGCCCGGATCGCATCGCGGTGCTGTCCGGCCCCAACCTCGCCCCGGAGATCGCCGGCCGCCAGCCGGCCGCCGCCGTCGTCGCCTGCCAGGACGAGGACGTCGCCCGCCGCCTCCAGGCCGCCTGCCACACCGCCTACTTCCGCCCCTACACCAACACCGACGTGGTCGGGACGGAACTCGGCGGCGCGGTGAAGAACGTCATCGCGCTCGCCGTCGGCATCGCCGGCGGCATGGGACTCGGCGACAACACCAAGGCGTCGCTGATCACCCGCGGCCTGGCCGAGACCACCCGGCTCGGGATGGCGATGGGCGCCGACGCGCACACCTTCGCGGGCCTGGCCGGCATGGGCGACCTGGTCGCCACCTGCTCCTCGCCGCTGTCCCGCAACAACACCTTCGGGCACAACCTCGGCCGCGGCATGAGCCTGGCCGAGACGATCGCCGTCACCAGCCAGACCGCCGAGGGCGTCAAGTCCTGCGAGTCGGTGGCCGATCTGGCGCGCAGGCACGGCGTCGACATGCCGATCACCGAGACCGTGGTCGACATCGTCCACAACGGGAAACCCCCCGTCGTGGCCGTCAAGGAGTTGATGTCACGTTCCGCGAAGGCGGAACGGTAAGGTCACCGTGACATGAGCAACCTGCCTTCTCCCCAGAGCCCCGGGCACAGCCCTGAGCAGCGTCCCGACCAGCACGAGGACCAGAGCCAGGACCGCGCCCAGGACACCCCGGGCCTCGCCCGCAAGCCCCGCGTCGCCGTGGTGTTCGGCGGCCGCAGCTCCGAGCACGGCGTCTCCGTCGTGACCGCGGCGAGCGTGCTGCGCGCCATCGACCGCGACAAGTACGACGTGCTGCCGATCGGCATCACCACCGAGGGCCGGTGGGCGCTGACCGCCGACGCCCCCGACCGGATGGCGATCGCCGAGCGCCGCATGCCCACCGTCGAGCAGGTCGCCGACCACGAGGGCGCGGTGGCCCTGCCGGTCGACCCGGCGAACCGCGAGGTCGTCTACACCGAGGTTGGCGCGGTGCCCAAGGCACTGGGCGAGGTCGACGTCGTCTTCCCCATGCTGCACGGCCCCTACGGCGAGGACGGCACGCTCCAGGGCCTGCTGGAGCTCTCCGGTGTCCCGTACGTCGGCGCGGGCGTGCTCGCCTCCGCCGTCGGCATGGACAAGGAGTACATGAAGCGGATCTTCACCTCGTTCGGTCTCGCCGTCGGCCCGTACACGGTGATCAGGCCGCGCGAGTGGGAGCAGGACCCGGCCGCCGCCCGCGACCGCGTGCTGGCCTTCGCCGCGCAGCACGGCTGGCCGCTGTTCGTGAAGCCCGCCCGGGGCGGCTCGTCCTTCGGCATCACCAAGGCCGAGGGCCCCGCCGGACTCGACGAGGCGATCGCCGAGGCCCGGCGGCACGACCCGAAGGTCATCGTCGAGGCGATGCTGCACGGCCGCGAGATCGAGTGCGGAGTGCTGGAGTTCGAGGACGGCCCGCGCGCCTCGGTGCCCGCCGAGATCCCGCCGACCACCAGCCACGACTTCTACGACTTCGAGGCCAAGTACATCGACTCGGCCGACGGCCTGGTGCCGGCGCCGCTCACGCCCGAGGAGACCGCGCGGGTGCAGGCGCTCGCCGTCGCCGCCTTCGAGGCCGCGTCGTGCGAGGGACTGGTCCGCGCCGACTTCTTCCTGCTCGACACCGGCGAGTTCGTGATCAACGAGATCAACACCATGCCGGGCTTCACGCCCATCTCGATGTACCCGCGGATGTGGCAGGAGTCCGGGATCGGCTACCCCGAACTCGTCGACCGGCTCATCCAGGCGGCGCTGCGCCGCCCGACCGGCCTGCGCTGACCCCCGGCGGGCTCAGACCCCTTCGGGAATGGTCCGCTTGACGGCGCCGGCGAGATCGGTCAGCGGACCGAGATCGCCGGCGTACCGCTTCGGCAGCGTCACCTCGACGTACGCCTTGCGCAGCGTCGTGGTGAGCCGGAAGGTGCCGCCGTTCTGCGGCTCGATCAGCCAGCCGACGCCGTCCACCTCGACGGCGTCGGCACTCGCGTCGTTGTCGGCCGCCGGCCGCGGCACCCCGCAGCGCAGCACGATCGACGGATCGCCCCACCCGGCGGTCAGGTCGGAGTCCGGCTTGAGATCATGCCGGGGGAGCCCGTTGACCTTCTGCGGCAGCCGCGCGTGCAGCGCGGCGCAGTAGCCGGCCACCTGGGCGCCAGGAACCGGCACGGCGACCGTCTCGTCCGTATCGGAGGTGGCCGCGTATACCGCCGCCGCTGACAGGCACGCGACGGCGGACACGGCGATCAGCGCAGCCCGGCGACGAATCCTCACCGGGCGAGCATAGTGGGGGACTAGATATGCACGACCGGGCAGGTCAGGGTTCGGGTGATGCCGTCCACCTGCTGCACTCTGGCCACCACCATGCGGCCGAGGTCGTCGACCGTGTCGGCCTGGGCGCGCACGATGACGTCATAGGGACCGGTGACGTCCTCGGCCTGAATGACTCCGTCGATCTTGGAGATCACCTCCGCTACTGCCGAGGCCTTGCCGACCTCGGTCTGGATCAGGATGTACGCCTGTACCACGGAACCTCCAGGGCGGCTTCGAGGATCATGTGGGAAGGGGGACGCCACGGTATCGCGTTGCCGCGCGCAGCGGGGAGACCCGCGCGGTACCTGCCCCCTGGTATTGACGGGAAACACCGACGGCGAAAGCCGCGGCCGGAGCAGACACCGAAGGGGACGACGCTATGAAGGGGACTGTGGGCGAGCTGGGGGAGTTCGGGCTCATCAGGGAACTGACCTCCCGCCTCACCTCGACCCCGGCCGTGAAGATCGGCCCCGGTGACGACGCCGCCGTGGTCGCCGCGCCGGACCGGCGCGTCGTGGCCACCACCGACATCCTGCTGGAGAACCGGCACTTCAGGCGCGACTGGTCCACCGCCTACGACGTCGGCCGCAAGTCGGCCGCCCAGAACCTCGCCGACGTCGCGGCGATGGGCGCGGTGCCCACCGCGGTCCTGGTCGCGCTCGTGGTGCCCGCCGACCTGCCCGCCACATGGCCGCTCGAGCTGATGGACGGCATCCGCGACGAGTGCCAGGTGGCCGGTGCCGCGGTCGTCGGCGGCGACGTGGTGCGCGGTGACACCATCACCGTCGCCATCACCGCGCTGGGTGACCTGCGCAGCCGGGCCGCCGTCACCCGTTCGGGAGCGCGCCCCGGCAACCTCGTCGCCGTCACCGGCTGGCTGGGCTGGTCGGCCGCCGGGTTCGCGGTGCTCTCCCGCGGCTTCCGCTCGCCGCGGGCCTTCGTCGAGGCGCACCGCAGGCCGGAGCCGCCGTACCACGCGGGCCCCGCGGCAGCCGAGCTCGGCGCCACCGCGATGACCGACGTCAGCGACGGGCTGGTCGCCGACCTCGGCCACATCGCCGCGGCCAGCGGCGCCGACATCGACCTGCGGTCCGCCGACATCGACGTGCCCGCCCAGATGTCCGACATCGGCCAGGCCGTCGGCGTCGACCCGCTGCACTGGGTGCTCACCGGCGGCGAGGACCACGCGATAGTCGCCACCTTCCCCCGCGACGTGAAGCTCCCCGCCCGCTGGCGGATCATCGGCGAGGTCCGCACCCCCGCGGGCCGCATCCCTCAGGTCACCGTGGACGGCGCGCCATGGGACAAGGCCGGCGGCTGGGACCACTTCGGCGACGACGCGTGAACCCGTGCGTGGGCCCGGCCCCGGTCGTGGCCCCGGCCCGCGTCCTGACCGTGGCCGGCTCCGACTCCGGGGGCGGCGCCGGCATCCAGGCCGACCTCAAGACGATGCTCGCGCTGGGCGTGCACGGGATGAGCGTCCTCACCGCCGTCACCGCGCAGAACTCGCTGGGCGTCAGCGGCGCCTGGGAAATCCCGGAGGAGGCGGTGCGCGCCCAGTTCCGGGCCGTCGTGGACGACATCGGGGTGCAGGCGGTGAAGACCGGCATGCTCTCCTCGGCGCGGCTGGCCGCCGTCGTCGCCGACCTGCTGGCAGGTACGGCCGCACCCGTCGTCGTCGACCCGGTCGGCGTCTCCAAGCACGGCGACCCGCTGCTCGCCGCCGAGGCCGTCGCCGTGGTCCGCGAGCGCCTGCTGCCCGTGGCGACCGTGGCGACGCCCAACCTCGACGAGGTGGAACTGCTCACCGGCGTGACCGTCGTGGACGAGGACGGCATGCGGGCCGCCGCCGCGGCGGTGCTCGCGCACGGGCCCGCGTGGGCGCTGATCAAGGGCGGCCATCTCGGCGCCGGCTCCGACGCCGTCGACCTGCTGACCGACGGCTCGCGGGAGCACTGGTACCGGGCGCCGCGGCACCCCAACGGGCACACCCACGGCACCGGCTGCACCCTGGCCAGCGCGGTCGCGTCCTATCTGGCGCTCGGCCACGACGTGCCGGACGCGGTGGGACGCGCCAAGGCCTACGTCACCGGGGCGATCGCCGCCGGCTTCCCGCTGGGCGCGGGCATCGGCCCGGTCGACCACGGGTGGCGCCTCCGCGGCGGGGCCTCCGCCTGAGCGGCGTGCCGCGCCGGCCCCGCCGCGGCACGCTGAAAAGCCGGCCCACCCAGAGGTGGACCGGCTTTCGGTAGCCGCAAGGCTGCGCCGCTACGACGTACGCGTGCGTACGCGCTCGACTAGCGCGAGACCTTGCCGGCCTTGATGCACGAGGTGCAGACATTGAGCCGCTTCGGCGTCTTCCCGACGACCGCACGCACGCGCTGGATGTTGGGGTTCCAACGACGCGGGGTACGGCGGTGCGAGTGGGAGATGCTGTTGCCGAAGCCCGGCCCCTTGCCGCAGACGTCGCAGTTGGCAGCCACGGGTCACTCCAAAGACTTCAGATGCATTTACGATGAAATGCCCGAGAGAGCCCCGGGCAACCGGAGCAGCATACAACCTCTGCTCCCGTACAACGAAACTACCATGGTCCGGGACCTGCCCCGGACCGCCCGCCCTGCGCGAGTGACCGGGCTCACGACTACCCTCACGGGCAGCCGCCCCCGTTCGCCGTGTCCCAGGAGGACCTGTTGCCGCCCTCGCTCGACGCTTCCGCGGTGCGCGCATGGTGCCGGCTCTCCCTGCGGGCGCTCGGCCGGGCCCGCGAGGAGATCGACGCGATCAACGTCTACCCGGTGGCCGACGGCGACACCGGGACCAACCTCTACCTCACCGTGGAGTCCGCCGCGCAGGCCGTGGACGCGGCCTTCGACGGCCACGCGGCCACCACCGACGCGGACGGCACCCGCCCCACCCTCGGCGAGGCGTTCCTCGCGATGTCCCACGGCGCGCTCATCGGCGCCCGCGGCAACTCCGGCACGATCCTCGCGCAGCTGCTGCGCGGCATGAACGCGGCGATCGCACCGCCCGGCAGCGAGGCGCTCGCCGCCGTCCACGACGACCACGCGGCGGCCGCCATGGTGCGGCTGGCGCTGCGCGCGGCCGCGGACTCCGGCTACGAGGCGGTGTCCCGCCCGGTCGAGGGCACCATGCTGACGGTCGCCACGCGCGCGGCGGACGCGGCGCGCGACGCCGCGGGCGGCCTCGCCGAGGTCGTCCGCGCCGCCCACGGCGGGGCGCTGGCCGCGCTCGCCGACACCCCCGGGCAGCTCGGCGTGCTGGAGCGGGCGGGCGTGGTCGACGCGGGCGGCCTCGGCCTGGTCGCCGTCCTCGGGGCGCTGTGCGAGGCGGTCACCGGCGAGGCGCCCCTCACCCCGCCGCCGGGCGCCGCCGCCGGAGCCGGCACGTCCTTCCGCCACGGCGGCCCACCCGTGTCCGGACCCGGCGCCGCGGCCGTCGCGGAGGCGGCCACGGCCGCCGCCGAGGACGCCTGCGCGCACGCCGGACCCGGGCACGGCCCGGACGGCGCCGGTCCCGGTCCCGGTCCCGGCGGTCCCGGTTTCGAGGTGATCTTCCTGCTGGAGGCCGCGGGCGACGAACCCGTGGGCCGGCTCCGCACCCGGCTCGACGCGCTCGGCGACTCGCTCGTGGTCGTCGGCGGCGACGGGCTGTGGCACGTCCACGTGCACGTCGACGACGTCGGCGCCGCCATCGAGGCCGCGATCGAGGCGGGCCGCCCCTACCGCATCCGCGTCACGCACTTCGGCGGGCCGCTGCGCGAACCGGGCCGCGAACGGCTGGCCCGGGCGGTCGTCGCGGTCGTCCAGGGCGACGGCCTGGCCGGCCTCTACGCCGAGGCCGGCGCCACCGTCGTGGCCGTGCGGCCCGGTGAGCAGCCCGCCAGCGGCGAGATCGCGGCGGCCGTCCGCCGGGCGCACGCCCGCGAGGTCGTGCTGCTGCCCAACGACACCGAGCTGCGCCATGCCGCGGCGGCCGCGGCGGAGCAGGCCAGGACCGACGGGGTGCGGGTGGCGCTGATCCCCACCCGCTCGGCGGTCCAGGGCCTGGCCGCGCTCGCGGTCCACGAGCCGACCCGCCGCTTCGACGAGGACGTGGTGGCGATGACGGCCGCGGCCGGCGCCACGCGCTACGCCGAGCTGGCGGTCGCCGAGCACCGCTCGTGGACCATGGCCGGCGTCTGCCAGGCCGGCGACGTGCTCGGCCTGATCGACGGGGACGTCGCCGTGATCGGCGCGGACCTCGCGGCCACGGCGGAGGTCGTCCTCGACCGCATGCTCGCGGCCGGCGGGGAGCTCGTCACGCTCGTCCTCGGCACCCACGCGCCGGCCGGGCTGGCCGAACGCATAGAGGCGCATGTCCGCGACGGGCACCTGGCGGTGGACACCGTGACGTATGCCGGTGGGCACCACGGGGTGCCGCTCCTCATCGGCGTCGAGTAGGCGTTCTGCCCTGCCGGGCGGGGTGCGGGTTGCCCTGCCGGGCGGGGTGCGGGCTGCCCCTGGGGGTGCGCCGCCGTCGGACGGTTCGCTGTGGTGGCTCGCGCAGTTCCCCGCGCCCCTGCGGGGCTTGCGCGGTTCCTCGCGCCCCGGCGGGGCGTGGTGTCGTGCCTCTGGGGGGAATGTCGGTGGGGTGGGGGAAGATGAGGGGGATGAGCGCGAACCCACTTGACGACCGGCTCCGCGATCTCGTCGGGGATCGCACGGCGAAGGTGCTCGGCGAGCACCTCGACCTGCACACCACGGGCGACCTGCTGCACCACTACCCGCGGCGGTACGCCGAGCGGGGCGAGCTGACGCGCCTGGCCGACCTGCCCGTCGACGAGTACGTCACCGTCGTCGCGCAGATCGCCAAGGCGGACAAGCGCACGTACGGCGGCGGCAAGGGCGTCCGGCTGGAAGTGGTCGTGACCGACGGCAGCGGCTCGCTGACCCTCGTCTTCTTCAGCAAGGCCGCCCACGCCCACGCGCACCGGCTGATCCCGGGCCGCCGCGGGATGTTCTCCGGCAAGGTGTCCGTCTTCAACCGGGTCCGCCAACTCGCGCACCCCGACTACCAGTTGCTGGACGCCGACGACGGCGATGCCGAGGAGGCGGCGGACGCGTTCGCCAACCGGCTGATCCCGCTCTACCCGGCGTGCAAGCAGATCACGTCCTGGCGCATCGCCCAGGCCGTCGACACCGCGCTGAACTCCCTTGCCGCCACGGGCTGGACGGGCGTCGGGGAGCCGCTGCCGGACCAGTTGCGCGCCGACCGCGGCCTGGCCCCGCTCCCCGAGGCGCTGGAGAAGATCCACCGGCCGCGGTCCAAGCAGGACATCGCCGAGGCGCGGCACCGGCTCAAGTGGGACGAGGCGTTCGTGCTCCAGGTCGCCCTGGCCCGCCGCCGCGCCGCCGACGCCGCCCTGCCCGCGGTGCCCCGCTGCCCGGCCGCGGACGGCCTGCTGACCGCGTTCGACGCCAAGCTGCCGTTCACCCTCACCGACGGCCAGCAGGCCGTCTCCGCCGAGATCTTCGCCGACCTGGCCGCCGAGCACCCCATGCACCGCCTGCTGCAGGGCGAGGTCGGCTCCGGCAAGACGATGGTGGCGCTCCGGGCGATGCTCGGCGTCGTCGACGCGGGCGGCCAGGCCGCCATGCTCGCGCCCACCGAGGTGCTCGCCCAGCAGCACCACCGCTCCATCACGGAGATGATGGGCGAGCTCGCCGAGGGCGGCATGCTCGGCGGCTCCGACGTCGGCACCAAGGTGGTGCTGCTCACCGGCTCGATGGGCGCCGCCGCCCGCCGCGCGGCCCTGCTCGACCTGGTGACGGGCGAGGCCGGCATCGTCGTCGGCACCCACGCGCTGATCGAGGACAAGGTGCAGTTCGACGACCTGGGACTGGTCGTCGTCGACGAGCAGCACCGCTTCGGCGTCGAGCAGCGCGACGCCCTGCGCGGCAAGGGCAAGCAGCCCCCGCACCTGCTGGTGATGACCGCGACGCCGATCCCGCGCACGGTCGCCATGACCGTCTTCGGCGACCTCGACACGTCCGTGCTCGACCAGCTGCCCGCCGGACGCTCGCCGATCGCCAGCCACGTGGTGCCCGCCGCCGAGAAGCCGCACTTCCTGGAGCGCGCCTGGGAGCGGGTCCGCGAGGAGGTCGAGGGCGGGCACCAGGCGTACGTGGTGTGCCCGCGGATCGGCGACGCCGAGGACACGGCGGAGGCCGCCGGCGGCAGCCGCAAGAAGAGCGCCGCGGCCGAGCAGGCTCCGCCGGACGACGAGCGGCGGCCGCCGCTGGCGGTCCTCGACGTCGCCGCGCAGCTCGCCTCCGGCCCGCTGCGCGGCCTGCGCGTCGAGGTCCTGCACGGCAGGATGGCGCCGGACGCCAAGGACGAGGTGATGCGCGCCTTCGCGGCCGGTGAGGTGCACGTGCTCGTGGCCACCACCGTCATCGAGGTCGGCGTCAACGTGCCCAACGCCACCGCGATGGTGATCATGGACGCCGACCGGTTCGGCGTGTCCCAGCTGCACCAGCTGCGCGGCCGGGTCGGCCGCGGCTCCGCGCCGGGCCTGTGCCTGCTGGTCTCCGAGGCACCCGAGGCGAGCCCGGCGCGCTCCCGGCTGGACGCCGTCGCCGGCACCCTCGACGGCTTCGCGCTCTCCGAGATCGACCTCCAGCAGCGCCGCGAGGGCGACGTGCTCGGCCAGGCCCAGTCCGGCGCCCGCTCGTCGTTGCGCGTGCTGGCCGTCATGGACGACCGGGACGTCATCGAGGCCGCCCGGCAGGAGGCCACCGACCTGGTCGCCGCCGACCCGGAGCTGACCGCGCACGCCGACCTGCGCAGCGCCCTGCAGAGCCTGCTGGACGCCGACCGCGAGGAGTTCCTGGACAAGGGCTGACGGGCCACAGGGAGCCGGTCGGAGCCCGGCGGTGGCAGGCGGTAGTGTCGGAGCCGTGAGCAGTTCATGACCCGCGTGATCGCCGGCGCCGCCGGAGGGCGGCGGCTGGCCGTACCCCCGGGCACCGGGACCCGGCCGACCTCGGACCGGGCCAGGGAGGGGCTGTTCTCCACGCTGGAGTCGCTGCGCGGCACCCTCGACGGCGCCCGCGTCGCCGACCTGTACGCCGGATCCGGCGCGGTCGGCCTGGAGGCCCTGTCCCGCGGCGCCGCCCACGTGCTGCTCGTGGAGGCCGACGCCCGCGCGGTGGCCGTCGTCCGGGAGAACGCCGCCGCCATCGGGCTGCGCGGCGCCGAGGTGCGGGCCGGCCGGGCCGAGAAGACCGCCGCGGGCCCGCCCCCCGCGGAGCCGTACGACGTGCTGTTCCTCGACCCGCCCTACGACGTGCCCGACGACGAGCTGCGCGAGATCCTGCTCACACTCCGGGCCAACCTCTGGCTCAGCGAGGACGTGCTGGTCACCGTGGAGCGCAGGACCCGGGGCGGCGAGTTCGCCTGGCCCTCCGGATTCGAGGGCCTGCGGTCCCGCCGGTACGGCGAGGCGACTCTTTGGTACGGTCGCGCCGCCCAAGTTACCGCCGGGTCATGAGCCGGCCCGACCGGATGAGCCCCCCATGACCCGCACCCCCCACGCCCGTACGCAGAGCGAGGAGACCGTCTTGCGCCGCGCCGTCTGTCCGGGGTCGTTCGACCCCATCACGAACGGACACCTCGACATCATCGCCCGCGCCGCCCGCCTCTACGACACGGTGCACGTCGCGGTGATGATCAACCAGTCCAAGCGGGGCCTGTTCCCGATCGAGGAGCGCATCGCGCTGATCGAGGAGGTCACCGCGGACCTCGGCAACGTCGAGGTGGAGTCGTTCCACGGCCTGCTCGTCGACTTCTGCAAGCAGCGCGACATCCCGGCCATCGTCAAGGGCCTGCGCGCGGTCAGCGACTTCGACTACGAGCTGCAGATGGCCCAGATGAACATCGGCCTGTCGGGCGTGGAGACCCTCTTCGTCCCCACCAACCCCGAGTACAGCTTCCTGTCGTCCAGCCTCGTCAAGGAAGTCGCCCAATGGGGCGGAGACATCTCGCACTTGGTGCCGGGGCCGGTTCTCCAGGCGCTCAACGCAAAGCTGAAGCAGCGCTAGGCTCTTTGTCGTGGACGTCCAGAAGAAGCTCGATGAGATCACGGCGACCGTGGCCAACGCCCGGTCCATGCCGATGTCGGCCTCCTGCGTGGTGAACCGGGCCGAGCTGCTGGCCATGCTCGACGAGGTGGCCGCCGCGCTGCCCGCCTCCCTCGCCCAGGCCCAGGAACTGCTCGGCGGCCGTGAGCAGATGGTCGAGGAGGCCCGCGTCGAGGCGCAGCGGATCATCGAGACCGCACACGCCGAACGCGGCTCGATGGTCTCCGACACCCAGATCGCCCGGCAGTCCCAGGACGAGGCCGACCGGATCCTCGCCGAGGCCCGCCGCGAGGCCGACGAGATCCGCGCCGAGGCCGACGACTACGTCGACAGCAAGCTCGCCAACTTCGAGGTCGTGCTGACCAAGACCATCGGGTCGGTCGACCGCGGCCGCGAGAAGCTGCTCGGCCGCCCCGCGTACGACCCGGGGTACGACGCCGAGGGCGGCTACATCGAGGACGACCCGGACGCCCCCGAGCGCAGCAGCGACCCGGAGACCCTGCGCCGGCTCGCCGACGAGTACGTCGACACCAAGCTCGGCGCCTTCGAGGCGGTGCTCTCCAAGACCCTGGACGCGGTCGGCCGCGGCCGGCTCAAGCTCACCGGCCACAACCCGATCGACGACCTCGCCGCGCAGCTGGCGGCCGCCGACGCGAGCGAGGGCGGCCCCGAGGTCCACCGGCAGTCCGACGCGGAGTACCTGGCCGGCCTGGCCGCCCCCGCGGCCCCCGAGCAGGCCGACCTGTCGCGGTACGGCTACGACCCGCAGGCCCAGCCGGCGGCGGCCCAGCAGGGCGAGCCCGACTACGGCTACCAGCAGCAGGGCCAGCAGGACCAGCAAGGCCATCAGGAATACGCGTACCAGCAGCAGGAGTACGCCCCGCAGGCCGGCACCGGATACGACCCGTACGCCGGAGCCCAGCAGGGCTACCCGCAGGAGCAGGGCTACGACTACGGGCAGGGCGGCTACGAGCAGCACCAGGACCCGCAGCAGTACCCGCAGCAGATCCCGTACCAGCAGCAGGGGCAGCACCAGCCCCAGCACCCCGGGCAGCAGCACCAGGGCCACCCCTACGGGCAGCAGCCCGCGGCGCTGGACGAGACGAGCTTCTTCGACACCGGGATGATCGACCTGAACCGGCTCAGGGAGCTGGAACAGGGCAGGTGAGACGGCCGGGTTTGGGCGGGAGCGGGCTGTCCAGTATCCTGTCGATTCCAGCCGTGTGAATCACCGGCGTTTCGGCCTGCCCGCTCACAAGCGGCGCGGGAAGGCCGTCCCCGCACCACCGACGCGCTGACATCGTGATGAGCGCCCGTTCGAAAGAGGAAGCCCTGAACACCCGCCTCGACCACCGCAACCCCCTCGTGTTCGACACGCACGAGCTGGGCCGGCGTCCTGGTGCGATGAAGAAGGTCTCCCGCACCGTGCCGGCACCCGCCGACCTCGGTCTCGACGGCGTCATCGGTGTGCCCCAGGGCGCCGACGTGGAGCTGGACCTCCGCCTGGAGTCGGTGATGGAGGGCGTGCTGGTCACCGGCACCGTCCACGCACCGGTGGCGGGGGAGTGCGTAAGGTGTCTGGAGCCGGTCGAGCGCGAGCTCGACGCCGAGTTCCAGGAGATGTTCTCCTACCCCGACGCCGACACCCGGACCGCCCGCAGGGACGAAGCCGGTGACGACGCCGAGGACGAGGACACGCTTCAACTCGAGGACGACCAGTTCGACCTCGAGCCCGTGCTGCGGGACGCGGTAGTGCTCGCACTGCCGATGCAGCCGGTGTGCCAGGACGACTGCCAGGGCCTGTGCTCCGAATGCGGAGCCCGGCTCACGGACGACCCGGACCACCACCATGAGGTCACCGACATCCGTTGGGCGGCCCTGCAGGAATTCCAGCAGAACGGTGCCGGCGACGGCACCGACGAGAACCAGGAGAAGTAGCCGTGGCTGTTCCCAAGCGGAAGATGTCGCGCAGCAACACGCGCCACCGCCGTTCGCAGTGGAAGGCTGCGCCCGTGAGCCTGGTGGCGTGCGAGCGCTGCCACGAGCCGAAGCTCCAGCACATCGCGTGCCCGAGCTGCGGCACCTACAACCGCCGTCAGGTCCTCGAGGTCTGATCGGCAGGTGACAGGCTCCATGTCCTCCACGTCATCGCAGCGCGACGCCTCGGCATCGCAGAAGACCGCGACGGACAAGGCCTCGTCCCACACGCTTCTGGAAGGGCGGCTCGGGTACCACCTCGAGCCCGCCCTTCTGGTGCGTGCGCTGACCCACCGCTCGTACGCGTACGAGAACGGCGGGCTGCCCACCAACGAGCGGCTGGAGTTCCTCGGAGACTCCGTGCTCGGCCTGGTGGTCACCGACACCCTTTACCGCACCCACCCCGACCTGCCCGAAGGCCAGCTGGCCAAGCTGCGGGCCGCGGTGGTCAACTCGCGGGCCCTTGCAGGGGTCAGCCGCGGGCTCGACCTGGGCGCGTTCATCCGGCTCGGCCGGGGTGAAGAGGGCACCGGTGGCAGGGACAAGGCATCGATCCTCGCGGACACCCTGGAGGCGGTGATCGGGGCGGTCTATCTGGACCAGGGCCTCGACGCGGCCTCCGAACTCGTCCACCGCCTCTTCGATCCGCTGATCGAGGAGTCGTCCAACCTGGGCGCGGGACTGGACTGGAAGACCTCCCTCCAGGAACTGACCGCCACGGAAGGCCTCGGCGTGCCCGAGTACGCCGTGAGCGAGTCCGGCCCCGACCACGAGAAGACCTTCACGGCTGCCGCCCGCGTCGGTGGTGTCGAGTACGGCACCGGCACCGGCCGCAGCAAGAAGGAAGCCGAGCAGCAGGCGGCGGAGGCCGCCTGGCGCTCCATCCGCAAGACCTCGGCCTCGGCCTGACGGCCGCGCGGGTCCCCCGGGCAACGTCCTGGAGGACCCGCGCCTTCTGGGGGCGCCGTGCGCCCGCGCTCGGGTGCGTCCCCCGTCGTCGCTGAGTCGCCGAGTCGCTGAAGGAGATGGCCGTGCCGGAGTTGCCCGAGGTGGAGGTCGTACGCCGCGGGCTGGCCCGCTGGGTCTCCGGGCGGACCGTCGCCGGGACGCAGGTGCTGCACCCGCGCGCGGTGCGCCGCCACCTGGCCGGCCCCGAGGACTTCACCGGCCGCCTCAAGGGCGCGGTGCTGGGCGAGGCCCACCGCAGGGGCAAGTACCTGTGGGTGCCGCTGGAGGAGGGCACCGCGCTCGTCGCGCACCTCGGGATGAGCGGCCAGTTCCTGGTCCGCCCGCAGGACGAGCCGTACGAGAAGCACCTGCGGATCCGGCTCACCTTCGCCGACGACCAGGGCACCGACCTGCGCTTCGTCGACCAGCGCACCTTCGGCGGCCTGTCGCTGCACGACACCGTCCCGGACGACCAGGACGACCTGCCCGTCCCGCTGGCGCACATCGCCCGCGACCCGATCGACCCGGCCTTCGACGACGACGCGTTCCACGCGGCGCTGCGCCGCAAGCGCACCACCATCAAGCGCGCCCTGCTCGACCAGTCACTGATCAGCGGCGTCGGCAACATCTACGCCGACGAGGCGCTGTGGCGCACCAAGCTGCACTACGAGCGGCCCACCGCGACGCTGACGCGGCCGCGCACCGCCGAACTCCTCACCCACGTACGCGAGGTGATGGGGGACGCGCTGGCGGCCGGCGGCACGAGCTTCGACAGCCTCTACGTCAACGTCAACGGCGAGTCCGGCTACTTCGACCGGTCCCTGGACGCCTACGGCCGCGAGGGCAAGCCCTGCCGCCGCTGCGGCACCCCCATCCGGCGCCGCGCCTGGATGAACCGCTCCAGCTACTTCTGCCCCCACTGCCAGCGCCCCCCGCGCCCCTCCTAGCGCGGGTCCTCCCCGCGGTTCCGGGACCCGGTCGGTGCCGGTCGCGGAGCAGGGGAGCACCTGCGCGCGCTGCTCACCGCCGAGGGGTGGCGGAGCCCGGGTTCACGGGACGTCGAGGCCCGCGGCGTGCAGCTTCTGCTCGATCAGTGCGGTGAGGCGGGTCCAGCCGGGCCGCTCGTCCTCGCCGTGGTGGGTGAGGAGGTCGTGGCGCGTGGCGCCGTCCTGGCGGGTCCGGAGTCCGCCCAGGGTGGGCAGCAGGGAGGGGTCGGCGATGAAGTGGGCGGCGACCTCCTCCGCGAGTTCCTCGATCCTGGGGTCGTCCGGGGCCCACTTCCCGGCGCTCCAGGTGAGCTTGATGACGGCGACGTGGCCGGGGTCCTCCAGGCCGTGCTCGATCTGGGCGAGGTACTCCTCGAAGCCCTCCGGCATCAGGGCCCGGACCAGGACGAGGGCCTCGTGGGCGGTCCTCACGTCGTCCGCGTCGAAGCCGAGCCCGGGCATCCGGTCGAGCAGGGCGCAGGCCCGCGGCGGCAGCAGGACCCGGTCGCCGGTGGCGAGTTGGCGCAGGGTCTCGCGCCGGGCGACCAGTTCGTCGATCTTCGCGGTGAGGTTGTCCTCGACGTCGACGAGGGCGGTGGCGAAGTCCTCGGGGCCGGCGTCGAGGATGGTGCCGATCCCGGCGAGCGGCACGCCCGCCCCGGCCAGGGTCCGCACCTGGACCAGCCGCAGCAGTTCGGTGCTGCCGTAGCGGCGGTAGCCGGAATGGTCGCGTGCGGGCTCATCGACCAGGCCGTTCTTGTGGTAGTGCCGGATGGTCTTCACCGTGACACCGGCGAAGACCGCGGCCTGGCTGATCGTCACTCCGTCTGTCATGGCGTCAGTCGACCAGAGGCTGCCCGAGGGCGGCAACCTCGCGGACGGCGGCGGCGATGGCCCGGAAGTCCTTGCGGACGATGGTGGTGTGCTTGCTCGGGACGGTGGCGCTGACCTGGACCTGGGGATTGCGGGCGAGGATCGGGTCCAGGGTGGCGCGCATCGCGGTGAGGCCTTCGGCGGTGCCGCCGAGACTGGCACCGGTGGCGACGAGGAAGCGCATCGGGAAGGTGACGAGGTCGAAGGCGGGGGCGCTGTCGGCGACGATCTCGTTGAGTTCGATGTTGATCTCGGCGTGCTCGGCGGCGGACATCCGGGCGGCCATGCCGAGCGGGCGGACCAGCGGCATCAGCGGGCCGAACCGCTTGAACAGCGTGCGGATCTGCTCCTTGCCGGCCTCGGGCCCGCCTTCCACGGTGGCGAGGTAGTCCCAGGGGTAGCCGCCGTCGACCATGACAGCGCCGGCCAGGCGGTCGGGGTTGCGGGTGGACCAGTGCAGGGCGAGGGCCGCGCCGTAGGACCAGCCGACGATGATCGGGTCGCGGGCGCCGGTGGCGGCGAGGACGGCGTCGATGTCGCGCAGGCAGGCCTCGAAGGTGTAGTCGGCGGACTTCCGGGACTTGCCGCGGGCGCGTTCGTCGAAGGTGATGTGCCGGTAGCCGTCGCCGAGTTCGGCGATCACGTTCCGCCAGTCCTTCTGGGTGCAGTACGAGCCGTTGAGGTAGAGCACGGGGCGGCCGTTCCCCCCGGTGTCGGTGACCGCCAGGGCGGTGTCCTCCACCGGCACCATGCTGGTCCGGGCGGCGTGGCTACTGGTCCGTCGGGCGTTCGCGTTCGTCTTCATGCCTTGAGCGTGAGGGTTGACCTTGGGTCAAGGTCAACCCCCTTCTCGTCGTGCTGTTCTCCCATGAGGGAACGCCATGGAGGGACCGGCCACGGCGCACGAAGGCGGCCGCGGTGCCGGGTGGCGCACTCACCCGGGAGGACGCCAGGACGCTGCCGCCCGCAGCCGGGAGTTCTTCGGCTGCGGGCGGCCACCAGGCCCTGGAGCACGGCGGCGAACCCGGAAGGTGCCCGCCCGTCCCGCTTCACGACGGCGTCGCGGGGCACGGCTGTCTCAGAAGCCGAAGTCCTGGGTCCACCAGGGGCCGCCGGGGCCGAAGTGGATGCCGACGCCGAGCGTGGTGTAGTCGCAGTCGAGGATGTTGGCGCGGTGGCCGGGGCTGTTCATCCAGGCGGTCATGACGGCTTCCGCGTCGGACTGGCCGCGGGCGATGTTCTCGCCGCCCAGGTTGGTGATGCCGAGCGCCTTGGCGCGGTCCCAGGGGGTGTGGCCGTCGGGGTCGGTGTGGTCGAAGAAGCCGCGGGCGGCCATGTCGTCGCTGAAGTTCTGCGCCAGCTTGTCCAGCGAGGAGCTGGCGGTCAGCGCCTTGCAGCCGGCGGTGGCGCGCTGCTGGTTCACCAGGGTGAGGATCTGGGCGCGGGCGCCGGCGACCGCGTCGAGCGTCGCGGGGGAGTTCGCCGACGGCGTGGCGTGCACGTCGGGCTTCGTGGTGACCGCGCGGGTGGGCGCGGCGGTGGTCCGGGTGGGAGAGGGCGCCGCCGAACGGGTGGCGGTGCGGCCGGGGCTCGCCGAGGGGCTCGCGGTCGGCGTGTGCGCCGTGCCCGCCGAGGGGGAGCCGGCCGTCGTGGTCGTCGCGCCGGACGTGGGCGTGCCGCTGCCGCCGAGTGGGGAGGGCACGTCGCTGCCGGACCCGGTCGGCGACGCCCCGTCGGCCTGGGTGCCGCTCGCGCCGCTGTCGCCGTAGGGCAGGTGGCCGGTCACTCCGGACAGCAGCCCGGAGGAGACGGCGACCGCACCGGCCGCCATTGCCGCGGACGAGGCCAGCAGCCCCGTGCGCACCGGGTGGTGCTTGCGGCGCCCGCGGTGGCTGCGCGGCGCCTGCTGCGGTGCCGCGCTCTGCGCATGACGGCTGTGACGCCCCATCTGCCGCGCTCCTCACTGCCTGAGTTCGCCTGCGTTCACCGTTCACCCGAACGAGTGAAGTCCTGCTGCGGGGCGACTGTAGCGAATGCGGCGGGGGCGCGCGTCCGTGCGTCCGTTTCCGGGGGGATAGCGTGCGTACATGAACGAGAATGTCCGGCTCACCGCCTGGGTCCGCGGCCGCGTGCAGGGCGTCGGCTTCCGCTGGTGGACCCGGGCCACCGCGCTGGAGACCGGTGGGGTGGCCGGTTATGTGAGCAACCTGGCCGACGGGAGGGTGCAGGTCGTGGCCGAGGGCGACCGGCCCAGCTACGATCGGCTGCTCGACTGGCTGCGGCACGGCGACACGCCCGGCCGCGTCGACGGTGTGACCGAAATATGGGGCGACCCGCGAGGCGGTTACGAAGGTTTCCAGATCCGCTGAGCACAGACTGTTGCCATATGGCGGACGCCGTGTCAGGCTGCCCCCATCGAGAATGATCTCGATGCTGTTCCGGGCAGCCCACGGTGCGTCGGCACCGTGTTTTCTGAGGCGGACCCGACGGCTGGGCTGTGATCGTGTTGACCGGTCCCTTATTTGGTGAGACGCTGGAAGCCCCGCGCAGCGTGGCTCCACAGATCCTGTGCAGCGGGTCACGGTAGGCAACACCGTGCGCGGGAGCGTATACCCCTCACCCACGACCCACACCGCTTCGGTCGGTCACTCAGCGTGGAGGACCATCCATCATGGCAAAGGCGCTTCTCGGTTACGTCGGCGGCCCCGACCCGCGACTCCTCGCCGAGATGCGAAGGCTTCAGCAGCGCGTTCAGGACCTGGAATCCGAGCTTGTCCGGATGCAGGCCGAGAATGACGCGCTGACTGTCGCGTCGCGCGAAGAGTCGCTGCTCAGCAGCATCGACGTGACTCACGCGGAGCCCGCGCTGGCCTGACCCGACGCGATCCGCCGGGCAGGAACCCACTCCGCCGTGTGAGAACTGCACCATCAGCACTCGCGGTGCACGATGTGCAGTCCATGTCTGCAAGGGACGCTCCGGCGTCCCTTCGTCATTCCCCACCCTCGTCCGAAGTGCCTCCCCGTGCTTCCCCGTACCGCGTTCCGGCTCACATCCGGCGCGCTCTTCACGTCTGATGTGCCCTGCACATTCATGGGTGAAACCGCGGACGGCGAGTAGAGTCGACCGGTGCATCTCAAAAGCCTCACCCTGCGCGGTTTCAAGTCGTTCGCCTCGTCGACGACACTGCGCTTCGAGCCGGGAATCACGTGCGTGGTCGGCCCCAACGGGTCGGGCAAGTCGAACGTGGTCGACGCGCTGTCCTGGGTGATGGGCGAGCAGGGTGCCAAGTCGCTGCGCGGCGGAAAGATGGAGGACGTCATCTTCGCCGGCACCACCGGCCGTCCGCCGCTGGGCCGCGCCGAGGTGTCGCTGACCATCGACAACTCCGACGGCGTCCTGCCGATCGAGTACGCCGAGGTCACCATCACGCGGATCATGTTCCGCAACGGCGGCAGCGAGTACCAGATCAACGGCGACACCTGCCGTCTGCTGGACATCCAGGAGCTGCTGTCCGACTCCGGTATCGGCCGCGAGATGCACGTCATCGTCGGCCAGGGCCAGCTCGACTCGGTGCTGCACGCCGACCCGATGGGCCGCCGCGCGTTCATCGAGGAGGCCGCGGGCGTCCTCAAGCACCGCAAGCGCAAGGAGAAGGCGCTGCGGAAGCTGGACGCGATGCAGGCCAACCTCGCCCGCGTCAACGACCTCACCGGCGAACTGCGCCGCCAGCTCAAGCCGCTGGGCCGCCAGGCACAGGTCGCCCGCCGCGCCGCCGTGATCCAGGCCGACCTGCGTGACGCCCGGCTCCGGCTGCTCGCCGACGACCTGGTGACGCTGCGTGAGGCACTGCGGGCCGAAGTCGCCGACGAGGCCGCGCTCAAGGAGCGCCGTGACGCCGTCGAGTCCGAACTCGCCGACGCGCTCCGGCGCGAGGCGCGGCTCGAGGAGCAGGTGCGGGCCCTGACCCCGCGGCTGAACCAGGCGCAGTCCACCTGGTACGAGCTCTCCCAGCTCGCCGAACGGGTCCGCGGCACCATCGGCCTGGCCGAGCAGCGGCACCGGCACGCCACCGGGCAGCCCGCCGAGGAGCGGCGCGGCCGCGACCCGGAGGACATGGAACGCGAGGCCGCGCGCATCCGCGAGCAGGAGGCCGAGCTCAACGAGGCCCTCGACGCGGCCCAGCGCGCGCTCGACGACACCGTCTCCCACCGTGCCGACCTGGAACGCCGGCTGGCCGAGGAGGAGAACCGGCTGCGGGCCGCGGCCCGCGCCATCGCCGACCGCCGCGAGGGCCTGGCCCGGCTCAACGGCCAGGTCAACGCCGCCCGTTCCAAGGCCGCCGCGGCCGAGGCGGAGATCGGCCGGCTGGCCGCCGCCCGGGACGAGGCCCGCGACCGCGCGGAGTCCGCGCAGGCCGAGCACGAGGAACTGCGCGCACAGGTCGAGGACCTGGACGCGGACGATTCCGAGATGGAGGCGCTCTTCGAGGCGGCCCGCGCGGAACAGACCGCCGCCGAGGAGGAGTTCAGCGCCGCCCGGGACGCGGCCACCGCCGCCGAGCGGCGGCGCGCCGCGGTCGCCGCGCGCCGGGACGCCCTGGCCCCGTCGCTGCGCCGCAAGGACGGCAGCGGCGCGCTGCTGTCCGGCGGGGGCGGCGACGGCGACGGCGACGGCCGGCTCTCCGGCGTCCTTGGCTCCGCCGCCACCCTGCTGCGGGTGACCGCCGGCTACGAGATCCCCATAGCGGCCGCGCTCGGCGCGGCCGCCGACGCCGTCGCGGTCAGCGGGCCGGCGGCCGCCGCCGAGGCGCTGCGGCTGCTGCGCAAGGAGGACGCGGGCCGGGCCGCGCTGCTGCTGGCGAACGCGCCCGCTCCCGTCGGCGACCCGGGCCCGGAGCAGCGCGGCGCGCTGCCCGCCGGTGCGCGGTGGGCCGCCGAACTCGTCGCGGCGGACGGCGATCTGCGGCCCGCGGTGCGGCGGCTGCTGGCGGATGTGGTCGTCGTCGGCGCGCTGGAGGAGGCCGAGGCGCTGGTCTCCGCCCGCCCGGAGCTGACCGCCGTCACCGCCGAGGGCGACCTGCTGGCCGCGCACACCGCGCAGGGCGGGTCCGCCAAGGCGCCCAGCCTGCTGGAGGTGCAGGCCCAGGTCGACGAGGCCGAGGCCGAGCTGCGGAGCCTCGCGGAGCAGTGCGAGGAACTCGCGGACCGGCAGCAGGAGGCGAAGGACCGCCGGTCGGCCGCCGCCCGGACCGTCGACGAACTGGCGCAGCGCCGCCGTGCCGCCGACAAGGAGAAGTCCTCCGTCGCCCAGCAGCTCGGCCGCTACGCGGGCCAGGCGCGGGCCGCCGCCGGTGAGGCCGAGCGGGCCGCCGCGGCCGTGGTGCGGTCGCAGGAGGCGCTGGCCGCGGCGCGCGAGGAGCTGGAGGAGCTGTCGTACCGGCTGAGCGAGGCCCAGGAGGAGCCGGGCGAGGAGGAACCGGACACCTTCGCCCGCGACCGGCTCGCCGCCGACGGCGCGAACGCCCGGCAGACCGAGATGGAGGCCCGGCTGCAGGTCCGCACCCACGAGGAGCGGGTCAAGGGCCTGGCCGGGCGGGCCGACGGCCTGGACCGGGCGGCGCGCGCGGAACGCGAGACGCGTGCCAGGGCCGAGCGGCGCAGGGCCCGCCTGGCGTACGAGGCATCGGTGGCCGCGGCGGTGCTGACCGGCGCCCGCGGCCTGCTGGACTTCGTCCAGGTGTCGGTCGCCCGGGCCGAGGCCGAGCGGGCCGAGGCGGAGGCCGCGCGGGCCGAGCGCGAGGCCGAACTCGGCCGCGAGCGGCGGCGCGGACGCGAGTTGAAGGGAGAGCTGGACCAGCTGACCGGCGACGTCCACAAGGGCGAGGTGCTGGGCGCGGAGAAGCGGCTGCGGATCGAGCAGCTGGAGGCCAAGGCGCTGGAGGAGCACGGCATGGAGCCCGCGGGGCTCGTCGCCGAGTACGGCCCCGACCAGCTCGTGCCCCCGTCCCTTCCCGCCGAGGGCGAGACGCTGCCGGAGGATCCCGAGGACCCGCGCAACCAGCCGCGGCCGTTCGTCCGCGGCGAGCAGGAGAAGCGGCTGAAGGCGGCCGAGAAGGCGTACGCGCAGCTGGGCAAGGTCAACCCGCTCGCCCTGGAGGAGTTCGCCGCCCTCGAGGAGCGGCACAAGTTCCTCACCGAGCAGCTGGAGGACCTGCGCAAGACCCGGGCCGACCTGCTGCAGGTCGTCAAGGACGTCGACGAGCGGGTGGAGCAGGTGTTCACCGCCGCCTTCCACGACACCGCCCGGGAGTTCGAGGGCGTCTTCTCCCGGCTGTTCCCCGGCGGGGAGGGCCGGCTGCTGCTCACCGACCCGGACAACATGCTCACCACGGGCGTGGAGGTTGAGGCGCGGCCGCCCGGGAAGAAGGTCAAGCGGCTGTCGCTGCTGTCCGGTGGCGAGCGTTCGCTGACGGCGGTCGCGATGCTGGTGTCGATCTTCAAGGCCCGGCCGAGTCCGTTCTACGTGATGGACGAGGTCGAGGCGGCGCTGGACGACACCAACCTGCAGCGCCTGATCCGGATCATGGAGGAACTCCAGGAGAGCTCGCAGCTGATCGTCATCACGCACCAGAAGCGCACGATGGAGGTCGCCGATGCTCTGTACGGCGTATCCATGCAGGGCGACGGGGTGTCGAAGGTGATCAGCCAGCGGCTGCGCAACGGCAAGCAGCGGAGCGCCTGACGCCCCGCTCGGCCCTGCGTCGCAGGGTCCTGTCTTCAAACAGTGAAGACAATCACCATGGAACTCTCCGATCTGCCCGGTTCCTGCCTGCGTATGCCAGGCTTCAGCGGATTTTAGTTTCGAAAGTTGAAGGCATAGTCTTCCGGCTGTTGGCAAAACGTTCGAGTGGTGGCTGCCTGAGAGCGGCCGAACGCTTGGACCCCCAGACCCTCATGTGAGGGCTCAACGCCGAGCCTGAGGAGACGAACCTTGACGAGCACCGCACGCGAGACCGGATCGGCCGGCCGTACCGCCGCGACCGAGCACCTCGGCCATGTCATCTTCATCACCGCCGCCGCGGCGATGGGCGGTTTCCTGTTCGGCTACGACAGCTCCGTCATCAACGGCGCCGTCGAGGCCATCCGGGACCGCTACAGCATCGGCTCCGCCGCGCTCGCGCAGGTCGTGGCCATCGCGCTGATCGGCTGTGCCGTCGGTGCCGCCACCGCCGGCCGGATCGCCGACCGCATCGGCCGCATCCGCTGCATGCAGATCGCCGCGGTGCTCTTCACCATCAGCGCCATCGGCTCGGCCCTGCCGTTCGCCCTGTGGGAGCTGGCCCTCTGGCGGATCGTCGGCGGCTTCGCCATCGGCATGGCCTCCGTCATCGGCCCCGCCTACATCGCCGAGGTCGCGCCGCCCGCCTACCGCGGCCGGCTCGCCTCGTTCCAGCAGGCGGCGATCGTGCTCGGCATCGCCATCTCGCAGCTCGTCAACTGGGGCATCCTCAACGCCGCGCACGGCGACCAGCGCGGCCGGCTCCTCGGCGTCGAGGCCTGGCAGGTCATGCTCGGCGTCATGGTCGTCCCGGCCGTCATCTACGGCCTGCTGTCGTTCGCCATCCCCGAGTCCCCGCGGTTCCTGCTGACCGTCGGCCGCAGGGACGACGCCAAGGCCGTGCTGGCCGACGTCGAGGGCAGGAGCGCCGACCTGGACGCCCGCGTCGCCGAGATCGAGCACGCGATGCGCCGCGAGCACAAGGCCAGCTTCAGCGACCTGCTCGGCGGACGCTTCTACTTCCTGCCGATCGTCTGGATCGGCATCGGCCTGAGCGCCTTCCAGCAGCTCGTCGGCATCAACGTGGCCTTCTACTACTCGTCCACGCTGTGGCAGTCCGTCGGCATCAACCCGAGCAGCTCATTCTTCTACTCCTTCACCACGTCGATCGTGAACATCGTCGGCACGGTCATCGCGATGATCTTCGTCGACCGGATCGGCCGCAAGCCGCTCGCCCTGATCGGCTCGGTCGGCATGGCGGTCGCCCTGGCCCTGGAGGCGTGGGCGTTCTCCTCCCGCCACGGCGACACCCTGCCCAACACCCAGGGCACCGTCGCGCTGATCGCCGCCCACCTCTTCGTGCTGTTCTTCGCCCTGTCGTGGGGCGTCGTGGTGTGGGTGTTCCTCGGCGAGATGTTCCCCAACAAGATCCGCGCCGCGGCCCTGGGCGTCGCCGCCTCCGCGCAGTGGATCGCGAACTGGGCGATCACCGCCAGCTTCCCGAGCCTCGCGGACTGGAACCTGTCGGCCACGTACGTCATCTACTGCTGCTTCGCGCTGCTCTCCATCCCCTTCGTCGTGAAGTTCGTGAAGGAGACGAAGGGCAAGTCCCTGGAGGAGATGGGCTAGGACGGGCCCTGGCCCGGAGCCGGTTGCCGGCCGGCGCACCGCCCGGGCCGCCGCCTGGGCCGTGCCGGACGGAAAACCAGCGATACTGGTCGCGTTATGGAAATCGTCATCCTTGCCGTCGTCATCGCCCTGGTCGTGATCCTCGGGGCCGGCGGGCTGGTGGTCGGCAGCCGCCGCAAGAAGAAGCAGCAGCTGCCGACCGCGCCGCCGAGCACCCCGACGATCACCACGCCTCCCGCCGAACCCCATGTCGGGGACGAGGCCGAGGCCCCGCGGGAGGAAACCCGCCGGACCATCGAAGAGGTCCCGCTGCCCGGGTCCGGCGCGACCGCCGCCCCCGAGGCGCTGGAAGAGCTGGACGTCCTCCCGCCGCCGCCGATCGAGCAGCCCGAGCCGACCGCCGGCCGCCTCATCCGGCTGCGCTCCCGGCTCTCCCGCTCGCAGAGCTCGCTCGGCAAGGGACTGCTCACGCTGCTGTCCCGGGAGCGGCTCGACGAGGACACGTGGGAGGAGATCGAGGACACCCTCATCACCGCCGACGTCGGCGTCGCGCCCACCCAGGAGCTCGTCGAGCGGCTGCGCACCCGGGTCCGGGTGCTCGGCACCCGCACGCCCGAGGAGCTGCGCACGCTGCTGCGCGAGGAACTGGTCGCACTCATCGACCCGTCGCTCGACCGCACGCTGCGCACCGAGAGCCACGAGGAGACCCCGGCCGTCGTGCTCGTCGTGGGCGTCAACGGCACCGGCAAGACCACCACGACCGGCAAGCTCGCCCGGGTCCTGGTCGCCGACGGCCGCAGCGTCGTGCTCGGCGCCGCCGACACCTTCCGTGCCGCGGCCGCCGACCAGCTGCAGACCTGGGGCGAGCGCGTCGGCGCCCGCACCGTGCGCGGACCCGAGGGCGGCGACCCCGCCTCCGTCGCGTTCGACGCGGTCAAGGAGGGCATCGCCGAGGGCGCGGACACCGTGCTCGTCGACACCGCCGGCCGGCTGCACACCAAGACCGGCCTCATGGACGAGCTGGGCAAGGTCAAGCGGGTCGTGGAGAAGCACGGCCCGGTCGACGAGGTGCTGCTCGTCCTCGACGCGACCACCGGCCAGAACGGCCTGGTGCAGGCCCGCGTCTTCGCCGAGGTGGTCGACATCACCGGCATCGTGCTGACCAAGCTCGACGGCACCGCCAAGGGCGGCATCGTCGTCGCGGTCCAGCGCGAACTGGGCGTCCCCGTCAAGCTCATCGGTCTCGGCGAGGGCGCGGACGACCTCGCGCCGTTCGAGCCGGAGGCGTTCGTCGACGCCCTGATCGGCGACTGACCCGAGCACGCCGCGCACCGCACGGCAGACATGCGTAAGGGGCGCCCACCCCGAGTGGGCGCCCCTTACGCATGGGCCGGCGGATGACGGATCAGACCGAGGCGCGGACCCTGGCGCGGTGACTCACGTAGGCCAGCGTGCCCAGCAGCAGCCGCGCCTCGGGAGGCTGCGGCTGCCCGCCGCGGCCGCCGGCCCCCGGCTCACGCAGCCAGCGGACCGGCCCCAGACCGCCGTGGTCCGACGGGGGAGCGGTGACATGCTCGCCGGCGCCCAGGCAGCGCAGGTCCAGGCGCGCGTCGTCCCACCCCATCCGGTAGAGCAGTGCCGGCAGCTCGGCCGCGGCGCCCGGCGCGACGAAGAACTGCGCGCGGCCGGTCGGCGTCAGCAGCACCGGCCCCACCCGCAGCCCCATCCGCTCCAGCCGGGCCAGCGCCCGCCGCCCCGGGTCCTCGGCCACGTCGATCACGTCGAACGAGCGCCCCGCCGGCAGCAGCACCGCCGCGCCCGGGACCTGCGCCCACGCGTCGGCCGCCTCCCGTTCCGAGGCCCCCGCCGGCACCTCCGGGGCGAACGTCAGCGGGTGCGCGCCCGGCCGCGAGCAGTCCGCGTCCCCGCAGGAGCAGGTGATCCCCCCGCGGGTCGCCCGGGCCCCGGGCACCACCGCCCAGCCGAACAGGGCGGCGTACTGGGCGACGGTGGTGCACGCCGAGGCGTGCGTACGGCGACGCGCGCCGGCCCGTGCTCCGGACAGGACCGCGAGCCGGACCGCGTCGCGCATCCCGGTCCGGTGGGCGCGCATCTCCCGCGCGCTGCCGATCGTGAACACCATGACTCCTCCAACGCATCGCCGCCGCCGATGGTTACGCTCCCGCACGGCCCTTCCGACCTCGTGCGACCGTCATGTGTCAAGTGAATCGCCTGTGACTGGAGGTGAGTTCATTCGATGGGGTGGCGAATGGTGGCGTTTCCTCCGGCGTTCTCGCGAGGCGGGTGATCGTGGGGTTACTTTCGGTTCGTGAGTCCACGGCGGTCGTCCGCGCGCCCCCCGGGGTATGCCGCAGGCACCCGCGCACTGCACAGCCGGGCCGCACAATCCCGCGGCACGGATCCGGAGATACGGGCGACAGGACTCAACCAACCCTGGTATCCAAGGGGTTGAGAAAAGTGGATGGGGGCTTGACCGTGGGCGCCACAACGGAGAAGCAGCCCAACGCGCAGCTGAACTCGTGGTTCGTGCGCAGCGGCTGGTCCAAGGGCGAACTGGCACGCCAGGTCAACCGGCGGGCGCGCCAGCTCGGTGCGCACCATGTCAGCACCGACACCTCGCGGGTCCGCCGCTGGCTCGACGGCGAGCAGCCGCGCGAGCCGATCCCGCGCATCCTGTCCGAGCTGTTCTCCGAGCGCTTCGGCTGCGTGGTGCCCGTCGAGGACCTCGGCCTGCGCTCCGCGCACACCCCGCCCGCCGGCGGGGACATCGACCTGCCGTGGGCCGGCCCGCAGACCGTCCAGCTGATCAACGAGTTCTCCCGCAGCGACCTGATGCTCGGCCGCCGCGGCTTCCTCGGCACCTCGCTCGCGCTGTCCGCGGGCCCCGCCCTGCTCGAACCGCTCCAGCGCTGGCTGGTGCCCACCACGCCCGGGGCGCACCCCGCAACGGTGCCGCCCCCGCGCGACGGCGGACGTCCCTCGCGGCTGTCCGAGCAGGAGCTGGAGCTGCTGGAGGCCACCACGGTGATGTTCCGCGAGTGGGACAGCCAGTGCGGCGGCGGGCTGCGCCGCAAGGCCGTGGTCGGCCAGCTGCACGAGGTCACCGACCTGCTCCAGGAACCGCATTCCGAGGCCGTCGCCCAGCGCCTCTACCGGATCACCGCCGACCTGGCGTCGCTCGCCGGGTGGATGAGCTACGACGTCGGACTCCAGCCCACCGCGCAGAAGTACCTGGTCCTGGCCCTGCACGCGGCCAAGGAGGCCGGTGACCGGCCGCTGGGCGCGTTCATCCTGTCCTCGATGAGCCGGCAGATGATCCACCTCGACCGCCCGGACGACGCGCTGGAACTGATCCACCTCGCCCAGTACGGCGCCCGCGACTCGGCGTCGGCGACCACCCAGGCCATGCTGCACGCCCTGGAGGCCCGCGCCTACGCCAACATGGGCCAGGTCAACAAGTGCCACCGCGCGGTGCGGATGGCCGAGGACACCTACGCCGACTCCTGCGCCGCGGACGACCCGGCGTGGATCACGTTCTTCAACGAGGCCGAACTGCACGCCGAGAACGCGCACTCCTACCGCGACCTCGCGTACGTCGCCGGCCGCAGCCCCACGTATGCCTCGCTGGCGCACCCCGAGATGGTCAGGGCCGTGGACGGCTTCGCCGGTGACTCCGTGCACCAGCGCGCCTACGCGCTGAACCTGGTCGGCATGGGTACCGTGCACCTGCTGATGAAGGAACCGGAGCAGGCGGCGCACTTCACCGACCACGCGATCACCGTCGCCAAGCGGGTGCGCTCCGAGCGGGTCAACACCCGGATCCGCAAGACCACCCACACCGCGCTGCGCGACTTCGGTGACGTCCCCGAGGTCGTCCGGCTCGCCGACCGGCTCTCGGTGGAACTCCCCGAGGTCGCCGAGTCCGCCTGAGCGGTCCCTTCGCAGGTCACCGGCGGGCCACCGCACGGATTCCGGTACGGACCCCCGTACGGGCTCCGCGCGGGGATCGCCGCACGGCCCCGGCGGGTCCTCCGGCCGGTTCCCCGAACGGATTGCCACGCATTCCCCACCCGTATACATCCTTCCCGTCTCCACGGGACGGTTCACCCTGCCGTAACACGCGCGACTTCTTCGTCACGGCGGTGAAACACCGTTCGGCATCGGAGGAAACCCGGCTCGGCCACTCTCGTGGCGAAAACCGGCCCACACCCTGCACCGCCCGCACGGGCCGTCCGGATGACGAGGAGACGCCGATGGCACCAGCCATCATGACGCTGGCCGCGGATGCGCCCAAGCTCGACAGTGGAAGTACGGCGTTCATGCTGATCAGCGCCGCCCTGGTGATGGTGATGACCCCTGGTCTCGCCTTCTTCTACGGCGGCATGGTGCGGGTCAAGAGCGCCCTGAACATGCTGATGATGAGCTTCATCAGTCTCGGCATCATCACCGTTCTGTGGACCCTCTACGGATTCAGTTTCGCCTTCGGATCCGGCAACGGATTCATGGGCGGTACGCACTGGTTCGGTATGCGCCACATAGGGATCGGTGAACTCTGGCCGGGATACGGAATTCCCGTCTACGTATTCGCCGTCTTCCAGCTCATGTTCGCGATCATCACCCCCGCCCTCATCAGCGGCGCTCTCGCGGACCGGGTGAAGTTCACCGCCTGGTCGCTGTTCATCACCCTGTGGGCGACGGTGGTGTACTTCCCGGTCGCGCACTGGGTGTGGGCGTCCGACGGCTGGCTGTTCAAGAAGGGCGTCATCGACTTCGCCGGCGGTACCGCGGTGCACATCAACGCCGGTGCGGCGGCACTCGGCGTGATCCTCGTCATCGGCAAGCGCAAGGGCTTCAAGCGCGACCCGATGCGCCCGCACAACCTGCCGCTGGTCATGCTCGGCTGCGGCCTGCTGTGGTTCGGCTGGTTCGGGTTCAACGCCGGCTCCTGGCTGGGCTCCGACGGCGTCGCCGCCGTCGCCTTCACCAACACCCAGGTGGCCACCGCCGCCGCCATGCTCGGCTGGCTGATCTACGAGCGCCTGCGCCACGGCTCCTTCACCACCCTCGGCGCGGCCTCCGGCGCGGTCTCCGGCCTCGTCGCCGTCACCCCCGCCTGCGGCTCGATCTCCCCGCTCGGCGCCATCCTGCTCGGCCTGGTCACCGGTGTGATCTGCGCCGCCGCGGTGGGCCTGAAGTACCGGTTCAACTACGACGACTCCCTCGACGTCGTCGGCGTCCACATGGTCGGCGGCATCGTCGGCTCGCTGTCCATCGGCTTCCTGGCCACCGGCGGCGTCGGCCAGACCGCCAAGGGCGTGTTCTACGGCGGCGGCTGGCACCAGCTGGGCCTGCAGTTCATCGGCGTCGGCGCGGTCCTGGGCTACTCCCTGGTGTGCGCGGTCGTGCTGGCCAAGCTCATCGACCTCGTCATGGGCTTCCGGGTCACCGAGGACGAGGAGATCACCGGCGTGGACCAGGTCCTGCACGCCGAGACCGCATACGACTTCGCCGGGGTGGGCGGGGCGCGCAGCGCCGCCGACCCGGCCGCAACCTCCAGCGAGGCGGGTGCCTCCCCGGTCAAGAAGGTGGACGCGTGAAGCTCATCACCGCCGTCGTGAAGCCGCACCGGCTCGACGAGATCAAGGAAGCCCTGCAGGCGTTCGGCGTGCACGGCCTCACCGTCACCGAGGCCAGCGGCTACGGCCGCCAGCGCGGCCACACCGAGGTCTACCGGGGCGCGGAGTACACCGTCGACCTCGTGCCCAAGATCCGGATAGAGGTCCTGGTCGAGGACGCCGACGCCGAGCAGCTCATCGACGTGGTCGTCAAGGCCGCGCGGACCGGCAAGATCGGCGACGGCAAGGTGTGGAGCCTGCCGGTCGACACCGCCGTGCGGGTCCGCACCGGAGAGCGCGGCCCGGACGCACTCTGACCGCCGGCCGACCCGACGTACCGTCGGTTCCGGACACCCACCCCACAGTGCTGGAGACCCCGTGACCGACAGCGTCGACGCGCAGGACGGCAACTACGCGGCGGCCCGGCTCCGCCTCCTGACCCAGGAGGCGGAGTCCGGGCCGCCGCGCCGTGCCGCGCTGGCCGCCCTCACCGACCGGTGGCTGGGCGCGCTGGCCGACGACGCCGCCGCGGCCACCGGGGCGACCGGCTGGGCGCTGATGGCCGTCGGCGGCTACGGGCGCGGCGAGCTGTCCCCGCGCAGCGACCTGGACCTGGTGCTGCTGCACGAGGGCGGCTCCGAGGTGGCCGCCCTCGCGGACCGCATCTGGTACCCGGTGTGGGACCAGGGCCTCGCCCTCGACCACTCGGTGCGCACCGCCGCCGAGGCCGTCAAGACCGCCGGCGACGACCTCAAGGTCCAGCTCGGCCTGCTCGACGCCCGGCACATCGCCGGCGACGCCGCCCTGACCTCCGCGCTGCGCAGCAGCGTCCTGGCCGACTGGCGCAACCAGGCCCCGGCCCGGCTGCCGGCCCTGCACGAGATGTGCCAGGAGCGCGCGGAACGCCAGGGCGAGCTGTCCTACCTCCTCGAACCCGACCTCAAGGAGGCCCGCGGCGGCCTGCGGGACGCCACCGCCCTGCGCGCGGTCGCCGCCTCCTGGCTCGCCGACGCCCCCCGCGAGGGCCTGGAGCAGGCCCGCACCCGGCTGCTCGACACCCGCGATGCCCTGCACCTGGTGACCGGCCGCGCCACCGACCGGCTGGCCCTCCAGGAGCAGGACCAGGTCGCCGCCGCCCTCGGCGTGCTCGACGCCGACGCGCTGCTGCGGCAGGTCTACGAGGCGGCCCGCCGCATCGCCTACGCCTCCGACGTCACCTGGCGCGAGGTCGCCCGCGTACTGCGCGCCCGCCAGTCCCGGCCCCGCCGCCGGCTGCTGGGCCGCGGCCGCACACCCGCGCCCCAGGCGTCGCCCGAGCGGGTGCCGCTCGCCGAGGGCGTGGTGGAGCAGGAGGGCGAGGCCGTGCTCGCGCTGACCGCCAAACCCGACCGCGACCCGGTGCTGCCGCTGCGGGCCGCCGCCGCGGCCGCCCAGGCCGGGCTGCCGCTGTCGCTGCACGCCGTGCGGCGGCTGGCCGCGGCCGCCGGGCCGCTGCCCGTGCCGTGGCCCGCGGAGGCCCGCGAGCGGCTGCTGTCCCTGCTGGGCTCCGGAGAGGCCACCGTGCCGGTGTGGGAGGCGCTGGAGGCCGAGGGACTGGTCACCCGGCTGCTGCCGGACTGGGAGCGGGTGCGCTGCCGCCCGCAGCGCAACGCCGTGCACCGCTTCACCGTCGACCGGCACCTGGTGGAGACGGCGGTGCAGGCCGCCGGGCTCACCCGCCGGGTCGGCCGCCCCGACCTGCTGCTGGTCGCCGCGCTGCTGCACGACATCGGCAAGGGCTGGCCCGGCGACCACAGCGAGGCCGGCGAGGTCATCGTCCGCGACCTGGCCGCCCGGATCGGCTTCCGCCGCGCCGACGTCGACACCCTGGCCCTGCTCGTCCGCCACCACCTGCTGCTCATCGACACCGCCACCCGACGCGACCTGGACGACCCGGAGACCATCCGCACCGTCGCCGACGCCGTGCGCGACACCTCCACCCTGGAACTGCTGGCCGCCCTGACCGAGGCCGACGCGCTGGCCACCGGGCCCGCCGCCTGGAGCACCTGGCGGGCCTCGCTGCTGGCCGACCTCGTCGAGCGGGTGGCGGGCGCCCTGGACACCGGCGAGCTGCCCGAGCCCGGCGACCGCGACCCCACGGCCGAGGAGGAGCGGCTCGCCGTCGAGGCCGGCCGCACCGGCGGCCCGGTGCTCGCCCTGCACGCCCGTGCCGAGCCCGACGCCGAGGGCGCGGAGGACGCCGAGGCGCTGGGCGTGGAACTGCTGCTCGCGGTGCCCGACCGGCCCGGCCTGCTCGCTCACGCGGCCGGGGTGCTGGCCCTGCACCGGCTCACCGTCCGCACCGCCGACCTGCGCTCCTTCGACCCGATCGGCGCGGGCCCGGTGGCCCTGCTGGGCTGGCAGGTGTCCGCGGAGTACGGCGCCCTGCCCGAGACCGCGCGGCTGCGCACCGACCTGGCCAGGGCCTTCGACGGCGCCCTGGACATCGAGGCCCGGCTGGCCGAGCGCGAGGCCGCCTACCCGCGGCGCCGCGGCATCACCGCGCCGCCGCCGCGGGTGACGGTCGCCCCCGGCCACACCTCGCAGACCGCGACGGTGCTGGAGGTCAGGGCGCACGACGCCCCCGGCCTGCTGCACCGCATCGGCCTGGCGCTGTCCGCGGCCGGCGTGACGGTGCGCTCGGCCCGCGTCTCCACGCTCGGCGCCGACGCGGTGGACGCCTTCTACGTCGTCGGCAAGGACGGCCAGGCGCTGCCCGCGGGGCGGGCCGCGGAGGTGGCGCGACAGGTCGAGGCGGCGCTCAGGTGAACCCCGGGTGCCGACCGGGGTGCCGACCGGGGTGCAGACCGCACCTGGACCGGCCCAGTACCCTGGGAGCCGATACTTCCCACTCCCGACGCGAGGATCCGCGACCGACGTGTTCGACACCCTCTCCGACCGCCTTGCAGCCACCTTCAAGAACCTCCGGGGCAAGGGCCGTCTCTCCGAGGCGGACATCGACGCCACCGCGCGCGACATCCGTATCGCGCTGCTCGAAGCCGACGTCGCGCTGCCCGCGGTCCGCGCGTTCATCAAGCAGGTCAAGGAACGCGCGCTCGGCGCCGAGGTGTCGCAGGCGCTGAACCCGGCGCAGCAGGTCATCAAGATCGTCAACGAGGAGCTGATCACCATCCTCGGCGGGGAGACCCGCCGGCTGCGGTTCGCCAAGCAGCCGCCCACCGTGATCATGCTCGCCGGCCTCCAGGGCGCCGGTAAGACCACCCTCGCGGGCAAGCTGGGCCTGTGGCTGCAGAAGCAGGGCCACACCCCGCTGCTCGTCGCCTGCGACCTCCAGCGCCCCAACGCCGTGAACCAGCTGAGCGTCGTCGCCGAGCGCGCCGGCGTCGCGGTCTTCGCGCCGGAGCCGGGCAACGGCGTGGGCGACCCGGTGAAGGTCGCCCAGGACTCCCTCGCGTACGCGAAGCAGCAGCAGTACGACATCGTCGTGGTCGACACCGCGGGCCGCCTGGGCATCGACCAGGAGATGATGCAGCAGGCCGCGGACATCCGTGACGCGGTCCACCCCGACGAGATCCTCTTCGTCGTCGACGCGATGATCGGCCAGGACGCGGTGAACACCGCGGAGGCCTTCCGCGACGGCGTCGGCTTCGACGGCGTGGTGCTCTCCAAGCTCGACGGCGACGCCCGTGGCGGTGCCGCGCTGTCCATCGCGCACGTCACCGGCAAGCAGATCATGTTCGCGTCGAACGGCGAGAAGCTCGACGAGTTCGACGCGTTCCACCCGGACCGGATGGCGTCCCGGATCCTCGGCATGGGCGACATGCTGTCGCTCATCGAGAAGGCCGAGCAGACCTTCAGCCAGGCCGAGGCCGAGAAGATGGCCGCCAAGCTGGCCAAGGGCCCCAAGGAGTTCACCCTCGACGACTTCCTCCAGCAGATGGAGCAGGTCAGGAAGATGGGCTCGATCTCCAAGCTGCTCGGCATGCTCCCGGGCATGGGCCAGATCAAGGACCAGATCAACAACCTCGACGAGCGCGACGTCGACCGCACCGCGGCGATCATCAAGTCGATGACGCCCGCCGAGCGGGCCGACCCGCACATCATCAACGGCTCCCGCCGGGCCCGTATCGCCAAGGGCTCGGGCGTGGAGGTCAGCGCGGTCAAGGGCCTCGTCGAGCGGTTCTTCGACGCCCGCAAGATGATGTCGCGGATGGCCCAGGGCGGCGGCATGCCCGGGATGCCGGGCATCCCCGGCATGGGCGGCGGCCCCGGCCGGCAGAAGAAGCAGCAGAAGCAGGCCAAGGGCAAGCGCCAGTCGGGCAACCCGATGAAGCGCAAGGCGGACGCCGCCGCGGCCGCGGCCCGCCGCGAGCAGGGGCCGGGCGGAGAGAACGGCGACGCGTTCGGCGCAGCCGGCCAGGACTTCGAACTCCCTGACGAGTTCAAGAAGTTCATGGGCTGATGCGGGTCTCGATCCGGCCGCCCCGGCCCGAGGACGCGGCCGCCCACCGCGCCGCGGTCCTGCGCTCCGTCGAGCACCTCAGCCCGTGGAACCCCGTCGACCCCGACGGGTTCCACGAGCTGCTGCGCCGCCAGGGCGCGGACCTGCAGACGTTCCTCATCGTCAACGAGGAGGACGGCGGCATCGTCGGCAAGTGCAACGTGGCCAACATCGTGCGCGCCCGCTTCCGCAACGCGGCGCTGGGCTACGACAGTTACCTGCCGTACAACGGCACCGGCCGGATGAGCGAGGGCATGCGGCTGGTGGTGGACCGCTGCTTCACCAGCTGGCCGGAGGGGCTCGGGCTGCACCGGCTGGAGATCAACGTCCAGCCGGACAACAGCCGTTCCGTGGCGATGGCCAAACGGCTCGGCTTCCGCCACGAGGGCTTCTCGCCGCGGATGCTCTACATCAACGACGCCTGGCGCGACCACGAGCGCTTCGCCCTGACCGCCGAGGAGTGGCGGGGCCTGTAGGCCGCGGCATGGTACGGGAGGACGGCCCCCGCCGGCCGCCCGCCCCGGCCCGCGGGTTCAGCCCGGAAGCCCCGCCAGCAGCGCGCGGAAACCGCCGCCGCGGGCCAGCGCCTCCAGCTCGTCGAGCGCGCCGGACGCCCGCGCGGCGGCCGCCGGGTCCCGCCCGGCCAGGCCGCTGGCCGCGAACTCGTCCTCGTCCAGCCGCCGCACGTCCGTGCCGTCGGCGGAGAGCCACAGGTCCAGGTCCAGGTCCTCGGAGACCAGGGCGCCGTCCCCGGTGACCCGCACCGGCCTGGTGATGTCGCAGTACCAGCCCTTCAGGACGCCGCGGGCGTCCCGCACCTCCTTCACGGCGTACCAGCGGTCGCGCCAGTAGTGCTCGGTGAAGACGTCGCCGGGCTCGAAGCGCACGAACCCGAAGTCCCGGGTGCCGGGCAGCGACCACGGCGCCTCCACCACCACCCGCACCCCGTCGTCGTGGAGCACCTGCGCGTCGTAACGGACCTTCTCGCGGCCCGCCTTGACCAGGCGCACGCACGTCGCGGAACCGGGCGGCAGGGGACCGGGAGAGGGCGCCGGCTGGGGCGCGGGCTCGGACATCGGTACGGGCGCCGGTTCGGGCATGGGCTCGGACATGCGGCCAGCCTCGCGCACCCGGTGGACCGCGGCCACCGGGTTTCCCGCGAACCGGCACACGCAGCGCACGCAAAGTACGCAGCGAAGGCAGCGCACGCTGCGAACGCGACGAACGCAGCGACTCAGACTCTGGCGACGACGTAGCGGAACACGTTCTCCATGCGGACCGAGCCGTCCGCGCGGCGGAAGGGGTGCAGTGCCTCGCTGATCTCCTTGTCGACCTGCTGCTGGTCGGTGGCGTCCACCGCCGCGTCGAACAGCCCCGTGGACAGCAGGCCGCGGACCGCGCTGTCCAGGTCCGGGTAGCCGAACGGGCACGACACCCGTCCCGAGCCGTCCGGCCGCAGTCCCGCGTCACGGGCCAGGTCCACCAGGTCGTCGCGCCCGCTGAGCCGCATCCCGTACCCGAACGAGGCCGGCCCGCGCGGTTCGGCGAGCCGCTCCGCGACCCGCAGCACCCGCGACGCCGAGCAGCGCTCCGGCGGGCCCCAGCCGGCCAGCACCACGGCGGTGCCGCGCGGCGCGCCCACGGCCACCGCGGCCAGCGCGGGCCGCAGCTCCGCGACCGGCTCGCCCGGGTCGAAGGCGGTGACCACGTCGTAGGCGTCGTACTCCGCGACCCCCGGCAGGCCCGGCACCAGGTGCGTCCCGGCGGCCGGCCGGACCCGGCGCCCCCACTGGGGCTGCGGCTGGAACCGGCGGCGGGCCAGTGCCAGCCGCTGCCCGTCCGCCTCGCAGCCCGTGACGGCCGCGCCGCGCGCCGCCGCCAGCAGCAGCGCCAGACCGGAGCCGCAGCCCAGTCCCAGCAGCCGGGTGCCCGTGCCGACCTCGAGGCGGTCGTACACGGTCTCGTAGAGAGGAACGAGCATCCGTTCCTGGATCTCCGCCCAGTCCCGCGCCCTGCCCTCCGCACCGGGCCTGGATCCGCGATAGAGCGTAGGTGCCATGGAAGCCCCAATCAGCTGTGATCGGACGTCACGCCGTGCGCCGTGCGCTTGTGCTCCGTGATCCTCTTCCGGGACGATCCCGGCGAAGTACCGCAGGAGTCCCCGAAAGCCAGACAACTGCTGAATCGCCGCGCCGTCCAGGGTCCGGATGGGGCGTTCTTGTTAACTTCCGGGTACCGGCAGGTACCACCGGCCGATTCACGCTCGGGCCGCGGCGGGCCGTACCATCGCCTCCATGGCTAAGGCTCCCGTTCTCACTCCCCAGGCGGACGACTTCCCGCGCTGGTACCAGGACCTGATCAACAAGGCCGAACTGGCCGACAACGGCCCGGTGCGCGGCACCATGGTCATCCGGCCGTACGGCTACGGGCTGTGGGAGCGGATGCAGTCGGACATGGACGCGCGGATCAAGGCGGTCGGCGTGCAGAACGCCTACTTCCCGCTCTTCATCCCGCAGTCCTACCTGACCCGGGAGGCCGAGCACGTCGAGGGCTTCGCCCCCGAGCTGGCGGTCGTCACGCACGCCGGCGGCAAGGACCTCGAGGAGCCGATCGTCGTCCGGCCGACGTCCGAGACGATCATCAACGAGTACTTCTCCAAGTGGGTGCAGAGCTACCGCGACCTGCCCCTGCTGATCAACCAGTGGGCGAACGTGGTGCGTTGGGAGCTGCGCCCGCGCCTGTTCCTGCGCACCACCGAGTTCCTGTGGCAGGAGGGGCACACCGCCCACGCCACCCAGGCCGACGCGCAGGCCTTCGCCGCCCGTATTCAGCGCGACGTCTACGCCGACTTCATGGAGAACGTCCTGGCGATGGACGTGGTCCTCGGCCGCAAGACGGTCAAGGAGCGCTTCGCCGGCGCCATCAACACCCTCACCCTGGAAGGGATGATGGGCGACGGCAAGGCGCTGCAGCTGGGCACCAGCCACGAGCTGGGCCAGAACTTCGCCAAGGCCTTCCAGACCCAGTACCTGTCGAAGGACGGCGCCCAGGAGTTCGTCTGGCAGACGTCCTGGGGCAGCACCACGCGCATGATCGGCGCCCTGGTGATGATGCACGGCGACGACAACGGGCTGCGGGTCCCGCCGCGGCTGGCCCACGTCCAGGTCGTCGTGCTGGCGATCAAGGACGACGAGGCGGTGGTGGCCAAGGTGCGCGAGATCGGCGAGAAGCTGACCGCGGCCGGGCTGCGGGTCGTCGTCGACGACCGCACCGACACCCCCTTCGGCCGCCGCGCGGTGGACTGGGAGCTCAAGGGCGTGCCGCTGCGCGTCGAGGTCGGCCCGCGCGACCTGGAGAACGGCACCGCGATGCTGGCCCGCCGCATCGCCGGCGGCAAGGAGCCGGTCGCCCTCGAGAGCCTCGAGACGCTGCTGCCCAAGGTGCTGGAGGAGGACCAGGCCCGGCTGCTCCAGGAGTCCCGCGATCGCAGGATCGCCAGGACCGTGGACGTCGCCACCCTGGACGAGGCCGCCGAGGCCGCCGCCACCGGCTGGGCCCGCATCCCGTGGGCCGACCTCGGTCCCGAGGGCGAGGCCAAGCTCGCCGAGCAGGGCGTCTCGGTGCGCTGCCTGGTCGCCGAGGACGGCTCCGTGCCGACCGCCGACGACCAGCCGGGCACCCTGGCGATCGTCGCCCGCGCGTACTGACAGGCCCGATCGCCCGGGCCGCACAGGACGATCTCGCGTCATCCGGCCCGATAGCGGGAAAAAACACCGAACATCCCGCCGGGGGCGGGTGCGGGACGCTTCTCCGGGTCTGGCAGGTCTTCACCGGCTTCGCCAGCTTCTCCGGGTCTCTCCGCACCCGCCCTTCGTCATGCCCATCATCCGGAACTGACCGATCAGTGCAAATTAATTGGACTGGCCCGGAATCGGAACACCAGGGCCGCCCGGCTCGTTGATACGGCGTGAGCACGACACCACCTGTTCTCGCCGCCGAGCTGGCAGTCGCGTGGGCCGACATTCAACGGCACCACCCCGAGCTGCCCGATCTGGCCGCCCCCGAGTCCCTGATCGGAGAGTCCTCGTCCGCCTGCGGCACCGAGCTCTCCTTCGAAAGGCTGCTGCACGAGGCCGTGCACGGCATCGCCGCCTCCCGCGGCATCCGTGACACCTCGCGCGCAGGCCGCTACCACAACCGCAGGTTCCTCGCGATCGCCGACGAGATGGGCCTCGACCACGCCGAGGAGCCGCATCCCAGCAGCGGCTTCTCGCTCGTCGTCATGCGGCCCGACACCCGCAAGCGATATCGCGCGACCATCGACCGGCTGCAGCGGGCCCTCAAGGCCCACACCGTCGCCACCACCGCGGACACCGCCCGCTCCTTCCGGGGCCCGGCCGCCCGCCACGGCTCCTCGGGTGGCGGCGTACGCGTCAAGGCGGTCTGCGACTGCGGGCGCAACGTCCGCGTCGTCCCGTCCGTGCTCGCCCAGGCGCCGATCATGTGCGGCGCGTGCGGGCAGCCGTTCCGCATCCCGGAGGTCGTGGGGGCCGCGTGACGGACCCCGGGACCCGGGGGAGGTCCGTACAGATCCCCGGCCGGCGTGCGTGGGACCCGGCCGGGTATGGCAGAATGTTCAGCTGAGAACTCGACAGCCGTGCAGGAACCCTCTCTCCTTCGGCTGACGCGTCCATCGGGCGCCCGATTCCCACAACCCCACGTGGATTTTCGTCGCGCCCAAACACGTCAACACCAGGAGAACCCACTCCCGTGGCAGTCAAGATCAAGCTGAAGCGTCTGGGCAAGATCCGTTCGCCTCACTACCGCATCGTCGTCGCCGACTCCCGTACCCGCCGTGACGGCCGGGCCATCGAGGAGATCGGCCTGTACCACCCGGTGCAGAACCCGTCGCGCATCGAGGTCGACTCGGAGCGCGCGCAGTACTGGCTCTCCGTCGGCGCGCAGCCGACCGAGCCCGTGCTCGCCATCCTCAAGCTCACCGGTGACTGGCAGAAGTACAAGGGCGAGCCCGCCCCGGCGCCGCTGCTCGTGGCCGAGCCCAAGGCCGACAAGCGCGTCCTGTTCGAGGCCGCCGCCAAGGACACCGCCGACGAGCCCAAGGGCGAGGCGATCACCCCGAAGGCGAAGAAGGCCGACAAGGCCGAGAAGAAGGCCGACGACGCCGAGGCTGCCGCCCCGGCCGAGTCCACCGAGGCCTGAGCATGCTTGAGGAAGCCCTTGAGCACCTTGTGAAGGGCATCGTCGACAACCCCGACGATGTGCAGGTCGGCATGCGCAACCTGCGCCGCGGCAGTGTGCTGGAGGTCCGGGTGCACCCCGACGACCTCGGCAAGGTGATCGGCCGCAACGGCCGGACCGCCCGCGCGCTGCGCACTGTCGTGGGTGCTCTGGGCGGCCGTGGCGTGCGCGTCGACCTCGTCGACGTGGACCAGGTCCGCTGAGGATCCGGGCCGGCGCTCGGCACATCTGAACACCGGCACGGGCCGGGGGTGGCGAAGGCCACTCCCGGCCCGCGCTTTTCACCGGCCTTCACCGGCCTTCACCGGCCTTCACCGGCTTGAGGCAGCAGCCTCCACCAGCTTCCACTAGCGTCAACCCGCCGCTCTCCCGCGGCGTCAATGTGAGCAGGAGTCTCCCGTGCAGCTCGTAGTCGGCCGCATCGGCCGCGCCCACGGCATCAAGGGCGAGGTCAGCGTCGAGGTGCGCACCGACGAGCCGGAGTTGCGGCTCGGCCCCGGCGCGGTGCTCGCCACCGACCCGGCCTCCACCGGCCCGCTGACCATCGCCACCGGGCGGGTCCACAGCGGCCGCCTGATGCTCCGCTTCGAGGGCGTCACCGACCGCACCGGCGCCGAGGCGCTGCGCAACACCCTGCTGATCGCGGAGGTCGACCCGGAGGAGCGGCCGGAGGACCCCGAGGAGTACTACGACCACCAGCTGGTCGACCTGGACGTGGTGACCCGCGACGGCCGCGCCGTCGGGCGGATCCTGGAGATCACGCACCTGCCCTACCAGGACCTGCTGGTCGTGGAGCGGCCCGAGGGCGGCGAGGTGCTCATCCCGTTCGTCAGCGCGATCGTGCCGGAGATCGACCTCGAGGAGCAGCGCGCGGTGATCGACCCGCCCCCCGGGCTGCTCGACGACGCCGAGGCCGAGGTGGCGAGCAGCCGCGGGACGGACGCCGAGGAGGCGGACGCCGCGGAGGACGCGAACGCCGCCGCGGAGACGGACGGCGCCGATCGGACCGGCGGCGCCGGCGACACCGGGTCCAGGGACGCCTGACATGCGGATCGACGTCGTCACCATCTTTCCCGAGTACCTCGAACCGCTGAACGTCTCGCTGGTCGGCAAGGCCCGCGCCGCCGGCCGCCTCGACGTGCGCGTGCACGACCTGCGCGGCTGGGCCCACGACCGGCACAACACCGTCGACGACACCCCGTACGGCGGCGGCCCCGGCATGGTGATGATGACCGGGCCCTGGGGCCTGGCCCTCGACGAGACGCTGGCGGACGGCTACGAGGCCGGCGCGTCCGGACCCGCCCTGGTGGTGCCGACGCCCAGCGGCCGGCCCTTCACCCAGGCGCTGGCCGGCGAGCTGGCCGCCCGGGACTGGCTGATCTTCGCGCCCGCCCGCTACGAGGGCATCGACAGCCGGGTCACCGCCGAGTACGCCACCCGGCTGCCGGTCTACGAGGTCTCCATCGGCGACTACGTGCTGGCCGGCGGCGAGGCCGCCGTCCTGGTCGTCACCGAGGCCGTCGCACGGCTGCTGCCGGGCGTGCTGGGCAACGCCCAGTCGCACGCCGACGACTCGTTCGCCCCGGGCGCCATGGCCGACCTGCTGGAGGGCCCGGTGTACACCAAGCCCCCGCAGTGGCGCGGCCGCGGCATCCCCGACGTGCTGCTCAGCGGCCACCACGGCCGGATCGCGCGCTGGCGCCGCGACGAGGCACTGCGCCGCACCGTCGCCCACCGGCCCGACCTCGTCGAGCGCGCGGACCCCGCCGCGTTCGACAAGAAGGACCGGGAGATGCTCAGCATCCTCGGCTGGCAGCCCGGCCCGGACGGCCGATTTGGGCGGAACCCCGACGCCGTGGAAGAATGAGCGGCTGCTGCCTGTCCGGCGCGCGCCCCTGCCACAGGGGGAACGACGTCCGCCGGGCCCGGCGGCATCACCCCTGACCCATCGTTGAACGACGTTCCGTCGATGACCTGTGGCATCGGCGAGGAAGCAGAACCACCGTGACCAACCTGATCGACGGCCTCAACTCCGCGTCCCTGCGGACCGACATCCCGGCCTTCCGCCCCGGCGACACCGTCAACGTGCACGTGCGCGTCATCGAGGGCAACCGCTCCCGTGTGCAGCAGTTCAAGGGCGTCGTCATCCGCCGCCAGGGCGCGGGCGTCAGCGAGACCTTCTCGGTCCGCAAGGTCAGCTTCTCCGTCGGCGTGGAGCGCACCTTCCCGGTGCACACCCCGATCGTCGAGAAGATCGAGGTCGTGACGCGCGGTGACGTCCGCCGCGCCAAGCTGTACTACCTCCGTGAGCTGCGCGGCAAGGCCGCGAAGATCAAGGAGAAGCGCGACAACTGAGTGCTTGACCTGTCCTTGGCGCGGTGCGGATAAGCTTCCGCCGCGATGGACAGTGAAGCAGTGGCAACGGAACGCGACCCCCTGCCCGCCGACGAGGCGGACCCGCAGGAGCGGTCGCGTTTCGCTGTCCGGTGGCCGCGTGCGGCCGGCTGGTGGGACGAGTGGCGGCGGACCGTCCTCCTCGCCGTCGGCTGCACCGCGGCCCTGCTGCTGGTCAGCAACTTCGTCGTCGAGCCGTTCGAGGTCCCCAGCGGCTCCATGGAGAGCACGCTGCGGGTCGGCGACCGCGTGCTGGTCGACAAGCTCGCCTACCGGTTCGGCGGCACACCCCGCCGCGGGGACGTCATCGTCTTCGACGGCAAGGACTCGTTCTCCACTTCCGGCGGGACGGACTACGTGAAGCGCGTCATCGGCGTCGGCGGCGACCGGGTCACCTGCTGCGACAAGCAGGGACGGCTCATGGTCAACGGTCACCCGATCGACGAGCCCTATGTCCACCCCGGTGACCAGCCCTCCCAGGTACCGTTCGACATCGAGGTACCTCAGGGAAGGCTGTGGGTGATGGGCGACCACCGCGACGACTCCCGCGACTCCCGGGACCACCTGGGTGATCCGGGCGGCGGCACCGTCCCCGTCGGCAAGGTCATCGGCCGCGCCGACTGGATCGCCTGGCCCGTCGGCCACTGGACGCGCCTGCGCCGCCCCGACGACTTCGCCGCGGTGCCCGCGCCGGCCGCCGCGTCCCCCGGCCCCTCCGGGACCGCCGCCGCGTCCGCCTCCCCGTCCCCGGCCGGCCGGCATGGGTAACCGGGGCAAGCCGCGGTACGGCCACCACAAGGCCGTGCCCGCCGGCGCGGACGCGGCCGGTCCGGCCGGCGCCACCGATGCCGCTGATGCCATCGACGCCCCGCAGGCGCCGCCGCTGCGCACTGGCACCTCCCGCGTCGAGCGCCGCAAGCTGGCCCGCAAGGTGCGCCGCAAGCGCCGCCGCTCCCTGGCCAGGGAGGTGCCGCTGCTGGTCCTCGTGGCCCTGGTGATCGCGCTGGTGCTCAAGACGTTCCTGCTCCAGGCGTTCGTCATCCCGTCGGGATCGATGGAGCAGACCATCCAGATCGGCGACCGGGTGCTGGTCGACAAGTTCACGCCCTGGTTCGGCGCGCAGCCGCACCGCGGCGACGTCGTGGTCTTCCAGGACCCCGGCGGCTGGCTCACCGGCGAACCGCAGCCCAAGCCCGACCCGGTGGTCGTCAAGCAGGTGAAGCAGTTCTTCACCTTCATCGGGCTGCTGCCCGCCTCCGGCGAGCAGGACCTCATCAAGCGGGTCATCGGTGTGGGCGGCGACACGGTGGCCTGCTGCGACAAGACCGGCCACCTCACCGTCAACGGCAAGCCGCTGGATGAGCCGTACGTGTACGACGGGAATCCGCCGTCCCTGATGAAGTTCTCCATCATCGTCCCGCCGGGGCGCCTGTGGGTGATGGGCGACCACCGCTCGGACTCGGCCGACTCGCGGTACCACACCGACCAGGCTGGTGGCGGCACGATTCCGGTGAGTCTGGTGGTCGGGCGGGCCTTCGTGATCGCCTGGCCGCTGGGGCACTGGCAGCGGCTGCAGGAGCCGGGCACGTACGCGTCGGTGCCGGGACCGGATTCGGCACCGCGCACGGCCGCGTCGGGCCCCGCCGGCACGCCTGGCACAGGTACGCCCACTAGGGTGGGCTCGGCCAACAATGGTCAAAGGACGAACCAGCTGCCGACTCCTGCGGAACTCCCGATCGTTATGGGGGTGGTGGGCCTGTACCGGAAACGGGGCAGGCGAAGGTCAGGCGTGAGGAGTGGATGTGGGGGACCTGGTGGTCGGCGCGCGGTCTGGATCCGGCGAGCCCGAGAAGGAGGATGCCATGGTGCCCCCGGTCGACAACGCGGACTCCGACGGCATGGTCCCCGGACCCGGCGGGGAGGCCGCGCACGGCGCGGTTCACGGTTACGAGGCCCCGGGCAGCGGCCTGCCGCAGGGCAACGGCCATGCCCCGGGCAACGGCTTCGCGCCGGAGAACGGGCTGACGCAGGAGAAGGGCGTCGCCCAGGCGGGCAACGGCCTGGTGCAGGGCAACGGACTGCCGCACCCCGGTGCCGCGTCCCCTGAGCCGGCCCCCGGGCTGGCGATGGCGGGTGCCCACCGTGCGGGATCCGGCGGCCCCTCGGGCCCGTCGCGCACCGAAGGCGACGACGGGGAGCGCCCCGAGCCGTCCGGGGCGGGCGCCAAGCCGCGGTCGTTCTGGAAGGAGCTTCCGCTGCTCGTCGGCATCGCCCTGGTCCTGGCGCTGCTGATCAAGACGTTCCTGGTGCAGGCGTTCTCGATCCCCTCGGACTCGATGCAGAACACCCTCCAGCGCGGCGACCGCGTGCTGGTCGACAAGCTCACCCCGTGGTTCGGGTCCAGCCCGAGCCGGGGCGAGGTCGTCGTGTTCCACGACCCGGGCGGCTGGCTGCCGGAGAACCCGCCGGCGAGCAACAACCCGGTCGTCCGCGGGCTGCAGAAGGGCCTCAGCTTCATCGGCCTGATGCCGTCGGCCGACGAGAAGGACCTGATCAAGCGCGTGATCGGGGTCGGCGGCGACACCGTCCAGTGCAAGGGCGACGGACCCGTCCTGGTCAACGGCAAGCCGCTGAACGAGCCCTATGTCTTCCCGGGCAACACCGCGTGCACGTCGTCGCTGCCGTTCAAGGTCACGGTGCCCAAGGGCCACATCTGGGTGATGGGCGACCACCGCCAGGACTCGCTGGACTCCCGGTACCACATGAACCAGCCCGGTAACGGCTTCGTGCCGAACAGCGACGTGGTCGGCCGCGCCATCGTGATCGCCTGGCCGATCAACCGCTGGGACTGGCTGTCCATCCCGTCCACCTTCTCCCAGCCGGGGATCAACGCGGCCAACACGGGCGTTCCGGCAGCGATCGGGCTGGCCGGCGCGGCGCCGCTGGTCCTGGTGCGCAGGAGGCGGCTGTTGCGGGGCAACAGTCCAGTCAAGGCTCCGGCCAAGGGCTGACCACGGCGCGTACCGCCCGGTAGGGTTCGGGCCCATGAGCGCCACGACGACCCGCGGCACGGCCGCGATACGCAGGGACCGCGGCGGCCGGTCGGGACACCTGGTGTCCGGACTGGCCGTCGCCCTCGGCTGCGCCCTGTTCCTCGGTGGATTCGGCTGGGCGGCGCTGGTGTACCGCCCCTACACCGTCCCGACGGACTCGATGCGGACGACCGTGAACCCCGGGGACAAGGTGCTGGCCCAGAAGGTCTCGGCCTCGGACGTGCACCGCGGCGACGTGGTCGTCTTCCAGGACAAGCTGTGGGGCACCTCGCCGCTGGTCAAGCGGGTCGTCGCGGTCGGCGGCGACGTGGTCGTCTGCTGCGACAAGCAGGGCCGGATGACGGTCGACGGCAAGCCGGTCGACGAGAGCTACGTGCACGGCGGCACGGCCTCGGTGGAGGCCTTCCACACGACGGTGCCGAAGGGCGAGCTGTTCATGCTCGGCGACAACCGGTCGGTCTCCCAGGACTCGCGGCTGCACCTGGAGGACGCCGAGAGCGGTTCCGTGCCGGTCGGCGACGTCAAGGGCAGGGTGGACGCCCGGGCCTGGCCGCCGAGCAGGATGGGCATGCTTCCCAGGACCTCCGCGTTCGACGCGCTGGCCGGCGGCGGCCGGTCGGCACAGGGCCCGCTGCGCTGGATGGTCGCCATGATCATCGCCGGTGCCGCCCTGATCCTGGGCGGCGCGGCGTACGAGCCGGTGGCGAAGCTGGTGACGCGGCGGCGGTGACCGCGTCGAAGTTCGCCTCCCTCGTGAGACCGTGTGACGCACAATGGGTGCACGTACGGCTGAAGGGGAACATGCCATGAGCGCCGAGGACCTCGAAAAATACGAGACCGAGATGGAGCTGAAGCTCTACCGGGAGTATCGGGACGTCGTCGGCCTGTTCAAGTACGTGATCGAGACCGAACGGCGCTTCTACCTCACCAACGACTACGAGATGCAGGTGCACTCGGTGCAGGGTGAGGTGTTCTTCGAGGTGTCCATGGCCGACGCGTGGGTGTGGGACATGTACCGGCCGGCCCGTTTCGTCAAGCAGGTCCGGGTGCTCACGTTCAAGGACGTGAACATCGAGGAGCTGAACAAGGCGGACCTGGACCTGCCGTCCGACGACTCCGGGTTCAACGGGTAGGGCTGCCCGCGAGGGCCGCGGCCGGGCTGCCGGATCGTCCGTGCCGTCCGGGTTGTCCACAGGGCGGCTTTCAAGATCATCGCGAGGGCGGACCCCTCTGTCACAGTGAGATCACGGTGATTTCACGGAGAGTGACGGAGGTGGTCCGCCATGAACGGACAGGGTGCGCTCGGGCGCTACGGCGAGGACGTCGCGGCCCGGATGCTGCGCGAGGCCGGTCTCGACGTCCTGGCCAGGAACTGGCGGTGCGGCCGGCGCGGCGAGATCGACATCCTTGCTGCCGACGGGGACGCCCTGGTGGTGTGCGAGGTCAAGACCCGGCGCGAGGGCCCCTTCCAGGCGCCCATGGCCGCCCTGACGCCCGCCAAGGTGGCCAGGCTGCGCGTACTGGCCGAACGCTGGACCGCGGAACACGGCGGCGCGCCACCGGGCGGCGTCCGCATCGACGTCGTCGGGGTCACCCTGCCCGCACGCGGCGCCGCGCGCGTCGAGCACGCCCGGGGGGTGGCGTGATGGGCTTCGCCCGCACCTGCTCGGTCGCGCTGGTCGGTGTCGAGGGCGTGGTGGTGGAGGTCCAGGCCGATCTGGAACCGGGGCTGGCCGCCTTCACCCTGGTCGGCCTGCCCGACAAGAGCCTCACCGAGAGCCGGGACCGGGTCCGCGCCGCCATCGTCAACAGCGGCGAGACCTGGCCGCAGAAGAAACTCACCGTCGGGCTCAGCCCGGCCTCCGTCCCCAAGGGCGGCTCCGGATTCGACCTGGCCGTCGCCTGCGCCGTGCTCGCCGCGAACGAACGGATCGCACCGTCCTCCATCGCCGACCTGATGATGATCGGCGAGCTGGGTCTGGACGGCCGGGTGCGGCCGGTGCGCGGGGTGCTGCCCGCGGTCCTGGCCGCCGCCGACGCCGGCTACCGGCACGTGGTGGTGCCCGAGCGCACCACCGCCGAGGCATCGCTGGTCCCCGGCGTGTCCGTGCTCGGCATCCGCTCGCTGCGCCAGCTGGTCGCCGTGCTCAACGACGAGCCCGTCCCCGAGGAGGACGAGGACCGGCTCGAACTGGAGGGCCGGCCCGATCCGATGCTCGCCGGTCTCACCCTGCCCGGCGGCACCGGGGACGGGCTCGCCAGCACCCTGGGCGGGGACTCGGCCGCGGCCGACCGCCGCGACCTGGCCGACGTCGCGGGCCAGCCGGCCGCCCGCCTGGCCCTGGAGGCGGCCGCGGCCGGCGGTCACCACCTGTACCTCAAGGGCCCGCCGGGCGCGGGCAAGACGATGCTCGCCGAGCGTCTGCCGGGCATCCTGCCGCCGCTCACCCGTCAGGAGTCCCTGGAAGTCACCGCGGTCCACTCGGTCGCCGGGATCCTGCCACCCGGCCGCCCACTGGTCGACGCCCCGCCCTACTGTGCGCCGCACCACTCCGCGACCATGCCCTCGCTCGTCGGCGGCGGCAGTGGACTGCCGAGGCCGGGCGCGGTCTCCCTGGCCCACCGGGGGGTGCTCTTCCTGGACGAGGCACCGGAGTTCAGCGTCCGCTCGCTGGACGCGCTGCGGCAGCCTCTGGAGTCCGGGCACGTGGTGGTGGCGCGCACGGGAGGGGTGATGCGGCTGCCCGCGCGCTTCATGCTGGTGATGGCCGCCAACCCCTGCCCCTGCGGCCGCTTCTCGCTCCTGGGCGGCTGCGACTGCTCGCCGATGGCTGTGCGCCGCTACCAGGCGCGGCTGTCGGGCCCGCTGCTCGACCGCGTCGACCTGCGGGTCGAGGTCGACGCGGTCAGCCGCAGCGACCTGATCGGCCACGGCAGGGGCGAGTCGAGCGCGGAGGTCGCCGCTCGCGTCCTGCAGGCGCGGGAGCGGGCCGCCGCCCGCTACCAGGACACGCCCTGGCGGATGAACAGCGAGGTGCCCGGTCACGAGATCCGCACCCGCTGGCAGGTCGCGCCCGGTGCCCTGCACGCCGCCGAACGCGACATGGAACGCGGCCTGCTCACCGCCCGCGGCCTGGACCGCGTGCTGCGGGTCGCCTGGACCCTCGCCGACCTCGCCGGCCACGTCCGGCCGGACCCCGACGACGTCCTGCGCGCCCTCCAGCTCCGCAGCGGGTTCAGCCGCGGCGCGACCCTGGCGGGCACCTCATGAGCCCGCCGGGCCCGGCGGGGGAGGCCGTGGTGGAGGAGTTGCGGCGCTACTACGCCCGCGGCGGAGGCGCGGGCCGGGACGGACTGGAGGCGGCCGCCTGCTGGGAGGAGCGGCTCGCGCGGGTCGCCCTCACGCGGATCGCCGACCCCGGGGACGCGGTGATGGGCCGAGCGGTGCGCGAGACCGGCGCCGAGGAGGCGGTGGCTGCGGCACGGGAGGGCCGGAAACTGGCCGCCGCGAGCCCGCGGCGGACCGAGGGCTACCGGCTGCGCGCCCCGCGCGCCGACCCGGTGGCCGACCTCGCGGCGGCCCTCCGTGACGGCGGCCGGTTCGTCTGCCCGGGCGACGGCGACTGGCCGGCGCAACTGGACGACCTCGGCGACCAGCGCCCGTACGGGCTGTGGGTCCGCGGCGGGCCCTCGTTGCGGATGTGGGCGCTGCGCTCGGTCGCCGTGGTGGGGGCGCGCGCCTGCACGGACTACGGCGCGCACATGGCCGCGCTGCTGGGCTCCGGTCTGGCGGCGGCCGGCTGGGTCGTGGTGTCCGGAGCCGCCTACGGAGTGGACGGCGCCGCGCAGCGCGCCGCGCTCGCGGCCGGCGGCGCGACGGTCGGCGTGGTCGCCGGCGGCGTCGACCGGCCCTATCCGCCCGGCAACGCCACGCTCATCGCGAGCATCGCCGAACACGGCCTGCTGGTCGGCGAGTTGGCGCCCGGGGAGCATCCGACCCGCAGCCGGTTCGTGCTCCGCAACCGTCTCATCGCCGCACTGACCCGCGGCACCGTGGTCGTCGAGGCCCGCCACCGCAGCGGCTCGCTGATCACCGCCCGCAGGGCGGCGGCGCTCGGCCGCGTCACCATGGGCGTTCCCACGCCTATGCCGACGAGGTCCATCCGATTCCGGATGGACCTCGTCGCGTAGTCCCCTGACGCCCCGTCGGACCGGTCGCTACGGTTGAAGCTATCCAGGCTCGCCGTAGCGACCAGCCTGTTTCGGGAGGAGGGGGCGCTCATGGCAGACGAGATTGCCGGGGACGAGGAAGGCCAACTGGAGGACTCTGGTCAGGAGACTATTCGCAGGATTTCCTTCAACAACCGTGGGATCGTGGTCACGGGCGGCGCCAGCGTGAATATCGGGTCGATTGGGAGCGGCCACCAGGCCAGACGCGATCCTCGCGAGGACTTCCTCGCCGCAGTTCGTGCGCTGGCGTTGAGCGAAGCTAAGAGCGTCTCGTTGCTGAGCAGGGTCTGTATGACCGCTGGAGCGGCCATCGTGCTCTGCGGTGGGCTCCTGGCCCTGCTCAACCACGGCGGCGCTGTCGGGCCGTCTACGGCCCTGGGAGGCGTGCTGGTGGGGACCTGTGGGGGTGCGTTCGCCCTCCAGTCGAAACGGTCACACAAGCGCCTGACCGACGAGGCGCTCCGGGTGAGCCAGGAGCTTCAGCTTGACCACAGCCGCGAAGAGACGCTTGCCCTAATTCGCGAGATCGAGAACCCCGCACTTCGTGATCGGCTCCGGTCGATGACTGCCATGCGGGAGCTGGGGTTGGCTCCGGCTCCTGAGGACGCCGCCAACCGTGTGTTCCTCACCCGCGACGACGACCCGCCTCAGATCGAGTCCGGCGACTGAGCCTCGCCCGGGTAGCCACGCTGGGCCTCTATGGACGAGCATGAGGTCACCTGACCGCGTCTCAGAAATCTGGTGCAGAGCGGACTTGGCAAGTAGGACAATCGGTGCGTGACGATCGATGTCGACGCGTTCAACGCCAAGGCCATACCTGGCCTCGAAGCACTGACCAAGCTCATGCTTAGCGGAGCCTCCGACCATGCTCCCGCCCCCGAGGCGCTGCGACCATTCCAGGTCGGCTGGGGCTTCCTCGCGGCACTCCACCGGCAGGCCGCCGCAGTGGTTGTCCTCCACCACAACGGCTTGGCGCACGAGGCCGCGCCGAACCGCCGGCTCATGGTCGAGTACGTGGCCAAGCTCCAGTGGCTCGTGCGCGATGGCGACGCCGCCGTCGAGTCGATGAACAAGGCGCACCAATATGCGCACTCCAAGCTGCGTGAGGCGGCGGACGCCGGGGAGTACCAGTACGACGCTGAGGCCGCCGACGCTGTGCGTGATGCTGTCATCCCTAGCGGCACCACCGACCAGTTCAACAACATGAAGAACCTGTTGGAGCGGCTTGGGGGCGGCCTGTTCCAGTCATGGGTCAGCGAGACCCAGCTCTCCCACGCGACACTCACTGCGGCCGGGTGCTTCTACAAGGACACCCTCGACAAGCTGGAGCTGCTCGCGGAGCCCACCTACGGGATCGAGGGCGACCCCATGGAGATGTCGCCGTACATCGCTTTCTTCTTCATGTACTTCGGCATGGCGGCGTTCAACGAGCTGATGAACGGTTCCCCATGGACCGACGAGCTGGACCGGATCGGCGCAGCGAACGGCCTCGCCTCCAGCGAGTGAAGCCCGCTCTGGTGGTCCTTGAGTTCCCTGACACGCAACGAACCATCCCGATCGGAAGTGCCGTGACCGACCTGTCCGCTCCCCTCAGCCCAGACCAGCAGCGTCTGCTCGAAGTGATGTCCGATGCGTTTCTCAGGGACAACGAGTGGCCGACTTGGGACTTCGTACGGCGAACGCTGCGTCGGGAGAAGATCAACGCAGCCTCGGTCCTCACGTCCCTGCCGAAGCTAGGCGCGCAAGGCAACATCGGGTCGACGTACGGCCTGGTTCAGCATGATCGCGTCTTCCTGCCCGATGAGAGCCGACCCAACCTCACGGTGGCGGCAGGACTGCACCTTCCCCGCTTCTCGGCCTCTGTGAGCAGCCCGTTCCTCTTGGTCCTGGGCGTGATGGTGGAGATGGAGCACAACGCGCCCATCTCGTCGTCCACGGTCACCGAGGTGCGCATTAGCCCTAATGCGGTCAGGCATGCCCTTCCGTCGATCAGCGACACGTTTATGAGCTGGCTCCCGGACCTCCTTGCTCATGAGCCGGCCACCTGGGGCGGAGGGTTTCGGGGAGGCTCTGCGGACGGGGGCTGGTCGCGAGGCATCCGACCTGAGATCGCCGACTATGCGGATGTGAGGGACCTCCAGGCGTACGTCTCGCAGATCGAGGCGTGGTTGGCCGAGGCGCAGCAGGTGTACACCCCAGCCCCCATGTACGGGCAGGTTCCCGCGCAGTCGGTGTGGGCAAGTTCAACGTCCGACCCCGCTCCGGCCCCCGCCCCGCAATACGTGAATGAGTCGCTCATCGACGAGCTGGAGGCCAAGAACGATTCCACCTCCTGGGGCCTGGGCAAGCTGGTCGGCCTGCTGCGCGAACTCAACACCAACTTTGCTGACGAGCATCCGTATGCGTGCCACGCACTGTTGAGGGCGGTGCTCGACCACGTGCCGCCGATCTTCAACACGGAGGGGCTACCGAAGATCACCTTCGAGCAGGTGGCGAGCAACTACGCGTGGAAGCAGACGGACAGGAAGTATGTCCTCAAGCTCAGGGACTTTAAGGCTCAGGGCGACGACGTGATGCACCGCCAGATTCGCAAGAGCCAGGACCTCATCACGATGGAGGACGTCCCGCCTCGCGCGTGGTTGAACGCGTTGCTTCGCGAGGTCATCGACGCCCTGTAACGCGACGAGCGCGCCACGATGGCCCTCCGCTGGCTGCGGACGGTCTCGTAGCCGAGCGTGGGGGTAGCTGGCGCCGGATAGATAGTGCCCAGAGGTCGCGGGAGGGGCCACGGAGGCCCGCTGTGGCTACGCGGTGCGCGGGCGCACCTGGCCGTCGTCCGTGACCTCGTACAGGTCGATCCGCAGGAGGCGCCGGACGCTGGCAGGCACGCGCTCGGCGTGCCAGACCGACGAGGTCGGCACGATCACGGCGTACCTGATAGTCGGCTCGTCGAACGTCATGCGGCGCAGCAGTTGACCATAAGCAATGTCGGCGTCGGTGCCTCTCTCCGAGGTGCGGCCCTTCGCCTCGCCGATCAGTCGCTGATCGATCCGTACGGCTTCGACGTCGGCGTCCTTGTCGGTCTTCTTGACGAGCGTCCAGCCCTCGGCCACGAGCCATCTCTGAAATGCCTCGACCACCCGGACTTCGTCGCTGCCCTCTGTCGCCATGCGGCAGATGGTGCCATCAGGCACTGACAGAGCAGTCCTCCGGCAAACGCCGTGTCGCCGGACGGGTGCCACGGAGGCAATATCAGCCCGGAGATGCTGGACTACACCCATGAGGCTGGAGAAGAGTCGCAAGGCGCTCGCGTTGGCGGAGAAGTACTTGGAGATCCTGGAGGAGCTCACCGACGATCAAGAGGAGTTCCAAGATTCCTTCGTCGGAGCCATCGCCGTGGTTCGCAGAGTCGGTCACACGATTGACTTCGAGTCCAAGAAGTTGGGGCGGACGGAAACATTCGATCAGTGGTGGAAGAAGAGCAGCGCGGACCATCGGTTCAAGTGCGTCAAAGATGCGAGGGATCTGGTCCTCCATGAAGGGGGGGAGGAGGCGCGGGTCAAGCACGAGGTCCTTGTCTCCGATGTGCCGATGGTGAAAGCGTCTGCCTACGATGCGACAGTGATCACAAAGTCACATACTGATTTCGTCGGGGACGAAGAGGGGCCGGAACGATACACCTTCAGCGCCCCGCCACCACCGGCCGACGCCGAAGAGGCTGGTCCGACGTATCGCCGAACCTGGGTTTTCGCGAGCGGAGAATGCGCCGGTGAGGAGCTGATCCCTGCGCTGCGAGGGTTCCTGGACTGGATGAGCGATGACGCCATTCCCAGAGCTGAGGCTGTCGGCTGAAGCCCTGCTTCGGGGCAACAGCGGGCTCAGTCGCAGGCATGCGGCCCGGTGCCCTTAGGGTACGGGGCCACTGCATCGACGCCGGGCTCGGGGCAAACTGGATGGGCCCTTGTGCCCGGGGGCCAGAATCCACGGAGGCTACTCGCAGGGCGGGTGCGCCGGGCCGTCCGGGGGTGTTGGCGGCGTCTCAGCCCTGCGGAATCGGTGCCAAGCGTCGCGTGCCCGACTGGCGGACGCTATGACGTCCGGGACCTGGTCCAGCACGCCCTTGATCGCGAAGAGCAGCACTGAGGCCACGCCAGCGATGGCGAGAATGATGATGATGGCGGTGCCGTCCACCGATTCTGACCTTCCCTGTCATGGGTCAGATCGGGTGCGTAGGCAGCCTCGATCCGAGCCCTTACGGTTCGGACCGAGACACCTACGCGGACGCAACGCGAAGATGTTCTCGGGCGTCAACTGACACAAGCCAGCCGACGTGCAGCTAAAAGTTGCGGTTCAGGAGGGTTGCCCCCCTCGCCTTGACCTGCGTCAACGGGCGCGATCAGCCTCAATTGATCAGCGACCGGTCAGATAGGGGAAGCCCAGTCTCCGGAGCGACTTTTCAGCCTGTCCTCCAGAGGTGTCGACTTTTCAGCCGACGGGCACATCGTAGCGCAGCCTGGGCGTCGTCGAGTCCAGGTGCGACCTAGCAACGACTAGCCGAGTGCGCGAGCAACAGGCCCATTTGCGTGTGGTATTGACGGTGCATCACCTGGTGGGTGAAGGTCGTAGAAGTCTGTAGAAACCAGAGGGAGTAGGGAAGGCCATGACGCTACGGTTCATCGCTAAAGACCCGAACACCAACGGTGACAACTGCCCCACGGTGTGGGTGGACGCCAAGACGAACGACCTCGTCGTCCAGGGCTGGAACGTCGACGAGGAGACGGAGCGCGAGTGTCTGGAGACCGGCGGCATCCCGGACACCGAGTCTGTGGTCCGGCTGCCGGCCCGGATGGTCGCCGCGATCAGGGAGGCATGTGATGTCGCAGACGGTCCCGCCCTTCGCTGACCTGCTCGCCCAGTGCCAGACCTCGGCCGTCCACCTGGAGATGCGTGACGTCTACGGCGTGGCTGACGAGGACGCGGACTTCGCCGCCTGGCGGGCGGGCCATCGGCACAGCCTCGACAATCGCGCGCAGTGGTGGAACGTATTCCACGACAGCGTGGCCAAGGCGGTGGCGCGGGGCGTCGTCGTCCGGCGGGCCCGGGTCGTCTCGGAGCCGGTCACCGAGTACATCCGGTACGAGCACTCGTGCACGTTCCAGAACGTCATGGCGGGGGAGCAGGTGAGGTGGCTGCCGCGCTGCCTGGCCTCGGACCTGTTGCTGCCGGGCAACGACCTATGGCTGTTCGACGACCGGTTGATCCGGTTCGGCCTATTCTCGGGCGACGGCGCGTTCGTCGGCCACACACTGAGCGACGACCTGCAACTCATCAAGGCGGTGTCCGACTCGTTCGAGGCTGTCTGGGACCGGGCTACGCCGCACGACCAGTACACGATCTGATCAACTGAACCACGATGACCGAGTCCCCATCGTCAGCCGTCCAGGCTGCCCGCCGACAGCTCGCCGCCCGCCTGCGTGAGATCCGCACGGACGCCGAGCTGTCGGCGACGCAGCTCGCCAGTCGGCTGGGGTGGTACCCGTCGAAGGTCAGCCGGATCGAGCACGCGACCACCCCGCCATCGTCCTCGGACATCCGGGCCTGGTGCGAGGCATGCGGGGTCCGGCGCGAGGCTGACAACCTCGTCGCATCCGCCCAGGCCGCGGACTCGCTGTACGTCGAGTGGCGGCGCGTCCAGCGAAGCGGACTTCTGCAGCTCCAGCAGAAGCGCGGCGAGCTGTACCAGCGCACGCGCAACTTCCGGGTCTACTGCTCGAACGTGATCCCCGGGCTGCTCCAGACGCCGTCGTACGCCACGGCGCTGCTGCGTCAGATCTCCCGCTTCCACAAGACGCCCGACGATGTGGACGACGCGGTGGCTGCCCGGATGGAACGGTCGCGGGTGCTCTTCGTCGGCAATCACCGGTTCGCGATCCTGGTGGAGGAGTCGGTGCTGCGATACCGCGTTGGTGATGCGGAGGCGATGGCCGGCCAGCTCGGCTACTTGCTCACCCTGATGTCGCTGCCATCGGTCAGCCTGGGCGTGATCCCGTTCGCCGCTGAACGGCAGATCTGGCCGCTAGAGACCTTCAACGTGTTCGACGACGCGAGAGTCCACGTCGAGCTGCTGACCGCCGCGGTCAAGGTGATGGCTCCCACCGAGGTCGAACAGTACGTCACCGCCCACCGGGAGCTGAGCGCTCAAGCCGTCTTCGGCGCCGAGGCGCGAGACCTGATCACGGCTGCGGTTCACTCTCTCGCGTAAGTCGCATAGAAAACTGTAGAAGGGAATTGATGGTGTTTCAGCCCGCTGCCTACCGTCGAATCAGACGGACCAGGCGCGGACGCGAGGGGCACCCATGGCCAACGACGAGACCTTGACGGTCGGGAACACGGCCTACGACGAGCGGATCAGCCGCATGGGCGAGATCATCGACATGCTCGGTGAACTCGTCCAGCTACGGCCCATCGAGACCGGTCGCATCTGGGTCGCGCAACGCTCGGACCTTCGGCCGGCCACTGCGGCGGAGTCGCTCAGCGCTCGGGCGGCGACGGCGAACACCTCGCACCGGATCCGGGAGGCGATGTGAGCCGCACCGTGCTGCGCTATGTGGACTGGCGGATCGTGCCCGACGACGACGAGTCCACTCCGCCGATCACGTTCCAGATGGAGTGTGTTGCCTGCGCCATCCTGTACGGCGCGTACGACGCCAAGGCGCTGTCGCCTGCCTCCGAGGACTTCGCCGACGTGCAGGACTGGGCCCTGCGCCACTCTGGCCGCAACCCGGAGCACACGGCCTTCCGTGAGCAGGTCCACCGCTACTGGAAGACCTACACGGTGGGCGGCTCTTCCTGCTGAGGCGGGAGTTCCGGGGCGACCCGGTTCCACCTGTCATGCATCAGCTTCTCGATGCCCTTGAGTGCCGCAGCCTGCGCGCTCTGCGTCTTGGCCGCCTCCTCGATGGCATCCACCACCTTGCCCAGCCGGGCCTCAACGGATTCGCTGGCGAAGACGCTCTCGGCCAGAACGGCCAGGTCGATCACATACCGGGCCTGCTCGACCGGTCCGAACGGGCCGGTGCAATTGACTGTCGCCGTGTACGCAGTCGGTAGCCCGGCATTGAAGAAGGTATGCGAGACGTCGACCATGTACATCAGGCAGCGCTTCGGAGGCAGCGACGGAATGGTCCGGCCCACGACTCGGGCCAGCGTCTCCTCCCGCTCGGGATTGGTCGAGCGAAGTGGAGGGTCGAACGTGATACCAACATCGCGAGCCACCGTGGGGCCGATGTTCTCGACAGTGAGAACCAGGAGAGGTGACGTGGGGTGCCGCGGCCGGATGTCCACCACGACCTGCGGCTCATTCTGTTCCCGCTGCGCCTTGTCGGCCTGAGCGATGGCGGTGACGGAACTCCGGGCCTGAACGTGCCCGTACACCAGTGCCCACGAAGCGGCTGCTGTGCTTGCCCCCGAGAGACCAAGGGCGATGACCGTTGCGGCGTCCATTCCGTCAGGCTAGGTCGAGGGTCTGACACTGGCCTCGGGTAACCGTGACGTCATGCTCGTCGCATAGGCCGACCGCGTCAGATCGTCCAGCACATGCAGCGGTGACGCGACCGCCTCATCACTCCTCCGCGTCGGCGTCCCCCTCCGTCCAACGCAGCGTGAGAGGCGGCAGATCCAGGGGCTCGGTGAGTCGCGTGATCTGTGCGTATTCACTCCGCCGGAGGAAAGTCAACATCGGGAGCGCGCTGGCCATGAACTCTGAAAGGTGGAAGGTGGCCGTCGTGCGCCCAGATGCGGCCCGCTTGATCAGGTCACACCAAATATGCCGACTGCCGCCGCCTACAGCTATGGCTACCGATTTGACCGAAGATCGTCGCCCGAGTGCGCCTCGCAGGTCGCCCAGGATCTCTTCACGTCCGAGGGACGAGTATTGCGGTGCCGTGTACTCGATCTGACCGCCCGCGGCGGACTCGATGACCAGCTCGCTGATCCTTACCCCGGCGGCATCGGCTCTGTCGAGCAGTTCAGCCAGGTCCACTTCCTCGATCTCTTCGTGCTCCAGGGAGGGCAACGAGGAGATTGGCCCTGTTGAGAAGAACGTTTGGTACCGGTCCGTGGTGAAACCCAACAGCCCAGCCTGTGTGAACCAGCGTGGCTCGGACCCGTACTCATGTGTCAGGGCCGTATCAGACACCAAACAGCTCTTCGCCCTGAACCAGTCGAGGTTCAGGTTCAGGAGTCTCTGCAAGTTCTCCGAGCTGGCGGGGACGTTAAGCTCACACAGCCGGCCAAGCGTGACGCCACGGCCGATGCGGCTCCAGAACTCGTTATCGTCGGTACGGGCAATTTCGAGTAGTAGTTGGAGGCCAGCGGCGTCCAGGTCGGCCCTGACGTCTGTCGCACCGGGGAAGCTTGCTGGGGAAGCGCCCGAGCCCAGCCATACGGCGTGCAACAATCGAGTGAGTTGGTCGGCGTGAGATGGGTCCAGCAGTGACTCCGCTGCCTGCACGGCATCCCGCGTCTTGTCGACCTCCGCACGCTGAGCTCCGGCGAAACCCAGTTCTACGGTGTAACTAGTCGACCGGGCCCGTTCCTGATCCACTACGCCCTTGCCGCCTTGCAGCACGGCACGGGACAACAAGCCCACGACTGGGCGGTCACGTCGATCTGCGGACAGGGTCGTGAGGCTGTCCGGGTCGGCGACAAGTGTCCTCGCGTTCGCTGACTCCCGCTCCAGCTCGAAAGCGTGAGTTCGATCTCGCAGCGGAGCCAGTGGCATCAAGATGGGCTGTCGCTCCGAGATGACCTCAACGTCCTCCCTGAGGTACTGCGGATTCGTGTTGGTTCTAAGGAAGACCTGCCGTTCCTCCTCGCTCCCATCCCATCGGAGCACCAGGTCCGGCGCGTAGGTGTGGTTAAAGTATTCGGTCGACTCGATGCGTACCGCCTCATCGGACGATCGAAAGTTGGCGATCACCGCCCTCTTGATCGACTCCACATTGCGCGCCGGGTTGTCTCCCATGAGATTGGAGATGGCGACAGAGTATTCACTCATCAGAACTCTCCCCTCTCGATCTGGTGCGCAACGATGAGTGCGCGATGCTGCGGCGTGATCACAAGCTTCTCTTGCTTCTTGTCGAGAACGATGAGCCAGAGGCGTTCGGAGACGTCCGTGACAAGCTGCTGGTCGATCAGTTGTTTAGCTTGGTCTTCGTCTTCGGTATCAAAGACCCTTTTCAAGTTGCGAGGATTGAGAAGGCCCTTAGTTACCGCGTCGGACGTGCGAAGCTCTTTCCAAGTGTTTTGACGGAATGGGTGCCAGGTGATCCACATGAAGTGGTCGGCGAGCCGCCCGTGGTCCCGGCGAGTCAGGTAACATTTAGCTACCCAGTCGTCGTAGTGCATCCCCTGGTCGCTCGCCGAGTCATAGTTCTTACACTCGGCCACGAAGAAGTGTCCCTCGAATTCTCCGCCGCTGAGGATCCCGCCGACGTCGAATGAATACGGCTGCTGTTCGCCATGGGGCCAGTTGAACTCCAGGCGCGAGGCCATCACCGAGTCTTCGTTGGTCCAGGAGCTGCGAACCCGAGTGGTAGCGTCAAGCCACTGCTTTGCCCGTCTTGCACCTTCCGCCCCCTTGATGTGCATCGCTTCCCCTGGCATGCCGCGATGGTAACGGCGGAAGCCGACTTTCGTAGCTGGTTAGTTGCCACTGGTTACGAGAAGGCACACGTTGGCCTGAAGTACGCCGTCGCGGTTGACTCGGACGGTCACCTGACACGGGCGTGGACGCACCTATGCCGGGTGTACGTCGGAGCTCCCCCTGGCCGGCTAACGGCGCGCTGTCGTACCCCGCCTCTACGCTCCTCTCAACGACGAGCCGGGGGGGCCATGGCACCGCGAGAGCGCACCTGCGAAGAACCAACTTGCGAGCGCACATACACTGCGACGAACCGCTTCTGCACACGCCACCGGGCGAAGTGGGTGAACTGCTCGGAGGCGGACTGCGGGGCTGAGTTCTGGTCGGCCGGCAGCCGCTTCTGCTCCAAGCACCGGTACCCCGAACGTGAGTGTGCAGCGGATCAATGTCATCACCGCTTCAGGGCGTCCAACCGCTTCTGCTCCAGGTGCAGGGAAACCTGGCGCGAGTGCACCACCGAAGGCTGCGGGAACGTCTACCACGGCAACGCCTTGAACTGTCGCCCGTGCATGTCTGTTGAGCGTGAGTGCGTGGAGCGGGGCTGTACCACGCGCTATCGCGGAACCCAGTCGCGCTGCTGGGACCACCGTGCTGTCGAGAGGCGGTGCCAGCGGAACGGCTGCGAGAGCGTCTACAGAGGTACCACGCTCCTTTGCGTGGCCTGCCGGACGGTCGAAAGGGAATGCGCCGCGAAGGACTGCAGCGCCATCTACTGGGGTGACCGAAGCCTCTGCAACGACTGTCGCAAGTCCGACCGCCAGTGCCCCGACTGTGGAGGTACTTTTTGGGGACGGACGACCAGATGCGGTCCTTGTTGGTGGCGGCAAATTCCAGCCGACGTACGGTCCGCCATCGCCAGAGCCAATGGAAACGCCTACCGGGCTCGCAAACTGGCTGCACAGGTGGCTGGACCGGTCTCGGCTGCAGAGTACGAGAGAATCAGGAGCGAGGGCCCCTGCGTCTACTGCGGCGAGCCAGCCACGGAGGTGGACCACGTCCGCTCACTGGCCAGTCACGGGGGATGGGAGCATCCGTCTAACCTGGTCCCAGCCTGCCGATTCTGCAACGCAAGTAAGAGTGACCGGTTGTTGATCGATTGGGACCAAGCGAGGGTATTTCACGCGGTGCGCAGGTCCGAGAAGGTCGCTGCCGAATATAAGCGACAGCTCTCCGAGCTAGAGAGCTTGAGTGTATAACTCGCGCTCGATTGGCGAGGATCGCAGCGGCCAGGGTCGCCGTCCCGCCGACCTGAGAACGCACCGTCGGACCCGAAGTGCGCGCCGCATCCTCGCTGTGGCTAAGACAGCCCCAAGCTTGCGAGTGCGGTCGTCCAGTCGATTGCGATCGCGGACTGGGCCCGGGCGAGGGTGACGGTGTGCGCGCACACCGCAGTGTGCAGGCGGTTCTCGATCTTGTCCTTGTCGTTGTTCGGCCCCGAGCCGGCCTTGTGTCCAGGTGAGGGAGGTTCCACCCATAGGTTCCGCGGATCGTTCGGGTCGCCACCCAGTTCGAGGCTGATCTGGTGGTCGTACTCGGCGTCGCCCATCCGGCCGGTGTAGCCGTAGGAGGCCGCGTTGGCGGTCTTCTCCTTGCCCGTCACGTAGGACGACGGCCGGATGGTGGCCGTGTATCCGGTCTTGCAGATAGTGGTGGTGATGGACGCTTGTGTCACGGCTGGTGAGATCGCGCCTGGCGTGCACTTGAGGTCAGGCAGCGGCTGTCCGTTCTCGTAGCGGTAGTGACAGGAGCCTGCGGCGGGCTGCGCCTGCACGGTGTAGTGCGCCTGCGGGCCGGGACCCACCTCCAGGTGACCGCCCGCCGTCGAGGTTGTTGCCGGGCTGGTGGTTGCTTCAGCCGGCGCTCCGTGGGCGGTGCCGTCGGGACTCGATGACGTCGTTGTGGCGCGGCATCCAGCCAGCGCGAGGATCGCGGTCAAAGCAACAGCAGCGGTGGCACGTGCGGCCATCGGGTCCCCCCGGCGCGTGAGTTGGGCTGCGCCGAGGCTACCCACTGTCTCCACTCACCACGCCGGACGAGCCTCGGCGTCGTCGGCCGCTGCGGGCGTCCACAAAACCGGTACGCGGAGCGGGACTCCCTGGCACGCTATGCGACGAGATCACCCAGTAGGACGGAGCCGCCTGCCTTGATCATCCTGGACACCAACATCCTGCACAGCTTCGCGCTGGACAGCGTCAGCACCGACCTTCTGCAGACGTTCAGTAGGGCACGAGTGGACACCGTTGCCGTGCCGTGGGTCGTGCTGGAGGAGCTGGTGTCACATCGCGCGGTGCCGTACCGGGAGAAGCATCAGGCGGCCGTGGATGCGCTTGAACGCCTGCGGAGGGCGACACCGGACGGACATACGACACGTATACCCCCGCTCGACATCGAGCCGTTCCTGAGGCACTGGCGACGGAGGTATCAGGAGGTCGTCGACGTGCTGCCGACCAGTGACACGGCCCTGCGTGAAGCGCTGTTCCGAGAGGCCAACCAGCTGCCCCCGTGTAAGGCGGTGACCGTGACGGCAGGCGGCGACGCCGTGAAGACCGGCGGGAGGGACGCGGCGATCTGGCTCACGGCGGTCGAGTATGCGCGAGAGCACCCACGAGAGAAGGTCTACTTCGTAAGTAAGAACTGGAAGGACTTCGGCAGAGGCGACGCCTACCCCTCGCCAATGAGTCAGGACTTGCGCGGCCTTGAAGATAGGTTCGTGCATCTGACGAGCCTGGAAGAGCTTGTCGACCACTTCACCACAAAAGCCGAAGTAGATGAGGACGATGTCCGCACGGTTCTGTCGACCCCCGGGGGCGAACGGGCCGTGTCTCTTCGCGCATGGAAGGTGATGGGTCCCGGCCGAAAGCGCCGACCCGGGTTTAGGTTGCAAGCCCTCACTACCCCGATCGACGAGCTTGACGCTGAACCGGACCCGTCGGTCACGCCGACGGTCGATGAGTCTTGGGGCTGGTTGTTCCAGCCGACCGCGACTCTGGACTCTGTCCGAGAGCAGAAGGCGTATCGCATCGGAGATCATCAGTGGTGCATCGCAACTGTGCGTTGGTTCTTGTCGGGGGTGGCCTTCAATAGGCAAGGACTGCTGCGATGCGGTACTGCTTGGGAGACGCGCATCCTCTTCAGTCCCACACAGCGGGGTGGGTCCCCGACTGTGCTCAGGTACTCACCCCCGCAGGCGCCGACCTTTGCTGAGTGGGCGACTCTGCCGCCCACCTACCTGCCAGAGGACCTCGACTTGCACGTTGCCGAGCGAGCCAGAGAGACGGCAGCGGAGTCGAACCTCCGCAACCACCTACTCCACGCTGTCTGGTCCGAGCGGGCTCGCGAGCGGGAGTGGTCACCTGTGGAGCTCGAATGGCCTTCGCCTCGTAGTCCGGAGGACGAGGCGTAGCTGTTGCCCTCATGCAACGTTCATCAGTCGAGTGGTAGGGGAAGTCCCCTGTCATAGATGGGCGTTACGGTGGGCGGCATGAGTGGTACGCCGTCGCCCGCAGGGTTGGTCCGTGAGTTTCACCATGTTTTCGGGCTCGACGCCCGCAGCACGCCGACGGAGGTGTCGGCCGACGTCGGCGCACACCGCTGGGAGCTGCTCGCCGAGGAGGCTGCGGAGGTCGCCGAGGTCTCGGTGACTGGGCCGCTTGATCAGCTGGCACGCGAGCTGGCCGACGTCGTTTACGTCGCGTACGGCACGGCCCTGGTACACGGCATCGACCTGGACACGGTGATCGCCGAGATCCACCGCTCCAACATGACCAAGGTGGGGCCCGACGGCCAGGTCGCACGCCGCGACGACGGGAAGATCCTCAAAGGCGACCACTTCGAGGCGCCGGACGTTGCGGCGGTGCTCCGGCGCCAGGGCTGGACACCGCCCGACCCGGGCTGACCGCCGGCCAGAACGCTGACGCTCCGTAGGCCCGGCCGCGACCTCTCGCGGCAGGGCCGCGCCTGGGGTGCCCGGGCCGTACAAGAGCTTGCGGGCACCCCCTCCGCGCGTCGCGGCGGGCTGGCGGAGAGCCAGCTCGTGCCCACCTGTGGCCATAGGTCCACTGTGGGTTGAAGGGTCTGTGATGCCGCTCTCGCCCGATACACTCTGATGGGCTATCAGGGAGACGGCAGTGCGGCCGTCGGGGCGTCTGAAGGTAGGCGAGCCATGACAGATGTGCAGTCCGGTCTGACCGGCAAGAAGATCCACCCGGACGCATACGGGGCTCTGGTCGAGGCGCTGACCACGATCAATTGGAACAGGAACGCCTACCAGCAGGACATCCGTCGTCGCCTACGTGACCACCCCGAGCTGTTCGCTCGGCTCGACTTCTCCAACGGCGTCACGAAGCGCGAGACCTCGAACCAGCTGGTCAGCCTGCTGATGGCCGAGGAGAAGCGGTACCGTGAGCTGACGGTCGAGATGATGACCGACATCTCGAAGCTCGACACGTTTCCGAACCTCACCAAGCAGGTGGACGCCGAGGACCTGTTGACCCAGGCGCGTGACGCCGTGGCCAACCTGCAGAAGTGGGCAGGGCGTCACGCCGAGATCGCGGAGGAGCGGGAGAAGTTCTCCGCCGAGCTGGCCGCCCACCGCGACCAGGTGGCGAAGACCCGCGGCTTCAGCGAGGTGCTCGACGAGCTGCGGCAGGAGTTCCTGAGTCTCCACGGCATGACCGATCGGCAGCGAGCGGGGATCGAGTTCGAGGGCTTCCTGCACCGGCTCTTCACCCTTTTTGACCTTCAGCCGACGCTGGCGTACAGCCTCAGCGGGGAGCAGATCGACGGCTCGATCTACCACGACACTAACCACTACATCGTTGAAGCGAAGTGGCTGGCCGGCACGGTCGAGGCCAAGCACCTCCGCGACTTCGACGGAAAGGTCCGGTTCAAGGGCAAGAACGCCTTGGGCCTGTTCGTCAGCGTCAACGGGTTCTCCGAGGGCGGCAAGGACTTGTTCCGCCAGGCCACATCCTTCGTCACGATGGACGGTGGCGACCTGTTCTGCGTGCTGGATGGACGCATCCGCATGGACGAGCTGCTCGCTCGGAAGTCGGAGCACGCCAACCGCACGGGGGACTGCTACTTCCCGGCGACGCAGATGCACCTCTAGCACCACGCTCAGCGTTCAAAGAATGGGGGGACTGTGTCTGGTCGTGCTGGACGTTGGATCGAGGGCGTGGGGATCGGGCTGGCCGTCAATCTCCTCACAGCGATTCCCCTAAAGGTTGTCTGGCACCTTCAGTGGCAACGCATCATCAACGACTCCATGGTCACTTTCTCAATCTTGGTCTGTGTGGCCTTCCTCTACTGGGTCATCTCTGACTATCTGGCGGAACGGGCCGATGAAGCTGTACGCCGCCGCTTGGAACGTGCGGGTCGGTCTCGCGATGAGATCAGGCAAGAGATGCGCCGTCGTGAGCGCGCCAGGTGGTGGATTATCTGATTGACCGCGGGGGTGGTCCGAGCGTCGGACCACCCCCGCGCGGTGTCACCGGTCGCGGACGGCGTATCCCACCGCCACGAGGGCGACCAGGGTGTAGCCGAGAGTGCGGACCCCCGAGGGGGACCAGTTGTTGCCGATGGCGGACAGCAGCACGACGAGGGCGACGTAGGGCCAGGTCGTCGGGGCGCTGCGCGGGGGCTGGGCGTTCATCGGTGTTCTCGGGACCTTCCTGTTCAACGCCCAGGCCACTCCGGGGCGTTGACTCCAGAGAAGCTGTCCGGGCGCCGAATGGCGAGGATCATGGACGGACCCGGGGAAAGCCGGACGTTTGTCCGTGGCGACGCCTACCCTGATGGGCACGGCCGGACAGTTCTGGACGGCCCCGGACAGTCCCGGACGCCCGCGGACCCTGCCCAGCCTGCGAAGGAGGCTTGTTGTCTGCGGAAGACCTGACCGAGCACCTGCGCCGGCTGCGCGTCCGGGCTGGTAACCCCTCGGTCCGCGAGCTGGAGCGCCTTACCGAGCAGCAAGGCCCCCGCCGTCGCCTCAGCAGCTCGACGATCCACGACAAGCTGAACGGCAAGAGCCCGCTGAAGCTGCCCCAGCTCCTGGCGCTCGTCCAGGCGTGCGCTGACTACGCCCGTGCCCATGGCATCAGCCTGTCCAGCGAAGACCTCGACCAGGCTCTGTGGCGTGGACGCCTTGAGCCCACGCAGGCGCCTGCGACGGTCGAGGTGGCGACTCCCGCGCCGCCCTTTATCCCAGTTCCTTCCTTCCTAGTGGAAAAGCCGGACCTCAGCCCGCCCGAGTGGCTGTGGAATCTGCCGCCAGAGATCATAGAGCCACTCCGCAACGCCGGAATGGACGACGTAGTAGAGCTCATCGAAGGCCGTTCTGGAAAGCCTTTGACGGAGTGGCTGCCTCAGGTGTTCAGTGCTCTTTCCACGGCGGGCATGGCATACACGCCCTTCGTGCAATGGGCATCCGAGAAGCCGGTCCGTGAGCTTGTTCCCTTGATTGAAGCCGTCGGAGACAACAAGGATGACCCCGTCTTGACGAGCCTCCTTTATTGGGTTTCGAAAAACCAAAGTGCCGAGAAGCTTCCTTCTTTGGTTGTGGCGCTGCGAAGGGCGGCGGAAGAGTATTTTGATGGCCACGACCTAGCCCAGCGTCTGATCTCGTTCATTTCCGGCAAGGATGTCGGTGTGTATATAAGGGGATTGCGCAAGGACTGTGTTCCGGTTGTCAACGCATTTCGAAGCGCTACTTTGCTGAACGACTCCAATCGAATCGTTCGTGAGATTGGCCGGTACCGAACTGCTGTAGTTATACGCCTTGTTGGCGAATTCGGCGGGCCGGGAACGCCCGACGGTGACGCCGTGCTCGCGGCTGTGGGTAAGGGTAGTGACTATCACATCGCAGAGGTACTGCGAGAATTGCGCACCTCGCGGTTCTCTAGTGAGGTTAAGCGCCATCACCTCGTGCGCATCGTTTTTGGCGTGGCTCCCGAAAGGCGCCTGCTGACTGCCGACGAGCTGGGCCGTCGGGGACTGCAAGAGGAATCGCAGGTCTTTCGTGATATGAAGGATGTTCCGCCCTTCTAGTCCAACAGTCAGGATGCCTCAGGCCCGTCGTGCTAACAGCCCAACGGCAGAACGGCCCAACGGGGTAAGACTTGTGGCACCCCCGGGCAGCATAGTTTCATGGGGTGGTACGGCAGCAGGGTGCAGCCACCCGCCTCGCCCCATGGGCGGGTATTGGGCAGCGGAATCCGAGGCCGGTGACGGTAACACTCACCGGAGGATCACCACAATGCCCACTCTGCAATTCAGCCGCGCGGCCATGAAGCAGGCCCAGGTGAGTCGAGGGGTCAGCCGTAAGGAGCTGGCCGCGCGACTCGGGCGGTCTGTCAGCCTCGTGAATCACTGGCTCTATGGCGTTAAGTCGCCAGACCTCATCAGCATCGGTCGCCTGGCAGATGCCCTCGGCGTTGAGTACACCGAGCTTATCGAGCGTGTCGAGGTGACCAAGTGATGGTTCTCAACGACGCGCGCCCGATGACGCCCGCCGAGTACAGGCGGCTGCTCCGACTCCTGTTCGGCCCTCGCAAAGGCCAGGCCCAATAACGCCGACATGACGAAGCCCCCCGTCGCGGCCAGGCGAACCGAGGGCTTGTCTCAAGGAATTTGGCGTCGGCTACCACCCCGACGCCGGAACACTGGAAAGGAGACCTGCACAACCGAAGAAACCGCGAGAGCAACCCACCGCAAGCAAAGGAACAAACGAAAGGCTCTCTATGATCCTCCACCAGGAAACCACAGCGGTGATCCCCGGACAATCCAGGGCTCAATGCGACCGCCCGGGGTGCGCAATGGCACCGAGCAAGGGTCCGTTCGCCCAGTCATTCGCCCAGTATCGAGACGCCGGGTGGCTCGGAACGCTGCGGCTGCCCAAGCACGCCAAGATCCCAGTCCCCACCGGGTTCACAGGCGAAAAACACTCCGGAGTCTGGCCCGAGGACAGCCGCCTTCATGGTTGGAGCCATGAGAGTTCCACCAACATCGGGCTCCGGCTGCCTGAGAACGTCATCGCCATCGACATTGATCACTACGGTGACAAGAAGGGCGCCGATGAGGTTGCGAAGGCTGAGGCCGAATGGGGGCCGCTTCCGGCGACCTGGCGAGGGACCAAGCGGGGCGCTGACAACCCGTCGGGAAAGCTGCTGTTTCAGGTGCCGCCTGGACTGCGCTGGCCCTCTCACCTGAACGGTGATGGATCACACGTCGACATCATTCACCACGAGTACCGCTTCATCGTGGCGTGGCCGTCCGTGGTGTCAGTCGACGACGCCTCGAAGGCCACTATGACCGAGAAGTGGTACACGCCGTCGGGTGTAGAGGCGGACAGGGTGCCGCGAGTCGATGAGTTCCCAGAACTGCCTCAGCCGTGGATTGACGGCCTCCAGCAGCGCGCCAAGGATCAGCCCAAGACGAAGAACCTTCCGGACGTTCCCTCGATCCCTCACGACGTGGACCCCGAAAAGCCCTGGTACATCAACGCCCTCGTCAAGCCCTCAGCGACCGGTCGCGGTAACGGCAACAGCCTGTCGGTCGCGGGCGGCGCGGCCGAGATGTTCGTCAGGTCCGGCGTGCCATTCGAGGTTGCTATGGCTCTCGTCCTGAACTACGAGCGGGCTTCTGACAACCCGCAGCCCGATCAGGTCGTCGCCGATCAACTCCAGCGAATGTGGGCGAAGGAGTCCGAGAAGCAGGAATCCGGGATGACCGAGCGGACCGGGTACCTGCAGCCCCGACGTGGTCACTTCGGGTACGAGACCCGCCGGGACTACATGGGCAAGAGGGGACCGGAGTCGGAGATCGTCCCATTCTCCGACTTCCAGGTCCAGGCCACCAGCGTTAGCTCTGCCGACGGCAGGACCGTCTGGACCGTCGACCTGATCCGGGACGACGGCAAGACCTTCCGCGACGTCGAGTTGCCGGCCGAGGTCCTTAACAGCACGGCCACCTTGAGCGGGTGGGCTATGGGTTATCAGTGCTCTCTCATCTTCAGCGATGACCGGGCCCAGCGCGGGAAGCCGGGCGTGCGGCTGATGAAGCTGCTGCGATCCCAGAACCCGGTCGAGTGCCGGGTGATCAGTCACCTCGGCTGGGACGACACCGCGAAGGCGTTCATCACGTACGAGGGCGCCATCACCAGGAACGGGGTCAACCGGAAGGCCGGTGTCCGGCCCGCCAAGCACCTGGCCGTCAGCAAACTGGTCGATCACTTCTACGGGTTCGACAAGACCGAGGAGGAGACGAGGGAGGTCCTGCGGGAAGTGCTGACCTTCCACGACGAGGAGTTCACGTCGGTGTTCACCTCGTGGCTCGCCGCGGGCGTGGTCAAGGGCCAGCTCATGCAGCGGACCTCGATGTTCCCGATCTTCCTGGTTCAGGCAGCCAGCGAGTCCGGCAAGACCACGGGCTTCGCGCAGCTGATTAAGCAGCTGTTCGGCAACCGCGCGAAGGAAGGGAGCATCGGGACCCGCGCATCGATTCGGGACTCCCTGACCGCCCATCGAGGTGCCCCGGTGCACGTGGACGACGCCGACGACATCGAGCACGTCAAGGAGGTCCTGAGGCAGGCCACTGCTGAGGGGGCGGTGGACAAGAAGGGCGAGGACCGGACGTCGACCGTGCGGTCGAAGCTGCTCGCCCCGGTCTGGATCTCGATGGAGGGGTCCAGCCTCCTCGACGACAAGGCCATGAACGACCGGATCGTGTCAGCCTCGCTCCCCAACCCTAAGGGCCGGATGAGCCTGCACGACCCGACCAAGCCCCAATGGGACGACATCGTGGACCTGAGGAACCGGTACTCCGGGGAGCACGGTCTGACGATCTACGCCGGGACCCTTGTGCAGATGATCCTCAAGGCGGCCGAGGAGCGGCTGTCGGAGTTCACCAAGCTACGCAAGAGCAGCGGTCGGCACCACGACAAGATGGCCATCCTCCGTGTGGGGGCGCGCATCCTGTCCGACGTCACCGACGACCCGAGCCACGTCGAGCGTGTAGACGCGTGGGTCTCCAGCCAGGTGGACACCGGCAACGAGAACGCCCTCACTATGAAGCTGATCCCGGCCGCCCTCATGGCCCTTGGCGCTCCTGCCCTGCCGATCCGAATCAACCAGACCCCGCACTACGGGGTGGTCTCCCCGGTACTGGTGGCCCCGGCTCCCAGCGAAGGTGTTGACGCTCCCAGCCGGGTGTGGGTGAACGTCGGCAACCTCGCGGCCTGGTGGGAGAGATATGCGGGCAACAAGCTCGACCCGAGGACCGAGACCAAGTCGGCTCTTGCAGAGCAGGCAAAGCGTCTCCCTGAAATGAAGGGCGAAAGCTCCGGAGATCGAAACGTCGACTGGATCCAGGCGTACGTGACCAGCACGGTCGCTGAGAACGGTAAGTCCCGGCCTCGCCCGCGTTACCAGCGGCTGCCGGATGCCATTTCCGCCCGCCTGCTTGACGAGCTGGGGATCGGCGAGGGCACCGACGAGAAGGTCAGCGGCGGCAACAAGCTGAACCCCGCGCAGAGCACGGCAGTGGAACGGGCCTGACGTGGCGCCCGTTCCGGCGGCCGTTCTGGGCCCGTTCTGCGCCCGTTCCATCCACCAGAAACAAAGCCAACTCACAACCGGAAAAATACCCGAACAAGCCAGCCCCAAAAATTCCCCCAAACACCCCCCAGGAACGGGCGGAACGGGCCACGGAACGGGCATAGAACGGGGGTGCCCGTTCTATCAGCCTGGCCGGTCAGAGCATATGAAGACCCCCATGGAACGGGGGAACGGGCCAGAAGAAAGATCTCTTTTTGTAGGGGGGAGGGGGGATCCCCCCTACCCCCCCCGGGGGCCGGAGGGGGCGCGTCTCTCCGCCGGAGCCCGTTCCCCGTTCCATCACCAGTACAACACCCCGGAGAACAGACCAATAACTGATCAAGGCGGGCATGGAATGGAGCAGTTCAGCCCCGTGATAGCGGCGGGCGTGGCGTGGGCCATCCGAGCGGCCATACCGCCGCCACGAGAACCCCGGAAGGGCAAGAAGAGCCCCGCATCTCGCAGAACCAATCAGCCCGGCGAAGAGACACCCGGCGTGACGCCCGAACCGATCAGCGACGAGCGTCTGGCCGCGATCAGGGGTCTGGGCACGACGAACACCGAACGATCTACACGCTCGACCAGGCCGTGGACGACCTGCTGGCCGAGGTCGACCGGCTCCGCGCCGCACAAACCGCCAACCGCTGAGGAGACCAAGGCCATGAACGACGACGAGATCGACGAGGCTTGCGACGCCATCGAGCGAGAGCTGGAGGGGCTGGGTGAGTTCCCGCCGGGCGAGTGGGTGACGGTGAACGGCCAACCCGTGTACCGCGAGAGCACCGCGTTCACCGCGCTGATCACCGACGAGAACGGCGAGTACAAGTTCACGACGCCCCTGGGCGCGGCCCTGGAGATCAGCCGCCGGGCGGCGAACGCCCCGCGGCCCCCGCTCAACGTGTCGCCGGCACCCGACGGACCGCCCGCGATGGATGCACCGTGGTGGCCGCGCGAGTGGCTCCCGCCCGGCGCCACCAGCTAGCCGCCGCGGTGGCCCTACGGCGACGCGGGACGGGGTCTCCCGCGACACGAGACCCCGTCCGGGGCGCCGAGTACCGGCCGCCCTCTCCCAGGTCCAGGAAGACCCCGCCGGAGCCCTCGGCCCGGCTGACGATCAACCAAGGAGTGTATGAACCCAGAGGAGACATCGTGATCACCAGCACTCCCACCGTTGCGGTACTCATGCTGGTGCTCGACCAGTTGGGCGGTCAGCGGTCTCCCCGCGAGGTCTGGTCGTACCTGGTGAAGGAGCTCGGGTACGCGGGCACCGTGACCGACGTGAACCAGGCCCTCCGCTCGATGGCCGATCGATGGCCGACCGTGGCCAGGCGAACGCTGGTCGGTGGCCGGGCCCTCTACTCGCTGACCGACGACTGACTACCGCGGGCTGGGCGCCCACCAGTCCAACACCCAAGGAGGTCTATGAATGACTTCACGTTCGTCCGCGCCGACCGCGCAGCTCTGATGGTCGGGCTGTTCGTCGACGACCACGCGGTGACTGTCTCGGCGATGCCGCTGCTCGGCTACCGCCACCGCCTCGATGGCCACGCGGTGCCGGTCTTCGACGACGCGGGACGGCCCACCACTCAGGCTGAGGTCGAGGCCAACCTCTGCGGAGGCCACTTGCAAGGCGGCGGGTGCCGGAAGCTCGTGGCCCTCTACGACGCGACCGACCCCGACCAGGCGGACGCGGCATGGCGAGTAGCCGGCCAGACCCTTGACGCCATGATCAGCTGAAACCCCCGGTCAGGCGGGTGGCTGGGGTGCCATACTGCGCGGATGGCGTTGAGGCACCTGGCCGAACTTCGGCTGTTGGCAGATGAGTTCACTGAGGCGGGCGGCTGGCCAGACGTGCCGTGTCCGGCGTGTGCCTCGGGAACACTTGCCCCCAAGGACAAGGAATCCGTTGCTGCCGAAGAATCGCGGTTGAGTCATGAGCGTTACAGCGAATGCGACGACGCCGAACCTGACTGGATCAGCGGGTACTTCCACGGATCCCTTCGGTGCACTCTTCCTTCGTGTGCGGAGAACGTCGCCGTGACGGGTGAGTTCCGAATCAGGGAAGGGGCCGGGTACAACGAGTACAACGGCATCTTGTATGGCTTCTCCTATCAAGCAAAGTGCTTCGTTCCGGCACTGCCGCTGATCCGTGAGGGGGACTCGTTTCCCCAAACGGTGAAGGACTTGCTTGTTGCCGCATCGGCGATCCTCTACCTGGACCCAAGCTCAGCGGCGAACCGCGTTCGCGCTGCCATCGAGGAACTTCTCGATCTGCACCGTGTTCCTAGGACCTTCATATCTAAGAAGCACAAGCGCGTCCGATACACCGCGCACAAGCGCATCGAGCTGTTCAAGGAGCGGAAGCCGAAGTTCGCTGACGCCGCGGACCTGCTGATGGCCGTCAAGTGGATCGGTAACGACGGCAGCCACGGGAACGAGCTGGGCGTGGGCGATGTCCTGGACGGCGTTGAGCTGCTCAACCACGCCCTGGAGTTGACGTACGACACCAGTGCCGCTGACCTCAGGAAGAGGGCTGCGGCGATCAACAAGCATGGGGGCATCCCGCGGAAGCGTGCTGCGACCAAGGCGGGCAGGCCGTAGGAGTGCCTTAGGCACAGCAAGGCCACGGTGGCTGGGTGCCGACCGTGGCCTTCTGTGTGTGTGCTGTTGTGCGTTACTTCTGTGCCGGTTCCTGAACGACGATGGAAATCGTAGTTGGCTTCTCAATGGTGCCTCCAGGCGTGCTGGCTACGTGACCACTAAACGCGGTGATTGCAGCGACTACTAAGCCCAACAGGGGAGGCGTGATGCGGTCAATGGTGTTCCACCTTGCCTTCTCGGCATCGTACTTTGCTTGCTCGGCTAGATAACGAGCATCCTTCTTCGACATTCTTCTCTCCTTGTGTGATTGACAAAACTGACCTCCTTCTTGGGCAATGCAAAGTCGACGCATCAGGCGTGATGCGTCGACCATTTCCCGTGTCTGAGTAAAATAGCGTGCGCGAGCCAGATTGTCAATGGAGGGTGGCCCGTCGGGCGCGTTATAGGAAGAGCTTATGCGTGGACCGGCTGGCCGTCAAGGAACGTCGTGAATCGGTCGTTGTGAGGGTCTCTATCTGGGAATGGAGCGCTCGATAGGCATTCCGTGTCTGTCGCGCGGGCTCTTCCGGTAAGACCGGCCGGGCCTTGTCGCCAGAAAGATCACCAGCAGTATGAGCGCGAGGAGTATTCCCGCAAGTGGCCACGGCACGACGAACGCTACAAGAAGGGCGGTGGTGTACAGCGAGGCAACGCCCGTTGCCCAAGTCGACCAGTGGTAGGCAGGGAGCCAGCGTGTACCGCCGTAGAGGACCTTGCCCGTCCCGAGACGCACGCCGAAGTGGCTTCTGAGGAACTTCGCCGTGTCCGCCTTGTCCAGCTCTCTCCAGGCTTCGTGTCCAAGCAGCGCTCCGTACCTGCTCGTCAAACCGGGGAGCCCCGCCTGGCTGTCCTTCTTGTCGCTCAGAACCCACTTCACGCTGCTATTGCCTGGAAGTGTGTAGGGAAACCCTGGGTTGCTCGCAGCCCCGTCACGGGTTTGCACCCGCAAGGTGAGCCTCCGGCTGCCGGAATACCGCGGCTCTTCCACAACGTCTGCCACGATCTCTTCGAGACTTACGGGCGAGGTGCTCTTGTTTCGTACGGTCACGCTCAGCCCGTAAGGGATGGACATTTTTACTTCGACGGACAGGTTGATGCCTGTCCTGACGAGCCCTCGGTACGTGATGACCAAGCCTGCTGAGGCTATGAGGGCGCCGTAGACGGCCAAGACCAGGTTGATCGCCGATGACGACATGCATCGATCCCCGTTTGATGATTGATGCGGAGCCAGGGAAGTTGGGTCCAGAGTGTCCCACATGGCAACGGGTGTACGAGGGGGAATCGGCTGCTCTGATTAGCCTGGCAACTGCGCAACCATTGGGGCGTTTGTGGCTGGGCGACACTCGTGGGGACACGGGGGAGTCACAGCAGGACCGTGGCGGACGCCAGCAGGGTGGTGGGGTCGTAGAGCACCTGCTGAACACTTGCGATCTGAGGTGCTTCCGCCGGGTACACCAGCATGGCAACGTTCGAGAGGTAGGTGGTGTTGGCGGAGGTGGGCGTGCCCACGTGAGTGGGGACGATGGCCGCGAACGCTGCCCCGGCCGGCGACGTGAAGACGTTACTTACGAACGTCCAGGTTGCCGCCGGGACGGAGACGCTATGAGACGACGTTGAAATGTAAGCCGAGCTGGCGTCGTACCAGTTGGCACTCATCGAGAACGTGGCGCCGTTGCTGGAGTACGCCCACCCGGCTACGAGGTAGTACGCGGCGGGCGTTACGGAGAACATCTCAGATTCCACAAACGGGTTGGCGGTCGTGCCGTTGGGGGTGAGCAGGCCCGAGAACGGAAGCCCTCCGTGAGTCTGAGCGTTGGACTGGGTGATCGTGGCGCCGTTGTGACCGGTCCACGGACTGACCCCAGTGGTGAAGGTGGGGTTGACGTTGAGCGCTGCGTTGAGAACAGCGACCGAGGCGCAGTGGCCGATGATGACGCTTGGGTCACCTTGGTAGCCGGTCACCCAAGTTTGCGTTGCGGGGGAAGGAAAGTCCGGGTAGTCGCTGCTCGGTATCGCCTCCCAGGTGTGCAGAACGATGGGCGACGCGGACGTCGAGGCGTCGAACACGGACATCGGAACGGACATCCCCGCCCCAACGGAGGCCCAGGAGCCCGTGGTGTACCGGGCGTGCGTCCTGGCGGCCAGCGGTAGCGGAGTTCCGTTCAGAAGTCCGAACGCCACCGATCCCGAGTTGCTCGACCGCGACTGCCGTATCACCACGTGGTAGGTGGTACCCGAGGTCAGGCCGCTGACGGGCAGGGGGACCGACAGGTACGGAACCGGCACCAGTTCGCTCGTGGTGTAGTACGCGATTCCGCCGGGGTTCGGGTTGATGTCCAGAACGGAGAACGTCCCGTCCTCTATGTCGAACGGCGCGACCACGTTGTTCTCTCCGCCGGTCGGGATGTGGGACAGCGTCCACTTGTCCGCCGGTCCGTCAGCGTCGACGGTGAGAACCTGCACGGCATCAGAGAAGAACATCGGGTTGGACTGGCCGCCCCAGGTGACCAGGGCGTTCGGAGTGGAGAACGTCTGACCGTTGTTGAAGGACGCGAACGGCAACGGCATGTCCGGCGCCTGCTTCCAGGGTCCCAGCGAGCCGTCCGAGTTGATCCCGGCGTAATAGACTTCGGTGCGCACAGTGCCGCTCTGGTCCGACCCGCCCGCAACGACCATCCAGTTGCCGATAACGGCCATCGCCGGACTGATCACGGCAATCGGCAGGTTACCCTGTGCCACCCAGCTGCCTACCTGGCCGTTACTTATGCTGGCCTTCCAGACTTTCTTCTGGACGTTGACGCTTATGTCCTCGCCGCCAGCGATGTACACGAAGCTGTCGTTGTAGGTGACGCTGGCGTGCAGCGCGATGGCTGCCGGGATGGGCGTTTGAGAACTCCACGCCCCGATGACTCCGGTGTTGGGGTCCCAACTCGCCGTCCAGGTGTTGGTGAGCCCCCCGGTAGATCCGACAGTCGGGGTGTAGTTGCCGCCGGTAAAGATGACCGTGTCCGACGTTACGGCCAAAGCTCCGTCCTGGGCTGGCTGGGGCAGCGACGGCTGGGCCACCGGGGGCGAGACCGTCGAGCTGTCGATCGCCGCCGTTACGACGACCCCGGTCGAGGGGTGGCTGGTAACTGTCGCGTCGTACCCGCCGACGAAGATCACGTTGTTGCCAGCCACGCAGGTTTGCGGGTGGGTGGACGTGCCGTTCGAACCACCGGCCTGTACCGCCCACGGCTGCTGCGCGCTGATGCCGGTAGCGGCGTACATGACGTTGTTCGACGGTTTGGCCAGCGGCCCGGCGTCGGCCAGACCGAACGGCGCAGACAAGGCGTTGATCTGCTGCGCGGGTATCAGCGTCGACGCCAAGGCTCCGGCTGCCAAGTTGGGGGACCCTCCGCTATCGGTGTACAGGCTCACGTGAACGTCGGCTGCGTCCCCCGACGGCAGCATCGGCAGGACCACCCGGCCGATGGCCGTGCTGCCCGCAGGCATGACAAACGGTTGGTCCAGGTCGTTGTTATCGCCGTAGTTCGTCCAGGTGAAGGACAAGCCCCCTCCGGGCGTGACGATCGCGTTGCCCTGGTACAGGACGTTGAACTTGTGGGTCCCGAGTTCCTGGCCGACCTGCGCGGCTGTCATAGTCGCGTTGAGGTCGCCGGCCAGGCCGTTCTGGGCGGCTGACGAAGGCGGCGGGGTTGGCATTGGTGAACCTCCATCGGTAGTCAAGGAGGCGGCCCCCACCGGAAGGAGTCGGTGGGGGCCGCATAAACCCGCGCCCGTGGCTGCGACGGCCGGGCGCGGGGGCTTACCGGCCGCTGAGTGGCGGCTGGACGGGCATGAAGATCTGGCCCGCGTCGGCGGGGCGCAGGGAGTGACCCGGCTTGGGCAGGAGGCGTTCCTTCCGGGCGTCGAGGATCTCGGTCTGGAGCTTCTCGCGACCCTGCCGGACGTACTTGCGGTCCAGTCCGAGCGTTCTGGCGAACCCATCCACGGCGCCTTCGACCGCAGCGAGCCTGTCGTCCGTCAGAGGCGCCGCGCCCGACGTGTGGTTAGAGAGCCTCCTGGCCCAGTCGATAAGGATCGTGGCATCAGACACGGTCACCGTGGCGTCGGCGTTGCTCAGCGCGTCCTGCGCCGCCTTGGCGTCACTCCTGGTCGACTTCACCGCCTCATGCGCCAAGGCGAGGACCGTCTGGGCGTTCTGCCGGACACCCCGCGCATTCTCGACGACGGCTCGGCGACGGGCGGTCACCTCGCGGGCCGCATTGAGCCGGATGATGGTGTCGGTCTGGACGGCGGGGTCGGCGTCCTCCAGACGGGCGACCTCCTCGGCCTCCGCAGCCTGGCGCTCGTGCTCGACTGCCTCGGCCAGCCGGTCCTCCGCCGCCCGCTCGTCGACGAGGGCAGTCTTCACGGCGTCCGACGCCGGGTCTACGGCAGTCATGGCGGCGGCCAGCCGCTCGTGTGCCTCCTCCACGGCGCCCCTGAGGCTGGCCTCGTGATCCAGGAGGTCGGCCTGGTCCAAGAGGTCGCTGGCCTCCTTCTGTTTCACCACAGCCGCCGCTCTCAGCAACGTGGCCTTCGTATCGTCGGGCTCGTTGGCGACCGCAGCCATGAAGGCGGTGAGCGCCTGGTTCGGCTCGACGGGGGTGGGCTCGGTCATGTCAGGCTCCCGAGATCGGTGCGGTGTGGAAAGGCGGCTGAGCGGGGACGGGGACGGCCGTCGGGACGACCCCTGTAGACGTTCGGTAGTCGAGGTGCTGGACCTGTGCGGTCCCACCGTTGTTGCTGATCGATGACGCCGACGCCTGGCCGGTCGTGGTGGTGGTGAGGGACGCCTGCGGCTGCGGGTTCGGCGCGGTGGCCTGTGCCGGGTAGACCTGGGTACGGCGTACGCCGTGAGTCGCGATCGCCTCGGTGATGGGCCCGTACCCGACCCGGGCGCCGACGTGAGGCATTGCGCCCTGCCGGGGCACCGCGTCGTTCTGCACGGCGTCGGAGGCGTGGCCGGCGATGTTGCCCAGGGACTCGCGTTGCGGTCCGAACGCCTTCTCGGCCTGCTCTCGGATCGCTCGCTGGGTGACGAGACCGAACATGGTCACCGGCCCTTCGTGACGGTCGGGCCGAGGGCGGCCTTGTAGATCAGGTCCTGAGCCAGCTCCCGCTCTGCGGGGTCGCTGCTGTACGGGTCCAGCACCGGGCCGACCACGGTCGGTGTGTCCGGCACGTGGGCCTTGATGACGGTTCCCGGCAGGGCCGCGCCGCACGAGGTGCAGAACGCTGCGCCAGCCTTCTTCGACTTTCCGCATCCGTGAATGCACTTGATGCCGCTCATACGCTCCTCTATTTGCCGTGTTCGATCTCGTACAGAATGTTCTTCAGTGAACGGCCCATCAGTAGCTGCTCTGTCCTGATGTTCTTCACGGCGGCCCGGGTGAGGAACAACAGACGTCCACTCGGAAATTCTGTTTGACCGCTCTCCCATCTCGACACTGTCGACGGTGGGCAACCGATCCGCTTGGCTAGCTCCCTCTGGGAGATTCCGAGTTGCAGCCTGGTCGAGCGAATACTTGATCCGAATGTTTCGGCCATCTGTCCTCCCGATAGCCCCAGAAAAGCACGGGGTGTTGCGCCAGCGCAACATTTGCGTTTTGCGCAAGTAGAGCGGTACGACCCCCAGGGAAGCGTCTAACTTCCTGGCGGGGGATGCGCGCTGCTGTAATTGGTATAGCAAGCAGCGGCGGTTCGTTCTGCTGCCATCGGTTACAGGAGTTCGTTTGTGACACTCAAATTCTCACCCGAGGAACTGCGCCGAATTCGGGAGTCCAAGGGGATGACACAGCAGGCCCTGGGCGACGCCTACGGCCGACCGGCGTCGATCAACGCCTACGAACGGGGCAGGAACACCCCCGGCCTCGCCAGCATCGGACGGCTGGCCAAGGTCCTTGGCGTTCCGTACACCGCCCTCATCGTCGACACCGACCAGGTTTAGGGAGTCTGTGGCCGAGATCGAAGGCGAGGAATGGCGCCCGATACCGGGCTACGACGGGCTGTACGACGTGAGCAACCTGGGGCGGATCAGATCGTGGAGCAGGGCTAAAGATGGGGACTTGCTCAAATTCATCATTGGCCACCGCGGGTATCCGCAAGTGAACTTGTACTGCGACGGTCGCGTAAAAACGCGTAGGGTGCCGCAATTGGTGCTGGAGGCGTTCGTAGGACCTCGGCCCGCCGGGACTGTGGCCTGCTATGGCGACGGCATCAAGGGGAATGTTGCTCTGAGCAACTTGAGGTGGGACACAGCCAAGGCCAATGGATTGGAGATATCTCGCCAGGGCCGACACCCGGAATCCAAGCGGACTCACTGCGATAAGGGTCACGAGTACAGCGAGGCCAACACGAAGTGGATAGCCACGGCGCGATCTGGGGCTCGCAGGCCTAGGTGTCTCATCTGTAAGCCGCTGCCCAAGGACTGAGAAACGGATCAGCCGCCCCGGCCCATCACTCACGAGAAACCGGGACGGCCTCACACAGAAAGCAAAACAGGTGAGTAGTGCAGCTGTAAATAGCGAGACCCGCGCCGCAGCCGAGCTGGTGGCCGCAGGGGGAGAGCGAGCAATGCGGTTCATGAGCGGGCGCAACCTCAGCCGCAGCAACCGCCCCGGCTGGCGGCACGCCGACGCCATGAACGCCGTGGCCGGCCAGATCGACGTAACCGCCGTGGTGCAGATGCGCCGCCGCACCTACTGAGCAGCGGAGGAAGTGAACCCATGAAGCACAAGACGCGCACCGAGCACTACGAAGAGTCGTTCACCGTGGACGGCAAGACGCACACGATTCCGAAGACGCGCGAGGTGAAGGTGCCCGCCGTCCCGCGTGACTTCGACGCCACGGTCCTCAGCACGGTCACGAGGGTCACCTGCCTGGTGGTCGTCGCCGCCATGGTGTGGTCGACCGTGAGCATCGGTTCGATGCTGAGCCAAGTGGCGCCCACCTGGACCGCCTACATGATCGCGGGGGTCTTCGACCTGGCCTGGATCTCGGCCCTGGCGGTGGAGTGGCTCAGCCGGTACCAGCCCAACAAGGCCAAGTTCCCGAAGGCGGTGGGCTGGGCCGCCCTCGCGGTGTCCATCGCGGCGATCTTCGCCCACGGCCTGCTGGCCCACCAGCCGGTCGCCGGGGCTGTCGGTGCGGTGATCTCGGCCCTCGCCAAGGTGATGTGGATGCTGGTGATGCGCCACACCGCCAAGGCCCTGACGCCCGACCAACAGGCGTGGGTGGACGCCGAGATGTCCGAGGCGAACGCGCTGCTCGCGGTGACCGTCGCTCGCCGCCAGGTGGCCAGGGTCCGGGCTCGTGCGGCTGATGAGCTGGCCGCTCTGGAGTTCGGCCGGGCTGACTACCAGGTGAGCCAGGCGCCGCCCACCCCGGCCGAGTCTGCTGAAGCTGCCGACGAGACGGAACGTGAGCAGAACCCGGTTCCGGTGCTCCGTTCCGTGGGGGAGAACTCGGTTCCGGAACCGAGTTCCGCCGAAGTTCCGGTGGCGGAACCTGGGGCGGCTCCGGTGCCGGTCGTGGCGGTTCCGTCCGGCCGGAACTTCGGTTCCGACATCGGTTCTCGCACGGAACTCCTGAACAACCTGATCAACGGCGGAGTAACCGACCTGGCGGAACTGCGGAACCAGGTGCGGGATGCCGGGTTCACCGCCCCCTCGGACAGCTACATCCGCCGACTGGTGCGCGGGGTGGCCAAGTGAGCGCCGACAAGATCGCAAGCGAGCTGATGACGAACGACGAGGTATCCGAGCGGCTGCAGAAGCTTGAGGAGCGGCTGGACCAGGCGAACATACGGGCTGCCTGGAACCGGTACCTGAGGGCGCTCGCCGCGATGGTGTTGGCCGCGTCAGGCACGGCTGGGGACCTGGCGGCATGTCGGAGCACAGCGGGCGACGCTCCGCACGATGGTCCGCCTCCTTCGTCCCCGCCCCTGGCAGCGCCCACCGGTCCCTAGCCCCGGGAGCACCCCGTCCTCAAATGGGACGGGGTGCTCCTCAAATGCCCAGTACGGCCCCGGGCACCGTGCCCGCCCCCCGTCCGCCAGGCGCTCCGGAGTACCGCCGGAGCCCATGGCCTGCCCAACAGGAGACCCAGTGGCAGCGCACGACTGGTCGGCCCAGCACCGGACCGACCTGATAACGACCCTCGTCCCCTCAACTGCGGTGACCGGCCTCGCCCTTGCTACCAACATGCAATACGGAGACACCGCGGCTGCTCTCGAACTCGTCGCGGCCGTCGCGTCCGGCTCGGTCTGCCTCGCCAGCTTCTCCAAGAGCTGGTCCGACGCGCTGTCGTGGGGCGCCGCAGCGGCCACGCTGGCGCTCGGGCAGGCCACCGCCACCACGTTTGCCGGGGCGGCCTGGCCCACTGCGTACGCGTGGGTGGCGGCCTCGGCGGCTGCCCTCGGCGCCCGGCTGGTCTACCGGCACCGGACCCGGCACGACGACCACGCCCGGGAGCTGGCCAAGCTGACCCTGTCCGCGAAGCACACCGCCCTGGAGACCGCCAGGCTCCGCCAGCAGATGGCGCTGCACCAGCTCATCAACGCCACCGGGAACGCCGAGCCGGCCATCAACCTCAAGGGCCTTACTCCGGAAGAGACGGCGATCCGGGAGGTCGTGCACGAGCTGTACAAGCGCGAGTTGCCGGGCGCGGCGGTGGAGCGCTCGGCCACCGGCTGGACCGCCGTACTGGACCTGCCCACCGGCCTGGACCCGGACAAGGTCATCCGGGAGTGGCCCCGCGTAGCGGCGGGCCTGGCGCTGCCCGGGGAGTTCGACCTGGCCAAGGGTGCTCTGTCGAGCCAGGTAGTCGCGCGATACCTGGACGGAGACCCGCTGGCGGCCCTCGTGGAGTACACAGCCACGGGTGCGGAGGCGTTCACGGACCCGGTGGTCCTGGGCGTGGACAAGTTCGGGGCCACGGCCGACGTCGAGCTGGCCTACAACCACACCCTCATTGCCGGGAGCAGCAAGTTCGGGAAGTCGAACATCACGAAGCTCATCGCCCTCCGGCTCGCGGCCCTGCCGGACACCGTCCTGTACGGCGTCGACATGAAGCCCGGCGCACCGGAGTTGTCGCTCCTGCGGCCGATCCTGCACGACCTGGCCACCAACCCCGAGCAGGCTCACGCCATGTTCGGCTGGCTCACCGAGGAGATGGAGGAGCGCGGCGCCATCCTGAAGGAGGCCGGTGACACCCGGTGGGACCCCCGAAGCCACGGACGTCCCGCCGTGTTCGTCATCGTGGACGAGCTGGCCGAGCTGGTGCGCCAGGGCGACAACGTGGCCAAGGGCGAGACGAAGATCAGCACGCGGGTCGAGTCGCTGCTGGCGCTGGCGCGGGCCTACGGGATCCACCTGATCCTGGCTACACAGCAGCCGTCCAACAGGGTGTTCGGGAAGACCACCGACCCTCGCGGCAACCTCACGGTTCGGATCTCGGTTCGGATGAACGACCGGGGCCACGGTCAGTTCGTGTTTTCCAGCTCGAAGTGGGTGCCGGGCGACCTGGACGCCCCAGGCAAGTTCCTCATGCAGTCGCCGGACCACAACCGCCCGGCGCAGTACAAGGCGCAGTTCGTCAGCGATGAGGTGGCGGCCAGCGAGGTGGCCAGGCTCGGGCGAGAGCTGGTCCCGGCGCCCACCGGCAAGCGCCTGATCCTGCCCGCGCAGGACGGGCTCAACAACCAGGAAAGCGTGCGAGACCGCCTCAAGCACTACGGCCTGATGACCCGCCGCGAGTTGGAGGCCGGAACCGGCTTGACCGATAAGCAAGTCCTGAGGGCGTGCCAAGAAATGGCGGACGTGGAGCGGGACGAAGAGACCAACACGTGGCGCCTGGCGGTACTCCCGGGGGCTCCGTGGGGAGTCCGCGCGGTGGCAGCCACGGAGTAGCTCCCTGGCCGGTGGGAGGGGGTGCGAGACCCGCTCGCACCCCCTCTCGGCATTTCGGGGCAGGAGCTGAATTACGAGAGGGCTGGTCATTCCCGGCGAGAGTGGGTGCGAGACCCGTTTCGCATAAACGAAATAATTGTGCCAATAATTCCCAGAATGTTTTAATTGGAATTACCGGGAAAACGGGACTAGAAGGGGATTAGAAATGGCCGTCGAGAACTCCACGCAGACCGAGTCCAACCGCTGCGCGTGCAGTCGTTACAGCGTCCTTGTCAACGTCCGCGAGGACGATCGTGGCGACCTGGTCTGGGACGACGAGCTGACCACCGGCTGCACCGCCACCGCCCGCAAGACGTTCGCCCAGGGCCACGACGCAAAGCTCAAGAGCCACCTGATCAAGTGGGGTGCTGCGGGCTACGAGGTCCGCGTGGAGGACGGGGCCATGATGACCACCGCCGACGCCGTCACCATGGCTCGCGACTACGGATTCGGTGACAAGGTCGCCGCCGGTATCGCTCGCGCCACCGCCAAGATCCAGGCCAAGGCAGACCGAGCAGCCAAGAAGGCTGCCCCGGCGCCCGGCGACGACCCCCAGGACGCCACCGCTGAGCCCCAGACCGTCACCGCCAAGGTCGGCCGGTGGGAGCGGGAGGGGGTCGTGGACGGCGACACCTTCACCTACACCGACAGCAAGGGCGAGACCCAGACCACGACGACGTTCACCCTCGTCTGACCCGACCGCGCCGCGCCCCCGCCATCGTGGCGGGGGCGCTTCTGACTGAACAGGAATCTCAATGACGAAGCGCGTGGCAGTCCTCGAACGGGTGTCGACTGAGGAGCAGGTGAACGGCTACGGCCTGGAAGTCCAGGACACGGCATGCATGGCATACGTCAAGCAGAAGGGCTGGACGCTCCACGACGTCTACAAGGACGAGGGCGTGTCCGGGTCGCGAACCAGCCGGCCAGGGTTCGACCGCCTGATGGAGGATGCAAAGGCAGGCAAGATCGATGTTGTCGTGGTCCACAAGTTCGACCGCGTAGGCCGCACGGGGCGGGCCTTCTGGCGCTGGATCTGGCAGCTCGAAGACCTCGAAATCGCGATCGTGTCCGTCACGCAAGAGATCGACACCACGACCACGCACGGCAAGCTCATGCTCCAGCAGTACGCGGCGTTCGCCGAGCTTGAGTACAACCTGATCCGCGAGCGGACCCAGGCCGGGTTGCAGGCGAAGGCCAACGCGGGCGGGTGGCTCGGCGGCCAGCCCCCGTACGGCTACCGCATTGAGGGGAAGGGCAAGCGCGGGTCGGTGCTGATCATCGACGAGCACGAGGCGAGGGTCCTCAGGCTCATGTGGTCGATGGCTGTAGGTGAGGCGCTGAACACCCGCGAGATGGCATCCCGGCTCAATGCGCAGGAGTTGTACACCCGGTCGGGTGTGCCGTGGTCGCACACCAACCTTCGCGCCAAGCTCCTCGCCGACTCCACCACAAAGGCGATCGTGACCTTCAGGAACCCGAACCGCTCGAAGGCCGGGCATGGCGCCAAGCTCAACAAGGACGGCCTCCCGAAGCACGGCGAGTCGGTGGTCATCCCTTTGGCGCCGATCTTCACGCCTGAGGAGGTGGCCGACCTCGTGCGGGCCATGGGGCGCCTCGCCAACGGTGCCCCGAAGTCGAAGCCCTACGGGTACCCGCTCTCGAAGCGCCTCTTCAACGCGTGCGGCGGTCACTACGTCGGCATGAAGCGGACCGGCCGGCCAGGGCGCTGGTATCGCTGCTCGGGCAAGGCGCCTCGCTGGCCGGGCGGCCCCCAGTGCGACTGCGACGCGGTCGACGCCGACGCGATCGAGGTCGCCGTCTGGTGCGAGGTGGTGAAGCTGCTCGGAGATCCTGACCGGCTCCAGGCGATGGCCGCCGAATGGATCGGCATGACAGCAGGCGATCAAACCAGCCACGCCGACCGCATTGGTGACCTTGATCGTCAGATCGTGGACCGTCAGAAGGCGCTGGCCACGATGGTCGTCGACTACGCCAAGGCTGGTCTTCCGGCGGTGACCGTCCAGGCCGCGACCCGCGCCCTCACGGAGGAACTCGATCAGCTTCGGGCGATGCGGGCCGAGGCCGCTTCGTGGCTGGCGGAGACTGAGGCGGCGGACCAGCGCGCTAAGGACCTCCAGGCGCTGGCCCTGGTCGCGCGGGAACGACTGCACGACATGACCCCAGACGAGCAGGGCGAGATCCTGGCCCTGCTCGACGTCAAGGTGACGATCACCGGCCCGGTGCCGAGGCCACGACTCGGCGCAGCCTGCTCCCTGACTCAGTCGTTCCGCGACGCCGGGCGGCTGGTGCCCGACGAGCTGACCGACAACGAGTGGGCAGCTGTCGAGCCGATGGTCAAGGCGTGGGAACCCGCCGCGCACCGCTTGCTGCCGGGCCGGGACGTGGTGAACGCACTCCTATACAAGGCGCGCACCGGGATTCGGTGGCGGGACATGCCCGAACGGTTCGGGAACGGCAGCTCGATCCACAGCCGGTACAAGCGGTGGGCTGACGACGGCACCTGGTCCTGCATCCTCGACGCGCTACCCCGGGAGGGTGTCCCGGCCCACGTCCCGAACCTGGTTCCACCCCTTCGTGTAGAGGGGAGAGTCGATCCGCGAATGGTGGCCGGGACCCAGGCGGACACCCGCGGAATGGGCGTTCCCGGTCCCTGCACCAGCGGTCTGTCGGCGGGGGTGCACGAACTCCTGCGCGGGGAGGCGGTGGTGGTCACCGACGCCGCGGAGGTCGTCGAAATGGTCGGCGAGATCGGCGCCGACCTGGCACCGGTCCGACGCGGGCACGCCCTGCCGCGCGACGGTCTGGCCCCCGCCGCGGCCCGCGTGCTGGAGGCCCTGCCGGGACGCGGGGAGGCGACCGTCGAGGCACTGTCGGCGGCCGCCGGAGCCGCCGTCCCCGACACGCTCGGAAGGCTCCACGAATTGCGCGCCCTGGGGTTCGTCGAGCACACCGAGACCGGCTGGGCGTTGGTCCGTACCGCTGACGGAGGGGGGACGGGGCGGGTCTGTTGACGCTATGGACACACCATCAGGTGACAGGAAAACGCCGTGACCAGGGGGGATTCCGGAAGCTGCCGGAACGGCCGCGTGAGACCCGGATGATGGCCCACACGACCGCAACCCTGCACCCGTCCGGAAACCCTCCCCGGACCCGCTCGACCCTCGTACGCAGAGGAACGTATCTGCGCATGTCCCAGACCGATGACGTAGCAGCCAGCGACGCCACGGTCACGCTACGCTCGCGGAGGCTCGACTCCACGGCCGCACCCACCCGTACGCGATCGGCCCGCCCCCGATCGGCCACGACACCCCAGAACGGCTCTCCACGACGCATGCCCCAGTACACCCCCGGGACCGGAAGGACGACGGCAGCGACCGCCGCCCGCGCCACCGCTCGGCCCGCCGCCCCCACGTCCCTGGACGCGCTGTGGCGGAGCTACAAGGCCACGGGGGACAAGCGGCTGCGCGAGCAGCTGATCCTGCACTACTCGCCTCTCGTGAAGTACGTGGCGGGACGGGTGAGCGTGGGCCTGCCGGCCAACGTGGAACAGGCCGATTTCGTCTCCTCCGGCGTCTTCGGGCTCATCGACGCCATCGAGAAGTTCGACCCCGACCGCGCGATCAAGTTCGAGACGTACGCGATCACCCGGATCCGCGGCGCGATGATCGACGAACTGCGCGCCCTGGACTGGATCCCGCGGTCGGTGCGGCAGAAGGCGCGCGCGGTGGAGCGCGCCTACGCCACTCTCGAGGCGACGCTGCGCCGCACCCCCACCGAGCCCGAGGTCGCCGCCGAGATGGGCGTGCCGCTGGAGGAGCTGCACGGGGTGTTCAGCGCGCTGTCCCTGGCGAACGTGGTCGCCCTGGAGGAACTGCTGCACGTCGGGGTCGAGGGCGACCGGCTCAGCCTGGTCGACACCCTGGAGGACACCGGCGCCGACAACCCCGTCGAGGTCGCCGAGGACCGCGAGCTGCGCCGTCTGCTGGCGCGGGCCGTCAACACGCTGCCCGAGCGGGAGAAGACCGTGGTGACCCTCTACTACTACGAGGGCCTGACGCTCGCCGAGATCGGGCAGGTCCTCGGCGTCACCGAGAGCCGGGTCAGCCAGATCCACACCAAGTCCGTCCTCCAACTCCGGGCAAAGCTGGCGGACGTGGGCCGCTGAGCCGCCCGCGGCACCTTCTACAGTGGGGGGATGCCCAGGATTCGAGCGGCCTCGGTGGCCGAGCACCGGTCCATGCAGCGGCGAGCCCTGCTCGACGCCGCCCGCTCCCTGCTGTCCGAGGGCGGCACCGAGGCCCTCACCTTCCCGGCGCTGGCCGAGCGCACCGGCCTGGCCCGCTCGTCGGTGTACGAGTACTTCCGCTCACGCGCGGCCGTCGTCGAAGAGCTGTGCGCGGTCGACTTCCCGGTCTGGGCCGCCGAGGTCGAGGCCGCGATGGAGGCCGCCGGGACGCCCGCGGACAAGATCGAGGCGTACGTCCGCAGCCAGCTCACCCTGGTCGGCGACCGCAGGCACCGGGCCGTGGTGGCCATCTCCGCGGGCGAGCTGGAGGCTGGCGCCCGCGAGCGGATCCGCGCCGCGCACGGCGGCCTCGTCGCCATGGTGGTCGCCGCGCTGTCCGCCCTCGGGCACCCCGAGCCGAGGCTCACGGCCATGTTGCTGCAGGGCGTCGTCGACGCCGCCGTGCGGCGGATCGAACTGGGCGCCGCCGAGGTCCCCGAGGCGATCGTGGAGGCGGCCGTCGGCATGGCGCTGTACGGCGTCACCCGGCAGGGCGGTCGCGCGCCGCGGGAATGACGGCCGGCCCGCCGGGCAGCGGACCCGACAGCGGCAGCAGTCGCGAGGGCCCGGACCTGCGCAGCCCCGGCGGCAGCAGCGACAGCGGGTCGAGATAGACGTCGCCGCGCAGCAGCCCCCAGTGCAGGCACGACTCGGCGCAGTGCGGCAGCCGCACCCCGCCCAGTGCCCCGACCCGCCGGCCCGCCGCCACCGGCGTCCCCACCGGCAGCTCCGCGCGCACCGGCTCGTAGGTGGTGCGCAGCCCGCCCGGCAGCGCGATCACCACCACCGGCACTCCGGCGACCGCCCCCGTGAAGGCCACCTCGCCGGGCGCCGCCGCCCGCACTGCCGCACCGGGGCCCGCCCTCAGATCCACCCCGCGATGCCCGGCCGCCCACGGTGAGGCCGGCGGGTCGAACGCCCGCAGCACCACCGGCCGCCCCCGCGGCCCCGCCCCCGTCACCGGCCAGCATCGTGCGCCCGGGCCCGCCACCCCCGCGCACCCCGGAGCCGCGCCGCGGCTGCCGGCGCTGCCGGCGCTGCCGAGGGCGCTCGCCCGGCTGACGCTGCTCGCGCCGCCGAAGCCGCCCGCCGGGCCGGCTGCCAGCAGTACAGCCGCCAGCACCGTCGTCCACCACGTCGTCGACGTCGTCGTCCACGCCGCCGTCCCTGCCGTCGTCCCTGCCGTCGTCACGATCATGGCTCCACGATGGCCCACCGGACCCCGCCCGCGATGATCTTGGTCGGCGACCTGTGGAAAACCCGGTGGTCGCCTGTTGCTCCGCCGGTCCCGTACACTTTCTCTGGCGATCCGGGTCACCGGGTCGACTTCGCACGCCCCGCCACCTACCCCCGTACTGGGGCGGTGGCCGCGCTCCTCGGTCCCTTGCGGCACGGCGCGTCGGGGCGTCAGGCGCGGCCCCCGTCCGGAGGCCGCGGTAACCGAGCACCTCAAGGAGTACGGCCATGGCCGTCGTCACGATGCGGGAGCTGCTGGAGAGCGGCGTCCACTTCGGGCACCAGACCCGCCGCTGGAACCCGAAGATGAAGCGCTTCATCTTCACCGAGCGCAACGGCATCTACATCATCGACCTGCTCCAGTCGCTGTCGTACATCGACCGCGCCTACGAGTTCGTCAAGGAGACCGTCGCGCACGGCGGCTCCATCATGTTCGTCGGCACGAAGAAGCAGGCGCAGGAGGCCATCGCCGAGCAGGCGTCCCGCGTCGGCATGCCCTTCGTCAACCAGCGCTGGCTGGGCGGCATGCTCACCAACTTCTCGACCGTCTACAAGCGCCTGCAGCGCCTGAAGGAGCTCGAGGAGATCGACTTCGAGGACGTGGCCGCCTCCGGCCTCACCAAGAAGGAGCTCCTGGTCCTCTCCCGTGAGAAGGAGAAGCTGGAGAAGACCCTCGGCGGTATCCGCGAGATGCAGAAGGTGCCCAGCGCCGTCTGGATCGTGGACACCAAGAAGGAGCACATCGCCGTCGGTGAGGCGCGCAAGCTCCGCATCCCGGTCGTCGCGATCCTCGACACCAACTGCGACCCCGACGAGGTCGACTACAAGATCCCGGGCAACGACGACGCGATCCGTTCCGTCACCCTGCTCACCCGCGTGATCGCCGACGCCGTCGCCGAGGGCCTGATCGCCCGCTCCGGCGCCGCGCTCGGCGACAAGAAGGCCGAGGGTGCGGCCGAGCCGCTCGCCGAGTGGGAGCGTGACCTGCTCGAGGGCGAGAAGAAGGCGGACTCCACCGACGCGGCCGACGCCGCGACCCCGGCCGAGGCGCCCGCCGCCGACGCCCAGGAGACCGAGGCGCCCGCCGCCGAGGTCAAGGAGACCGAGGCGCCCGCCACCGAGGCCGCCGAGGGCGACGCCCCCGCCGCGGCCGAGGGCGACGCCCCGCAGGCCTGACGCCTTCAGCAGTTCCACGCGTGACGACGGCGGGGGCGCACGCCCCCGCCGTTCACCCGTAGATCCACCGACCATTCGGGAAGAGACTTAGACCCATGGCGAACTTCACCGCCGCCGACGTCAAGAAGCTCCGCGAGCTCACCGCCGCGGGCATGATGGACTGCAAGAACGCCCTCACCGAGGCCGAAGGCGACCTGGACAAGGCCGTCGAGATCCTCCGGGTCAAGGGCCAGAAGGGCGTCACCAAGCGCGAGGGCCGCTCGGCCTCCAACGGTGCCGTCGTCGCCCTCATCGCCGACGACAACGGCGAGGGCGTCCTGCTCGAGCTGAAGTGCGAGACGGACTTCGTCGCCAAGGGTGACAAGTTCGTGGCCGTCGCCGACACGATCGCCGCGCACGTCGCCGCGACCAAGCCGGCCGGCATCGAGGCGCTGCTCGCCTCCGAGATCAAGGACGGCCAGACCGTCCAGGCGTACGTCGACGAGGCGAACGCGACCCTCGGCGAGAAGATCGTCCTCGACCGCTTCGCCCAGTTCACCGACGGCTACGTGGCCGCCTACCTGCACCGCACCAGCCCGGACCTGCCCCCGCAGGTCGGCGTGCTGGTCGAGCTGGACAAGGCCGACGCGCAGACCGCCAAGGACGTCGCGCAGCACATCGCCGCGTTCGCCCCGACCTTCCTGACCCGCGACGAGATCCCCGCCGAGACGGTGGAGAACGAGCGCCGTGTCGCCGAGGCCACCGCCCGCGAGGAGGGCAAGCCCGAGGCCGCCCTGGCGCGGATCGTCGACGGCCGGGTCAACGGCTTCTACAAGGAGAACGTCGTCCTGGAGCAGGCGTTCGCCAAGGACGCGAAGAAGACCGTCCAGAAGGTGCTCGACGAGGCCGGCGTGACGCTCAAGCGCTTCGCGCGCTTCCGCGTCGGCGTCTGACGTCGTCGGAGCAGCGAAAGACCCGCGGCCCCGCTAGGGTCGTACGCGGCCGGCCGTCCGCCGGCCGGCCGCAGATGTGACGAGGAGGCCGTTGCCGTAGAGGGAACCCGAGAGGACCCGCGGCAATGGCCTCCTTTGTACGTGCACGAGGAGAACCCCATGGACGAAGGCGCCGACCACGTCGCCAAGGCTCAGGCGTCCGCTGCCCGCAGCGGCGTCGCCCCCCGCCGCTACCTGCTGAAGCTCTCCGGCGAGGCGTTCGCCGGGGGAGGAGGGCTCGGCGTCGACCCCGATGTCGTGCACGCGATCGCGCGCGAGATCGCCGCGGTCGTCAGGGACGGCTACGAGATCGCCCTCGTCATCGGCGGCGGCAACTTCTTCCGCGGCGCGGAACTGCAGCAGCGGGGCATGGACCGGGCCCGCTCCGACTACATGGGCATGCTCGGGACGGTCATGAACTGCCTGGCCCTCCAGGACTTCCTGGAGAAGGAGGGCATCGAGACCCGCGTGCAGACCGCCATCACGATGGGCCAGGTCGCCGAGCCCTACATCCCGCTGCGGGCCGTCCGGCACCTGGAGAAGGGCCGCGTGGTGATCTTCGGCGCCGGTATGGGCATGCCGTACTTCTCCACCGACACCACCGCCGCCCAGCGCGCCCTGGAGATCGACGCCGCGGCCATGCTCATGGGCAAGAACGGGGTCGACGGGGTCTACGACTCCGACCCCAAGCACAACCCGGACGCGGTCCGCTTCGACGCGCTGGAGTACAGCGAGGTCATCACCCGCGACCTGCGGGTCGCCGACCTCACCGCGATCACCCTGTGCCAGGACAACAAGCTGCCGATCCTGGTCTTCGAGCTGCTCGCCGAGGGGAACATCGCGCGGGCCGTGAAGGGTGAGAAGATCGGCACGCTGGTCAACGACCAGGGCACCCGGGCGTGATGACCCCCCGCCGTCATCCGCGCGGCAGGACCGCCGTCACAATGGCGTCTGCCGCACAAGCCGTCCACATCGACGTCCGCCTTCTGAAAACCAGGAGCACATGGTGATTGAAGAAACCCTCCTCGAGGCCGAGGAGAAGATGGAGAAGGCCGTGGCCGTCGCCAAGGACGACTTCGCGGCGATCCGAACCGGCCGTGCGCACCCGGCGATGTTCAACAAGATCGTGGCCGAGTACTACGGCGCGGTGACCCCGATCAACCAGCTCGCGTCGTTCGCGGTGCCCGAGCCCCGGATGGCGGTGATCACCCCCTTCGACTCCAGCGCCCTGCGCAACATCGAGGAGGCGATCCGCAACTCCGACCTCGGCGTCAACCCGAGCAACGACGGCCGTATCATCCGGGTGGTCTTCCCGCAGCTCACCGAGGAGCGCCGCCGCGAGTACATCAAGGTCGCCAAGGCCAAGGGCGAGGACGCGAAGATCTCCATCCGCGCCGTCCGCCGCAAGGCCAAGGAGACGCTCGACAAGCTCGTCAAGGACGGCGAGACCGGCGAGGACGAGGTGCGCCGCGCGGAGAAGGAGCTCGACGACACCACGACGAAGTACGTGGCGCAGATCGACGAGCTGCTCAAGCACAAGGAAGCGGAACTGCTGGAGGTCTGAGCCCCGGCAGTCCCGCGGCCCTGCCGCATCCGCACCCGCACGCACACTCCCCGGCCCGCACCACCTGACGACGACGCGAGGCGAAGCTCCGTGAACGACTCTTCCTGGGGCGCTTCGCCACGCGCCGCGCATGCGGCGGGTTCCGCCATGGAATCCGGGGCCAGCAGGAAGACTCCCACCATGCCGTCATCGCCGCCGCCGGCCGGGCCGCCGCCCGCCCAGGACCCGGCTCCGCAGCCCGCTCCGGTGAAGAAGTCCGCAGGGCGGAACCTGCGGGCGGCGATAGGGGTCGGCGTCGGGCTCGGCGCCGTCATCGTCGCGTCGCTGTTCATCGTCAAGGCGGTGTTCGTCGCCGTCGTGGTCGCCGCCGTGGTGACCGGGCTGTGGGAGCTGACCTCGCGCCTCGCCGAGCGCAAGGGCATCCGCGCGCCGCTGATCCCCCTCGCGGTGGGCGGCGCGGCGATGGTCGTCCTCGGCTACCTGCGCGGTGCGGACGGCGCGTGGATCGCCATGGCGCTGACCGCCCTCGCGGTGCTGGTCTGGCGGATGTCCGAGCCTCCGCAGAACTACCTGCGGGACGTCACCGCCGGGGTGTTCGCCGCGTTCTACGTGCCGTTCCTCGCCACCTTCGTGGTGATGATGCTGGCCGCGGACGACGGTCCCCGGCGCGTGCTGGTGTTCCTGCTGCTCACCGTCATCAGCGACACCGGCGCGTACGCGGTCGGCTGGCGGTTCGGCAGCCACAAGCTGGCCCCGCGGATCAGCCCCGGCAAGACCCGCGAGGGCCTGGCCGGCGCGATGTCCTTCGCGATGGTGGCCGGCGCGCTGCTCATGCAGTTCTTCATCGACGGCGGCCACTGGTGGCAGGGCCTGCTGCTGGGACTGGCCGCCGCCACGAGCGCGACCCTCGGCGACCTCGGCGAGTCCATGATCAAGCGGGATCTGGGCATCAAGGACATGGGCTCCCTGCTGCCGGGCCACGGCGGCATCATGGACCGCCTCGACAGCCTGCTGCCCACGGCGCCCGTCGTGTGGCTGCTGCTCGTCGCGTTCGTCGGCAAGGGCTGACGGCCGCAGCCGCGGGAACGGCCGCAGTTGCGGGGGCGGCCGGCACGGACGGGGCTGCCGGAGCCGCGGGAACAGCCGCAGTCGCCGGACCTCAGGGCCGCGGCGGTCCGTCAACCGCGGCGCAGGGTGTTGAGCCGCGCGGCCTGCCGGGTCAGGTGGTCGCGTTCGGCGAGGGTGGGCGCCTTCCGGGCCGCCTCGGCGTAGAGGCCGGCCGCCGTCGCCAGGTCGCCGTCCCGCTCGTGCAGATAGGCCGCCACGGCGGTGTGCCGGGGCAGCGAGTCGTGCAGCTCGGCGAGGGCAGCGAGGCCCGCCCGCGGCCCGTCGGCCTCGCCCACCGCGACCGCGCGGTTGAGCCGGACGACGGGGCTGTCGGTCAGGCGCGTCAGCTCGTCGTACCACTCCACGATCTGCACCCAGTCGGTCTCCGCGGCGGTGGGCGCGTCCGCGTGCAGCGCGGCCACGGCCGCCTGCGCCTGGAACTCGCCGAGCCGGTCGCGGGCCAGCGCCGCCTGCAGGACGGCGACGCCCTCGGCGATCGCCGCGGTGTCCCAGCGGGTGCGGTCCTGCTCGGCGAGCGGCACGAGACTGCCGTCCGGCGCGGTCCGCGACGCGCGGCGGGCGTGGTGCAGCAGCATCAGCGCGAGCAGCCCCGCCACCTCGGGGTGGTCGACGCCGGCCGCGAGCTGCCGGGTGAGACGGATGGCCTCCGCGGCCAGGTCGACGTCCCCCGAGTAGCCCTCGTTGAAGACCAGGTAGAGCACGCGCAGCACGGTCGCGACGTCGCCGGGCCGGTCCAGGCGCACGGCGGACACGGTGCGCTTGGCGCGGCTGATGCGCTGCGCCATCGTCGCCTCGGGCACGAGGTAGGCCCGGGCGATCTGGCGGGTGGTCAGGCCGCCGACCGCGCGCAGCGTCAGCGCCACCGCGGACGACGCGCTCAGCGACGGGTGCGCGCACAGGAAGTACAGCTGGAGCGTGTCGTCCACGCCGGCCGCGGGGCCCGGCGCCGGTTCCTCGTCGATCAGGTCCTCCCGGCGGCGCCGGGCGGCGTCCGCCCGGGTCGCGTCGAGGAACCGGCGCCACGCCACGGTGACCAGCCAGCCCTTCGGGTCGCGCGGCGGGTCGGCGGGCCACACGCGGACCGCCTCCACCAGCGCGTCCTGCACCGCGTCCTCGGCCGCCGCGAAGCCGGCTCCGCGGCGGACGAGGACGGCGATCACCTGGGGCGTGAGGCTCCGCAGCAGGGCCTCGTCCATGCCTGGGGTCACTCGGTGACGGTGGGGTGGTCGCCGAGGAACGGGCGCAGTTCCAGCCACTCGTGGATCGGCTTCCCGCCGGAGCCCGGCGCCGCCGACAGCTCTCCGGCCAGCTCGACCGCGCGCTCGTAGGTGTCGACGTCGATCACCATCCAGCCGGCGATCAGGTCCTTGGTCTCCGCGAACGGCCCGTCGGTGACCGGCGGTCGTCCCTCCCCGTCGTACCGGACGAACGTGCCCTCCGGCGAGAGCGCCTGGCCGTCGACGAACTCGCCGGTCTTCTCCAGCCGCTTCGCGAAGTCGTCCATGTACTGGATGTGGTCGGTGACCTCCTCCGGCGTCCACTGGTCCATCGGGACGTCGTTCACCGCGGCCGGCGCGCCACGGTAGTGCTTGAGCAGCAGGTACTTGGCCATCGTGGATCTCTCCTCGGTGTTCGCGCGGCCCCTTCCGGCCGCCTTCCTCCCAGGGACGGAGCCGTCCGCCGGTTCTCGACATCACCGCCCGGAATTCTTCCGCGAATCCCTCCCGGGAAGCAGCCCCGCCGCGCCCCCGGCCCGCCCCCGCCTCCCGCCACCCCCCGCCGACCGGCTCCCGGCGGCCCGCGCCACGCTGCCCCGACCGGCTCCCGGCGGCCCGCGCCACGCTGCCGATCGGCCCGCGTTCGGCCCCGGTTCGGCCGCGGATCGGGCCGGACGGGGTACGCGCGGCGATCTGAGACACTGGAAAACATCATGCCTGCACCCGGAGAACTGACCTTTGCCGTGCCGCGCGGAGCCAAGAAGCCGCCGCGGCACCTTGCCGACCTGTCGCCCGTGGAGCGCAGGGAGGCGGTGGCCGCGCTCGGGGAGAAGCCGTTCCGGGCGAAGCAGCTGTCGCAGCACTACTTCGCGCGGTACGCGGACGATCCCGCGGCGTGGACGGACATCCCGGCGGCGGCTCGCGGGCGGCTCGCGGAGGACCTGCTGCCCGAGCTGATGACGGTGGTGCGGCACGCGGCCTGCGACGGCGGGGACACCCGCAAGACGCTGTGGCGGCTGTTCGACGGCACGCTCGTGGAGTCGGTGCTGATGCGCTACCCGGACCGGGTGACGATGTGCATCTCGTCACAGGCCGGCTGCGGCATGAACTGCCCGTTCTGCGCGACCGGGCAGGCCGGCCTCGACCGCAACCTGTCGACCGCCGAGATCGTGCACCAGATCGTCGCCGGCATGCGCGCGCTGCGCGACGGCGAGATGCCGGGGGCCGCGGGGGAGGGGCCGGCCCGGCTGTCGAACATCGTGTTCATGGGCATGGGCGAGCCGCTCGCCAACTACAAGCGCGTCGTCGGCGCCATCCGCCGGCTCACCGATCCGGAGCCGGACGGCCTGGGCCTGTCCCAGCGCGGCATCACCGTCTCGACGGTGGGCCTGGTCCCGGCGATGTACCGGTTCGCCGACGAGGGCTTCAAGTGCCGCCTCGCGGTGTCCCTGCACGCCCCCGACGACGAGCTGCGGGACACCCTCGTCCCCGTCAACACCCGCTGGAAGGTCCGCGAGGTGCTCGACGCGGCCTGGTACTACGCGGAGAAGTCCGGCCGCCGCATCTCCGTCGAGTACGCGCTGATCCGCGACATCAACGACCAGGCATGGCGCGCCGACCGGCTGGGCAAGCTGCTGAAGAACCACCGGGTGCACGTCAACCTGATCCCGCTCAACCCCACGCCCGGCTCCAAGTGGACCGCGTCGCGGCCCGAGGACGAGCGGGCGTTCGTCGCGGCCCTGGAGGCGCACGGCGTCCCCGTGACCGTGCGGGACACCCGCGGCCAGGAGATCGACGGGGCCTGCGGGCAGCTCGCCGCGTCCGAGCGCTGAGCCGCCGGGCCGTCGGGCCGTCGGAGCACCTGACGGCACCGAGGCGAACACCGGGCAAAAGCGGCTGGTACGGTGCATGCGCACCGGACATCGGCACAAGTGAACATCCGACAGGGGAGCGCCTGAGACGGCGCTGAGAGTGCGGCTGGGAATCCGGTTCCCAGGCCGCAGACCCTCGAACCTGATCCGGGTCATACCGGCGTAGGGAGTCAGCATGAACAGCACCATCCACAGGCGTGCCCTGGGCGCGCTCGCCGTGGCCACGGCCTGCGCCGCCGCGCTCAGCGCGTGCGGCTCGTCGTCGGGCACCAAGGCCGCCGGCGGCGGTACGGCGTCCGGCGGCGGAAGCAGGACCGTCACGGTCGTCAGCCACGACTCCTTCGCCGCCTCCAAGAGCGTGCTCGCCGAGTTCACCAAGGAGACCGGCTACACCGTCAAGGTGCTGCGCGGCGGCGACGCAGGGGCGGCCGTCAACCAGGCGATCCTCACCAAGGACCACCCGCGCGGCGACGTCTTCTTCGGCGTCGACAACACCCTGCTCTCGCGCGCCCTCGACAACGGCCTGTTCGACCCCTACACCGCCAAGGGCCTCGACCAGGTGCCGTCCGACGTCCAGTTGGACGCCACCCAGCACCGGGCCACGCCCATCGACTCCGGCGACGTGTGCGTCAACTACGACCGGGCCTACTTCGCGGCGCACGGGATCGCGCCGCCGCAGACCTTCGCCGACCTGGTGAAGCCGCAGTACAAGAACTTGCTGGTGACCGAGAACGTCGCCACGTCCTCGCCGGGCCTGGCGTTCATGCTCGGCAGTGTCGCGACCTACGGCGACTCCGGCTGGCAGTCGTACTGGAAGCAGCTGAAGGCCAACGGCGTCGAGGTCGTCGACGGCTGGGAGCAGGCGTACAACGACCGCTTCTCCGGCTCCGCCGCGGGCAAGAAGGCCAAGGGCGACCGGCCGCTGGTGGTCTCCTACGCGTCCAGCCCGCCCGCCGAGGTGGTCGGCGTGACCCCGCCGCCCGCGCAGTCGCCCGTCGGCGTGGCCACCGGCACCTGCTTCCGCCAGATCGAGTTCGCCGGGCTGCTGCACGGCGCCAAGAACCCGGCGGGCGGCAAGGCGTTCATCGACTTCATGCTCAGCAAGGCGTTCCAGCAGGACATGCCGCTGCAGATGTACGTCGACCCGGTCGTCAAGGGCGCCGTCGAGCCCGCGGTGTTCGTGAAGTACGGCGCGAAGGTCGACCACCCGACGACGCTGCCGCCGGCCGAGATCGCGGCCAAGCGCGACGACTGGGTCAAGGCATGGACGTCGACCGTCCTGTAGTCCCGGCCGGCCCCGAAGGCCCCGAAGGCCCCGAAGGCCGCGACGGCTCCGACGGCTCCGCTCCCGCCCCCGCCTCCGTACGGGGACGGGGCGGGCGGGGCCGCGCCACGGGCGTGCGGCTCGCGCTGATGGCGCTGCCGCTCGCCTTCTTCGCGGTGTTCTTCGCCTACCCCGTCGGCGCGATCGTGGCCCGGGGGCTCCACCAGGGCGGCCGGTGGCGGTTCGGGGCGGTCGGCGACGTGCTCGGCGACCCGTCGATCCGCCACGTGCTGTGGTTCACCTGCTGGCAGGCGGCCGCGTCCACCGCGCTGACGCTGGCGGTGGGGCTGCCCGGGGCGTACGTCTTCGCCCGGCTGGAGTTCCCCGGCAAGCGGCTGCTGCGGGCGGTGGTCACCGTCCCGTTCGTGCTGCCCACCGTCGTCGCCGGTTCCGCGTTCCTCGCGCTGCTGGGCCGCGGCGGGTTCACCGACAGCCTGCTGGGCTTCCGCCTGGACACCAGCGTGTGGGCGATCCTCGTCGCGCACGTCTTCTTCAACTACGCGGTCGTGGTGCGCACCGTCGGCGGGCTGTGGGCCCAGCTCGACCCGCGGCAGGAGGAGGCGGCGCGCATGCTCGGCGCCGGCCGCCTCGCCGCGTGGCGCCGGGTCACGCTGCCCGCCCTGGCACCCTCGGTGGCGGCGGCCGCGCTGATGGTCTTCCTGTTCACGTTCACCTCCTTCGGCGTCATCCAGATCCTGGGCGGCCCCACCCGGTCGACCCTGGAGGTGGAGATCTACCGGCAGACCGCGGAGCTGCTGGACCTGCCGACGGCCGCGGTCCTGACGCTGCTGCAGTTCGTCGCGGTCGCCGTGATCCTCGGCGTGCACGCGTGGACGGTGCGGCGCCGCGAGTCCGCGCTGCGCCTGGTGGACGCCGCCCGCACCGCGCACCGCCCGCGCGGCGGCGAACGCGCCCTGCTGGCAGGAGTGCTGGCCGTCGTCGCCCTGCTGATCCTGCTGCCGCTCGGCGTGCTCGTCGCCCGCTCCTTCGACGGCCCGAACGGCTACGGTCTCGCGTTCTACCGGGCACTGGCCTCCACGGACGGCTCCGGCGACGGCGGCACCTTCCTCGTGTCGCCGCTGGAGACCGTCTGGAACTCGCTGCGCTACGCCGCCGTCGCCACCGTCATCGCGCTGGCGGTCGGCGCCCTCGCCGCCGCGGCCCTGGCGCGCCGGGCCGGACGCGTGATGCGCGGCTTCGACGCCCTGCTGATGCTGCCGCTGGGCACCTCGGCGGTGACCGTCGGCTTCGGCTTCCTCATCACCCTGGACAAGCCGCCGCTGGACCTGCGGGACTCGTGGCTGCTGGTGCCGCTCGCCCAGGCGCTGGTGGGCGTGCCGTTCGTGGTGCGGGTCATGCTGCCGGTGCTGCGGGCGGTCGACGCGCGGCTGCGGGAGGCCGCCGCGGTGCTGGGCGCGTCCCCGCTGCGGGCCTGGCGCGAGGTCGAACTGCCCATGGTGGCACGGGCGGTGGGCATCGCCGCGGGCTTCGCCTTCGCGGTGTCGCTCGGCGAGTTCGGCGCGACCGTGTTCATCGCCCGGCCCGACAGCCCCACCCTGCCGGTCGCCGTCGCCCGCCTGCTCGGCCGGGCCGGCGAGATGAACTACGGGCAGGCCATGGCGCTGAGCACCATCCTGATGGTGGTCTGCGCGGCCAGCCTGCTGATCCTGGAGACCGCCTGGCAGCGCCGCCCGGACGGCCGCCGCACCACCGTCCCGACCGGGGAGTTCTAGATGACGGCCCTGCTGCGGATCGAAGCCGCCACCGTACGGTTCGGGGACCGCGCCGCGCTCGACGGCGTCGACCTGGACGTCACCGCCCACGAGACCGTGTGCGTGCTCGGGCCCAGCGGCAGCGGCAAGTCCACGCTGCTGCGCGCGGTGGCCGGGCTCCAGCCGCTGGACGCCGGGCGGGTCCTGCTCGACGGCGCCGACCAGGCCGGCACCCCGCCGCACCGCCGCGGCGTCGGCCTGATGTTCCAGGACCACCAGCTCTTCCCGCAGCGCGATGTCGGCGGCAACGTCGCGTTCGGGCCGCGCATGCACAAGATGCCGCGCGAGCGCCGCGACCCGCGGGTGGCCGAACTCCTCGACCTGGTCGGCCTGCCCGGCGCCGCGCACCGCGCGGTGAGCACGCTGTCCGGCGGCGAACAGCAGCGCGTGGCGCTCGCCCGGGCGCTCGCGCCCGAGCCGCGGCTGCTGATGCTCGACGAGCCGCTCGGCCAGCTCGACCGCTCGCTGCGCGAACGCCTCGTCGTCGAACTCCGCCAGCTGTTCGGCCGGTTGGGCACGACGGTGCTGGCCGTCACCCACGACCAGGGCGAGGCGTTCGCGCTCGCCGACCGGGTCGTGGTGATGCGGGGCGGCACGATCGCGCAGAGCGGAACCCCGCTGGCCGTGTGGCAGCACCCCGCCTCGGAGTTCGTCGCGCGCTTCCTCGGCTTCGACACCATCGCCGACGGCGTGGTCAGCGGTGGTGTCGCCGTCACGGCCTGGGGGAAGCTGCCGGTGCCCGACGGCACGCCCGAGGGGCCCGCGCGGGTGCTGGTGCGCCCGCCCGGCGTCCTGCTCGGCCCGGCGGACGAGGGCCTGCCGTGCGAGGTCCGCGCCCGCACCTTCCGCGGCGGCCGGGTCGCACTCGTCCTCGGCGTCACCGGCGCGGAGCGCGCCCCCGCGCTGGAGGCGGAGAGCACCCTGCGTGACGCGCCCGCCGAGGGCGACCGGGTCGGCGTCACCTTCGACCCCGGGGAAGTCGTCGTCCTGGACCGATGACTTCCGGCGTGCCGCCTCGTCCTATGGGCAGGACTCACACAGACGAGGGAGAGCACCGTGCAGAAGATCACCACGTTCCTCTGGTTCGACACCCAGGCCGAGGAGGCCGCGGAGCTGTACACGTCGCTGTTCGACGACTCGCGGATCGTGAGCGTCCAGCGGAACGGCGAGGGCGGCCCGGGCATGCCGGGCTCGGTGCTGGTCGTCGAGTTCGAACTGGCCGGTCAGCGCTACCTGGCGCTCAACGGCGGGCCCGTCCACACCTTCACCGAGGCGGTGTCGCTCAGCGTGGACTGCGGCTCCCAGGAGGAGGTCGACACCCTGTGGGACCGGCTGACCGCGGACGGCGGCGAACCCGGCTCGTGCGGCTGGCTCAAGGACAAGTACGGCCTGTCCTGGCAGATCGTGCCGCGCAGGCTGCCCGAACTGCTCGCCGACCCCGACCAGGAGGCCGCGCAGCGCGTGATGGGTGCGATGCTCGGCATGCAGAAGATCCAGATCAAGGAGCTGGAGGCGGCCTACGCCGGCTGACGCCCCGCCCGCGACGCGGCCCGCCCGCGACGCCGGCCCGCCCCTCTCCGCCCGGTCAGCCCCAGGACAGGCGGGCCAGCGCGGCCGGCACGTCCCGGACGCTGTCGACCAGGGCGATGCGGTCGGCCATCGGGCGCTGCCCGGCCAGCGCGGTGAGCAGCGGCCACACGGGCAGCGTCGTCGTCCAGTGCGCCCGGTCCACCAGCACCATCGGCGCCGGCTCGCCGCGCGACCCGTAGTAGTTCGCGGTGGCCGCGTCGAAGACCTCCTGCACGGTCCCGGCCGCGCCCGGCAGGAACACGACGCCGGCATCGCAGCGGGACAGCAGGCCGTCCTCGCGCGTGGCATTGGCGAAGAACTTCGCGATGTGCGAGGCGAACGGGTTCGGCGGCTCGTGTCCGTAGAACCAGGTCGGCAGGCCGTAGGAAGGGCCGCCGTCCGGCCACCGGTCGCGCACCGCCATCGCGGCGGCCGCCCACTCGCCCACCGAGGGGGCGAACGCCGGGACCTTCGCCAGCACGTCCAGCGCCTTGACGAGCATCACGTCGTCGTAGGGCGCCCCGTACGCGCCGAGGTTGGCCGCCTCCATCGCGCCGGGACCGCCGCCGGTCGCCACCGTCAGCCCCGACCTGGCCAGGTCCCGGCCGAGGCGGGCGGCGCCCGCGTACGCCAGGCTGCCGCGCTCCATCGCGTGGCCGCCCATCACGCCCACCACCCGCGCGCCGCGCATCAGTTCGTCGAGCGCGTCGGACAGCGCGTCGTCGTGCACCGAGCGCAGCATCGAGGACAGCACGTCGCCGTCGGCTCCGGTCCGCCGGGACCAGGCGTACGTCAGGGCGTCCGGCGTGCCCGGGTAGCCGTCGCCGTCGCCCAGGCCCGCGTACAGCTCGTCGGGGGTGTAAGGGGCAGCGCGGTACGGGTCGAACGGCAGGCCGGGGATCGGCGGGAAGACCAGCGCGCCACCCGCCCTGATGTGCGCCAGCGCCTGCGGTTCCATCCGGCAGCCGAGGAAGACGGCCCGCGAGGAGTCCACCACCAGCAGCGCGAAGGTGCGCTCGGTCAGGTCCAGGGCCTGCAGCCGGCATCCGGCGAGGCTGCCGCCGAGCGCCGCCCGGTCGAACTCCTCCAGGCTCCGGATCTCGCGTATCGGGACGCTCCCGGCCGTCCCGGCCATCGCGAATCGGTCCAACTCGGCGTCATCCGACGGCATCTGTGCGGGCACCCCTGCACCCTAGCCCCCGCCGCCGCGGCCGGTCCGGGGAGGCCGGTGAAGGGCAGTTGAAGGGCAGGGGAGGAGCGGGCGGCGCCCGGGTGCGGCCGGGCGGTCGAAGCCGGCGCCCGTCCCGGGCCGGGACGGGCGTGCGCGGGGCACGGCCGGCCGTCGCGCGGGGCCGCGGGACGCGCGGGCGCCGGGCACGGTCGGGACGTCGCGCCGGAGGACGGTCCTGCCGCGGGAGTCCGCGGTGGGCTACGGGACGGTGCTGAGCGCGGCGACCAGGAAGGCCACCGGCACCAGGACCGCCGCGAGTGCGCCGGCGCGGGCCGCGAGGGCGGCGCGCAGCACCGAGGGGGCGGCGGCCACCTCCTGGAGCGCGCCCCGCGCCTCGGGCCGGTCGTCGCCGGTCTCCGCGAGGCCGACCGCGGCGGTGGCCAGCACGCACACCGCGATCAGGGTGAACGCGAAGACCGTCACGGGGCCCAGCGTGTGCCCGCCGCCGGACTGCAGGGCGTACGCGGACAGGGCCGCTGCGGCGGTCGCGCAGAGCAGGCCGAGCGGGCGGCCGATCCGCCGCGACTCGTGCTGCAGGATCCGCCCGGCGAGCAGGCGCACCGCGCCCGGCCGGAACGCGGCGAGCAGCCGCCCGCAGAGGTACACCAGTCCCGGTCCGGCGAGCACCAGGCCCGCGGCGGTGACGATCCACCCGCCGATCGCGGCCGGGGCGATCACGCCGAGCCCGCTGGGCAGCGGCACCCCGGAGTGCTTGGGCGCGGCCACCTCGACGGCCAGGCCCACCGCCACCAGCGCGACGCCCCACGGCAGGCTGCCGGGCGCGTCGTGGGTGTCCTCGGGCCGTCCGGGCCGCATGCCGGCCACCACCGCGCAGGCCGCGGCCGCCGGGACCAGCGCGAGCAGGACCGCCGCACCGGCGACCGGCAGCGCACGGCCCGCCGCGAGCACGCCGGGGCCGACGCCGTCCCACGGACCGCCCGTGACGTCGCCGCGCAGCAGCAGGAACAGCAGCAGGCCGAGCGCGCTGCCCACCGCGCAGACCAGGGCCGTCGTGGCCGCCGCCAGCACGGTGATCCCGTTCCTGCCCAGGCCCACCGAGGACATCCCCTCGCGCGGCCAGTCGGCGGACTGCCGGCGTCCGACCGCGGAGGCCAGCTGCACCGTGACCACGACCGGGACCACGCACCACACCAGCCGCACCACCGCGTGCGACGTGCTGCCGCCGGGGTGGGCGAGCGCCCACCCGAGCGCGGACAGCAGCAGCAGTCCCGTGCCGGCCGCGGCGGCGGCGACCAGCGCCCACCGGCCCAGCACCGCGGGTCGCGACCCGCGCAGCACCCGCAGGCTCAGCACGCCCCCGTCACCCCTCCCCGGCATCCCGCCGTCCACGGGGCCGCGGGACGGCGGACGTCCGGACGATCCGCCCGCCGTCCCGCCGCAGCCGCACCACCCGCCGTGTCCGCGGCACTCGCCGCACCGCGCGTAACCCTCGTACCGCTCGAACCGCTCGAACCCCTCGTACCTCTCATACCGACGCCGGCCACGGGCTGGCGGACTCGCGGTCCTGCGCCGGCATCGGGGCGCCGGGGCGGCCGTCGACCAGGCCCATGGCGCGGTCGGCGTGCCCGGCGACCTCGGGGTCACTGGTGGCCAGCACCACCGTGATGTCGTGCGAGCGTGCGGCGCTGGTCAGGGTGCGCAGGACGTGCGACCGGTCGGCGCGGTGCAGCGCGGCGGTCGGCTCGTCGGCGAACACCACGGCGGGGGCGGTGACCAGGGAGCGGGCGACCGCCACGCGCTGGCGCTGGGCCCGGCTGAGGTCGGCGGGCCGGCGGCGCGCGGTGTCGCCGATGTCCAGCCGGTCCAGCCACTCCTGCGCGGTGCCGCGGGACCTGCGGTGGCCGTCGCCGCGCAGCAGCAGCGGCAGCGCGGCGTTCTCCCACGCGGTCAGCTCGGGCAGCAGGCGCGCGTCGCCGCCGATCCAGCCGAAGCGGTCGCGGCGCAGGGCCTCCCGGGACGCCTCGGGCAGGGTGTGCACCGGGGCGCTGTTGAACCACACCTCGCCCTCGTCGGGGACGATCTGCCCCGCCAGGCACCGCAGCAGCGTGGTCTTGCCGGCGCCGCGCGGGCCGAGGACCGCCAGGATCTCGCCGGCCCGCACATTGACGGACACACCGGCCAGGGCGGGGTCGCCGCCATGGGAGTGCCGCAGGGCACGGGCCCAGAGCACGTCGTTGTCGGGCGGGGCCACCATGCCGTACCTCCGCAGGTTCGTTCCCTGGCACGTTCACACGGGAAACGAGCCGGGAAGTGGGCAGTCACTCCCCGGCACGGTAGGCGGGCGGGCGGCGGCCGGGTCCGAGGCGCGGCCGGTCACCGGCCGGGATCGTCCGTACGGGCGAGCGGTTCCCTCCGGGGGGCGCGGGCGGTCCCCGCCGGGCGGGCGCGGGCGGCGGGCCGGAGCGCGGCGCGGGGCCGCGGCTCCGGGACGGAACGGCTAGCGCGCGCCCCAGGCGGAGGTCTGCTTGCGGAGCTTGAGGTAGACGAAGGTCTCGGTGGAGCGCACCCCCGGAAGCGCGCGGACGCGCTTGCCGATCGTCTCCAGCAGATGGTCGTCGTCCTCGCACACGACCTCGGCGAGCAGGTCGAAGGAGCCGGCGGTGATCACCACGGACTCGACCTCGCCCAGGGCGGCGAGCGCGTCGGCCACCGGGTCGACGTCGCCCTCGACGGTGATGCCGACCATCGCCTGCCGCCGGAAGCCCACGGTGAGCGGGTCGGTGACCGCGACGATCTGTATGGCGCCTTGGTCGAGGAGCTTCTGCACGCGCTGGCGCACGGCCGCCTCGGACAGGCCGACGGCCTTGCCGATCGCCGCGTACGGACGGCGCCCGTCCTCCTGGAGCTGTTCGACGATCGCCTTCGACACCGCGTCCATCGGACCGGCGGCTTGGATCTCACGAGTGGCCACGTGCCCCACTGTGCAGGAGAGGTCGGCGGTCCGGCAAGCCTCGCACGACGGAATCCGTCGTCATCGCGTGTCGATGGAACCGAATCCGTCGCACCGGCGAGGTGGGTATGTCGATTACCGTAGTCCTGCGACTAAGCTGGGCTTCGTCTCAGTACATGGACACGATTCGTAGGACCAGGGAGCAAGCGCCGTGACCGAACTCCGTACTCTGCGCAACTACATCGACGGAGAATTCCGCGACGCCGCCGACGGACGCACCACCGACGTGGTCAGTCCCGTGACCGGCCAGGCGTACGCGAAGGCGCCGCTGTCCGGGCAGGCGGACGTGGACGCGGCGATGGCCGCGGCCGCCGCCGCCTTCCCCGGCTGGCGCGACACCACGCCCGCCGAGCGTCAGAAGGCGCTGCTGAAGGTCGCCGACGCCGTCGAGGCGCGGGCCGGCGAACTGGTCGCCGTGGAGAGCGAGAACACCGGCAAGCCGATCGGTCTGACCGCGAGCGAGGAGATCCCGCCGATGGTCGACCAGATCCGGTTCTTCGCCGGCGCCGCCCGGATGCTCGAGGGCCGCTCGGCCGGCGAGTACATGGAGGGCATGACCTCCATCGTGCGCCGCGAGCCGGTCGGCGTCTGCGCGCAGGTCGCCCCGTGGAACTACCCCATGATGATGGCCGTCTGGAAGTTCGCCCCGGCGATCGCCGCCGGCAACACCGTCGTGCTCAAGCCGTCCGACACCACCCCCGCCTCCACCGTGCTGCTCGCCGAGATCCTCGGCGAGGTGCTGCCCAAGGGCGTGTTCAACGTGGTGTGCGGCGACCGCGACACCGGCCGGATGATGGTCGAGCACGAGGTGCCGGCGATGGCGTCGATCACCGGCTCGGTGCGGGCCGGCATCGAGGTGGCCGGCGCGGCCGCCAAGGACGTCAAGCGGGTCCACCTGGAGCTGGGCGGCAAGGCCCCGGTCGTGGTCTTCGAGGACGTCGACATCGCCAAGGCCGTCGAGGACATCGCGGTCGCCGGCTTCTTCAACGCCGGGCAGGACTGCACGGCCGCCACCCGCGTGCTCGTCCACGAGTCGATCCACGACGAGTTCACCGCCGCCCTCACCAAGGCCGCCGCGGACACGAAGACCGGCCTGCCGGACGACGAGGACGTGCTCTACGGCCCGCTCAACAACGCCAACCAGCTCGCCCAGGTCACCGGGTTCATCGAGCGGCTGCCCGCGCACGCCAAGGTGCAGACCGGCGGCCGGCGGGTCGGCGAGAGCGGCTACTTCTTCGCGCCGACCGTCGTCTCCGGCCTGCTGCAGGACGACGAGATCATCCAGCGCGAGGTGTTCGGCCCGGTCATCACCGTCCAGTCCTTCAGCGACGAGGACCAGGCCGTCACGTGGGCCAACGGCGTCGAGTACGCGCTCGCGTCCTCGGTGTGGACCAAGGACCACAGCCGCGCGATGCGGATGTCCAAGCGGCTCGACTTCGGCTGCGTGTGGATCAACACCCACATCCCGCTCGTCGCCGAGATGCCGCACGGCGGGTTCAAGAAGTCCGGCTACGGCAAGGACCTGTCCGGCTACGGCTTCGAGGACTACACCCGGATCAAGCACGTCATGACGTCGCTGGACGGCTGAGCGGGGCTCCGGCGCGCTCCGGCGCGCTCCGGCGCGCCCCGGCACGTGGTGCGGGCGGTCTCCGAGAAGGCCGCCCGCGCCCGTCTCAGACGCGGGAACGCCGTGCCATCACGCGGCGCAGCGCGTCCAGCCGGTTGGTGGTGATCGCGTCCGCGCCGAGCGCCAGCAGCCGGCTCATCGACCGCTCCCAGTCCGCGGTCCACGCGGCGACCAGCAGCCCGTGGTCACGCGCGAACGCCACCGTCGCCGCGTCCACCAGCCCGAACCTCAGGTTCAGCCAGCGCGGCCGCAGCGCCGCCAGCAGCGGCTCCGCCGGCCGTACCGAGGTCTTCCAGGTCATCGCGATCTCGGCCTCGCCGTCCAGCGCCCGCACCTCGCGCATCGCGGGCAACTCGCCGCAGTAGTAGACCCGTTCGCCCGCACCCGCGGCGGCCACCGCGGCCAGTGAGGGCTCCGCCTGACCCGCCTCCGTCAGGTCGACCAGCATCCGCCCGCCGTCCGCGTCGCCCAGCAGCGCGAGCGCGTCGGCCAGTCTGGGCACCCCGCCGCCGGTGGCCCCCGCCACCTCGTCGAAGGTCATCGAGGCGACCCGCCGGTCCGGTCCCCACAGCCGTTCCAGGGTGGCGTCGTGCAGCAGCACCGGGACGCCGTCCCGGGTGATCCGCACGTCCACCTCCACCACGTCCGCGCCCTTGCCGAGCGCGGAGGCCAGCGAGGGCAGGGTGTTCTCGCGGTGCACGTACGGGTCACCGCGGTGGGCGACGGCGAGCGCCACCTCAGACCCAGGAGGCGGTGTAGGCGTCGATCTCGGCGGCCAGCCGCGCCTTGCCCGGTGCGTCCAGGAACGACCCCTCGACCGCGTTCCTGGCCAGCGCCGCCACCCCCGCCCGGTCCAGGCCCAGCAGCCGCGCGGCCACCGCGTACTCGGTGTTGAGGTCGGTGCCGAACATCGGCGGGTCGTCGCTGTTGACGGTGACGAGCACGCCCGCGTCGACCATCTGCCGGATCGGGTGCTCGTCGAGGACGGCCACCGCGCGGGTCGCGATGTTGGAGGTCGGGCAGACCTCCAGCGGGATGCGGTGCTCGGCCAGGTGGTCCAGCAAACGCGGGTCCTGCGCGGCGCTGGTGCCGTGGCCGATCCGCTCGGCGCCCAGGTCCCGCAGGGCGTCCCAGACCGTCTGCGGCCCGGTCGTCTCGCCGGCGTGCGGCACGCTGTGCAGCCCGGCCGCCCGCGCCTGGTCGAAGTAGGGCTTGAACTGCGGCCGCGGCACGCCGATCTCGGGCCCGCCCAGCCCGAACGACACCAGGCCCTCGGGCTGCAGGCCGAGCGCCAGGCGGGTGGTCTCCTCCGCGGACTCCAGCCCCGCCTCGCCGGGGATGTCGAAGCACCAGCGCAGCGTCACGCCCAGCTCCGACTCGGCCGCCTTGCGGGCGTCCTCGATGGCCTCCATGAAGGCCGGCCCGGGGATGCCGCGGCGGGTCGAGCTGTACGGCGTGACGGTCAGCTCCGCGTAGCGGATGTTCTGCCGGGCCATGTCGCGGGCCACCTCGAAGGTGAGCAGCCGGACGTCCTCGGCGTCCCTGATCAGGTCCACGACCGACAGGTACACGTCGATGAAGTGCGCGAAGTCCCGGAAGGTGAAGTACTCGGCGAGCGCCTGCGGCTCGGACGGGACCTTGGAATCCCGGTGCCGGGCCGCGAGTTCGGCGACGATCCGCGGCGAGGCGGACCCCACGTGGTGGACGTGCAGCTCGGCCTTCGGCAGCCCGGCGATGAAGGCGTCCAGGCCCTCGGCGGAGCCGGGCGTGGCGCCGGGTGCGAGCTCGCTCATGCGGTGATCCTCCTGAAAGTCGCGTCGAACGCCATCGTAGACGCCGGATGATCGCCGCCCGATGCCGCCGCGGACCGGAGCATCGCCGTGCGGACCGGGCCCCTACGGCACCGCGTCACCACGGCGCGCGGCCCGGCTCGACGGGCACGACGCGCACGCGGCCGGAGGCAGCCGCGCGCGGCCGGGAACAGCGGGGAACAGCGGGATGCGGCCGGACCGGCCTCCGGTCCGGCCGCCCCGGCGGCTGGAGGTCAGACGTCCGAGGTGCAGGGCAGCGCCGCGTGATCGTCCATCGGCAGCAGCTTGATGCCGTCCGGGGCCATCGCCGCGAACATCGCGGTCGTCGCCGGGTCGTCGGGCACCCGGCCCTCGGTCGTCTCGAAGTACTCCGCCATCCAGATCCGCACGGGCTCGGAGGGCACCAGCGCCGCGCCGGCCAGCTCCGGCGCCGTGGCGAGCAGGGTCAGCACGATCCCGGGCACCCGGGCCGCCCCCTGGTGCAGCGCGGGCTGGAAGTACGGCACGTCCAGGACGCGGCCGCCCTGGCGGGCGTAGAAGCGCAGCCGGGCGCCCGGGTCGCCGCGCTCGTCGTCCGGCGTGTGCGCGGCCGGGTGCTCGACCTCCGCGAGGGTGAGGAGCGGATGGACCCGCTCCTGCCAGCCGGTGCGGATCTCCTCCATCAGCGCGCCGCCGATCCCCGCGGACCGCACGCCGCGCCGGACCGCGATGTACGACAGCAGCAGCACCCCGCTCTTCGGGGACCACTCGGCGACCGCTGCCCCGTCGACCCTGCCGTCGTCGACGACGCCGGAGATCCACAGCAGCCCCGACTCCAGACCGTTGCGTACCTCGGCCCGGGACATCAGCTCGTGCGGGGTGAAGCTGGGCACGAGAAGGTCGTCGTACACCGAGTCCAGCAGGGGACTGTCCAGTCCGATGGCGCTGACCTGCACGTTGCTCGCCTCTTTTCGACGTTCGTCCGACGGTGGTCCGTACCGGGGCGTCAGGGAGCCGGCGGCGGGGTGCGCAGCGGCTCTTCGAGGGACTTCTCCAACTCGTCCCCCATGTTCCTGATCATCCACTTCGCCGTCCTGGCGAAGTCCGTGAGGTCGGTGCGGAGATCGGTCTCGGCCGGCGGGTGCGGCAGGCCGAAGCCGTCACCCGGATCCTGCCCTATGTGGAGCCAGTACGGAGCGAAAAGCGCCCGGCAGCGCGCCTTCGCCGCGGCGACCTCCGCCGCGAAACCGGCCTCCAGGGCCTCCTGTTCGCGCCGTGCGACCCGGGTGAGGATGTTGCGGTACAGCGAGTCGGAGTAGAGGTTGGGGTACTGCCCGAAGGTCTCCTGGCGCACGTGGTACACCGCGCCGTGCAGGGCGGCGCGCCCCAAGGCGTCGAAGGAACGCCGCGGGTCGCCCTCGGCCCAGGCGATGTCGGAGAACGTCGCGGCCAGCCACACGGGCAGTTCGTGGTCCTCCTCGTCCGCGACCCGCTCCTCGAGGCCGTCGAGGAGCGCGCGGGCGCGGGCCGGATCCTCGGTGACCCACAGCGAAGCCTCCTCGGAGGCCGCCCAGTTGCCCATCCACAGCTCGCTCTCGTCCGAGCACGCGGCGGCGCTCGCCTGGAACCACTCCGAGGCCCGGGCCCGGTCGGCGGGGGTCCCGTCGCTCCCGAACCAGACGACGGCGGCCTGCAGTTGGCAGAAGACGATGTAGACGCGCCGCAGGTCCGGGTCGGTGGGAACGCGTCCGCGCCGCAGGCGCAGGTAGTCCGCGATCTCGTCCAGGGCCTCCGCGGCCAGCTCCCACCGCTCCCGGTCCCGGCCGGGCACCTGGTGGATGCGCCCGGGGACGTACGCGGTGCGCAGCTGCTCCAGCCACGCCACCCACCGCAGGTCGCGGTCGGCGGGCAGCGCCCGGTAGGCGGCCACGAGCTGGTCGCAGTAGCTGAACGCCACCTCCACGTCCCACCAGTAGAACGCCTCGAAGAAGAGCCGGATCATGGCGCGCTTGGCGCCGTCGAACTCCTCGCGGGACAGGTGCGCGGCGTGGTGCAGCCACTCCTGGGAGTCGCGCTGCCACTCCGGGTCCTCGTAGCGCGCGCCGAGCGCGTAGGCGGACTGCTCGTCGCGCTCCTCGTCGAAGTTCATCCTGGCCCGGTAATGGCGCTCGACGACGGCGTGCAGCCGGGCGTGCTCCGTGGGGCGGGTGCGCCGGAAGCGGCGGTCGAGGTTCTCCCGCAGGTAGTCGTGCAGCCGCCAGCCCTCGTCGGCGTCGTCGTCGAAGGGGGAGACGAACGCGCAGTCCGACAGCCAGTCGTACAGCTGCGACGCGTGCCGCTCGGTGACGTCCTCCGCCTCGGCGAGGACCGCGCCGAAGACCTCCGGGGTGCAGCGGCGCAGGATCACGAGCAGATCGAAGAGCGCGACGGGACGGCCCGTGACGCGCGCCGCCCGTCCGTCGACGTAGGTGCGCACGGCCTCGAACGCGTCGCCGTCGTCCCAGTGCTCGCCGCCGCCGAGCAGCAGCGCGCGGACCGCGGCGACGGGGGAGTCGACGGGCATCGAGTCGCGGACGATGCCGCTGCACGTGGCCATGCCGATGGGGTGGCCGCGGGTGAGCACGGCCACCTCGCGGGCCGCGGCGGTGGCGGCGGCGTACTGCCAGCCGGCCTCGACCAGACGCTGCCGCACGAACGCGGTGGTCTCGTCGCGCGACAGCAGCCCGAGCCTGATCTGCCGCACGCCGGGCAGCGATCCGCCGCCGGCCGCCGGACGGCCCCCGTGCACCACCACGGCGGTGGACAGGCCGCGCAGCAGGGCCATCAGCCACTCCTCGACCTGCGTTCCGGCGACGGTGTGCACGTCGTCCACGAGCAGGGCGGTCGGCCGGGTCCTGGCCTCGCCGTCGAGGATGCGCGTCAACTGCCGTTGCATCTCGACGAGTCGGGACACCGGAGGGGTGAGTGCCCCGGACACGGCATCGCCGATGCCGCCGATGTCCCCGATGCGCACGTCGTGGGAGCGGCTGACGTCGATGGTGACGTGCGTGCCGGCGCCCGGCTCCGGCCGCCGCACCTCCCGCGTCGCGAGGATCGCGGTCTCCAGTTCGCGCCCGTGGCCGGCGGTCAGCAGCGGCTCCTCGCCGCCCTCGGGGACGTACGCGCGGTGCACGTCGGCGGCGATCGCGTCGACGATCTGGCGGCAGGCGGCGTAGTCGGCCATCTCCCGCTCGGCCGGTTCCACGGTGCGTCCCTCGCCGTACTGCGGGGCGCCGGCGGTGACGAACAGGACGAGCCGCCGGTCCGCCTTCAGCTCGTTCGCGATCTCCTCCAGGAGCAGCGTCTTGCCGCAGCCGCTGTCGGCGACCACGGCGAAACGCACCCCGTCCCCGCCGGCGCGGGCCGCGTCCACCACGGTGTCGCGGGCCCGCACCAGAGTCGCGGTGCAGGGCTTGCGCGGCGCGGACTCCACGTGCGGCTCGGCGGGTGCGGCCACGGGCTCCGGAACGACCGGGGCCGGAACGGCGGGGGCCGCCGCCTCCGCGTCACCGTCCCGGTGCCGGCCGATGACGACGTCCTCGCTGCGGCGCACCGCCACCCGCGAAGTGCCGCCGGACGTACCGGAGTCGGACACCCGCACCTGGCGGGACCGGCTGACGCTCACCCGCCGGTCGTCGGCCGGACGCTCCGCACCCGTCGTCCCCGCACCCCGCCGCGCATGTGAACCGCCCCAGCGCTGGAACGCGAACGAGGCCAGGAGCGCGACGACATACAGGGCGAGCAGCAGCAACCCCACGAAGAAGAACGTGCTGTTGATCAGCGCACCCGCCAGCACCAGGAGCCCGAAGCCGAAGCCGGCGAGCAGGGGCGGGTCCTTGAGGTTCTCGGCGACGCTCGCGAGCGCACCGCCCAGGGCGGAGAAGACACCGGTCGGATCGCTTCCGCCGGAATCCGGCGGAGTTAACGGGGCGTTGGGCTCGGACATGCACTCCTCCGGGACTCGAAAGTGAACCGAACATAACGGGCGACAGTGCGCGTTCACCCGCGTTTTGCGGAACCCGGGAAGAGGGTTCCGGGCGCGTTCCGCATGCGGCCGGGCGGACGTCGCCCCAACCGTCCCACGGGCTCTGGGCCGCCTCAGCTACCCGGCGGTAAGAAATTTCCCGAAGCCGCGTAATAGTTCGGCACCAACGCGGTCTTCTCCGTGACGCCGAGGACGTCACGACGCGGAAGGAAGGGCCGTCATGGGCAGCGCCGGAGCGAAGAGCGCGGTGGACTGGCTGGTCTCCGTGGTACCCGATCCCGAGGGGTGCCGGTGGGAGTGGGAGCGCAACCCGCTGGGAGTGACCCTGCTCCCGGCCGGGCGATTGTGGGACGTGCTGATCATCGGCGCGCGGCTGGGGTACCCCACGTTGGACGTCCTGCACCGGATGGTCGACCGGCCGGGCCCGGTCCTGGCCGACTTCGGCGACGCCCGGATGGGATTCCTCGTCCCCCCGGGCACCGCCGAGCGCTGGCTGGGCACGGGCGTGCGGGCGGCCGGGCGCGGCACCTGGATCGTCGTGCCCTATCCGGGACGGCCCACCGGAGGGGTGCGCTGGCTCGTCCCGCCGGACGGCACCGGCCACCTCACCGATCCGGTGGTGCTGGAACTGGCCATGCACGAGGCGGCCGCCAGGATCGCCGGCGACTGATCCCGCCGGGCACGGTCTCCGGCCCCCGGACCGGCCCCGGACCGGCCTCCCGGACCCCGCCCCACGCGGGTGCGGCGCGCGGTTCCGCCGCACGCGGGCCGTGGGGGTGCTTGTCGGGGCGTGCCCGCCGTGGCGACACTGGCGGAAACGACGGAAGGAAGGATCATCCCGTGACGAGCGAGCACCTCACCCACTGGATCGCCGGCCGCCCCTGGACCGGTACCTCCGAGCGCCGCGGCGACGTCTACGATCCGGCGACCGGCAAGGTCACCCACCAGGTGGACTACGCCGACCGCGCCGTCGTCGACCTAGCGGTCGGCGCGGCCCTGGAGGCGTTCCAGGACTGGCGGCACGCCTCGGTGGCCCGCCGCACCTCGGTGCTCTTCGCCTTCCGCGAGCTGCTCCACGCCCGCCGCGATGAGCTGGCCGCCGTCATCGTCGCCGAACACGGCAAGGTGCACTCCGACGCGCTCGGCGAGGTCGCCCGCGGCTTGGAGGTCGTGGAGTACGCGTGCGGCATCCCGCAGCTGAGCAAGGGCGGCTTCACCGAGCAGGCGTCCACGGGCATCGACGTCTACTCCCTCCGGCAGCCGCTGGGCCCGGTCGCGGTCATCTCCCCGTTCAACTTCCCGGCCATGGTGCCGATGTGGTTCTTCCCGATCGCCATCGCGCTCGGCAACACGGTGGTGCTCAAGCCCTCCGAGAAGGACCCGTCGGCGGCGAACTTCCTGGCCGCGCTGTGGAGCGAGGCGGGCCTGCCCGACGGGGTGTTCAACGTCGTGCACGGCGACAAGCCGGCCGTGGACCGGCTGCTGGAGCACCCGGACGTGAAGTCGGTGTCGTTCGTCGGCTCCACCCCGATCGCCCGCTACGTCTACGAGACCGGCACCCGCCACGGCAAGCGCGTGCAGGCGCTCGGCGGCGCCAAGAACCACATGCTGGTACTGCCCGACGCCGACCTGGACCTGGCCGCGGACGCGGCGGTCAACGCGGGCTTCGGCGCGGCGGGGGAGCGGTGCATGGCGGTCTCGGTGCTGGTCGCCGTCGACCCGGTCGGCGACGGCCTGGTCGAGCGGATCAGGGAGCGCATGGCCGGGCTGACCGTCGGCCCCGGCTGCGCGCCCGCCTCCGAGATGGGCCCGCTGGTCACCGGCGTCCACCGCGACAAGGTCGCCGCCTACCTCGACGCGGGCGTCGCCGACGGCGCCACCCTCGCCGTCGACGGCCGCACCCACCCGCTCACCGGCGCGGAGGCCGACGGCTTCTGGCTCGGGCCCACGCTCTTCGACCACGTCAAGCCGGGCATGTCCGTCTACGACGACGAGATCTTCGGCCCGGTGCTGTCCGTCGTCCGCGTCTCCTCGTACGACGAGGGGCTCGCCCTCATCAACGCCAACCCGTACGGCAACGGCACGGCCCTGTTCACCAACGACGGCGGTGCCGCCCGGCGCTTCCAGCACGAGGTGGAGGTCGGGATGGTCGGCATCAACGTACCCATCCCGGTGCCCGTCGCCTACTACTCGTTCGGCGGCTGGAAGTCCTCACTGTTCGGCGACGCGCACGCCTACGGCGAGGACGGCGTGCGGTTCTTCACCCGCGGCAAGGCCGTCACCCAGCGGTGGCTCGACCCTTCGCACGGCGGCATCAACCTGGGCTTCCCGACGAACAGCTGAGTTCCCCCGCTCGCGCCCCGTGCTCCCGCTCGCGCCCCCGCCCTTGCCGGCGCGCCCCGGAGGCTCAGCCGTCTCCGGGGCTCTCCGAGCCGCGATCGGGTGCCGCTGCCGCCCGGGCCGCCAGCACCTGGGCGGCGGCCACGCCCGACAGCAGCACGACCGTGAGGCACCAGCTGGCCAGCACGTCCGTCGGCCAGTGGTAGTCGCACCACACCAGCGCGAAGCCCACCGCGAGGAGCAGCAGCGGGGTCCCCGCCGCCAGCACCAGGCGGGCGGCCCTGCCGCGGGCCCACGGCAGCAGGAGCAGCGCGGCCGCGCCGAAGGCCACCGACGAGGTGGCCGTGTGCCCGGAGGGGAAGTAGCCGTAACCGCTGGGGTCCGGCACGGTCAGGCCCGGCGGCGGCCGGTGCACCGCGTCCTTGACCAGCGTCACGACCACCGGGACCAGGATCATCGCCACCGCGGCCGCGGCCGGCGGCAGCCACCAGCGGGGCAGCCCCGCGGTGCGGGCCGCCCACGCCGTGCCGGCCACCGCGGCCAGCAGTACCGGCACCGCCACCTGGATGTTGCCGAGCTTGCACAGGTAGTGCGCGGTCGTGCCGAATCCCGGGTGCGCGGCCGCCGTCCGCAGGAACCAGTGCAGCACCCGGCCGTCCGTCCGCACGGGCGCGCCGCCCGCCGTCACCAGCCAGGTGAGGACCGCGAACCCCGCCGCGCCGAGCACGCCCAGCGTGCCGAGCACCGCGAGGCGCTGGAAAAGAGTCAGCCGCCCCGGAACAGGGGGGAGAGTTCCGGGGCGGCCAGGACGATCGCCGGACCGCTCGTCCCGGGGGGTTTGGGGCGAACGGCCGACCGATCGGCGAGGATTGCCAGGGCCAGTGGTCCCGGCGGTGTCGTGCGCGAGGGCACTGCCGAGCCGGTGATGGGGATTCACCGGCGCGTTGTCGCGTGTGGCTTTCTGGGGAGTCCGCCACTCGCGGGGTGTTCCACGGAAACCGTACGTCACGCGGGTCCCGTAAACGTCGCCCCACACCCCCTCGCCATCAGGCCCGCACACGTTCTTCACGACCTCGGCCCCCCTGTCGGATCTCCTGCCGTCACCAGGGGGCCGGCACCTCTCAGACCCCCGCGAAGGCATTCTCGATGATGTCGAGGCCCTCGTTCAGCAGATCCTCGCCGATGACCAGCGGCGGCAGGAAACGCAACACGTTCCCGTAGGTGCCGCAGGTGAGAACGACCAGGCCGGCGGCGTGGCACGCCTTCGCGACCGCGGCGGTCACCGCCGGGTTCGGCTCCTTGCTCCCCGGCTCGACCAGCTCGACCGCGATCATGGCGCCGCGCCCGCGGACCTCGCCGATCACCGGGAACTTCTCCTGCATCGCCCGCAGCCGCGGCGTCATGATCTCGCCGATCCGCCGCGCCTTCGCGTTGAGGTCCAGCTCCTTCATCGTCTCGATCGCGCCCAGCGCGGCGGCGCAGGCCACCGGGTTGCCGCCGTAGGTGCCGCCGAGGCCGCCGGCGTGCGCCGCGTCCATGATCTCCGCGCGGCCGGTCACCGCGGCCAGCGGCAGGCCGCCGGCGATGCCCTTCGCCGTGGTGATCAGGTCGGGCACGATGCCCTCGTCCTCGCACGCGAACCACTGGCCGGTGCGGCAGAAGCCGGTCTGGATCTCGTCCGCGACGAACACGATCCCGTTGTTCTTCGCGAACTGGGCGATCCGGGGGAGGAAGCCCTTGGCCGGCTCGATGAAGCCGCCCTCGCCGGAGATCGGCTCGATCACGATCGCCGCGACGTGCTCCGCGCCGATCTGCTTGGTGATCATGTCGATGGCCTGGGCCGCGGCCTCCTCGGCCGCGTGCTCGGGACCGGTCAGCCAGCGGTAGCCGTAGGCCAGCGGCACCCGGTAGACCTCGGGCGCGAACGGCCCGAAGCCCTCCTTGTACGGCATGTTCTTCGCGGTCAGCGCCATCGTCAGGTTGGTGCGACCGTGGTAGCCGTGGTCGAACACGACGACCGCGGTGCGCTTGGTGTACGCCCGCGCGATCTTCACCGCGTTCTCCACCGCCTCGGCGCCGGAGTTGAACAGCGCGGACTTCTTCGGGTGGTCGCCCGGGGTCAGCTCCGCCAGCCGCTCGGCGACCTCCACGTACGCCTCGTACGGGGTGACCATGAAGCAGGTGTGCGTGAAGTCGGCGAGCTGCGCGGACGCGCGGCGGACGACGGCCTCGGCGCTGTTGCCGACGGACGTGACGGCGATGCCCGAGCCGAAGTCGATCAGCCGGTTGCCGTCCACGTCCTCGAGGACGCCGCCGCCGGCGCGGGTCACGAACACCGGCAGGGTGACGCCGACGCCGTTCGCGACCGCGGCGGACTTACGGGCCAGCAGCTCCTGGGACTTCGGTCCCGGCACGGCGGTGACGAGCTTGCGCTCCTGGGGCACTTCGGTCATGGCGGACGATCTCCTCGGATCCCTCGTACGCAAACAGCATCTCCCGGCAGGCTAGGCCGCCCCCCTGCGACCCCGCATACGCCGATAGGTAACACTCCCCGCCCCCGTTTCGCCGGAACGGCCAGTGCGCGCGCCGCCCCTCCCCATTCCCCCAAGATCCTTTTACCGCGGTAGCCGCTCGACTACATTGAGCGCATCGTCGGCGACGAGGGGCGAGGGGCAACGCGCCATGGATGCCATGGATCACGAGGGCGGGCAGCGCTACGGGCAGGGTCCCGGCGTGCCCCGCACCCCGCCTGCCGCGGGGCTGCCGCCCCGCCCGGACGTCGCGCCCGCGCCCGTCCCGCGGCCGGCGCCACCGCCGCCTCCGGTCAAGGCGCCGCCCGCCTCGGAGCTGGAGGTCTGGCTGCGCACGCCGCGGGAGGTGGACGCGCCGGGGGTGTACGGGTTCGGGCATGTGCCACGCGCCGCGCCCGACCCGGACCGGGCCACGCCCCGACGGTTGCTCGGCGGGGCGGTACTCGCGCTGCTGGTCGGTCTCTTCGTGTGGTCGTTGTTCCGCAACTACTTCCACTTCTGGATCTGGCCGGTCATCTGGTTCACCCCGGCCCACTGGCGCAGCGGCGCGGGCGACGACACGAACGCCTTCAACCTGGCCAGCCGCCTTTGGGCAGCGGCGTGCACCCTGGTGCTTCTCTGGGTGACAGCGCGGTTCGGCAACTGGGCCGAGGTCTGGCGGCGCTTTGCCGCGCCTTCGCTGCGACGCCTGTGGGACGACCCCGAGCCCGGCACGGCCCCGGAGGACCGGCCCGACCCGGTGCAGTGGCCCGAGTTGCGGGAGGCGCGGCAGTTCGCGCTGGCCGACCGGCTGGCCGCGGAGGTGCGGACCGGCCGGATGAACGACGTGGACTACGCCAGGATCCGGCGGGCGTGGGACGGCGTCCGGCAGGACCCGAGCCTGCTCGACGGGTTCAGCGACGCCGTGCTCAGGCAGGGGGCCGAGGCGTTCCTGCACCCGTCGGGCAAGCGCGAGCTGCCCTACCGGGGATTCCCCCACGACCTGATGAACGGCCAGGTGCGGGTCGGCCTGGGCGTCGACACCGACCGCAATCCGTACCAGCACCGGGGGTCCGGGATCGCCCTGGACCCGACGCTCCTGGGCACGGGCCTGCTCGCCGTCGGGCCGCCGGGATCCGGCAAGACCCGGCAGATCGCGCGGCCCGTCGTGGAGACCCTGTGCCTGCAGGCGCTCGCCGGGCAGGCCGCAGTCGTCGCGGTCGGCCACGCCGGCGCGGACCTGGGTGCGGCCTCGGGCTTCGACGTCGTCATCTCGCTGGGTGATCCGTCGTCGCGGTACGACCTCGACCTGTACGGCGGCAGCACCGATCCGGACACCGCGGCCGGCGCCCTCGCCGAGGCGCTACTGGACGTCCACTCGGCGGACGAGGGCGACCAGCGGCGTGCCGCCACGGTGCTCGGCCAGCTCATCGGCCCGTTCCACACCGCCCGCGGCCGTTTCCCGTCGGTGGGCGAGCTGCGGGAACTGCTCGACGGCACACCCCACGCGTACGCCGCGCTGCGCGACGCGCTCGACGCGGTCGGGGCCCCGGCGATGACCCGCGAACTCGACGCCCGGCAGCGGCAGGCCGCGCAGCCCGGCGACCTCGGCCCGCGGCTCGCCGACCGGGTGGCACTGCTCGACCGCCCCGCCTTCGCCGGGTTCTTCGACGTCACCGGCCGCTCGCGGCCGTTCTCCATGTACGCGCTGGAGCACCCGCTGCGCGTGCGGATCGACCTCCCCGAGCACGGCCACACCGAGGCGTCCCGCATCCTCGCCCGCCTGGTGCTGGCCCAGTTCACCGCGGCCGTCACCGCCCGCCGCGACCGCTCCCTTTTCGCCTGCCTGGTGCTGGACGACGCGGCGCACAGCATCACGGCCGACGCCATACGCGGCATGGCGCGGTTGCGGTCCGCGAACGCGGGCGTGGTGCTGACCCTGCGGACCCTGGACGACGTGCCGGAGGCGCTGCGGAGCCCGCTGCTCGGCGCGGTCGGGTGCCGGATGGCACTGTCCGGCGTGACGACCTGGGACGGCAGGCGTTTCGCCGAGGCCTGGGGCACCACGTGGGTGCAGACGCGCGACGTCACCAGGACCCCCGATCAGTCGGGTGGGCTTCCGCGGCGGGTCGGGCGGGGGGTGCGGCGGCTGTTCACGGGGGAGGTCGTCACCACGGAATCCGTCACCGTCCGCGAGGTCGAGCGGGAGCGGTGGTCGGCTTCGGATCTGGCGCACGGGGTGCCGGCGGGGCACGCGGTGGTGTCGATGACGACGACGGGCGGGGAACACGCGCCGCCGGTGCTGGTGGACCTGCGGGGGTGAGACGGGGGCTGGACGGTGCGGCACAATTGAAGGGCCGTCCGGGACCGGGCGGCGCAAAGCCACGGGGTCACCAGGTCGGTATGCCGCTCACTCTCGCGTCTCTCGCGCACCATTCGACGCTCAAGCTGGAGGTCCTCGCCGGCGCCGGCCGCCTCGACGCCGACGTCCGCTGGGTGCACACCAGCGAGCTGGACGATCCGGGACCGTACCTGGAGGGCGGCGAGCTGCTGCTCACCACGGGGATGAAGCTCGGCGTCACGGACCCCGACGCGATGGGCGCGTACGTGCGGCGGCTGGCCGCAGCCGGCGTCGTGGGCCTCGGCTTCGGCGTGGGCGTCGGCCACGACACCGTGCCGCCGGCCCTGGTGGCCGCGGCCGAGGAGGCCGGGCTGCCGCTGCTCGAGGTACCGCGCCGCACCCCGTTCATCGCGATCAGCAAGGCCGTGTCCGCGGCCGTCGCCGCCGACCAGTACAAGGCCGTCACCGCCGGGTTCGAGGCGCAGCGCGAGCTGACCCGCGCCGCGCTGGCCGCCGACGGCACCACGGCCCTGCTCGGCCGCCTCGCCGCCCACCTCCACGGCTGGGCCGCGCTGTACGACGCCTCGGGCGCGGTGCTGGCCGCCGCCCCGGACTGGGCCGGCCGCCGGGCCGCCCGGCTGGCCGGGGAGATCGACCGGCTGCGCGACACCCCCGCGCCCGCCAGCGCCGCCGTCGCGGGCCCGGCCGGCACCGAGGACCGGGTCGAGCTCCAGTCGCTGGGCACCGGACGCCGCCCGCGCGGCTTCCTCGCGGTGGGCACCGAGGAGCGCCTGGACACCTCGGCGCGCTACGTGGTGCACGCCGCCGTCGCCCTGCTCACGCTGTCCCTGGAGCAGTCCCGCACCCTCCAGGACGCGCAGGCCCGGCTGGCGGCCGCGCTGCTGCGGATGCTGTTGGCCGGCGAGCCCGGGCACGCCCGCGCGGTGGCCGGCGGCCTCTACGGCCGGCTGCTGGAGCGGCCCGTGCGGGTGCTGATCGCCGAGCCCGCCGACCCGCGCACCGGCCCCGACGCGGTGGCGCTGCTGGGGGAGCGGGCGGAGGCCGCGGCCGTGCGGGCCGCCGAGCCCCTGCTGGCGGTCCGCGAGGGCCCGCGGCTGGTCGTGCTGGCCGCCGCGGACGCCGGCTCGCTGGCGGCCACCGCCGACCTCGCCGACGCCGAGGACGCGCTGGCCGCGGGCCTGTCCGCGCTGGCCGACCCGGCGGCGGTGCCGGCCGCGCACCAGCAGGCCGAACGGGCGCTCGCGGTGGCGTTGCGGCGCGGCCGCAACCTCGTCGAGCACGACGAGGTCGGCGCCGGCTCGGTGATGCCGCTGCTGGCCGACGGCGCGGTGCAGGCGTTCGCCGAGGGCCTGCTGCGCCCGCTGCGCGAGCACGACGCGACCGCCCGCGGCGATCTGGTGGCCTCGCTGGCCGCCTGGCTGTCGCACCACGGCCAGTGGGACGCCGCCGCGGCCGACCTCGGCGTGCACCGGCACACCCTGCGCTACCGGATGCGCCGGGTCGAGGAGATCCTCGGCCGCTCGCTGGACGATCCGGACGTGCGGATGGAGCTGTGGCTCGCGCTCAAGGCGCAGGGCTGACGCCCGCGCGCGGCGCCCTGGCCATTCCGTAGCGCGCGGGCGCGCGCGCACTCCGCCGTGGACAACGGGGACCGGCCGCGGCGGCCCCTACCGTGGAGGGGACCTGCGATCACCAGAAAGGGCGGAACCACCGTGACAAGCACAGGCGCAGCCCCGTACCCGTTCTGGGTGGCCGGCCGGCCGGCCACCGGCACGGACACCTTCGACGTGACCAACTCGTGGGACGGCTCGCTGGTGGCCCGGGTCGGCGTGCCGACCGAGGAGCAGGTGGAGCAGGCCGTCGCGGCGGCCGCCGCCGCCCAGCACGCGTTCGGCGCGACACCCGCCCACGTGCGGGCCGCCGCCCTCGACCACGTGGCCAAGCGGCTCGCGGAGCGGACCGAGGAGATAGCCCGGCTGATCACCGCCGAGAACGGCAAGCCGGTGAAGTGGGCGCGCGGCGAGGTCGGCCGCGCGGTGTCGGTCTTCCGCTGGGCCGCCGAGGAGGCCCGCCGCTTCAACAGCGGCGAGGCGCAGCGGCTGGACACCGACCCGGGCGGCGTCGGCCGGCTCGCGCTGACCCGTCGCTTCAGCCACGGCCCGGTGCTGGGCATCGCGCCGTTCAACTTCCCGCTCAACCTGGTGGCGCACAAGGTCGCCCCGGCCATCGCGGTCGGCGCGCCGATCATCCTGAAGCCGGCGCCGGCCACCCCGCTGTCCGCGCTGCTCCTCGGCGAGCTGCTGGCCGAGACCACCGGGCTGCCCGAGGGCGCGTGGAGCGTGCTGACCGTGCCCAACGAGCGGATGCCCGCCCTGGTGCAGGACCCGCGGCTGCCGGTCATCTCGTTCACCGGCTCCGACACCGTCGGCCACCAGATCATGGACTCGGTGCCGCGCAAGCACGTCACCCTCGAACTGGGCGGCAACGCCGCCGCGGTGGTGCTCGCGGACTGGTCCTCCGAGGAGGACCTGGAGTGGGCGGCCACGCGGATCGCCACCTTCGCCAACTACCAGGGCGGCCAGTCCTGCATCTCGGTGCAGCGCGTGATCGCGGACGCGTCGGTGTACGACGCGCTGGCCGAGAAGGTGCTGGCGAAGGTCGCCGCGCAGGTCACCGGCGACCCGTCGGACGACGCGACCGACGTCGGCCCGCTGGTCAGCGAGGCGGCCGCCGAGCGCGTCGCCGCCTGGGTGGAGGACGCGGCGGCCAAGGGCGCCAAGGTGCTCACCGGCGGGGAGCGCGACGGCGCCAGCTACGCGCCGACGGTGCTGGCCGACCTGCCGGACGACGCGATCCTGGCGACGGCCGAGGCGTTCGGCCCCGTGCTGTCACTACACCGGGTGAACGGCGCCGACGAGGCGTTCGCCGCGGTCAACGACTCCCGGTTCGGCCTGCAGGCGGGCGTGTTCACCCACGACCTGCAGCTGGCGTTCCGGGCGCACCGCGAGCTGGAGGTGGGCGGGGTGATCATCGGCGACGCGCCGTCGTACCGCGCCGACCAGATGCCGTACGGCGGGGTGAAGGACTCCGGCAACGGCCGCGAGGGCGTGAAGTTCGCGATGGCGGACTACACGTACGAGCGGGTGCTCGTGCTCACCGGCCTCGACCTGTAGGTCGTCGCCGGCGCGAACCCCGGGGCTCGGGCCCCGGCTTGACGCACGGTCAGCGGCGGCGGGTTCCGGCCTGCCGCTGCTCTGGCTGGATTGCGTGAATTCGGGTAGTACGGACCAGTAGACCGGTCGGTAACCGGCTACCCGGAGGTGACGCAACCGTGTCCGCACCCGTCACAGCGCGCAAGGTCACCGAGCGCGAAGCACGCGAAGTGGCCGAGGCCGCCCGCGAGCAGTCCTGGCGCAAGCCCAGCTTCGCCAAGGAGCTGTTCCTGGGCCGCTTCCGCCTCGACCTGATCCACCCCTACCCGCAGCCCGCACCGGAGGCCTCCGAGAAGGGCGAGGCCTTCCTCGCCCGGCTGCGGGAGTTCTGCGAGACGAAGATCGACGCGGCGCGGATCGAGCGCGAGGCCCGCATCCCCGACGAGACGATCCTCGGGCTGAAGGAGCTGGGCGCCTTCGGCATGAAGATCGACGAGGAGTACGGCGGCCTCGGCCTCACCCAGGTGTACTACAACAAGGCGCTCGCCCTCGTCGGCTCGGCGAACCCAGCGGTGGGCGCCCTGCTGTCGGCCCATCAGTCGATCGGCGTACCGCAGCCGCTGAAGATCTTCGGCACCAAGGAGCAGAAGGAGCGGTTCCTGCCGCGCTGCGCCACGACCGACGTGAGCGCCTTCCTGCTCACCGAGCCGGACGTCGGCTCCGACCCGGCGCGGCTGGCCACCACCGCCGTGCCCGACGGCGACGACTACGTGCTGGACGGCGTGAAGCTGTGGACGACCAACGGCGTCATCGCCGACCTGCTGGTCGTCATGGCCCGCGTGCCGGCCGCCGAGGGCCGCAAGGGCGGCATCACCGCCTTCGTCGTCGAGGCCGCGTCCGAGGGCATCACCGTGGAGAACCGCAACGCCTTCATGGGGCTGCGCGGCCTCGAGAACGGCGTGACGCGCTTCCACCGGGTGCGGGTCCCCGCCGCCAACCGCATCGGCCCCGAGGGCGCCGGCCTGAAGATCGCGCTGACCACCCTCAACACCGGGCGCCTGTCGCTCCCCGCGGCGTGCAGCGGCGCCGGGAAGTGGTGCCTGAAGATCGCCCGCGAGTGGTCGGCCGCCCGCGAGCAGTGGGGCAAGCCGATCGCCGAGCACGAGGCCGTCGGCGCCAAGATCGCCTACATCGCGGCCACCACCTTCGCGCTGGAGGCGGTGCTCGACCTGTCGTCGCAGATGGCCGACGAGGACCGCAACGACATCCGCATCGAGGCCGCGCTCGCCAAGCTCTACGGCTCCGAGGCGGCCTGCCGGATGGCCGACGAACTGGTGCAGATCCGCGGCGGCCGCGGCTTCGAGACCGCCGACTCGCTCGCCGCCCGCGGCGAGCGCGCGGTGCCCGCCGAGCAGCTGGTGCGCGACCTGCGGATCAACCGGATCTTCGAGGGCGCCACCGAGATCATGCACCTGCTGATCGCGCGGGAGGCGGTCGACGCCCACCTGTCGGTGGCCGGCGACCTCATCGACCCCGACGCGACCCTCGCCGACAAGGCCAGGGCCGGCGCCAGGGCCGGCGGCTTCTACGCCCGCTGGCTGCCCAAGCTGGTCGCGGGACCGGGCCAGCTGCCCACCTCCTACGCGGAGTTCGGCGAGCTCGCCGGGCACCTGCGGTACGTCGAGCGGACCGCCCGCAAGCTGGCCCGCAGCACCTTCTACGCCATGTCGCGCTGGCAGGGCCGGATGGAGCTGAAGCAGAACTTCCTGGCCCGGATCGTCGACATCGGCGCCGAGCTGTTCGCGATGAGCGCGGCCTGCGTCCGCGCCCAGCACCTGGCGGCCAGCAGCGACAACGGTCCGGCGGCCCGGCAGCTGGCCGACACCTTCTGCCGGCAGGCCAGGATCCGCGTCGACGAGCTGTTCGACCGGCTGTGGACCAACACCGACGGCCCCGACCGGGCACTGGCCAAGGCGGTCCTCAGGGGCGACGTGACGTGGCTGGAGGCCGGCGTCGTCGACGTCAGCCGCGAGGGCCCGTGGATCGCCGACGCCACGCCGGGGCCGACGCAGAAGGAGAACGTCCACCGGCCCGTCCACTGACCGCGTCCACTGCTCGCGTCCACTGACCGCGCGTACGCACCGCGCGTGCTGACCGCGGCCAGTGACCGCGGCCAGTGACCCCGCCCACGCGCCCGTCCCCCGATCGGCCGATCCGCTCCTCGGCCGGTCCCCACGGAACCCGCGGCCCGCCCGGGCCGCGGGTTCCCCCAGGCCCTCACCGCCCGCACCCCTCCCGTCCCGCGTCCTGCCGCCCGCGGCCACGGCCGGCCGGCGGGCACGACACAATGACCTCATGACCGACGCACTCGCAGACCCGCACCACCGCCCGCACGCCCCCGCGCAGGACGGTCCCCGGGACATCGTGATCCTCGGCTCCACCGGATCGATCGGGACGCAGGCCATCGACGTGGTGCTGCGCAACCCGGACCGGTTCCGGGTCGTCGCGGTCGGCGCCGCCGGCGGTCGCGCCGACCTGCTCGCGGAGCAGGCGCACCGGCTGGGCGTGCACACCGTCGCGGTCGCCGACGCGTCCGCCGTACCGGCCGTGCGCGAGGCCCTGGCGGCCCGCTACGGCGCCGCCGCGCTGCCGGAGATCCTCGCCGGCCCGGACGCCGCCACGCACGCGGCACAGCTGCCGTGCCACTCGGTCCTGAACGGCATCACCGGCTCCATCGGCCTGCGCCCCACGCTCGCGGCGCTGGAGGCCGGGCGGGTGCTGATCCTGGCGAACAAGGAGTCGCTGATCGTCGGCGGCCCGCTGGTGCGGGCGCTCGCCCGGCCGGGCCAGGTCATCCCGGTCGACTCCGAGCACTCCGCGCTGTTCCAGGCGCTGCTCGGCGGCGCCCGCTCCGAGGTCCGCAAGCTGATCGTCACCGCGTCCGGCGGCCCGTTCCGCGGCCGCACGCGCGCCCAGCTGGCGGCGGTCACGCCCGCCGAGGCCATGGCGCACCCCACCTGGGACATGGGCCCGGTGATCACCATCAACTCGGCGACGCTCGTCAACAAGGGCCTGGAGGTCATCGAGGCCCACCTGCTCTACGACATCCCCTTCGAGCGGATCGAGGTCGTGGTCCATCCGCAGTCCTACGTTCACTCGATGGTGGAATTCACCGACGGCTCCACGCTCGCCCAGGCCAGCCCGCCCGACATGCGGATGCCGATCGCGCTGGGCCTGGGCTGGCCGGAGCGGGTGCCGGACGCCGCACCCGCCTTCGACTGGTCGAAGGCCTCCACGTGGGAGTTCTTCCCGCTCGACGAGGAGGCGTTCCCGGCCGTCTCCCTGGCCCGCCACGTCGGCGCGCTGGGCAGCACCGCCCCGGCGGTGTTCAATGCGGCGAACGAGGAGTGCGTCGAGGCCTTCCGCACCGGCAGGCTCTCGTTCACGGGCATCATGGACACCGTCGCCCGTGTCGTCGAGGAGCACGGCACTCCCGCGCCGGGAACTCGGCTCACCGTCGAGAACGTCCTCGAAGCGGAGGAATGGGCCCGGGCTCGGGCCCGCGAACTGGCACAGGCATCGGAGGAAGCGCGCGTATGACGGCTCTCATGACGGTCCTCGGCATAGTCGTCTTCGCCGTGGGCCTGATGGTCTCCATCGCCTGGCACGAGCTCGGTCACCTGTCCACGGCGAAACTCTTCAAGATCCGCGTGCCGCAGTACATGGTGGGCTTCGGGCCCACCATCTGGTCGCGGAAGAAGGGCGAGACCGAGTACGGGTTCAAGGCCGTCCCGCTCGGCGGCTACATCCGCATGATCGGCATGTTCCCGCCCGGCGAGGACGGCCGGGTCACCGCCCGCTCCACCTCGCCGTGGCGCAGCATGATCGAGGACGCCCGCTCGGCCGCGTTCGAGGAGCTGCAGCCCGGCGACGAGGACCGGCTGTTTTACACGCGCAAGCCGTGGAAGCGCGTGATCGTGATGTTCGCCGGGCCGTTCATGAACCTCATCCTGGCCGTCGCGCTGTTCCTCGGCGTGTTCATGGGCTTCGGCGTGAACACCCGCACCACGGTGATCGGGCAGGTCAGCGACTGCGTGATCTCCCAGTCCGACACCTCCAAGCGGGACCCGAACAACCCCTGCACCGCACACGACCCGGTCGCCCCGGCCAAGACGGCGGGCTTCAGGGCCGGCGACACGTTCGTGAGCTTCAACGGCAAGCCGGTCAAGGACTGGGCCCAGCTGTCCGAGGACATCCGCACCGGCGCGGGCAAGGCCGACATCGTGGTGCTGCGCGACGGCAAGCAGGTCACCCTGCACCCGACGCTCACCACCAACACCGTCGCCAGGACCGACAAGGACGGCAACTACGTCGACGGCACGGTGAAGGCCGGATTCCTCGGCTTCTCACCCGCCACCCACATAGAGCAACTCGGCTTCGGCGCCTCGGTCAGCCACATGGGCGACATGGCCCGCCAGGGCGTGAGCTCCCTGGTCAGCCTGCCGCAGCGGATCCCCGACCTGTGGAACTCGGCGTTCAACGGCGCCCCGCGCAAGGCCGACTCGCCGATGGGCGTGGTCGGGGCGGCCCGCGTCGGCGGCGAGGTGTTCGCGCTCAAGGAGCCGGCCGTCGACCGGATCATGACGATGGTCATGCTGGTCGCGGGCTTCAACCTGTCGCTGTTCCTGTTCAACATGCTGCCGCTGCTGCCGCTGGACGGCGGGCACATCGCCGGCGCCCTGTGGGAGTCGATCCGCCGCCACACCGCGCGGGTCTTCCGCAGGCCCGACCCGGGCCCGTTCGACGTGGCCAAGCTGATGCCGGTCGCTTATGTCGTGGCCGGAATCTTCGTGTCCTTCACGTTGCTGGTCCTGATCGCAGATGTGGTCAACCCGGTCAAACTCAGCTCGTAACCGTTTGAGCCGGGTGAGAGTCGCGGGCCGGGTGCCGTAATCTCGATGCCGGAGCCCGCCCGCGACGGGACCTCGATCCACAGCAGGGGATGCCACGCAGATGACCGCGATTTCGCTCGGTATGCCGGAAGTTCCGACCCGTCTCGCCGACCGCCGCAAAAGCCGTCAGATCCAGGTCGGAAGCGTCGCTGTGGGCGGCGACGCACCCGTCTCCGTCCAGTCGATGACCACCACCAGGACATCCGACATCGGTGCCACGCTCCAGCAGATCGCTGAGCTGACCGCCTCCGGCTGCCAGATCGTCCGCGTCGCCTGCCCGACGCAGGACGACGCCGACGCCCTGTCCACGATCGCCCGCAAGTCGCAGATCCCGGTCATCGCCGACATCCACTTCCAGCCCAAGTACGTCTTCGCGGCCATCGACGCGGGCTGCGCCGCGGTGCGCGTCAACCCCGGCAACATCAAGCAGTTCGACGACAAGGTCAAGGAGATCGCCAAGGCCGCGTCCGCCGCGGGCGTGCCGATCCGGATCGGCGTGAACGCCGGTTCGCTGGACCGCCGCCTGCTGGAGAAGTACGGCAAGGCCACTCCGGAGGCGCTGGTCGAGTCCGCCCTGTGGGAGGCGTCACTCTTCGAGGAGCACGACTTCCGCGACATCAAGATCTCGGTCAAGCACAACGACCCGGTCGTGATGGTCAACGCCTACCGGCTGCTCGCCCAGAAGTGCGACTACCCGCTGCACCTCGGGGTCACCGAGGCCGGCCCCGCCTTCCAGGGCACCATCAAGTCCGCGGTCGCCTTCGGCGCGCTGCTCGCCGAGGGCATCGGCGACACCATCCGCGTCTCGCTGTCCGCGCCGCCGGCCGAGGAGGTCAAGGTCGGCATCCAGATCCTGGAGTCGCTGAACCTCCGCCAGCGCCGCCTGGAGATCGTCTCCTGCCCGTCCTGCGGCCGGGCCCAGGTCGACGTCTACAAGCTCGCCGACCAGGTCTCCGCGGGCCTGGAGGGCATGGAGGTGCCGCTGCGCGTGGCCGTCATGGGCTGCGTCGTCAACGGCCCCGGCGAGGCCCGCGAGGCCGACCTGGGCGTCGCCTCCGGCAACGGCAAGGGCCAGATCTTCGTGAAGGGCGAGGTGATCAAGACCGTGCCCGAGTCGAAGATCGTCGAGACCCTGATCGAGGAGGCCATGAAGCTCGCGGAGCAGATGGAGGCCGACGGCGTGATGTCCGGCGAGCCCGAGGTGAGCATCTCCTGACGCGGTACCCGACGGGCCGTGCCGCCGCGGCGGGACGGCCCGGACCGCGCTTCCGGCCCGTTGCCGCGGGGTTCACCCGCAGGCCACCCGGGTCGCCCGCGAGAGGTAAAGTGCGGGGACCATCTTTTGCCGTCGCCCGCGGCCCGCACGGTGAGGCGCCCGCATGCTGACCCATTCCACAGCCCGCGTCCTGGACCCCGGAGACCTCGACGCCGCGCTCGCCGTCCTCGACCGCGACCCGGTGGCCAACGCCTTCGTGACCTCACGGGTCACCATCGCCGGCCTCGACCCGTGGCGGCTCGGCGGCGAGATGTGGGGCTGGTACTCGGGCGGCCGGCTCACCTCGCTCTGCTACGCCGGCGCCAACCTCGTGCCCATCTGCGCCACCCCCGAAGCCGTCCAGGCGTTCGCCGACCGGGCCCGCCGGGCCGGCCGCCGCTGCTCGTCCGTCGTCGGCCCCGCCGAGGCCACCGCCGACCTGTGGACGCAGCTCGAACCGCACTGGGGCCCGGCCCGCGAGGTCCGCGCCCACCAGCCGCTGATGACCACCCGCGCGCTGCCCGCCGACGTGGCGCCCGACCCGCTCGTGCGCCGGGTGCGGCGCGACGAGATGGACGTGATCATGCCGGCCTGCGTGGCGATGTTCACCGAGGAGGTCGGGGTGTCCCCGCTCGCCGGCGACGGCGGCCTGCTCTACCAGGCACGAGTCGCCGAACTCGTCTCCACCGGCCGCGCCTTCGCCCGTGTCGAGGACGGCCAGGTCGTCTTCAAGGCCGAGATCGGCGCCGTCACCCGGCACAGCTGCCAGATCCAGGGCGTGTGGGTGGCGCCCTCGCACCGCGGCCGCGGCCTGTCCGAGACCGGCATGTCGGCGGTGCTGCACTACGCGCTGCGCGACGTCGCGCCGCTGGCCAGCCTGTACGTCAACGACTTCAACACGGCCGCTCGCGCCGCCTACCGGCGCGTCGGGTTCACCGAGGTCGGCGCGTTCATGAGCGTGCTGTTCTAGGGCCTGTCCGACACATCCCGCCTGCCCCGCGGGGCCCGGGCGCGGGCGAACGGATCGGCGATACCCGGCGGTGCCCGGCCGTCCGCACCGGACGGGCGCCCGGCACCGGTAAGGTCGCCGGACATGGAGAACGTGGTGGTCGGCCCGCTCGACCTCGCCGCTCACGTCGACGAGGCGCTGGCCGTGCAGGCGGTCGCCTTCGGGCTCGGCCCCGAGGAAGTCGCCATCCGCCGGCAGATCGTGCTGCGGCACCTGGCCCTGCCGGGCGCCCGCGCGCTGGGCGCGCACGGCGACGACGGACGGCTCGTCGGTTTCGTCTACGGCCTGCCCAACGACCGCGCCCACTGGTGGTCCAGCGTCGTCCAGCCCTATCTGCGGCGGGGCGGCAACGACCACTGGCTCGACGAGTCGTTCGTCATCACCGAACTGCACGTGCTGCCCGAGGCCCAGGGCCGCGGCATCGGCCGCCGGCTGATCACCGCCATCACCGACACCGCGAGCGAGCCGCGCAGCATCCTGTCGGCGATCGACGGCGAGACCCCGGCCCGCCACCTCTACCGCCACCTCGGCTACCGCGACCTGGCCCGCCCGGTGCACTTCCCGAGCGCCACCCGGCCGTACGCGGTCATGGGCGCGCCGCTGCCGCTGCTGCGCCCCGGCGGCCTGCCGCACCCCGCGGCCGCCGACCGCCCCGGGAACGCCGAACGCCCTGAATAACCGCTGGGGGAGCGCCCGCGAGGGCCGGTATCCTCGCCGGACTTCCCGCCCGCAACTTCTCGCACCCTCGCACCCTCGCACCCTCGCACCCTCGCACCCTCGCACCCTCGCACCACCGGAGGCCGCCATGATCCAGCGCATGTCCCGCATCCTGCTCAAGACGCTGCGCGACGCCCCGGCCGACGCCGAGACCACCAGCCACCAGCTGCTGGTGCGTGCCGGATACGTGCGCCGCTCGTCGGCCGGCGTGTGGAGCTGGCTGCCGCTGGGCAAGCGGGTGCTGGACAACGTGGCGCGGATCGTCCGCGAGGAGATGGACGCCATCGGCGGCCAGGAAGTGCTGCTGCCCGCGCTGCTGCCCCGGGAGGCGTACGAGGCGACCGGCCGCGCGGAGGAGTACGGCGACCTGCTGTTCCGCCTCACCGACCGCAAGGGCACCGCCTACGTGCTCGGGCCCACCCACGAGGAGATCTTCACCCAGCTGGTGAAGGACCAGGTCAGCTCGTACAAGGACCTGCCGGTGATCCTCTATCAGATCCAGACCAAGTACCGCGACGAGGCCAGGCCCCGCTCCGGGGTGCTGCGCGGGCGCGAGTTCCAGATGAAGGACTCCTACTCGTTCGACACCGGCGAGGAGGGCCTCGCGGCGGCCTACCGGCTGCACCGCGAGGCGTACCAGCGGATCTTCACGCGGCTCGGCCTGGACTTCCGGGTCGTCTCCGCGGTGTCCGGGGCGATGGGCGGCTCGGCGTCCGAGGAGTTCCTGGCCCCCGCGGCCGCGGGCGAGGACACGTTCGTGGACTGCCCCGCGTGCGACTACGCCGCCAACGCCGAGGCGGTCGTCTTCACCGCGGCCGTGCCCGCCGCCGCCGACCCCGGGCCCGTCGAGGAACTGGACACCCCCGACACGCCCACCATCGAGACCCTGGCCGCGCACCTCGGCGTGCCCGCCTCCGCGACTCTGAAGAACCTGCTGGTCACGGTCGACGGCGAGATCACCGCGGTCGGCGTGCCCGGCGACCGCGAGGTCGACCTCGGCAAGCTCGCCGAGCACCTGGCCCCGGCGGTCGTCGCACTGGTCACCGCCGAGGACTTCGCCGCGCGGCCCGACCTGGTGCGCGGCTACGTCGGTCCCCAGGGGCTGGACATCCCCTACCTCGCCGACCCGCGGATCGCGCCCGGCACCTCCTGGATCACCGGTGCCAACAAGCCCGGGCGGCACGCCGCGAACGTGGTGTGCGGCCGCGACTTCCAGGTCGACCGCCACCTCGACGTGGTGACCGTGCGCGAGGGCGACCCCTGCCCCCGCTGCGGCACCGGCCTCACGCTGGGCCGGGCCATCGAGATCGGCCACATCTTCCAGCTCGGCCGCAAGTACACCGACGCCTTCCAGGTCGACGTCCTCGGCCGGGACGGCAAGCCCGTCCGGGTCACCATGGGCTCCTACGGCATCGGCGTCTCCCGGGCGGTGGCGGCGCTCGCCGAGCAGACCGCGGACGCGCACGGGCTGTGCTGGCCCCGCGAGGTGGCGCCCGCCGACGTCCACGTGGTCGCCGCGGGCAAGGCGGCGCAGACGGAGCTCGCGGCCCTCGCCGCCGACGCGCTGCACGCGGCCGGTCTGCGGGTGCTGCTCGACGACCGGGCCGGGGTGTCGCCGGGCGCCAAGTTCGCCGACGCGGACCTGCTGGGCGTCCCCGTCATCCTCGTCGCGGGGCGCCGCGCGGGCGAGGGCTACGTCGAGCTGAAGGACCGGCGCACCGGGGAGCGCGAGGAGCTCCAGCTCGCCGAGGCCCTCCGGCGCCTGAGCCGGCCCGACCTCTGACGTCACGTCACCGACGCGCCCCGGCCGGGGAGTCCGGCCGGGGCGCGTCGCCGAGCGGTGTGCGGTTCACAGCCAGCTGGCGAACTCCAGCAGCAGCTCGCCCTCGTCGCGGCCGCCGACCGACAGGTACCAGACCCCCGCCTCCACCGACCGGAACAGCGCCCAGCCGCGCAGCCGTTCGGGATCCACGTCCAGCGCGGAGGCCAGCGAGGAGACCCGCCGGCGGGCCGCGGCCCGCGAGCCCGGCTGCGCGGCGAGCGTGGACAGCCGGTCCCGGGCCAGCGACGCCAGGTCGTAGGCCCGCTCGCCGGCCAGCGGTTTGGGGTCGATGGCCAGCCACGCGGCCCGCTCGCCCGCCAGCACGTTGCCGTGGTGGTAGTCGCCGTGCAGCAGCACCTCCTCGGTGCCGCTCGCGAGCAGCTGGTCGCGCAGCGCCAGCGCCTCGTCGATCAGCGGCCGGGCGTCCGCCGCCCAGTCCTGCTCCCGGCGCTCGCGCAGCGTGCCGGTCAGCAAGGCGGTGTAGTCCGCGACCGTCGTGAAGGGGTGCCCGTCGGCCGGCGGCACCCACAGCCGCTGCAGCACCGTCTCGGCCTCCAGCATGGCCCGCGGCTCGGCCAGCGAGCGCAGCGAGATGTCGGCCTGCAGCCGCTCCAGCAGCAGCACGCCCTCCGGAGCGTCGGCGGCGAGCAGGCGCACCGCGCCCCGCCCGTCCCAGTGCGCCAGCGCCGCGTGCTCCTGGGCGGTCTCCTGGGTGACCATGCCGAGCTTGAGCACCGCGGGCGTGCCGTCCGCGTCCCTGACGAGGATGATCATGCTGATCTGGCCGCCCGCCGCGAACACCCGCTCCGGCGTCAGCCGCCAGCTCTCCAGGTAGCCGGCGACCCGTCCGGGCAGCCGGTCGAGCCAGGCGCGGCCCGCCTCGCCCTCCCAGGCCGCGACGGTTCGGACGAGCCTTTCCGGCGGTGCCAGATCCACGTGTCCCGGCCGGCCGTCGTCCGCCACTTCACCCATCGCGCTGCGTTCCCTCCGTGTCCGTGCCGCCGGCGGTGCGGGGACCCCGCCGGGCACGGCCGACTCAGCCGCGCTCCGCCAACCCCGGGAAGGCTACGCCGTCGCCGCTCCAGCGCACCGCGCGCACCGCCGCCTCCCGGAGCGCGGCCGCCGCGTCCTTGCGCACGCCGCCCGTCGCGGCCCGCACCAGGTCCCCGTAGGCGCCGGCGAGGTGGTCCTCCAGGTAGGCGGCCAGCCGCACCGCGGCGGCGGAGTCCGGCACCGGGAAGGGCAGCCGGTACCCGGCCGCCGCCACGACCGGCGTCCCGCCCAGGTCGCCGACCGTGCGGGCCAGGGCGTCGCGGGCCGCGCGGTGCGCCTCGTACGCCTGGCGGGCCTCGGCCTGCCGGCCGGCGGCCACCCGCCCCCCGACCACGCCGTAGCCGTACACCGCCGCGTGCTCCGCGGCGAGCGCCGCCTGGGCTGCCGCGAGGGCCGGCCCCGCGGCGGGGGCGGAGGTGCGCGCGGGGGTGGGCCCGCCGGCCGGGTGGGGGCCGCCGGTGCCGCTCCCGCTCGGGCCCGTCGTGCCGCTCATGGTTCCGCTCATACGGTCTTCGCTCCCGGGGTCAGCAGCACGACATGGGCGGCGCCGGCCGCGGCCACCGACGCCATCAGCCGGGCCAGCTCGCCCGGAACGGTCAGCAGCGCCGCGGCCCGGCGGTCGGCGAGCGTCCGTTCCGCGGCGGCGAGCGCGGCCAGCGCGGCGGCCGGCGTCGACGGCACGGCGGGCGCGGGCGAGGCGGTGCCCGCGCCCTTCCGCGGGGTGGGCGGTGCCGCGGACGGCGTTCCGGCGGACGCGAGGGCCGTCGGCGAGGCCGGGGTGGCGGCGGGCGCCGGCGGCCTACCGCCGAACGCCGAGGCGTGCAGGGCGACATGGGCCCGCAGCGGGGACAGCCGGCCGGCCAGCGCGGGATACGCGGCGAGCGTCGCGTCGTACCGGGCCAGCAGCGCCAGGCTGTCGCGCGCGGCCTGCGCCCGCTGGAGCGTCCCCGGCGCGGGCGCTTTCCCCCTGCCGTCCGCGGATCGCGGGGAGCCGCCGCCCGAACACCCGCCCACGGTTCCGACGACCGCCGCACCCACCACACTTCGCCTGCTCAGGCGCGCCATCCGGGGGATCATGACGGGATTCTACGGGTGCGGAGCACCCTGCGTTTCCATGGCCTGCGGGCGAAACGGAGCAGCGAACTCAGGTAGCCTTGTCCGTACACGCGACCTTCCATGACAACAGCAGACGCGGCCGAGGAGTCACCCGGATGAGCACCACCCAGAGCGAGAGGCTGCGCGCGTTGCTCGAGCCGCTCGTCGTCGAGGCGGGCCTGGACCTGGAGGAGATCACGGTCTCCGCCGCCGGACGGCGGCGCCAGCTGCTGGTCGTGGTGGACGCCGACGAAGGCGTGGACCTGGACGCGATGGCCGAGGTGAGCCGGCTGATCTCCGCCACCCTCGACGACTCCGACGCGATGGGCGACCAGGAGTACCTGCTGGAGGTCAGCTCACCCGGCACCGACCGCCCGCTCACCGAGCCGCGACACTTCCGGCGCAACGCGGGACGGCTGGTCAGACTGCAGCTCAAGGAGCGCGGAGAGCTGATCGCGCGGATCATGACGGTGGACGACACCGGTCTGGACCTGGAGGTGCCCGGCGTCAAGGGCCGCAAGCCCAAGCCGGCCCGCGCGGACTTCGCGGACATCGCCAAGGCCCGGATCGAGGTCGAGTTCAGCCGTAAGGCGGACGGCGAGGCGGCGGACGACGGCGACGCCGAGGCGCACGCCGACGAGAGCGACCCGAACGACGAGAGCACTGAGGAGGCGTAGCCGTGGACATCGACATGAAGGCCCTGCGGGGCTTGGTGACGGAACGGCAGATCTCGTTCGACCTGCTCGTCGAGGCGATCGAGTCGGCTCTCCTCATCGCCTACCACCGTGAGCCCGGCAGCTTCCGCAAGGCTCGCGTGGAACTGGACCGGCACACCGGCCACGTCACCGTGTGGGCCACCGAGGAGCCCGAGGACGCGGGCGAGGGCGCCGAGCCGCGCGAGTTCGACGACACCCCGTCCGGCTTCGGCCGGATCGCCGCGTCGACCGCCAAGCAGGTGATCCTGCAGCGGCTGCGCGACGCCGAGGACGACGTGACGTTCGGGGAGTACGCCGGCCGCGAGGGCGACATCGTCACCGGAGTGGTCCAGCAGGGCAAGGACCCCAAGAACGTGCTGGTCGACATCGGCAAGCTGGAGGCCATCCTGCCGGTGCAGGAGCAGGTGCCCGGTGAGGACTACGCGCACGGCACCCGGCTGCGCTCCTACGTGGTCCGGGTCGCCAAGGGCGTCCGCGGTCCGTCCGTGACGCTCTCGCGCACCCACCCGAACCTGGTGAAGAAGCTCTTCGCCCTGGAGGTGCCGGAGATCGCCGACGGCTCGGTGGTCATCGAGGCCATCGCGCGCGAGGCCGGTCACCGCACCAAGATCGCGGTCCGATCGACCCGCTCCGGACTCAACCCCAAGGGCGCCTGCATCGGTCCGATGGGCGCCCGGGTGCGGGCCGTGATGGCCGAGCTGAACGGCGAGAAGATCGACATCGTCGACTGGTCCGACGACCCGGCGGAGATGGTCGCCAACGCGCTGTCGCCCGCCCGGGTGTCCAAGGTCGAGGTGGTGGACTTCGCGGCCCGTTCCGCCCGCGTCACCGTGCCGGACTACCAGCTGTCGCTGGCGATCGGCAAGGAGGGGCAGAACGCCCGGCTGGCGGCTCGCCTCACCGGGTGGCGGATCGACATCCGGCCGGACACGGAGCAGCCGGAGAGCTGATTCCGGCCAACCGCCGGGCGGATGGCAGACGAACAACCGTGCGCTCGTGCACTCGAAGGAGTGACGACGGTGCGGGGAGGTAGACTAAAGGATGTCTGGTCGGACGCTGAACCCAGCATGCCCGGAGCGCACGTGCATCGGCTGCCGGGAGCGAGCGGCCAAGAGCGGTCTGCTGCGTGTGGCGGCGGTCGGGGACGCGTGCGTACCCGATCATCGCGGTACGCTGCCCGGTCGGGGTGCATATCTGCATCCCGCCCTTGCCTGTCTTGACCTGGCGGTCCGCCGCCGGGCGTTCACCCGGGCCTTCAGAGCACCGGTGACGCCCGACACGGCGGATCTGCGCCGGTACGTCGAGCGGGCAGCCCCGTAGGAAGAAAAGAAGTACGGCACGGGCAACACCGTGCGGTCAGGTACCTCGCGAGTCGGAAGTAGGTCGAGATTGCGATGAGCACTCGATGAGTACGCGATGAGTACGCCCATGAAGTAGCGACGGTCCGGCGGACGACCACCCCGGACCTAGAAGGAGCGAAGTGGCTAAGGTCCGGGTATACGAACTCGCCAAGGAGATGGGAGTCGAGAGCAAGGTCGTCATGGCCAAGCTCCAGGAACTCGGCGAATTCGTCCGTTCGGCGTCCTCGACCATCGAGGCACCGGTTGTCCGCAAACTGACTGACGCTTTCCAGGGACCCGGCGGCGGAGCCGCCGGCAAGTCCGCTGCCAAGCCGTCCGCGCCCCGCAAGGCGGCGCCCTCGAAGCCGGCCCCGACCCCGGGTGCGCCGGCCCGTCCTGCTGCCCAGGCACCGAAGCCGGGCGGCCCCACCACCCCCGCGGCCCCGGCCGCGCCGAGCACCGGCTCCGCGCCGGCGTCCGGCCCGCGCCCCGGCCCGAAGCCGGCGCCCAAGCCCGCGCCGTCGGCCCCCGTGCCGGCCGCGGAGTTCCAGGCCCCGGCGGCCGGTCCGGCGAACCCGGCCGCGCCCTCGGCGCCGTCCGCGCCCTCCGGGTCCCCGCGACCCAGTGGTGCCGCTCCCGGCCCGCGCCCGGCCCGTCCGGCCTCGTCCGGCCAGGGCGAGCGTCGTGGCGAGGGCGGTGCGCCGCGTCCCGGCGGCGGCCGTCCGGCCCAGGGCGGCGCACGCCCCGGCGCCCCGCGCCCCGCGGGTCCGCGCCCCGGCAACAACCCGTTCACCTCGTCCGGCTCCACCGGCATGCCGCGCCCCGGTGGCGCGGCGCGTCCCGGCGGCGGCCAGGGCGGTGCCCCGCGTCCCGGCGGTCCCGGCGCCGGCGCCCCGCGTCCCGGCGGCGCGCCGCGTCCCGGTGCTCCCGGCGGTGCGGGCGGTCCGGGCGGATCGCGTCCGAGCCCGGGCGGGATGCCTCGTCCGCAGGCCTCCGGCCCGCGTCCCAACCCCGGCATGATGCCGCAGCGCCCGTCCGCCCCCAGCGGTCGTCCCGGCGGCGGTCCTGGTGGCCGTCCCGGCGGCGGTCCTGGTGGTCGTCCCGGCGGTGGCGGCGGCGGTCGTCCCGGCGGTGGCGGCGGCTTCGCCGGCCGTCCGGCCGGTCCCGGCGGCGGTGGCCGTCCGGGTGGCGGTGGCGGCTTCGGCGGTCCCCGTCCCGGTGGCGGCGGCGCTCCCGGCGGTGGCGGCGGCTTCGGCCCCCGTCCCGGCGGCTTCGGCGGCCGTCCCGGCGGCCCGGGTGGCCGTGGTGGCACGCAGGGCGCGTTCGGTCGCGGCCCCGGCGGCCGTCCGGCGCGCGGGCGCAAGAGCAAGCGGCAGAGGCGCCAGGAGTACGAGGCCATGCAGGCCCCGTCCGTGGGCGGCGTGCTGCTGCCCCGCGGCAACGGCCAGACCGTGCGCCTGTCGCGCGGTGCCTCGCTCACCGACTTCGCCGAGAAGATCAACGCCAACCCGGCGTCGCTCGTCCAGGTGATGCTCAACCTCGGTGAGATGGTCACGGCCACCCAGTCGGTGTCCGACTCCACGCTGGAGCTGCTCGCCGGCGAGATGAACTACGTGCTGGAGATCGTCAGCCCGGAGGAGGAGGACCGCGAGCTGCTCGAGTCGTTCTCCATCGAGTTCGGTGAGGACGAGGGCGGCGAAGAGGCCCTGGTCTCCCGGCCCCCGGTGGTCACCGTCATGGGTCACGTCGACCACGGCAAGACCCGCCTGCTCGACGCGATCCGCAAGACCAACGTGGTCGCGGGCGAGGCCGGCGGCATCACCCAGCACATCGGTGCCTACCAGGTCGCCACCGAGGTCAACGGCGAAGAGCGGGCCATCACCTTCATCGACACCCCGGGTCACGAGGCGTTCACCGCCATGCGTGCCCGTGGTGCGAAGTCCACCGACATCGCCATCCTGGTGGTGGCGGCGAACGACGGTGTGATGCCGCAGACGATCGAGGCGCTGAACCACGCCAAGGCGGCCGACGTGCCGATCGTGGTCGCGGTCAACAAGATCGACGTCGAGGGCGCCGACCCGACCAAGGTGCGCGGTCAGCTCACCGAGTTCGGTCTGGTGGCCGAGGAGTACGGCGGCGACACCATGTTCGTCGACATCTCCGCCAAGCAGGGTCTGCACATCGACAGCCTGCTGGAGGCCGTGATCCTCACCGCCGACGCCTCGCTCGACCTGCGGGCCAACCCGGAGCAGGACGCGCAGGGCATCGCGATCGAGGCGCACCTGGACAAGGGCCGCGGCGCGACCGCGACCGTCCTGGTGCAGCGCGGCACGCTGCGGGTCGGCGAGACCATGGTCGTCGGCGACGCCTACGGCCGCGTCCGCGCCATGCTCGACGACGCGGGCAACACCGTCGAAGAGGCGGGTCCCTCGACGCCGGTCCAGGTCCTGGGCCTGACCAACGTCCCGGGCGCCGGCGACAGCTTCATCGTCGTCGACGAGGACCGCACGGCACGCCAGATCGCCGAGAAGCGGGCCGCCCGCGAGCGCAACGCCGCGTTCGCCCGCAAGGGCCGCAGGTTCTCGCTGGAGAACCTGGACGAGGCGCTCAAGGCCGGTGAGGTGCAGGAACTCAACCTCATCATCAAGGGCGACGCGTCCGGTTCGGTCGAGGCCCTGGAGTCCTCGCTGCTGCAGCTCGACGTCGGCGAGGAGGTCGACATCCGCGTGCTGCACCGCGGCGTGGGTGCGGTCACCGAGTCGGACATCGACCTGGCGACCGGCTCCGACGCCATCGTGATCGGCTTCAACGTGCGCGCCGCCGGGCGTGCCACGCAGATGGCCGAGCGCGAGGGTGTGGACGTCCGCTACTACTCGGTGATCTACCAGGCCATCGAGGAGATCGAAGCGGCGCTCAAGGGCATGCTGAAGCCCGAGTACGAGGAGGTGGAGCTCGGCACCGCCGAGATCCGCGAGGTGTTCCGCTCCTCCAAGCTCGGCAACATCGCCGGTGTGCTGGTCCGCTCCGGCGAGGTCCGCCGCAACACCAAGGCCCGCCTCGTGCGCGACGGCAAGGTCATCGCGGAGAACCTCAACATCGAGGGTCTGCGCCGCTTCAAGGACGACGTCACCGAGATTCGTGAGGGTTACGAGGGCGGTATCAACCTCGGCAACTACAACGACATCAAGATCGACGACGTCATCGCGACGTACGAGATGCGGGAGAAGCCGCGCGGCTGATCCGGCACGTCGCACAGGCGTGACACCGGTCCGGGGCCGGTCGGCGGGAGAAATCCTGTCGATCGGCCCCGGCCGTCGCCTGTACCTTCGATGGCATGTACGTAGGCGCTCAGAGCTTCGACCTGCTGCTCGGTGACGTACGGTCGCTGAAGGAGAAGAGGTCCGTCGTCCGCCCGATCGTCGCCGAACTGCAGCGCAGATTCGGGGTGAGCGTGGCGGAGACCGGCGGGCAGGACCTGCACCGCAGGGCCGAGATAGGAATCGCGGTGGTGTCCGGCGATCCGGGGCACATCAAGGACGTCCTCGACCGGTGCGAGCGCTGGATGGCCGCCCGGCCCGAGGTGGAACTGCTGTCGGCACGGCAGCGGATCCACGGCGACGACGACTGACGGCGGCCTACGGCGGCCGACGACGGCTGTCGACGACCGGGGACGGCTGACGGCGTCGGGCGCCGGCCCGGCACGGAGTGGACTGCGCGTCCGTACGCGCACCTGAACGCGAAGAAGAGAGAAGAAGACGATGACCGACACCGCGCGGGCGCGAAAGCTGGCGGACCGCATCCGGGTCGTGGTCGCGGAGACCCTGCAGCGCCGGATCAAGGACCCCCGGCTGGGCTACGTGACGATCACCGACACCCGGGTCACCGGTGACCTGCGGGAGGCGACGGTCTTCTACACGGTCTACGGGGACGACGAGGAGCGTGCCGCGTCCGCGGCCGCGCTGGAGAGCGCCAAGGGCGTGCTGCGCTCGGAGGTCGGCCGGCAGACGGGCGTGCGCTTCACCCCGTCCCTGGCCTTCGTGGCCGACGCCCTGCCGGACAACGCCCGCACCATCGACGACCTGCTCGCCAAGGCCCGCGCCTCCGACGAGCAGGTGCGCAAGACCGCCACCGACGCGCAGTACGCCGGCGACGCCGATCCGTACCGCAAGCCGGCGGACGACGAGGACGCCTCCGACCTGGACGACGCCCCGGACGCCGCGGCTGGTCCGGACGCCGCGGCTGGTCCGGACGACGCGGCCGGCAAGGCCGCCGGCTCCGACGAGGACGGTTCCACGCAGGCATGACACGTCCACAGGGACCCTCCGGGCTGGTGATCGTCGACAAGCCCGGGGGGCTCACCTCGCACGGCGTGGTGTCCCGGATGCGGCGGCTGGCCGGCACACGCCGGGTCGGGCACGCCGGAACCCTCGACCCCATGGCCACCGGCGTCCTGATCATCGGCGTCGAGAAGGCCACCCGCCTGCTCGGTCACCTCGCGCTGACCGAGAAGGAGTACACGGGCACCATCCGGCTCGGCCAGACCACGGTGACCGACGACGCGGAGGGCGAGGTCACCGCCTCCGTCGCCGCGACCGGCGTCACCCGTGAGGCCGTCGACGCCGGTATCGCCGTCCTCACCGGGCCCATCCAGCAGGTGCCGTCCAAGGTCAGCGCGATCAAGGTCAACGGCGTGCGGTCCTACACCCGGGTGCGGGAGGGCGAGGACTTCGAGCTGCCCGCCCGCCCGGTGACCGTCTCGTCGTTCACCGTGCAGGACATGCGGGCCGCGCGGGCGGTCGGGCCGGACGGGGCCGCGACGGACGTCGTCGACCTCGACGTGACGGTCGTCTGCTCCTCCGGCACCTACATCCGTGCGCTGGCCCGCGATCTGGGCGCCGGGCTCGGCGTCGGCGGCCACCTGACGGCGCTGCGCCGCACCCGCGTCGGCCCCTACGGCCTCGACGGGGCCCGGACCCTGGAGCAGCTCGAGGTGTCCTTCGGCGTGCTGCCCATCGAGGAGGCGGCCGCGGCCGCGTTCCCGCGCTGGGACGCCGACGCCGAACAGGCCAAGCTGCTCGCCAACGGCGTCCGCATCACGGTGCCCGCGCTGGCCGCGGGGCCGAACGCCGTGTTCGGGCCGGACGGCCGCTTCCTCGCTCTGGTCGAGGAGGACAAGGGCAAGGCGAAGATCGTGGCGGGCTTCGCGCAGTAGCAGGAGCAGGAGCAGCGGTAGCCGTCGCGGGCACGCGCGTGGACGGCGGCGGCTCGGGAGTGCTCCACCGGGCCGCCGGCCGGAGCCGGGTGCCGCGGCTACCTGGTCCGCGGCTCCGCGCCCGAGGCTCCGGGACGACTCGCCGGGCGGGTCCCCCGGAGCGGCTTCGGCGGCGGGGGAGAGGTGCCGGGGGACGGCCTTCTCCTGACCGCACCGGGCGGCGGAACCGTCTGTCCCCTGAGCGGTCCCGCCGCACGGGCCCCCCGGCACACCCCCCTGACCTGTACCTATCCACCTGGCATCCGGATATCACCCCATCGGGCGGGCGCTCGGAGTGAAGCCGTGGTGCGCGGGGGGCGCTTTTCGTCCGCGGTCTAGGCGGGAGATCATCCGGCGCCTACCGTCGAAGGGGGACGAAACGGGGCGCTTTCGCGCAAGCGGGGGCAAGTGGACGGGGAGGTGCCGTGATGGCGGCACACGGGGGCGCGCGGCGCCGCGAGGCGTCCGGCGGCGCGCCGGGCGACGCCCCTGACGGGCTGCCGGAAGGGGCTGAACGGCGCGCGGGCGGGGGCGCCGGACACGGTGCGACCGGAGGCGCGTGGGCGTCCGGCGGCGGCGCATCCGACGACCCGCTGATCCGGATCTGCGACCTGGCGGGCCGCCCGCGCGGCACGGGCTTCCTCGCGGACGCCGACGGCACGATGATCACCAGTCACGAGGCGGTCGACGGCCTCGCGCGCCTCGTGCTCCACGCTCCCGGCGGCCAGGTATGCCTGGTCGAGGCCGAGGCCGTCACCGCCCTTCCCGAGTCCGGGCTCGCGCTGGTCGCCACCGAGGGACTGGCCGTCCCGCCGCTGCCCGTCGCCCCGCACGGCCCCGTCCACCCCGAGCGGCGCGCGCGGCTGCACCTGCCGCGGCGGGTCGACGCCACCGTCCTGGGCACCACGGTCGTCACCTATACCGCGACCGACCGCTTCCACCTGCTTGGCGAGGTCTACGAACTCACTCTGGAAGACGGGGACTTGGCGCGCGCGGCACCGCAGGTGTCCGGCGCCCCCCTGCTCGACGCGGCGACCGGCGCGGTGCTCGGCGTGGTGGCGACCGCCCTGCACGCCGGGCACCGGGCCGCCGGCTTCGCCGTACCGCTCACCGCCGGGTCGGCCGCCGCTCCGCTGGCCGCGCTGCTGGAGCGCAACGCGGCCACGGTCCCCGCCTACGGCGGGCATCTCAACCTCGCGGGCGCGCTCCAGCTCACCGGCACGTCGGTGGGGAGCGCGGCGGGCCCGGGGGAGTGGCGCGAGCCGGTCGCCCGCGAGGACGTCGCCGCCGCGTTCCGCGCGTTCCTGGCGGCGGCCGACGGTGACGACACCCCGGCCTCGGGGCCCGTGGCCGGGGTCGCCTCCGCCGCGACGAACGCGACGGCCGCGACGAACGCCGCGGCGACGGGTGTGCCCGCGGCCGGCGACCCGCCGGCCCCGCTGGTGCTCGGCGTGGTGGGCGAACCCGGCACCGGCCGCACCACCGAACTCGCCCGGCTCGCCGCGCTCCGCGCCCGCGGGCCGCACCCGGCGCCGACCCTGTGGCTGCGCGGGGCGGAACTGCGGCCGGGCGACGGCGGTCTCAGGGACGCCGTCGAGCGGTCGCTGCGCACCGCCGCCCGGATCGTCGGCGCGGGCCGCCACCCGTACTCCGCGGGTACCGCCTCCTGGCCGGCCGCCGGCGTCGAGGACCCCTCGCCCGACGCCGTCGCCGGCCTCGCCCACCGCGCGGGCCGCCCGCTGCTGGTGGTGCTCGACGCCCCCGAGGAGATGCCGCCCGTCCTGGCCCACGCCCTCGCCGACTGGACCGCGGGCACCGCGACGTGGCTGCGGGCCGGCCGGGTCCGGCTGGTGGTGGCGTGCCGCCCGGAGTTCTGGGAGCAGGCCGGCGCGCTGCTGCCGCCCGGCCTGCTGTCCGGTGCGCCCACGGCGCCCCGGGGCCTCCTGCCGCGGGATCTCCCGCGGGATCTCCGGCGGGACCTGCCGCCGTGCCTGCCGCTCGGCGACCTGACCGACGAGCAGGCGGCCCGCGCCCGCTCCCGGCACGGGGTCCGGCCCGGTGAACTCGCGGCGGCCGACGCCGCGCACCCGCTGGCCCTGCGGCTGCTGTCCGAGGTGAAGGCCGCGCTGCCCGAGGAGCTGGACCCCGGCGAGGGCGAGCGGCGGGCGCCCCCGAGCCGGGTGGAGGTGTTCGCCGCCCACCTGGACCTGGTGTGCCTGCGGATCGCGGTACGGCTCGCCGCCGCGTCCGAGCCGCCCCTGCGGGGTACGGCGGTGCGGCGGCTGGCCGCCCGGGTGGCGGGCCAGGTCCACGAGGCCGCGCGGCGCTGCCTGGGCCCGGGCCAGGGCGAGTTGGACCGTGAGGCGTTCGAGGAGCTGTTCCCGTGGCGCACGGGCTGGGCCTCGGCGGTCCTCACCGAGGGCCTGCTCGTCCCGTCCGGGGCGGGCTACCGCTTCGCGCACGAGGAGGCGGCGGACTGGCTGCAGGCCCTGCACCTCGACGTCCCGGCCGCGCTCTACGCGTTGGTCCACCGCTGGTTCGCGCCCGCGGGCGCACCCGCGGAGGCCCCCGTCCGCCTGCCGTCCCGTCCCCCCGTGCCCACGACCCCGGCCACGCGTGCCGGACAGGCGCCCCCCGTCCCGCCCGCGCCCGCGCTGGCCCCGGCGTTCCCCCGCAGCCTGCCCGTCCCGCACCACCGCGCGGCACCCGTCGTCCAGGCCCTCCTGCTGGCCCCGCCGGAGATCCTCACCACCCACCTCCACGGCCTGGTCGACGCCCTCGACCACCCGTCGCTCCTGCCTCCCCGCGCACCGGCCCCGCCCCGCGCCGGGAGCGAGCCCGTCGACCTGGACGCCGACACGGTGCCGAACCAGCGCACCCGCCGGTCCGCCGCCGCGACGCCCAAGGCCGCCGCTGGACGACCGCGTCCGGAGCCGCGTCCGGAACCCGTGCCCGGCCCAGCACCTGCCGCCGGGCCGGCCGCCGGGGAGCACGCCGGGGAGGACGGCGGTGCGTACGGGCCGGCCGCACGCCGGCGGGACGCCGCCTGGTGGGCGGCGCACCTGCTGCGCGAGGTGCTGCTGCGGGTCCCCGACGCGCGGCCGTACCGGGAGGTGCTGCGCGGGCTCGCCGGGCGCATCGTGGTCCGCTCGGTGGCGCGCGGCGGTTTCGCGGCGCTCGGTCCCGGCGGCCTCGCCGCGTTCGGCCCCCGGTTCTGGCAGCAGCTGCCGCTCCCCGCCGCCGACCGGCTCGACCTGCTGCGGCTGCTGCTGCCCGCCGACGGCCCGCCGCACGCCACCCGCCAGGCGGCCGGCGACCGCTTCCTCGGCGCCGTCTCCCCCCTGCTGCGCGCCGAGCCCGGCCCGGCGATGGCCGCCGTCTGCGGCTGGTTCGACGACGACCGGCCGCTGCAGGGCGAGCCGCGGCTCACCGTGGCGTCGGCCGCCCAGGCGCTGCTGCACACGCACCGCCGCTTGGCCGTCGACGACCTCGCCGACGCCCTCGTCGGGGCGGGACAGCCGGCCGCCGACGACGTCCTCACCGCGCTGGCCGAGGACGAGCCGTCCGCCGTGTGCCGCGCGGTCGACCGCTGGGCGCACGACGCCCGCCCCGACCGCCACGTCGCCGCGGCGACGTACGGCGCCAGGACCGCGCCGCACGTCCGCTCCGACGCCGACCGCGAGCTGCTGCGCTATGCCGCGCTGGCGATCCTGGCCCGCGCCGGCGACTGCACGCTGCACGGCGCCGCCCTCGGCCTGCTGGTCCGCGACCCGGCCACCCGGTCGCGTCATCTGCCCGCCGCCCTGCGGCACTTCGCCGACGGCGACCCCGCCCTGCCGCCCGCCGCCGTGGCCGCCGCGCTCACCACGCACCCGGAGCCCGTGCTCGCCGCGTTCCAGCACCGGCTGCGGCGGGCGGACGGCGGCACCGCCGAGGCGCTGCAGGCGCTCGCCGCCGTCGCCGCCCCCGCGCTCGCCCGCCGCACCGCCGTCCTCGTCCAGGGCCTGCTGCGTCATCGGCCCGGCCAGGCCGAGGCCGTCGCCGGCTACCTGGACCTGCGGCTCGAACAGGGGCCGGGCGTCCGGGCGGTGCTGCTGCCCCTGGCCACGGCGCTGCTGCGCGACCACCCGGCGCCGGTGCGGGCCCTCCTCGTCCCGGTGTTCGCAGCCCCCGGCTCCCACCTGTCGCGTGCCCTGCGCCAGGAACTTCTGGAGTCCGTGCTGGAGTCCGAGCGCGACCCCGAGGTCCTGGACGCGCTCCTCACCGCGGCGGCCGCGGGCGCCCGCCAGCGGCACCCGCTCCTCACCCGCGACCTCGTCCACCAGGTCGCGCTCCTGCTCGTCCGCACTCCCGACGGCGCCGCGCTCTTCGACCGCCGCATCGTCGAACTCGCTTCCACCGCACCGGACTTCGCGTGCCTGGTTCGCGCCTGGCTGGCCGACGGCCACATCTGGGACAGCCTCATCGGCCCCAGTGCGCACCGCACCCTGGCCACGGTCCCGTGACCGCCACGCCCGGCGGCCGCACCCGCTGACCGGCCCCCGCGCCGCCGCCCCGGCCGTCCAAGGCGTGCCGGCCCGCGCCCGGCAGGGGAGCCGGTTCCCGTCCCGTCGCGGGTGCGAGCAGGGCGTTCGACGTGCCGCGCGGGGCGCGGGCCGGCCTGTGACACCGGTCACGGGCACGCCGCCTTCCGCCGTCGCGAGCCGTGCCCGGGCCTGGTCGGAGGGCGCCAGGGGCCGCTTCCGGGACGTGCCGATGGACACCGGTGCGGCCCGGCATGGCAGGCTTGGCCCTGCAGGACGGTCGTCCTGGTGAAGCGGCAGTGAGTGAATCGGCGAAGAAGCGGAGCGTCAAGGTGCAGCGCTGGCGGGGCTTGGAGGACGTTCCCGGTGACTGGGGCCGCAGCGTCGTCACCATCGGCTCGTACGACGGTGTGCACCGCGGCCACCAGCTGATCATGGGGCGCGCCGTGCAGCGGGCCCGCGAGCTCGGGCTGCCCGCGGTCGTCGTGACCTTCGACCCGCACCCGAGTGAGGTCGTGCGGCCCGGCACCCACCCGCCGCTGCTGTCCGCGCACCACCGGCGGGCCGAGCTGGTCGAGGCGCTCGGCGTCGACGCCCTGCTGATCCTCCCCTTCACCAGCGAGTTCTCCAAGCTGTCGCCGAGCGAGTTCATCCGCAGCGTCCTCGTCGAGGGCCTGCACGCCAAGCTCGTGGTCGAGGGCCCGAACTTCCGCTTCGGCCACAAGGCCGCGGGCGACGTCGAGTTCCTGTCCGCGCTCGGCCTGAAGTACGACTACGACCTGGAGGTCGTCGACCTCTTCGTGCGCGGCGAGGCCGGCGGCGGCGAGCCGTTCTCCTCCTCGCTGACCCGGCGGCTGGTGGCCGAGGGCGACGTCGAGGGCGCAGCCGAGGTCCTCGGGCGCCCGCACCGCGTCGAGGGCGTGGTGGTGCGCGGCGCGCAGCGCGGCCGGGAGCTCGGCTACCCCACGGCTAACGTCGAGACGCTGCCGCACACGGCGATCCCCGCCGACGGCGTGTACGCGGGCTGGCTGCACGTCGACGGCGAGGCGATGCCCGCGGCGATCTCCGTCGGCACCAACCCCACGTTCGACGGCACGGCCCGCACCGTCGAGGCGTACGCCATCGACCGCGTCGGCCTGGACCTGTACGGGCTGCACGTCGCCGTCGACTTCCTCGCCTACCTGCGCGGCATGGAGAAGTTCGACACCATCGACGCGCTCCTGGAGCGGATGGCCGACGACGTCAAGCGGTCCCGCGAGCTCGTCGAAGCGGCCGAGCCGACTGCCTGAGCGGTCCGATTGAGCGGTCCGCCTGAGCCGACCGCCGGCGCCGTCCCGCGTCGCCGAGCCCGCACCACCGCACCGGCGCAGCCGCTCCCGTCCCCGAGCGCGGCGAAGGCCGGCGTCACTGGCCGATCGCGCCGTCGATCCGCTCGCGCAGCAGGTCCGCGTGCCCGTTGTGCCGGGCGTACTCGGCGATCAGGTCGATCAGCAGCCAGCGCAGCGACATCTGCTTGCCGCTGACCCGGGACCGGAACGTGGTGTCCAGCGACGGCGCCTCGGCGACGATGATCCTCGCCCGGTCGCGCTCGGCCCGCCACACCGCGAAGGCCGCCGCCACGTCGCCGTCCAGCCGGTCGAAGTCCTGGTCCGGCTCCTCGTCGGAGTAGTGGAGCATCGGGATGTCCTCGCCGGCGAACTGGATGCGGAACCACCAGCGCTCCGCCCCGGCCAGGTGCCGCACCAGACCGTGCAGGCTCAGCCCCGACGGGGGAAGGACCCGCCGCGACATCTGGGCGTCCGCCAGGCCACGGCACTTGAGCTCGAACGTGGCGCGGTGCCAGTCCAGGAACGCGGTCAGGATCTCCCGCTCCCCGCCGACGGTCGGCACCGCGGGACGGTCGTCGTCGGCCCACGTCGGTGAGAGCTGGAACGCCTGCCCGGTCGGTACGTGCCCCATGTCCGTCATGCCTCGAGTCTCGCAGGCGGCACCGACAACGGGGGGCGCCTGCCGCGCCGTTCGCACCGGTCCGGTCAGGTGGGGCGGACCAGTCGCGTCTCGTACGCGAACACGACCGCCTGCACCCGGTCGCGCAGTTCGAGCTTGACCAGGATGCGGCTCAGGTGCGTCTTCACCGTCGCCTCCGCCAGGTGCAGGCCGGCCGCGATCTCGGTGTTCGACAGGCCGCGTCCGACCTCGACCAGGACCTCCCGCTCGCGCGCGGTGAGCCGGGCCAGCCGCTCGTCGGCCTCCGGGGTGTCGGCGGTGGCGGGGGAGGGCAGCTGGTGCGCGAAGTGTTCCAGCAGGCGCCGGGTGATGCGCGGTGCCACCACCGCGTCCCCGCCCGCGACCGCGCGGATCGCGCCGAGCAGCTCCTCGGGCCGGGCGTTCTTCAGCAGGAACCCGGACGCACCCGCCTTCAGGCCGGCGAAGGCGTACTCGTCCAGGTCGAACGTGGTGAGGATCAGCACCCGCGACCGCGGGCACGAGGCGATGATGCGGCCGGTCGCCTCGATGCCGTCGGTGCCGGGCATCCGCACGTCCATCAGCACCACGTCGGGACTGCGGTCGCCGGCCAGCCGGACCGCCTCCGCGCCGTCCCCGGCCTCGCCGACCACCCGCATGTCGGACTGGGCGTCCAGCACCATCGTGAAGGCCATCCGCAGCAGCGGCTCGTCGTCCACGAGCAGCACCCGGATCGGCTCGTCCGCGGGCCGCGCGGGCCCCGCCTCGTCGTTCACACCGCCTCCGGGGTGGTCAGGTCCAGTACGGCCGACACGCGCCAGCCGCCGCCGGGGCGCGGCCCCGCGGTCAGCCGGCCGCCGTACGCCGCCGCCCGCTCCCGCATCCCGGACAGCCCGTGCCCCGACGCCGCCACCGGGTCCGGGGCGGACGGCACCGTGCCGTTGCCGTCGTCGGACACCGACAGTGTCACCTCGGCGGCCGTGCACGCCACCCGGACCTCCGCACGGGTGCCGGCCGGCGCGTGCTTGAGGGTGTTGGTCAGGGCCTCCTGCACCAGGCGGTAGGCGGTCAGCTGCGCCGCGACGGGGACCAGCGACGGCTCGCCGGCGATGTGCAGCCGGGTCGGCAGCCCCGCTGCCCGCACCTGGCCGGCCAGACCCTCCAACTGCCCGATGCCCGGCTGCGGATGGCGCAGCGCGTCCGGCTCGTCGGCCCGCAGCACACCCAGGAAACGCCGCATGTCGGTGATCGCCTGGCGCCCGGTGACGCCCACCTGCCGCATCGCCGCGGTCGCCCGCTCCGGGGCGCTCGGCTGCGCGAACACCGCGCCGTCGGCCAGCGCGACCATCACCGACAGGTTGTGGGTGACGATGTCGTGCATCTCCCGTGCGATCCGGGCCCGTTCACCGGCGACCGCGAGCAGCGCCTGCTGGTCGCGCTCGCGTTCCAGACGCACCGCCCGGTCCTCCAGGAACGCCATCCGCTCGCGGCGGCCGCGCATGTTGGAGCCGATGACCAGTGCCGCGATCGCCATCGCCGACAGCGAGACGAACATCCCCACATGGCGTTCGGTTCCCGACCAGCGCAGCGCCGCCAGCAGGATGCCGCCCTCCAGCACCGCGAACGCGGCCAGAGCCCGACGCCGGTCGCGGTTGGCGGCCACCGTGTACAGGGCGATCAGCAGCGTCACGTCGGCGGGGACCCGCAGGTCCGCCACCCACTGCCCGAGGGCGGCCGCGGACACGCAGCCGAACACCACCAGCGGTGCCCGGCGCCGCCACACCAGCGGCAGCACCAGCCCGGTCTGCACCGTCAGCACCGCCACCGGCTGCGAGCGGATCGCGACATGGGAGAGGCCGCCGAGCACGAGGAAGAGGCCCGCGGCGAAGCACAGGTCCACCACCCAGGGCGACAGCGCCAGTTCGCGCCGCGCCCTCAGCCCGGTGACACGCGCCAGGACCGCCGTCAGCGCCGCCGAGGCCAGCGCGAGAGCCACCGGGCCTTCCGTCGCCGCGCCGTCCGCCGCCGGGCTGCGCGTCGCCACGCGGTCCGCGCGATCCGAGGAGGGCGCGGGCACCCCGGCCACCGGCTCCGGGCTCGCGCCGTCCGCGGGCCCCGCGGGCACGACCGGGCGGCCGCCGGTCACACCGGCGGCCGCCTCGGTCCTCGGGCCCGGGGGAAGCACCCCGGACAGGGGCCGTCTCACCGGCCCGGGCCCCCGGGACGGCACTCCGTCCCCGGGGCCCTCCGTGTCGCGGACGTCACGCGTCGCGCCGCTTCAGCAGGAACGCCGCGCCCGCCAGGGCCACGACGCCGTAGAGGCAGAACACCGCGAACCCGGTCCACGGCTGCAGGGTGTGCGCCTCGTGGTGCAGCGTGAGCAGGGACTGCCCGGCGTTGCTCGGCAGCCACTGGTTGACGTGGTTGCCCCACGACGACGGCAGCGCCTCACCCAGCACCGGGATGATCAGCAGGAGGCCGAACAGCGCGGCGATGCCGCCCGCCGTGTTGCGGATCAGCGCGCCGATGGCCACGCCCAGCAGGCCGACGACCGTCAGGTACAGGCCGGTGCCCAGCACCACGCGCAGCACGCCCGGGTCGCCGAGCGACACGCCGAGGTGGTGGGACGACATCAGGGCCTGGCCGAGCAGGAACGCGACGAGCGCGCTCGCCGTCGTCAGCACCCACACCACGGCCGCGAACAGCGCGGACTTCGCCCACAGCACGGGCAGCCGGCGGGGGACCGCGGCCAGCGTGGAGCGGATCATGCCCGTCGCGTACTCGCCGCTGATCATCAGCACGCCGAGGACGCCGACGGCCAGCTGCGCCAGGAAGTAGCCGCGCAGGCTGGTCTGCGCCGGGTCGAAGTGCGCCCGCTCACCGGCGGGCATGCTCGCCCAGTGGCTCGCGGTGAACTCCGAGAACAGCGCGCCCAGTCCGATGAGCGCCACCATCGCGGTGAGCAGCGTGAAGAACGTGGACCGCAGCGTTCGGAGCTTGATCCACTCCGAGTACAGCACCCGTATCTGGGTGACGTGGCCGCGCGGTGCGGGGGCCGGCGCCTGGGCGACCGGCTCCACCGGAATCGTGGTCGTGGTCATGCTGCCTGTCCTTCCTTCTCGCGCACCGGCGCCTGGTACTCCACGGCGTCACGGGTGAGTTCCATGAACGCCTCCTCCAACGACGCCTGCTGCGGAGTGAGTTCGGCCAGCGCGATGCCGGCGTCCGCAGCGATCCGGCCGATCCGGTCGCTGCTCAGCCCGGTCACCTCCAGCACCGAGCGCTCCGCCGACGCCACCGAGACGTCCGGTCCGGCGAGCAGCCTGCGCAGCTGGTCCGCGTCGTCGGTGCGGACCCGGACCGACGTCCCCGCCGCGCCGGTGACGAACTCCTCGACGGAGGTGTCCGCGATGAGGCGGCCGCGGCCGATGACGATCAGGTGCTCGGCGGTCAGCGCCATCTCCGACATCAGGTGCGAGGACAGCAGGACCGTGCGGCCCTCCGCCGCCAGGTCCTTCAGCAGCGTGCGGATCCACAGGATGCCCTCGGGGTCGAGCCCGTTGACCGGCTCGTCCAGCACCAGCGTGGCCGGGTCGCCGAGCAGGGCGCTCGCGATGCCGAGCCGCTGGCCCATGCCCAGCGAGAACCCGCCCACCCGCTTGCGGGCCACCTGGCGCAGCCCCACCACGTCGACCACCTCGTCGACCCGGCTGCGGGGTATGCCGGTGGTGGCCGCCATCGCCAGCAGGTGGTTGTACGCGGTCCGCCCGGTGTGGATCGCGCGCGCCTCCAGCATCGCCCCCACCTCGTGCAGCGGCGCCCGGTGCGCGGCGTACGCCTTCCCGTTCACCGTGACGCTGCCCGAGGTGGGAGCGTCCAGGCCGAGGATCATGCGCATCGTGGTGGACTTGCCGGCGCCGTTCGGGCCGAGGAAGCCGGTCACCACTCCAGGGCGGACGGTGAAACTCAGGTCGGTCACGGCGGCACGCTCGCCGTAGCGCTTGGTCAGGCCGTGGGCTTCGATCATGGGGGGTCCTCGGATGGTGCGTCGATGGACGGTGGATCTCCATCGTCCTTGCCGGAACCGGGTCCGCACGACGATCCACAGAGTGATTCCGCCCCCGAGCGCATGCCACCCCGGTCGCACCCGGTGTACGACTGTCGTCGTACGGCTCACCCGAACGCACCAAGGGCCGCCACACGGGTGATCCGTGCGGCGGCCCTCGGCGCAGGCCCTGCCGGCCCTCCAGTGCCGCAGAGTGACGGCCGCGTGGTTGCGGCCCTCACCCCGCGGTCGTAGCGACCGGCCCTACTGCTGCGGCGGCGGGGGCGGCGGGAAGCCGTACCCCTGCTGCTGCGGGTCCTGCGGCTGCTGCGGCCACCCCTGCTGCGCCTGCGGCGGCGCCCCGTACTGCCCGGGCGGCACCTGCCCCGGCGGCAGCGCGGGCGACGGCGCGGCCTGGCCGGGCTGCCCCGGGTACGGCTGGCCGGGCTGCGGCGGATACGGCTGACCGGGCTGCGGCGCGTACGGGCCGGCCGGCTGGCCGGGGACCCCCTGGCCCTGGCCCGGAGCCGGGTAGCCGCCCTGCGGACCGGGCTGCTGAGGCACACCCGGTGCACCGGGGTACGGACCGGGCGCCCCGCCGTACTGGCCGGGCATCGGCGGCGCCTGGACCGGCGGCGGGTTGAGCCCGTCCTGCGTCCACAGGCCCTGGGCCTGCTGGGCGCGCACGAAGTCCTCGGCCACCATCGCCGACAGGTTGAAGTACGCCTCGCGGGTCTTCGGCCGCATCATGTCCAGGTCGACCTCGGCACCGGCCGCCAGGTGCTCGTCGAACGGGATCACCTGCACGCCGCGGCACCGCGTCTGGAAGTGCGCCACGATGTCCTCGACCCGGATCATCTTGCCCGTCTCGCGCACCCCGGAGATGACGGTGATGCTGCGCGCGACCAGGTCGGCGTACCCGTGCGCGGACAGCCAGTCCAGCGTGGTGCTGGCGCTGGACGCGCCGTCGACCGACGGCGTCGAGACGATGATCAGCTGGTCGGCCAGGTCCAGGACGCCCCGCATGGCGCTGTACAGCAGGCCGGTGCCGGAGTCGGTGAGGATCACCGGGTACTGGCGGCCCAGCACGTCGATGGCCCGCCGGTAGTCCTCGTCGTTGAAGGTGGTCGAGACCGCGGGGTCCACGTCGTTGGCGATGATCTCCAGGCCCGACGGCGCCTGCGAGGTGAACCGCCGGATGTCCATGTAGCTGTTGAGGAACGGGATCGCCTGCACCAGGTCGCGGATCGTCGCACCCGTCTCACGGCGCACCCGGCGGCCGAGGGTGCCGGCGTCCGGGTTGGCGTCGATCGCCAGGATCTTGTCCTGCCGCTCGCTGGCGAGCATCGCGCCCAGCGCGGTCGTCGTGGTCGTCTTGCCCACGCCGCCCTTGAGGCTGATCACCGCGATCCGGTAGCAGGACAGGACCGGCGTGCGGATCAGCTCCAGCTTGCGCTGCCGCTCCGCCTCCTCCTTCTTGCCGCCGATCTTGAAGCGCGAGGGCTGCGCGTTCGCGCCCGGCTTCTTCGGCTTGGGCTGGTTGCGCAGCAGGCGGTCGGAGGACAGCTCCACCGCGGCGGTGTAGCCCAGGGGCGCGCCGCCCTGCGCGGAGCGCTGGCGCTGGTCCGGGGTCACCGTCGGCCAGCCGCCGGTGCGCGGGTCGACCGGCGGGGCGTAGCCCTCGGGCGCGGGCGGCTGCTCCTGCCCCGGCTGCGGGAGCTGGCCCGGCATCCCCGGCTGGCCCGGCGGCGGGAAGCCGTACCCGCCCTGCGCGGGCAGCGGCTGCAGCGGGCCGGGCTCGGCCTGCGGCTGCGCGGGCTGCGGGAAGCCGTAGCCACCGCCCTGCGGGCCGGCGACGGCGGGGCCGCCCGGTCCGGCCGGACCGGGCAACTGCGGCGACTGAGGGGCCGGCGGTACGGCCGCGTGCACCGGCTGCCCGGGCTGCGGCGGAAGTCCCGTGGGCGGCACGGGACTCGGCGCCTGCGGCGCGGGGACTGCGGGCCCCGCGGCGGGCGGGAAGCCCTGCGCGGGCGCCGGCAGCCGGTCGTCGCCGGGCTGGGGCGCCACAGGCGGCTGAGGGGGCAGGCCGGGCTGGCCCGGCTGCGGGAAGCCGTAGCCGCTTCCCTGCGGCAACTGCGGTGCGGGCTGCGGCGGTTCGGGTACGCCCGGCATCGCCTGAACCGGCGGCTGCGGCTGCGGCGCCGCGGGCGGCGGGAAGCCGTAGCCGGTCGGTGCGGGCTGCGCGTCCTGCGGCTGGGGCGCGGCAGGTTGCGGGAAGCCGTAGCCCGCCGCACCCGGCCGGTCGTCCTGTGCCTGCGGCGCCGCGGGCGGCGGGAAGCCGTAGCCGCTCTGCGCGGGGCGGGCGTCCTGCGGCTCGGGCGCGGCGGGCGGCGGGAAGCCGTAGCCGGTTCCCTGCGGCGGCTGAGGCGACTGCGGCGGCTGCGGTGCCGGCTGCGGCGGTTCGGGCACTCCGGGTACCGCCTGAACCGGCGGCTGGTACTGCGGCGCGGGCGGCTGGGGGTAGCCGTAGCCGCCCGGTGCCATGGGCTGCCCGGTCGGCGGCGGGAAGTCCAGACCCTGACCGGCGCCCGGCGCGGGCGGGTTGGGCCCACCGGGGTGCAGCGGTGCCTGGGGCTCGGCGGGTCGCGGCGGGAAGGGCTGACCGGCCTGCGGGGCGGGCGGGTTGGGGCCGCCCGGGTGCATCGGCGCGTCCGCACGCTGGTAGCTCGGCGGCAGCGGCGGAACGGGTCCCTGCGGCGGCCCCGGCGCCCACGGCTTGGCGTCCGGCGGCTGCGGCAGCGGCGTCCACACCGGCGCGCGCTTGGCCGGCTTGGCGTCGTCGGGCTCGGGCCGTTCGCCGGCCGGCTTCGCGTCCTCCACCTTGTCCGCCTCCGCCTCCGGCTCCGACGCCTTCACGGCGTGCGCCGCGCTTCCCGGCGTGCCCGCTGTGTCCGACGTGCCCGGCGTGTCCGCCGGTTCCACTTCGTCGCGCTCGGGGAGCCTCTCGCCCGCGCGCTCCTCGATCTGGCGGCGCATCGCCTCGGCGGAGAACCGCAGCGTCGCGTCGGGGCGCGGCGCGTCCTGCGCGCCGCCGGTCGGGACGGGACCCCAGCCCCCGGGGGAGCCGGCCGCGCCCGGTCCCGAACTCGCCGACGCGGCAGGCGAACCGGGCCCCGCAGACCCCTTCGCGCCGAGCGCGTCCGCGTCGTCACCGGATTCCGCTTCCGCCGCCGCGTCCGGTTCCGCCGACGTGGGCCGCGGGATGACCGGGACGGACGAGACCGACCACGCCGGCTCGTCGTCCGAGCCCCCGGTCCGGGAGCCGCCGGACTCCGGCGACGTGGGCTGCGGGATGAGCGGCACCGACGACGCCGACGGCACCGACGGTGCCGGCTCGTCGTCGGCCTGGTCGGGCTCCGGGCTGGTCGTCGGCTGCGGGATCAGCGGGACCGAGGACGCCGACCACGAACCGGGCGACGCGGACACGCCGCCTCCGGCCGGGCCCCCGCGGTCACGGGGCGCCGCGTCCCGCGGGTCGTGCGACTCCTGCGCCGCGTCCCGCCCGTGTCCCGCCGCTCCTCGGGCCGGGGATCCGCTCGATTCCGGTTCCCGCCCCGCGACATCGTCCGCGACGCCGTCCGTGTCATCAGTGTCGTTCGTGTCGGTGGCGTCGTCCGTGTCGTCCGGGCGGCTCGAACCACCGCTGGAATCCTGCATGTACCAGGCGGGGAGCCGCGGTCCGAGACTGAACTCGCCCGTGTAGTCCGACTCCGACGAGTCCTCGACAGGGGCGGGCCCGCCCACGCGGTTCTCGTCCCGATCGCTGCTCACAATGCCTCCTGATGACTTGCGGTAAACCGTCCGGCGGCGCCCGTTCCCCTGCACCCCATGGCCGATTCCCCCTCCCCGTTCAGGGAAAGACTAATCGCCGGTAGCCGGCCGGTGTCAGGCCCGTCCCGCGTGACGGGCGCCCCGTTCCCCAGGCCCGTACCCGCCTTTGTCCCGCCTCACCACCCAACTCCCGCCCCACGGACGTCACGAGCGCGTTGGTACGGTCCGGGTATGCGCGACGGGCGGATCATCTTCCTGAACGGAACGAGCAGTTCGGGCAAATCGGCCATCGCCCGCGAACTGCTCGCGATCCTCGACGGCGACCCCTGGTTCCACCTCGCCGTCGACGGGATCGGTGCGCTGCGCGCGCGCCGGGAGGTCGCCCCCGACGCGCTCGACGGCATCCTGCGGCGAACCCGCATGGGGTACCACCGGGCCGTCGCCGGCATGGCGGCCGCGGGCAACGACCTCGTGATGGACCACGTGCTCAGCGAGCCGTGGCGGCTCGCCGACTGCCTGGACGTGCTCGCCGCGTTCGACGTGTTCCTCGTCGGCGTGCACTGCCCGCTCCCCGAACTGGAGCGGCGCGAGCGGGAGCGCGGCGACCGCCCGCCGGGCCTGGCGGCCCACCAGTACGCGCGGGTGCACGCGCACGGCGTCTACGACGTCGAGTGCGACTCGGGCGCCGACTCGCCCCGCGCCTGCGCCGAGCGGATCAAGGCACACGTGGAGGGCGCGGTCGCCCGCGGCGAGGCGCCGACCGCCTTCGCCCGCCTGCGGGCGGCCCAGGTGACCGGTGGGTAAGGGCCTCGCCACAGGCTGGTACTCTGGGTGACGGTCACACGTGGCCGCATGCCTGGCGAGTCACCTGAGATTCCCCCGCGATGAAGACCGGGGGCGCTCGCAGGCCCTGAAACCCTGAGGAGTCCGTATGTCGCTCGACGTCGAGACGAAGAAGCAGATCATCGCCGAGTTCGGCACCAAGGAGGGCGACACCGGCTCCCCCGAGGTCCAGGTCGCGCTCCTGTCGCGCCGTATCTCGGACCTGACCGAGCACCTCAAGACGCACAAGCACGACCACCACAGCCGTCGTGGTCTGCTGATCCTGGTCGGCCAGCGCCGCCGTCTGCTGCAGTACCTGGCCAAGAAGGACATCACGCGCTTCCGTGAGCTCCGCGAGCGCCTCGGCATCCGTGCCGGCGCGGCGGGCGTTCGCTAGGACGCTTGAGGGGAGCGGTGCCCGTCTCGGCGGGGCCGCTCCCTTTCGCATATGCGCCGGACGATCCGGCACATATGCACAGGAGGAACCGGCACAGTAAGTGCTTGGCGACGGACTGTGCACAGGACGTGCGAGATCCCTTCGTCGTCTGGTGCAATGGTGCCGTTGAGAACGAATGAGGAGGAGCGTCCTCCTATCCGCCGCATACGCCGGTCCTCGGTAGTGGCCCCCGGGTGGTCAACCCCCGGTGGCTTCGATCGAAGACCGGCACCGGCAGGACGCCCCTCCGCCGATGGCCCGCAGGGACACGCCCTGGGGGCATGGACGAGGAGAATCCCCATAGTGGAGAACGAGACCCACTACGCCGAGGCCGTGATCGACAACGGCACCTTCGGCACTCGCACCGTCCGCTTCGAGACCGGCCGGCTGGCCCGCCAGGCCGCCGGTTCCGCGGTGGCCTACCTGGACGACGACACCATGGTGCTGTCGGCCACCAGCGCCTCGAAGCAGCCCAAGGAGCACTTCGACTTCTTCCCCCTCACGGTGGACGTCGAGGAGCGCATGTACGCGGCCGGCCGGATCCCCGGCTCCTTCTTCCGCCGCGAGGGCCGTCCGTCCGAGGACGCCATCCTCACCTGCCGGCTGATCGACCGCCCGCTGCGCCCGTCCTTCGTCAAGGGCCTGCGCAACGAGATCCAGGTCGTCTGCACGGTCATGGCGCTCAACCCCGACCACCTGTACGACGTGGTCGCCATCAACGCCGCCTCCTGCTCCACGCAGCTGGCCGGCCTGCCCTTCTCCGGCCCGATCGGCGGCGTCCGCGTCGCGCTGGTCAAGGGCCAGTGGGTGGCCTTCCCGACGCACACCGAGCTCGAGGACGCCGTCTTCGACATGGTCGTCGCGGGCCGCGTGCTGGAGGACGGCGACGTCGCGATCATGATGGTCGAGGCTGAGGCCACCGACAAGACCATCACGCTGGTCGAGGGCGGCGCCGAGGCGCCGACCGAGGAGGTCGTCGCCGCCGGTCTGGAGGCGTCGAAGCCGTTCATCAAGGTGCTGTGCAAGGCGCAGTCCGAGCTGGCCGCCAAGGCCGCCAAGCCGACCGCCGAGTTCCCGATCTTCCTCGAGTACGAGGACGACGTGTTCGAGGCCCTCGAGGCCGCGGTCACCGACGAGCTGGCGCAGGCGCTGACCATCCCCGGCAAGCAGGCCCGCGAGGCCGAGCTGGACCGGGTCAAGGGCCTGGCCGCCGAGAAGCTGCTGCCGCAGTTCGAGGGCCGCGAGAAGGAGATCTCCGCGGCCTACCGCTCGCTGACCAAGAAGCTGGTCCGCCAGCGCGTCATCCGCGACCGGGTCCGCATCGACGGCCGCGGCGTCACCGACATCCGCACCCTGGCCGCCGAGGTCGAGGCGATCCCGCGGGTGCACGGTTCCGCGCTGTTCGAGCGCGGTGAGACCCAGATCCTGGGCGTCACCACCCTCAACATGCTGCGGATGGAGCAGCAGCTCGACACGCTGGCGCCCGAGACGCGCAAGCGCTACATGCACAACTACAACTTCCCGCCGTACTCCGTCGGTGAGACCGGCCGCGTGGGCTCGCCCAAGCGCCGCGAGATCGGCCACGGCGCGCTCGCCGAGCGCGCCCTGCTCCCGGTCCTGCCGACCCGCGAGGAGTTCCCCTACGCGATCCGCCAGGTCTCCGAGGCGCTGGGCTCCAACGGCTCCACGTCGATGGGCTCGGTCTGCGCCTCCACCATGTCGCTGCTGAACGCCGGTGTGCCGCTCAAGGCCCCGGTCGCCGGTATCGCCATGGGCCTGATCTCCCAGGAGATCGAGGGCGAGACGCACTACGTGGCGCTGACCGACATCCTCGGTGCCGAGGACGCCTTCGGCGACATGGACTTCAAGGTCGCCGGCACGAAGAACTTCGTGACCGCCCTGCAGCTGGACACCAAGCTGGACGGCATCCCGGCGTCCGTCCTCGCCGCGGCCCTCAAGCAGGCCCGCGACGCCCGCCTGCACATCCTCGACGTGATGATGGAGGCCATCGACTCCCCGGACGAGATGTCCCCGAACGCGCCGCGGATCATCAGCATCAAGATCCCGGTGGACAAGATCGGTGAGGTCATCGGCCCCAAGGGCAAGATGATCAACCAGATCCAGGAGGACACCGGCGCCGACATCTCCATCGAGGACGACGGCACGGTGCTGATCGGCGCCACCGAGGGCTCCCAGGCCGAAGCGGCGCGCGCGGTGATCAACCAGATCGCCAACCCGACGATGCCCGAGGTCGGCGAGCGTTACCTGGGCACGGTCGTGAAGACCACCACCTTCGGCGCCTTCGTGTCGCTGATGCCCGGCAAGGACGGTCTGCTGCACATCTCGCAGATCCGCAAGCTCGCCGGCGGCAAGCGCGTCGAGAACGTCGAGGACGTCCTCGGCGTCGGCGCCAAGGTGCAGGTCGAGATCGCCGAGATCGACCAGCGCGGCAAGCTCTCCCTGATCCCCGTGATCGAGGGCGAGGACGACGCCGCGGACGGCGACGCGAAGGACGAGTCGGACAAGTGACGACCCGCTCCACCGCAGTGACGGCCCGCCCCTCCACCAAGGGGCGGGCCGTCCGCACGCGGGCCACCCGGACCCGTACCCTGCTGCCCGGCACCGACGGCACCGGCACCGTCCGCCGCAGCGTGCTGCCCGGCGGCCTGCGGGTGGTCACCGAGACCCTGCCCACGGTGCGCTCCGCCACCTTCGGCATCTGGGCCGGCGTCGGCTCACGTGACGAGACCCCGGCGCTCAACGGCGCCACCCACTATCTGGAGCACCTGCTCTTCAAGGGCACCCAGCGGCGCAGCGCGCTCGACATCTCCTCCGCGATCGACGCGGTCGGCGGCGAGATGAACGCGTTCACCGCCAAGGAGTACACCTGCTACTACGCGCGGGTGCTCGACACCGATCTGCCGCTGGCCATCGACGTGGTCAGCGACATGCTCACCGGGTCGCTGATCCGCCAGGAGGACCTCGACGCCGAGCGCGGGGTCGTCCTGGAGGAGATCGCCATGACCGAGGACGACCCGGGGGACCAGGTCCACGACCTGTTCACCACCGCGCTGCTCGGCGACTCGCCGCTGGGCCGCCCGGTCCTGGGCACCGTCGAGACCATCAACGCGCTCACCCGCGACCAGGTCGCCCGCTTCTACCGCAAGCACTACGACCCGACCCGGCTCGTCGTGGCGGCCGCCGGCAACATCGACCACGCCACGGTCGTCCGCCAGGTCAGGCGCGCCTTCGAACGGGCCGGTGCGCTCGGCGACGCCGAGGCGGAGCCGCAGGCGCCGCGCGGCGGGCTGCGCACCCTGCGGGCCGCCGGCAACGTCGAGATCCTCGACCGGCGCACCGAGCAGGCCCACGTGGTCCTCGGCATGCCGGGCCTGGCCCGCAACGACGACCGGCGCTGGGCGCTGAGCGTGCTCAACGCCGCTCTCGGCGGCGGTATGAGCTCCCGGCTGTTCCAGGAGGTCCGCGAGAAGCGCGGCCTGGCCTACAGCGTGTACTCGTACACCTCGGCCTACGCCGACTGCGGCATGTTCGGCGTGTACGCCGGATGCCAGCCGCGGCGGGTGCCCGAGGTGCTCAAGATCTGCCGCGACGAACTGCAGCAGGTCGCCGAGCACGGCCTGGACGACGAGGAACTGCGCCGCGCCATCGGCCAGTTGTCGGGCTCCACGGTCCTCGGACTGGAGGACACCGGCGCCCTGATGAACCGCATCGGCAAGAGCGAGCTGTGCTGGGGCGAGCAGCTGTCGGTCGACGACCTGCTCGCCAGGATCGCCGCCGTCACCCCGGACGAGGTGCGCGCGGTGGCCCGCGATGTACTGGGGCAGCGTCCCTCGCTGGCCGTCATAGGGCCGGTGAAGGACAAGCAGGCGGCCCGCCTGCACGACGCCCTGGCCTGACACCCGGGCGGGCGGCGCGCCCCGCGTGCCGCCCGCCCGGCCCCTCGCCCTCCGACGCGTGACCGGACGAACCTAAGGACCACGAAACGATGAGCACCCTCCGTGTGGCCGTCATCGGCGCCAAGGGCCGGATCGGCTCCGAGGCGGTCCGCGCCGTCGAGGCGGCCGACGACCTGGAGCTGGTCGCGGCCCTCGACCGCGACGACCGCCTCGACGCCCTGACCGACGCCGGCGTGCAGGTCGCGGTGGACCTGACGCACCCCGACGCCGTCATGTCCAACCTGGAGTACGTCGTCGGCCAGGGCATCCACGCGGTGGTCGGCACGACCGGCTGGACGCCCGAGCGGCTGGCGGCCCTGGAGGGCTGGCTGGCCGCCGTTCCGGGCACCGGCGCGCTCGTGGCCCCGAACTTCTCCATCGGCGCCGTGCTGACCATGCGGTTCGCCCAGCAGGCGGCCCGCTGGTTCGAGTCCGTCGAGGTGATCGAACTCCACCACGACAACAAGGCCGACGCGCCCAGCGGCACCGCCACCCGCACCGCGCAGCTCATCGCGGCCGCCCGCCACCAGGCTGGCCGCGCGCCCCAGCAGGACCCGACGACGCACGGCCTCCAGGGCGCGCGCGGCGCCGACGTCGACGGCGTGCCGGTGCACTCGGTGCGGCTGCGCGGCCTGCTCGCCCACCAGGAGGTGCTGTTCGGCGGCACGGGCGAGACCCTCACCGTCCGGCACGACTCGCTGCACCACAGCAGCTTCATGCCGGGCATCCTGCTCGCCGTGCGGACCGTGCCCACCGTGCCCGGCCTCACCTACGGCCTGGAGCACTACCTGGCCGGCACCGACGGCACGGAAGGGATCTGACGCCGTGCGCGCCCGTCTCAGCTACACGGTCTCCGCGATCGTCCTGGTCTTCTACTTCGTCCTGGTCGGCGACCGCGGCGTGCTGCTCATCGCGGACGGCCGTCCGGTCACCGTGGCGTTCGGCGTCGCCGTGCTGGTGCTGCCGCTGATCGGTGCCTGGTTCCTCTGGCACACCACCCAGTTCGCCCGGCACGCGGGCCGGCTGGGGCGGGAACTGGAGGCCGAGGGCGGCCTCCCCGTCGACGAGCTGGTCCGCACGCCCAGCGGCCGCATCGACCGCGACTCGGCCGACGCGGTGTTCGCCAGGCGGCAGGCCGAGACGGAGGCCGCGCCCGAGGACTGGCGGAACTGGTTCCGGCTCGCCGTCGCGTACTTCGACGCGCGTGACACGCCGCGGGCCCGCAAGGCCATGCAGCGGGCCATCGCCCTGCACGACGGGAAGCCCGCCGGCAGCTGACGCCCGTGGCCGGCGGGCCGGCGGCGTCAGCTCAGCTCGGTCGCCCAGCCCTCCAGGGCGTCGGCGGCGATGTCGAACGCCTCGACGCGTCCCAGGAAGTCCGCGTTGTGGTCGGTCATCAGCGGCCGCAGCGTCTCGCCGCCGCGCCGCGTGATGAGCAGCGCCTGGCCCTGCACGGTCCTGGGCGTGCCCAGCACCTTCACCGGCTGCTGCGCGGTGCGCACGCCCGCGACCTGGCGCCACGGCACCGTCACGGTCGCGAAGAAGGCCACCTGGCGCAGGCCCTTGCCGCTGATCCACACGCCCATCCGCAGCAGCCGCAGTGTGGCCGCGATCACCGCGAGCGCCAGCCCCAGGCACAGCCCGGCGCCCTGGACGCTGCCGGCCGCGACCATGATCAGCGCGGCGAACATCAGGTACGACGCCAGCATCAGGGCCAGTGCGGCGACGCCGACCCGCCACGGGCCCGGCCGGTACGGGCGCATCCAGCCGTCCTTGGCGGCGTGCGGCAGCGGACGGCCGCCCTCGTACTCGGTGTACTCGGGGGCGAGGACGGTGGTGGAGCTGTGCGGCTGGGACACGCGGCGAATCCTCATCAGGTTCGGGCGGGGGCGGGGCTCTGGGTGAGGCTAGCCGCCGCGAGCACGACGGCCAACCTCCGGGACGGCCGGTCGGCTGCGATTCGCTGTCCGAGCCAGCCTCTAGGCTGGTCCGCAGCCAACAGGAAGGACCTCCGGTGTCGACCGATCTGCCCACCGGGACCACCGTCCCCGTCCGCTTCCGCGACGACGTCACCGTCGAACTGGTCAAGCACAGCGCCTCGGACTCCGACGTCCTGTGGGCGGCCCGGGTCTCGACGGCGGGCGAGCAGTCGCTCGAGGAGCTGACGAAGGACCCCGAGCGGTCCAAGGGCCTGATCAACTACCTGATGCGGGACCGGCACGGCAGCCCCTTCGAGCACAACTCGATGACCTTCTTCATCAGCGCCCCGATCTTCGTGTTCCGTGAGTTCATGCGCCACCGCGTCGGCTGGTCGTACAACGAGGAGTCCGGCCGGTACCGCGAGCTGGAGCCGGTCTTCTACGTCCCCGGCACGGACCGCAAGCTCGTCCAGCAGGGCCGGCCCGGCAAGTACGAGTTCGTGCACGGGACTCCCGAGCAGCACAAGGCCACGGTCGCCGCCATGGAGGAGTCGTACGCCCAGTCCTACGCCGCCTACCAGCAGATGCTGGCCGCCGGCGTGGCCCGCGAGGTGGCCCGGGCGACCCTTCCGGTGGGCCTGTACTCGTCGATGTACGCCACCTGCAACGCCCGCTCGCTGATGCACTTCCTGGGCCTGCGCACCCAGCACGAACTGGCGAAGGTCGCGTCCTTCCCGCAGCGGGAGATCGAGATGGTCGGCGAGCGCATGGAGGCGCTGTGGACGCAGCTGATGCCCCTGACGCACGCGGCGTTCAACGCGAACGGCCGAGTCGCCCCCTAGGAAAATGTCCGAAGTGTTCAGATTGCAGGCATTCGTGAAGTTCATCTAGGCTGCAGAAACGGACTCCGGCGTTGCTTGAACCCCCGAGCAGGCAGCGCCGGAGTCCTTCCTTCGCAGGTCCCGCGGCTGCACCGTGACGGGCCCACCCAGTACCGTGGGGGCATGGCTCCGACCTCCACCCCCAAGGCCCCCTTCGGGCGGGTCCTGACCGCAATGGTCACGCCGTTCACCGCGGACGGCGCGCTCGACCTCGACGGCGCCCAGCGCCTGGCCGCGTACCTGGTGGACGCCGGCAACGACGGTCTGGTCGTCAACGGCACCACCGGGGAGTCGCCCACCACCGGCGACCAGGAGAAAGACCAGCTCGTCCGAGCCGTGGTCGAAGCCGTCGGGGACCGCGCCCACGTCGTGGCGGGCGTCGGCACCAACGACACCGCCCACAGCGTCGAGCTGGCCCGCCGGGCCGAGGCCGCCGGCGCGCACGGCCTGCTCACCGTCACGCCGTACTACAGCAAGCCCTCCCAGGAGGGCCTGTACCGGCACTTCACGGCCATCGCCGGCAGCACGGGCCTGCCGGTCATGCTCTACGACATCCCCGGCCGCAGCGGCGTCCCCGTCGACACCGAGACCCTCGTCCGGCTCGCCGAGCACCCCCGGATCGTCGCCAACAAGGACGCCAAGGGCGACCTCGGCGCCGCCTCCTGGGCGCTCGGCCGCAGCGGCCTGGCCTGGTACTCCGGCGACGACATGCTGAACCTGCCGCTCCTGTCGATCGGCGCCACCGGCTTCGTCTCCGTCGTCGCCCACCTCGTCACCCCCGAGCTGCGGGCCCTCCTGGAGGCCTACACCGGCGGGGACGTGCACAAGGCCGCCGAGATCCACCAGCAGCTGCTCCCGGTGTTCACCGGCATGTTCCGCGCCCAGGGCGTCGTCACCACGAAGACCGCCCTCGCGCTGCGCGGACTGCCGGCCGGACCCCTGCGGCTGCCCCTGGTCGGCCTGACCGACGCGGAAACCGAGCAGCTCAGGAAGGATCTCGCCGCCGGCGGGGTACACCTGTGAACACAGACTTCACAACTGAATACGCCTGATTACCGAAGAACACCGACGACGTCCGAAGAAGAACGAGCCGTGTGCGCGAAAGCCCCGGGAAGGGCCTCGTGGCGCGCACGGTAGGGAGAACCTTTTGAGTCATCCGCACCCTGAACTGGGCCCCCCGCCGGCACTGACCGAGGGTGGTCTGCGCATCACCCCGCTCGGCGGCCTCGGCGAGATCGGCCGTAACATGACCGTCTTCGAATTCGACGGCAAGCTGCTGATCGTCGACTGCGGCGTCCTCTTCCCCGAGGAGGAGCAGCCCGGTGTCGACCTGATCCTGCCGGACTTCAGTTCCATCCGGGATCGCCTCGACGACGTGGTGGGCATCATCCTGACCCACGGCCACGAGGACCACATCGGCGCCGTGCCCTTCCTCCTCCGCGAGAAGGAGGACATCCCCCTCATCGGCTCCAAGCTGACCCTCGCCCTGATCGAGGCCAAGCTCCAGGAGCACCGCATCCGGCCGTACGCCCTCGAGGTCAAGGAAGGCGACCGGGAACGGATCGGCCCCTTCGACTGCGAGTTCGTCGCCGTCAACCACTCCATCCCCGACGCGCTGGCCGTCGCCATCCGCACCCCGGCGGGCATGGTCGTCGTCACCGGCGACTTCAAGATGGACCAGCTGCCGCTGGACGGCCGGCTCACCGACCTGCCGACCTTCGCGCGCCTGGGGGAGGAGGGCATCGATCTGCTGCTCTCCGACTCCACCAACGCCGAGGTCCCCGGGTTCGTCCCGCCGGAGCGCGACATCTCGCAGGTGCTGCGGCAGACCTTCGACCGCGCCGACAAGCGGATCATCGTGGCCAGCTTCGCCAGCCACGTGCACCGCATCCAGCAGGTCCTGGACGCCGCGTACGAGCACGGCCGCAAGGTCGCCTTCGTCGGCCGCTCCATGGTCAGGAACATGGGCATCGCCCGGGACCTCGGCTACCTCAAGGTCCCCGGCGACCTCATCGTCGACGTGAAGGTGCTCGACGACCTGCCCGACGAGAAGGTCGTGCTGGTCTGCACCGGGTCCCAGGGCGAGCCGATGGCCGCGCTCTCCCGGATGGCCAACCGCGAGCACCAGATCCGCATCGTCGAGGGCGACACCGTCATCCTCGCCTCGTCGCTGATCCCCGGAAACGAGAACGCGGTCTACCGCGTCATCAACGGGCTCACCCGCTGGGGCGCCAACGTCGTGCACAAGGGCAACGCCAAGGTGCACGTCTCGGGCCACGCCTCGGCCGGCGAACTCCTGTACTTCTACAACATCTGCAAGCCGCGCAACCTCATGCCGATCCACGGCGAATGGCGGCACCTGCGGGCCAACGCGGAACTCGGCCAGCTCACGGGAATCCCCAAGGACCGCTGCGTGATCGCGGAGGACGGCGTCGCCGTCGACCTCGTGGACGGGGTGGCCAAGATCGTCGGCAAGGTCCAGGCCGGTTACGTCTACGTCGACGGGCTCTCCGTCGGCGACATCACCGAGTCCTCCCTGAAGGACCGTCGCATCCTCGGCGAGGAAGGCATCGTCTCCGTCTTCGTCGTGGTCGACAGCAGTACGGGAAAGCTCGTCGGCGGGCCGAACATCCATGCCCGCGGCTCGGGAATCGACGACGAGGCGTTCGCCGCCGTCATTCCCAAGATCGAGGAGGGACTGTCCCGTTCCGCCTCCGACGGCGTCCTGGAGACCCGTCAGATCCAGCAGCTCATCCGCCGCACCGTCGGCAAGTGGGTGTCCGACACGTACCGCAGGCGCCCGATGATCCTGCCGGTCGTGGTCGAGGTCTGACGCATCGTCAAGACACGCGCAGGGAGCGGGCCGCCGGATTTGCATCCGGCGGCCCGCTCCAGTACGTTGGCACAACCGCCTCGACGAGACAGCGGAATCGTGCGTCTCGGAGCCTTTACCGGCAAAGGGGCTGGTAATTCCGACCGGAAAGCATCTGCTAAGGTTGGAACACAACGAAGGGAAAGCCCGGAGGGGCCCGAAAGGGAACCGAAGGAAGCGTCCGTTCCTTGAGAACTCAACAGCGTGCCAAAAGTCAACGCCAGATATGTTGATACCCCGTCCCTCACGGTTCGCCGTGGTGGATGTGGTTCCTTTGAAAAGTCCTTCCTGTAGCGGGAAGGCAAGACACAGCGAGGACGCTGTGGGCGGTCGGATTATTCCTCCGATCGTCCCGCTCTTTCGTGTGTTGCCGGGATAGCCCGGAAGCATTCACGGAGAGTTTGATCCTGGCTCAGGACGAACGCTGGCGGCGTGCTTAACACATGCAA
>NZ_FODD01000032.1 GCF_900110255.1 Actinacidiphila rubida
TGCCTCTCGCTATCACGTCTCGGTGCGCTGCCCGTGGCTGGAGGCGGACCCCCAAGCGGAGGGCTTCCGGTGGAACGGCGACAGGGCGCTTCCCACGCCGGCGGCCCGCGAGTGGGAGATCTTCCGGACCGAACCGGCCGAGGCGGAGCTGACGTCGGGCGACGTGTGCCGGGTGGGGATCCCCCCGACCGTGGTGCATGTCCTGGCGGTCCACCACTTCGACCCGCCGTTGGTGACCGGGATGCTGCCGCGGCCTGCCTCCTACCTGGAACTCCTGCCACGGGGCGAGACCCACGACCCGGAAGACGAGGACCAGGCCTACGCGCTCGACCCCGCCGGCGGTGAACCGATCCGTATCGAACTGCTCTTCCGCCCCTACGCCTTTCTCGAACCGGGCGACGAGGTCGCCGACCGGGCCGGACGGGCCTGGCGGTTCGACGCGGCCTGGGAATGGCACCCGTTCGACGGAGCGCAGCCCCGCACTCCGGCGTGGCCGCTTGCCCTGCTCTCCCGTCGCGGCGTGCCCACACCCGACGAGGGCACGGCGGTCGCCCGCGCGACCGCCGCAGGCAGCCATGCCACGGAACTGGCACGGTGGACCGAACTCACCCTCGCCAGGCCGGCCATCCGTCAGCAGTAAGCCCGGTGCTCGCCGATGCGGCGCCGACGCGATCTCCTTCCGGAGGACGGAATCGCGGATCTCCGAAGGGGAGAGTGAGTGAGGACGGCGTGGGGTGGGCCGGTCTGGCGGGACGACGCGGGGCTGTGGGCGTGGATCCGCGGCACGGGGCCGCGGCAAAGGCGTCAGGCGGCGTACTGCGCACTGCGCAGGGTGCAGGGACCGTTGGCCGGTATCGCGATGCCGGAGGAGTGGGGAGTGGACCCCGCGGTGCTCGCGCGCTTGCTGGGCGCGGGGGCCGGCCGGCTGGACGGCGGGGCTGACGGCGAACTGGCGACGGCGATCGCCGACCTGAGGTCCACGCCGCTGTTCGCGTCGGAGGTCGAACCGGAGGTTGCCGAGAGCTTCCAACTGGACGCGCTCAGTGCATGGTTGACGTTCGCCGACGTGCTGGGCGCGATGGGCGAGGAGGACACCGAGCGGATCGTGCGGCTGGCGCGCGAACTGGCCGTCTACCTTGACGACGTCATGGAGGCGTCGCTCATCGTGGTCCCCGGGGACGGGGCGCGCGCACGCTACCTGGCGGAGGTCGGCGACGGCCCGCGTGCCTACGGGCTGGGCTACTTCGGTACGCGGAATCTGGAGGTCGAGGCCGCCTGCCATGAGGCCATCGCCTCCGCCGGGCCCGAAGCGGAAGCGCTCGACCCGGCCGCCGTCCGCCGATGCATGGCGGTCTGCGACGGGTTCAGCAGTGAACTGACGTCGGCACTGCGGGCGTTCGCCGAGACGTGACATGGCCGGCCACACGTTCGCGTCGGCAGCGTGTGGCAACGGTCATGGCCCGCGCGAGAAGGGATGGCCTGTGGCCCGGACCCCCGGAGAAGACCGGGGATCCGGGGCCCGGGGACGTCAGAGAGCGACCCGGGGCGGGGCGGCCGGGCGGCCGGCCTTCTCCCACTCGTTGAACGTGTGCGTCCGCACATGGACGAACTGCTTGAGCGGCGACGTGAAGTACATCCAGGGCACGCCGCCCGCGTAACCGCCGATCTCGCGGAACTGCTCGGCTGCCTCCGCGTAACGCCCCGTCCGGTAGGCCGCGTTCGCCAGCAGATGGCGCACCGTCGGCAGACGGTGGTGGCCGGCGGGTGCCAGGTCGACCGCGTCGAGCACCGCGTCGACGGCGGCGCTGACGTAGGGGTCCTCGTAGAAGCTGTCATCGGTCTGCTTGAGCACGTGCTCGAAGGTCGCGTAGAGCCGGAGGACCGGCAGCAGGCTGCCGCGCGGCGCCGAGGACGCGGCCCGCTCGGCGAAGTCGAACATCAACGCGCTGGAGCCGCGCCACTTCTCGCACCAGTACTGGAGCGCGGACACGTGTGCGCCGAAGTGGTACGGGTCGCGGGCGGTGATCTCCGCCCACAACTGGCGGAAGTCGTCGTGCGACCAGCCCAGGCCGTAGGCGATGGTGATCTGCGCGACCCAGGGGCTCGGGTCGTACGGGGCCAGCCGGGCCGCCTCCTGGCAGGCGGGCAGGGCCTGCCCGAGCAGACGGTGGAACCCTTCGAACTGCTCGGCTGTGGTGCGCGCTCCCCCCTGGGCGCCCCGTACCTTTCCGGCCAGTTGGACCAGGGCGTCGGCGTGGATGAGGGCGGCCGCGGGGTCACCCGGACGTTCGGTGCGCCAGGCGGTCAGCCAGGCGTCGTCGTCCGCGGCGGCCCGCACGAGGTGCCCGACGCGGTACCAGCGCAGATCCCAGTCGTTCCCGGCGTCCGCGAGGTAGGCGGCGGGATGGCGCCAGTCGCCGGCGCGGGCCGCGGCGACGGCGGCGTCGGCCTCGGGGTCGGGGCCGGGGCGCGCGGTGTCGACCTGGGCGGCCGGCACCAGGCCGTAGGCGGCCGCGTCGATCTTGACGGGCATCGCGGCCTTGGCCTGCGCCCGCTTGGCGCGGGCCTTCTTGGCGTTGCGCGGGATCGTCACGGCGGCGTAGACCAGCAGGCAAGCGCCGGCGATGTACACGACGGTGTTCATGGGAGCCTTCGGATGGTGGTGGTCGGGACGGCGCCCTGGGGCGGGGCCGCCGGCTGGAACAGGGCGCGCAACGGTGCCGTGGCGGGCGGGTGGGCGATGGCGGCGTCCAGCGCCGCCTCCAGGGCTCCGGCCAGCCCCTCGGCCGCGAACTGCCGTACGGGGGCGCCGGACCAGGACAGTTCCCAGCGGATGTGCCCGGTGTCGGCGAGGGCGACGACGGCCAGCGCGCGCAGGTGCGAGCGCAAGGCCGTGCGGGCGAACTCCGCCGCGGCGCGGCCCGTACTCCGTTCCGCCGCGGCGGACTTGGGCAGCAGCGCGGCGATCTCCGGCTGCATCCCGGCGTCGACCAGGTCGAGCAGAGTGGCGAGGTCGGCAGGCCCGCCCAGGGGGACGCCGCGGGCCGCCGCGGCCTCGGCCGTCGCGCGCAGCAGCGGCTCGGCGGTGCGGGCGTGGGCGGCGCGCTGCGACCAGTACGGGAGTTCGTGCCACGGCACCCGGCGCGCGGTCCGCGCGTCCGGGCCCAACTCGGCTTCCTCCAGGGCGGCGAGCACGGTGTGCGGGTCGCGCAGCAGGCCGATGGCCGGTCCCGCACCGGCAGCGCGCCGGCCGTCGTCCGGCAGCGCTTCCACGGCCGCGACGCGTTCCGCGAGGGGCGGGTGGGCGTCGTACGGGGAGCGGTGCGGTTCGGGCAGGCGCGGTGCCGCTTCCTCCAGTTCGCGCATGCGGGCCCCGTCCGCGAGCAGGAGGGCCAGGCCGCCGTGGAACTGGCCGGGCGGAGGGAGGAACGCGGTGCCCCAGCCCGTGGCGGAGTCCCAGCCCATGGCCGGATAGCTGGTCAGGTACACGTCGGTGGCGATGCTGAGCACCGTGAGGCGGCTCAGCGCGGAAGCGGCGGTCCGCCGCCCGGCGACCTTGACCGCGACGAGGTCGGCGGCGTGCTCCTGGCGGCGGCTGACCCCCTCGGTGCAGCGCAGGCAGAGCTTCGCGTACGCGGTGTAGACGACGTTCAGGGAATGGTCCGGGCCGCGCGACACGCGGACGGTCACCGGCTCCGGCTTCCCCCGGGCCCTGCGCCGCGCGGCCTTGGCCTCCGCCTCGGCCGTCTCGCCCGCGCGGTGGGCGGCCGCGCGCGCGTTCAGGGTCCTGACCGTACGCTCCAGGGCCGCGCGCCCCGCCCACACGGTGACGGCCAGCCGGGTGTCGCCGTTGGCGTAGTGGCCGAGTTCGTGGCCGAGGACCGCGTCGAGTTCGGGTTCGGTCAGGCCGAGGAGGAAGGGGGTGCCGACGTAGAGCCGCCGCGTGCCTCGCCGCAGGCCGAGCAGGCGGGCGTCCTCGGTCACCATGGCGTTGACGTCGGAGAACAGCCGGATCTCGGCGGGGGGCGCGGTGCGCGCGGACCGCGCCAACTCCTCCACGCGATGCCACAGTTCCGGCTGCGCGGCCCGGGTCAGCGGCAGGCCGGGGAGGTCAGCGGGGTCCTGCGTGGCGCTCCGCGTCAGATAGACGACCCTGACGAGCGAGGAGGCCATCGCGACGGAACCCGCGTACGCGCCCAGGCTGGTGAGGGCGAAGGGCTGCGAGCCGCGCAGGAGCAGCAGGTCCAGGGCGACGAGCGCGGCCAGGATCAGCGGCGCGAGCAGGTGGTAGCCCACGAACAGGGCGAGCGCGACGAGCGTCCGAGCGAGCAGTGTGCTGCGGCTCGGGCCGGCGGCAGCGGCGCGGCCGGGTCTCGGCATGGGACAGGACCTCTTTCGGAGCCGGACAGGAGCAAGCCCGGCACCGGCACCTGCCTCCGCGCGGCCGGAGCGGGCGAACACCTGTGCTGAGGGAGACGGCATCGTACCCGAGCCGGGAGTACCGTCCGCGACGCCCCGGCCAAGGCCGCCCGCCCAGCCGGTGACGGGACGTCAGCCACGACCATGGCGGGGGCCCGGCCCCCGCCCCACAGCGCGTGCCGCACGCGCGCCCCGCACCAGCCGGGCCGGGCCGGTACGGCTGCGTGAGCGCGCACGGTCACCGTAGGGTCGGGGTTCGCCCGGCATCCAACGCTGTGGCCGGGGTCGATTCCCCGCGGGGGGTGCTGCTCGGTGCGGCCACCGGCACGGATGCCGGGCCCAGGGCGATCACCGCCCACACGCACTTGCCCACCGCGCCTACGCGCGACCCGTGGCCCCAGGCCGCCGACAGCGCCTCCACCAGGACCAGGCCCCGGCCCCGGTCGTCGTACGCGTCCGCTCGCCGGGGCCGGGGCGGCGCGGGGTCCCCGTCGTGCACCTCGACCCGCAGCACCCCGCCGTGCAGGGCGCACATCACCTCGATCAGCCGGTCCGGCGGTGTGCGGGCGTGTTCGACGGCGTTGGCGACGAGTTCGGAGACCACCAGCTCGCCCGTCTCCCGGTACCGTTCGCCGGCCTCGACCGTCGCCAGGAAGGCCCGGACGAAGGCCCGCGCCCGGCTCGCCGACTGCCGGTGACGCGGGAAACGGCATCCCGCCGTCGCCACTGTCGGAGAGTTATCCACAGAGTTGTCTTTCATGCACACAGCGTCGCCAGCGATAACTACCCTCGGTAGGGGGCGGGACTTGCCGCCCCGGACCGGCAAGTGGCGGAAGACGGGGGCGGAACCGTGCCGATGAAGAACCTCGACCCGGCGGACAGTGTGGCGGCGCTCTTCGGAGCGAAGACCCGGAAACTGCGCGAGCGCGCCGGAATGACGCAGCAGGAGCTGGGCGAGCGGGTGTACGTCACCCATACCCGTATCGCCAAGATCGAACTGGCCACCGAACCACCGGGCTGGAAGCTCGCGGAGCGACTTGACGAGTCCCTCAACGCAAGTGGCGAACTGGTCGAGTTATGGCCGCACCTGACGCCCAACCCGTATCCGGATTACGCGAAGCGTTACATGGCACTCCAGGCGGAGGCCATGGTTCTGCACGGGTTCTGGCCGGTGATTCCGGGCCTGCTCCAGACGCAGGGTTTCGCACGTGCGCAGATCGAAGCAGGTCGGATCTACACAGGGCTGGACGTCGACGAGGCGGTGGAGACCAGATTGAACCGTCAGCGGCGGCTCGGAGACGGAGGCTTATGGCTCTGGGCCGTCATCGACGAGGCGGCGCTCCACCGGGGGGTGGGGGGACCTGCCGTCATGCGTGACCAACTGGCGCACCTGCTGGTCATGGCCGAACTGCCACGTGTGTCGATCCGCATCTGTCCGATGGACCGAGTCGATCCGGCGATGCTCACGGGAAGTTCGCTGTTCACGACGACTTCCGATGGCGAGCAGTCTTTGTATCTGGAGGGCCGTTTTGGAGTGCTGGTCCAGGATCTCCGGGACATTGCTCGGTATCGGATCGCCTACGATCGCACTCAGGCGGGGGCCCTGTCCCGCGAAGAATCCGTGGCACTTGTCCGCAAGGTGATGGAGGAGCGGTATCCATGCGAGACACCGAGCGACCCGACCTGAACGCCGCCTGCTGGCACAAGAGCAGCTACAGCAATGAAGAGGGCGCCGAGTGCGTCGAGGTCGCGCGCAACGTGCCCGGCGCCGTCCCGGTGCGGGACTCGAAGGACCCGCAGGGACCGGCCCTGGTGTTCGGGGCGGACGCGTGGTCCGCGTTCCTCGCGGGGCTCGCCGCGGGCGACTTCCGGGGCTGACGCGGGAGCCCGTCCGGGCGGAAGAATGGCGGGCGTGAACGACACCGTCGCGGTCGCCCTGATCACGTCCCTGTCCACGCTGAGCGCCGCGGGGGTGGCGGGCGCGGCGACCGCGTGGGTGACCGGGCGGCAGTTGCGGCACCAGAGCGTGCTGGCCCGCCAGGAGCGGGCCGAGCGGCGGGCGGCCGACCACCGGGAGGTGTGCCGCGGCGTGTACGAGACGTTCCTGTCCCGCGCGGACGAGGCCTACCGCGTGCTGGACGAGGGGTGGTTCGCCGCGCCGTTCACCGAGTCGGGCCGCTGGGAGGCGGGGTTCGCCGCGCGCCGGGCGCTGGACGAGGCGTACGTCCGGGTGCGGCTGGCCGGGCCGGACGACGTCGCGGAGCGGGGCGCGGAAGTGGTCCGCGGCATAGGTGACGAGTTCCGTCTGCACGCGCGCCTCGTCGCCGGTGGCCCCGACGCGGCGGGCAGCGCCGCCGAGCGCGAGCCGTCGGCCCGTACGCGCGCCCTTCGCGTCCGGGCCGACGGCAGCTGGGAGTTCGTCGCCGCGGCCCGCCGCGCCCTGACGGGCGAGGCAGCGGACGAGCGTCCGCCGGCGGGCCGCACCGCGTCCCTCTGACCCGCGCGCATCCCTCGTCCCGCCCGGGCGGGAGGCCCGCTCTCCCCGGCGGCGCCGTAAAATCGCGGACGCTGGGCAGGTGAGCAGCAGGGCCCGGCGCTCAACGCTCGGGCAGGGGACGAGCGTTCGGGAAAGGGCGCCGGGATGGACAGACGGATATCGGGGAGCCTCGCGTGTGCCGTGGCGCTGATCGCGGCGGTCGGCGTGGCGGGGTGCAAGGACACCATCGGGGTGGCCGACCCGACCGGCAGCGGGCAGTCCGCGGGCGGCAACGGGCCGGTGGTCAGCAACGGGCGGGCCGTGAGCCCGCTGGACAACCCCGACGGGACGAAGGACGGGCTGAAGGCGATCACCTCCTCCTCGGACGAGGCGAAGGCCCGCGCGCTGATCCAGAAGGTCGCCACCAAGGGCCGCGGGCCCAAGACGGGATACTCGCGTGACCAGTTCGGCCAGGCGTGGATGGACTCCGCGAATGGCGTGCCGTTCGCGCACAACGGCTGCGACACCCGCAACGACCTGCTCAAGCGAGACGGCCTCGACCTTCACTACCGCTCCGGGTCCGACTGCGTGCTGGTCTCGCTGACCCTGGACGACCCCTACACCGGCAAGGCCATCCACTGGACGAAGTCCAAGGCGACCACCATCCAGATCGACCATGTGATGCCGCTGTCCTACGACTGGCAGATGGGCGCCGCCCACTGGTCGAAGGACAAGCGGGAGCAGATCGCCAACGACCCGCTCAACCTCATCCCGGTGGACGGCCCGTCGAACGGCGCGAAGAGCGACTCGGGGCCCGCGTCCTGGCTGCCGCCGAACAAGCAGATCCGCTGCTCGTACGCCGTCCGGATCGCCCAGGTCTCGCTGAAGTACGCGCTGCCCGTCACCACCGCCGACAAGCAGGCGATGCTCGCCCAGTGCGGCGGCTGACCCCCGGGCCAGGGCGAGGCCGGGCCGGGGCGCGGCCGCTCACACGGGCAGCGCCCTGACCCACGTGCCGTCCTCGGTGAGGTAGGTGTCGACGGCGAGCCCCGCGTCGGCCAGCGCCTCGGTGAACTCCGCGGCGGTCAGCGGACGGGACAGGAACGTCTGCGTCCAGCGGGCGTCGGGGAAGACGTACTCCACGTGCACCGAGCGCACCCCGGGTGAGACCTCCTGCGAGGACAGGACGCGGGAGACCCCGTCGCCGAGGGGGGCCTCACGGGGCAGGCCGGTGTGCCAGCCCTCGCCCTCGCGCTGGAGCAGGACGTGACCGCCGTCGGCGACATGGCGGCGGCACGCACGCAGCAGGGCCTGCCGCTTGGCGGGCTCCGGGGCGTGCACGAGGAACGACGCGAGCATCACGGCGTCGAAGCGCTCGCCGAGGTCGAGGGACTCGATGGGGGAGTGGACGGTGCGCACGCCCGGCACGCGGGCCTCGACGCGGTCCAGCATGGCGCGGGACTCGTCGACGGCCGTCACGGCGAAACCGCGGGCGGCGAGCGGGCCGGTCACCCGGCCGGCGCCGGCGCCCAGTTCGAGGAGCGTGGCCCCGGCCGGCAGGGCCCGCTCGATGACGTCCGGCTCGTTGCGCGCCGGAAGTCGCAGGTAGAGGTCGACGGCGCAGCCGTCGGGCGTGATCGCGCCCGGTCCCGTGCCGTGGTGTCCTTCGCGCAGCGCTTCGGTCATGGCCGCCATCCGATCACCACGGACCTAAAAGCCCCGTAACATCCTTCCTGCGCGGCCCCCTTACCCCTCTCACCACCCTGATTGTCAAGGCGTTCGGGTGCCGGTCATACTTGCTGCGCTCCGTGCAGCGAACTCCGGAGCGCGGGCCGCGTTCACGCGCCCAGCGATGAGCCCACCGAGCCCGATGAGGTCCCGTGTCGCACCGACGCCTGCCCAAGCCCCGCCGGCACCGCTACGCCGCCATTGCCGCCGGAGTGATCGTCATCGCGGGTGGTGCGGCCTGGGCCGCCTCCGCCACCGGTGGGAGCGGCGGAACGGCCACCAGCGCCGCGTCCGCCGCGTCGACCGGCACCGGCGCCCCCGCGAACCAGGCGTCGCCCGGAGCGCTCAAGCCGCTCGACGGCACGGCCAGCCCGTCCGCGAGCGCGAGCGGCACCGCCACCGCCTCGGCGTCGGCGACCGCGAGCGGCACCGCGAGCAAGGGGCCCGTGCCGGTCACGCTGCCCGCGAAGGTGACCGCGCCCGCGGTGAAGAGCGTGCCGCGCCCGTCGACGACGCCCCGGGTGTTCACCGGCCTCGCCTTCGACACCTGCACGGCTCCCTCGGCGACGACCATGAGCGCCTGGCGCGCGCACTCCCCCTACGGCGCGGCGGCCGTCTACGTCGGCGGCCGCAACCGCGGCTGCGCGCAGCCGCAGCTGACCTCGTCCTGGGTGCAGACCGTGACGACGGCGGGCTGGCGGCTCGTCCCGCTGTACGTCGGCGCGCAGCCGCCGTGCCAGACGAGCTCCAACCCGGAGAAGATCACCGCGTCCACCGCCGCCTCGCTGGGCGCGGCCGACGGGTCCGACGCGGTCGCGAAGGCCCAGGCGCTCGGGATGCGCGCGGGCAGCGCGGTCTACCTGGACATGGAGGCGTTCGACTCGGGCAACACCTCGTGCGTGTCGGCCGTCCTCACCTACATCCAGGCCTGGGACGGGGCCCTGCACGCCCGCGGCTACTGGGCCGGCTTCTACGGCTTCACCTCGTCCAGCGCCGCCGTCGTCGCGCAGGCGAAGAGCACGACGACGGGTATGCCCGACGCGCTGTGGTACGCCAAGTACGACGGCACCGCGAGCACGACGACCGGCTTCCCGTTCTCGTCGGGCCTCTTCACCGGGCACCGCCGCGGCCACCAGTACCTGGTGAACCAGAAGGAGTCGTACGGCGGCGCGACCGTCACCGTCGACCGCGACGCGTGGGACGCGCCGGTCGCCGTCGTCGGCTGACGGCCGCGGGCGGCCGCGAGCGTCCGCGGGCCCGACCGGCTGCCGGTCCGGGCGGCTGCCGGTCCGGGCGGCGTCCGCGGCCAGCGGCCCGCCCGGCATCCGACGGCCGCTCACCCGCCTGACATCCTCCGGCCGGCCTTCCGCCTGACACCCGCCAGTCGGCATTCCCGCGGACACCCCCGGCGCGCGGCCTGGCGGACCGCGGCAACTCCCCCGCGGGGCACGGCCGTCCGGCGCCCGGGCGGCGGCCCGGTGGATCAGGTTGTGCCGAGTGCTGGATATCGGCGGGCCGGGGGAAATAGGCTCGGGGCGATCATCCCCGTCAGCGCGAGGTTCGTTCTCCTGCCAGGAGGCATCATGGTCCGGTCGGTCTTCCTGCTCACTCCCTCCGCGGACGGCCTCGTACCTCAGCCGGCCACTGCGGGAGTTCGAGCGTCAGACCGCCGCATGGTCCGCCGCACCGCCGTCCCACTGGCCGCCGCAGCGCTGCTGCTCGCATCCCCCGCGCTCACCGCGTGCGGATCGGGACCGGTGCACACGGGCTCCGCGGCCGTCGTCGGCGACCACCGGATCACCGTGGCGACGCTGCAGTCGCAGGTCAACGACCTGCGGTCGGCGGCCGAGAAGTCGCCGCAGGGCCAGCAGCTCCTGCAGTCCGCGGGCAACCTGCCCACCCAGCTGCTCGGCCGCCTCGTGGAGGACCAGGTCCTCGACCGCACGCTCGCCGACCAGGGGCTGAGCGTGACGGCGAGCGAGGTGCAGCAGGAACACGCCGCCGCGCTCCAGCAGTTCGGCGGCAGCGAGACCCAGCTGGACGCCGCGCTGCTCGGCCAGTACGGCGTGGCGCCGCAGGACATCGACCACTTCTTCCAGCGCAACGTCGCCTTCGGCAAGATCATCCAGCACCTCGGCTACCAGCCGGGCAGCGACGGCGGCAACGCGGCGCTGCAGCAGGCGGTGGTGAAGACCTCGAAGAGCGTCGGCGTGACCATCAACCCGCGGTACGGCACATGGGACGCGTCGAAGGGCACCATCGGCTCGGTGTCCGACCCGTGGGTCGTGAACAAGACCCCGACCCAGACCGCCGCGGGCGGCCAGGGCATGTGACCCGGCCGCCGGCACGGCGGGGTACGTTCGAGGGGTGAACGACGACAACGGCGGCACCCCCGCCACCGGCCGCCTGGTGCTCCTCGCCACCAGCCACCGGGTCGCCCCGGGGCAGCTGTCCTGGCCGGCCTGGCAGCTGCTGCGCGAGGCGGACCGGGTGGTGTGCGCGGACCCGGAGCACCCGCAGCTGCCCTACCTGCGCGAGGCGGGCGTGGAGTGCGAACTGGCCGATCCCACCGGCCGGGAGCTGGTCGACGCGACGGAGGGCGGCCGGACGGTGGTGTACCTGCCGCCGGCCGGCGGGGACGCACCCGCCGTCACCGACGAGCTGGCCCGCCTCGGCGGCTCGGGGCGGATCCAGATGCCCGACCTCGAACTGCTCCCCGGCTCCTACGACCTGCCGGGCGCGCGGCTGATCGACCTGGTGCAGGTGATGGACCGGATCCGCGCCGAGTGCCCCTGGAGCAGCCTGCGCACCCACGAGGACCTCGCCAAGTACGGCATCGAGGAGATGTACGAGCTGGTCGAGGCGATCGAGGAGGGCGACCGGGAGGCGGTCAAGGAGGAGCTGGGGGACGTCCTGCTCCAGGTCGTCTTCCACGCCGCGATCGCCGAGGGCGACCCCGAGGACCCGTACGGCATCGACGACGTGGCGGCCGGGCTGGTCGCCAAGCTGGTGCACCGCCACCCGCACATCTTCGGCGACGAGGTCGCCGAGACGCCCGAGCAGGTGCGGGCGAACTGGGTGCGCCTCAAGGGCGTGGAGAAGTCCCGCGAGTCGGTGACCGACGGCGTGCCGCTGGCCTCGCCCGCGCTGGCGCTCGCCGCCAAGCTCGCCGGGCGGGCGCGCGACGCCGGGCTGCGGCAGCCGGTCACCCCGCCGGCTCCGCTGTACGACGACGAGACGACGCTCGGCGACCACCTGCTGGCGGAGGCGGCCGCCGCCCAGGCCGCGGGCATCGACCCCGAGGCGGCGCTGCGCCATGCCGCCCGCCGCTACCGGGCGGCGCTGCGGCAGGCGGAGTCCGCGTCGCGCGGCGCGGTTCCGGGCCCGGCGCCCGACGACACCACGCCCTGGGGCGAGGCCGACCCCGGCGAGTACGGGGACGGGGACATGGCTGAGGGAGAGCAGGGAGAAGAGGGCGGGGACCGCTGACCGTGCGTGTCGACGTCCCCTACGACTGGCCCACCGACGAGGCGTCCGCGCTGGCCCTCCAGGACCGGCTGCGGCCGCTGGCCGACCACCGCGGCCCGGGCCCGGGCCACCCGCGGCTGGTCGCCGGGCTCGACGTGGCCTACGCCGGTGACGGCCGCGGCACCGGCGACCTGGTGGCGGCGGCGGTCGTGGTGATCGACACGGCCACGCTGGAGGTCGTGGAGCGGGCCACGGCCACCGCGACGAGCACCTTCCCCTATGTCCCGGGCCTCTTCGCCTACCGCGAACTCCCTGCACTGGTCGAGGCGTTGCGGCTGCTGCGCAACACGCCCGAGCTGCTGCTGTGCGACGGGCACGGCCTGGCGCACCCGCGCCGGTTCGGGCTGGCCTGCCATCTGGGCGTCCTCACCGGGCTGCCCGCGGCCGGGGTCGCCAAGACGCCGTTCGTGGGCGCCTACGATCCCGCGGACCTGGCCGGGACGCGCGGATCATACGCCGACCTGGTGGACGCGGGTGAGACCGTCGGACGGGTGCTGCGCACGCAGGACGGCGTCAAGCCCGTCTTCGTGTCCACCGGCCACCTCGTGGACCTGCCCACGGCCTGCGCGCAGGTCCTCGCGCTGGCGCCCGCGTACCGGCTGCCGGAGACGACCCGGCAGGCCGACCGGCTGAGCAGGGACGCGCTGGCGGAGGCCGCGGCCCGGCCGGACGCGCCGGCCGATACCGTCGAGGGGTGAACGACCCCGGCCCCGTCCCCCCACGCCCGTCCGGCCCCGCGCACCCTCCGGGCCCCGAGGGCCCGCGGGAGGGCGGCGTGCCCGGCGACATGCCCGAGCTGTTCTCGTGGGAGTTCGCCACCGACCCCTACCCCGCGTACGCGTGGCTGCGCGAGCACGCGCCGGTGCGGTGGACGCGGCTGCCGAGCGGTGTCGGCGCGTGGCTGGTGACCCGCTACGCCGACGCCCGCGAGGCGCTGGCCGACCCGCGGCTCAGCAAGAACCCGGTGCACCACGCGGACGAGGCCGGGGCGCGCGGGAAGACCGGCATCCCGGGGGAGCGCAGCGCGGACCTGATGACGCATCTGCTGAACATCGACCCGCCGGACCACACGCGCCTGCGCCGGCTGGTGTCCAAGGCGTTCACCCCGCGCCGCGTCGCGCAGTTCGCGCCGCGGGTGGGGGAGCTGACGGACCGCTTCATCGACGGCTTCGCGGAGCGGGGGGAGGCGGACCTGATCCACGAGTTCGCGTTCCCGCTGCCGATCTACGCCATCTGCGACTTGCTGGGCGTGCCGGCCGAGGACCAGGACGACTTCCGCGACTGGGCCGGGATGATGATCCGTCACGGCGGCGGCCCGCGCGGCGGCGTCGCCCGCTCGGTGAAGAAGATGCGCGCCTACCTGGTCGAGCTGATCCACCGCAAGCGCGGCGACCTGGGCGACGACCTCATCTCGGGCCTGATCCGGGCCAGTGACCACGGCGAGCACCTGACGGAGAACGAGGCCGCGGCGATGGCCTTCATCCTGCTGTTCGCGGGGTTCGAGACGACGGTCAACCTCATCGGCAACGGGATGCACACCCTGCTGCGGCACCCGGCGCAGCGGGCGGAACTGCAGCAGGCGCTGACCCGGGGTGACGAGGCCCTGCTGGAGAGCGCGGTCGAGGAACTGCTGCGGTTCGACGGCCCCGTGGAGCTGGCGACCTGGCGGTACGCGACCGAGGCGCTGGCCATCGGCGGGCAGTCCGTCGCCGCCGGGGAGCCGGTCCTGGTGGTGCTCGCGGCCGCCGACCGCGACCCGGACCGCTTCGGCGCGCCCGACACCGTGGACCTGGCGCGGCGCGACAACCAGCACCTGGGCTACGGGCACGGCATCCACTACTGCCTGGGCGCCCCGCTCGCCCGCCTGGAGGCCAGGACGGCGCTGGCCGCGCTGCTGACCCGGCTGCCGGATCTGCGCCTTGCCGCAGAACCGGACGAACTGCGCTGGCGCGGCGGGCTGATCATGCGCGGACTCCGCACCCTGCCCGTGGCCTTCACCCCGGAGCCCGCGGCCGCGTCCCGCAACGGAAGTGACGCTCCGTCACGCCCGTGATCGCGACGTGATACCCGCTACATCGACTTGTGATCCGTTGGCCAACACCGCTACGTTCTGCGGTCAGCGCGAGGCATCCACGGCTCGCGCCGCGCGCCGCCCCCACAGCGTCGGGCAGCCGCCGGGTGGCCGCACCGCCGCCCTCGCGGCGCAGGCCCGCGTCAGGCGCGTACAGCCCAACGAAAGGCGTACCGCATGCTCTCGTCCGGTAACGGCAGGCACCGACGCCCCCGGCCCACCTCGCCGGCCGTCGTGACCGTCGCGACGGCGGCCGCGACCGGTGCCGGGATCGCGATTCCGCTGCTCGGGGCGGCCACCGCCCAGGCCGCGGAAAGCAGCACCTGGGACCGGGTCGCGGTCTGCGAGACCGGCGGCCTGTGGAGTGCCGACACCGGCAACGGCTTCTTCGGCGGTCTGGCCATCTCGCAGGACACCTGGGACCAGCACGGCGGCGACCAGTACGCGTCGCGCCCCGACCTGGCCTCCCGCGCCCAGCAGATCACCGTGGCGGAGAAGATCCTCGCCGACCTCGGCCCCGGCGCGTGGCCCGGCTGCGACAAGAAAACCGGTCTGGCCAAGGACCACGGCACGCCCGACGTGGACCCGGGCGACTCCTCGTCCGGGCCGGTGATCCCCGGCATGCCGCTGCCCGCGATGCCGGGTGTGCCGCTGCCGACCGGCCTGCTGCCCGGCGACTCCGACACCCCGTCCGACACCGCGTCCGGCGCCCCCTCGGCGCCCACCGCCCCCACCGCGCCGGCCTCGCCGTCCACGGCCCCGGGGGACTCCGGCGGCTCCGGCGGGCAGGGCGGCTCCGACGGCCAGGGCGGCACGTGGTCCCCGACGGGAGCCCCCGGCGCGACCGGCTCCACCGGCGCCGGCGGCTCGAACACCGACCCCGGCGGGACCTTCGCGCCCCCGTCCGCGGCCACGCCCGCGGGGCCCTCCGACGGCGGCGCGCCGACCGCGAGCGCCCCGAGCGGGCGCCACGCCAAGCCGTACAGCCCCACCGACGAGGAGCTGGCCGCCGCCGACCGGGCGAGCCGCACCGAGCTGTACTCCAGCACCGGCAAGGACGCTTCGGACGTTTCCGGCAGTTCGGACTCCACCGCATCGGCTACCCCGGGTAACGCCAACAAGGCCGACAAGTCCGGCACTTCGGGTGTGAGCAGGTACACGGTCGACCTCGGCGACACGCTCTCGTCGATCGCCACCGGGCACCACGTCGACGGTGGATGGCGCGCGCTCTACGACGCGAACCACCACCTGATCGGCGACGACCCGAACCTCATCAAACCCGGACAGATCCTCAACATCGGCTGAGAACAAGGGTCATGGCGGCCGGAAGACAAAAACGGACGAACTGCCGTGCGGTGATCATTCCGCATGTGACAAGGGTCTCGCCGGCCGCTGTGACCGCCCGCTCGCAGAGCGCTGAGATCCACCCCTCCGACCTGCGGTTTACCCCACCCGCCGAACAGGCGGCCGCAGTTGGCGCCCGAAATCGGATTGTTTGAACAAGCCGGGGGGGTGTGCTTACCGTCTTCTCGCTCGCCACAGCGAGCCCCGCCGGAGCGGAACGCCGAGTCCTGCCGCCGGCCGACGGGAACAGTCGACGCGAGAGCGCCGTAGGCAGGAGCGGGGGACCCAAAGTCTTCCGCCGGACCGGCAGACGTACGCCGCGCAGCACCGGACAGCAACCCGCTGCGCGGAGGAGTACGACGCCGGCTCCGGCTCGGGGTGAAGCCGAACAACGCCGCCTGCTCGCGGCCCGGCCGGGCAACTCACGCCCGAACCCGACAGCTGACCTCGCAGGCGTCGGTGAGGACTAACACCATGGGTAAGCACCGTCGTCCCTCGAACAAGACGCTCGTGCGTCTCGCCTCCGTCGCCGGCGTCGCCGGCGTCGCGATCGCCGCGCCGCTGATCGGCGCGACCTCCTCCTCCGCCGCTTCGGTCGCCACCTGGGACGCGGTCGCCCAGTGCGAGTCCGGCGGCAACTGGAGCATCAACACCGGCAACGGCTACTACGGCGGTCTGCAGTTCTCGCAGTCCAGCTGGGCGGCCGCCGGCGGCCTGCAGTACGCGCAGCGCGCCGACCTGGCCACCAAGGACCAGCAGATAGCCGTCGCGGAGAAGCTGCTCGCCCTGCAGGGCCCGTCCGCCTGGTCCTGCGCCTCGGCCGGCGGCCTGACCGCGGGCGGCCCGTCCCCCGACATCAACCCCGGCGGTTCGTCGAGCTCCTCCAGCTCCACCGGCTCGACCTCCACCCAGGCCAGCTCCAGCTCCTCCAGCAGCTCCAGCACCGCGTCGTCGTCCCACGCGGCGACCTCGTGGAAGAAGAGCGGCACCTGGTCCAAGGGCCACGGCAGCTACGTCGTCCGCCACGGCGACACCCTGTCCAAGATCGCCACGGCGCACCACGTGTCCGGCGGCTGGCACAAGCTGTTCGAGCTGAACAAGGACACCGTCAAGGACGCGAACCTGATCTACCCGGGTCAGCACCTCAAGCTCGCCTGAATCACCCCCAGGTGATCGCGGCCAGCGGATCACCGGCCGGCCGCGCGGCGACGGCGCCCGCACCCATCGGCGGCCCCGCCCCGGACACGCAGTCCCCCTGCGGCGTGCCCGGGGCGGGGTCGCCGTCGTCGCGGTGGGCCGTCCGGGCGGTCGACTTCCGTCTCAGGGGACGGGCCGACCGCCGATCCAGGGGTCCGGGGCGGTTAGGCTCGTCCCGAAAAAAAGCGAGAAGACATCTCAGCTCTCTGAAGGAGACCACGTGCCGTCCATCGACGTCGTCGTAGCCCGGGAAATCCTCGACTCGCGAGGCAACCCCACCGTCGAGGTCGAGGTCGGCCTCGACGACGGCAGCACCGGCCGTGCGGCCGTTCCGTCCGGCGCCTCCACCGGCGCCTTCGAGGCCCTCGAACTCCGTGACGGCGACAAGAACCGCTACCAGGGCAAGGGCGTCGAGAAGGCCGTCCTCGCGGTCATCGAGCAGATCGGGCCGGAGCTCGTCGGCTACGACGCCACCGAGCAGCGCCTGATCGACCAGGCGATGTTCGACCTGGACGCCACCCCGGACAAGTCCTCGCTCGGCGCCAACGCCATCCTGGGCGTCTCGCTGGCCGTCGCGCACGCCGCCTCCGAGGCGTCCGACCTGCCGCTCTTCCGCTACCTGGGCGGCCCGAACGCGCACGTCCTGCCGGTCCCGATGATGAACATCCTCAACGGCGGCTCGCACGCGGACTCCAACGTCGACATCCAGGAGTTCATGATCGCGCCGATCGGCGCCGAGTCGTTCTCCGAGGCCGTCCGCTGGGGCGCCGAGGTCTACCACACCCTCAAGGGCGTGCTGAAGTCCCGCGGCCTGGGCACCGGCCTGGGCGACGAGGGCGGCTTCGCCCCGAACCTCGGCTCCAACCGCGAGGCACTCGACCTCATCCTGGAGGCCATCAAGCTGGCCGGCTACACCCCGGGCCAGGACGTCGCGCTCGCGCTGGACGTGGCCGCCTCCGAGTTCTACAAGGACGGCGCCTACGAGTTCGAGGGCAAGAAGCGCAGCGCGGCCGAGATGACCGAGTACTACGCGGAGCTGGTGGACGCGTACCCGCTGGTCTCCATCGAGGACCCGCTGTTCGAGGACGACTGGGACGGCTGGAAGACCATCACGGACAAGCTGGGCGCGAAGGTCCAGCTGGTCGGCGACGACCTGTTCGTCACCAACCCCGAGCGGCTGCAGAAGGGCATCGACAACGACACCGCCAACGCGCTGCTGGTGAAGGTGAACCAGATCGGCTCGCTCACCGAGACGCTGGACGCCGTCGAGCTGGCCCAGCGCAACGGCTACAAGTGCATGATGTCGCACCGCTCCGGCGAGACCGAGGACGTCACCATCGCCGACCTGGCCGTCGCGGTGAACTGCGGCCAGATCAAGACCGGCGCCCCGGCCCGTTCCGAGCGCGTCGCGAAGTACAACCAGCTGCTGCGCATCGAGGAGATCCTCGACGACGCCGCGGTGTACGCCGGCCGCAGCGCGTTCCCCCGCTTCAAGGGCTGACCCGGGCGCGGCACATGCCGCTCCGCGCGCCGCTGTCCCGCCGCTCCGTACGTCCCCGCACCCGGTCCCGTACCGTGGGCGGGGACGTGCGCGTGACGGCGACGAGGGGAGTGACTCGTGGGGGCGGACCGGTTCTCCACCGCGGCCCGGCTGAAGGCCATCGGGCAGGAGGCCCAGGCCCGGGTCTACCGGGCCGCGGCCAGGCGCCCGGTACGGCGCAACAAGCTGACCGGACGGGCCGCCCTGCTCGCCCTGGTGCTCTGCTCCCTGGTCGTGGCCCTGGCCTACCCGATGCGGCAGTACGTCGCCCAGCGCTCCGACATCGCCGACCAGCGCCGCCAGGCGCGGGAGGCGGAGAAGAAGGTCGAGCAGCTGCGCCAGGAGAAGGCCCGCTGGCAGGACCCGGACTACGTCCGCGCCCAGGCCCGCGAGCACCTGCACTACGTGATGCCGGGGGAGACCGGCTACCAGGTCGCGGGCGGGCCGGCGCCCACCGGCGACGCGGTGGCCGAGCACCGCGCCACGGCCGAGGCCGCCGCGCACCGCCCGTGGTACGACAACCTGTGGAACGGCGTGGACCGGGCCGACGCGGCCGCCGCCCCCCGCTCGCACTGACCCCGCCCCGACCCCGCGCGCACCGATCCGGCCACCCGCGTCCCGACCCCGACCCCGCGCGCACCGATCCGGCCACCCGCGTCCCGACCCCGACCCCGCGCGTCGCCCCGAACCGGCGGACGGCGCCCGCGCCCCGCGAACGACATGCCTCCCGCCGAGGCAGAAGGCTCCAGAACCTCTCATGAACAGCTCCGAGGACCGCTTCCCGCCCCCGCCGCCCGCCCCGACGCCGCCGAGCGCCGCGGACATCGAGGCCGTGCACGCCCAGTTGGGCCGTCCGCCGCGCGGGCTGCGCGGCGTCGCGCACCGCTGCCCCTGCGGCAACCCCGACGTGGTCGAGACCCAGCCGCGGCTGGAGGACGGCACGCCCTTCCCGACGCTGTACTACCTGACGTGCCCGCGCGCGGCCTCCGCGATCGGCACGCTGGAGGCGGACGGCGTGATGAAGCGGATGACGGCCCAGCTCGCCGAGGACCCCGAACTGGCCGCCGGCTACCGGGCCGCGCACGAGGACTACCTCGCGCGGCGCGACGCCGTCGAGGTGCTCGAGGGCTTCCCGAGCGCGGGCGGCATGCCCGACCGGGTCAAGTGCCTGCACGTGCTCGCCGGCCACGCGCTGGCCGCGGGACGCGGCGTCAACCCGCTGGGCGACGAGACGCTCGACCTGCTGCCCGACTGGTGGGCCAAGGGGCCGTGCGTGACCCCGCAGACCCCCGGCACGTCCCCCGAGGAGCCCGCGTGACCACCCGTGTCGCCGCCGTCGACTGCGGCACCAACTCCATCCGGCTGCTCGTCGCCGACCTCGACCCCGTGACCGGCGCGCTGGACGAGCTGGACCGCAGGATGAGGATCGTGCGGCTCGGCCAGGGCGTGGACCGCACCGGGCGGCTGGCGCCCGAGGCGCTGGAGCGCACCTTCGCGGCGTGCCGCGAGTACGCGGAGGTGATCCGGGAGCACGGCGTGCCCGCCGACCGGATCCGCTTCGTGGCCACCTCCGCGTCCCGCGACGCGGAGAACCGGGACGCGTTCGTGCGCGGGGTCGTCGGCATCCTCGGCGTCGAGCCCGAGGTGATCAGCGGCGACCAGGAGGCGGAGTTCTCCTTCACCGGCGCCACCCGCGAACTCACCGGCGAGCACGGCATGCAGACGCCGTATCTGGTGGTCGACATCGGCGGCGGCTCCACCGAGTTCGTGCTCGGCGACGGTCAGGTGAGCGCGGCCCGCTCGGTGGACGTCGGCTGCGTGCGGATGACCGAGCGGCACCTCGTGCACGACGGGGAGGTGACCGACCCGCCGACGCCCGCGCAGATCGCGGCGATGACCGCCGACGTCGACGCGGCACTGGACGAGGCGGCCCGCGCGGTGCCGCTGGAGCGGGCCCGCACGCTGGTCGGGCTGGCCGGCTCGGTGACCACCGTGGCCGCCCTCGCGCTGGACCTGCCGGAGTACGACTCCGCGGCCATCCACCACTCCCGCGTGTCGCTGGAGCAGGTGCGGCGGATCAGCGGCGAGCTGCTGACCGCCACCCACGCCGAGCGCGCCGCGCACCGCGTCATCCACGAGGGCCGGGTCGACGTCATCGCCGCGGGAGCCCTCGTCCTGCTGCGCGTCATGGAGCGCACGGGGGCGAAGGACGTGGTCGTCAGCGAGCACGACATCCTCGACGGAATCGCCTGGAGTGTGCTCAGCTGAGGGTGCGACGCGCCTGGTGAGCGGGTTGCGGGGGGTCCGCGGGGTGTCCGGATCGTGGTCCGGCGACAACCTTTGTGAAACTCTTCACATGAAGTTCCCGGGAGATGGCCCGACTTTCCAAGGCGTGCGGCGCCAAATCCCCTGGAATCCCTGGTGTGTCGAGGATTCCCGGGGGTGTCGCGCCGCACGGTCTCAGCCGCCCGTGAACCGATCCACGCTGCTCAGCGCCATGTATAAACGGCGGGGGACCGCTGCGGCCCCAGGGGCGGCTTCCGCCCCAGGTCATGAAGTCGCGCAGTGTAGCACAGGGTGTTGCAGACCTTGTGAAGGGGCTCACGAGGTCCCCCCTCCACCGTGCTGGATACTCAAAGCATGAGCACCACGGAGCGTCCACGGATCCTCGTTGTAGGCGGCGGTTACGTCGGCCTGTACGCGGCGCGCCGCATCATGAAGAAGATGCGGTACGGCGAGGCGACCGTCACGGTCGTCGACCCGCGCTCGTACATGACGTACCAGCCCTTCCTTCCCGAAACCGCAGCAGGCAGCATCTCCCCGCGGCATGTCGTCGTCCCGCTGCGACGCGTGCTTCCCGGGGCGGAGGTGCTCACCGGGCGGGTCACCACCATCGACCAGGACCGCAAGGTCGCCTCGGTCGAGCCGCTCGTCGGCGAGTCCTACGAGCTGCCCTTCGACTACCTGGTGATCGCGCTCGGCGCGGTCTCCCGGACCTTCCCGATCCCCGGCCTGGCCGAGAACGGCATCGGGATGAAGGGTGTCGAGGAGGCCATCGGCCTGCGCAACCACGTCCTGGAGCAGCTGGACAAGGCCGACTCCACCAACGACGAGGAGATCCGCCGCAAGGCGCTCACCTTCGTCTTCGTCGGCGGCGGGTTCGCCGGCGCGGAGACGATCGGCGAGGTCGAGGACATGGCCCGCGACGCCGCCGCGTACTACCCGAACGTCAAGCGCGAGGACATGCGCTTCATCCTCGTCGACGCCGCGGACAAGATCCTCCCCGAGGTCGGCCCGCAGCTCGGCAAGTGGGGGCTGGAGCACCTGCAGGAGCGCGGCATCGAGGTCTACCTCAGCACGTCGATGACGTCGTGCGTCGACAAGCACGTGGTGCTCGCCAACGGGCTCGAGGTCGACGCCTCCACCATCGTGTGGACCGCCGGCGTGAAGCCCAACCCGGCGCTGGCCCACTTCGGCCTGCCGCTCGGCCCGCGCGGTCACGTGGACACCGCGGCCACCCTCCAGGTGCAGGGCACCGACTACATCTGGGCCGCCGGCGACAACGCCCAGATCCCCGACCTCGCGGTCGGCGAGGGCGCCTGGTGCCCGCCGAACGCGCAGCACGCGCTCCGTCAGGCCAAGGTGCTCGGCGACAACGTGGTGTCCGGCATGCGCGGCTTCCCGCAGGCCGAGTACAAGCACGCCAACAAGGGCGCCGTCGCGGGCCTGGGCCTGCACAAGGGCGTCGCGATGATCGTCGTCGGCAAGACGAAGATCAAGCTCAAGGGCCGCCTCGCCTGGTACATGCACCGTGGCTACCACGGCCTCGCGGTCCCGACCTGGAACCGCAAGATCCGGGTCTTCGCCGACTGGACGCTGGGGATGTTCCTCAAGCGCGAGGTCGTCTCCCTCGGCGCGATCGAGAACCCCCGCGAGGAGTTCTACGAGGCCGCGCGGCCGCCGATCCCGGCCCAGCCGTCCGCCAAGGCCGTCCCGGCTCCGTCCGCTCCGGCGGAGAAGGCCGCCGCGTCCTGACGCGGGGCAGCAGCACAGCCCACTGAACCGAAGGGCGCCCGCCATCCGTGGTGCGGGCGCCCTTCGGCGTGTCCGGGGGCGGGCCGCGGCGGGTGCGCGGAAGGTGCGCGGAATAGGCCGGACGGGCCATGCGACCAGCCGTTTCCGCCCCCGCGTCCCCGGCCGGGCGCGCCGGCCTGGAGCCTTCTGGGTCAACTGGGTGTATCCGCAAGGTAGATATACGGGTCAAGGGCGAATTCCGGTCGTACGCTCGAAGCATGGCTGACGCGGCTCATCGCATCGTGGAACTCGCCGAACACGCTCTCTCGACCCCGTTCCCGCTGCGCGTTCGCGCGTGGGACGGCAGCGAGGCCGGGCCCACCGGCGCACCCGTCCTGGTCCTCGCGCAGCGCAAGGCGCTGCGCCGCGTGCTGTGGCGGCCGGGAGAACTCGGCCTGGCCCGCGCCTGGGTGGCCGGCGAGCTCGACATCGAGGGCGACCTGTACGAGGCGCTCGACCGGCTGGCCGGACTCCTGTGGGAGCGGCCGGAACCCGGCGCCTCCCGCGGCCCGGCCGAGGTCGTCCGCAACGCCGCGGCCGCGCTGCGCGACCCGGTGACCTACCGGATGGCCCGCAGCGCGCTGGCCCTGACGGGGCCGGGGCTGCCGCCGGCGCCGCCACCGGAGGAGGCCCGGCGCAGGACGGGCCCCGTCCACACCAAGCGGCGCGACAGGGCGGCCATCTCCCACCACTACGACGTGGGCAACGACTTCTACGCGATGGTCCTCGGCCCTTCGATGGTGTACTCCTGCGCGGTGTGGCCGGATGTGGCGGTACCCGCCGCCGCGTCCGGAGCCGGGGCGGGCCCCGCCGCCGAGGGTGGGGGCGCCGCCACCCTGGAGGACGCGCAGCGCGCCAAGCTGGACCTGGTGTGCCGCAAGCTGCAGCTCCGGCCCGGCCTGCGGCTGCTGGACGTCGGCTGCGGCTGGGGCTCGATGGTGCTGCACGCGGCCGAGCACTACGGGGTGCGGGCCACCGGCATCACCCTGTCGGGCGAGCAGGCCGGCTACGCCCGCAAGCGCGTCGCCGACGCCGGGCTCACCGACCGGATCGACATCCGGGTGCAGGACTACCGCGACGTCAAGGACGGGCCGTTCGACGCGATCTCGTCGATCGGCATGGCCGAACACGTCGGCAGCGAGGGCTACCTGGAGTACGCCCGCACCCTGTACGCGCTGGTGCGCCCCGGCGGGCGGCTGCTCAACCACCAGATCGCCCGCCGTCCGCTCGTCGACGAGGCCGGTTACCACGTCGACGAGTTCATCGACCGGTACGTCTTCCCGGACGGGGAGCTGTCGCCGGTCGGGACGACCGTCGCCCGCCTGGAAGAGGCCGGTTTCGAGGTGCGCGACGTGGAGGCGCTGCGTGAGCACTACGCGCGCACGCTGCGCGCCTGGGTGGCGAACCTGGAGGACCACTGGACGGCGGCCGCGGCCGCGACGTCCGAGGGCCGGGCCCGGGTGTGGCGGCTCTACATGGCGGCGTCGGCGGTGTCGTTCCAGCGGAACCGGATCGGCGTGAATCAGGTCCTCGCCGTGCGGACCGGCGACGAGGGCGACGCGGGGATGCCGGCCACCCGTACGGAGTGGCTCTCCTAGCCCGAGTCCCGCGGCCGGCGGGGGTAAAACCCCCTCCGGCCGGGGATAACGTTGCCCCCACGGTGGGTCGGCGTCCGGTCGCGGAGAGCGAAATCACGTCACTTGTACGTAAGGGCTGTTACTGCTGTGAACTGCGCTGTGGTGCGGTGGGACCGGTCTCTTGCACCTGACGTCGAGTCAGTAACGCCTAAAATCAGACAACATGGCAACCTGGGCGTCCTGTTCGTGACGCCCGACACAGATACGCTTTCACTTGCGCCCCGCCGGCCCGGATGGTGGAACGCAGACACGGCGAGCTTAAACCTCGCTGCCCCCACGTGGGCGTGCCGGTTCAAGTCCGGCTCCGGGCACAGGGCTCGTTCGCAGGCTTGACGGGGGAAGCGGCCGGAACCCGGCCGTCCGGCTGGGGCGTTCGGCGCACCGTGGGGATCACGGTGCGCCCCATTCATGGGTGGCCCGCTCACGAAGCCGCTGTATTCCGGACTCCCGCCGACTCCCGCCGACTTCCCTCACCCCCGCTGACTCCTGCCGGTCCCGCCGGTCTCGCGGGTTCGGCGACGGGCCCCACGCCCGCACGATCCTCCGCCGCCGGAACGCACACCGGGGTGCGGCCCCGTGCGCCGCACCCCGGTGTGGTGATCCGCGCCGTCAGGGCTCCACCGCGGCCCGCAGACGGCCGGCCGAGGCCACGGTCGCGGCGGCCTCGCGCTCGCTGAGGCCGGTGTGGACGGCCGCGGTCACCAGCGCGGGCGCGAGCGCGTCACCGAACCCGGCGTCGTACGCGCGGCACGCGGCCCAGAACAGGCGCCCGTTGCGCTCGCCCGCGCGGGAGTCCAGCACGAAGCGCACCAGGGCGGCGGCCCGCTTCTCCGCGGGGTGCCGCGGGTGGTCCTGCTCGTCCGTGCGCGGGGGTGCCGGGGGCGGGGCGGCGAGGTGGAGCAGGGCCGGCGGGGCCTCGGCCAGCGGATTGCCCGCGCTGCCCGGTGCCAGGTGGTAGTGGCCGGCGACGGTGCGCGAACCCGGGCCGACGACGTAGCCGCCGGCCCCGCGTATGTCGATGCCAGGAGCCAGCCGGCCCGCCGAGTTGGGCACCGGGCCCGGTGCGGTGAACCACAGGTGGCGGCCGCCGCTCGGGGTCACCACCGTCACCGTCGGCGGGACGTCGAAGCCGTGGGACGCGGCCAGCGCGCGCAGCGCGCCGACTCCGTCGGTGCCGTGCTTGACGTCCAGGTCGACACCGACGAGGTGCAGCGGCGCCTGGCCGCACGCGATGCCGTAGCCGGTCGCCCAGGGGGCGACCGCGAACAGCGCGCGGATCCGGGCCGGATCCGACGTCGCGTCGTGCACGCCGTGCCCGGGGCGGCCGCACTCGCCGCGGCACGCGGTCGCCCGCAGCTCGTCGCGGTGCGGGGAGCGGACGGCGGGGAGTTTGCTGCGGGACAGGGGGATGACCGGCAGGCCGCGCGCCGCGGTGATCAGCGCCGCGTGCAGCGCGCGCGTGTGGTCGGGGCGTGGCATGGCCTGCTCCCTGATGTTCGAACGCGTGTTCGTCTCCACTCCTCAGTGATACCCCGCCCGGCGGCAGGAGTCCACCGGATAGCCCGCGAACCGCTGAAAGGGGTGACTGCGGGTCGGGTCAGGGGGAAGATCCTCCTCCAGGCGTACGCATGACTTTTTGCCAAGCCATTACTCTTGAGGAACTGTCGCATCACGCGGCCATGGAGGAGTGAGATGAGGAGCAGCAACCCGGTCTTCTCCCGGCGGGGCTTCACCCGCGGGAACGAGTACGCCGGATTCGGCACGGGTGCCCAGCAGGGCGGCGACCCTTACGCGCAGTACAGCGGTGGCAACCCGTACGCCCAGCAAGGCGCCGGCGCCCCCTACCAGCAGGCCGGGCGCAACCCGTACGACCAGCAGCAGCCCATGACTCCCCAGCAGATGGAGGAGGCGTACGCGGGCCCGTCCGCGGGACCCGCCGAGACGGGCCGGATGACGATCGACGACGTCGTCATGCGGACCGGGATCACCCTGGGCACGGTCGTGGTGGGTGTCGTCCTCGGCTGGTTCGCCCTCGGCGACCACGTCGGCATCGCGTACGGCGCCGCCCTCGTGGCGTTCGTGCTGGCCATCATCCAGTCCTTCAAGCGCACCCCGTCACCCGCGCTGATCGTGGGGTACGCCATCTTCGAGGGCGTGTTCCTCGGCGTCCTCAGCCGTGCCTACAACGAGGCGTGGCAGGGCGCGCCGGTGCAGGCGGTGCTCGGCACCATGGCGGTGTTCGCCGGCATGCTCATCGCCTACCGGGCCAGGATCATCCGCGTCACCGCCCGCTACCAGCGGATCGGCATGGCGATCGCCATCGGCTTCATGTTCGCCCTGGTGGTCAACCTGCTGTTCGCGGCGTTCGGCGCCGGCAACGGACTGGGTCTGGCGACCGGTGGTCTCGGCATCGTCTTCTGCCTGCTCGGCATCGGGCTCGGCGCGTTCTTCCTGTCGCTGGACTTCAAGCAGATCGAGGACGGCATCCGCTACGGCGCCCCGCGCAACGAGTCGTGGCTGGCCGCGTTCGGCCTGACGCTGTCGCTGGTGTGGATCTACCTCGAACTGCTGCGCCTGATCGCGATCCTGCGCGACTGACGCGCGTCCGGGCGCGAGCGCCCGCGTCGCACCGGCCCCGGGCACGGACCGCGGGCACGGACCGCAGGGCAGCCGAACGGGCCGCCGGGAAGCAGGACTTCCCGGCGGCCCGTCGCTGTCGGCTGCGGGCGGAGGAGAAAGGGGCGGGGCCGAACGGCCCGGCGCTGAAGGAGGGTTGCGGGCGGCCCGGCGACAGGGCCTAGAGGAGGTTGCGCGCGGCCCGGCGCAGGTCGTACTCGTGAACGAGGGCCTTGGCGTGCCCGTACGAGAGGTCGTGCTCGCTGCGCAGCCAGCTGACCTTGTCGTCGAAGCGGAAGAACGAGGGGCCGTCGGCGAGGGCGCGCAGCCACTCGTTGACGTCGCGGCCCGTGCATTGGGGAATGCGGTCGAGCAGGTTCCGGTGGGTTTCCTCGGAGAAGTGCGTTTGGGACATCGGCGCCTCCGGTATGTGGTCCGGTCACCCCACCGTGCCCGAATGGTCGGTTGTTGGCAACCATCCCGCGCCAGCGGAAAGAGGCGCGGGCCGCCTCCGCGCGCCCCGGTAGGGTCGCGGGTATGCCGGAACGCGCCGCTGTGCACACCGCCGTCGAACGCCTCGCCGGGCGCCTGCGCTCGCTGCCGCAGCGCCGTCTGCAGGCGGGGGCGGCGGCCGAGGGCCTCGAACTCGCCCGCTGGCTGGCCCGGGAGGCGCAGCTGCTGGAGTTCCCCGGACGCGAACCGTACGAGATCCCGGACGACGGCCTTTTCGTGGTCGGCGACCAACTGGCGGTCGCGGGCAACGAGTTGCTCAGGGCCTCGGCGAACGACCCGGCCCGGGCCGAGGCGGTGCTGACCGAGGCGCTGGAGCGGATGGCTCGCACCGCGAAGGCCGTCGGCTGACGGACGCGGCGGCGCCGGACGCGCGCGAAGGGCCCGGAAAGGGCCCGCGCGTGGCGGCAGGCCGGGCGGGGATCGCCCGGGAAGGGCCCAACGGCGGCCGTGTGCCGCCCGGTACGGCCCTGGCCACCCCGGCCCGGCCCGGATGGGTCAGGACGCGGCCGGCGGGCCCCCGAAGGCCGTCGGAGCGCCGCGGTGCCGGTCGGATCCGGTACCGACGCGGCCGCGGGCGCGGCTCAGAGCGAGGCCACGACCCGGTCGGCGAGGACGTACACGCTCTCCTCGCCGTAGGCGAACGTGAGCGCGTACGCGCCCGCTATCGCCGAACCGCCGCGCAGCACCGGGACTTCGCCGCGGTTGAGCGCCTGCGACAGCTGCAGCGCGGTCTCGCGGTGGCCCGGGGTCATGCACAGCGTGGTGCCGTCCGCGAACACGTACACGTCGAGCGTGCCGAGCGGGCCCGGCCGCACGTCGGCGAGCGGGATGCGCGCGTCGGCGAGGTCCGAGAGGCGCTCCGCGGTCTGGTCGCGCGAGGCGACCACCGGGGACGGCGCGAAGTCGGGACCCGACGGGTGCGGGATCATGCCCGGCACGGGCAGCGTGGCCTCGGACGCCTCCGGCTCGAAGACGTCGGGGAGGGGGTCGCCGCCGGGCTCGAACCCGGCGAAGTCCGCCTGCCGCGGCAGGTAGGGGAGGACGGGCGGGACCTCGTAGTCCGCGGCGTAGTCCGGCACGCCGGACGGGTCCGCGGCGTCCGGGAGGTCCGCGGCCGCCGCGGACGCGCCGGCCCCACCCGGGGCGCCGAAGAGACCGCCGCGGAAGAGACCGGTGTCGCCGGCCGTCTCGCGGGCCTCCTGCTCGGCCCAGAAGGCCCGGGCCTCGGCGAGCTCGCGCTCGCGCTCGTCGGCGAGGGCCCCGGCCACGGCGGCCCGGATGTCGACGCCGGCGTCGCGCGGGGCGGGCACCTGGAGGGCGGCGAGATCCCGGCGCAGAGCGGCCAGCTCACGGCGCACGGCACGGGTGGAGAGCAGGGCGGCGGAACCCGCGGCCACGGCGAGACCCGCGGCCACCAGCAGGACGGTGAAGTTGGCACTCACTGACGTACTCCCGACTGATGCGACCCGAGCAATGCCCACCACAGTGGCGGGCGAAACTTCCCCCACACCTCACTTTGCCGGTAAACCCCTGGCCTTCGCAGTGCGGAACGTCATCAATTGGACAGGTTTGCGGCCCCGAGTCACCCCGAACTCCGCTGCCTGACCTGCGCAAACGGGACGCCCCCAGGAAAAATCACATCCCGGGGGCGATTTCGTTGCGACTTATGTCACACCGCGTGCTCCTTGTCATCAGGCAATGACGGTGCGTCGCATCCTGCGCAATTCACGGTCGGCAGGTGCGACTCAGCTCAACCGCGCTGTTCTTGTGGTCGCGTTTCGCTTCGCCTCCGCGGTCGGCAGGTGCCGTCCTCGTGCCTCGGGCGGCCCCTACCGTCCGCTGCGACTCAGCTCAACCGCGCTGTTCTTGTGGTCGCGTTTCGCTTCGCCTCCGCGGTCGGCAGGTGCCGTCCTCGTGCCTCGGGCGGCCCCTACCGTCCGCTGCGACTCAGCTCAGCCGCTCCAGCACCATCGCCATGCCCTGGCCGCCGCCCACGCACATCGTCTCCAGGCCGAACTGCTTGTCGTGGAACTGGAGGCTGTTGATGAGGGTGCCGGTGATGCGCGCGCCGGTCATGCCGAAGGGGTGGCCGACGGCGATCGCGCCGCCGTTGACGTTGAGGCGGTCCAGGTCGATGCCGAGGTCGCGGTAGGAGGGGATGACCTGGGCGGCGAACGCCTCGTTGACCTCGACGAGGTCGATGTCGCCGATGGACATGCCGGCCCGCCGCAGCGCCTGGTGGGACGCCTCGACCGGGCCGTAGCCCATGATCTCGGGCGACAGCCCGGAGACGCCGGTGGAGACGACCCGCGCCAGCGGCGTGACGCCCAGCTCGCGCGCCTTGGTGTCGGACATGATCACGAGTGCGGCCGCGCCGTCGTTGAGAGGACAGCAGTTGCCCGCCGTGACGGTGCCGTCGGGGCGGAACACCGGCTTCAGGCCGGCCACGCCCTCCAGGGTGACGCCCGCGCGCGGCCCGTCGTCCTTCGAGACGACCGTGCCGTCCGGCAGCGTCACCGGGGTGATCTCGCGCTCCCAGAAGCCGTTGGCCAGCGCGGCCTCGGCCAGGTTCTGCGAGCGGACGCCGAACGCGTCCTGGTCCTCGCGCGTGATGCTCTTGAGCGCCGCCAGGTTCTCCGCGGTCTGGCCCATCGCGATGTACGCGTCGGGCACCAGGCCGTCCTCGCGCGGGTCGTGCCACTCCCCGCCGCCCTCCTCGGCGCGCTTGAGGGTGCGCGCCCGGGCGTCGTCGAACACCGGGTTCATCGTGTCCGGGAGGCTGTCGGAGTTGCCCTTGGTGAAGCGGGACACCATCTCGACACCGGCCGAGACGAAGACGTCGCCCTCGCCGGCCTTGATCGCGTGCAGCGCCATCCGCGTGGTCTGCAGCGACGAGGAGCAGTAGCGGGTGACCGTGCAGCCGGGCAGGTGGTCCATGCCCATCTGCACGGCCACGATGCGGCCCAGGTTGAAGCCCTGCTCGCCGCCGGGCAGGCCGCAGCCGAGCATCAGGTCGTCGATGTCCCGCGGGTCCAGCTGCGGCACCTTGGCGAGTGCGGTCTGGATGATCGTGGCGGCCAGGTCGTCCGGGCGCAGCTCCTTGAGCGAGCCCTTGAAGGCCCGTCCGATGGGTGAACGGGCGGCTGAGACGATGACGGCTTCGGGCATCGCGGCACTCCTCGGCGGCTGCGGGGCGGACGGCTCGGGGCGTCCGTGGACGGAAGGTGACGGAAGGTCGGTCGGGCAGACCCCCAGGGAAGTTACCCGCAGGTATCGCAGCGAGTCATCAGACCGCCGCTGTGATGCGGACTACTTTCTGAGCGCTTGCTTACCGCGATGCTACGCCGACCGGTGGGCGGCGTCCCCGGTGGTGCCCCCGGCGCCCCCGGCGTCCGCCCCCGACGGGCCGCCGGCCGCGTCCTCCCCGGCCCGCTCCTCGGTCGCCGCGTCGTCCAGCGGCCGCCGGCGGCGCCGCTTGAGCAGCGCCCAGCGCCCGCGCGGGCCGGTGCCGGCGGCGGCCGGCGTGACCTCCGTACCGCCTTCGGACGCGGCCGCCACGGCCGCCTTGGCGACCGGCAGGAAGCCCTCGCCGCGCCGGGCGTCGGGCTGCTCGTCGGCTTCCGGCCACAGGCCCAGGCTGGCGCACAGCGTCGGCAGCACCGCCATCGCGGCGGTGGCGTACCCCTCGGCGGAGGGGTGGAAGTTGTCCGGGCCGAACAGTTCCCGGGGCCGCGCCTCGAACTCCGGGCCCAGCAGGTCGCCCAGCGAGACCGTCCGGCCGCCGAGCCCGACCACCGCGATGGTCTGCGCGGCCGCCAGCTGCCGGCTCGCCCGCCGGGCCAGCCAGCGCAGCGGCTGGTAGACCGGCTCGACGGACCCCAGATCAGGGCACGTGCCGACCACCACCTGGGCGCCGGCGTCCCGGAGCCTGCGCACCGCGTCCGACAGCAGCCGCACCGAGGCGGCCAGTGGGACGCGGCGCGTCACGTCGTTGGCGCCGATCATGATGACCACCACGTCGGGCGGGGGGATCGAGGAGTCCAGCAGCAGGGACACCTGGCGCTGCAGGTCGTCGGACTTCGCGCCGGGCAGGGCCACGTTCACCAGCCGCACCGGCCGCTCGGCGACCGCGGCGAGCCCCGAGGCGAGCAGCGCCCCCGGCGTCTCCCGGGCGCGCCGCACCCCCTGCCCCGCGGCCGTGGAGTCGCCCAGGAAACCGAGCCGCAGCGGCGGCTCGTCGGTGCGGTGCGCGAACGCCGAACCGTACCTGCCGTCCGCCCGCGGCGGGACGTCGCCCGAGCCGCCGACCAGCCGCTTGGCCAGCCGGACCTCGGTCAGCAGCAGCCCCGCGGCCGCGCCGCCGATCAGGCCGATGCTGCCGCCGCCGTACGCGGCGGCGGTCGCGATCCGCCGTGCCACCCTCGCCCTCGACATCGACCAGCCGCCTTCCCTGTGCTCGGGCCGTCACACCAAGTGGTGCCCCGCGGAGCCCCGTCCCCAACGTCAACGCGCACCGGGCCGCCGACGTTTCGTGCGGGGGGCCGACCGCACCAATAGGCTGGCCGCACCATCACGGAGAACCCGGAGACAACGGTGCAGTTTCACGACTCGATGATCAGCCTCGTCGGCAACACCCCGCTGGTGAGGCTCCACAGCGTGACCGAGGGCATCCAGGCGACCGTCCTGGCCAAGGTCGAGTACTTCAACCCCGGCGGTTCGGTGAAGGACCGCATCGCGCTGCGCATGATCGAGGCCGCGGAACGCAGCGGCGAGCTCAAGCCGGGCGGCACCATCGTGGAGCCGACCTCGGGCAACACGGGCGTGGGCCTGGCCATGGTCGCCCAGACCAAGGGCTACCACTGCATCTTCGTCTGCCCGGACAAGGTGTCCATGGACAAGATCAACGTCCTGCGCGCGTACGGCGCCGAGGTCGTGGTCTGCCCGACGGCCGTCGACCCCGAGCACCCGGACTCGTACTACAACGTCTCGGACCGCCTGGTGCGGGAGACGCCCAACGCCTGGAAGCCCGACCAGTACAGCAACCCGAACAACCCGCTGTCGCACTACCACTCCACCGGTCCCGAGCTGTGGGAGCAGACGGACGGGAGGATCACCCACTTCGTGGCGGGCGTCGGCACCGGCGGCACCATCTCCGGCACCGGCCGCTACCTCAAGGAGGCCAGCGGCGGCCGGGTGCAGGTGGTCGGCGCGGACCCCGAGGGCTCCGTGTACAGCGGCGGCTCCGGGCGCCCCTACCTGGTCGAGGGCGTCGGCGAGGACTTCTGGCCGACCGCCTACGACCGTGACGTGGCCGACGAGATCGTGGCGGTCTCCGACAAGGACTCGTTCCAGATGACCCGCCGCCTGGCCCGGGAGGAGGGACTGCTCGTCGGCGGCTCGTGCGGCATGGCCGTGGTGGCCGCGCTGAAGGTCGCCGAGCGGCTCGGCCCCGACGACGTGGTGGTCGTGCTGCTGCCCGACAGCGGCCGCGGCTACCTGTCGAAGATCTTCAGCGACGAGTGGATGAGCTCGCACGGCTTCCTCGACGAGGGCGAGGGCGAGGCCCGCGTCGCCGACGTGCTCGCCAACAAGCAGGGCGCCATCCCCAACCTGGTGCACATGCACCCGGACGAGACGGTCGGCCAGGCCATCGAGGTGCTGCGCGAGTACGGCGTGTCGCAGATGCCGGTGGTCAAGCCGGGCGCCGGGCACCCGGACGTGATGGCCGCCGAGGTCGTCGGCTCGGTCGTCGAGCGCGACCTGCTGCACGCGCTGTTCACCAAGAGCGCCACCCTCGAGGACGCGCTGGACAAGCACATGTGCAAGCCGCTGCCGCAGGTCGGCTCGGGCGAGCGGGTGGGCGACCTGATGGGCGTGCTGGAGAACGCGGACGCCGCGGTCGTGCTGGTCGAGGGCAAGCCGACCGGGGTGGTCAGCCGCCAGGACCTGCTGGCCTTCCTGGCCGGTCACGGCGCCGCATGAACCGGACGTCCGAGCCCGGCGCCCAGCCGGTCGTCGCGGCCGGACGAGGGTTCGTGGAAGTGGTACACCCACGACACGTCCGCGCAGCACGCGCTTAACACGCGTCCGGCACATTAGGTGATGTCGCACCGGGCGGCCGCGGGGAACGGAACGAGACCCCCGCGGGGCACCCGGCCGGGGCGGCACACCGACGGCACCAGGGTTTCCGGAGCGGCTCCCGGATCCATGGTGCGGACGCGCACGGCCTGTCCCTGACTGGGCCCGCGTCCCCGCGGGAACCGCCGTCGTCCCGCCCTCCGAGCTCGTCTCGGGGGTGCGGCGGTTCCCGCCATAACTCTTTCCCGGGTGTCACTTCTCCTCGCGGGCGTCCGGCCACCCCGGTGACGGCTGAACCCGGCGGCGCACGACGCCGTACGGCGGCTACGACCAGTCGTCCTTGTCCTGTTTGGCCTGCGGGCCGAAGATCGAGCCCAGGCTCTGGGCGACGTTGACCCCGACGATGCCCGCCCAGGTGATGAACAGGCCGCCCGGGCCCGCCTGGGTGGCGCCGATCGCCGACAGCGGGATCGCCAGGACCAGCGTGATGCCCGCGAAGCCGTACCGGGCGAACCGGGGCCCGGGCCGCGGCGGCCCGATCGGCCGGCGGTCCGCGCGGGCGAACGAGGTCTGCTGCTGGGCGAGTTCACGGCGTACGCGCTGTTCGACGTGGCTGTCGACGCGCTTGGCCATCTTCTCCATGAACGAGTCGACCAGCTCCGACTCGTACTCCGCCCCGAGGTCCTTGCGTGCCTGCAAGGTGGCGGAGAGTTCCTTGTTCAGTTCCGGGTCGCGGGCGTCCATGGACCCACCGTAGGGAGTGGGGGGTGTGGGCCACACTGGGGTTAGCCCCCGATTTCCCTCGGGGGTCCGCCGTTCTTGAGGAGGATTCGCGATGGCCCCTGCCCCGGTTGTCCCGGTGCTCACCGCTCTCCAGGGCGGCGCGGACGGACGCGACCGCGAGGACGCCGTCACCGTCGACGGGCGGTCCTGCGGGTACGAGGAGCTGCTGGGGGCGGCGGGCGCGGTGGCCCGCAGGGCCGCCGGCACCAAGGCGTTCGCCGTCGAGGCGTCGGCCTCCCTGGAGACGGTGGCCGCCGCGGTGGGGGCGCTGCTCGCGGGCGTGCCCCTGGTCCCGGTCCCGCCGGACGCCGGTCCCGCGGAACGCGACCACATCCTCCACGACTCGGGCGCCGAACTGCTGCCGGTGGACTTCCGCGAGCGCGCGGACTTCTCCGGCGAGCCCGCCGGGCGGGCCGCGCTGATCCTCTACACCTCCGGGACGACCGGCCCGCCCAAGGGTGTGGTGATCGGCCGGGACGCCGTCGCCGCCTGCCTCGACGGGCTGGCCGCGGCCTGGGCGTGGACGGCCGAGGACACGCTGGTGCACGGGCTGCCGCTGTTCCACGTCCACGGCCTGGTGCTGGGCGTCCTCGGCGCGCTGCGCACCGGCAGCCGCCTGGTGCACACCGGCCGTCCGGCGCCCGCGGCCTACGCGGCGGCCGGCGGCAGCCTCTACTTCGGCGTGCCGACGGTCTGGCACCGGGTCGCGCGTGACGAACCGTCGGCCCGGGCGCTGTCCGGGGCACGGCTGCTGGTGTCGGGCAGTGCGGCGCTGCCCGCCCCGGTCTTCCACGACCTGGCGGCGCTGACCGGGCACGAGCCGGTGGAGCGCTACGGCATGACGGAGTCGCTGATCACGGTCAGCGCGCGGGCGTCGGGGCCGCGGCGGCCCGGTGCGGTGGGCACGCCGCTGCCCGGCGTCACCACCCGGATCGCGGAGTCCGCCGACGGTATCGGCGAACTGCAGCTCCAGGGGCCGACGCTGTTCGACGGCTACCTGGGCCGCCCGGACGCCACCGCGGCCGCGTACACGCCCGACGGCTGGTTCCGCACCGGTGACATCGCCTCCGTCGACGAGGACGGCACGCACCGGATCGTCGGCCGGGCCTCCACGGACCTGATCAAGTCCGGCGGCTACCGGATCGGCGCGGGCGAGGTGGAGAACGCCCTGCTCGCCCATCCGGCGGTGCGCGAGGCGGCGGTGGTCGGCGCGCCGCACCCCGACCTCGGGCAGGAGATCGTCGCCTATGTGGTGGCCGACGGCGTCGGGGAGCGCGAGCTGACCGACTTCGTCGCCGCGCACCTGTCCGCGCACAAGCGGCCGAGGAAGGTGCGTTTCCTCTCCGCGCTGCCGCGCAACGCCATGGGCAAGCCGCAAAAGCGTTTGCTTCCGCCCGTCTGACCGGGATAGGCGTAGACCCCGTAGGGAAGCCCCGAGCTTGCTCCTTGCCGGTCGGCAAGTAGGCTCGTGCCGCTACAACCGAACCCCATTACCGGACGGCGATCGCCGTCCGGGTCGCCGATACCCGGGAACCGCTCCGAAGGGTGGCGGTGATACGTCCTGCCATGGAGGCAGCACCGCATGTTCCACCGCATCGGACGCACCGTCGTCCGCCATCCCGTATGGACGCTCGTGGCGTGGGTGATCGCCGCCGTCGCGATCATCGCCACCGCCCCGAGCCTTCCGTCCAACAGTGACGAGAGCAGCTTCCTGCCGAGCAGCTACGAGTCGATCAAGGCGATGAACGTCCAGGAGAAGGCGTTCCCGCAGGCGTTCACGCCGGCCGCGATCGTGCTCTTCGAGCGCACCGACGGCAAGCCGCTGACGAGCGCCGACCAGGCGGACGCCTCGCGCATCACCACCGGCCTCGGCGACAAGAAGATCGACCAGGTCCAGACGGTCGTCGAGGGCTCCGTGTCCAAGGACGGCAGGTACGAGACCGCGCTGGTCCAGATGGACAAGAAGTCCGCGGGCCAGCCCAAGCAGGCCGACGCCGCCAAGGCGCTGCGCGCCGACTCGACGCAACTGGCCAAGGGCACGGCCCTGAAGGTGCAGGTCGGCGGTCAGGCCGCGCAGAACCTCGACCAGCAGGACGCCGGCAAGACGTCCGACGCGGTCGCGCTGCTCGGCTCGCTGCTGATCATCATCGTGACCCTGTCGATCATCTTCAGGTCCCCACTGGTCGCGGTGATGCCGCTGATCCTGCTGGTCGGCGTGGTCTTCACGGTCGCCAACGCGCTGATCGCCGACGCCACCAAGATCTTCGGACTCCAGGCCAACAGCTCGATCTCGGCGCTGCTGATCGTGGTGGTGCTGGGCGTCGGAACGGACTACTTCCTGTTCCTGATGTTCCGCTACCGCGAACGCCTGCGGGCCGGTGACGAACCCAAGCAGGCGATGATCAACGCGGTCACCCGGGTCGGCGAGGCGATCGCCTCGGCGGCCGGCGCGGTCATCATCGCCTTCTGCGCGCTGGCGCTGTCCACGCTCGGCTTCCTCACCCAGCTCGGCCCGGCCCTGGCGATCCTGGTCGCGGTCACCCTCATCGCGGGCCTGACGCTGTTCCCGGCGATCTGCTCGCTCATCCCGCCGCGGGCGCTGTTCTGGCCCGGCAAGAAGTGGCGCGACGAGCCCAAGGGCACCCGGTACGCGTCCGTCGGCCGGCTGCTGGGGCGCAAGCCCGCCCTGGTCGCCGTCCTGTCCGGCGCGGTCATGCTGGTGCTGGCCCTCGGCACCTTCGGCTACAAGGCGTCCTACGACCTGGCCTCCGGCTCCATCCCCAAGACCAAGGAGTCGATGGTCGTCCAGGACACGCTGACCAAGGCGTTCTCCGCGGGCGCCGCCGAACCGACGAACGTCTACCTCACCAGCAAGGACAGCAAGCCGCTCGCCGGTGACCTGGGCGCCTTCGCGCAGAAGCTGCGCGGCGTGGACGGCGTCTCCAGCGTCGCCTTCGACCAGGCGAAGGACGTCAACAAGGCGGGCACCACCGCCAACTACACGGTGACGCTGAAGTACGAGGCGGCCACCGACCAGGCCATCGCCACGGTCGGCGACGTGCGCACGGTCGCGCACGAGAACGCGCCGCCCGGGACCGAGGCCCTGGTCGGCGGCTCGTCCTCGATCTTCAAGGACATCAACGCGGCCGTGAACCACGACTACCGCACGGTCTTCCCGGTCGCCGCGGTGCTGATCATGGTGATCCTGGGCCTGCTGCTGCGCAGCGTGGTCGCGCCCTGGTACCTCATCGCGTCCGTGGGCCTCGGCTTCGGCGCGACGCTCGGCACCACGGTGTGGATCTTCGGCCGCGGCGACGGCCTGATCTTCCTGCTGCCGATCATCATGTACCTGTTCGTGGTGGCGATCGGAACGGACTACAACATCCTGATGATCGCCCGGCTCAGGGAGGAGGCCCGCGAGGGCCGCAACCCCCGCGAGGCCGCCAGCGAGGCCCTCAAGCACGCCGGGCCGACGATCGGCGCGGCCGGCTTCATCCTGGCCGCGACCTTCGGCACGCTGATGCTCTCGGGCAACGACTTCCTGACCGAGATGGGCTTCGCCGTCGCGTTCGGCATCGTGATCGCCGCGTTCGTGATGGCGATGTTCTTCACGCCGGCCCTCACCGCCCTCATCGGGCACGCGGCGTGGTGGCCGGGCCACGCGGACCGGGCCGCGAGCCTGCCGCAGGGCGAAGCGCCGGGCGGCTCCGGCGGCCAGGGCGACGGCGGCCCGCGGGACCCGCGGGATCTGGAGCTGGACTCCCGGCAGGGCTGATCAGGACGCTGATCCGGAGGGTTCGATCCAGAGGGGTCGATCCGGACGGGCTGAGTCCGCGGGCGGCTTTCCGCGGAGTTGTCCACAGGGGCCGGGCAGGTGTGGATCACCTGCCCGGCCCTTTCGGCTACCCTGGCCGGAACGCGAGCGGTAGCACAGAGTGACGGACCGCCAGCGCTGTCCTGGGGGACTTGAGGGGACGGGAGGGGTCGTGACGGGGGACGAGTCGCGGGGCGCGGCGGGCCCGACCGCGGGTGATGCCGAGGGCCGGACGGCGGGCGAGGTGCGCGGACGCGCCGAGCGGGTGGGCGTGACGGAGCTGCCGGACGCGGCCGCACGGTCGGACGCGGTGGGGCAGGTGGGCCGGGGCTGGTTCCGGCGGCCGGGCCGGCCGGCGGAGGTGCTGCTGCCCGAGGCGCGGTGGCGCCGGTGGGTGCTGATCGCGCCCGGCCTGGCGGTGCTCGGGTTCGTGCTCCTGGTGGCGACGGCGGTGCTGGACGACCGGCACGGCAAGCGCGCGTCCGCGCTCTGCCACCAACTGCCGGTGCCGTGGGCGCTGTTCGTGGGGGCGTGGGCGTCGCTGGTGTGCGGGGTGGCCGCGATGGCGGTGTGCGCCCTGTTCTTCCGTGCGGCGCGGCGCGCGGGGCGGCACGGCGCCGAGTGCTGGCAGGGCACGGCGGCGGTCTGCATATGCGTGGCCGACGTCCTGGTGGTGATCTTCCAGGCCGTGGCGGTGTACGGGGTGCACGCCGAGGCCGGCGAGGCGTACTGGAGCTGTGCGGGGGCGGGGGCCCGGGCGCTGTCGGCGGTGCTGGGCGGCTGACGGGCCGTCGACTGGTGGCCAGGGGGGCCGGGGTGGCAGGGAGGCCTGGTAGCCGGGTGGCTGGGAACGGTTGCCGGGGTTGCCGGACTGCATATCCTCATGCAGAGTCAGGAGCGACTGAATAACGGCCGGTGGAGACCGGCGGACGAGGCCAGGGACGGACGACGATGGGCAGCGGGGACGACGCCGTGGGCGCGGCGGACGCCACGGGCGGTGCGGGTGCCGAGGGGGGCGCGGGCCAGGGGTCCGCGCGGCTGTTGCGGCTGTTCGAGGCGCACCGGCTCACCCCGACCCAGCGGCGCATCGCGCACTGCCTGGTGCGCAAGGCCGACGAGGCGCCGTTCCTGTCCAGCGTGGAGGTCGCCGAACTCGCCGGTGTCAGCCAGCCGTCGGTGACGCGGTTCGCGGTCGCCCTGGGCTTCGACGGCTACCCGGCGCTGCGCCGCCACCTGCGCGAGGTCGCGCCGGGGTCCGCGTCCCCGGCGGCGGCCGCCTGCAACGAGTACCAGCAGGCGGTGCTCGCCGAGATCGAGAACCTGCGGCATCTGGCGGCGCTGCTGGCCGATCCCGGTCCGGTCGCCCGGGCCGGAGCGCTGCTGGCCGCGTCGCGGCCGCTGCCCGTGCTGGGGCTGCGGGCGGCCGGCGCCCAGGCCGGCGGGTTCGCGTACTTCGCCGCCAAGGTCCATCCGGACGTCCGGCTGCTGGACGAGGGCGGCACGATGCTCGCCGACCGCCTGGACGCCGCGGTGCGCGCGGGCGCGAGCGCGCTGCTGTGCTTCGCGCTGCCCCGCCACCCGCGCGAGACCGTCGAGTCGCTGGCGTACGCCAAGGGCGCCGGCCTGACGGTGGTCACCGTCGCCGACAGCGCGTTCGCCCCTGTCGCCGCCCACAGCGACCTGCTGCTGCCCGCGGCCGTCGGCACCGGCCTCGCCTTCGACACCGCCTGTGCGCCGATGCTCCTGGGCCGGGTCCTGCTCGAGTCCATGTGCGACGACCTCCCCGACGCCCAGTCCCGCCTCGAGGAGTTCGACACCCACGCCGCCGCCCGCGGCATCTTCGTCGACTAGCGCCTCGCCGAGCCCGGAGGCCCGAAGGCCCGGCGTCCCGGACGCCCAGGTGCCCCCGGGGTGCGCCTTCCCCCTGCGGAGGCGGGCCCGTCCGTGCGGGCGTCGCGGGCAGGCCCCGGTTCCCCGAAGCCGGTGGCTCGGTTGTGCGGGCGAGTCGCCGGCCGAGCGGAGGGGGTCCTCATGGATTCCTCACGAGAATCTGAGAATCGGGCCGTACGCTCCGCAGCACGAACGACGGCTGACGAAGGAGGGAGCGCCCAGTGGTGCGCGGGGCCTACACATTGGCGCGGGTGGCGGTGACGGTGCGTGCGGCGGCGAGCCGGCTGTGGTGGCTGGGCGTGGTCGCGGCGGGGGCCGGGACGGCGGTGACGTTCAGCCCGACGGGGCGGCGGATCGGCGTGATGGCCGGCGCGGCCCTGTTCCTCGTGGCGGCGGCGGCGGTCTTCGCGATACGCGGCGGCCGCTACGCGACCCGGGCGCGTGCCGCGTCGCGGGCCGCGAAGTCGGTGTACCTGCAGGACCGCAGGGTGACCGTGCGGGCCTGGGCGCGGCGGCGCCGGTGGTGGCTGCTGCTCGCGTTCGTGGTGGCGCTGGGCTCGAACGCGCTGCTGCCGTGCGCCGGCGGCATGCTCGTCGCCGGGCTCGGTGCGGGCCTGTGGGCCCGTTCGGTGCGGCTGGCGGGACTGGAGCGCGCCAGGGACGCGCTGCTGTGGGTGCGGCCGGACGGCGACCAGGCCGTCTACCAGCTCACCGGCATCGCGGCGGGCGACGCCGCCCCCGGCGGGGGCCGGCGCCGCTGAGCACCGCGCGGCGGACTAGCGGCTGGCGCGCCGCAGCGGCGGCAGGCCGCCGCCGCTCTCCGCGATCAGCTCCGCCTCGGACTGCGCGGTCCGCACCGGCGTGAACTCCACGGTGCCGTCCGGGAGGGCGGTGTAGCCGAGGACGGCGGGGCGCGGCAGCGAGTTGTACGCGAAGTGGTTCGAGAAGTAGTACGCGCCGGTGTCCAGCAGGGCCACGTGGTCGCCCGACTCCAGCAGCGGCAGCGGGCGCCCCTTGGCGACCAGGTCGCCCGCGAAGCAGCAGGGCCCGGCGACGTCCTGGACGACCGGCTCGCCCGCCTTCTCGCGGCCCTTGGCGTCCAGTGCCAGCACGCGCAGCGGCCAGGCGTCCGGCACGAACACGGTGCGGGTGGCGACCTGTGCGCCCGCGTGCGTCACCGCGATCGGGCGCCCGCCGGCGGACTTGGCGTATTCGACGCGGGCCAGCACGGTGCCGTTCTTGGCGAGCATCGACCGGCCGAACTCGGTGACCAGCCCGTACCGCCCGTCGAACAGCCCCGGCACCTCGGCGCGCAGCAGGTCGGCGTACTCGGCGTAGGACGGCGTCACGGCGTCGGAGTCGAAGTTGACGGGCAGGCCGCCGCCGATGTCGAGGACGGTGACCTGCCGGCGTCCGGCGGCGGCGTTGATCCGCTCGGCCAGCTCGTACGCGGCCCGCACCCCGGCGACCATCAGCTCCAGCGGCACGCCCTGCGAACCGGTGTGGGTGTGGAGGCGGTTCATCCAGGGGCGCCCGGCGTAGGCGCGCAGCACCCACTCCTCGGCGCCCGGGTCGCGCAGTGCCACGCCGAACTTGGAGGTGGCCGTCGCGGTGCTCATCGCGCCGATGCTGCCGGCGCCGATCTGCGGGTTGACCCGCAGGCCGACCGGCGAGGCGGAACCGGCGTCGGCGCGCAGCGCGTCGATCCGCTCCAGTTCCTGCGGGTTGTCCGCGTTGACGGCGACGCCCAGGGTGAGCGCCTCGCGCAGTTCCGCGCGGGTCTTGGCGGGGGAGTCCAGCACGATGCGGTCGGCCGGGATGCCCGCGGCGCGGGCCAGCGCCATCTCGCCGGGGCTGGCGACCTCCGCGCCCAGACCGCACTCGCCGAGCAGGGCGAGCACCGGCACCAGGGAGGCGGCCTTCACGGCGAAGGTGTGCGTGATCTCCACGCCGGGCGTGGCGAAGGCGGCGTGCAGTGCCGTCGCCGAGTCCTCGATGCCCGTGATGTCCAGCAGGCCGACGACCGGCTCCCGCTCGTCGATCAGCCCGCGCTCCACCGCGGCACGCAGCGCGTGCCCTCGCCGTATCCCCAGCTCATCCGTCATGACTGCCATCCCATCACCTCGTCTCGGAGCGCCGCCACCCGGTCCAGTGGGCGGACCTGTTGACTAGAGCTATTCAGCTGACCAGGATGTGAATGGACCACATCACGACGAGGAGGCCGGACCGATGACGGGACCGAGGCCGGTGCGCGCACCGCGCGGCACGGAACTGAGCGCTCAGGGATGGCAGCAGGAAGCCGCGCTGCGGATGCTGCAGAACAACCTCGACCCCGAGGTCGCCGAGCACCCCGACAAGCTCGTCGTCTACGGCGGCACCGGCAAGGCGGCCCGGGACTGGAACTCGTTCGACGCGATGGTGCGCACGCTGCGCGGCCTGAAGCAGGACGAGACGATGCTCGTCCAGTCCGGCCGGCCGGTGGGTGTCATGCAGACCCACGAGTGGGCGCCGCGGGTGCTCATCGCCAACTCGAACCTGGTCGGCGACTGGGCGACGTGGGAGGAGTTCCGCCGCCTGGAGGCGCTCGGCCTGACCATGTACGGGCAGATGACCGCCGGCAGCTGGATCTACATCGGCACCCAGGGCATCCTCCAGGGCACCTACGAGACGTTCGCCGCCGTCGCCGCCAAGAAGTTCGGCGGGAGCCTGGCCGGCACCATCACGCTGACCGCCGGCCTCGGCGGCATGGGCGGCGCCCAGCCCCTCGCGGTCACCATGAACGGCGGCGTGGCCCTGTGCATCGACTGCGACCCGCGGGCCATCACCCGGCGCATCGAGCACCGCTACCTCGACGTGCGGGCCGACTCCCTGGAGCACGCCCTGCAGCTGGCCACCGAGGCCCGCGACGCGCGCCGGCCGCTGTCCATCGGCGTGCTCGGCAACGCCGCCGAGCTCGTCCCGCAGCTGCTGGCGATGGGTGCCCCGATCGACGTCGTCACCGACCAGACCTCCGCCCACGACCCGCTGGCGTACCTGCCCCTGGGCGTGGACCTGGACGACATGGCCGCGCTGGCCGCCGAGAAGCCCGCCGATTTCACCCAGCGGGCCCGCGAGTCCATGGCACGCCACGTGGAGGCCATGGTCGGCTTCCAGGACGCCGGCGCCGAGGTCTTCGACTACGGCAACTCCATCCGCGGCGAGGCCCAACTCGCCGGTTACGAGCGGGCGTTCGCCTTCCCCGGCTTCGTCCCCGCGTACATCAGGCCGCTGTTCTGCGAGGGCAAGGGCCCGTTCCGGTGGGCCGCGCTGTCCGGCGACCCCGCCGACATCGCCGCCACCGACCGCGCGATCCTCGACCTGTTCCCCGAGAACGAGTCGCTGGCCCGGTGGATCAAGCTGGCGGGCGAGCGCGTGCACTTCCAGGGCCTGCCGGCCCGCATCTGCTGGCTCGGCTACGGCGAGCGCGACCGCGCCGGGGAGCGCTTCAACGAGATGGTCGCCGACGGCACGCTGAAGGCCCCCGTCGTCATCGGCCGCGACCACCTGGACTGCGGCTCGGTGGCCTCCCCGTACCGGGAGACCGAGGCGATGCTCGACGGCTCCGACGCCATCGCGGACTGGCCGCTGCTCAACGCCATGGTCAACGTCGCCTCCGGCGCCTCGTGGGTGTCCATCCACCACGGCGGCGGCGTCGGCATCGGCCGCTCGATCCACGCCGGGCAGGTCACCGTCGCCGACGGCACCGCGCTGGCCGGCGAGAAGATCCGCCGCGTGCTCACCAACGACCCGGGCATGGGCGTCATCCGCCACGTCGACGCCGGCTACGACCGCGCCGACGAGGTCGCCGCCGACCGCGGGGTGCGCGTTCCCATGCGGGAGGGCGACACCCGGTGACCCGCGGCACGCACGACACCCCCGGCGCGGCGGGATCCGCCGCGTCCGCGGGCGCCCCGGACAGCATCGCGGGCAGCGGCTTCCACGCCATGTGGCGGGACCTGCACGGCATCGGCCGGCACCCGCGGACCGGCGGCTACCGGCGCTACGCGTGGAGCGCGGCCGACGCGGACTGCCGCGCCTGGTTCCGGCAGGAGGCCGCCGCCCGCGGCCTGGCCTACGAGGTCGACCGCAACGGCAACCAGTGGGCCTGGCTGGGCGATCCCGCCCAGGGCGATGCCGTCGTCACCGGCTCCCACCTGGACTCGGTGCCCGACGGCGGCGCGTTCGACGGCCCGCTCGGCGTCGTCTCCGCGTTCGCCGCCCTCGACGAGCTGCGGTCGCGCGGCGCCCGGCCCGGCCGGCCGCTCGCCGTGGTGAACTTCGGCGACGAGGAGGGCGCCCGGTTCGGCCTCGCCTGCGTCGGCTCCCGCCTGACCGCCGGCCAGCTCCGCCCCGAGCAGGCGCGCGAGCTGCGCGACGCCGGCGGGGTGAGCCTGCCGCAGGCCATGGAGGCCGCAGGGCACGACCCGGACGCGATCGGTCCCGACCCCGAACGCCTCGCGGGCATCGGCGCGTTCGTCGAGCTGCACATCGAGCAGGGCCGCGCCCTGGACCTCGGCGGCGGCCCGGTCGGCGTGGCCTCCGCGATCTGGCCGCACGGCCGCTGGCGGTTCGACTTCGGCGGCCAGGCCAACCACGCGGGCACCACCCGCCTGGAGGACCGCCGCGACCCGATGCTCACCTACGCCACCACCGTGCTCGCCGCCCGCAAGAAGGCCCGGCTGGCCGGCGCGCTCGCCACCTTCGGCAAGGTCCAGGTCGAACCCAACGGCGTGAACGCCATCGCCTCCCTGGTCCGCGGCTGGCTGGACTCGCGGGCCGCCGACGAGGAGACGCTCGCCACCGTCGTCGCGGCCATCGAACAGGCGGCGTGCGAACGCGGGGCCCGCGACGGCGTCGACGTGACGGTCACGCGGGAGTCCTTCACCCCCGTGGTGGAGTTCGCACACGAACTGCGCGACACCCTCGCCGCGCTGGTCAGCCCGGACGCCCCCGTCCCCGTGCTGCCCACCGGAGCGGGACACGACGCCGGAATCCTCTCCGCCGCCGTGCCGACCGCCATGCTGTTCGTACGCAACCCCACGGGCGTGTCGCACTCCCCGGCCGAATCGGCGGCCGAGGACGACTGCGTGGCAGGGGTGACGGCACTGGCCGACGTACTGGAGGGTCTCGCGTGCAGGTGACGTACTGGCTGGAGCACGCCTGGCTGGGCACCCACGTCGAACCGGGGGTCGCGCTGACCGCCGCCGACGGACGGATCACCGAGGTGCGCACGGCAGTGCCCGAACCGCCGCCGGGCGCGACGGTGCTGCGCGGCCTGACCCTGCCGGGCCTCGCCAACGCCCACAGCCACGCCTTCCACCGCGCCCTGCGCGGCACCGTCCAGGTCGGCACCGGCACCTTCTGGACCTGGCGCGAGCTCATGTACTCCGTCGCCTACCACCTCACCCCGGACTCGTACTTCGAGCTGGCCCGCGCGGTGTACGGCGAGATGGCACTGGCCGGCATCACCTGCGTCGGGGAGTTCCACTACCTGCACCACCAGCTGGACGGCACCCCGTACGCCGACCCCAACGCGATGGGCCGGGCGCTGATCGCCGCCGCCGCCGAGGCCGGCATCCGGATCACGCTGCTGGACACCGCGTACCTGCACGGCGGCCTGGCGCGTGGCGGCTACCAGCCGCTGGAGGGCGCGCAGCGCAGGTTCGGCGACGGCACCGCGGACCGCTGGCACGCGCGCTGGTCGCAGCTCGACGACGGCGACCTCGGCGACCACGCCAGGATCGGCGCGGCCCTGCACTCGGTGCGCGCGTTCTCCGACCGCGACGGCTACAAGCTCTTCGCCGAGTGGACGCGGGACACGCCCACCCACATCCACCTGTCGGAGCAGCCGGGCGAGAACGAGGCGTGCCTCGCCTTCCACGGCCGCACCCCCGCGCGCCTGCTCGCCGACTCCGGCTTCTGGGGCCCGCACACCACCGCCGTGCACGCCACCCACCTCACCGGCGAGGACATCTCGCTGCTCGGGCGGGCCGGCAGCACGGTGTGCATGTGCCCCACCACCGAGCGGGACCTGGCCGACGGCATCGGCCCGGCGCCCCAACTCCGGCGTGCGGGAAGTCCGTTGAGCCTCGGCAGTGACAGCCACGCGGTGATCGACATCCTGGAGGAGGCGCGGGCGCTCGAACTCGACGAGCGGCTGCGCAGCCGTACCCGCGGCCACTGGACGGCGGCCCAGTTGCTGCGTGCCGCCACCGAGGACGGCCACGCCTGCCTGGGCTGGGCGGACGCCGGGCGGCTGGAGGCCGGCGCGCTCGCCGACTTCACCACCGTCGCCCTGGACTCGGTGCGCACCGCGGGACCCCACCCGCGGCTGGCCGCCGAGACGGCCGTGTTCGCCGCGAGCGCGGCGGACATCCGGCACACGGTCGTGGCGGGGCGTCAGATCGTCCGCGACGGGGCGCACCAGCTGATCGACGACGTGCCGGGGGCGCTGGCCGCGGCGATCGCCGCCGTCGTCCGCGGCACGACCGGCTGAGCTCCGGCACCGGTGGGGCCTCCCCTTCATCCCCTCCCGGTGCGGGCGCCGGCGTCGGACCCGCGGCCGGACCCCCGGCCGGGGCCGCGTCCCGCCCCGACCCCGCCCGGCGCCCCGGGCCGCACCCCGAGCCGGAGCGCCGGGAGCCCCGGCCCGACCACCTGCCCCACGACGGCACACGGAAACGGAGAACGACGGCCATGACGGCCAGCACGCTCATCACCCACATCGGCAGCCTGGTCACCAACGATCCCTCCCTCCCCGACGCCGATCCCGCGTCCGGCCCGCTCGGCGTGCTGCGCGACGCCGCGGTCGCCATCGAGGGCGACCGCATCGCCTGGGTCGGCCCCTCCAGCAGAGCACCCGCCACCGACAACGCGGTCGACGCCGACGGCCGCGCGCTGCTCCCCGGCTTCGTCGACTCCCACTCGCACCTGGTCTTCGCCGGGGACCGCACCGCCGAGTTCGCGGCCCGCATGTCCGGCCGCCCCTACACCGCCGGCGGCATCCGCACCACCGTCGCCGCGACCCGGGCCGCCTCGGACGCCGAACTGTCCGGCGCCGTCGGCCGCTACGTCGCCGAGGCGCTGCGGCAGGGCACCACCACCCTGGAGACCAAGTCCGGCTACGGCCTGACGGTCCAGGACGAGGCCCGCAGCCTGCGGATCGCCCGCGCGCACACCGAGGAGACCACCTACCTCGGCGCGCACATCGTCGCCCCCGAGTTCGCCGACGACCCGGCCGGGTACGTCGCCCTGGTCACCGGCGAGATGCTGGACGCCTGCGCGCCGCACGCCCGCTGGGTCGACGTGTTCTGCGAGCGCGGCGCGTTCGACGGCGACCAGGCCCGGGCCGTCCTGGAGGCGGGCCGGTCCCGCGGCCTGACCCCGCGGGTGCACGCCAACCAGCTCGGGCACGGTCCGGGCGTGCAGCTGGCCGTGGAGCTGGGCGCGGCCTCCGCCGACCACTGCACGCACCTGGACGACGCGGACGTCGACGCGCTCGCCGGCAGCGGCGGCGCGACCGTGGCCACGCTGCTGCCGGGCGCGGAGTTCTCCACCAGGGCCCGCTACCCCGACGCCCGCCGGCTGCTCGACGCGGGCGTGACCGTCGCGCTGTCCACGGACTGCAACCCCGGCTCGTCGTTCACCAGCTCGATGCCGTTCTGCGTCGCCGTCGCGGTCCGCGACATGGGCATGACGCCGGACGAGGCCGTGCACGCCGCGACCTACGGCGGCGCGCGGGCGCTGCGCCGCGACGACGTGGGCCGGGTCACCCCCGGCGCGCGGGCCGACCTCCTGCTGCTGGACGCGCCCAGCCACGTCCACCTCGCCTACCGCCCGGGCGTGCCCCTGACCAGCGCCGTGTGGCGACGCGGCAAGGCGGCCTACCTGCGCTGACGCGCAGGGGCCGCCTCGGGTGCCGGAACGGGGCCCGCCGGACGCGGGGCTCCCGGATACGGGCTGGGTGTCACTCCTCGACGAGCAGGCCGCGGCGCAGCCGCAGCAGCGTGCGGCTCAGCAGCCGGGAGACGTGCATCTGCGAGATGCCCAGCTCCTCGCCGATCTCGGACTGGGTGAGGTTGCCCACGAAGCGCAGGCTGAGGATGGTCCGGTCGCGCTGCGGGAGCTGCGCGATCAGCGGCTTGAGGGACTCGACGAACTCGACGCCCTCCAGGTCGTGGTCCTCGTAGCCGATGCGGTCCGCGAGCGCCCCCTCCGGGTCGTCCTCGGCGGGCTGCGCGTCCAGCGAGCTGGCGGTGTACGCGTTGCTCGCCGACATGCCCTCGATGACCTCGTGCTCGGGCAGGCCCAGCCGCTCGGCCAGCTCGCGCACGGTCGGGGTGCGGTCCAGCTGCTGCGCCAGTTCGTCGCCGGCCTTCGCCAGGTCGAGCCGCAGCTCCTGCAGCCGGCGCGGCACGCGCACCGACCAGCTGGTGTCGCGGAAGAACCGCTTGATCTCACCGACGATCGTCGGCATCGCGAACGTGGGGAACTCCACTTCGCGGCTCAGCTCGAACCGGTCGATCGCCTTGATCAGACCGATCGTGCCGACCTGGATGATGTCCTCCATTGGCTCGCTGCGGGTGCGGAACCGCGACGCGGCGAACTTCACCAGCGCCAGGTTCAGCTCCACGAGCGTGTTGCGCACGTAGGAGTACTCGTAGGTGCCCTCGTCGAGCGACTGCAGGCGGGCGAAGAGCGTCTTGGACAGCGCTCGCGCGTCCACCGGCCCGATCTCGTCGTACGGGGGGATGACCGGGAGGTCCTCCAGGCCCTCGAACGCCGCCGGCACGCCGTGTGCCGTCCCGCTGTCTCCGCTGTCCGTGTGGACGGGCGCCGTGCGGACGGGCGCTGCCCCTTGCTGTTCCTGCTCATGATCCAGGCCGAGCCGGGGTGTCATGTGCTCATCCCTCTCTTGCGGCGGGCGGATGGCTGTGCCGTGGCCGATGGCCGCTCCTTAGCCGTATTCCACCCCTACCCCCTTTCCCTCGTATGGCGCAAGTTCAGAGCCCGAATCACACCGACTACCGCCGGGTGCGCTAAACGCGTAGGGTCAAACGGGCTTCACCGGGATCACGAAGGAGCGCACATGGACCGCGAGGCCGTCGGAACCGCCGACCTCGGCAGACTGCACGTCGAGGTGCGAGAGCACGGCAGGTCGGCGATCTTCACCCCGTCCGGCGAACTCGACCACCACACGGCGGAACTCCTGTCGGGTCCGATGGCCGACGCCATGGACACCGGGATCTCCCGCCTGGTCGTGGACTGCGGCAGCCTGGCCTTCTGCGACTCCACCGGCCTCAACGTGCTGCTGGGGGCCCGGCTGCGGGCCGAGCAGATGGGCGGCGGCGTCCACCTCGCGGCGATGCAGCCCACCGTTTCCCGGGTGTTCGAGATCACCGGCGCGGAAGCGGTCTTCACCCTGCACGACACCCTTGACCAGGCACTTCAGGAATAGCGCGCCGTGGGGGTGGGGGAACTGCGCACAGCAGAGGTGAGCCGTGGGGGCCGGGCTTTTGTGGCACCGCGGACGTGTTCCCGGAGATCGACCGGGCAGGAGACAGACGGAACCGCGCCGGACATCCGTGAGGTGAGGCTGAGATGAGCACCACCCGGCCCTACGCCGCGGACGACCGCGGTCCGGACACGGGCGACACCGTCGAGTCGTCCGGCCTGGACGGGCAGGCCCCGACCCTCGACGAGCAGGTGCTGACCCTGCCGCTCACCGGGGAGAGCGGCATAGTGCCGCGCGCCCGGGACTTCACCCGCCAGGCGCTGCACGCGTGGGGCTGGCTGCCCGCCGCCACCGCCGACCGCAGGGCCGCCGCGGAGGACGTGCTGCTGGTCGTCTCGGAACTCGTCACCAACGCCTGCCTGCACGCCGGCGGGCCGGAGGAGCTCCGGCTGTGGCGCCACTCCAAGGCGCTGCGCATGGAGGTCGTCGACGGCGGCACCGGTGACCCGGCGCCGCGCACTCCGCACCGCTCCGGCCGCCCGGGCGGCCACGGCATGTTCATCGTCCAGCGCCTGTGCCTGGACTGGGGCGTGGTGCGCAACGCCGACCGGCCCGGCAAGACGGTCTGGGCGGAGCTCGCCGCGCCGTCCTGAGCGCCGCCGCACGCCCAGCCGCCCACGGGCCCGGCCCAGCCCGGTCCGCGCCCCCGCCGACCCGCCCTAGCCGCGCAGCACCCGTACCAGCGCGTCCAGCGCCGCCGGGTAGCCGCCCTCGCCGGGCGTGCCGTATCCGATGATCAGGCCCTGCGGCCGGTCGTCCGCCGGCTCGTGCCAGTGGTCGCCGAGCGTGCCCAGGGCCAGACCCGCGCGCGCGGCGCGGTCGCGGACCGCCGTCTCGTCCGGGCCCTCGGGGTCCAGCCGCAGCAGGGCGTGGAGCCCCGCCGCGATGCCACTGGGCGCGTGCCGCCCGGCCAGCCGGGACACCAGCAGGTCCCGCCGCCGCCGGTAGCGCAGCCGGCCCGCGCGCACCTGCCGGTCGTAGCCGTGGTCGGTGATCAGCTCGGCCAGCGCGAGCTGCCCGACGGCGCCGGTGTGGAAGTCGCTGTAGAGCTTCGCCTCGGCGACCGGCCCGACCAGCCGTGCCGGCAGCACCATCCAGCCGAGCCGCAGCGCCGGGCCCAGCGTCTTGGAGGCCGTGCCGAGGTACACCACGTGCTCGGGGGCCATGCCCTGGAGCGCGCCGACCGGCTGGCGGTCGTAGCGGAACTCGCCGTCGTAGTCGTCCTCGACCACCAGCCCGCCGCCGCCCCGCGCCCACCCGGCCAGCGCGTGCCTCCTGGCCGGGTGCAGGGTGACGCCCGTCGGGTACTGGTGCGCGGGCGTGACCACGACCGCGTCGGCGTCCACCGCGCCGCCCAGCAGGTCGGTGCGGGCGCCCAGCGCGTCCGTGGGCAGCGCCACCACGCGCCCGCCGGCGCGCCGCACCACCTCGCGGTGGAACGGCAGCCCGGGGTCCTCCATCGCCACGACCGGGCCCGCGACGGCGACCAGCAGGGCCAGCCCCTGGACGTACCCGGAGGTCACCACGATCCGCTCGGGGTCGGCGACGACGCCGCGGGCCCGGCCCAGGTAGTCCGCGAGGGCCGTGCGCAGCGGCAGGGCGCCCCGCGGGTCGCCGTAGTCGAACGCGGCGGAGGGCGCGGCGGCCAGCGCCCGGCGGGTCGCCCGCACCCAGGCGGCCGCGGGGAACGACGTGACGTCGGGACTGCCCGGCCGCAGGTCGTGCCGGGGCGGCGGCACCGAGCCGGGCGCGGGCGGCGCGGCGGGGGACGCGCGGCCGGGCCGCTCGGCGACGACGGTCCCCGAGCCCTGCCGGGCCGTGAGGTACCCCTCGGCGATGAGCTGGTCGAAGGCGGCCTTCACCGTGCCGCGGGACAGGCCGAGCTGGTCGGCGAGGCGCCGGGTGGACGGCAGCCGTGCGGCCGGGGCGAGGCGCCCGCCGCGGACGGCGTCCCGCAGGGCGCGCTCCAGCGCGGCGCGGCGCCCGCCGGGGCCGGGTGACGCCCCCAGGTCCAGATGCAGGTCGACGCCCGAGGAACCCGGGAAAGTGGGCCAGGAATCAGCCATGGAACTGGACCTTATCGGGGATCCATTCGCGCCGTAACGTCGAGGCCATGAGCACACAGAGCATCGAGACCGCCGCCCGGACCGCCGCTGACTCCGCCGCCCAGGACACCGCCGGTTCCGCCGCCGCGCCCGCCGCCGCGCCCGCCTCCCCGATCGTCGTCCCGCCCGTCCGCCTCGCCGTCGACCGCCTCGTCCCGCACGTCAACCGCGCCATGAACGCGCTGGACGCCGCGTCCCGCGAGGTGGGCCTGGAGGCCTCGCTGCTGGAACTGGTGCGGGCCCGCGCCTCGCAGCTCAACGGCTGTGCGTACTGCGTGGACGCGCACTCCAGGGACGCCCGGGACGCCGGGGAGAGTGAGCGGCGGCTGTACGCGCTGCCCGTGTGGCGGGAGACGCCCTTCTTCACCGCGCGCGAGCGGGCCGCGCTGGAGCTGACCGAGGCGGGCACCCGGCTGACCGAGCAGCCGGTCGGCGACGAGGTGTTCGCGCGCGCCGCCGCCCAGTTCGACGAGAAGGAGCTGGCGGAACTGGTGTGGACGATCGCCGTGATCAACGCCTGGAACCGGCTGGGCGCCGTCGCCCGCCCGTGGCCGCTGGGCTGAGCGCGAGCGGGGAGCGGAGGAGACGACGAGCGGGGGGACGACGAGCGGGGGGACGACGAGCGGGCGGGCACCGGAGGAACCGGTGCCCGCCCGCTCAGGGGCTTCCCGCCAGGGTCAGCGCACGTCCCCCATGAGGGCGGTGACGCGCTTGCGGTACATCCAGATCGCGTAGCCCGCGAGGCAGGCCAGCGCGGCCTCCATGGTCACGATGCCGGTGCCGTTGAGGTCGACGCCCGCCAGGGACAGCAGGCTGGTGGTGCAGTCGCCCGCGGTGACGGCGAGGAACCACACGCCCATCATCTGGCTGCCGTACTTGGCCGGCGCCATCTTGGTGGTGACCGACAGGCCCACCGGCGACAGGCACAGCTCGCCGACGGTCTGGATCAGGTAGATGCCGACCAGCCACATCGGGCTGACCTTGGTGTCGCCGGTGGCCATCGCCATCGGCACCACGAAGACGAAGAACGAGACGCCGATCAGCACCAGGCCCATGGCGAACTTCACCGTGGTGCTCGGCTCCTGGTTGCGGCGGGCCAGCCACATCCAGCCCCAGGCCATGACCGGGGCCAGCGCCATGATCCACAGCGGGTTCACCGACTGGTACCAGGACGAGGGGAAGCCGAAGCCGAACAGCTCGCCGGACGCCTTCGTGTCGCCGAAGATCGACATCGTCGACCCGCCCTGGTCGTAGATCATCCAGAACACGGCGGCGGCCACGAAGAACCAGATGTAGCCGGTCATCTTCGACTGGTCGGAGTCCGACAGCTCGCGGTCCCGCTTGATCCGGAGCAGCACGGCGACCGGGATGACCAGGCCGATCACGGTGATCGGGACCAGCGCCCAGTTCAGCGTGTAGGTGCCGGTGAGCACCACGACCGAGTAGAAGGCGGCCGCGACGACCAGCCAGGACAGGCCCTTGCGCAGCACGGACGTCCGCTCGGCGCGGCTCAGCGGCTTGGGGACCTCGCTGCTGCGCGGGTTCAGGTGCCGGGTGCCGATCAGGAACTGCAGCAGGCCCAGCGCCATACCGGCCGCGGCGAGCGCGAAGCCCAGGTGCCAGCTGTAGTTCTGGCCGACGGTGCCGATCACCAGCGGCGCGGCGAACGCGCCGATGTTGATGCCCATGTAGAAGACGGTGAAGCCGCCGTCCCTGCGCGGGTCGTCCGGCCCGTCGTAGAGGTGGCCCACCATCGTGGAGATGTTGGCCTTGAGCAGGCCGGAACCGAGCGCGACGAGCGCCAGGCCGCCGAAGAACGGGCCCTCGCCGGGCAGGGCCAGCGTCAGGTGGCCGGCCATGATGATGACGGCGGAGATGGTGACGGTCTTGCGCGGACCCCACACGCGGTCGCCGAACCAGCCGCCCGGCATCGCGAGCAGGTAGACCATCGCCAGGTAGATGGAGTAGATGGCCGTCGACGTGGCCGCGGTCATCGCCAGTCCGCCGCCCTGCGACCCCTTGTCGGCGGCGGGACCGCCGGCGATCAGGTAGAGCGGAAGCAGCGCGCGCATGCCGTAGAAGCTGAATCGCTCCCACATCTCGGTCATGAAGAGGGTGGCCAGTCCGCGGGGGTGGCCGAAGAAGGTCCGTCCGGACGGCGCGCCGGTGGCGCGCTCGCGGGCGTCCTTCTTCGTCAGGCTGGTCGCCATGTGCTGAGTCCTCGTGGGGGAGGGCCCCAGGTGGCCCGTGGGGGGCCGGGAGGCCGGGAGGCCGCGGAGGCGGGCGGCACGGCATCGTCGCCAGGCCCGGTCACCGCGGCAGGACTGCTCCGCATCCGGAAGCCTGCATGACTATCCGGGAACGGGCGTTTGAATACTGTATGACACTCAGAGGTGTGGTATGGGTCGATCTGCGATCTGGGTCACACGACGGGACGCGGCCCGGATTGTCCGGAAGGTCGGCAAGGTCGGGCGAGATCATCCGGCGATCGCGGAACCGTGCCCGCGGCAATTCCCTCAGGGGTCCCGACCCTCTTCGCGCACCCTGGCGGTGGCCGCCCCACGGCGGCCATCCGCTCTGCCCACCACCGGGTCGCGGCTGCTCCGTGCGGACTACCATCAAGCCCATGACCCGCGTACTTCTGGCCGAGGACGACGCATCCATCTCGGAGCCCCTTGCCCGCGCACTGCGCCGCGAGGGGTACGAGGTCGAGGTGCGCGAGGACGGACCCACCGCTCTGGAGACCGCGCTGCTGGGCTCGGTCGACCTGGTGGTGCTCGATCTGGGCCTGCCGGGGATGGACGGCCTCGACGTCTGCCGGCGCATCCGGACCGAAGGCCACTCCTTCCCGGTCCTCGTGCTCACCGCGCGCGCCGACGAGGTCGACACCGTCGTCGGCCTGGACGCCGGCGCCGACGACTACGTCACCAAGCCGTTCCGCCTCGCCGAACTGCTCGCCCGGGTCCGGGCCCTGCTGCGCCGCGGCACCACCGAGCCCGCCCAGCCCTCCACCCACGGCGTGCGGATCGACGTCGAGTCGCACCGCGCCTGGATGGGCGACGACGAACTGCAGCTCACCGCCAAGGAGTTCGACCTGCTGCGGGTCCTGGTCAGGGACGCCGGCCGGGTCGTCACGCGCGAGCAGCTCATGCGCGAGGTGTGGGACACCACCTGGTGGTCGTCCACCAAGACCCTGGACATGCACATCTCGTGGCTGCGCAAGAAGCTCGGTGACGACGCGGGCAACCCGCGCTTCATCTCCACCGTGCGCGGTGTGGGCTTCCGCTTCGAGAAGAACTGAGTCCGCCCCTCCATGCGGCGCCGGCTGATCGCGTCCACGCTCGCCGTGGTGCTCGTCGTCATCGGCGTCTTCGGCCTGTCCCTGGTGCTGGTCGAGAGCCGGGCCATCGAGAGCACCGCCAAGGACGGCGTCGACTCGGAGGCGGTGCGGCTCACCGGAGTCGTGGAGAACCGCATCGCGGCCGGCGAGCCCATCGACAGCAGCGGGCTCGGCCGGCAGATCGCGGAGGACCGCTTCGCCGTCGTCCGCGTCCCGGGCCACCCCCAGGTGCGGCTCGGCACGCGGCCCGAGGGTTCGGTGCTCAGCTCCACCCAGCACGGCGACCACGGCGTGACCGTCACCGTCGAGGAGTCCCGGTCCACCGTCAGCCAGGAGGTCGGCCGCACCCTGCTGGTCATCCTGGCGGTGGCGCTGCTCGCGGTGCTGGCCGCGGTCGCCCTGGCCGTGCTCCAGGCCCGCCGGCTGACCAGCCCGCTCACCGACCTCGCCGAGACCGCCGAGCGCCTGGGCTCCGGCGACCCCCGGCCGCGGCACCGCCGCTACGGGGTGCCCGAGCTCGACCGGATCGCGGACGTGCTGGATGCCAGCGCCGAGCGGATCGGGCGGATGCTCACCGCCGAGCGGCGGCTCGCCGCCGACGCCTCCCACCAGCTGCGCACCCCGCTGACCGCGCTGTCGATGCGGCTGGAGGAGATCGTCGCCACCGCCGAGGACCAGGAGGCGGTCAAGGAGGAGGCGGCCATCGCGCTCGGCCAGGTCGAGCGGCTCACCGACGTCGTGCAGCGGCTGCTGACGAACTCACGCGATCCGCGCAGCGGCTCGGCCGTCGACTTCGACCTGGACGAGGTGGTCAGGCAGCAGGTGGAGGAGTGGCGCCCGGCCTACCAGGGCGAGGGGCGCTCGATGGTGCTGACCGGGGCGCGCCGGCTGCGTGCGGTCGGGACCCCCGGCGCGGTCGCCCAGGTGCTGGCCACTCTCATCGAGAACGCGCTGATGCACGGTGCGGGCACCGTCACGCTGCACACCCGCGTCACCGGCACGCAGGCCGTGGTCGAGGTCACCGACGACGGCCCCGGGGTGCCGCCCGACCTGGGCACGCGGGTCTTCGAGCGCTCGGTCAGCGGCCGCAACTCCACGGGGCTGGGCCTGGCGGTCGCCCGCGACCTGGCCGAGGCCGACGGCGGCCGGCTGGAACTGCTGCAGCACAGGCCGCCGGTGTTCGCCCTCTTCCTGGCCCAGGAGATCACCCCGCAGCCACCCCCGGACGACGTTGTCGGCTGAGCCGCCGAGGGCCTCGAGGACCGACCGGCGCCCCGGCCGGCCGGGGCGCGCGGGATCAGAGGCGCTTCTTCGCCGGGGAGGGGCCGTCCTTGCCGGGCCGCTCCTGCACCCGGGACTCGGCCAGTATGGCTTCGGCCTGCCCCACCGCGCCCGCCCCGGGCAGCGCCTTGAACACCCAGGTGCGGTACGACCAGAAGCGGAACAGCGTCGCCACGCCGATGCCGAGGAACTTGAAGACGTTGCTCTGCACCGTGCTGTCCCAGCCGAAGCCGTAGGTGGCCAGGTACAGGATGCCGTTCTCGATCACCAGGCCGATGGCGCTGAACAGCAGGAACAGCCCCAGCTCGCGGGTGCGTCCGGCCTTGTCGCGGTCACGGTAGGTGAAGTAGCGGAAGCCGACGTAGTTGAAGGCGATCGACACGACCGTGGCGATGATCGACGACCGGACCGTCTGCAGTCCGGTGTTGTGCATGATCAGGTTGAAGACGCCGAGGTTCACCAGGACGCCGGCGCCGCCCACGGCACCGAACTTGGCGATCTCGCTGCGCAACCGCTTCAGATTCGAGCCCAGGGTGCGCAGTCCGCTCATGGTGATCGTTCGGCCCTGTCTGTGCGGATCGAGCACCAGGGCGGCCAACCGTTCGCGGTCCGGGTGCGGGGAGTCAATAGCGCCCCCCTCATGCTAACCATGTAGTGCGATCGTACGGCGATCACGGCTCGTTGTTGGTGCGGTCGTACGGAAGATACCCTGGTAGGTGCCATCCGGCGGGGCTAGGACGCGCACTGGTCCCCTCGCACCACCCGCGTATCCCGGCAGGAAGAACCGTGACATTCCCCGTAGTCGGCATGGTCGGCGGCGGCCAGCTGGCCCGCATGACCCACGAGGCCGGCATCCCCCTCGGCATCCGCTTCAGGATTCTCAGCGACACGCCGCAGGACTCGGCCGCCCAGGTGGTCCACGACGTCACGGTGGGCGACTACCGCGACCTGGACACGCTGCGGGCCTTCGCCGCGGGCTGCGACGTCCTCACCTTCGACCACGAGCACGTGCCCACCGAGCACCTGCGGGCCCTGGAGGCGGACGGCATCGTCGTGCGCCCCGGCCCCGACGCGCTCGTGCACGCCCAGGACAAGGGCGTCATGCGGGCCCGGCTCGACGCGATCGGCGTGCCCTGCCCGCGGCACCGCATCGTCGCCGACCCGGCCGACGTCACGCGGTTCGCCGACGAGGGCGACGGCTACCCCGTCGTGCTGAAGACCGTCCGCGGCGGCTACGACGGCAAGGGCGTGTGGATCGCCCGCTCCGAGGCCGACGCCGCCGAGCCGTTCCGCGCCGGGGTGCCGGTGCTCGCCGAGGAGAAGGTCGACTTCGTCCGGGAGCTCGCCGCCAACGTCGTGCGGTCCCCGCACGGCCAGGCCGTGGCGTACCCCGTCGTGGAGTCGATCCAGGTCGACGGCGTCTGCGACACCGTGATCGCGCCCGCGCCCGGACTGTCCGACGAGCTGTCGGCGCAGGCCCAGCAGCTCGCCCTGACCGTGGCCCGCGAGCTGGGCGTCGTCGGCCACCTGGCCGTCGAGCTGTTCGAGGTCCGGCGCCCCGACGGCGGCTCCGTGGTGCTGGTCAACGAGCTGGCGATGCGCCCGCACAACAGCGGCCACTGGACGATGGACGGCGCCGCCACCTCCCAGTTCGCCAACCACCTGCGGGCCGTCCTCGACCTGCCGCTCGGCGACCCGCGCCCGCGGGCCCGCTGGACGGTGATGGCCAACGTGCTCGGCGGGGACTTCCCCGACATGTATCCGGCCTACCTGCACTGCATGGCCCGCGACCCGGGCCTGAAGATCCACATGTACGGCAAGGACGTGAAGCCCGGCCGCAAGGTCGGCCACGTCAACACCTACGGCGACGACCTGGCGGACGTGCGCGAGCGCGCCGCCCACGCGGCCGGATACCTGCGAGGAACGATCGATGAGTGAAGCGCCTCAGCCGGCCCGCGGCCCGCTGGTCGGCATCGTCATGGGCTCGGACTCCGACTGGCCCGTGATGGAGGCCGCGGCCCAGGCGCTGGACGAGTTCGCCGTCCCGTACGAGGTCGACGTGGTCTCCGCGCACCGCATGGCGCACGCCATGGTGGCGTACGGCGAGCAGGCCGCCGAGCGCGGCCTGAAGGCGATCATCGCCGGCGCGGGCGGTGCCGCCCACCTGCCCGGCATGCTCGCGTCCGTCACCCCGCTGCCGGTCATCGGCGTCCCGGTGCCGCTGAAGTACCTCGACGGCATGGACTCGCTGCTGTCCATCGTGCAGATGCCGGCCGGCGTGCCCGTCGCCACCGTCTCCATCGGCGGCGCCCGCAACGCCGGTCTGCTCGCGGCGCGCATCCTCGCCGCCCACGACCCCGAACTGCTCGTGCGCATGCGGGAGTTCCAGGAGTCGCTGACCGAACAGGCCACCGACAAGGGGCGACGCCTGCGGGCCAAGGTCGCGGGTGCCGCGGGATTCGGGTTCGGCGGCCAATAGGCTGCGGGGCATGGATCTCCTCGCCCGCGCCCGTGACCTGCTCGCCGCCCATCCCGTCGTGGACGGGCACAACGACCTCCCGTGGGCGCTGCGCGAGCAGGTCTCGTACGACCTGAACCGGCTGGACATCGCCGCCGACCAGCGCGAGCGCACCCACACCGACATCCCGCGGCTGCGGGCCGGCGGGGTGGGCGCGCAGTTCTGGTCGGTGTACGTCTCCACCAGCCTGGCGGGGGCCGACGCGGTCACCGCGACGCTGGAGCAGATCGACGTGGTGCGCCGGATGACCGCGCTGCACAGCGCGGACCTGCGGCTCGCGCTGACCGCCGACGACATGGAGGCGGCCCGCGCGGGCGGCCGCATCGCGTCCCTGATGGGCGCCGAGGGCGGCCACAGCATCGACGACTCGCTGGGCGTGCTGCGGAGCCTGTACGACCTGGGCGTCCGCTACATGACGCTGACCCACAACGACAACACCGCGTGGGCCGGTTCGGCCACCGACAAGCCGGTGCCCGGCGGCCTCACCGCGTTCGGCGCGGAGGTCGTCCGGGAGATGAACCGGCTGGGCATGCTCGTCGACCTCTCCCACGTCGCGCCGGACACGATGCGCGCGGCGCTGCGCGTCGCCGAGGCCCCGGTGCTCTTCTCGCACTCCTCGGCCCGCGCGGTCTGCGACCACGTCCGCAACATCCCCGACGACGTGCTCGCCGCGCTGCCCGCCAACGGCGGTGTCGCGATGGCCACGTTCGTGCCGAAGTTCATCCTGCCGGCCGCCATCGAGTGGACGCTCCAGGCCGACGCCAACATGCGCGCGAACGGCCTGCACCCGCTGGACACCACGCCCGAGGCCATGGTCGTGCAGCGCGCCTTCGAGGAGGCGCACCCGCGGCCGCTCGCCACCGCGGCCACCGTCGCCGACCACCTGGACCACATGCGCGAGGTGGCCGGCGTCGACCACATCGGCATCGGCGGCGACTTCGACGGCACCGCGTTCACCCCCGCCGACCTCCAGGACGTGGCGTCCTACCCGCGGCTGGTGGCCGAACTCCTGGACCGCGGCTGGTCCGACGCGGACCTCGCCAAGCTGACCTGGCGCAACGCCGTGCGCGTGCTGCGGGACGCGGAGACCGCGGCGGCGGCCCTCCAGGCCCGGCGCGGTCCCTCGACGGCGACGATCGAGGAACTCGACGGCGTCTGAGCGGGGACGGGCGGGCGCGCCGGCGTCCGCCCGCGGCGGCTACAGGACCTTGCGCCGGATCAGCGCGGACAGCGCGACGGCGGCGGGCACCAGCGGCAGCCACACGGTGACGATGCGGAAGCCCAGCACCGCCGAGGCCGCGGTCGCGGTCGGCGACCCGGCCGCGACCAGGGCCAGCGCCAGCGCGGCGTCCACCGAGCCGATGCCGCCCGGACTGGGTATCACGGCGGCGAGGCACGTCGCCGCCAGGTAGGCGATCCCGACGTGCACCGCCGGCACCGGCATGTCCAGGGCCATGGCCACCGCGGCCATCGACGCCGCCTGGAGGACCGGGAAGGCGAGGGAGCCGCCCCACAGGGCGATGGCCCTGGACGGGCGGGCGTGCAGCGAGCGCATGTCGGCCACCGCGGAGACCACGAAGCCGCGGACCGCGTCCCGCACCCGCCGCATGGAGGCCAGCACCGCCACCGCGCCGGCCAGCACGGCCGAGGCGATCACCGCGACCAGCACCATGCCGGTGCGGCCCGGCAGCATCCCCGCGGTGTGCAGGGCGTGCGGGAAGGCGACCAGCAGCACCAGCAGCAGGGTGACCCGGCTGATCGACTCGGCCAGCGAGTACAGCGCGAGCGCCGCCGAGGTCCGCATCAGCGGCAGCCCGTGGTTGCGCAGGAAGCGCAGGTTGACGGCGCTCGCGCCGATCCCGGCCGGGGCGAGCTGTCCCGCGGCCGTGGCCGCGAACTGGGTGACCACCAGCCGTACCGCGGGCAGGCGTTCGTGGACGGTGCCCTGCCGGGCCAGGGCGTTGGCGACCCAGCCCAGACCGGTCGCGGCGAGGGCCGCGACGAGCCAGCCGCGGTGGGCCGAGAGCAGGTCGCGGCCACCGTCGGCGACCACCGACCAGTGCCCGGCCATCCAGGCACCGACCAGCAGGGCCGGCAGCAGGCCGGCCATCGTGCGCCACGGCACGTTTCGGCGCCGCCGCTGCGGCGGCGGAGTTGTCAGTACGGCCACCGCTGTCGGAGGTCCCCTCGTCGGCTGCGCTGGAGGCAGCAGCAGCTTCCACCCACCGGGCTACGGTACGGCGTCCGGGTGACGACGAACGGTGGTGGGGGTGGTGACCGGGCGGGGGCGTGGCGGCGGTGGGCGCCGGCTCAGCAGGCGCAGAGGCAGAAGGGGTGGCCCTCGGGGTCGGCGTACACGCGCCAGGTGCGGGCGCCGTCGCCGTCGCCCTCCAGCAGGCGCGCGCCCAGCTCCAGGACGCGCTTCTCCGCGTCGTCCATCCGCGCGGCCTGCACGGCGATGTCCAGGTGGAACTGCTGCGGCCGCTCGGGGTCCGGCCAGGCGGGGGCGCGCAGTCCGGGGGCGAGCTGGAAGCTCAGCCGCTGCTGTCCCGCCCGCTCCAGCTCCACCCAGCTCCCCTCCTCCTCCACCGTGATCTCGCCGCCCAGCACCTCGGCGTAGAAGGCGGCCAGGGCCTGGGGGTCGCGGCAGTCCAGGACGACGGCGGACAGGGTGCCGATCATGGGGCGCTCCTCTCGTGGCGGTGGTGCCACCGGCCGGCGTCGCGGTCTCTCGGGTACGCGTTACCCGTATGCACGGTCAGCCGGTAACCGTTACCTCATCATGGCGGTACGGCGGTAACGTGGCAAGGATGGAGCAGCCGGCACTTCGCGACCCCGCGCCCGCCCCCCTGGATCTCGTCCAGGATCTGGTCAACACCGTGGACCTGGAGGGCGGGGACGAGGCGTGGGGGACGCCGGAGGACCTGGCGGCCTGGCTGCGGGCACGCGGGATCGGGGCCGGGCCGGTCGACGCCGGCACGCTGGCGGGCGCGCTGGAACTGCGCGAGGCCCTGCGGGAGGTGTGCGCGGCGCACGCGGGTGCCGACGTGCCGGCCGAGGCGCTGCGGGGGGTGAACGCGCTGCTGGCGGCGGCACCGCTGCGGCTCGAGGCCGACGCCGCGGGAGGGGCCGCCGTGCGCCCGGCCGAGGGCCTCGCCGGGCTGGCGGCGCTCACCGCGGAGGTCGCGGCCGCCGTGGCCGCGGGGGTCGCGGCCGGCACCTGGCCGCGGCTGAAGGCGTGCGCGGCCGAGAGCTGCCGCTGGGTGTACTACGACCGCAGCCCGGCGGGCCGCGGCCGCTGGTGCACGATGGCGATCTGCGGCAGCCGCGAGAAGATGCGCGGCTACCGCCGGCGGCGGGCGGGCGCCTGAGTCAGGGTCGGACACCCGCCCGCGTCACGGGCGGTGCCGGGCGCCGGCGAGGCGCCCCGGCCCCGCGGGGTCCAGGCCTCAGGCGAGCGTCCCGGACCTGCGGTCCTCGGCCGCCAGGTAGCCGACCGCCACCACGATCAGCGCGGCCAGCGCCAGGCTGACCGGGCCGGTGCCCCAGCCGAGCCCGCCGCGGTGGGTGGGCACGCCCATCCAGTCGGCGAAGGACGCGCCCAGCGGGCGGGTCAGGATGTACGCCCACCAGAACGCGGCCACCGCGTTGAGGCCCATCAGCCGCGCGAGGGCCGGAACCACGATCGCCACCGCGAACAGCACGCCGGACGAGAAGTAGCCCAGGTGCAGGGTGCCGGCGGTGAGGTCGCCGCAGGCGGTGCCGAGCGCGAACGTCGTCAGGACGGTGGCCCAGTAGAACCGCTCGCGGCGCGGGGTGGAGATGCTGTGGATCGACAGGGTGCCCTCGCTGCGGTACCAGGCCGTCAGCACCACGACCAGCAGCACCGAGAACGCCACCGTGGAGACCGCGTAGGGCACGCCGGCGACCACGTGGACGACGTCGGCGGCCATCGTGCCGAAGACGCTCACCATGACGACCGCGAGCCAGTAGATCCAGGGCGAGTAGCGCTGGACGCGGAACTGCAGCAGCAGCGCGCCCGCCAGGCCCAGCAGCCCGATCGCGCCGGCCACCGCGGGGTTCAGCGCGTGGCCGAGGAAGTCCGAGGTGGTCTCGCCCATCCCGGTGGTCAGCACCTTGGCGAGCCAGAACCACGCGGTGATCCGTACCGGCACCTTCGTCCAGGCCCGCGGGTCCGCCGCGCCGCGCCGGCGGTGCGCGGGCCCGGTGCGCGCCGTCTCCGCCGCGACCGTGTTGCCGTATCCGGACTGCTCCATGGGGCTTCCGCCGCCTCTCCGGCGCGGACGCGCCATCGCTGTAGGTCTACAGGACTGTAGACGAACAGGTGGAGGGCCGACTTCGCGGCCTCCGCGGCTTTACCGGCTCTATGCACGCGTTCCCGGGACGGCGGATCCCGGGAACGCGTGTCCGGGCGGCGGGCGGCGGGCGGCGGGCGGCGGGCGGCGGGCGGCGGAAGGTGCGTGCGGTGCTACGCCGTGGGGCGGCCCATCGCGCGGTAGGTCCAGCCGGCCTTGCGCCAGACCGCGGGGTCGAGCGTGTTGCGGCCGTCCAGGATGTGCCGCTGCCCGGCGACCTCGGCCAGGGCCGCGGGGTCCAGCTCGCGGAACTCCTGCCACTCGGTCAGGTGCAGCACGGCGTCCGCGCCGCGCACCGCGTCCAGCGCGGTCGGCGCGTAGCCGAGCGTCGGGAACAGCCGCCGGGCGTTGTCGATGCCCTTGGGGTCGTAGACAGTGACCTGGCCGCCCTGCAGCTGGATCTGCCCGGCCACGTTGAGCGCGGGCGAGTCCCGCACGTCGTCGGAGTCCGGCTTGAACGTCGCGCCGAGCACCGCGATGCGGCGGCCCAGGAAACCGCCGCCGAGGGCCTCCCTGGCCAGCTCCACCATGTGGGTGCGGCGCCGCATGTTCACCGAGTCGACCTCGCGCAGGAACGTCAGCGCCTGGTCCGCGCCCAGCTCACCGGCCCGCGCCATGAACGCGCGGATGTCCTTGGGCAGGCAGCCGCCGCCGAAGCCGATGCCGGCCCGCAGGAACTTGCGGCCGATCCGGTCGTCGTGGCCGATCGCCTCGGCCAGCGTGGCGACGTCGCCGCCGGCGGCCTCGCACACCTCGGCCATCGCGTTGATGAAGGAGATCTTCGTGGCGAGGAAGGCGTTCGCCGCCGTCTTCACCAGCTCGGCCGTCGGGTAGTCCGCCACGACGAACGGCGTGCCCTCCGAGACCGGCTTGGCGTACACCTCGCGCAGCAGCGCCTCAGCGCGCTCGTCGTCGACGCCGACCACGATCCGGTCCGGGTGCAGGGTGTCGTCCACCGCGAAGCCCTCGCGCAGGAACTCCGGGTTCCACGCCAGCTGCACCTCGTCGCCGGCCGGGGCCAGTTCCCGCAGCATCGAGGCCAGCCGGGCGGCACTGCCCACCGGCACCGTCGACTTGCCGACCACCAGCGTGGGCCGCCGCAGGTGCGGGGCCAGCATCGAGACGGCGGAGTCGACGTAGCTCATGTCGCACGCGTACTCACCGTGCTTCTGGGGGGTGTTCACGCACACGAAGTGCACGTCGCCGAACTCGGCCACCTCCTCCCAGGACGCGGTGAAGCGCAGACGCCCGCTGGAGCCCTCGATCCCGGCCACGTGCCGGGCGAGCAGGTCCTCGAGACCGGGCTCGAACATCGGCGTCCTGCCGGTCGCGAGCAGGTCGGTCTTCGTCTGATCGATGTCGAGGCCAAGGACGTCGAAGCCGAGCTCAGCCATGGCGGCAGCGTGGGTGGCGCCGAGGTAGCCGAGTCCGATGACGGTGAGCTTGAGAGGCATGCGGCGAGCATAGTCGGCACCGGCTCGGCCAAATCAGGGGTGAGGTCGAACGCGGAGGTCCACAATGCGTCCATACGTCGCACGGGCGGATCTATGGGCGGGCCGGGGTGTGGGGGTGCTGGGGATGGGCGTCGGCAGCGACGGGGACGGGGACGGGGACGGCGGCAGAGTCGGCAGCGGCGAAGGCGCGGGGGAAGCGGCCGGCGCCGGAAGTACGGGCAGCACGACCGGTAGCGGCGGTACGGGCGGGGAGGACGGCAGACGCGAGACGCTCGACACACTCCTGTCCGGCGGCGCGGAGGGCCGTGGCGGCGCGTCCGGGACGGTCCCCGGAGCCCGGACCGCCGTGGAGTCCGGAGTCGCCGTGGAGTCCGGAGCCGCGCCGGCCGTCCCCGACGAGCCCGGAACCGGCCCCGCGGACCCGGGCGCCCCGGGGACGGACCCCGTGCGACCCGGCGACCCCGAGCGCAGGGCGCGGCGCAGGCGCCGGACCCGCCGCGTGCTGTTCGCCGCCCTGGGCCTGCTGTGCACCGGCGTCCTGCTGATCGCCGGCACCTTCTACTGGGCCTACGAGCACTACACCGGCCGCGTCCAGCGCATCCCCGACGCCTTCCCGACCAACGTGCCGCGCTCCGCCCTGCCGCCGCCGTCGAAGGACGGCAGCGAGACCTTCCTGCTCGTCGGCGTCGACTCCCGCTCGGACCTGCCGACGACCGGCAAGGACGCCAAGGCCCCGGAATGGAAGCCGGGCGCGCAGCGCAGCGACACGATGATGCTCGTCCACCTGCCCGCCGACCACAAACATGCCTACGTCGTCTCGCTCCCCCGCGACTCGTGGGTGACCATCCCCGGCCACGGCCAGGCCAAGCTGAACGCCGCGTTCTCCTGGGGCGGCCCGCCGCTGCTCATCGACGCCGTGCAGCGCCTGACGAAGGTCACGGTCGACCACCTCGCGGTCATCGACTGGAGCGGCTTCAAGAACCTGACGAACGCCGTCGGCGGCGTCGACATCACCGTGGACAAGACCGTCAAGCGCTACAACGGCCCCGGCGGCTACTGGACCGCCGGCACCCACCACATGAACGGCGACGACGCCCTGGACTACGTGCGCGAGCGCTACGGGCTGCCGCGCGGCGACCTGGACCGCACCCACCGGCAGCAGAACTTCCTGCGCGCGGTGCTCTCCAAGATGCTCTCCGGCGGCACGTTCACCAACCCGCTGAAGCTGAAGCGGACCCTGGACCAGGTCACGTCGGTGGTCAGCGTCGACGACCGGCTCTCGGACGGCGACCTGCGCGGCCTGGTGTGGAACATGCGCGACGTGCGCTCGTCCGACATGGTCTTCATGAACGCGCCCGTCGGCGGCTTCGACACCATCCAGAAGCAGTCCGTCGTCCTGCTCGACCCCAACGCCTCCTCGGAGCTGTGGGAGGCGCTGCGCAACGACACGATGGCCGACTACGTCGCCACCCACAGCCTGGACAAACTGGGCAACCGTGTCTCGTGACGACCGGCTGACGACCGGCCGTCGATCAACTGTCAACTCCTGTGACGTGCGGAGCCGGTGGGGCTCCGTAGGTCTCAACTCTGTAATAAACCTCCGCGGGCCCGTGACCTCTTGGCAGTGTTTGCACGGGTCCGGCGACGGCATGAGTGCTTTGAGTCCCATTTGCCGCCAATTGACAACGACTCGCGGCGACTTGTAGAGCTGTGGGGCGTCATCACCAGCGAGACGGGGGGCCGAACGGCCAGCGCTGGATGGCGACTCCGACGAGAACCGATCCCGTGAAGGGAAGACGTGTCCACAAACCGCCGCACCGCCATAGCGGTGCGTACCATCGGCGTTGCCTCCGCCGCAGCCGCGCTTGCGCTGGGCGTTGCAGGCACCGCGCTCGCTTGTTCCATCACCGAGTTCACGCCCAGTGCCGGGTGCGACGACTCCGGCCACGGCTACATCCAGGTCGTGGACAAGGACGGCTCCAACACCCCCGTCGACATCACCGTGTCGACCGGCGGGCAGGACGTCGGCAGCAAGACCGCCGTCATCGGCTCCGGTGACGGCGTCACCGTGCAGTTCCCGGTGGACTGGCAGCCGAGCACGACCTACACCGTCACCGTGAAGAAGACCTCGGGTGCCGACGTCGGCACCAAGGACGTCACGACGCCGGACAAGGCCTGCTCCGCGCCCACCGTGCCGACCAGCCCCAGCACGTCGGCTTCTCCGAGCCCGTCGGACTCCCCGACCACCTCGGCGACGCCGAGCACGCCCGCGGCCTCCGCGAGCAGCTCCACCAGCGCCGCGGCCGTCGCGGACACCAACGCGCCGTCCCCCGCGGCCGGCGGCGGCCAGAACCTGGCCGAGACCGGTGGCGGCAGCAACACCGGCATGATCGCCGGCATCGCGGCCGCCCTCGTGGCGGTCGGCGGTGGCGCGGTCTTCATGCTGCGCCGGCGGACTCCCGCCCGCCACTGACGCGGGCAGGGGACCGGTCGGCGGACCGGTTCCCCGCATGACACGCGGCGGCCCGGCTCCCCCCGAGGGGAGCCGGGCCGCCGTCGTGTGCGCGTCCGGGCCGCGGGCCCGGGCGGCCGGTGCTAGTTGCCGGACACCGTGACCTTGTCGTCGTTCCGCAGCTCGCCGAAGAGCTGCTTGGCCTTCGTCATGTCCCACTTCACGGCGTCACCGTCGTTGGGGGTCATGTAGTTGGAGTTGGCGATCGGCACGGTGATCGAGTGGCCTCCGCCGCCGGTGACGCCCTTCATCGCCCAGAACATGGACGTGAGGTCCCACAGGCTCATCTTCTTGTCGACGATGAGGGTGTCCAGGCCCGATCCGATCACCGGGTAGAGCTTGAACGGGTTGAGGACCGTCGACGGCGACGCGGCCTGGTGGGCCAGCGTCGAGAGGAACTTCTGCTGGTTGCGCATGCGGCCCAGGTCCTGGTCCGCCTCCTGGTGGCGCTGCCGGACGAACGCCAGCGACTGCTGGCCGTTCAGCTTCTGGCAGCCGGCCTTGAAGTCCGCGCCCGAGGCCTTGTCGTGCACGGCCTTGTCCAGGCACATGTTGACGCCGCCGAGCGCGTTGACCAGGTTCACGAAGCCGGAGAAGCCGATCTCCGCGTAGTGGTCGATGTGGATGCCGGTGTTGTACTCGACGGTGCGGGTGAGCAGCTCCGGGCCGCCGTCGGCGTAGGCGCGGTTGAGCTTGTGGGTGGAGGCGCCGTAGCGCTTGCCCGACTGCTGGCCGGTGAACGCCGGGATCGTGACGTAGGAGTCACGCGGCAGGCTCATCATCGTGTTGCCGTTGCTGCCGGTGTGCAGAATCATCATCGAGTCCGTGCGCTGACCGGACGCGGCACCGGTGTGCAGGTTCTTCTCGTCCTGCGCGGTGAGGCCCTCGCGGCTGTCGGACCCGACTATGAGGTAGTTCGTGCCCTTGCCCGGGGCCGGCCGGTCCTCGACCTTGCTCAGGTCGACCTCGCGCCGGACCTTGGAGTCCGCCCAGAAGTACGTGGAGACGGACACCACGAGCAGCACGACGACCAGGCCGAGCGCCGTGTAGCCGATCTTCTTGCGGGTGCTCCAGCGCGGGCGCCGGGGTCCGCCGTCGGGCCCGCCGCTCGTCGAGGGCGGCCCGTAGCCGTCGTAGGAGCCACCGCCCGGCTGGGGGCGGCGCGACTGCGACGGGACTCCGCCGCCGGCAGTGGCTGCCCTGCGCGGCGACAGTTCGGGGGGCAGCGGCGGTTCCGCACTCCGGCGCTGCTCGGTGTCATCGCTCCAACCGTTCATGTCGGTCAGTGTGCCCGGATACGGCCGGCGAACCGGAATCCGCGGAGGTTCTGTAGCAGACCCGATGCATAGGACCGGCGGCCGCAGCGGTTGTGTAACGGACATAAGGTGGAACTCGTGATCGACTCATCCGCCGTACCGCAGGGCAGGCCGGACCCGCTGCCCACCCCGGCCGTCCCGGTGATCCCGGGGAAGCCGACCTCCGCCTCCCGCATCACGCTCTCGCACATCATGAGCGCCCACGACACCAACCTGCTGGGCACCGTGCACGGCGGCGTGGTGATGAAACTCGTCGACGACGCGGCGGGCGCCGTCGCCGGCCGCCACTCCGGGGGCCCCGCGGTCACCGGCGCGATGGACGAGATGGCCTTCCTGGAGCCCGTCCGCGTCGGCGACCTGCTGCACGTCAAGGCGCAGGTCAACTGGACCGGCAAGACGTCCATGGAGATCGGCGTGCGGGTCGTCGCCGAGCGGTGGAACGAGTCCGGCCCGGCCAAGCAGGTCGCCAGCGCCTACCTGGTGTTCGTCGCCGTCGACGCCGACGGCCAGCCCCGGCGGGTGCCCCAGGTGCTCCCCGAGACCGACCGGGACCGCAGGCGCTGGCAGGAGGCCCAGATCCGCCGTACCCACCGGCTGGCCAGGCGCCGCGCCATCGTCGAGCTGCGCCGCGAGCGGGCCGCCGAGGGCCTGGAGGACTGACCTCGCGCCGCGCTGCGGCCCGGGTCCGTGCCCGTGCGCCGCGCCGCCGGCCCGGTCTACGCGCAGACCTCCTGGTCGCCGGTGACCGCGGTGCCGGACGGCGGCTGGGGCTTGGCCCGGGCCGCCACCGGCGCCACCCTCGTGAAGTCCGCGCCGAGGGTGACCTTCATCACCGGACCCTGCCCGGCGGCGGGCTGGAGCTGTGCGCCCGGCAGCGCGGCGGCCAGCGCGCGGGCCGAACGGTCCCAGCGCGGGTCGTACCGGATGACCGTGCGGGCGGTGCGCTGCGGCGCCGTGGTGGGCACGCCGGGCGTCGCGAAGCCGGTGTCGTGCAGCGCTTTCTGCGTCGTCGCGCCCAGGCCGTCGGTCGCGGTGCCGTTGGCGACCCGCACGCTGATCGTCGCGGGGTCGACGTCCACCGGGGCCGCGGCCGCGGACGCCTTCGGGCGCGGCGCGTCCTTGGCCGGCGGGGCGGCCAGCGGCTGGTCCGCGCGGATCGCCGCCCACAGCCGGCCCGCCCTGGCCTCGTCCCACTTCACCGTGGAGCCGATGCCGGGCACCTGGTAGTTCAGGACGCTCAGGGGCACGGACACGAACTCCGACGAGCGCGGCGAGAAGTCCTTCATGCCCTGCGCGAGCCGGATCAGGTCGGTGGTGCTCAGCCCCTGGTCGGCCCGCACCGACCCCAGCACGGTGCTCGCCACATGGCTCAGCTCCAGCGGGTCGCGCAGCACGTCCCCGCTGGTCATCTTGTGGATGACCTGGGCGAGGAAGCGCTGCTGCCGCTGCATGCGGCCCAGGTCGGAGGAGCCGTCGACGTGCCGGGAGCGCACGTACTGCAGCGCCTGGCCGCCGTCCAGCGTCGTGGTGCCGACCGGCAGGTTCAGCCCGGTGAAGGAGTCCTTCAGCGGCACCGACGTGCACACCGGCACCCCGCCGATGACGTCGACGGTCTTCATGAAGCTGGTGAAGTCGACCTCCAGGTAGTGGTCGATGTGCACACCGGTCAGCTGCTCGACGGTCCGCACGGTGAGCTTCGGGCCGCCCAGCGCGTACGCCTGGTTGATCTTCGCCGGGTGCGTGCCGGTGATCGCGGTCGGCGACGGGCCCGGCGGGTGCGGGGAGCCCGCGGCGGAGGCGGCCACGGCCCCGGCCGCGGCCCCGGCCGCGGGGGATGAGCCGGAGACCCGCAGGGTCGAGGCGTCGGGCAGCCGCACGTAGGTGTCGCGCGGGATGCTCACGACGCTCGCCCGCCGCCGGTCCTCCGACAGGTGCACCAGCATGATCGTGTCGGTGCAGTGGCAGGGCGCGCCGCCGAGGTGGAAGTGCTTCTTCTCGTCCGGCGCCAGACCGTCCCGGCCGTCCGTGCCCACCAGCAGGAAGTTCGTGCCCTTGGAGCCGCTGGGACGGCCCTGCATGCCGCCGAAGGCGTCCACGCGGTCGATGGAGCCGCTGATGCCGTTGACCGCGGCGCGCCCCAGCCCGCTCGCGGTGATCACCAGCAGTGCGATCGCGCCGGAGATCCGCAGGCCCCAGCGCACCGGCCGCCGCTGCCGGGCGGGCCGCGGCCCGGGCCTGCGGCCCCCGCGGGGATCCGCCATCGGCCGGCGGCGCGGATCGGCGGGCCGCCGTCCGCCGGGCTCGGCGGGCCGCCGCCCGCGCGGGTCGGCCGGGCGCCGGTCGCGGGGATCGGCCGGGCGGCGCACCCGCGGATCGGCCGGGGGCCGTCCGCGCACCTGCCCCGCCGCCCCGCCGCGGCCCTCGCCTCCCGGCCGTCCGCGTCCCTCCGCGGGCGGGCGCTCGCGGCGGGGGGCGGGCGGGCGGCCGCCCACGTCGACGGACGGCGGGCGGCGCCGGGTGGGCGGCACGGGCAGGACCTCCGGGGGTGGGGGCACAGAACCCGTTCAGGCTAGGGACAAATAGGACTGTCGGTCTTGACCCCACGCGCTGGGGTCCCCCGTTAGCGGTAACGTTTGGCGTGATGAACGACGCCATGCACCCCGCACCCCCGGCCGTCTCGGTGATCATGCCGGTGCTCAACGAGGAACGGCACCTGCGCAACGCGGTCCGGCACATCCTCGAGCAGGACCACCCCGGCGAGCTCGAGGTCGTCATCGCCCTCGGGCCCTCCACCGACCGCACCGACGCCATCGCGGCCGAACTCGTCGCCGAGGACGCCCGGGTGCACACCGTGCCCAACCCGACGGGCCGGACCCCCGCCGCCCTCAACGCGGCGATCCAGGCGTCCCGGCACCCCGTCGTGGTCCGCGTCGACGGCCACGGCATGCTCTCCGCCGACTACATCGCCACCGCCGTGCGGCTGCTCGACGAGACCGGCGCGGCCAACGTCGGCGGCATCATGCACGCCGAGGGCGAGAACGACTGGGAGCACGCGGTGGCTGCCGCGATGACCGCGAAGATCGGCGTCGGCAACGCCGCCTTCCACACCGGAGGCGCCGCCGCCCCCGCCGACACCGTGTACCTCGGGGTCTTCCGCCGCGAGGTGCTGGAGCAGCAGGGCGGCTACAACGTGGAGTTCGTCCGCGCCCAGGACTGGGAGCTGAACTACCGCATCCGCGAGGCCGGCCATCTCATCTGGTTCTCGCCGGAGTTGCGGGTCTCCTACCGGCCGCGGCCCAGCGTGCGGACCCTCGCCAAGCAGTACAAGGACTACGGCCGCTGGCGCCGCGTGGTGACGCGCTACCACCGCGGCTCGGTCAACCTCCGCTACCTGGCCGCCCCCGCGGCCCTGCTGGCCAACGTCGCCGGGCTGGTCGTCGGTGCCGTGCTCACCCCGTGGGCGCTGCTGGTCCCGGCCGCGTACGCCGTCGGCATCACCGCGGGCTCGCTCCCGGCCGGCCGCGGGCTGCCGTTCGGCGCGCGCCTGCGCATCCCGCTGGCCCTGGCCACCATGCACATGTGCTGGGGTTACGGCTTCCTGACGAGCCCGCGGTCCCTGGCCCGCCGGGTGATCGCCAGCCGCCGCCCCGCCGTGGTCGGCGAGCCGGCGCCGTCCCAGGCGCCCGCCGCCGGGACCGCCGCGGACCGCTGACCGGCCGGACGGACCGCACCACCGGAACGCACGGGCGCCGGGCCCCGAGGGCCCGGCGCTCACCGCTGTCGGGCGCCCGTTCAGAACCGGTAGGTCGGCTCGATGAACATGCAGTTCTTCTTGACGTCCTCGGAGCCGTTCATCGCGTCGGAGTCCGACGGCACCGAACCCGCCGTCGGCAGCGTCTTCGCGTAGTCGCCGCCGGTCTTCCAGTCGGCGCCGACGGTCAGCGTGATCGCCTGCACGCTGCTGGACGCCTTGACGTTCTTGTCCGGGAAGCCCAGCGCCTTCGCGACCGCCAGCGCGTCCGCCCTGCCCTGGTCCCCGCCGCTCGACGGGTAGACCAGCGTGGTGGACGGGCTCGCCGCCGCCTGCTGCACGGGCGCCGCCTTGGTGAAGCCCTTGGTCACCAGCACCTGTGCGACGTCCGCCGCCCGGTGCTGGGTCGGCACGCCGCCCTGCGTGCCCGACGTGCCGTTGAGGACGGAGACGGGGATGGTCGACGCGGCCGCGGCGGGCGGACCCGCGGGGGCGGTCGGCTTGGCGCTCGGCGAACCGGGTTTCGCCGCCTTGCCGTTGGCGTCCATCGCGACGTCGTTGCGCATCAGCGCCCACACGGTGCCGGCGCTGGGCGCCGGCAGGTAGTGCGCGTTGGGGTCCTGCGGGTCGGCGATGCGCGGCATGGTGAGCATCGTCGTGCGGTTCGGCGGGATGCTCTTGAGCTGCATGCCCAGGTCGTACAGCTTCTTCGGCGTGCCGATCTCGGACGACACCTGGAACGCCTCCATCGCCTTGGTGGCGATGTCGTTGAGCCGGCCCGGGTTGGAGAAGAGGTTCTGGCTGCGGAGGTTGCGCAGCAGCGAGCCCATGTACATGTGCTGCGCCTTGGAGCGGCCGGCGTCGCTGCCGAACGCGTGCCGGGTGCGCAGCCACTGCAGGGCCTGCTGGCCCTTCACCGTGTGGGTGCCGGCGGTCATGTGCAGGTGCGAGCCGCCGGGTTGGGCCCGGGTCGAGTGGTCGTCGACGTTCTGCTGGACGCACACGTCCGCGCCGCCGAGGACGTCGGCCATCTTCACCACGCCGGCGAAGTCGATCTTCAGCCAGTGGTCGATGTACAGGCCGCCGGTGAGGTTCTGCACGGTGGCCAGCGTGCAGCCGGCACCGCCGCGGGCCAGCGACGCGTTGATGATGTCGTTGGTCTTGGGGAACGTCTTGTGCGTCTTGGGGTCCTCGCACGCGGGTATGTCGACCCGGGTGTCGCGCGGGATGCTCACCATCGACATGTTCGTGCGGTCCGCCGACAGGTGCGCGATCATGATCACGTCGGCCCGCTCGCCGACGCTGTCCGCCGCACCGCCGAGCTTCTGGTCCTCGGGATCGGCACGGGAGTCCGAGCCGAGGATGAGGATGTTCAGCGGGGTGTCGCCGTTGGCGTTGGCCTTCGCCTTCACGGCGTGCGTGTCGCCGCTGACGCGCTGGCCCTTGCGGATCTTGCTCGACAGGTACTCGTAGTAGCCGAACGCGGCGCCCGCGCTGCCCAGGACGGCGACCGAGGTGCCGATCGCGGTCCACTGGAGGATCTTTCGCCTGCGGCTCTTCGCCTTCCGGCGCCCACGCTGCCCGCCGCGCCGGTGGCCGGGGCCGGGGGTCAGCCCGTCCGGGCCGTCGGGCCCACCGGGACCGCCCGGTCCGCCCCGTCCTCCGCCCGCGCGCCGCGATCCGGGTTCGGCGCGCCGCGGACCGGGTATGCCCCGGGTGTCCTGCTCGCGGCCGTAACCGGGATCGCTCCCACTCCCACTCCCGTAGCCGGGAGCGCTCCCGTGGCCGCCCTGCTCGGGGGAGTACGCGCGCGCGTCATCGCGGAACATCCCCTGGTCCCAGGCGGGTTCGCCCTGACCGGGGGCGGAACCGTAGCCGTTCCCCCGCGCCATGTCGTCGCGCATTGCAAGCCTTTCCCCCTGCGCGGGCGTTGCGCCCCCGCCCCGGTTGGCCGTGGCCGTGGCCGTTTGAGTGTCAGACGGTCACAGGCCGCCGATAGTTGCAGTCCGCCGGACCCCCGTATCGCCCCCTTGGCACAAACGGGAGGTGCTCTCTGGTCAGAACCGGGCGGACCGCGTCAGAACCCGCGGTCGGGGTGTGACCCTATCCCACGCAGGTGGTGCTGTCCGCTGTCGTCGTCCGCAGGCCCTTGGGCGGTCCCGCGGGCAGCGCGATGGGGGTGCCGGGGGCCTTGTAGTCCTTGCCGAGGGTGAGCGTCATGTACGTCAGCGCCCCGACGTTCTTGGTGCCCTCCTGCAGGGCCGAGGCGGGCAGGCCCATCATCGCGGCCAGCGAACGGGCCTGGTCGGCCTGGTTGGGGGCGTACGCGAGCCGGGTCTCGGGCAGGGCGGCGGGCGCGTCGCCGCCGTTGGCGGAGCGGTTGACGCCCTTCTCGTTCTGCAGCCAGTTCAGCACGTCCTGGGACGCGCCGAAGTTTCCCGTGCCGTTGAGCACGGTGACGCGGGTGTCGTGCGGGGTGGCCTTCGGCCCGACGAGTTTCGGATCGGGCGCGGCCGGCCCCGCGGACAGCGGGACGTCCCGGGCCATCAGCGAGAAGAGCTGCGCGGCCGCGGTCCTGTCCAGCGTCGCCGTGGCGCCGGACGCTCCCGCACCGCCTCCCGAACCCGCGGTCACCGGCAGCGCGGCGAACGTGTCGTGCGTGATGTCCGGCTTGCCCACCTCGCCGGCCAGCGTGCGGAGTCCGCCGGACCGCGCGAGCGCGGGGTCGACGGTCAGGGTGCGGGCCGCCGCGTCCCCGAGCGCCCGGGCCGTCTCGCCGCCGCCCTTCCACTGCCGCAACAGCGCGCTGACGAAAGCCTGTTGCAGCCGGGCCCGGTCCACGTCGCCGTGTCCGGGCGGCGCGTCGCGGACGGTGAGGAACGCGGGCGCCTGCGCGGCGGTCAGCTTGTGCTTGCCCGCGCTCAGGTCGAGATGCGTGGCGGGGTCGGACAGCGGGGACTTCAGGCAGACGTCGACGCCGCCGGCGGCGGTCGTCAGCTCCTGCACCGCCCGGGCGTCGGCCAGCAGGAAGTGGTCGACCTTGAGCCCGGTCAGCTGGTCGACGGTGCGCATCGTGCAGCCCGGGTCGCGGCCCTGAACCCCCAGGCTCTGCGCGAACGTCGGCGACGCGCCCTTCACCGGACTGCCGGGGACGACCTTGGTGGTGCCGTTCGCCTGCTTCACCGGGCAGTCGGGGATCGCCGTGACGAGATCGCCGGGGATCGTGACGGCCGTGGCGTCGGCGCGGTCGGCGGACAGGTGCAGCAGGATCGCGGAGTCCGCGCCCGCGGCGCCCGAGCCCCCCGCCGTGCCCGAACCGCCCTGTCCCGTCGCGCTGATCACCAGGATGTTCATCGTGCCGGTCATGGAGACCGTGGGTGACGCCGCGTTGCCGACGTCCACCGCGTGCACGGACACCGCGCCGGAGTCCCCCTGGGAGAGGGCCACGCCGACCCCGGTCGCGACGAGCACGACGCCCAGCGCACCGGCCGACCAGACCATCGTCCGCTTGCTGACCGCCGTGCGCCCGCGCGGCTTGCGGCGGCTGGCCCTGGCCGCCGCGCGGCCCCCGGGCGCGGCCGCCCGCGGCGCGGGCACGTCCGGCGCGCCGGCGCCGGCGCCCGCCCCCGCGCCCGGCTCGGCGGCCGTCTGCGCCTGCGTGCCGCCGGCGTCGCCGTAGCCGCTGCCGCCGTACCCGTCGGTGCCGTACCCGTCGTACCGCGCGTACTCCCCGTACCCGTCGGCCCCGTTGGACCCTTCGGCCCCGCCGGAGTCCTCGGCGCCGTGCGCGCCGGGTGCTTGGTACGCGCCGTGGTCGTCGTAGCCGCCCCGCGCCTCGTAGCCGGCGTACGCCCCGGGCGTCCCGTAGGCGTCCTGCGCGGCGTGCGGCCGGTACATGTCGTGCGGGTCGGAGGCGGCCGCGTGCGTGCCGTACGCGGGTGTGTCCTGGTGCGCGTACCCGTCGGATGCGGGGTCTGCGGGCGGCTGTGCGGGCGTGTAGCGCCCCTCGGCGGGGACCGGCGGCTGGTCCGTCCGCCACCGGTACTCGCCGGTGGCCGGGTCCAGCACCCACTGGTCCGCCGGGTCCACGGCCCCGGGGCCTTGTGCGTCCACGGCGTGGTCCTCCATGCGGGGTCGGGCGTTTCGATCCGCAAGCTACCCCACGCAGGCGGTGCTGTCCGCCTCGGTCTTCTGCAATCCCGCCGGGACGGCCGGGGGCGCGTCGACGGGGGTGCCGGCCGCGGTGAAGTCGCCACCGAGCGTGAGGGTCATGGGACCGGGGGGAGCGGTGCCGTCCGCCGCCGGGCGCAGTGCTGAGGCGGGCAGCCCCATCATCGCGGCCAGCGCGCGGGCCTGGTCCGCCTGGGCCGGCGCGTACCGCAGCGCCGTCGCGGCCAGCGGCGCCGGCGCGTTGCCGCCGTTCGCGGGCCGCCCGACGCCCTCGGCGTCGCGCAGCCACGTGACCGTGGTGCGCGCGGCGCCGTTGATGCCGCTGCCGTTGAGCACCGTCACCTCCACCGCGGACGGCGGCGCCTTGGGACCGGTCAGCCGCGGATCGGGGGCCGGACGGCGGGCCGGCCCCGCGTGCCCGGCGGCCTTGGACAATGGCACGTCGTCGCGCAGCGCCGCGAACAACTGGGGTGCGCGGGTGCGGTCGACGACGACGGTCGCGTGCACCTTCTCGTCGGGGTTGTCGACGACCGGGACGGTGGTGAAGGTGATGTGCCTGGTGTCGACGGCGGCGATGTCCTGCGCCAGGCTGCTGAGCCTGGTGACGCTGCCGATGGCGCTGTCCACGGTGAGCGCCTTCGTCGCGGTGTCGGCCAGCCGGAACAGCTTGGCCGGACTGGTCAGCGTGCCCTGGGACTTGATCTTCCGGATCATCGCGCCGAGGAAGTTCTGCTGGAGCTTGATCCGGTCCAGGTCGCTCTGGTCGCGCAGCGCGTGCCGGGTGCGGACGAACTGGAGCGCCTGCTCGCCCTCCAGCGTGTGCCGTCCCGCGCTCAGGTCCAGATGGGACTTGGGGTCGACCAGCGGGCGCGCCAGGCAGACGTCGACGCCGCCGACCGCGCTCGAAAGGGTCTTCACCGCCTCGAAGTTGACCATCATGAAGTGGTCGACCTTCAGGCCCGTCATCTGCTCCACCAGGCGCATGGTGCAGCCGGGGTCCCGGCCGTCCTGGCCCAGGCTCTCGTTGAACTTCGGCGAGGTGAGGCCTTGCGGGGTGCCGGGGACGACCTTGGTGGTGCCGTCCTTCTGCCGCGTCGGGCAGTCCGGGATGCCGGTGACGATGTCACGGGGGATGCTCATCGCGGTGGCGCTGCCGCGGTCGGCCGCGACGTGGAACAGGATCGTGGTGTCCGCGTGCCCGACGCTGCCCGGGTCGCCGTAGCGGTCGCCCAGGCCCTGGCGGCTGTCGGTGCCGATGACCAGGATGTTCATCGGTCCGTCGTGCGTGACGCTCTTGCTGCCCGCGTCGCCGACGTCGACGGTGGTGATGTTGCCGTTCAGCCGCTCGTAGACCACGTACCCGCCGATCGCGGTCGCGGCCAGCACGAACCCGACGGCGCCCGCGGTCCACAGCAGCGCCTTCTTGCGGCGCGACGCCCCCGGCGCCGACCGGCGCCGGCCCCCGCCGCGACGGCGCGGACCGGGCACCGACGGCCGTGCCGTCCGGCGGGGAGGAGGCGACGTCCTGCCGGGTGCCGTGCGGCTGCCGGACCTGCTCGCGGGCCGGCCTCCCGCGATGTCGCCGCTCCGCGTCTGCTGGGGCATCGACGGGGCCGCGGGCCGCCGGGTCCCACGGCTCGCGGACGGTCCTGCGGGCTCCTGCTCCTCGCGCTGCCGGTAGGTACCGGTCGCCGGATCGAGGACCCATGACCCCGGAGGGTCGGTGCGCCTGCGGCCTTGCGTGTCCACGGTTCGTCAGGCCCTCCGGTCCGGGATCGTCCGATCGCCCACACTAGCGGCCCAGTTGGGCCGAGATGCCCGTGTTCGACTGGTGTGCGACGTGCGGACCAGGACAAACCACCGCAACGCGGCGGTGGCTTGAGACCGGCTTTCAGGAGGTTTTCAGCGGTCTTTGCCGCACACGTCCTGTTCCGCCGTCGTGCCCTGGAACGTCGGCGCGCCGCTGGACGGAGTGCCGGACGGGGTGCCGCCCGCCGTCACCGAGGGGGTGCCGGACGGGGTCCCGGGCGCGGTGCGGGACGGGGTCCCGGACGGGGTGCCCGTCGGAGTCGCCGTGGTGCCGGGAGAGGCGGTCGCGGTGCCGTCGCCGGACGGACTCCCGGCGTGGGCGGCGACGTTGACCGGCGCGTCCGCGAGCAGCGCCGCGAACAGGGCGTCGGCGGCGGGCTGCTGCAACTGGTCACGGTTGCGGTCCGCCGTGTACTGCTCGCGCGGCACGGTGAGGAAACGTATCGCCCCGGTCGGCGTCTTCTGCAGCGACTGCGTCAGGTCGTACAGCTCGCTGAGCGAGTCGAGGCCAGGGTCGGCGGTCAGCGACTTGGTGGCCGCGTCCAGCAGCGGGTACAGCTTGACCGGGTTGAGCAGCACCCCGTTGCTGCGCACCTTCTTGATCAGCGAGCCGAGGAACGCCTGCTGGCGCTGCATCCGTTCGGTGTCGCTGCCGTCGCCGATGCTGTAGCGGGCCCGCACGTACCCCAGCGCCTGCTCGCCGTCGAGCTTCTGCCGGCCCGCGGGCAGGTTCAGGTGCGCCTTGGTGTCGTGCACCGGCTCCGCCACGCACACGTCCACGCCGTCGACCGCGTTGACCATGTTCTTGAAGCCGGTGAAGTCCACGATCAGGTGGTGGTCGATGCGGATGTGCGTCATGTCCTCCACCGTGCGGATGGTGCAGGCCGCGCCGCCCTGCTCGAACGCCCAGTTGAACTGCTCGAACCGGGCCTTCGTGGTGCCGCCGCCCGGCTTGGCGCATTCCGGCACGTGCGCCATCAGGTCGCGCGGGATGCTCACCGCGGTGGCACTGCCGCGGTCGGCCGACAGGTGCAGCAGGATCGTGGTGTCCGAACGCTGCGTGCCGGTGTCCTGGCCGTACTGCCCGTTGCCGTCACCGCGGTTGTCCGAGCCGATGAGCAGGATGTTCTCCGCGCTGGTCGGCGTCTCCGGCGGCCGCTGCGAGGCGTGCACCTTCAGCTCGTTCTCGGTCACCGTGTCCGTCGTGATGTTGCCGTTCAGCCGCTGGTAGACGTACCAGACGCCGCCGGCCAGGGCGAGCACCGAGACGGCCGTGCAGATCGCCAGGATCCGCAGCCAGCGGAACCGCCGCGGGGGACGCGGGGTGCCCCCCTGGGGGGTGCCGTCGGCCCCGGTGCCGGAGCCGGGCGTCGCGTCGCCCTGCGGAGGCTGAGCTGGCGTGGTCACGTTGGCCGTCCCTCGGTAGGTCCCCGATGCCGGGGCCCTCCGGGCAGCCCGGGGGTCGGACCCGAATGCCCGACCGGCATTCGTTCAGACTGTCGAACAGGCCGTTTGGTTGCCCAAGCAACCTTGTCCGGCACGGGAGTTGCCCAGGTGGGGCCGGTGGTGCGGGCGACGGGTGCGACGTCCGGGGCGCGAGGTCGGCATGGGGCGGGCGGGGCGTTCACCGCCGTGGCCCGCCCGCCGCTCGTCCCCGTCGTCCCGGTTCGCGGCGCCGCCCGGCCTCAGACGGTGTGCGTGACCCGCTCGCTGTCCTTGCGCCGCTCCAGTCCCTCGGCCGGCAGCTGGTCCAGATGGCGGCACAGCACCACCGCGGCGTCGGCCGCCAGCGGCGCCAGCAGCCCCGCGGACAGGCCCTCCCAGCCGTCGTACGGCAGCCCCGACAGCACGCGCGCGCCGCGGTCGAGGCCGCGCGCGGCCGCGTCCGCGTGGGCCCGTGCGGTCACCTCGGCGCCCGTCAGCAGCTCACCGCCCGGCAGCCGGAGCGCGGGCGCGCCGGGGGCCGGCGGCGCGTACGGCACGAACCGGTCGCCCTGGCTGGGCACTTCCACCGCGTAGTCGGCGAACCCGGCCGGCGGCTGCGGGAACCTGCCGCCCAGCGGCCGCAGGGCCAGGGCGATCCGCTCGCCGCCGCAGGCCAGCGCCGCGTCAAGGGTGTCGGGGCCGCTCACGACCAGGTCCGCGCCCGCCGGGTCGCCGCCCGGCTCGACGACGACGCCCACCGAGAAACCGGCCAGCACCCACACCGCGGTCTGCCAGTGCGCGGGCAGCAGCAGCGCGAGCCGGTCGCCGGGCTGCGCGCCGAGGTCGTCCTGGAGCAGGTTCGCCGTCTTCGCCACCCAGTTCGCGAACGTCGCCACCGACAACTCGACGCGCTCACCGGTCGCGTCGTCGTAGAACGTGACGAGCGGACGGCCGGGGTCGGCCCGCAGGGCGTCGGAGAGAAGTTGTGCGGGGGTCGCGGAGGTGGCTGTCACGCCCGCCAGGCTACCTGGCATGATCGGACCGCCGTCCGGCCGGAGAGGTCCCTGCCGGAGAAGTCCCTGCCGCAGGCGGCCCGGCCGGGGGCCCAGGCAACCAGCACGGGCGTTCCCGCGTCCGAACGGGTGGCCGACGGAGCACGAACGGCTGTTCCCCGGACACTGAATCATCTGCTTTGCGGCTTATGTCAGTATCTTCCCCATGCGTGCACACCCTGACCAGGCGACGGCACTCCAGACGACGGCATACCCGGCCACGGCACCCGTGACCACCGGAGCGAAAGAGGCCGTCCTGCTCGTGGGCGGGAAGGGAACGCGGCTGCGCCCGCTGACCGTCCACACCCCCAAGCCGATGGTGCCGGCGGCCGGCGTGCCGTTCCTCACCCATCAGCTGGCCCGCGCCAGGGCCGCGGGCATCGAGCACATCGTGCTGGCCACGTCCTACCTCGCCGAGGTCTTCGCACCGCACTTCGGCGACGGCTCCGCGCTCGGCCTGCACCTGGAGTACGTCACCGAGACGGACCCGCTCGGCACCGGCGGCGCCATCCGCAACGTCGCCCACCGGCTGCACTCCGCGCCCGGCGACCCGGTACTCGTCTTCAACGGCGACATCCTCACCGGCCTCGACATCCGGGCCCTCGTCGACACCCACCAGCGCGCCCGCGCCGACGTCTCGCTGCACCTGACCAAGGTGCCCGACCCCCGCGCGTTCGGCCTCGTGCCCACCGACGCGGACGGCCGCGTCACCGCCTTCCTGGAGAAGCCGCAGACGCCCGAGGAGATCGTCACCGACCAGGTCAACGCCGGCGCGTACGTCTTCACCCGCTCCGTCATCGACGCCATCCCGGCCGGCCGGCCGGTCTCCGTGGAGCGCGAGACCTTCCCCGACCTGCTGGCCGCGGGCGCCCACCTCCAGGGCATGGTCGACTCCACCTACTGGCTCGACCTCGGCACCCCGCAGGCCTTCGTCCGCGGCTCCGCCGACCTGGTCCTGGGCCGGGCACCGTCGCCCGCCGTGCCCGGGCGCTGCGGGGAACGGCTCGTGCTGCCCGGCGCGGACGTCGCCGAGGACGCCAAGCTGTCCGGCGGCACCTCGGTCGCCGCCGGCGCGGTGATCGGCTCCGGCGCCCGCGTCGACGGCAGCGCGATCCTGGCCGGCGCCTGGATCGAGCCCGATGCCGTCGTCAGGAACTCCCTGGTCGGCGCGGGTGCGCGGGTCGGCAGCCGCACCGTCCTGGACGGCGTCGTGGTCGGCGACGGCGCCCACGTCGGCGCCGACAACGAACTGCTCGGCGGTGTCCGCGTCTGGTGCGGGGCGCGCATCGAGCCGGCCGCGATCCGCTTCTCCTCCGACGGGTAGCGCGCAGCGCCTGCGGCGGCCTTCCGGATACCGCGTGCGGCCCATGCGGGCCGCGCGCCGGTGCCGCTGCCGCCCGCGGGGCGGTGGGCGTGGGGCGTCCGCGGGACGTCCGGCGCGGCCTGCTCGCCCGGCGCCGGGTTCGTCCCGTGCCGGTGCGCCCCGCACCCGGCCGCAGTGTCGGCGCGCCCGAGTACGCTCGGCAGCGTGCCCGCCATCCCCGCCAGCCGCGTCGGCGGTACGTCCGCCGCCACCCGCCGGTGGACGCCGTCCGGGCCGCTGGACGTCCGCCTCACCGTCATGCCGCTGCGCCGCGGCGGCACGGACCCGGCGTTCCGCATCACCCCCGACGGCGCGGTGTGGCGCGCCAGCCGCACCCCTCAGGGCCCGGCCACCCTGCGCGTCACCGGCAGCCCCGCCCAACTCGAGGGCCACGCCTGGGGCCCCGGCGCGCAGTGGCTGCTCGACGCCATGCCGGGCCTGCTCGGCGCGGACGACGACCAGTCCGGCTTCGCGCCCCGCCACCGCGTCGTCCACCACTCCCACCGGCGGCACCCCGGGCTGCGGCTCACCCGCACCGGACTCGTCCTCGAAGCGCTCATCCCGGCGGTCCTGGAGCAGAAGGTCACCACGATCGAGGCGTACCGCGCGTGGAAGACGCTGCTCTTCCAGCACGGCGAGGTCGCGCCCGGGCCGTCCCCGGCCGACCGGATGCGGGTCATGCCCGACGCCCGCGGGTGGGCCCGCGTGCCCTCCTGGGACTGGCACTGCGCGGGCGTCGACAACAAGCGCGCGTCCACGGTGATGCGCGCGGTCCGCGTCGGCGCGCGGATCGACGCGCTGGCCGCGCTGGACCCGGCCGAGGCGGGGCTGCGCCTCCAGACGATCCCCGGGATCGGACCGTGGACGGCCGCGGAGACGCTGCAGCGCAGCCACGGTGCGGCGGACGCGGTGACGGTCGGGGACCTGCACCTTCCGCATCACATCGGGTTCGCGCTCACCGGCGAGCAGAAGTCCGACGACGAGACGATGCTGAGGTTGCTGGAGCCGTACGCCGGGCAGCGGCACCGGGCTGCCCGGCTCATCGTTCTCGGGGCGCCGGGCCCGCCGAGGCGGGCGCCTCGGCTGGCACCGAATCCTCCGTCGTGGCGGTCGTAGCTCGCTTTTTCCGTTTTCCACCGACCCAGCCACCAGAGACCCGCACCTTCGGACGGCCTGGGGGCACCCCCGGACGGAGTCTGGGGGAGGGCGGGCGGGTGGGAGAAAAACGGGAAAAAAAAAGCTAACGCACCGCCAGAAACGGCTCAGCTTCACGAACCGCCCGCGCCGGAGGCGCGACCGCGGGCCGTCCGACGGCCACCGCCCCCATCGGATCCCAGTCCCCGGGCAGGCCGAGCACGTCCCGGACCACGTCGCGGCAGAACATCGTGGACGACACCCACGCGGAGCCGAGCTGCTCGCCGGCCAGGGCGACGAGGAAGTTCTGCACGCCGGCCCCGGCGGCCACGACGAACATCTCGCGTTCGGCGGCGGAACGCCGCGCGTCGGGGTAGGGGTGGGCGCCGTCGGCGACGAGGCACGGGACGACGAGGTAGGGCGCGCGGCGCAGCACGTCCCCGCGGCGGAGCCGCTTGGCGATGCTGGTCTCGGAGAAGCCGTCGCGGCGCAGGTCCGCCTCCCAGGCGTCGCGCATGGCGTCGAGGAGCCGGGTCCGCACCTCGGGGGTCTCCAGGAGGACGAAGCGCCAGGGGGTGGTGTGGTGCGGCGCGGGCGCGGTGACCGCGAGGGCGACGGCGCGGCGGACGGCCGCGGGGTCGACCGGCTCGGAGGTGAACTCGCGGACGGTGCGCCGCAGCGACACCGCCTCGCGCACCGCCTCGGAGGTGCCGAGCCGGAACATGTCGTCGGCGGCGGAGCGCACGAGGGGCCGGGCCCCGGGATCGTCGTCGCCGGGCGCGGGGTCGACCACGGCGGGCAGGCCGCGCACCACGGCCACCGGCAGGCCGTCGGCCTTGCCCTTGACCAGCTCGCCGGCGGCGGCCAGTTCGTCGGCGGTGGCGGTGACCGTCACGTTGAGCGGGTTGCCGTGGGCGTCCCGCCCGCCGCGCAGGTCGTCCAGGACGCGGACGCCGGACGCGCCGATCGCCACGTCGGTCAGGCCGTTGCGCCAGGGCCGGCCGAAGGTGTCGGTGAGGACGACGCCCACGCGCACACCGAGGTCCGCGTGCAGGCGCTCGCGGATGCGGCGGGCGGACGCGTCGGGGTCCTCGGGGAGCAGCAGCACGGTGCCGGCCGGGGTGTTGGAGGCGTCGACACCGGCGGCGGCCATGACGAAGCCGTGCCGGGTCTCGACGATGCGTGTCGGGCCGCGCCGGGCGACCAGACGGACGGTCTCGGCGTCGATCGCGGCCTCGCGGTCGTCCGCGCGCACCAGCCGGCCCTCGGCCTTGCTGACGATCTTGGACGTGACGATCACCACGTCGCCGTCGGCGAGCGCGGTACCGGTGGCGGCGATGAGCTTGGCGACGTCGTCGCCGGGCTGCACCTCGCCGATGCCGGGCACGCCGAAGACCTCGTAACGCGGCGCGGCGGCGGGGGAGTTCACGCGCGCACCTCTTCGGCCAGGTCGAGCGCCTCGCGGGCCATGCGGGTCGTCGCGTCCAGGTCGGACATCATCAGCGGGATGGCGCGGCAGCGGATGCCGGCCGCCTCGACCTCGCCGACCACGCCCGCGTCGACGGTGTCGACGAGCCAGCCGTCGAGCAGCCCGCTGCCGTAGTGGGCGGCGACCGCGGCGGCGGTGGACTCCACGCCGACCGCGGCGAGCACCTTGTCGGCCATGCCGCGCACCGGGGCGTCCCCGACGATCGGGGACAGGCCCACGACGGGCACACCGGCCTCGGCGATGGCCTCGCGGATGCCGGGCACCGCGAGGATGGTGCCGATGCTCACCACCGGGTTGGACGGCGGGAAGACGATGACGTCGGCGGCGGCGATCGCCTCCAGCACGCCGGGCGCGGGCTTGGCCGCCTCGGCGCCGACGGGCAGGACGGCCTGGGCGGGGACCGAGGCGCGCAGCCGCACCCAGTACTCCTGGAAGTGCACGGCCTTGCGCTCGCCGTCGGCCTCGATCAGCACATGGGTCTCGACGCGGTCGTCGGACATCGGCAGCAGCCGCACGCCGGGCTGCCAGCGCGCGCACAGCGCCTCGGTGACGGCGCTGAGCGGGTAGCCGGCGCCGATCATCTGGGTGCGGACGATGTGGGTCGCGAAGTCCCGGTCCCCGAGCCCGAACCACTCGGGGCCCACCCCGTAGGCGGCGAGCTCCTCCTTGACGGTGAAGGTCTCGTCGGCACGTCCCCAGCCCTGCTCCTCGTGGATGCCGCCGCCGAGGGTGTACATGACCGTGTCGAGGTCGGGGCAGACCTTCAGCCCGAACAGGTGGATGTCGTCTCCGGTGTTGCCGACGACGGTGATCTCCGCCTCCGGCGCCGCTGCCTTGAGGCCGCGCAGGAAGCGCGCGCCTCCGATACCTCCGGCCAGAACCACGATTCGCATGACGCCCAGTCTTGCAGCACGCCGAGGGCGCCGGAGAGTTCAGCGTCCGGCGGGGGCGCTCGCGGGCCTGCCGTGCGCCGTCGGCGTGCAGGCGTACGGCGTCATCTCGGTCAGTCCGGGGAAGTACACGTGCAGGCTGACGGCGGGTTCGAGGGAGTCGTTGACCACCTCGTGGACGTAGCCGGGGGCGAACACGCGCTGCGCGCCGGGGGACAGGCCGCGCCGTGTCTCGCCGCCGCGGTCGGCACGGGGCAGGGCGCGTTCGTGCAGGGTGCCGTCGAGCACGGTGAGGACGGCCGAGGAGCCGCCGTGGTCGTGCAGGCCGCTGCCCTGCCCGGGGAGCCAGCTCAGCAGCCACACCTCGTAGCCGGGGCCGGTCCGCAGGCGGGCGTACCAGCGGGTGGTGGCGTCGTAGCGCACCAGCGGGGCCCACTGGGCGCGGTCGGCGGCCAGGGAGCGCGCGAGTCCGGCGAACTCGGCGACGGTGCCGGGGTGTTGGGGCACCGCCGGGAGCAGGTGGGGCAGTGCCAGCGGGTCACCGGCGATCGAGACGTCGGAGTACGAGGGGTACTCGGTGTTCGCGGTGTTCGCGGCGTATTCGGTGCTCAGGGCGTGCGGGGGGTGCACGGAAGCCATGGGATGCGTTCCTTGTGATGCGCGTGATGCGGACGGCGCCGGGTCCGGGAGACGGCCCGGGCGGGGGGAATCAGCGGCAGCGACAGGAACGACAACAGCTCTGCGCGAGCGCGACGCAGCGGGACTCGCTCAGGCGAGTCCGGAAGGGCGCGTGCTGCTCGGCGTACATGGCGTCAAGGAGACCGGGCCGGTAGGCCGCTTGTCAAACGGATGTCCGTTATGTCCTTCAGGTTCACCTGATCCGGTAACGCGAGGTGCTGAAAGGTTTGTGCACTGCGCTGTGGGGATAGGTGGTGCGGCATCCGTGCAGATCCGATGCAGATCCGATTCCGGTCCTGGAGAACGTGTCGCGTGGTGTGACGTTGTACTTCTGTGATGGAAATGTGATCCACAACGCTTCACCCCCGAGGGCGGAACGCCGCGCGACGCGACTGCGTCTGACGGAGTGTGAGCGGGTGATCGGTCGGACCAGGGTTGACGCATGCAGGAATTTGGGCTGATTTCAACACTTTCTGTCACCCCTTGGTTCAGCGGAGTGAATAACGGACCCAATAGCAGATCTCCGCTTGACTGGCCCGGATCCACACACTTGTAATTTCACTCGTGTCGTTCAGCCGGACCAGGTGACGGCAGGGAACAACGGGGAAGCACGACAGACGAGGGGCGCGCATGACCGAGCAGTTCCAGTTGCTGCTGGCCGAGGAGGCCGACGAGGAACTCGGCTGGCAGGAGCGCGCGCTCTGTGCGCAGACCGACCCTGAGTCGTTCTTCCCCGAAAAGGGCGGATCCACGCGTGAGGCGAAGAAAGTCTGCCTCGCGTGCGAAGTCCGGTCCGACTGCCTGGAGTACGCGCTCGCCAACGACGAGCGGTTCGGCATCTGGGGCGGCCTGTCCGAGCGCGAGCGACGCCGTCTGAAGAAGGGCGTCGTCTGACCCCGAGGCCTCCCGGCGGCCCCCGTGTCCCGGTGCCGTCCCGGGCAAACGGCCCGGTCAGAGCCCTGCCGCAGCCCGTCCTGCCCGCCCCCGCGCGGGCCAGGCGGGCTGCCGTTGTTCTCACACCCGGACGGCGGCCGCGGTGTGAGCCGTTAGTGTGGGTGGCCGTCCGAGACGTCCGCCCCCGCACCCGCCGGGACGGTTGCGTCCACCGCAGTCCAGCGAACCGGGGCCCGAACCTCGATGTCCGTGAACAGCCCAGCACCGGCCGCCCATCCGGCCGGCACCCCTGAGTTCCCGCGCCACGTCGTCACCGCCGTGCTCGTCGCGCACGACGGCGCGCGCTGGCTGCGCCAGGCCCTCGACGGGCTGCTCACCCAGAACCGCCCGGTCCAGGACGTCATCGCCGCCGACACCGGCAGCGCCGACGACTCCGCCCGCCTCCTCGCCGAGGCGCTCGGCGACCAGCGCGTCCTGCACCTCGCCCGCCGCACCGGCTTCGGCGCCGCCGTCGACGAGGCCGTGCGCGCCGTACCGCCGCTGACCGCCGACGACCTGCCGTACCTCGCCGCGCGCCGCAGCGGCTGGGACCCCGTCAACCGCACGTGGAACGACGAGTCGTACGACGAGGACGACCGGCCGCACGGCGAGCCCGTGCAGTGGCTGTGGCTGCTGCACGACGACTGCGAGCCCGACCCCGACGCCCTGTCCGCACTGCTGCGCACCGCCGAGGCGACCCCCTCGGCCGCCGTCATCGGCCCCAAGCTCCGCTCCTGGTACGACCGCAGGCAGCTGCTGGAGGTCGGCGTCAGCATCGCCCGCAGCGGCCGCCGCTGGACCGGCCTCGAGCGCCGCGAGCAGGACCAGGGCCAGCACGACCAGGTGCGCCAGGTGCTGTCCGTGTCGTCCGCGGGCATGCTGGTGCGCCGCGACGTGTGGGAGGAACTCGGCGGCTTCGACCGCCGGATCGCCCTCATGCGCGACGACGTCGACTTCTGCTGGCGCGTCCAGGCCGCCGGCCACAGCGTGATGGTCGCCCCCGACGCGATCCTGCGCCACGCCGAGGCGGCCTCCCGCGAGCGCCGCCCGGTCGACTGCGCGGGCCGCTCCGCGGTCAACCCGCACCGCGTCGACAAGGCCGGCGCCGTCTACACGCTGCTCGCCAACACCCGCGGTCCGCTGCTCCCGTACGTGGTGCTCCGGATCGTCGTCGGCACCCTGCTGCGCACCCTGGCCTACCTGGTCGGCAAGGTGCCCGGGCAGGCCGTGGACGAGATCGTCGGCCTGCTCGGCGTCCTGCTGCGGCCCGGCCGGCTCATGGGAGCCCGGCACAGACGCGGCCGCGGCGTCGTCCCGCCCGCCGAACTGCGGCCGCTGTTCCCGCCACCCGGCGCGACCGTCCGTGCCACCGTCGACCAGGTCGTCAGCAACATCGCCGGACGCGCCGACGCCTCGACCGCCGCCGCCGGACGCCACGGCGGCGCGGTGGAGTCCGGGCCGGGCGAGGAGGACGGCGAGTTCCTGGAGGTCGAGCAGTTCGCCCGGCTCAAGCGGCTGGCCCGCAAGCCCGGTCCGGTGCTCTTCGCCGTGCTGCTCGCCGTGTCGCTGGCCGCCTGCCGCTCCCTGCTCGGCGGCGGCACGCTGTCCGGCGGCGCCCTGCTGCCGGTCGGCTCCGGCGCCTCCGACCTGTGGGGCGCCTACGCGGGCTCGTGGCACGCCCTCGGCACCGGCGGCACCGAGTCCGCACCCCCGTACCTCGCGGTGCTCGCGATCTTCGCGACCGTGCTGTTCGGCTCCACCAGCCTGACCCTGACGCTGTTCCTGGTCGCCTCCGTGCCGCTGGCCGGCATCACCGCCTACTTCGCGTCGCGCCCCCTGGTCGAGTCGCGTCTGCTGCGTGCCTGGGCCTCGGTGGCCTACGCGTTCCTGCCCGCCGCCACCGGCGCCCTGGCCGGCGGCCGGCTCGGCACCGCCGTGCTGGCCATCCTGCTGCCGCTGATGGCCCGCGCCGCCGTGTCGTACGCCGGTCTCCAGCTGGGATCGTCCGCCATCGAGCGCGGTGTGAAACCGGGCTGGCGGGCCACCTGGGCGCTGGCGCTGATGCTCACCTTCACCACCGCCTTCACCCCGGTCACCTGGCTGATCGCCCTGGTGCTGGCCGCCGCCGTGCTCGGCTGGCGGCTGGCCGGCGGCGCCGCCCAGCTGGTCGTCCCGCACGTGCTGCGCTCCGCGGCCGTGCTGGTGACGCCGATGGTGCTGCTCGCCCCCTGGTCCCTCGGCCTGCTCGCGCACCCCGGCCGCCTCCTCCACGAGGCCGGCCTGACATACGGCAGCAAGAGCGCCTCTGGCCTGAACCTCCTGCTGCTCAGCCCCGGCGGGCCCAAGGCGTCCGGCGGCTTCCTGCTCGTCGGCGTCGTGCTGGCCGCGCTCGCCGCCCTCATGCGCGGCACCCGCCGCACCGCCATCACCGCGGCGTGGGCCGCGGCCCTGACCGGCCTGCTGTTCGCCGTCGTGGAGAACGGCAAGGACTGGGCGGGCCCGGCCACCCTCGTCTACGGCCTCGCGCTGCTGGCGGCCGCCACGATCGGCGCCGAGGGCGCCAACGAGCGCATCGCCGCCAGCGGCTTCGGCTGGCGCCAGCCGGTGGCCGGCCTCATCGCGGTCGCCGCCGTCGCGGCGCCGCTGCTCGCCGCGTTCACCTGGGTCGTGGACGGCGCCAACGGCCCCATCAAGCGCGGCGATCCGCAGCAGGTGCCGGCGTTCGTGGCCGAGGAGGCCACCACCCGCGACCAGCCCCGCACCCTGGTGCTCAACGGGACCCCGGGCGACGTCACCTACGCCCTGGTGCGCGGCTCCGGCGCCCAGATCGGCGACGCGGAACTCGCCGCCTCGGCCCCCGCCGACCCCACGCTCGACACCGTCGTCGCCAACCTCGTCGCCGGCTCCGGCGCCGACCAGGGCAGCCGGCTCGCCGGCTACGCCATCCGCTACGTGCTCGCGCAGCAGGGATCGCCGCGCTCCTTCGGCCGCATCCTGGACAGCACCCCGGGCCTGTCCCGGGTGAGCCAGACCGACGGCAGCGAGCTGTGGCGGGTCGACGCGACCGTCTCCCGCATCACCATCACCAGCAAGGGCGCGCAGCCCGTCTCCGTGCCCTCGGGCCGCGTCGAGGCGCACACCACCGTGCCCGCCGGCCCGTCCGGCCGGGTGCTGCGGCTCGCGGACTCCGCCGCGTCCGGCTGGCGCGCCACCCTCGACGGCACCTCGCTGTCGCCGACGACCGTCGACGGCTGGGCGCAGGGCTTCGCACTGCCCTCCACCGGCGGCCGGCTGGACGTGACGTACGAGGAGCCGATCACCCACGTCGGGTGGCTGGGCGCGCAGGCGTTCCTCCTGCTCGTCACGATCGTGCTGGCCCTGCCGGGCCGCCGCCGCGACGTCGACGACGACCTGCCGGACGCCGAGGCCCCGGCGGCCGCGATCCCGGCCCAGGCCTCGGGCGAGGGCCGCAGGGCCCGCCGCCTGCAGGCCGCGGCCGAGGCGGAGGCCGCCGCGCAGCAAGGCGCGCACGACACCGGCGAGCACGACGGACCGGACGAGGCCGCTCACGAGGAGGGCAACTACGACGCCTCCGAGGACGCCGCTGCCGCCTACGCGGCCGCCCAGCCGGGATACGGCACCCAAGAGGGCGCGTACGACCCGTACGCGGCCCCGGCCGGGACCGACTACGGCTACCAGGAGGGCTACGTCGACCCCGCCTACGCGCAGGCGGGCGACCCCGCCGGCCAGTGGGACGGGCAGCAGGGCTACCCCGACCAGGGCGGCTACGGCGCCGAGCAGGGCGCGTACGGGGACGGCTACGGGTACGTCCCGCAGCAGCCCGGCTACGACCCCTACGCGCCGGCCCCCGGTACGGACGGGCAGCCCGGATACGCGGACCAGGGCTACGGCGAGCAGAACGGCTACGGGCAGCAGGGCTACCCCGGCCACCACGGCGCCGCCGAGGGAGCGGGCCACGGCGGCCAGGCCGATCCGGCCGGCTACTACGCAGAGGACGACCAGCGCCACGACGGGAGCGACCACCGGTGAACCGCAGCACGATCTCCCTGGCCGGCGTGGTCGCCGCCCTGATCGCCCTCACCGGCGCCGCCTCGCTCACCGGCGGCGGCAGCTCGACGGCGGCCACCACGACCAGCCCGACGCGGCTCCCGGTGCAGCGCACCACGCTGCTGTGCCCCGCGCCGTCCTCGTCGGAGTTCGCCACCACCACGTACACGTCGTTCACGCCGGGCTCCTCCGGGCCCGCGGGCGCGTCCGACTCGTCCGGGGCCTCCGGTGCGTCCGGGGCCTCCGGCGGCAGCGCCTCGCTGGTCCCGGCGGCGGCCAAGGGCAAGCCGCTCGCGAAGCTGACGGCACCGGGCAAGCCGGTGACCGCCACCACCGACCAGTCGGACGCGCCCGCGCTGGTCGGCACCGCCGACGGGCCGCTGGCCCCGGGCTGGACCGTGCAGCAGACCACCGTGGTCGACTCCGGCTCCGCGCGCGGGCTGCTGGGCACCTCCTGCCTCGTCCCTGACAGCGAGTTCTGGTTCGCCGGCGCGAGCACCGCGACGGGCCGCCAGGACTACCTGCACCTGGTCAACCCCGACGAGGCGCCGGCCGTCGTGGACGTCCAGCTGTACGGCAAGGACGGCCAGCTGAAGGCGGCGACGGGCGACGGCATCACCGTCCCGGGCGACAGCTCCGAGCCGGTCCTGCTGTCCACGCTGGTCGCCGACAAGCAGCAGGACCTGACGCTGCACGTGGTCGCGCGCAGCGGCCGCGTCGGCGCCTCGGTGCAGGCGACCGACGGCAACAAGGGCGCGGACTGGCTGCCGGCCTCCGGCGACCCGGCGACGAGCCTGGTGATGCCGGGCATCCCCGCCGACGCCACCGACGTGCGCCTGGTCGTCTTCGACCCGGGTTCCGACGACGCGGACCTGACGCTGAAGCTGGCCACGTCCACGGGCTCCATCACGCCTGCCGGCAACGAGAGCCTGCACGTCAAGAGCGGGATGACGACCGCGGTCGACCTGGGCGACCTCACCAAGGGCGAGGCCGGTTCCCTTCTGCTCGGGTCGAGCACGGTGCACAGCGCCGTCCCCGTGGTCGCCGCGCTGCGCGTCACCCGCGGCAAGAGCGGCTCGCAGGACCTGGCGTTCCTGCCGGCGACGGCCCCGGTCGACACCCGGGCCACGGTCGCCGACAACCGGGCCAAGTCCTCGACGCTGAACCTGACCGCGACCGGCAAGGACACCAGCGTCAAGATCACCTCCTCGGCCGGGGCATCCGGCGGTGAGGCGGTGACCAAGACCGTCACGGTCAAGGCGGGCACGACGCTGTCCGTCGTGCCGGAGGCGCCGAGCGGCGGCAAGGGCGCGTTCGCGGTGACGGTCGAGCCGGCGCCCGGCGGCGGCACCCTCTACGCGTCGCGGACGCTGACGCTGCCCCTCAACGGCATCCCGATGTTCACCATCCAGCCGATGCCCGACGACCGGGGCATGGTGGCGGTGCCGAAGGCCGGGCCGGAACTGCGGATCCTGAACCGCTGAACGCGTGAACCGCGGACGTCGTGAAACCGTGGACGCGTGCCCCGGTCCAGCTGCGGACCGGGGCGCGCGCGTTCCGCCGAACGGCCGAGGCGAGACCCGGCCCCGAGCCGGCCGTCCGCACGCCATGGGTCCGGCGGCTCAGTCCTCGCCGTACTTGGGGTCGACGTTCTCCGGGGACAGCCCGAGCAGCTCGGCGACCTGTTCGACGACGACCTCGTGGACCAGCAGCGCCCGTTCGTCGCGGTTCTTCGCGCGGATCTCCACGGGCCGGCGGTAGATCACGATCCGGCTGGGGCGGTCCTTCGCGGCGCCGATCAGCCGGCCCAGCGGCACCGGGTCGCCGTCCGGGGTCGGGCCGTCCTGCGGCCACGGCACCTCCTGGACGGCGAACTCGACGTCGGCCAGTTGCGGCCAGCGCCGCTCCAGCCGGTCGGCGGCGTCCCGCACCAGGTCGTCGAAGGCGTCCGCGCGGCTGAGGGCCAGCGGCACCTGCGGGGGCGCGATGGGTCCGCGCATCCCGCGCCCGTGGCGGTCGCGGTGGCGCGGACGCGGTGCGGGGGGAGTCGGTGGGGTGGGTGCCGTGCTGTCCATCAGCGTGAGCCTAGTCCTGCGAGCAGGCACGTACAGCACGGGATCGGGCCCTTGTCCTCCAAAGAGCGAAGCGCCGCCGTATTGCCGCCCTATTGCCGCCTCCGAGGGCGGCGGTTGGGACCGCATCAGGCCAGGAATGTGTCGTATATACGCCAGCCCGCGACCGAAGACGCCGCCGGTGGGAGGGGCGGGGTGACCGTTACCTTGGGTAGCCGGAGGCGGCGCCCTGCCGTACCCGCAGGTCAGGGCCCGCGGCACGGAACGATCGATTCCGGACGTACTCCGGCGACACGACCGGGTGACCTCCCGGAGAGTCGTCGCGGCCCGCTCAAGAGTGCGGTACCGTCCAACCTCGTGAGCCCTGTACGTCGCTGTTCGCGCACCGCTTGCGGCCGCCCCGCCGTCGCGACGCTGACGTACGTCTACGCGGACTCCACCGCCGTCCTCGGCCCGCTCGCGACCTACGCCGAGCCCCACTGCTACGACCTGTGCTCCGAGCACTCCGAACGGCTCACCGCCCCGCGCGGCTGGGAAGTGGTGCGGCTGGCGACCGACTCCGGTCCGGTGCGCCCCAGCGGCGACGACCTGGAGGCCCTGGCCAACGCGGTGCGCGAGGCGGCCCGGCCGCAGGAGCGCGCGGCCCGCGGCGCGGCCCGCGACATCGATCCGATGGAGGTCGCCCGGCGCGGCCATCTGAGGGTGCTGCGCTCGCCCGAGTCCTGAGCCCGGGGTCGTGCGGCCGGCGGACCGTCGTGCTTCGGTAGGTTGTGGCTCCTCGGGGTGCGAAAAGCGTCCCCACCGTTCAGAACCCGTACAGCAGAGGTGCGAAGTGGCCGATTTGTCGCAGATCGTCAAGGCCTACGACGTGCGCGGCGTCGTACCCGACCAGTGGGACGAGCCCCTCGCCGAGATCTTCGGCGCGGCCTTCGCGACCGTCACCGAGGCCACCGCCGTCGTCGTCGGCCACGACATGCGGCCGTCCTCGCCGGGACTGTCCCGGGCCTTCGCCCGCGGTGCCGCCTCCCGCGGCGCGGACGTCACCGAGATCGGCCTGTGCTCCACCGACGAGCTGTACTTCGCCAGCGGCCGCCTCGGCCTGCCCGGCGCGATGTTCACCGCCAGCCACAACCCGGCCCGGTACAACGGCATCAAGATGTGCCGCGCCGGCGCCGCGCCCATCGGCCAGGACACCGGTCTCACCGAGATCCGCGACCTCGCCGAGAAGTGGTCCGAGACCGGGGTGCCGGCCTCCGCCGCCCCCCCCGGCACCCTCACGGCCCGCGACGTCCTCGCCGACTACGCCAGCTTCCTGCGCTCCCTCGTGGACCTGTCCGCCATCAGGCCGCTGAAGGTCGTGGTCGACGCCGGCAACGGCATGGGCGGCCACACCGTGCCCACCGTCCTCGACGGGCTGCCGCTCGACCTGGTGCCGCTGTACTTCGAGCTCGACGGCACCTTCCCCCACCACGAGGCCAACCCCCTCGACCCGAAGAACCTCGTGGACCTGCAGGCCAAGGTGCGCGAGACCGGCGCCGACATCGGCCTGGCCTTCGACGGCGACGCCGACCGCTGCTTCGCCGTCGACGAGCGCGGCGAACCCGTGTCGCCGTCCGCCGTCACCGCCCTCGTCGCCGAGCGCGAGCTGGCCAAGAACCCCGGCGCCACGATCATCCACAACCTCATCACCTCCCGGTCGGTGCCGGAGATCGTCACCGAGCACGGCGGGAAGCCGGTCCGCACCCGCGTCGGGCACTCCTTCATCAAGCAGGAGATGGCCGCCGCCGGCGCCGTCTTCGGCGGCGAGCACTCCGCGCACTACTACTTCCGGGACTTCTGGAACGCCGACACCGGCATGCTCGCCGCGCTCCACCTGCTGGCCGCGCTCGGCACCCAGGAGGGCCCGGTGTCCGCGCTCGTCGCCGCCTACGACCGCTACGCCGCCTCCGGCGAGATCAACAGCACCGTCGCCGACCAGGCCGCCAGCACCGCGGCCGTGCGGGCCGCGTTCACCGGACGCGAGGGCGTCGGCTTTGACGAACTCGACGGCCTGACCGTCTCCGGCGACGACTGGTGGTTCAACCTGCGCCCCTCCAACACCGAGCCGCTGCTGCGGCTCAACGTCGAGGCCCGCGACGCCGCCACCGTCGCGCACCTCCGCGACGAGGTCCTGGGGATCGTGCGGGCCTGATCCACGGCGATAGGCTGAGGGCACGGAGCGAGAGCCGCAGGCACGGCGGGCGGCACGCCGCACCGGATCACGCGTTCGCGCGGATCGCACGGTTCGCCCCGTGCGCCCGCGCCCGCACCGCCCAGTCCCGCCCCGATCGCCGCAACCGTCCGGAGGACACCGCAATGCCGCTCGTCGAACCCAGCCTGCTGGAGATCCTCGCCTGCCCGGCCTGCCACGCGCCGCTGCGCGAGGACGCCGACGCGAGCGAGCTCGTCTGCACCTCCGACAGCTGCGGCCTGGCCTACCCGGTCCGGGACGAGATCCCCGTCCTGCTCGTCGACGAGGCCCGCCGCCCCTCCTGACCGGACCGCTCGACCGGGCCGCACGGCCCGGACCGCGCGCATCCAGGCCGCGCCGGCCCACGTCCCGGCACGGCCGGACCAGGCCGCATCCGACCGGGAGGTCGCAGTGTTCGACGAGTCCCTGCTGGACGACCCCGACCGGCTCGCCCGCGCCGACGTCCACGGGCTGCTACGTGGCGTCGCCGCCGCCGGAGCACGAGTCCGCACCGCCCTGCGGCTCGCCGACGAGGCCGGCCTGACCGGCCTGCGGCCCGACGGACGCCCGCGCACCCTGATCGTGGCCGGCAACGGCCCCGAAGCCGCCGCCGTCGCCGACCTGCTCGGCGCCCTCGGCTCCGGCACCTGCCCGGTGGAGCTGCTGAGCCCCACCGGACCCACCCCGCAGCAGTCCCGGTGGACGCTGCCCGGCTGGGCCGGCCCCCTCGACCTGCTCCTCCTGCTCACCCCCCGCGGCAACGAGCAGGGCCTCACCGACCTGGTGGAACAGGCCTACCGGCGCGGCTGCACCGCCTGCGCGGTCGCCCCCGCCGGCACGCCGCTCGCCGAAGCCGTGGGGCAGGTGCGCGGCATGGCCCTGCCCTTCGCCTCCGACACCAACGGCGCCGCCGGCCCGGGCTGGGACGCCAGCGCCCCCGGCGGCAGTGCCACCGGCGCCCCGGGGGACACCACCGCCGACACCGGCGCCTTCTGGGCCCTGGCCACCCCCCTGCTCGCCCTCGCCGACCGGCTCGGCGTCCTCAGCGCTCCCACCGCCGCCCTCCAGGGCGTCGCCGACCGCCTCGACGACGTCGCCACCCGCTGCGGCCCGGCGATCGCCACCTACACCAACCCGGCCAAGACGCTCGCCGCCGAACTCGACGAGTCCCTGCCGCTGTTGTGGAGCCAGGGCCGGATCGCCGCCGCCGGCGCCCGTCGCTTCGCCACCGTGCTGGCCACCCATGCCGGGCGCCCCGCGCTCGCCGCCGAACTGCCCGCCGCCCTCACCGTCCACGGCCCCCTCCAGGCCGGCGCCCGCGCACTGGCCGCCGACCCCGAGGACTTCTTCCGCGACCGCGTCGAGGACCCCGGCGGTCTGCGCCTGCGGATCGTGCTGCTCCAGGAGTCCGCCGAGCAGGCAGGCTCGGCCGCCCCCGCGGCCCGCGAGCAGGCCTACGCCCACGACACACCCCTGAGTGAGATCTCTGCCGCGGACGGTACCCCCCTGGACACCGCGGCCGAACTCCTCGCCCTGACGGATTTCGCGGCCGTCTACCTGGCCGTCGCTTCGACCGAGAGACCATGACCGGCATGAACCGCCTCATCACCACCATCCGCCCGTACGCCTGGGGTTCGCTCACCGCCATCCCCGACCTCCTCGGCACCGAGCCCACCGGAGAGCCCCAGGCCGAACTGTGGATGGGCGCCCATCCCGGCGCACCCTCCCGCATCGACCGCGGCAACGGCCCCGAACCCCTCGACGTCGTCATCGCGGCCGACCCCGCCGGAGAACTCGGCGAGTCCAGCGTCAAGCGGTTCGGCCCCACCCTGCCCTTCCTGCTCAAGGTGCTGGCCGCCGGCGCCCCTCTGTCCGTCCAGGTCCACCCCGACCTGGCCCAGGCCAAGGCCGGGTTCGCCGACGAGGAGGCCCGCGGCATCCCGCTGGACGCCCCCGAGCGCAACTACAAGGACGCCAACCACAAGCCCGAGATGATCGTGGCGCTGTCCGAGTTCGACGGCCTGTGCGGCTTCCGCGACCCCGCCCAGGCAGCCGAACTCATCGAAGCCCTCGGCGTCGACACCCTCACCCCCTACGTCGACATCCTGCGCGCCCACCCCGAGGACCGGGCCCTGCGCGAGGTCCTGGCCGCCGTGCTCGGCGCCGAACCGCACGCCATCGCCGCCACCGTGCACGCGGCCACCGAAGCCGCCCGGCGCCTGTCCGCCGACCCCACCACCCCCTTCGCCTCCGACTACGCCGCCTACGCCAAGGCCGCGCACAGCTTCCCCGGCGACCGCGGCATCATCGCCGCGATGCTCCTCAACCACGTCAGGCTCCAGCCCGGCGAGGCCCTCTACCTCGGCGCCGGCGTCCCGCACGCCTACCTCGACGGCCTCGGCGTCGAGATCATGGCCAACTCCGACAACGTGCTGCGCTGCGGCCTCACCCCCAAGCACATCGACGTCCCCGAACTCCTGCGCATCGTCCGCTTCGAGGCCGGCGACCCCGGCGTGCTGCGCCCCGAGGCCGGCCCCGACGGCGAGGAGCTGTACGCCGCGCCCATCGACGAGTTCCGCCTGTCCCGGTACTCCCTGGCGCCCGGCTCCGACCCCAGCGTCCTGGAGGCCGGCACCCCGCAGATCCTGCTGTGCACCAGCGGGATCGCCCACCTGGAGACCATCGGCGCCGGCAACGGCACCCTGACCCTGGGGCCCGGCGAGTCCGCCTACGTCCCGGCGACCGAGCGCACCAGCATCACCGGCAACGGCACCGTCTTCCGGGCCACCGTGACCGCCTGAGGAACCCGCGGAGACCGAGGCTGCAACAATGTCCGTCCGTCGCGCACGTAAAGGCGCGGCAAAGGCGGACGAGGGAAGGGACCACCAGCACCTATGAGCGCGTCAGGCGGAACCAGGGCGATCGTCGCAGCACTCAGCGCCAACCTCGCCATCGCCGCGTCGAAGTTCGTGGCCTTCGCGTTCAGCGGCTCCTCCTCCATGCTGGCCGAGGGCGTGCACTCCGTCGCGGACTCCGGCAACCAGGCCCTGCTGCTGATCGGCGGCAAGAAGGCCAAGCGCGCCGCCAACGAGGAGCATCCCTTCGGCTACGGCCGCGAGCGGTACGTCTACGCCTTCCTCGTCTCCATCGTCCTGTTCTCCGTCGGCGGCATGTTCGCCCTCTACGAGGGCTACGAGAAGGTGCGCCACCCGCACCCCATCGAGCACTGGTACTGGCCCGTCGGCGTCCTGCTCTTCGCGATCGTCGCCGAAGGCTCCTCCTTCCGCACCGCCATCAAGGAGTCCAACCACACCCGCGGCACGATGTCGTGGACCGAGTTCATCCGCCGGGCCAAGGCCCCCGAACTGCCCGTCGTCCTCCTGGAGGACTTCGGCGCCCTCATCGGTCTGGCCTTCGCCCTGGCCGGCGTCGGCATCTCGCTGGCCACCGACAGCGGGGTCTGGGACGGCATCGGCACCCTCTGCATCGGCACCCTGCTCATCTGCATCGCTCTCGTCCTCGCCGCCGAGACCAAGTCGCTGCTCATCGGCGAGGGCGCCGGCCCCGAGTCCCTGCAGCGGATCCGCGCCGCGACCGTCGACGGCACCACCGTCACCGGGATCATCCACATGCGCACCCTCCACCTCGGCCCGGAGGAACTCCTGGTCGCCGCGAAGATCGCCGTCCGGCACGACGACACCGCCACCGAGGTGGCGCGCGCCATCGACGCCGCCGAGGAGCGCATCCGCGCCGCCGAACCCTTCGCCCGCGCCATCTACCTCGAACCCGACATCTACAGCGAGGCCGCGGCCGCGGCGGGCCCCGACCCCGACCAGACTCCTGGCGGACGCTGACCCGCGGGCCACTCGAGACGCACTGCGTCAGACCGGCGCACCGGTGTAGATTCGTTCGTAGCCAGACGTCGCTGCTGATGGCGGTCGGGCGGTCAGCCAGTGGTGACCGGCCGAGGGAGAGAGGGCCTCCGACGGATTGCGCTGCCGCCAGGGGACAGGTGTGCCCGCACGTCGAGGCACCCCACGCCGTCCCGCGGCCGCGCACCATCCCTGTCCGACGCGAATCGACCCGCGAGGAGCAGCACGCATGACCCTCACCGCCACCGACTTCAAGGTCGCGGACCTGTCCCTTGCCGCCTTCGGCCGCAAGGAGATCACCCTCGCCGAGCACGAGATGCCCGGCCTGATGTCCCTCCGCAAGGAGTACGCCGAGTCGCAGCCCCTGGCGGGCGCGCGCATCACCGGCTCCCTGCACATGACCGTGCAGACCGCCGTCCTCATCGAGACCCTCGTCGCCCTCGGCGCCGAGGTCCGCTGGGCGTCCTGCAACATCTTCTCCACCCAGGACCACGCAGCGGCGGCCATCGCCGTCGGCCCGAACGGCACCCCCGAGAACCCGCAGGGCGTGCCCGTCTTCGCCTGGAAGGGCGAGACCCTCGACGAGTACTGGTGGTGCACCGAGCAGGCGCTGACCTGGCCCGGCGTCCCCACCGGCGGCCCCAACATGATCCTCGACGACGGTGGCGACGCCACCCTCCTGGTCCACAAGGGCGTCGAGTTCGAGAAGGCCGGCGCCGTGCCGGCCACCGCGGCCGACGACAGCGAGGAGTACGGCGTCATCCTCGGCCTGCTCCGCCGCACGCTCGGTGAGAACGCCCAGAAGTGGACGCAGCTCGCCTCCGAGATCCGCGGCGTGACCGAGGAGACCACCACCGGCGTGCACCGCCTGTACGAGATGCAGCAGGAGGGCACGCTGCTCTTCCCGGCGATCAACGTCAACGACGCGGTCACCAAGTCGAAGTTCGACAACAAGTACGGCTGCCGCCACTCGCTGGTCGACGGCATCAACCGCGCCACCGACGTCCTCATCGGCGGCAAGGTCGCCGTGGTCTGCGGCTACGGCGACGTCGGCAAGGGCTGCGCCGAGTCGCTGCGCGGCCAGGGCGCCCGCGTCATCATCACCGAGATCGACCCGATCTGCGCCCTGCAGGCCGCCATGGACGGCTACCAGGTCGCGCGGCTCGAGGACGTCGTCGAGACCGCCGACATCTTCGTCACCACCACCGGCAACCGGGACATCATCCTCGCCTCCGACATGGAGCGGATGAAGCACCAGGCGATCGTCGGCAACATCGGCCACTTCGACAACGAGATCGACATGGCCGGGCTGGCCAAGATCCCGGGCATCGTCAAGGACGAGGTCAAGCCGCAGGTCCACACCTGGACCTTCGCCGACGGCCGGACGATCATCGTGCTGTCCGAGGGCCGCCTGCTGAACCTCGGCAACGCGACCGGTCACCCCTCGTTCGTGATGTCCAACTCCTTCACGGACCAGACCCTCGCCCAGATCGAGCTCTTCACCAAGCCCGAGGAGTACCCGATCGGCGTCTATGTGCTGCCCAAGCACCTGGACGAGAAGGTCGCCCGTCTCCACCTGGACGCGCTGGGCGTCAGGCTCACCACGCTCCGCCCGGAGCAGGCGTCCTACATCGGCGTCAAGGTCGAGGGCCCGTACAAGTCGGACCACTACCGCTACTGACCAGCGGCGTACGCGACTCCCGCGTACGAATCCCACGCGCACGAGGCCCCCGTCTCGTCCGCGAGGCGGGGGCCTCGCCGAACCCAGAGACCACACCATGCCCCGCGGCCGCTACTCGTTCCATGACACGCACGACCACACCCCCCTCGGTGAGGAACACTTCCACTGCGCCACCGGCCCTTCCGGCTGGCGCTACACCGCACAGACCACGACGCCCGAGGGCGATCACGCGGGATCGGTCGACCTCACGATCGACGCGCTCGGCCGCCCCATCCGACTCGAACTCCACGCCGGCGGCTGGCAGGTTCGCGGCGCCGCCCTCGACGGCGTCACCTGGGTCCGCTCCGATCCCGCCGGCGAGCAGGCGCAAGAAGGAAACGCGCCCGCGCACGCGTTCACGGGACTGTCGCCGGCGTTCCTGATCGCCACCGCCCGCCTGCTCCGGCTCGAGCCCGGCGGTCCGGCCACCCGCGTCCGTCTCGTCTCATTCCAGCCCCCCGTGCTCGCTCCGCTGACCGTCGACCAGTCGTGGTCGTTGATCACCAGGACAGCACACCCGACGGACAGCGGTTCGCTGCCTGTGGACAACTTCCGCGTGGCCGACCTCGCCACCGGCGACCAGTACGACGTTCACATCGCGGGCGACGTCGTCCTCGCCGCGCCCGGCATCGAGCTGGAGGACCTGGAGTCCCCCCCATCCACCTTCGCCTGATTTGACGCGCCCGGGGCGAGGAGGTAGGTTAGAACGGTTGTCACGAACTGGGCGGCTTGTCCGGTAGCGTACGACGAAGATCAATGCCACATCGTCTGCCGAAGACACCCCCCGTCATTCGAGAGAAATCTCGGGCGGGTACTCGTGTCCCCGAAAGACCCGGTGGTAATTCCGACCGGAAAGCATCTGCTAAGGTTGGAACACAACGAAGGGAAAGCCCGGAGGGGCCCGAAAGGGAACCGAAGGAAGCGTCCGTTCCTTGAGAACTCAACAGCGTGCCAAAAGTCAACGCCAGATATGTTGATACCCCGTCCCTCACGGTTCGCCGTGGTGGATGTGGTTCCTTTGAAAAGTCCTTCCTGTAGCGGGAAGGCGAGACACAGCGAGGACGCTGTGCACTGCGGGGACTATTCCTCCTCGTGGTGCCGCTCTTTCGTGTGTTGCCGGGATAGCCCGGAAGCATTCACGGAGAGTTTGATCCTGGCTCAGGACGAACGCTGGCGGCGTG
>NZ_FODD01000054.1 GCF_900110255.1 Actinacidiphila rubida
CCTTGACCTCGTCGATCGACTTCGCACCGAAGTTGCGGATGTCGAGCAGGTCGGCCTCGGAACGGGCGACGAGCTCACCCACGGAGTGGATGCCCTCGCGCTTGAGGCAGTTGTAGGAGCGGACGGTGAGTTCCAGCTCCTCGATCGGCAGGGCGAGGTCCGCGGCCAGAGCGGCGTCCGTCGGGGACGGACCCATGTCGATGCCCTCGGCGTCGACGTTCAGCTCGCGGGCCAGGCCGAACAGCTCGACCAGGGTCTTGCCGGCCGACGCCATCGCGTCACGCGGCCGCATGGCCTGCTTGGTCTCGACGTCGACGATCAGCTTGTCGAAGTCGGTGCGCTGCTCGACACGGGTCGCCTCGACCTTGTAGGTGACCTTGAGCACCGGGCTGTAGATGGAGTCGACCGGGATGCGGCCGATCTCCTGGCCCTGCTGCTTGTTCTGGACCGCGGAGACGTAGCCGCGACCGCGCTCGACGGTCAGCTCCATCTCCAGCTTGCCCTTGGCGTTCAGGGTGGCCAGAACGAGGTCGGGGTTGTGCACCTCGACACCGGCCGGCGGCGCGATGTCGGCGGCGGTGACGACACCCGGGCCCTGCCTGCGCAGGTACATCACGACCGGCTCGTCATGCTCCGAGGACACAACCAGCTGCTTGATGTTGAGAATGACGTCGATCACGTCCTCCTTGACGCCCGGCACGGTGGTGAACTCGTGCAGGACACCGTCGACGCGGATGGACGTGACCGCCGCACCCGGGATCGAGGACAGGAGCGTACGACGCAGCGAGTTGCCGAGGGTGTAGCCGAAGCCCGGCTCCAGCGGCTCGATCACGAACCGGGAGCGGAACTCGTCGACGACCTCTTCGGTCAACGAGGGACGCTGAGCAATCAGCATGAAGTGGTGCCTCCTGATTTTGGCGCCCGCCATTTGACGCCGTAGACACCGCACGGTACCGGCAATATGACCTCGCGGAGGCCCGCACCGCCCGACGTCAGGCGCTACTGAACTTGAAAGCGTGATGTCGGTAGGTCTGAGCGGTGCGTTCGCTGGGAGTCTTGCCGCCCAGCCGTCCCGGGGCGAACCCTTGGTCGGGGCCAGGCCGACCGCTGAGTAATCTTCGGGCCGGGTGGAGAGAAGCGGTTCTCGAAGTCTTTCCTGGGGCAGAGTTCCGGAGCCCGGCACAGGCGGAGGCCCTCGTTGACGCGGAGCAGCGTCTCGGACGGGGGCTGCCGACCGATCTGAGGCAGTTGCTCCTGGAGTGCAATGGCGTCCTCGGGCACTCAGCGGTGGACACGGTCTGGTCAGTCGAGCAGATCGTCGAGCAGAATCTCCTCTTCCGTACCGACAGCTCTTTCGCCCAGCTGTACATGCCCTTCGACGCTCTGCTCTTCTTCGGAGACAACGGAGGCGGGGACCAGTTCGCCTTCGTGCAGACACCCCAGCGACCAGATGTCTTCGTGTGGGAGCACGAGACCGACAGCCGCCGGTGGGTCGCGGGAGACCTGCGGGACTACCTGGGCCGTTCACTCGCCGAGGGCGGCGACGACTGGTACCAGTAGCTCATCGACGTGGTCGAGGAACGCCGACCGGGCCCCGCGATCGGGACCCCCACGGATGGGGAACTGATCGACGGGTGGGCTGTCGAACCGCCTGCGGTCAGCCGCGTCCTGATACGCGACAGCGTCCACGTCCGGTCCGGCCAGCCGTGCGCCACCGGACCCTTGGCCAGCTCCTGCTCCAGGACGGCGAACAGGTCGTCGCTCAGCAGCGGCAACGACGCCGGCCCCTTCGAGGCAAGTGCCCTCGGCCCGCCCTGCGACCAGGCGTTACGCCAGCGCTGCACCAACCGGACGTTGACCCGCAGATCCCGCGCGACGGCCGCGCTCTCCTCGCCCCGGGCGGACCGCTCGGCTGCCCCCATCCTCAGCTTCTCCCGAAAGGCGCGCCGCTCGTCGGTCAGCCCGCCTCCCTGCGCGTACCTCATACAACCGGCATACCGCGGGGACCAAGCGACGTCAGCCCCCACGACACCACCCTTGAAGGCCAGTAGCCGCTGCTCCAGCGTTTCCTCCGAATACTCAGAAGAAACTCTGAGCTCTCCGGAACCTGTCATTAACCCGAGAGCCTCTATCAGCATGCATAACTGGGACATCGTGAGATCGCCCCATCACCAAGGGACCACCCGGCAATGGGACGTATCCCTATCCCCCATCACTAAGAGTGGTGCGTTCAGCTCCTTCGCCCAGGACACCGGTGTCCTGGGCGACCGCTCTCTCGCCGGCGGGTCCGTATCCGGCATGCCCCGCGCCGGGATCTGCGGAAAGTGCGAGCGTGACCCAGAAAGGACTGGTCACCCATGGCCACCTACACCAACTCGGCTCTCGACGCCGACCGAAGCACGACGGCACCTTCCGGACCGCTGCTGCGCCGCTTACACGGCGCCGCTGCCGTCCGTATCGCCTTCGGCCTCGTCTGGGCCGTCGACGCCTCGTTCAAGTGGCTTCCGGGCTTCATCCACGGCAAGACGCTCGACGACGAGATGGGCGCCGCCAAGACGGTACACACCCCGGTCCTGCACCAGTGGATCAGCCTGTGGCACTCGGTCGCGGACTCCCACCCGGGTGCGTTCGCGGTCGGTACGGCCGTGGTGGAGACCTGCATCGCCGTCGGCCTGATCTTCGGACTGCTCGGCAACCTGGTGTTCGTCGGCAGCGCCGTGTACGCGCTCGGCGTCTGGTCGGCTGCCGAGGCGTTCGGCCTTCCGTGGACGGAGTCCGGCATCACCGACACCGGCGTGATGGCCGGCTACGTCTTCGCCCCGCTCGCCCTTCTCTACGCCTACGCGGGCACCACCTGGAGCCTCGACGCGCGCCTGATGCCGTTGCTGGGCAAGGCCGCCTGGCTGAGCAGCCCCTCGCCCGAGGAGATCGCCGCACACCTGAGGTGAGAGCCAACTTCCGTTGCGGGACGGGCCGGCGGCCGCACACAGCAAGCCGGCCGCTGGCCCCACACCATCGAGTCTGTGCCCGAGTTACCAAACACCCCTGCTGGGACAAGACGCTCTTCCATGGCGCTGGAGGCCGGCGGCGACACCAACGTGTCCTGGGTGAGCGCCCGACGGCGAACCGGCCCGGTGCGTGGGCGCGGGGCCGGCTCCTGGTGTCAGTGCGGCGTGACGTTGCCTGCTGGCTGATCACTTCGCCTGGGAGAGCGAGACCGCGTCGGGGCCGGCGGGGAATCGCAGCTGGCCCGTCGTGTCGTGCACGGCTCGCCACACTGTCTCGGCGACGTCGCTCTCCTTGGTGAACAGGTCCTGGCCCGTGAAGTCGCCCATGACCTTCTTCGCCCATGGTGCGTAGGGCGCCGGGACCAACTCGTCCACCGAGGCGCCCTTCGTCGCGTTGGCCGCGAAGTTCGTCGTCAGGCAGGCGCCCGGCTGGACCGTCTTCGCCTGTACACCGAAGGGCGCGAGCTCGAGCGCGAGGGATGCGGTGAACCCCTCGATGGCCATCTTGCTCGCCTTGTAGAGGGCCGAGAGCGGCATGTGGCCCAGCACCACGCTGGATGTCACGTTGACCACCACGCCGGAGCCGCGCTCGCGGAACTGGGGCAGCACCGCCTGCGTCATCGCCATCACGCCGAACGTGTTGGTCTCGAAGACCTCCCGCACCCGGGCCATGGGGGTGCCCTCGAACACGCTGATCGATGGGACGCCCGCGTTGTTGACCAGGACGTCGATGGGCCCGGCTGCCTCGAACGCGGCGGTGATGCTCTCGGGCCTGGTCACGTCGAGCTCGATGACGCGGAGCCGGTCCGACTCAGGAAGGACGCCTGGACGCGGCGTCCGCATCGTGGCGATGACGTTCCACCCCTGCGAGTGGAAGTGGAGGGCGGTCTCCCGCCCGTACCCGGATGAGGTACCAGTGATCAGAACGGTCTTCATGGTGTGCCCCTTTGCGATGTGGTGGGATCCATACGGGTGGGCAGGCACTTTCCTGCTCCACGGGAGAACCGGTGATCCCATTTAATCGCCCTGACCTGCGGAGATAGTAGAACTATCCTCGCTACTCCTTGCACGATCCTCCAGTAAAGCCCACCCAGCTCAGGGCAGGAGACCTGCTGGCGCACGCACGGCCTGCCGCAGACGGGCGGCGTCCTGGCTGGGGGGCGCGCCGAACTGGCGGCGGTACTCCCGGCTGAACTGCGACGGGTTGTCGTAGCCGACGCGGTGGCCGACTCCGGTGACGTCTCCGGGGTGGGTGGCCAGCAGCAGCCGGGCCTCCTGGAGCCGGATCTGCTTCTGGAACTGGATGGGGCTCATCGCGGTCACCGCTTGGAAGTTGCGGTAGAAGGCGGAGACGCCCATGCCGGACTGCCGCGCCACGTCCTCGACCCGGAAGGGCTGCGCGTAGTGCTCGCGGATCCAGCGCACGGCCCGCGAGATGTGGCTGAGGCTGCTGTCGGCCAGGCCGAGCTGGCGAACCGTCGCACCCTGCTCGCCGGTGATCAGACGCCACAGGATCTCGCGCTTGACCAGCGGGGCCAGTACGGCCCGGTCGCGGGGCTCGTCGAGCAGGCGCAGCAGCCGGACCACCGCGTCCAGCAGCGCGGCCGGAGCGTCACTGACGGCGATCCCCGACGGCGCGCCCCCGCTGCTCCGGGGGGCGCCTTGGGGCCCGGCCTCAAGCAGCAGCTCGGCAACGGCGGACGGTTCCAGGACGAGACCGAACCCCAGCGCCGGCTGCTTGGGGTCGGCCTGGGTGAACTGCCCTGTGACAGGCAGATCGACGGATGCGACCAGGTACTGCCCGGGTCCGTACTCGAACACCCTCTCACCCAGGGCGAGGCGTTTGGCGCCCTGCGCGATGACCGCCAGGAGCGTGCCGGACATCGAAGGCGCCGGCGGATCAGGGCGGTCGACCTTCGAGATGAGGACGCCGTCGACGGCGGTGGTCCAGTCGGGCCGCGCATGGCGGGCCAGCAGGGTGCGGAGTTCTTCGAGGCACATGCGTCCATTGCAGCACCATTCCGCGCCGCGGTTCCCAAAGCCGCGAGGATCGTGCAAGGACGAACGAGCATCGGTCTAACGTTTGCGCAGGTCAACCCGCTTGAATGGAATCACCGCACTCCACCATCGAAGAGGAAGAGAAGGAATCCATGATGGCCAACTACGGCTTCAGCGCCACCCTGACCGCAAGGCCCGGTATGGGCGACCAGCTCGTCGACCTGCTGCTGACCGGACTGAACGAGGGCAGCCCCGGCGCCAGCGAATACTGCCTCGTCTACCTCGTCTCCCGCTCCGCGTCCGACCCCGACGTCGTCCACGTCGCCGAAGGCTGGACCAGCGAGGAGGACCACCACCGCGTCTTCGCCGGCCAGACCGCCCAGGCCATCGTGGCGCAGATCGACCCGCTGCTCGCCAAGGACTCCGAGTACACCGACTACGTTCCGGTCCGCGGCAAATCCGCCCTCTGACTCGCCGAACACCCCACACCCCTGCCTCTGCCGCCTCGCTGCCCACCGAGGTGCCCCCCGTCCTCGCCCGACCGTCCCGCCACCACCCACGAGAGGCAACGACCGTGACCACAGCACGCCCCTCCCTCGACCCCGAACTGCATGAACTCCTGGCCGACATGCCGCTGATGTCCCAGCTCAGCCCGGAAGTGCTGGCGCAGGTACGCCCCTTCTCCTCGATGCCCGTCGAACCCCTCCTCGAAGGCCGCGCTATCAACCGGCGCGAGGTCACCGTTGAGAGTCCGGACGGCACCCCGATCCCCTTGTCCGTCTTCAGCCCCGCGAACAGCGATCGCACCGCTGCCGCACCCTGCGTCTACTGGATGCACGGCGGCGGGATGGTCATGGGCGACCGCTTCTCACAGATCGACATCCCGCTGGAGTGGCTCGACGAGTTCGGCGCCGTCGTGGTCTCCGTCGACTACCGGCTCGCGCCCGAGTCCACCGGCACCATCCCGGTCGACGACTGCTACCAGGGACTGCTCTGGATCGCCGACCACGCCGCCGAACTGGGCATCGACCCCGCCCGGATCATCGTCGCAGGCGCCAGCGCAGGCGGCGGCCTCGCCGCCGGCGTCACCCTGCTGGCCCGCGACCTCGGCACCCCGACGATCGCCGCCCAAGTCCTGATCGGCCCCATGCTCGACCACCGCAACACCACCACCTCCAGCCTCCAGTACTCGAACGGGCCCGGCGTCTGGACCCGCGAGATGAACGGATTCGGATGGCGCTGCCTCCTCGGCGACCTCACCGACGACGAGGTACCCGCATACGTCTCACCCGCCCTGGCCGACGACCTCGCGGGGCTGCCGACCACCTACATCGACACCGGCTCCGCCGAAGTCTTCCGCGACGAGGACACCGACTACGCCACCCGCATCTGGGCGGCCGGCGGCCAGGCCGAACTCCACGTCTGGGCAGGCGGCTTCCACGGATTCGACGCCCTGTACCCGCAGGCACACATCTCGGCCGCAGCCCGCCGAACCCGCACCGACTGGCTCGCCCGGCTCCTGCCCACGAACCCCGCCGCATAGGTGAAGTCGACGAGTTCCGGTCGTACGCTTCAGCCTTGGCTAAGACATCAGTGTCTGCTGTCTCCGGGCGCGACGCGCGGGCCGGTTTTCGTCACCCACCGCAAGCCGGGTCCCAGCAAGGTCCTCGCGGACACGCGGGATGGTTCCGCCATGGGGTGGCCGGCCAGAGCCGCTCAGGCCGGCCCCGTCGGCCGCGCCGCCAGGCGAGACCCGCTGGCCCGACACCTGGGGGTGGTGTGCAGCGTGGGTGTGCAGGTCAGCCGGGGCGTTCGACGGGGCGGCCCTCCCCCCAGCCGAACGGTTCCGTCGCGGCGGCTGGACGCCGTCGGAAGCGAACGCAAAGCTGGAGCGCGCTGCACCCCCTCACCCCGTCGCTCGTCCTGGGCGTCCTCGTCAGCGCAGTACGGGTCGGGAGGCAGACATTTCCGCCCTTCGCGTGGAAGCCGCTGTTGCGTATGCAGTGCCGTCCTTGCCCGACGGGATTCGGTCGACTGACCGTAGGGCGTTGCGGCTCAGCTGGCGAGCGACGCCTTGGTTTCGCGGGTCTCCTCGTCCGCGAGCACCTCCGGTGCCCCGGCGGCCAGGCCGTCGAGGGCAACGGTCACGACGTCGGCGGGGGCATTCTTCGGGATGTCCCAGCCGGCCATCATGTCGGTGTCGGTCGAGCTGAGGTAGAGGCCGGTGACCTGGGTGCCCTGACCGGCCAGCTCCAGGCGTACTCCGTTGGTCATGCTCCACGAGGCGGCTTTCGAGGCGGCGTAGGCGTTGACGCCGGGGAGGGAGAGCCAGGACATGCGCGAGTTCACGTTCAGGATGGCGCCTCCGCCGTTGCGGGCCAGGATCGGCGCGAACGTACGGATCATGCCGAGCGGGCCGAAGAAATTGGTGTCGATCTCCTGCCGGATCGCGGCGAGGTCGCCGGTCACCAGGTCGCTGCCGGTGACGATGCCGGCGTTGTTGACCAGCAGAGTCACGTCGGAGGCGATGGCCGCAGCGACCGTCACTGCGTCGGGGTCGGTGATGTCGAGCGCCAGCGGAATCGCGCCGGGGACGTCGACAGTCTCGGGCTTCCGGGCGGCGGCGTACACCTTCGCGGCGCCCCGGTCGAGGAGTTGCTGAACGAAGTGCCGGCCGATGCCGCGGTTGGAGCCGGTGACGAGTGCAATGCTTCCCTTGATGTCCATGATCGCAACGCTAGAACGGTCGCGTGCGACTCTCAATGGCGTATGTGCTCAATTTGATACCCGTAATGCTCACTCGTCCGGCATGCTGAGTGTATGGATGCTTTGACCGGACTCATCGATGCGCAGCAGGTGCGCGGCGTACTGGGTGCGCGGATCGCCGCGGGCGACGACTGGGGATGGTGGTCGGCTCAGCAGTCGGGGGCCGCGTTCCATGCGGTGACCTCCGGCACGGTGTGGATCGCCCCTGAGGGCTCCGACCGGCTGCAACTGCGCGCCGGCGACGTCCTGTTGCTCCCCGGCGGCCGTGGGCACGCTCTGGCGAGCGACCCCGAGGCGCTTGCCCGCACGACGCCGGAGCACTCCGACGGGTACACGCTCGCGGCCGACGGCACAGTCCGCATGGGCTACGGGCAGGCGCACACGCACATCCTCTGCGCCCACTACACGCACGACTCCACGGCCTCCGGATCCTTCCTCGCCGCGCTGCCCGACGCCGTCTTGCTGCGCGGACAGGGCGACGGCGGCGGACTCGCCGAGACAATCCGCCTAGTGGGCCGTGAACTGACCTCACCACGGCCGGGAAGCCAGGTCGTGCTCGCCCGCCTGGTAGACGTCCTCCTGGTGCAGGCCTTGCGTGACTGGCTCGAGCGCGGTGTCGACAGTGCGGTCTCGCCCCTGCATGCACTGCGCGACCCCGTCGTATCTTCGGTAATGGCAGTGATCGACGCGGAGCCCGGCCGCCCATGGACGGCGACGGAACTCGCCCACGCGGCCGGCGTCTCACGGGCCACGCTCGCCCGCCGATTCCCGGCAGCCCTGGGCGAGACACCGGCCTCTTACCTCACCCGGCGCCGCCTCGACCTTTCCGCACGACGACTGCGCGACTCCGACGACTCACTCGAACAGATCGCCCAGGAAGTCGGCTATACCTCGGCGTACGCCTTCAGCCGTGCCTTCCGCCGTGCACGAGGCGTTCCGCCCGGCAGGTTCCGCAAGACGTCCCGCACGGCCAGCTAGCTGTATTGACCCGCAGCGTTGTTGACTCGGGTGATCGGGGGTTGTCCTCCGAGTGCGGCTGGGCCGGGGGCGGCCGCCGGAACCTGCGGTTCCGGGGGCCGCCCCCGGCCGGATCTCAGCTGGCCGCGCAGCTGAGGCGTGGCTCGGCCCAGTCCGCGTGGTCGTGGGCGTTGCCGTCCCCGCCGTCGTCCACGACGAGGTCGAGTTGGCGGGCCCCTGTCACGTCGGCGTCAAGGGAGACGGCCTGCGACTCGCCCGTGACCACGGACGTGCCGGCGATCGCTTTCCCGTCGGCGACGACGTGGAAGGCCACCGAACCATAGGGCGCGACCTCGTCGTCGACACCCACCGTGGCGGTGAACCGCGTGCAGTTGCCACCCAGGAAGAACGCCACGTCACTGTCGGCGTGGACGCCGAGCCCCTTGGCGTACGCCGTCCCGCGGAGGGTGATTGTCCGGCCGTCGCCGGCCGCCTGCTCGCCGTTGGAAAGGTCGCGTTCCACCGGCCCCCAGCCGTTGGTGGTGGACACGAACGACAGGTCGCTCAGGTTGGGGCTGCCCGTGGGCGGCGGGATCGGCACCGTGGTGGCGGCCGCGCCGTACGTCCAGTGCTGGACGCCACCGCGCGCGTAGCGGGCGAGCGGCGTGAAGGTCACGGACACCGGAGAGTCGGCGGCCGTGGGGGCGGTCACCGTCCAGGTCGCGGTGACCGACCGGCCGGGCGCGACCAGCGGGAACGTCGTCACCCCGGCGGGCGTGGCGGTCCAGCCGGCGGGCGCGCCGGACGCCAGTATCAGCCCCCGCACGGCCGGCGCGGAGGCCGGGTTGGTGAAGGTGACCTGTTCGGTCGCCGAGTCGCCGCGCTCGATCCGGTCCGGCACCGACGCCTTCACCGTGGCAGGGGTCGGCGCCGCCTGCTGTACGGGAGTGATCCGCAGGTTGTCGAACTCATCGGTCTGGTAGCCGACGACGCCCAGGCCCGCCTGCCCGGAGCCGTACGAGGCGTCGTCCACGGAACCCACCCGGCGACCGTCGACGGCGGCGGTGAGGGTGGTGCCGCTGAAGCCCAGACCCAGGGTGTGCCAGCGGTGGGTGCCCAGGACCTTCCCACTCCCTTCGGCAAGAGTCGTCAACTCTCCCGCGGCGGTGCTCTTCACGATCGACCAGTGGCCGGTGTCGGCGACCCTCAGGAAGTAGCCGGCCTGGTGGGACTGCGGCCGCTGCTGCTGGCCCGCCCTGCCGAGCAACTCGACCGTGCCGGGCTGCTCCAGGTACACGTCGGAGGTGACGGTGTAGTCGGTCCACGAGGTGTCGCCGATCAGGGCGAACGCGTCGCTGTCGTCCTGCCACTCGATGGGCTTCTGCGCCGCCATCTGCCGCACGCACAGGCCCGGTCGGCCGCCGTCGCAACGCGCGGTCTCGAACGAGCCCTGCATGTCCGAGAGGTAGCGCGCTTCCTGGTTGGGCGTGGGCCGGTCGAAGGAGTCGGCGTACGGCAGCGCGAGCCTGGACTCCTGCGGGCTGACGGCCGTGCCCTTGCCCTGTCCGGTGGTGGTCGTCAGCGAGTAGACGTACCCCGGCTCGAAGGTGACCGAGAAGTGGCCGTCCTGCGGGGTGATGTCGCCGGTGTGGACGAACTGGCGCGCCTGGTCGGTCGAGTTGAGATCCGTCGCCCATACGTGCACGGGTCCGGTCGGCAGGCCTCCCGACACGTCGAAGTGCGCGGTCTGCGGGGCGCCGGCCGTCGACGTCTCGACGATCGTGCTGTAGGCCGAGGCGTCCGGGGCCTTCAGGGTGACGAAGCTGCCGTTCGCCCGGTCGCCGCCGAGGTAGCCGCTCGCCGAGTCGATGAACGACCAGCCGGGCTGGGTGACCTGGGTGACCTGCGCGGTCGCCCACAGGCTCGTGCCCAGACTGTAGGCCCCGGACCACGGCTGGGCGGCGACCGCCAAGCCCACGGTGTCGTACGGCAGGTTCGGGTAGATCGCCGCCAGCAGCGGCCAGTTGAGGTAGGCGGTGAACTTGCCGTCGAGGTAGCCGCGCGTGATCGAGCGGATCAGCGCGCCGGAGCCGGTGTTGTCGTCCTGGGAGCCGTTCTCACTGGCCCACAGCGGCTTGCCGGTTGCCTTGGCGTCGGCGGAACTGTCGCAGGTGGTGGCACTGCCGCCGTCCCCGCCCTCGCACGGGTAGTGCGCGCCCACGATGTCGACGGCCTGGTCGAACGCGGGGTCCGCGAGCATGGTGCCGGCGACGTCGAGGCCGGAGTCGGCCCCGACGACGTCGATCGGCAGGTGCGCGGCGGCCAGCGCCGCGTGCAGCTTCTCGTACCAGCCGGTGTCGTAGCCGCGCTCGTTCCAGCCGCCCAGGTAGTCGATGGCCAGCCCGTGCTGCTTGGCACAGCCCAGCCAGGTCGTCAGGTAGTCGATCATGTCCTGGGACCAGAAGTTCCCGCCGCCGGGAGCGCCGGTGGTGTTCCCGATCCATCCGGGCGCACCCCAGGCCAGGCCGTACAGCTTGATGTGCGGGTTGCGCTGCCTGGCTTGCTCCATCAGCCACCACTCGTAGCCGCTGGTGCAGTTCACCGAGCCCTTGGTGTGTTCGATGCTGGGCTCGGAGCCGTCCGTGGAATTGGTGTCGCCGCCGATCTCGAGCTTGAGCATCTGCAGGGACGCGCCGTAGCCGGGCTTGAACAGGTAGTCCAGGATCCGGCTGCGCTGCGGCTCGGGATAGTCGATGAGCAGGCGCGAGTTGCCGCCGCCGCCGCTGATCGCGCCGATGCCGTCGAAGGTCCGGCCGGAGCCGGTGCCGTCCACGGCGATGTCGGTCTCGCCCGGAGGCGGTACCTGTCCGACGAAGTCGACGCGGTCCACGACCACCGCGGTCCCCGAGGACGCAGGGTTCTTGCGGCCGGTCCAGGTCAGCGTGAAGGTGTGGGCGCCGTCGGGCAGTTCGGGACTGGCCCACAGGGCCACGTCGCCGGTGCGGGCGGCGCTGTAGAAGTCGACGTCGACGGGGGTACCGCCGTCGACGGACAGGGCGCCGATTCCGTGGCCCGGGTCGGTCACTCCGCGGAAAGTCAGCCGGGTCCCGGTGAAGCGGAAGGCGACGGCGTCTCCACTGTGGTCGGTCCAGCTGTTCGTTCCCTGGTACGGGTCGGCAGGCGCGCCCTCCCCCGACGCGTGGCCCCAGCCGGACCCCTGGTAGTCGAACTGGTCCGGCCCGGTGCCGCGCACCGCGTCGTCGATCGTGACGTCCGTGCCCGATGCGGCCCGGGCCGGGGCGGCGCCACCGGCCACCACCGTCCCCGAGAGCAGCAGCGCGGCACAGGCGAGGGCCGCCCCACCCAGCCGGCGGAACCGGCTGAATCGGGCACGGTGGTCGGGTCGAACGGGCATGGGCGCTCCGAACTGGCGGGATGCGGAGTTGTTCCGCACCTGGGCGCCCAGATTTCTACAGCGCCCAACGCGATTCCACAACAGATCGGACAGAATTCAACAACCGGCCCTTCGGAGCGATCGGTCCTCCCGCGGCCCGAGCCACTCGATCAACGTCCCTGCCGTGGCGTCCCCGTGACGGGTTCTCAGCTTTCGGCCCACACGGGTGAGAGCTGAGGTGAACAGAGGCCGCACGAGGGTTGTGGGGGGACACGGCACGGGGATACAACCTGCTCGATAACGTTGTCAGAGCGAAAGGCCCCTCGCATGCCCCTTCGTCACGGACAACCGCAACACCGCCGCCTGAAAGCCCTGGTGGTCGCCGTGGCCGCGGCCGGGACATTGGCCACGGGCGGTGCCGGAACCGCCGCGGCCGGCCCGCTGCCCTTGGCCGCGTCGCACGCCGTTGATCCTCTGGTCGGCGATCCCGCGGCGCTGGTCGACCCTCTGATCGGCACGGGCTCCGGCGGGGCCACGGTCGGACAGGTCGACAGCTACCCCGGGGCGACCGCCCCTTTCGGCATGGTGTCATTCAGTCCTGACACCCCGTCACGGCCGGACGGCGGCGGCTACAACTACGACGACTCGTCGACCACGGGCTTCGCCCTCACGCACATGTCGGGCCCCGGCTGCGGCGCCTACGGCGACTTCCCCGTCCTGCCAACCGTCGGACCGCTGGGCGCCGACCCGGCGGCCACGACCTCGGCCTTCCAGCACGCTCACGAGCACGCCGCGCCCGGCTCCTACGGAGTCACTCTCGACCCCGGTACACCCGCGGCCGTGCAGGCCGACCTGGCCGCCACCGAGCGCACCGGCATCGGCCGCTTCACCTATCCCGCGACGACGGCCGCCAACCTGCTGTTCAAGATGGGTCAGGCCCAGTCCGGCAACCAGAGCGCCAACATCCAGGTCGTGGGCGACCGCACGGTGACGGGCACCGAGACCGCCGGCCAGTTCTGCGGCTCGCCCGGCACGTATCCGGTGCACTTCGTCGCCACTTTCTCCCAGCCCTTCTCCTCGTACGGCACATGGCACACAGCCCCGGCCGGGCCCAACGTCTTCACCCAGCCCACCGGCGACCTTTCCTGGAGCTACCACGAGGTGGCCAGTGGCGGCACCGCGGCGGCCGTCGGCCCCGCGACCGCGCCCGACGGCAGCAGCGCGGTGTCCTGGAAGCAGAGCAACGCGCTGGCCAACACCTGGATCCAGGCGACCCCGGCCGGCCTGACCCAGGGCGCCGGCTACCAGGCGAGCGTCACCCTGCAAGGAACCGGCAATGTCTACCTGAACTTCTACAACGGCCGTCAGGACGTGGGCGGCACGCCCGTGAACCTCACGTCTACCCCGGTCACGCTGACCGTGGACACCACCATCCCTACCGGCTCCATCGGCGCACCGCAGTTCCAGGTGCGCACCGCGGGAACGGGCCCGGTGGACCTGCTGGCCTCCGCCGCGTCCATCCGCCAGGACGAGGTGGTGAAGTCGCCCGGCACCAGCAAGGCGAGCACACGCGGCCCCGGAAGCGGGCGGGTGCCCGCGGGACCCGACGGCAAGCCGGCCGGCGCCGGCACGGGGACGCCGGTGGCGCCGCGCGGAGTCGAGGCGAAGGGTGCGCAGTCGCGGACGCAGGTGGCGGGCACGGACGGACTGGGTTCGGGAGCCTGGGTCAGTTTCGACACCACCTCCCGGCAGCAGGTCACGATGAAGGTGGCCCTCTCCTACGTCAGCCAGGACAACGCGGCCGCCAACCTGGCACAGGAGGACCCCGGCTGGAGCGTCGACGCCGTGGCCGGCCGCACGTATGCGCAGTGGAAGAGCATGCTGTCCCGGATCCGCATCGGTGGCGGAACCGCCGCTCAGCGGCAGGAGTTCTACACCGCGCTCTACCACACGATGCTGGAGCCGACCATCTTCTCCGACGCCAACGGGGACTACCTCGGGTTCGACGACAAGGTCCACCGGACCGCCCACGGCGCCGTTCAGTACGCCAACTTCTCCGGCTGGGACGTCTACCGATCGGAGATCCCGCTGCTCGCCGTGATCGCCCCGGAGCAGACCGGCCAGATGATGACCTCGCTGCTCAACGACCAGGCGCAGGGCGGCTGGTTGCCCAAGTGGGGCTTCGCCAACGACTACACCGACGTCATGAACGGTGATGCCGCCGACCCGATGCTGGCCGAGGCGTACGCCATGGGCGCGAGGGACTTCGACGCCCGCGCCGCACTGGACGCCATGGTGAAGGGTGCCACGCAGGTCCCGGCGTCGCCGGCCGAGATGGGCCAGGGCTGGTACGTCGAGCGGCCGCAGCTCGCGCCCTACCAGTCGCTGGGCTACGTGCCCAACACCACGCAGAGTTCCCTGTCCCCGACGGACAACGGCGCCTCGGAGACCATCGAGTACGCGACCGCGGACTTCGGCATCGCGCAACTCGCCAAGTCCCTGGGGCAGGACGCGACCTACCGGACGTTCCTGCAGCGGTCCCAGAACTGGACGAACATCTTCAACACCGCCACCGGCTACATCCAGCCGCGCGACGGCGACGGCCAGTTCCCGCAGTTCGATCCGACGACCGACGGGATGGGCGCGTTCGGCCAGTCGGGCTTCCAGGAGGGCAACGCCGCCCAGTACACCTGGTCGATCCCGCAGAACATCCAGGGCCTGATCACCGCGATGGGGGGTGATCAAGCCGCCGTCGAGCGGCTGGACACCTACTTCCAGCAGCTCAACGCCGGCCCCAACCAGCCCTACGAATGGGCCGGCAACGAACCGGCGTTCGGCACCCCGTGGATCTACTCCTACGCGGGGGCGCCCTACAAGAGCGAGGAGATCGTGCACCGGCTGCTCACCTCGGTCTACGCGGACACGCCCGGCGGCGAACCCGGCAACGACGACCTCGGTGCGATGAGTTCGTGGTTCGTCTGGTGCAGCCTGGGCCTGTACCCGGCTACCCCCGGGACGCCGGTGCTCGCGCTCGGGGCGCCGATCTTCTCCCAGGCCGAGTTCGACCTGCCCGGGGGGCATCGGCTGCAGCTGTCCGCACCGGGCGCGTCGACCACCACCTACGTGCACGGCGTGACGGTGAACGGCAGGGCCTGGTCGCGCGGCTGGCTGCCCGCGTCCCTGCTCACCGGCAGCGACGCTCCCGCCGGCCGGCCAGCCACCACGCGGCTGGCTTTCACCCTGACGCCCACCGCGGACACCTCATGGGCCTCGGCGGCCGCCGACGCGCCGCCGTCCTACCCCGCCGGCCCTCTGGAGTTCCCCCCGGGACGCAAGCCCGTGATCCTCGCGCCCACCGGACCGAACCTGCTCGGCGACACGCCCACCGGTCAGCTCGGCTGGCAGGGACCGGTGCAGAACGGGGTGGGGTCCGTCCCCGGCACCGTGGCCGCCGCGACCACGCCTGCGGGTGCGAGCGCGGTGCGCTGGACCCAGTCCTCCGCGGCGTCCAACACCTGGATCTGGGTGGATCCGGCGTCGCAGTTGCCGTCCGGCCAGAGTTATCAGGCCTCCGTCACACTCCAGGGCACCGGCTCCGTCTACCTGGACTTCTGGAACGGCCAGCAGGACCTGTCCAGTCAGACCGTCCAGCTGACGGACACGCCGCAGACGCTGACCATCCAGGGAGCGGTGCCCGCGGCGGCGGACACCCACCTCCAAGTGCGCACCGCGGACACCGGGCCGGTGGACCTGTACGCGAGCGCGGCCACCGTGCGGCTCCTGACGCCCCAGTAGGACTGAGCGCGGCAGAGGGACCGGGGCACCCGTACGCTCACACGGGTGCTCCGGTCCGCCGGCGGCGGTCAGGTGGCCGAGGGCGGCAGCGGCGCGCCGTAGGTGACGTCGGCGGCCGCTTCCCGGGCGCGGGACACGATCGCGGGGACGGCCCGTTCCGCGAGGGCCGCGATGGTCAGCGACGGGTTGACGGTGAGCGATGCCGGAACCGCCGAACCGTCGGTGACGAACAGGCCCCTGTGGCGGCGGAGTTCGTGCGAGTCGCCCAGCGCGCTGCCGGCCGGGTCGTCACCGATACGCACCGAGCCGATGGGACGGGCCGTGACGGTCCCGGCCACGTCCTCGGACCAGGGCCGGACTTGAGCGAGTCCGTCCTTCTGCAGGATGGCACGCAGCGAGTCGTCCGCCGTGTTCCATCCGCCGCGTGCGCGGGCGGTCGGATGGTACCCCTGCTCAGGCCAGGAGCGAGGCGCAGGAAGCCGCCGGTGAGGGGCGTCAGGCCGAAGGTGCCTTCGTTGTCGTCCTCCGTCATGGCCGGCAACGTCAGCCATGACAGCCACCTGCCGCGCATCTGGCATTTCGCCACCCCGAACCAGTCGGGTGCCGCGGCCGTGCGGGCCAGCAGGTTGGTCAACGGCCGGAAGTAGATCTGCCGGAGCATGAAGCGGCTGTACTCGGGGGCCGCCGGGTTCAGGTAGTCGTAGGTGGCGGCCGTGATCGGGCGGCCGATGCGAAGGCCGTGCTTCCCAATACCTCGACGCCTGGCTGATCCCGTCGGAGGGTCGTCCTCCGACAGCGGATGTCGACTGGTTCGGGAGCGGAAAGCCCCGCTCCGAGGAAGAGCATCGTTCAAGATCCGGACCATTCCCGGGCCAGCGACGGGACTCAAGCGCCCGCCTCACACGTTTGCGCAGGTCAGCGGAGTGCCACCGCTGTACTGCCAGCAGACCAAGAACTTGCTCGTCTCGTACTCCCCGAAGAAAGCTCGGCTTCTTCTAGAACGCATCGACGCGGTGCCTGACCTGACCGCGAGGCAGGTTGGGCGCCCCCGTGGCTGCGGTCAACGTCGCCGCAGCGTGGCGCCCGGTATTCTCCCGATATCTGCCACCGCTGTCCCACCTCTGACCGGCTATTCCGGGGCATTTCCGGGCCGGATTCGCCGCGGGACGCCTTCGGTGGGTTCTGCCGTCCCTGCCCAGCGGCGCATGGAGTCGCCGATGCGGTCGTTGGCGTACTCCTGCGCACCGACGAGGAACCTGGCGTAGTAGCGGAACATCACTTGGATGCTCTGCCCCGCTCGTCGAGCTCGCCAGCGACCAGTTCCTGTCCGACCTCGGCTCGATCGTCGGCCTGCGGGCCGGCAGCTCGGCTACCCACCTGCCGCTGCGGCAGGTCTAGGTGTATTGACCCGGGAGGTTGTTGACTCGGGTGATGGGTGGTTGGCCGGCGAGTGCGGTGTGGCTGCGGTGGTGGTTGTAGGTGTGGAGGAAGTCTGCCAAGGCGGCGGTACGACCTGAACGACATGGAGTCGTAGAACGAGCTGCTCAGGGGACCAAACGCCTGCCCCCAGTGGTGGTCACCAGGCCGCCGAGGCCGATGGACACGTCGGCGCCGGGAACGCTCGTCGTGGCCGACCGTGCACAACTCATTAGACAAAGGTCACGGCCGGCGAGTCGGTCAGGCCCGGACCGACCCCCGGCTGACAGCCGCCTTCGCTCCTCCACAGGCAGCGTTGGCGGATCCCGTCGCTCGCTCTAGCGCGCAGGCTCCGGTGCCCTGCGGTCAGCCCCACGACGAAGGCGACGACTGGCGGGAGAAGCTCCCAGCCGTTCAGCGGCTGCGTTCGAGCAGGGTGCGCAGCGCTGGCACGTACATCGCGGCGACCCCCAGGGCGGCCGAGACGGCCACAGCCACGGCAGGAACGCGCTCTCCAGGGTCCACCACTGTTCCCGCAGCCCGAGACAGCCCGGGGCGACGACATCCGAGTCAGGGCGCACCACCGCGACCCGGGACGCGGCCGTCGGCCCAGGCCCGGTACGAGGGTGGATCTACTCGTGGACCGGACCGGCCCCGCCCTGGGTCAAGACATTGCCGTTGAGAATTCTGGCCATCTGCGCGGGGGTGGGAGGAGCAGGCATCGGTCCTGGCCGGAATGCCCCGCGCGGGGCCACCCGCAGACCGTCAAGCATGAAAGCCAGCCACCTCCGCCATGCGTGGGGGGCGACGTCACGGGTGGCGCGCACCACGCCGGCGTTGGCCATCAACAAGAGCGCCAGGTCCTCCAGGACAAGGTCCTCACGCAGCGCCCCGGCTTCCTGCGCACGGCCGATGACCTTCATGGCGGCGCGGCGCCCCCGATCCCGCAGTTCAGCCGAATGCTTCGCGGGGGGGAGCGACATGGTGATCAGGTCGGTGAATCCGCGGTCGTCGGCCTGCATGGCACAGATTCGTTCGACGAGCTCGACGAACGAATCCCACGGATCACGCCGCGTGAGGGCCTCCTCGGCAGCGACGGCGTAGTCCGTGAGCTTGGCCTCGAACGCGGCGGCCACCAGTTCCTCCCGCGTCGGAAACCTGCGGTAGAGGGTGGCGATGCCCACTCCGGCACGGGTCGCGACCTCATCGAGCGCGACGTTGAGACCGCCTTCGGCGAAGACACTCTGGGCCGCCTTCACCAGGCGTTCGCGGTTGCGCTCCGCGTCGGCGCGCAGGCCTCGGCCGCGATGCCTCTCTCGCTGCAGTTCCACCACGGGAACCAGCATACGACCGGAGGAGATCCTCCAGATAGGCCCGCACCTGGAGGGTCGCCGCTGGGCTCTCGAGGGAATCGGGGCGTGGCGCGATGCACCTCCCTCAGGGGAATACGGAGGCCGTTCTCCACTTTTACGAACGCAGGAGTGCGAATGTACTGGCGAGGCGATCGCTGGTGCCGGGAGGACAACATGCGGAGAACACCTGCGACGGGCGGCGGCGACGCTGGAGAGGCGCGCCGTGGATCTCGCGCCCGCGCCACCATTGCACGGCGGCTCGCTCTGGGCGCCGCACTGTGCCTGGAGGCGTCTGCCACGCTCCTGATGACCACCAGGCTCCTGCTCGGCGCCGCCGCAGGCATCGGCCTGGCGGGGATGGGGTGGTATCTCGCCCAGCGCCTGACCCTTCCTGGGCCCCGGACCGCACCCGCGGGCGCCGGACGCCGCAGGGGCGGCACGCCGTCCCGCGGACTTGCGGGGTTCGACTCCTTCGCCCCGGCCGAAGAAGGTCCCCGCGGCGAACCGGACCACGTGTCGCACCTCCGGGAAGCCCTCGGCCATGACTCCGATCACATCCGGAATATTCGGAGGACACCCTCCAGTTTCTTCCCGATGAATTGAACCGGCTCGAGGGACTCCAGCCAGCCCCATCGTGCCGACGCCACCGGCTGAACAGGAGATCGGCATGCAGTCTCCCGACGCTGCATCGAGGGAAGCATCTTCGGACAAGGGCTACGCCGTCATACCCTTGCCACGAGTCGCCTCCGCGGACCGTCCGTCGACAGGGACTATGCCGACAGCCGACGGCTCCTTCGGTCCGGCCGCCGCCCCGCATTCCTTTCCCGCCATCGCCGATTACGCGATTCTGTCGGACTGCGAGAACACCTGCCTCGTGGCACCGGGCGGAGCGGTGGAGTGGCTGTGCCTTCCTCGCCCGCACGATCCCAGTGTGTTCGGCACGCTACTCGACCGATCCGCTGGATCTTTCCGGCTGGGTCCCGCCGATGCACAGGTCCCCGCCAGTCGCCGCTATCTTCCCGGGACCAAAGTCCTGGAGACCACCTGGCAGACGCGCACAGGCTGGCTGGTCGTCACCGATTTCCTCGCTGTCGGCCCCTGGCACCGCAGGCAGGAACGCTCGATCGTCCATCGCCGCACACCGGGCGACTTCGACGCCGAACACGTCCTGATCAGGATCGCCACCTGCGTGTACGGCAGCGTGGAGACCGCTCTTGCTTGCGAACCGAGTTTTGACTACGGCCGGACCGGCGCGACCTGGGAGTACACCGCAGCAGGCTACGAGGAGGCCGCGACCACCATCTCGGACCCCGTTCGGCTGCGGATGAGCGGGGACCTACGGCTCGGGCATGAGGGCCGGGCCGTGCACGCCCGACACCGCCTGCAGGCCGGGGAATCGTGCTTCGCCGCCCTGGGCTGGGGCACTCGCCCGCTGCCGGCCGACCTCCTTGAAGCGCGCGAGATGCTGGCACACACCGAGCGCTTCTGGCGCGAATGGCTGGATGCGGCCGCCTTCCCGGACCACACCTGGCGGGAACCACTGCAACGCAGCGCCCTCACACTCAAAGCCCTCACCTACACACCCACGGGTGCTCTCCTGGCCGCCTCGACCACTTCTCTGCCCGAGCAGCCGGGCGGCGAGCGCAATTGGGACTACCGCTACACCTGGATCCGCGACGCGTCCTTCACACTCTGGGCCCTGCACAGCCTGGGTCTGGATTCTGAGGCCGACGACTTCCTCGCTTTCCTCGCCGACACCCTCGAGGCCCCCGGCCACGAGGGCACACCGGGCGAACTTCAGGTGCTCTACGGCGTCGACGGCGCCCGGGAAGTGACCGAGTCGCTGCTGAGTCATCTTTCCGGCTACGACGGCTCCCGGCCCGTGCGCATAGGCAACGCCGCCCACGACCAGGATCAGCACGACATCTATGGCGCGGTGGTTGATTGCGTCTATCAACACACCCGCAACAGGGACGCGCTGTCCGAACGCTCCTGGCGTCTCGTCCTGGTCGCCGTCGAGGCCGCTCTCGATCGCTGGCGCAAACCCGATCGCGGCATCTGGGAAGTGCGGGGCGAACCGCGTCACTTCACCCACTCGAAGGTCATGTGCTGGGTTGCCGCCGACCGCGGCTCACGGCTCGCCGCGCTACGCGGGGACACCGACCGCGCCGCGCGCTGGCACGCGGCCGCCGCGGAGATCCACGCCGACGTCCTCGCCAACGCCGTTGACGAGCGAGGCCGCCTCACCCAGTACTACGGCGCCGACGGGTTGGACGCCTCCCTGCTGCTCCTCCCCCTCTTCCGTTTCCTGCCGTGCGACGACCCCCGTTTGCGCAGCACGGTCCTGGCCATCGCGGACGAGCTCACCGAGGACGGTCTCGTCCTGCGGTACCGCACCGAGACCACCGACGACGGTTTGAACGGAGCCGAGGGAAGCTTCCTCGCCTGCTCGTTCTGGCTCGTCTCCGCCCTGGTCGAAATAGGCGAGACCGGGCGCGCCCAAGCACTGTGCGAACGCTTGCTCGCAGCATCCAGCCCGCTCGGCCTGTACGCGGAGGAGCTCGACCCCGGGACAGGCCGGCACCTCGGCAACTTCCCCCAGGCACTCACGCATCTGGCCCTGATCAACGCCGTGATGCACCTCGTCCGCGCAGAACAAGAGGTGTACGTCGGCGGCTGGCCCCCCGCGAGCGGCGGGGCAGCCGGGCCCGGTCCGGTCCCTCCGACTGTCCGTGACCCACGATGAACTCCCCGGCACTCTGTGTCACCCGCGTCCGGCGCCTGCTGTACGACGTCGTCGCCGGAAAAGCCCTTCACCGGGCGGCTGATCCAGGAACCGAGCGCATGACAGCGAACCACCCCCGATGAACCTCAACGCGTTCGTCGAGACCGCCGGCCCCTGGTCCTACGTCATCGTGTTCGCCCTCACCGTCGGGGAGACCAGCGCCTTCACAGGAGTTGTGCTCCCCGGCGAGACCCTCATCTTGCTCGCCGGAGCCTTGGCCGGCCAGGGAGAACTCGATCCGGTCGCTCTGGCCGCCGCCGTCGTCGGCGGAGGAGTCATAGGCGACAGCGCCGGCTTCGCCCTGGGCCACTGGTACAAACACCGGCGCAGCGCAGACCGGTTGCGCCGCCGCCTCCGTCCCGTCAGTGGCATCGACCACGCCCGGGACTTCCTGCTGCGCCACGGCGGGGTGGCCGTCTTCACCGGCCGCTTCGTCGGAGTCGTGCGTTCCTTCCTTCCTTTCGCAGCGGGTGCGGCCGACATGCGCTACCGCCGGTTTCTGGCCTTCAGCGCCGCTGCCTCACTCGTGTGGGGTGTGGGAAACGTCCTCGCGGGTTACTTCCTCGGCGCTGCGGCGGAAAGGGTGTTGCACACCGCGGGGCTGGTGGGTGCCTTCGGCGCGGGTCTGCTCGCGGCGGCAACGGTTCTCGTCGTTCGGCTCCGGCATCACCGGGCCACCCCCTCCTCGAAGGCGACAGCGGCAGGCGACCGCGAGAGCGTCGAGGTGTCGCGCCGGCGCCATCGAGGAAGCAGGGCCGGAGCCCCGCCGTGCGCTGTCGTCTTTGGCGACTGGATGCACCGCAGGCGCCGGCCGACACACGGGGTGAGTGAGCAGCGTGTTCTCAGCCGCCACCGCCCGGTGCACCCTCGTCGAGGCGGGAAGGCCAAACGCCCTGCGGGCTGACCTAAAGAGTTCCAGGCTCGCCGTCGGCAATGAACCGCGTCAGGGATGCCTCCAGCAGTTCCAGGAAATGCCGCAGGTCGTCGGCTACCTTGTCGAGCTCTGGTTCGTCCTGTGATGCCGTCCGCGTCCGATAAACCGACCCGTCAGGGCCCGCGACGTAGGACAGGCCGCCGCTCGGATCGGCCCGATCCTGGGCCTGCCTGCCTCGACCGTGCACCGGATCCTGGCCCGTCACGGCCTGAACCGGCTCGCCTGGCTGGACCGGCCCACCGGCGAGCCGATACGGCGCTACGAACGCGAGCGGCCGGGCGAACTGGTCCACGTCGACATCAAGAAACTCGGCAACATCCCCGACGGCGGCGGCTGGCGCACTGTCGGCAGAAGCGCCGGTGCCCGCAACCGGCAGGCCACCACCAACCTACGCAAAAGCAGCAAGCCGGTGATCGGCTACAGCTTCGTCCACTCCGCCGTCGACGACCACTCCCGCCTGGCCTACAGCGAGATCCTCCCCGACGAACGCCAGCACACCGCGATTGCCTTCTGGACCAGAGCCCACGCCTTCTTCACCGCCCTCGGCATCACCGTCGAACGCGTCCTGACCGACAACGGCTCCTGCTACAAATCCAAGCTCTTCACCCGCGCCCTGACCGCGGCCGGCATCGCCCACCAGCACATTCGTCCCTACCGGCCACAGACCAACGGCAAGGTCGAACGCTTCAACCGCACCCTGCTCGAGGAATGGGCCTACCTACGGCCCTACACCAGCACCACCGAGCGAACCGCCGCCCTGGCAGACTTCCTCCACACCTACAACCACCACCGCGCCCACACCGCACTCGGCGGCCAACCACCCATCACTCGAGTCAACAACCCTGCGGGTCAATACACCTAGCCCGCTCATCCGCGGACCGGACCGGACCGGACCGACAGACGGCCGGTCGCCAGGGCGGAGCTGCCCTCCCGCCAGGCGGCCAGCAGATGGTCGGCCACCCGGTTGTCGAGGAAGGCGGTGACGTCCGCCCCGAAGGCCACGTCCGCGTCGAGATCCGGTTCGTCGGCGAGCAGGCCGCCGACCACCTCACGGCGCACGACCTGCTCGTGCACGGCGTCCGCTTCGACGTGTTCGGCGTAGAAGTGCTCCGCGGCAGGTCCCGCCTGCGTACGCCGCATCGCCGCCGCGAGGCGGCGCGACGCGGGCGACGAGGTGACCTCCACCGACGCGAAATGCCCTACCAGCGCCCCTCGCAGCTCCCGACGCAGGCCGAAGAGCGTCATGACGTTGACCGTTGCCAGCACGGCGGCCGGTGCCACCGCGAGGTAGTGGCCGTAGTCCGTGCGGAGTTCGAGGTCGGCCATGAGGTCGGCGAAGAGCTGGGCGTGGATGTTCTCCGCCCTACCGGCGCCGAACTCGTCGTACTCGACGGCCACCATCCCGGCCTTCGCCCGGCCCCGCAGCCGGGGTATGACCCACGCGTGCGGGTCGGCCTCCTTGAGGTGGTACAGCGAGCGCAGCACCGCGTACTCGCGCAACTGCCAGGGCTCACCATGGTGTTCGAGGTGATACGCCACGCTGCGGCTGTGGTCGGTGGACTCCACCAGCAGATCGCCGAACGCCTCGTCGGCGGTCCGGCGGGGCACGTCGGCACGCAACGCGGACAGGAAACGCTCTTCCAGAGCTTGCCGCAGCGGCATCAACCCGGGGTCCCACTCCCGGTCCTCCGCGACGTCGGCGAAACCGCGGTAGTGCAGCTCGTACAGCAGGTAGAGGGCGAGTTGGAGATCTTCCCCGTACGCGTCGGCCTCGGCCGCTGCGGCGGGCTCCGGTGCGGCGCACCGCGCGTCGGTCAGGGCGTTCGCCAGACCTGCGGACAGCGCACCGCGGGGGGCGGGCAGCTGCGGAGGCCGCACGGGATGGTGAGCGGCGACGTTCATCGGTGGCCTCTCGATCGCGGGCGGCCCTGTTCGCCTTCGCCTTGCCGCTCTCCCGATGCGTCTTGCTGCTTCCCCGGTGCGTGGTGCACGGCGTCGGGCGCTGCCTTCTGGTGGGCGCGGTGACTGGTGTCGCACCACGGATAGGTCCGGCTGCGGCGGCATGTGCATATCGCGACGACGAACCGGTCGGAGACGACCGCGGTGCCGTCCTCGGCGACGACCTCCACGGGCCCCTCGATCAGCACCGGGCCGTCGCGGTCGACGGTCACGCGCCGCGGTATACGCGGGTCAGGTGCGTTCGGCACGGATGATCACCAGCTCTTCCTTGTCCTCGTCGGGGCCCATCAGGCCCTGGTCCCGCAGCCACGGCAGGCGCCGGCTGAGGACCGGGCCGAGGGGCACCCGGGCGCGGTCGGTGACCGAGCAGGCCAGGCCCGCGTCCGTCAGCCGCTCCAACGTGGTCTCGCTGTCGCACAGCTGGGAGTGGACGAGCAACAGCACACCGTTCGGGCTCAGGAGGGAGGGAGCCCGCGAGCAGATCCTGTCCACCACGTGCCGGCCGTCGTGTCCTGCGTCCCAGGCCCGGGCCGGGCCCGACAGCGGGGGCCGTTTCGCCGGGGCGGGCACGTACGGCGGGTTGCTGACCACGACGTCGAAGCTCCGGCCGGGCCAGGGCAGCGACAGGTCGCCGTGCCGGACCCGCACGCGCTGCCCCGCGCGTGCGGCGTTGACCTTCGCCGTGACCACCGCCCGCCAGGAGATGTCCGTGGCGGAGACCTGGGCGCCCATCGAGGCGGCGAGCACGGCGAGGGCGCCGCTGCCCGTGCCCAGGTCCAGGACGTCCGTGCCCGTTCGCACGCCTTCCGCCCGAAGTGCCCGCGCGAGCAGGATCGTGTCGGCCTGCGGGGCATACACGCCGGGGAGCGTCCACAGGCCGGCAAAGGGGCTGGGCTGCAGGGCAGCGGCGGTCATGCGGGCCTCCCGGGGCGGTGGCGCGGCAGCGCGATCGCCTGTCCGCGCACCGTGCGGCCGGTGCGCCGATGCCGTCGATCAGTCGGCATGGGCGACCGGCGCGACGCGATTCGACGCCTTCGAGTGATCCATAGGTGGCGACTTCCCAGCCCGGCGATCCGGAAACACAGGCCAGGCACGGTGAGCTGCGATGCGTCACTCTGTGTGGCTGTCCGGCGGGAGCTCGCGCCCTGCCGGACACGCGGCCGTGCACGTGGGGCGCGCAGTGGCCGGAGGTCTCCAGCCCGCGGGCCTGGACCCTCAGTATCGTCCCTGATGGCCACCGGACCCAAGGTGGTCAGCGACCGCGCTGCGGAGCTACATCTGTGCGCCGATCGCCACCAGAAGCACCGCGACCCCGGCCGTCAGCCACATGATGTAGTCGCCGAGCAAGCCGGAGTGCAGGCGGCGCACGGGCATCACGGCCCGCCGCTCCAGGCGCTCCGCGAGTGTACGTGCCCGGCGTACGGGAGCCCGTCGCGAGCCCGGTGCCAGGACGGCCGTCGCGGCCAGCGCCAGGGCCAGCCCGGTGGACAGCAGGCCGAGCAGTACGCCCGTCGTGGTCCACCCGGTGTCGGGAACGGCGGGTGGGGGCGGCGCGGGCAGAGCCAGAACGTTCGCCAGGTACCCGGCGTGGTCGATGAAGGCCGCGGCCCCCGCGGCGAGGGCGGCGCCCACCGCCGGCACGGCCCCGACGCACAGGCAGCCGGCCAGCAGCAGGGCGGGAACGGCGGTCATGGTGCGGGGAACGGACCTTTGGGGGTCGCGCAGTTCGGGCTCCTCACCTTCACCGCTGGTCTCGACGTCGGCGTGGCTGCGCCTGGGCGCGGGACCCGTCCCGAAGAAGACCCGCAGGCCGACTCGCAGTACCGCGCCGCCGGTGACCGCGGACACCAGGACGTACAGGGCCGGCAGCCACGGGGACTGCTCGGCCGCCGCGTGCTCGGCGACCGCCTTGCCCAACGCGATCCCGAAGGGCGGCAGTCCGGCCAGAGCCAGTCCTCCGACCAGAAACAGCACTCCCGCGCCGCGCAGTTCACGGCCCCGGCCGTACAGGGTGTGCTCGTCCACCGACCCGTATCGGTCGAGCAGCACGCCGGCCAAACCGAACAGCGCCGCCTTGGCCCCGGCGTGCCCCGCCACGTACAGGGCGGTGCCGGCGGCCCCTTCCGGGCTGAGAAGACCGAGCCCGAGCAGGAACAGACCGGTGTGCCCGATGGTGGAGAACGCCAGGAGCCGCTTGATGTGGCGCTGCTGCCAGCACACCACGGCCCCGAGCAGCGCGGTCACCGCTCCCGCGGCGATCATGGTGTGCCGGAACGCCCCCGGCGGGATGCCGTGGGCGCCGGCGAAGATCGTGGTGTAGACGCGGGCCGTGCCGTACACGCCCAACTCCACCATCACTCCGGATAGCAGCATGCACACGGGAGTCGGTGCCACGGCGTGCGCGTCGGGCAACCAGAAGTGGAACGGCACGATCGCCGCCTTGACGAGCAGGCTCGTGACGATCAGGACGAACGCGGTGACCAGGAGCGCGTCGGGCCGGTGCCGGGCAAGCTCGGCACCGATCTGCGCCATGCCCAGCTCCCCGGTGCGCGCGTAGATCAGTCCGATGCCCAGGAGCGAGGCATAAGCGGCGAGGGAGTTGACGATCCCGAAGGTCAGCGCGCCGTGCAGGGGTCGGGGGTCCTCGATCCTGTACCCGGTGAGCGCGTAGGCCACGACGCCCATCAGCTCGAAGAAGACGAAGGCGTTGAACAGGTCGCCGGTGAGGGCGAATCCGCACATGCCGGCGTCGAACAGCAGCAGGAGCGCCGGAAAGGCTCCCGGATGGCGGGCCGGAGGCTCGTCGAAGTAGCGCCAGGAGTAGGCCAGGGCCGCGAGCACGAGCAGCGCCGCGAGGAGGGCCAGACCGATTCCCAGGCGGTCGCCGACGAGCACGATGCCGACGCTGTGGCCTTGCGCGATGTGCCAGCCGCCGGCCCAGGACACCACCCTGCCGTGCCCGGCCCGCGCCCAGGCCGCCGTGGCCGTCACACACGTGAGGACGCCGAAGGCACAGGCCACCGCGTCGGTGACGGCCCGCGGCAGCAGCCGTCCCGCGACGACCAGCACGGCCGCGCCGATGAGCGGCGCGGCCACGGTCAGCGGCAGCAGATCGACGGTGCGGATCACGGCCGCCGGCTCACCCCCTGAGCCCGGTCAGCTCTTCGGGATCGAGTGTCCCGTAGCGTTTGCGGACCTGGATGACGAGGCTGAGCAGCAGCGCCGTCACCGTCGCGCCGACGACGACGTCCGTGAGGACGAGGGCCTGGACCACGGGGTCGACGACCGGTGTGCCCACCGGGACGTCGGAGAACACCGGCGCGGTGGCGGCCCTGCGGAACCCGACGCCGAGCAGCAGCACGTAGGTGGAGGACTGCGCCACGGCGAGGCAGCCGACGGCGTGGACGAGGTTCCTGCTGGTGACCATGCCGTACACGCCGACGAGGAAGATCCAGCCGGCGGCGAGGAAGGGGAGCAGATTCACGGCGCCTCCGGCGGGTGACGGTCGTCTGGCGCCTGTGAGCCGTCCGGTGGGAGGCGGTCCTCCTGCGGGGACTCGATCTCCACGGCCTGGTCGAGGAACTGGGCGAGGAGCACCACGACGCCGGAGGCGACCTCCACGCCGACGGCGGCGTTCACCAGAGGCACCAGTCCGCCCGAGGCGAGCTGGTTGAAGGTGCCCAGCGGCAGGACGTTCTGCAGGTACGCCGCACCCGCGACGAGGCCGGCCAGGCCGAGTGCGGTGAAGGCGCCCGCGGCGGCGGCGTCGACCGCGCCGAGAGCCGCCAGCGGCCGCACGCGGCGCAGCACCCGGTAGTCGGCGGCGAGATAGGCGAGGTGCAGACCGGTGGCCAGCACCACTCCGCCCTGGAATCCGCCGCCGGGGCTGAGCTGGCCGTGTCCGACGACGTAGACGCCGACGAGCAGCGTCACGGGCAGCAGTCCCGCGCCGAGCAGCAGTGTGGTGGGCAGGACCCGCCCGGGCACGGGGTCCTCGCGGTCCTCGTCACGGGCCTGGCGCAGCAGCACAACCGCGCCCAGCACGGCGCCGAACAGGATCGACTCCTCCCCCAGGGTGTCCAGAGCCCGCTGGTCGAAGTTGATGGAGGACACCACGTTGGCGGTGTGCCGCCGGACCGAGGCGTCGACAGCCCTGCTGCCATAGGGATGGTGAGCGGTGCCGAACGCGGGAAGGCCGGTGGACGCCCAGACGAACGCGACGGCGAAGACCGCCGCGGCGGCCAGGAAGAACGCGGTGCGCACTCGGCGGGTCACCGTTCACCCGCCCTTGCGGGGACGGTCACCGCGCCCGGCATCGTCGCGACGGCCGGCCCTGCGGACCTTCCGCACCGCCACCAGGATCAGCAGCGGGGTCAGCGCGGTGCCGACGGCCAGTTGGGACAGGGCGACGTCGGGCGCCTGGACCACGACGAACAGCACGGTCAGACACAGCCCCAGGCCCGCCAGGACGGCTGCCTGGCGTACGGGGTCGCGCGTGAGGACGGCGGCGGTGGCCGCGGCGGTGACCAGCACCAGCGCGATCACGACCAGGGCGTCGACCCCCGCGGAGATCCCCGTCATGCCGGCGGCTCGCTGCCGGTGCCCGAAGCCGTGGCGTCCACGGCCGACGTCTCCGTGACCGTCCGGCCGATCGCGATGCCGACGGCCGGGCCGGTCACCGCCACCAAGGCGCCGATCACCAGGAACTTGACCGCCGCCCGGCCCGGCCCGGTGTCCACGGCCAAGGCGGCGGCCATCAGCGGCAGCCCCAAGGAGGTCGCCGGCGTCAAGGCGTGCAGACGCTGGTACGGCCCTGGCAGTACCAGCAGCGCGACGGCCGAGATCAGGAACGCCGCCAGCCCGCAGAACAGCAGGACGAGGACGACCGCGTGCCGTGCCTCCATGTCAACTCCTCCGGGTGCGGGCTTTGCGGGCCTCGGGACGGCCTCCGCCTGCGAGACACCGGCAGAACACCAGCGTTCCGGCCGGGGAGAGCACCGCGAGCACCAGCGCCACGTCGACGTACGAGGTCCGCTGGACGCCGCGCGCGACCAGCAGGCAGACGCCGACGGCAACCGTGCCGCCCAGGGTGATTCCCATGAGCCGCTGCGCCGGGTCACCGGTGCACGCGCGCCACAGGCACGGACCCATGCCCGCGGCCAGCAGAACGCACGCGGCGACCAGCCAGACGTTCACGTCAACCGCCGTCCAGGCAGGGCCCGCTCCACCGGCGACACCGGGAAGTCGAGCAGGTGCATCGTCAACTCCGCACCCTTCTGCGGTCCTTCGGCCGGTCTGATGTCGATCACGCAGGCGCCGGGGCTGGCCGACAGAAGCGCCGCTGCGGCAGCCGGGCTTACGCCGGGATCCACACTCAGCCGCACCGTCCCTCCCGCGTTCTGCCCTCCGCGCAGTCGCCGGATCACCGCCACCGCCAGCCGGCCCGTCTCCTGGAGCAGCGCCGCAGGAAAGGACGCCGCTGCGGGGGCCAGCGCGCGCAGGCCGCCCAGTCCTGGGTGCTCGGCCCGGCGCACCGCGTCCGCGCCGACGGCACCCAGCAGAGCCCCGGCGGCCCCGAGGCCCAACTCCGCCTCGGTGACGGTGGAGATGAACACGAGAAAGAGCACGAACAACAGGGCCCACCAGACCAGCAGACACCGCACCGTCGCCATGACGCCTGCCATCCTCGCCACCCCCTCCGCCGGGTCAGGGAACCGGTATACCGGCAGCACCGCGGCGGATGCCGCTGCCGGAGCGGACACGCCAGCCCGCTCCACTCCTATGCGTCGCCGAGCGGCGAGCCGCCCGCATGGCCCCGCTGACGGACTTCCGTAGCAGCCCGCATGCCCCTGGGCTCGCCGTCCATGCCGACAGGGCCAGAAGCCCCTGGCACGATCGGCGTCACCCTGCTTCCGGGATCAACCGATGACGGCCGCCGATCCGCCCCGCTCACCGGCCGGCGCAGGGTGCGCGTCAGCCCTTCCCGACCCGGCAATGACGGCCCACACCGATGGGTCAGCACGGCGTGCGGCGTCGTCGGAGAGTCCGGAGACTCTGAGGCATGGCAGAACAGCGTCCCGCCCGTAGCCGGCCTGCGAACCGCCGGCCAGCGTCCCGCTCGCACCGCGTGTCGAGCGCGGCCGACGCTGCCGAGTCCGCTGCCGACAGCCTCGCCGGGCTGATCCGTCACCCGGTGGACGGCGCCTCGTCCGTGGCCCGGACGGATGACGACGGCTGGCGTGTGGGAGTCGACGTGGTGGAGGTTCCCCGCATCCCGGACACCACCAGTCTCATGGCCACGTACGAGGTGGAGCTGGGTCCCGACGGGACGGTGCGGAGCTATCACCGGACGCGTCGCTACCGCCGGTCCGAAGCTGACGACTGACCTTCCCCCTCTGACGCCAACCCAAGGAACGTGCCGCCGTGACCGTCATCACCGACGAAGTTGTCTGCGCTCCCCGGGCGGGGACCCTGTACGACGTCCTGGACCTGATCCTCGATCGCGGCATCGTCATCGACGCGTTCGTGAGGGTCTCCCTGGTCGGCATCGAGATCCTCAAGATCGACGCGCGAATAGTCGTGGCCAGCGTCGACACCTATCTGCGGTTCGCCGAGGCGTGCAACCGCCTCGACCTGGAGCACGACGCCAGCAGCCGGACGGTTCCCGAGCTCTTCGGGGGCGCGAGTTCCGGTGCGGCCAAGAGCGCTGGCAAGGCGGGCGCGAAGAAGGCGGCGCGTTCGGTCGGCAAGAAGGCCAAGGAGGTCCTCGGCGTGGACGGCGACGACGAGGACGACGGCAAGCGGTCGTCCCATCGCCGCTCCGGCTCACGCGCCGGAAGCAGCAGGGCACGTTCAGGACGACGCACCGAGGAGGACTGAGCTGTGGGCGTGTACATCTACGGCGTGGCCGGTGCTTCGCCGCGTATCCCGGCCGGCCTGCGGGGTGTCGGCAAACCACCGGCCGCGCTTCGGCGCGTCGTGGCGAACCGCGTGACCGCGGTGGTGAGCGCCGCCCCGGACCATCTGCGCGCGTACCGCAGGGACCTGCAGGCGCATCAGAACGTGCTCATGGCGTTCGCCGACCAGGGGCCGGTGCTCCCGATGCGCTTCGGCGTGGTGGTCGCCGACGAGGACGCGGTCCGCGCCCGACTGGAAGAGGGCGGCAAGGAGTACGAGGCGGCCCTGGACCGCGTGGCGGACCGTGTGGAGATGAACGTCAAGGTGAGCGCCGCGGAGGGCGACCTCGCCGAGATCGTGCAGCAGGATCCCCGGGTGCAGCAGCTGCGTCATCAGGCGCGGCGCCGACCCGGATACGAGATCAACCTCCGCCTCGGGGAGGCCATCGCGACGGCCATCGGACGGCGCGCCGCGCAGGCCGCAGCCCAGGTGTCAGCCGTACTGACCCCGCTGGCCGACGACGTCCGCAAAGGGCCCGAGGTGACCGGGTGCGTGCTCAACATGTCGTTCCTCATCCGGGCCGACGCCGTGGAGCAGTTCCGCGCGGAGACCGGCAGGCTGGCCAACCGCCACATGGCACACGCCGTCCTGCAGCTCACCGGCCCACTCCCCTGCTACAGCTTCGCAGTCGCAGTCGTACCGGAGCCGGTGTGACATGGGCCTTCTCAAGGGGCTGCTGCTCCTGCCCTTGGCGCCCGTTCACGGCGTGAGCTGGGTCTCCGGCGTGATCCTGGACGCCGCCGAACGGGAGGCGTACGACCCGGCGGTGATCCGAGCCCAGCTCGGCGCACTCAACAAGGCCTTCGATGAGGGCGAGATCGACTCCGAACACTTCGAGCGGGCGGAGGAACGGCTGCTGGACCTGCTCGACCACCAAGTGAGCCGCACCCGCGCTCGCCACCCCGGAGGGACACCCTGATGGACACACCGTGCAGGACGGCTGTGGCCGCGGCGATCGCCGGAGGATACGTCCTCGGGCGTACGCAGAAGGCGAAACTGGCCTTCGCCATCGCCACCTATCTGGCCGGGCGCCGGTTCGGCCTCGCGCCGCAGCAACTGGCCAACGAGGGCCTCCGGCAGCTCCGTGAGAATCCCAAGCTGGAGCCGCTGCGCGAGCAGATCCGCGGCGAGCTTCTGACCGCGGCCCGGTCCGCGGCCTCCTCCTCCAGCGAACGCTACTTCACCTCCCTCGCCGACAAGCTGCGCGCACGAGGGAACGGTGCCGTCGACGAGGAATGGCCCGAGGACGAGCCCGAAGAGGGCGACGAGCCCGAGGAGGGCGAGGAGGGCGAGGAGGAGGCACCGGAGGACGAGGAAGCGTCCGACGAGGAGGAAGAGGAGAAGCCGCGGCGACGGCGTCCCTCCGGCGAAGAGCGGGACCGCGGCACCGGCAGACGCAGGAGGCCACCGCGGGCCGCCAAGAAGACCGCGGCGAAGAAGGCGGCATCGAAGAAGGCGGCTCCCGCCAAGAAGGCGGCGTCGAAGAAGACCGCCCCGGCACGGAAGAAGTCAGCCGACAAGGCCCCGGCGCGCAAGACCGCGGCGAAGAAGGCCACATCGAAGAAGACCGCCTCGGGCAGCCGCGCCCGCGGCTCACGACAGGGGCGGTGACCGGCCATGGCACAGCAGACGAAGAAGAAGCCCGCGGACGAGGACGCCGAAGGCCCCAGCGGGCTGGATGACCTTCGCCAGGAACTCAACCGGTACCTCAGCGGCGCGACCCAAGGCTGGATCGACAAGGCCGGCGACGTGATCACGGACCTCACCGACCGCCTCCACGACATGGCGGAGGGCGAAGGGGGCCTGGCCGAGGCGGGTTCGCGCGTGCTGCGCGGCGAGAACCCGGTCAAGGCGCTGATGTCGCAGAAGGTCAAGGACACCAAGGACAGCGTCGTGGGCAAGGTGAAGGACACGTTCTCCGGAGGCGGGGGCGGCGGCAAGGGCAAGGGCAGCACCATCAAGGCGACGAACATCGTGGAGTTCCTCGATGTCGGCGTCCCCGTGCGCACCGCGTACGACCACTGGACCCAGTTCGAGGAGTTCAGCAGCTTCACCAAGGGCGTCCGCAGCGTGTCGCAGAACGACGAGACGGAGTCGGACTGGAACGTCAAGGTGGGCCCGTCCAGCCGCAGTTGGAAGGCCACCATTCAGGAGCAGGTGCCGGACGAACGCATCGTCTGGACGTCCGAGGGCGCCAAGGGAAGCACCCACGGCGCGGTCAGCTTCCACGAACTCGGTCCGAACCTGACGCGGATCCTCGTCGTCGTCGAGTACTTCCCCGCCGGCTTCTTCGAGAAGACGGGAAACCTGTGGCGGGCGCAGGGCCGGCGACTGCGCCTGGACCTCAAGCACTTCGGCCGCTACGTCACGCTCGGCGTCGAGGAGGAGGTCGAGGGCTGGCGCGGCGAGATCCGTGACGGCGAGGTCGTCCGCACCCATGAAGAGGGGCTCGAGGACGACGAGCGCGAAGACGACGAGTACGAGGAAGAGGACGAGGACGAGGACGAGGACGGCGAGGACGCCCAGGAGGAGGACGACTGGGACGAAGACGAAGAGGTCGAGGACGAAGACGAGGACGAGAATGAGCGCGACGACGTATAAGGGTGGGTGCGGTCCATGACGCAACTGGACTTCACCCCTGCCGGGTCGGCCGCCTACACTCCCGGCCCGTCCACCACGAACCTTGCCGACATCCTCGAACGCGTGCTCGACAAGGGCATCGTCATCGCGGGAGACATCAAGATCGACCTCCTCGACATCGAACTGCTCACCATTCGGCTCCGGTTGTTCGTCTCGTCGGTGGAGACGGCCAAACGCGCAGGGATCGACTGGTGGGAGACGGACCCCGCGCTCTCGTCGCGTGCCGCCGAGAGCGCGCTCGCCCAGGAGAACCGGGAGCTCCGGGAACGCGTCGCGGCGCTGGAAGAGGGCGCCGGGGACGATGACGGCGGCGAGACCGGGGAGGGGTCGTGATGCCGGGGCTGCCCCGGACGACCCCGGGCAGGTCCGCCGATCAGCCGTGCTCCGACGTCGCCTCCGCACTGTGGGTCTTCGCGGTGTGCCACGCGGGCGCCTTCGCCGAACTGCCCTCAGGCGCAGGTCATCCCGAGGGCGGTCCGGTCACGCTGCTCAGGCTCGACGACCTGCTGTCGGCTGTCGTTCAGGACGTCCCGTCGAGCCGATTCAGCGAGGAAGTTCTGAAGCAACGGCTGGCGGACCCAGGCGAGTTGGAGAGCTGTGCTCGGACCCATCATCGAACGGTGACGGCCGCCGCGGAGCACGGCCCCGTGGTGCCACTGCCCCTGGCCACGTTGTTCAACGGCGAGGCCCGCGCACGGGCCGCGCTCTGCGCCCGGCTGCCCCATTTCCACGCGGCGCTGACACGCGTGCGGGGACGCGAGGAATGGGCGGTCAAGGTGTCGCTACGGCAGACCGGGACGGCGAGTGCGCCGTCGGCTCCCCAGGACGCCCCGGGTGGGCAGGCGGGGGCCGGGCGCGCCTACCTCACGCGCGTCCGTGGACGCGAGCGCGAGCGCGTGGCCCGGCACGAGCAGGCGGTCGCCGCGGCAGCACGGGTCCACCGCGCGGCGAGTGCCCTCGCCGTCGAGTCCGTGCAACGACGCCCGCACAGCCCGCAGATCACCGGGAAGGACCGTCTTCAGCTGATGAACGCCGCCTACCTGGTCGACCGCGGGCGCGCGCTGGACCTGGCCACGGTCCTGCAACGTGCGGGCGCCGACGCGGCGTCGGCAGACGTGGAGGTCGAGGTCTCCGGTCCCTGGGTGCCTTACTCGTTCACCGAGCCAGTAGAGGCACCGGACGACAGCCCCGAGCGCGCCGGCAGCCGGACGTGAGCGCCGCCGGCTCCGGCGTCGTGGCCTGGTCCGGTCCGGAGGCCGGCGCGCCCATCGGCGTTCCTCTCGTCGACCTCCTCGACCGCGTCCTGGGAACGGGCGTCGTGATCAGTGGCGACCTGGTGATCGCGATCGCCGAGGTCCCGTTGATCCGTCTGTCCCTGCACGCCCTCCTCGCGTCGGTCAGTGAACGCGTGCCGGCCCCCTGGAGTGACGGGGGTCCGCTGTGAACGCGCCCCGTGTGAACGTCGATCCCGATCACGCAGCTCGTGACCTGGTCTCCCTCGTGCTGACCCTGGTCGAGCTCCTTCGCCAGCTGATGGAGCGCCAGGCGATCCGGCGCATCGATGAGGGCGGCCTCACCGAGGACCAGGAGGAGGCGCTGGGCACGGCCCTGATGATGCTCGACCGCACCATGACCGAACTGTGCGAGCACCATGGTCTGAGCAGGTCGGACCTCGGCCTCGACCTGGGCCCCCTCGGGCCTCTGCTGGCTGATACCGAGTGGTGAAGCCCCAACGGCGAACTGACGCACGGGACTTCGATGATGCGTGCCACGACTCGTGTCGGGTAGGCGACGTTGACACACTCGGCGAACGTTGGGCGATCGCATGACGGTACCGACGCACGGGACAGGAACCACCACGACGCCGGCGCAGCCTGGCCACATCGTTCCACCCGTGGGCGGACTTCCGGTCGTCGAAGACGCGAGGAAGGTCACCGCGAGGGATGCCCGACAGCTGTCGAAGCTGTTCCTCGATCGGTTGCGGTCCCTGGACGAGGGCACCGCGGAGTACTCGTACGTGCGCGGCACGCTGATCGAGATGAACATGTCGCTGGTGCGATTCTCGGCGCGGCGGTTCCAGGGACGGGGCACCGAGGAGCAGGAGGACATACTCCAGGTCGGCGCTGTCGGGTTGATCAAGGCGATCGACCGGTTCGACCTGAGCCGGGAGGTGGAGTTCACCACCTTCGCGATTCCCTACATCGTCGGAGAGATGAAACGCCATTTCCGTGACACCACGTGGGCGGTACATGTGCCGCGCCGCCTGCAGGAGTTGCGCGTGCAACTGGCCAAGGCGAAGGAACGTCTGACGGCGGTGCTGGACGCCCCGCCCACCGTCGCCGAACTCGCCGCACACCTGGAGCTCACCGAGGACGAGGTCATCGACGGCCTGGTGGCCGCGAACGGCTACACCGCCGGTTCGATCGACCTGCCCACAGGCACCGAGGGCAGCGACGGCGAAGGCACCGGCCGCTCCTACGCCGACACCATCGGCGCCCCGGACCCAACCCTGGATCTGGTGGAGGACTTCCAAGCCCTCGCGCCTTTGCTGGCCGGGCTCGACGACCGGGAACGCCTGATCCTGCAGCTGCGGTTCGGCCAGGACATGACCCAGGCCGAGATCGGGGACGAACTCGGCTACTCCCAGATGCACATCTCCCGCCTGCTTTCCCGGACACTCAGCCGTCTGCGCCGCGGCATGCTCGCCAACCAATAGGCGTCAGGAGTGCCCCATCTGCCGCGCAAGCCGGCCGAGTCACCGGCCGAGCGCCTCGCGAAGCTCTGCCCCGTCGGCACCGGCGGATGTGCCCGAAACACCGGTCGCCTTCGCCCGTGTGTCCGCTGCCGCGAAGCGGCTCACCTGAACAGCGCGTCGGCCGCCTTCTTGAGTGCGCGGGGATGGGCGGGATTGCGCGGCGCCTTCTGCTTGGCTTCCAGCAACTCCTCGCCGATCTCCTGTAGTTCCTTGCGTCCCAGGGCGGCGCGCACTTTGGGGAACCACTCCCCTTCCTCCTCTCCCATGTGATGGTTCATCGACTCGATCAGGACCGTGGTCTTGGCGTCGAAGCGTTCGTCCCGCGGACTCATCAGCGCGAGTTCGGCGCAGAGCACGTCCGCCACGTGGTGTTCCTCGTAGCCCTCCAGGACGTCGCCGTCCACCTCGGGCACCAGTTCCCGCACCCGTGGGTACATGACCTGGTTCTCGATGTAGGTGTGTGCGGTCAGCTCTTCGATGATCTGCCGGACCAGCCTGCTCTTCGTCTTCGTGGCGCGCTCGCCGGCCGCCTCGAAGTCGCGGAAGAGCTTGCGTACGGCCTTGTGGTCTTCCTTCAGCAGCACGATGGCATCCGTGGACATGGCCGTTTCCCTTCTCTCAGGATCCGGGCCCTCGCTTTGGCCCCTGCCCCGCCACAGAGAAGCCATTCCCGCCACGGAGCCGAGCGCGGGGTTGCGCGCCGTAACTGTCAGTGACCACCTCAACCTGGCTCGTCGAACGGCGTGTAGCGGCCGGGCGCGGTTGAGCGAACGGCGCAGTCCTCGAACACGCTGAGCGATTTGCGGCATATGGTGCATACAGAGCGGCGGCCGAAAATGCGTTCTGAACTGGCAAGGATCCGCGGAACGGGCCGTACGGCCTGCGTCCTCATGAGCGGAGGAGACCAACGATGGCAGAACGAGAACCCGAGCGCGGTGCCACCGCTCACGGAGCCAGTCGGGCCGAGCAGGCACCCGGGAAACCGTCGGATCTCCCCCGCGGATCGTCACGCGAGATCCTGAAACGCACGTTCAGGGAGTACAAGGCCGACAACCTGCCCGACCTGGCGGCGGCACTCACCTACTACGCGATTCTCGCGATCTTCCCGGCCCTGCTGGCTCTCGTCTCGATCGTCGCCTGCTGGGCAAGTCGACAGCCAAGTCCCTTACCGACAACATCACCAGCGTGGCACCTGGTGCCGTCCGCTCCACGCTGACCAGCATCGTCGCTCAGGTGCAGGCCAGCGGCAACAAGGCAGTGATCCCCCTGATCATCGGAGTCGCGGTCGCCCTCCGGTCGGCGTCCGGATACGTGGCGGCCTTCATGCGGGCCGGCAACGCCGTCTACGACGTCGGCGAAGGACGCCCCGCGTGGAAGACACTGCCCATCCGGTTCTCGATCACGGTCTTCATCGTCGTCGCCATGGCCGCGATCTCGGTCGGCATCGTGTTCACCGGCAGCCTCGCGCGCAAGACCGGCAGCATCCTGGGCCTCGGCGACACGGCCGTGACCGTCTGGAACTACGCCAAATGGCCGGTCATGATCATCCTGTTCGCGCTGGTCGTCGCCGTCCTGCACTGGGCCGCCCCCAACGTCCGACACGGCTTCGCGTGGATCACCCGCGGCAGCCTGCTGAGTGTCGGCATCTGGGTCCTCGCATCGGCCCTCTTCGCCGTCTACGTCGCGAACTTCAGCAGCTACAACAAGACCTACGGCACCTTTGCCGGGATCATCGTCTTCCTGATCTGGCTGTGGATCTCCAACATCGCCCTGCTCCTGGGCCTGGAGTACAGCGCGGAAGCCGAACGCACCCGGGCCCACGAGGGCGGCCAACCGCTCGACGCAGAGCCCTACGTCGAGCCGCGCGACCCCCAACCCTTGACCCGTCACCTTCCCAAGATCGCGCGCGGAGGGTGAACGCGGACCTGCCTGGAACGGACGCCTTCGACGGCGCCACGCAGTTCGTCCGCCAGGAAGACGTCGCCGCGTCCATTCCCTGCGGCAAGGACGTGAACGACTTCGTCGCGGCGGTGCGCCCCTATGCGGACGCCGGTTTCGACGAGATAGCGCTGGTCCAGGTCGGCGGCGGCCACCAGAAACCGTTCCTCCGATGGGCCCAGGAGACGCTGCTGCCGGCTCTCCGCGAGTCGCTCTGACAAAAGGACACTGTCGTCGAGGTGGGCAAGGTCCGCGAGCGAGCGGTAGACGGCTTCGGCGTCCGACTCGACAGCAACCGCTCCACGGCCCGGGTCATCGCCTTTGCCTCCCGACCTGACCGTCAGGAGCGTCGAGGAGGCCGCATGGCCCGGCCACCCGCTCTGGAAGAGCCTTCTGCCCGCACCCCGGCTGGACTCGCATGTGGTCACGTTGCCGGCGTAGCACAGCTGAGCAGCTCGTCGAGTGCCGCCACCGGTGCCCTGGCCGGCGCGGTCTCGGGCCAGCAGACAGGGCACGAGACCGTTCCCGCGATTCGTCGCACTCTCGCTATCGGTTCTCGGAGCGAACGATGGCACCGGCTGGGCAACGGGACAGGATGTGCCGTGACTTGGCACCAGCCGATCGGCCCGGCCGCCGACGGGCAGCCCTGCCCGCGACGGTTTCGTTGGCCCTCGGCAGCGGGGCCCGCGGCGGGCCGGCGCCTACCGGAGATACCTGGTCGCCACGGTCGTGCGCTTGGCCGGCTGAGCCGTCGCGTCGATCGCTGCTGGGAGCCGCTCTGAGCACCGGCTGCCTCTAGGCGTGCCATCCCATGACATGGGTTCCTCGCTGTCAGACTCGGCGAGCATAGGACGTGAGGCGATCGGCGAGCGCGACGACAAGTTCGCGGAGTTCATCGGGGCGGTCGATGACGAACGGCCGGTCGAGTGCCGCGAGCACTGGAGGCAACCAGTCGAGCCGCTCTGCCCGCAGTTCGACGCGCAGCCAGCGCTCGGTCGTTCGGTCCTCGCCGGCCGCGGGCTCGTGCTCCTCGACGCTCGCGACGCTGATGGGAAGGCGGGCGCGGATCTGCTCAACCGTCCCGTGGATCCGCAACGTCACCTCATGCCGGTACCCGGCCGTGGCGAATCCTGACAACACGCGCTGTGCAGGAGCGGGACCCACTGGCGCTTCGAATGAGCCGGGCAGGGTCCGCGCGTCCGCGATGCGATCGAGCCGGAGGGTTCGATCCTCGCCGATCCGGGCGTCCTTGCCCGTGACGTACCAACGGCCCGCATGGGCGACGATCCCGTATGCGTGCAGTGTGCGTTCGCTGGGCCGTCCGTCACGGTCGGTGTAGCGGATCGAGACCGGTCGCCGGTGGCGCACCGCATCGGCGAGGGTAAGCAGGACCCCGGCGTCCGGGGTGTCGAACTCGCCGGGCTGGTCTGTGAAGGCGAGAGATTCCAGGAGTGGGTCGAGACGACGGGCGATGTGCTTGGGCAGCACTCGCCGGATCTTCGCCGACGCCGTCTCGTTTGCCGTGCGCTCCGTCGTCGTCAGCCCTGCCCGGCGGCCGGCGATCAGGCCGAGCAGCACGGCCAGCGCTTCGTCGTCGCTGAGCATGAGCGGAGGCAAGCGGTACCCGGGAGCCAGCCGGTACCCGCCGTAGCGACCGCGCACCGACTCCACGGGCACGTCCAGGTCGACCAGCTGGTCCACATACCGCCGCACCGTGCGCCCTTCGACGCCGAGACGGTCGGCGAGCTCGGCCACAGTCCGCGTGCCGCCCGACTGCAACAGCTCCAGGAGTGTCAGCACGCGGCCGGTGGGTCGAGGCATGTTCACAGCCTAACGCGAATACAGGACCGATTCTGTCCAGTATTTCTTCTAACCTGCGACGTGTACGCCTCCAGCACAGCCAAGGAGATCCCATGGACTTCATCTCGATCCGCATCATCACCGGCGACGTAGCGCGCCTCGTCGAGTTCTACGAGCGCGCCACAGGGGCGCAGGCGACGTGGGCCAACGAAGACTTCGCCGAACTCAACACCGCAGGCGCCACCCTCGCGATCGGGAGCACCCGCACCGTCCCACTGTTCGCCCCGGGCTCCGCCCGCCCGGCGGACAACCACAGCGTGATCACCGAGTTCCTCGTCGACGACGTGGACAGCACTTACAACAACCTGACCAGCTTCGTCACCGACTTCGTCACCAAGCCCACCACCATGCCCTGGGGTAACCGTTCACTGCTGTTCCGTGACCCCGACGGCAACCTCGTCAACTTCTTCACCCCCGTCACCCCAGAGGCCATCGAAAAGTTCGCACGCTGACGCCACGCACAGCCGCTCACGCGAGAGCCCTGAGATCCCAGGGCTCCCAGTGAACGCGGCCGCCGAATCCGCCAAGGCCACCGGACGGCAAGTTCTGAGCAGAGTCCCGGACCGCGGCGCAGTCTCAGCTGTCCACCCCGGCTTCCCACTTGCGTCGGCGCAGCTCGTGGTCGCTGAAGGGGTGTCGGCCCCGGTCGAGCAGTTCACCCACCTCCTTGTCGCCTCGCCCCGCGTCCGGTGACGGATGCCAGCGCTGCGCTGATTGCGCGGCCCAGGTGCGCAGCTTCAAGTCTTGGTCCTGGAACAAACCGACCGCCGCCCGTAGCGCCACGACGCCGCCGCACGCGTCGAGCAACCGGAATGCGCCGACGCGGACATGCCGCGGGCGCTCGGATCGGGTGCGTTCCAGTAGCCAGTCGGCGGGCAGTTCCTTCGCCGAGGGCAGCAGGGCGGCGTCCGCGCGGTTCCCGCACACGGCCAGCCCGATGACCGCACCGGGCGGCACCCCCGGGTCGCCGGGTGCCGTGCACGGCTCCCGGTACCAGGCCACCGGGTTACCTCCCGGGACGCCCTCGCCTGGTTTACCGGCGAGTCCTCCCTCGGCGAGCCAGCAGCGCGCGGCACCCAGCGCGAAGTGCTCGATGCCTTCCGCAACTGGGGTGACCTCGCCGCCACCACCGCGTCTACCGCCCTGGCCAAGGAGCGACGGGCGAGGCCAGCACCACCCTGGACCGCGACCACAGAGCCACCCTCCTGGCTCGCGCCGCAGCATACGAGGAGCACGCCTTCGAGGACTGTGCCGGTCTTCGGGCCTTCCGTATCCGGATGCGCGAGCGGGACCTCGTACCCCCAGCGCTCCCGGTCGACCTCGCGTTCGTCGAAACATCCGGGTTCCGCCGTCCTGCACCACTTCGACGATCCGCGCCTCCAAGAAAGCGGCGCCGGCCGGGGATGCGCCGATCGGCTGCGGCGCCCCGGTCAGCAGCCCCGGGCCGGTCAGCGGCATGAGTATCAGCTGCTCGTTGTCCTGAAGCAGCACGGACACCTCCCGGCCACCGATCCTTGCCACCTCCTGCGCGATCAGCCGTGCGATGAGGTGCGACGGCATCTCATGGGCCCGATTCAGCAACCAGCCGTATGCGGCCTTGGCGTTGTCCCAGAGCCAGGGCAAGTGAAGGCGGTCCGCTCCGGCTGGGCTGCCCCAGGCACGAGCTGACGATCGCAAGGAGCTGGAGTGGAGCATCCCTGGCTCCATGCGGAACAGCAGATCGTCGACCGTCATCGGATGCGGCGGCGGGCGAGGGCCGGGAAGGTCGGCACGTAGAGGCGACAGCTGTCGCCCGGTCTTCAAGGCCCTCGTGCGCTCAGTGACTGCGGCACTCGTTAGGTGGCTGCCAGGAGGATGGCTGTGTAGTGCGTGGTGAAGGCCGCGATGGTGAGGGCGTGGAAGACCTCGTGGAAGCCGAAGCAGCGCGGTGAGGGGTTGGGGCGTTTGAGTCCGTAGACGAGGGCACCTGCGGTGTAGAGCAGGCCGCCGGCGAGGATGAGGGCGACGGTGGTGGTGCCGCCGGTGCGGGCGAAGTCGGGCAGGTAGAAGACCGCCGCCCAGCCCAGGGCGATGTAGCACAGGGTGTAGAGCCAGCGTGGGGCCTTGATCCACCAGACGCGGAAGGCGATACCGGCCGCGGCTCCGGTCCATACCAGGGATAGCAGCACCGTCTG
>NZ_FODD01000100.1 GCF_900110255.1 Actinacidiphila rubida
GGGTCGGTGACGACCTGCACGTTCACCCTGTTCCTTTTGTGCTTCGCCGAGTAGTCGGCCCTGCCGTCGCCGACGCGGTCGCCCTCGGCGAGTGTGCTGTCCAGGAGAACGAAGTCCGGGGCGTGCTCGCGCATGGTCTTCAGCAGGCCCGGCGCCTGCTCGGCGAGCAGACCGGTGACGGCGGTGACGTGGGCATGGGCGGTGCCGACGGATATCGCGAAGGCCTCGGAGATACGGGCGAGGGTCTCGTGGCCACGCAGGTACACGAGTGCGACCAGCGCACGCCGGTGCGGCGGGAGTTTGCACCGCCGGTCACCTTCACGGGTGACGATGAGCATCGTGACCCACTCGACCAGAGCGTGGGGTAGGTCGAGTGCGGCAGGATACGGAACCAACAGGGCTCCTGTGCTGCTGAGTCGAGACGTCGAACACCTCGCTCAACGGCGCGGGAGCCCTGTCCGTTGCGCCCCTACGCCCACGCCGCCCCGTCACCCGATCAGTGGCCACCTTGAAAACGCTCATTGAATCCGGTCCGCGTGCGGATGTTCGGGGGAGGTCGGGCAGACGTAGAGCTGCATACTGTCGCCACTGCCGACTTCCACCTTGGTCGGCTGGGCAGGGTTCTGGTCGGCGCGATGACCGGCGGCGTAGGCGTCGGCTTCGTCCTCGTACGGAGCCCAGCCGCGCGTGCCGTAGTCCCATTCGAAGGTGGCGATGGTCAGCAGCGGGACCATCTGTACCTCGCAGACACTGCAGTGTCGGGGAGCAGGGTCGGTGCGGCCCCACGGCGGCCAGCCGCCGACCTTCCAGCCGGGGGCGTTTGCCAGATTGCCGTCGTAGAACTGCTCCGGGTAGTCCGCGTCCCTGTCGTCGACCCGGTCACCCACCATCAGCCGCATCTCCGGCCCGAGTTCGAGACTGTGGGGATACTCGGTGATCGCTTCCGGTGCCAGGTGGCAGGGCTCCGGCACGTAGCCGTCCCGATTCACCTCGTAGGGTTGCGGCGGTACGGCGAGCACGTCACCGACAGCTGCGGCACACCGCCAGAACAGCGTGGTCGCGGGTGTGGCGAACGGTTCATGGTCGTAGGGGCACCACAGGACCTGGAGCATGTCGGCCTGCCCGGGCGGCCGCAGGAGAGGGACGTCGCGCACATACAGCTGGGCCACGGGGATCATGGGCATCGGCATCTCCTCGGGCCAGGGGGGTCCGGAGTCGAGTCGCTCCATGAACCTGGCGTTGTCGCGCTCGTGGATCCCCCTCTCCTCCGGCGTGTAGTCCGGGCCGTGAGGATCACGGTCGAGTCGGGCTCGTCTGCGCCGGTCGAGTCGGATCGCCGCCGGCGACTTGCTCCGGCTGACGCGGTGCACCGCTCCGCAGTGCGGCCACGGCTCCTCCGCGGGCCACAGCAACGGGCCCCCCACAGAGCTGTCCCCCACCAGGGGCGCGCCGGGACGAGGATGCAGCCGTGTCGCGGCACGCGCCAACGGAACCAGCTCGGGAAATATCACGGCGACGTCGACAGGCCGCGGCGGAGTAGTACGTAAGAAGACCATATCGAGGATCTTGTCATCAGCCACGGACAGTGCCCTGACGCCTCGACCGGCGCCGGTGCTCGCCTGCCGGAGAGACCGACCAGCTCAGCTGCGGTGACGACAATGCGGGTGCCGATCATTCATCCGACCAGGTCACGGCTTTGAACGCCGGCCCCGGAGGTCTCCTGCCCCTCGGACCGCTGTCCTCATCCACTTTGGGTGCAGAGCGCATCATGATCTGTCGTGCTGATGACTTTCGCCGACGACGTCCGGACCGTCCTCGACGGGCTGCTCAGACGAGCGCTGCCGCTGAACTGGGATGACCGGCACTACGCGCCGGCCGCCACCGGCCGCCTCCCCCTCACTCCCGCCGAGCGCAGGCGACTCGGGGCCGACGCGGCGCGCAAAGTCGCCGGTAGGGCCTGCCGTTGCGGGGGTTGCCGGGGGTGCCGGCCACGGTCACCTCCCCGCGGTCGCGGCGCCCGTGACGGCCCAGGGGCGCCATGCGCGCGTTTATCAGCCGGTGGCCTGGCAGGCGTCCCACCGCCACGTCCCGCCTTCGCGCGCCCACGGCTGCGCCTTGCGGGTCATCGCGGGGATGTTCCCGGCGCCGTAGCTGACGCGGGCGAGGTTCCCGGACAGCTCGTCGATGGTGATGTCGGTGGCTTTCTGGGAGCCGTGGTCGTGGTGGCCCTTCTTCGCGAGGACGGCCCACCCGTACTTCGTCATGTCGAGCTTGCATCGGGCGGACACGAGGTCGTAGCCGTCGGGATCACCTGCGAAGAAGAGCGCGGTGTAGTCCTGCACGGACTTGGTGAGGGCGGCCCTGTCGGCGGCCGCGGGGTCCTGAGTGCCGGCGGCGGGTGCGGGGCCGCCCGCGGTGCTGCCGGTGGCGGCGGGCCGGTCGGCTTTGCCGTCGCTCTTCCCGGAGGAGCAGGCGGTGACGGTGAGGAGTGCGGCGGCGGCCAACGTGGCGGCGGCGATACGGGTACGCATCCGGTGAGCGTCGTGTACCGGGGGCGGCCGTGAAGGCGAGATGACTGACCTGTGACACGCCGAAGCCCCGCGCGGCGGCGGGGCTTGTGCGGGCCTTGCGGCGTCAGATGGTGATGGACTTGTACTCGGTGTAGGTGCCGAGGCCAACCGTACCGAACTCGCGGCCGATCCCACTGTTCTTGAAGCCGCCGAAGGGGCCGTCGTAGCCGGTGGGTACGCCGTTGACGGTGAGGGTGCCGGTGCGCACCCGGCGGGCGACGGCGAGGGCGTGTTCCTCGTCGGAGGACCAGATGCCGCCGGCGAGCCCGTACTCGGAGTCGTTGGCGATGCGGACGGCGTTGTCCTCGTCGTCGTAGGCGATGACGACCAGGACCGGGCCGAAGATCTCCTCCTGCGCGATCCGCATCGAGTTGTCGACGTCGGCGAACACGGTCGGCATGACGTAGTTGCCCTTCTCCAGGCCCTCGGGGACCTGCGGACCGCAGGTCACCAGCCGGGCGCCCTCCTCGACACCGAGCCGGATGTAGTCGCGCACACGCTCCTGCTGGTCGGGGCGGACCATCGGGCCGATGAACGTGTCGGGAGCGCTGGGGTCTCCGACCTTCAGGGACTCCACGAGTTCCCTGAGTCCGGTCACGACTTCCTCGTACCGGCTGCGCGGGGCGAGGATCCGGGTGAGCGCGATGCAGGCTTCTCCGTTGTTGAGCAGGGAGCCGCCCCAGCAGCGGTGCGGTCTCCAAGACCGCGGCCTACCGTTGGACCTACCGCCTCACCTCATGGCTCTACCCCCTGCTGCACCGCCTCGTTCCGCGGCACACCACGACGACCGAGCTCCTGGGACAGGCAATGATCGGCACCGTCGAACTGCGCGGCCAGGGCCCCCACATCCCGGCACGCCGCGACATCAACCGCCTCGCCACCCTCAGTTCCGCGAGCTCCCCCGCGCAGGCGCAATCCTTGCCGCCAACGTCGGCCGCGCAGTCCGGGCAGGGCGAAGCCCCCGATCCCTGTACCCGGGCGGGGGCTTCGCGTGCTGGGGCGGAGCGACGTCAGTTGAGGGTCAGCGTCGCACTGTCGTCCGCCGCGTTCTGGTCGTAGTCCGGGCGCCAACTCGGGTCTCCCCAGTCCATGGCGACGGTGCCCGTGGCCCCGGCGACGACCGAGTCCACCCGGAGCGTCAGGCTGAAGGGCGTCATCTGGCCCGCCGGCACGAGGTAGCCGCCGCTGCAGGCGTACGGGCCGTGGGCGGTCACCTCAGGGTTGTCGTACTGACTCGGCTGGCAGTTGGCCGACGAGCCCACGATGGTGGTGCCGGGCGGCGGCGTGACACTGATGCCGACGCTGTCGCCGCCGCGGTTGAAGATCGTGGCAGGCCCGTTGTTGAGCATGCTGAAGTCCATCTCGACCGTGGAGCCCTGAGCCGCCTGGCTGCTCGCGCCCGTCACCGAGAAGTCCGCGGTGTTCACCGCCCGGAGGCTGGCGACCGCGTAGTCGCTGCTGCCGTCGCTGAAGTCCAGCGAGACCTTGCCCGCCGGGACCGTGGAGGTCTGACCGGGGTCCAGCACCGTCAGCCCCAGGGCAGCGCCGGTGCCCTTGGTCCAGGTACGGCCGGTCGTCTGGGCCACGATGGACGGATCGCCCTCAGGGGCGGTGAGGGCGTCGAGATAGGTGGCGTACGCGGTGGAGGTGACATTCAGCCGGACCGGGGTGGCCAGGGCCACGTGCTCACCGATCTGGATCGGCCCGGGGAAGGTGCACAGGGCCTCCTCCGCCTGCCGGTCGTTCGGCACCGAACTGTAGGTGCAGTTGGCGAAGTGGTCGGCGAAGGTCAGCCCGGGTGAAGCCATGAACAGCGCCTGCGCGGCGGCCGCCGGGCGGTCGCCGCGGTTGGTGAACTCCAGCGGCTCGCTGACGGTCGATCCGACCGCGAGGCCGGTACTGCCCGTCAACCCGCCCTGTGCGAAGGCGGGTCCGCCGATCCGGACGGAACCGGTGGTCCCGACGAAGGTGGCGTGGTCCGCGGTCCCCGAGACGGTGTAGGAGGCGGCGGCCCCGGCCGCGACACCCGCCTTGGCACTGACCTGCATCTGGGTCATGAGGCCATAGCGGGAGTTCGGCGCTACGTCGTCCCACCACAGGAACTCGCCACAGGTGGCGACGGACTGCTGGACCGTGCAGTTGTCGGAGAACGTGACGTCGGCGATCTTGGCAAGCCTGCGAGCGTCGATGGTGATGGTCGCCTGGGTGTTCACGCTCGTTCCGCTGATCGTGTACATCAGGCTCGGGGTGATCGTGGTGACCGCGCCGGGCGCCGCGGCGGTGGCGACGGCCTGGGCCGCCGGCTGCTGCATCGTGAGGACCGGATCGGTCGGATCCGCGGCGCCGGCGGGCGCCGCTGCGGCCAGCGCGGCGGCCGCCGCCGCAGCCAGGGCCGTGGTGAGTGCCGCGGCGCGGCGGCGCGGGACATGCAGAATCGTCATCTAGGTTCCCCCCCTGGGAATTGGTCTGGTTCGGACTGCAGCGTAGGGAGGACTCCGACCGGTGTCAGCGGAATATCGTGTGCCTGGAGGCACCATCGAGGCGAATGGGACGACACGCGCCGAATTTTTTCCTGGCCTTGACCTGGAACGTCTCCGCTCGATGTCGACGGCCAATGACGGTGCTCCCGTGCTGTTGCGGGCCGGTCAGCACCAGGGGTGGACGACAACCCGTGCAAGCGCGCGCCCTCGCCGCCCCTTGCGCCGCCCGATGTGACGGTGAATCAGGCAGGCGCATCGGACGGAATTCGCAGAAGGAGTTGGCGCAACCCTGCGTCCCCGTTGCCGGTCTTCTCCGCATCGAACGTCGCTCGGCCCACGCCCCTGCCGAGGTGCGGCGTACTCACCCGAGGAGATCAATGAGCGTTTTCAAGGTGGCCACTGATCGGGTGACGGGGCGGCGTGGGCGTAGGGGCGCAACGGACAGGGCTCCCGCGCCGTTGAGCGAGGTGTTCGACGTCTCGACTCAGCAGCACAGGAGCCCTGTTGGTTCCGTATCCTGCCGCACTCGACCTACCCCACGCTCTGGTCGAGTGGGTCACGATGCTCATCGTCACCCGTGAAGGTGACCGGCGGTGCAAACTCCCGCCGCACCGGCGTGCGCTGGTCGCACTCGTGTACCTGCGTGGCCACGAGACCCTCGCCCGTATCTCCGAGGCCTTCGCGATATCCGTCGGCACCGCCCATGCCCACGTCACCGCCGTCACCGGTCTGCTCGCCGAGCAGGCGCCGGGCCTGCTGAAGACCATGCGCGAGCACGCCCCGGACTTCGTTCTCCTGGACAGCACACTCGCCGAGGGCGACCGCGTCGGCGACGGCAGGGCCGACTACTCGGCGAAGCACAAAAGGAACAGGGTGAACGTGCAGGTCGTCACCGACCC
>NZ_FODD01000010.1 GCF_900110255.1 Actinacidiphila rubida
CACCTGGGCCACCGCCCAGGTCACCCAGTTCGCCCAGCCCGGCTGGACGTTCGTCGACTCCGCCTCCGGCTACCTCGGCGGCACCGAGTCCAACGGCAGCTACATGACGCTGAAGTCGCCGAACGCCTCCGACTACTCCACCGTGCTGGAGACCACCACCGCCACCGCCGCGCAGACGGTGAACGTCCACGTCCAGGGCGGTCTGTCCACCGGGACCGTCCACGTGTGGGCGACACGGGTGAACAGCCCCAGCGCCGCGACGGACTTCGTCCACACGCAGGACGTCACCCCGTCCGGCGGGTCGTACACGCTGACGCTCCAGCCCGGCTGGATCTACACCGTGAGCACTACCACCGGCCAGGGCAAGGGCACCGCCACCGGACCGGCCGCGCACGCCCTCGCGCTGCCGTACACCGACTCCTTCGACGGCGACGCGACCGGTGCCGAGGCCCGCTACCTGTCCGACATGCAGGGCGCGTTCGAGGCGCGGTCTTGCGCCGACGGCCGCACCGGCCAGTGCGTGCAGCAGGTGGCACCGGTCAAGCCGATCGAATGGCAGGACGACTCCGACGCCTTCTCCCTGGTCGGCGACCCCACGTGGACCGACTACACCGTCACGGCCGACGTCGACCTGCAGCAGGCCGGGACCGTCGAACTCCTCGGCCGGGCCAACACGCAGAACCGTCCGCAGAGCCACCAGGCCGCCGACGAACTCCGCGTCGCCGACACCGGGGCCTGGTCCCTCGTCAGGACCTCGGCCGCCGGCACCACCAGCACGCTCGCCTCCGGCACGCACGCCGCGCTCGGCACCCGCTCCTGGCACACCCTCGCCCTCGGGTTCTCCGGCGACCAGATCACCGCGTCGCTGGACGGTGCGACCCTGGGCACCGCGACCGACGACGCCTACTCCGCGGGCCAGGTCGGCATCGGCGTGGCCGGCTACCAGACCGACGAGTTCGACAACCTGTCCGTGACCGCCAACCCGCCCGGCAACCACGGCGGCATCCTCAAGGGCAACGCCTCCGGGCTGTGCGCGGACGTGCCGGCGGCCGGCCGGACCAACGGCACCCAGGTCGCCCTCTGGGACTGCAACGGCGCCGACAACCAGTTCTGGACCCTCACCCCCGCCGGCCGCCTGACGGTCTACGGCGGCGCGAAGTGCCTCGACGTCAACGGCGGGGCCACCGCCGACGGCACGGCCGTGCAGATCTGGGACTGCAACACCACGGCCGCTCAGCAGTGGACGGTCAACCCGGACGGCACGGTCGTCAACCCCAACTCCGGCAAGTGCCTGGACGCGACCGGCAACGGCACCACCCCCGGCACCCTGCTGGAGATCTGGACCTGCAACGGCGGACCCAATCAGGCCTGGGCGCGGGGCAGTGCCGCAGGCCTGGTCAAGGGCCAGGAGTCGGGGCGCTGCGTCGACGTCCCCGGCTTCAGCCAGACCAACGGCACCCGGCCGGCGCTGTGGGACTGCAACGGCGGCACCAACCAGACATGGACCTCCACCGCCACCGACCAGCTGACCGTCTACGACACCAAGTGCCTGGACGTCACCGGCGGTGCCACCGCCGACGGCAGCCCGGTCGAGATCTACGACTGCAACGGCACCGCGGCCCAGCAGTGGCGCGTGCGCTCCGACGGCACCATCGTCAACACGGGCTCCGGCAAGTGCCTCGACGCCGTCGCCGACGGCACCGCGAACAGCACGGCGCTCGACATCTGGACCTGCACCGGCGGCGCCAACCAGATCTGGCGACGCGCCTGACCGTCCCCGTCCCCGCCGGGCCCGCGCGCGGGCCGCTCCCGACCGGGCCCGGCGGGCCCCCACCCCGGACGCACCACGGCGCGCACCGCATCCTCGCCCCCACGGGACCCCGGGCGCGCCGTTCCCCCCACGAAGGAGACCAGCGATGACCACGTACGCGTTACGGGCCGCGGTGCCCGCGCTCGCCCTGCTCGCGGCGGCAACCGTCGGCGCCGCGTCGCCCGCCCTCGCCACCACCGGCGCGGCCGCCGCCCCCGCGGCCGTACGCCAGGCCGCGCTGCGCGTGATGCCGCTGGGCGACTCCATCACCTGGGGCGTCGGCAGCAGCACCGGCAACGGGTACCGCGGCCCTCTGTTCGGCACCCTCGGCGGCGAGGGCTACGTCCCCGACTTCGTCGGCTCCGGCCGCGGCGGCACCATGACCGACCCCGACAACGAGGGCCACTCCGGCTGGCGCATCGACCAGATCGCGGGCATCGCCGACGCGGAGCTCGCCGCCTACGAGCCGAACGTCGTCACGTTGATGATCGGCACCAACGACCTGAACCAGAACTACCAGGTGCCCACCGCCCCGGACCGGCTGCACGCCCTCGTCGACCGGATCACCGCCGACGACCCCGGGGCCACCGTCCTGCTCGCCGACCTGATCGTCTCCACCGCGCCCGCCGTCGTCCAGGCGGAACCCGCCTACAACACCGCCGTCGCGCAGATCGTCCAGTCCGAGCAGGCGGCCGGCAAGCACGTGTCCTACGTCGACATGGGCGCGCTGACCAGCTCCGACCTCGCGGACTCCCTGCACCCGAACGACACCGGCTACCAGAAGATGGCCGACGCGTGGAACAAGGGCGTCCAGGCCGCCGACGCCGCCGGCTGGATCCAGCAGCCGCCGGCCGTCACCGGGCCGGTTCCCTCCGGCATCGCCGGCAAGTGCCTGGACGTCAACGGCGGTTCGTCCACGAACGGGACCGCCGTGCAGATCTGGACCTGCAACTCCACCCCGGCGCAGTCCTGGACCGAGGCCACCGACGGCACCCTGCGGGCCGTGGGCAAGTGCCTGGACGCCACGGCGAACGGCACCACGAACGGCACGCCGGTGGAGGTCTGGGACTGCAACGGCGGCGGCAACCAGCAGTGGCAGCCCTACAACGGCGGCTTCCGCAACCCCGTCTCCGGCCGCTGCCTCGACGACCCGAACCGGTCCACCACCGACGGCACCCACCTCGTCCTCTGGGACTGCAACGGCGGCGCCAACCAGCAGTGGACCGTCGGCTGACCCCCTTCCACCCCGACCAAGGAGCTACGCCCATGCCCCTCAGCGAACGCCTCTTCTCCCGGCCTCCGCGCCCGTCCCGCTCGCCGCGCTCCAGATGGTCGCGGCTCGCGGCCGGCGCGACGGTGCTCGGGCTCGCCGCCGTCACCGCGCCGGCCCTCGTGCTGCTGGCTCCGGCCCCGCAGGCCCAGGCGCTGTCCAACGGACTGGCCGCCACGCCGCCCATGGGCTGGAACGACTGGAACTCCTTCGGTTGCAACGTCACCGAGCAGAAGGTCAAGTCCGTCGCCGACTTCATCGTCTCCTCCGGGCTCGCCGCGGCCGGCTACGCCTACGTCGACATCGACGACTGCTGGATGTCGGGCAGCCGCGACTCCGGCGGCCATCTCGTCCCGGACCCCGCGAAGTTCCCCGACGGCATCAGCGGCACTGCCGCCTACGTCCACGGCAAGGGCCTGAAGCTCGGCATCTACGAGAGCGCCGGGACCAAGACCTGCGCCGGGTACCCCGGCAGCCTCGGCCACGAGCAGACCGACGCGAACAGCTTCGCCTCGTGGGGCGTGGACCTGCTCAAGTACGACAACTGCAACGGGGACGGCTCGTCCCCGCAGTCGCGCGACACCACCATGCGGGACGCCCTGGCGAAGACCGGCCGGTCGATCCTCTACAGCCTCTGCGAATGGGGCCAGGACAGCGTGTGGACGTGGGGCGCGGGCGTCGGCAACATGTGGCGCACCACCGGCGACATCAACGACAGCTTCGGTTCGCTGCTCTCCAACTTCCACACCAACGTCCAGCTCAGCGCGTACGCGGGTCCGGGCGGCTGGAACGACCCCGACATGCTCGAAGTCGGCAACGGCGGCATGTCGTTCACCGAGGACCGCAGCGAGTTCAGCCTCTGGGCCGAGATGGCCGCGCCGCTCATCGCCGGCAACGACCTGCCCGGCTCCTCCGCCGCGACGCTGTCCCTGCTCGGCAACCGGGACGTCATCGCCGTCGACCAGGACTCGCTGGGCAAGCAGGGCACTGAGATCTCCTCCGCCGGCGGTCTGGACGTGCTCACCAAGCCCCTGGCGAACGGCGACCGGGCCGTCGTGCTCTTCAACGAGAACGCCGGCGCCGCGACGATCTCCACGACCGCGGCCGCGGCCGGCCTCCCCGCGTCGTCCTCGTACACGCTCAACAACCTGTGGTCGCACGTGAAGACCACGACCAGCGGCGCCATCTCGGCCACCGTGCCGGGACACGGCAGCGTCATGTACCGGGTGTCCACCGGCTCCTCGACCACCACCGGCACCACCCACCCGCTCGTCGGGGCGTCCTCCAACCGGTGCCTCGACGCCTTCAACAACCAGACCGCGCCCGGAACCAAGATCGAGATCTGGGACTGCAACGGCGGCACCAACCAGCAGGTGACGGCCACCGCCGCGAACGAACTCCGGCTCTACGGCGGCACGCAGTGCCTGGACGCCACCGGCGGTGGCACCGCGACCGGCACCGCGGTCGAACTGTGGACGTGCAACGGCGGGGCCAACCAGCAGTGGCGCCTCAACCCGGACGGCACGATCACCGGCGTGCAGTCCGGCCTGTGCCTCGACGTCACCGGCGGGGACCAGGCCGCCGGCAACGTCAACGGCACCGCGCTCGAACTGTGGACCTGCAACGGCGGCGCCAACCAGCAGTGGCGCCTCGGCTGACCTGACGGGGGGTGCCGGGCGGGCACGGCCCGCCCGGCACCCCCCGGGGCCCACGCTCCGGGGTCTCAGGCCGCGGTGTCCAGCACGACGCGGAACCGCGCCTCGCCCGAGAGCATCCGCGCGTACGCCTCGGGCGCGCGCTCGAACGGCATCACCTCGACGCTGGGGCGAATGCCGTGGGCCAGGCTGAACGCGAGGTTGTCCTCGTTCTCGATGGACGAACCCGTCAGGCTGCCGACCACGGAGCGCGTGCCGAAGATCAGGTCCGGGGTGGCGAGCGTCAGCGGGTCGGGTGCGGCCCCGACCACGACCAGCGTCCCGTTCGGGGCGAGCCCGCCGACCAGCGGGTTCATCGACGCGCCGCTGGAGGCGGTGGCGACGATGACGGAGGCGCCGCCGAGGGCGCGCAGCGCGGCGCCGGGGTCGGTGGCGGCACTGTCGATGTACGCGTGGGCGCCGAGCTTCCGCGCGAACTCCTCCTTCTCCGTGCCGCGGGCGACGGCGGCAACCTGGTAGCCCAGGCTGCGCGCGTACTGCAGCGCCAGATGGCCCAGGCCGCCTATGCCCTGCACGGCGACCAGGGCGCCGGCCCGGGCCGGCGCCTGCTGGAGGGCGGCGAAACTCGTCAGGCCCGCGCAGAGCAGGGGAGCGGCGTCGATCGCCGAGAGGCCGTCGGGAATCCGCACCAGCCCGCTGGCCCGGGCGTGGACGATCTCCGCGTAGCCGCCGTCGATCGTGGTCCCCGTCTGCTCCTGGTCGCGGCAGTTCACGAAGTCGCCGCGGCGGCACGGCTCGCACTCCCCGCACTGGCCGTTGAGGAAGCCGACACCGGCCCGGTCGCCGGGCCGCCAGGCCGTGACACCGGCCCCGACCGCGTCGATGACGCCGACGATCTCGTGCCCGGGGACGAGGGGCACCGACGGGTCGGCGCGCAGTCCCTCCACCGCCAGCACGTCCGTGTGGCAGACACCGCAGGCCTCCACCCGCAGGCGCACGTGCCCGGGCGCCGGATCGCCCAGCTCGCGTTCCACCAGCCGCAGGTCGCGGACGCCGGTGGCCTCGAAGGCCCGGTAAGTGGACATGACTGCTCCTTGACGTCGCTTGACGATCCTTGCCGACGCGCGTCACCGCCCGCGCCGGACCTCGATGAGGTTGATCCGCCCATGGGAAAATGACCGGTCATCTTGAGGGTAGCCCACGCCGCACCGACCGCGCCTGTGCCCCCGGTCACGTCCGGGACCTGCCGTGACGCCCGCGGCGAGCCGGCCCTCGCGGTCTTTGGCGCCAACTCACGTACGGCTGACGTCAGTTGGGCTGGATGTGTGACGAAATCGGGACAACCCCGAGTGCCGGGAGCGTATCTGCCTCGGTGACCGCACCACACACAGGGGAGTCACAGGTGACCGAGCAGGGGGAAGACCAGCGCTCCGGAGCACGGGACGGAGCGAGGGCACGCACGCTCAGGCGGGCACTGTGGGGCGCCGGCGCAGCCGTCGCCGCCACCGCGGCGATGATCGCCGTCACGCTGCCGAACGGAGCCTCGGCCCACGGCGGTCCCACCGCCGCGGGCGCCGCGGCGTCGACCGGGGGAGCGGACGGCGCGGGCGCCGCCGCCGTGACCGAGAACGCCGCACCGCAGGGACCGCAGACGGGGATCGGGCCGCTGACCGAGGCCGAGGTCGACCGCGCGAAGTCCCTTGCGGCGCGGCACGGAACACCGCCCGGTTACCGCACCGCGGAGGGCACGCAGGGCGCGGAGTACCTGGACACCGATCTGGTGGACGCACCGGACGCCACGTCCGGCACGCCCCGCCGCGTCGAGGTGCTGTTCTACGACTACGGGCACGACCAGCTCGTGAAGCAGACCGTCGACCTCACCACCGGCACGGTGGAACGCACGGACACGGCGACCGGCGTCCAGCCGCCGCCGTCGAACGACGAGACGCGGCAGGCGGCCGCACTGCTCATCAGGGATCCGCTCGGCCAGGGGCTGCGGGCCGACTTCGCCGCCGCCACGAAGGGGCAGACCCTCACCTCGCCCGCCCAACTGCGGCTGCGCGGCATGTCCTTCAACGCCGGCGAGCAGTCCGCGCCGGCCGGCCTCGACCAGTGCGGGACGCACCGCTGCGTCCGGCTGTTCACGCAGGTGAGGGGCGGTCCGTGGATCGACACCACGGACTACGTCATCGACCTCAGCGACCACACCGTCGGCCGGATCCACTGAGAGCGGAGAACAGGCAACCATGAACATCCTCGACGCCCGCCGCGCGCTCGGCGCGACCTCGGCACTCCTGCTGCTGCCCGCCCTGTTCACCGGGACCCTCGGCGGCACCGCGGCCGCCGCCGCCCGCACCGCGCCCGCCGCGGTACGGCGGACGGCGCCCGCACCGGCCCCGTGCGGCACCGCACGGCCGATCACCAGGACGCTGCCCAGCGGCACCAGGTGGACGATGTGCTGGCGGATGAGCGGAACGAAGGGGCTGGTCCTGGAGAAGATCTCCTACCAGCCGAAGAAGGAGCCCCGGCCGATCACCGTGCTGGCCTCCGCCGCCCTCGCCCAGGTCGACGTCCCCTACGACTCCGGGTCGGTGGAGTACAACGACCTGTCGGACATCGGCTTCGGCAACACCGCCGTCGACATCGGCCCCTCCGAGTGCCCCGGCGGCAGCATCGGTTCGGCGTACATCCCGCAGCAGGGGCAGAACGTCAAGGCGCTGTGCGTCACCACCGCGCCGCACGGCTACGCCTACCGCAGCGACGTCACCGACGCCCACGGCAACCCGAAGAAGTACACCGCGCAGGGCAGCGACCTCGTCGTCTTCTCGGTGTCCCAGCTGGGCTGGTACGAGTACGTGACCCAGTGGAACTTCTCCGACGACGGCACGATCACCGCCAAGGTCGGTGCCACCGGCGACCTCTCCCCGAGCGACTACAGCGGACAGGGCACCGGCTGGCCCATCGGCAGGGGCGACCACGACCGGGCCACCAGCCACTACCACTCCGTCTTCTGGCGGCTGGACTTCGACCTGGACGGCTCGTCCCGGGCGAAGGTCGAGCAGTACGACACCAAGAGGGCCGGCCAGGGCAGCGGTTCGGCCGTCCTGAAGACCACCGCGACGCCCGTCACCAGGGAAGTCGCCGCCACCTCGGCGTTGCGGCGCTGGTGGCGCGTGGTGTCCACGGCCGGCCGGAACGGCGATCAGCACCCGCGGTCGTGGGAGCTCGTCCAGCAGCACTCGGACCACTACGACGCCCACGCCTACACCTCGAAGGACCTGTACGTGACCCAGTACCGGGCCTGCGAGCAACTGGCCAGCGGCAACAGCGACCCCGCGTGCGCGGGGCGCGGCACCTCGGTCGACCGGTGGGTCGACGGCGAGACGCTCTCCCACCCCGTCATGTGGGTCAACGTGGGCTTCCACCACATCCCGCGTGACGAGGACCAGAGCCCGATGCCCCTGCACTGGCAGGGCTTCCAGCTGTCCCCGCGCGACGTCACCGCGATGAGCCCCCTCACCCCGGACGCCCTCTCGGGCGACGACGGCCAGGGCCACTGACCGTCCCAGCGACCCGCGGCGCCCGCCCGGCCCTCCCGGGCGGGCGCCGCGGCGTGCGCGGTCCGCGCCGGCGGTGCGTGGGACGGGCGAGGTCGGCTTCCGGCATCGGGCGGGCGCCGGGCAGTCGCCGGCCGGGTCCGTCAGACCGTCTCCTGGCGCAGCCGCCGACGTGCACGATAGGCCCGCAGGTTGGCCGCGTTGCCGCAGACCTTCACGTCGTGCCAGACACCGCCGTTGTTGCGGGAACGGTCGTAGAACGGCACCCCGCAACGGGAGTTGCGGCAGGTCTTCAGCCGTTCCCAGGTCCCGTCGCGCTGGGCGGAGAACATCTCCACGGCCACGACCGAGGCCACCTTCCGCCACCCCGAACCGCGGGGGAGGAGCCGCACACGGCCGGCCTCGTCCCAGCGGGAGCCCAGCGCGACGGTCGGCAGGGCCACGGAGTGCGGGGGGACGCCGTCGTGCGTGCCGTCGTGGGACGCGGCGACCAGGCGGTGCAGGTCGTCGCGGAAGCCGCGCAACTGCTCCAGGTCGTCATGGGCGAGGGTGACGCCGACCGGCGCCGTACCCGCCGCCTCCGCCCACGCGGCCAGCGCGCCGCCCAGCCAGTCCTGGGCGGTCGCGAGGTCGGCCAGGAGGTCCTCCCGTTGCTTCCCGCCGGCGGCGACGGTGGCCAGCAGGTCCTGGACGAACGCCAGACCTTCCGGCGCCGGGTCCACGCCGTAGCGGCCCAGAGCTGCCCAGGTCACCATCGACTTCCTTTCGCTCAGACATAAGTATGACGGCTTCACATCTTACTGTGGTGTTCCTCACTCCCCGCAGGGTCCCGGACGGATCCCCCGGAGCCTCCGGAACGCAGCCCGTCTCAGGCGTTCCGGCTCCGGGCCCTTCCGGCGGCCGAGCGGGCCCACACCAGCAGCGCGGGACCGACCGCCCATGCCGCGAGGGTGGCGAGCGGGACGAGGGCGTGGGCGCCGCCGAAGTAGCTCAGGTCGGTGATCGCCCGCACCGCGGCTCCCGGCGGCAGGACGCCCGACACCAGCCGCGCCGCGCTGGGCAGCAGGTCCGCGCCGACGGACGCGCCGCTGGTCGAGTTGCCGACGGTGAGCAGCAGCAGGGTGGCGAGGGGGATGCCCACGGAGCCGAAGAAGGTGCCGAGGAGCTTGGTGGTGAAGGCCGCGGCCGCGCTCAGCAGGGCCAGCGTCGCCGCGAGGGGGAGGAAGGGTGCGGGCACGGCGCCCAGGACGGGTCCGGCAAGCGTGGCGCCGACCGTGCCGGCGATGGCCGCGAACACCGTCATCAGAGTGAAGCGGTGCTTCAGGTGCAGCAGCCTGGACAGTCCCAGGACGTTCTGGGCCAGGACGAAGCCGGACAGCGTCACCCCGAAGGCGACGTAGAAGCCCGCCAGGCCGCGGCTGTCGTAGCGGGTGAGCGGGACGTCGTCGTGCACGCTCACCGTCGTGCCGGCACCGTGGGCGTAGGCGGAGACGACGTTCTCCACGGCCGTGGTCGTCGACAGGCCGTTGGCTCCCGCGACGTTCAGCGACAGGCCGTCGGCGCCGTGCGCCGTCAGCACCGCGACGACGTCCCGGTGCTTCAGGGCCTGGTCGGCCGCCGCCCCGCTCGGCTCCGGATGGACGTCGACGCTCGCGCCCAGGGCCTGCTGGACCTGGGTGGACAGCTGGCCGCCGACCACGGCGACCGGCAGCTGGTGCGGCTTGGGGGACCGCGCCAGTCCCACGTAGCAGCTGATGAAGGCGGCGACCACGATCAGGGCGATCAGTGGCGGCTGCAGCCAGGCGCGGACCGGCGGCCGGGCCGGGGGCGCGGCGGGGCGTGCGGCGCGCGGCAGGGGAGCGGAGGCGTCGGTGTCCGGCTCGGTCGTGGGAGTGGCGGGTGCGGTGTCCATAAGCGGGGCCCTTGGGGGTCTCGGGGGTGGCGGGTGCTGCGAGGCCCTGTCCTGAGGCGGTTCCGTGTACGCCCCACCGACAGAGGTGTACAGGGATAGCATCTTTCGTTGGCTCGTTCTTCCCGCCTCTGTGGGGGCGGGCGATCCCGGACCCCGTGAGGCGGAGCCGGGCACTTGACAGATCAAAAATGACCAGTCATCTTGGAACGAGGACTGTGCCGCACCGATCGTCGAGGAGCGTGGGTCATGCCCAGGGCCAGCATGCGCGAGCAGTTGATCGAAGCCGCGTCCGACCGCTTCCACGAGCACGGATTCAACGCCACCGGCATCAAGGACATCACCGACGCCGCGGGCACGCCCAAGGGCTCCTTCTACAACCACTTCGAGAGCAAGGAGTCCATGGCGCTCGAAGTGATGCGCCGGTACTCCGACACGCGCGAGATGGCGATGCTCGCCGACACGTCGGTCGCCCCCGTCGAGCGGATGCGCCGCCACTTCGCCCACCTGCGGGCGGACCTGGAGCGCTTCGGCTACGCCCGGGGCTGCATGTTCGGCAACTTCGCGACGGAGCTGTCCACGCAGAGCACGGTGATACGGGACCAGGTGGGCGACCGGCTCGAGCGCTGGGAGACCCTGCTCGGCTCGGTGCTGGACGAGGCCCGCGCGGCCGGAGCGCCGGTGGCCGAGGTCGAGAGCGCCACGCTGGCACGCTTCCTGGTGAGCGCGTGGGAAGGCGCGGCGATGCGGGCGAAGGTGCTCCGCAGCGGGGCGCCCCTCGACGACTTCTTCGCCGTCTTCGACTCCCTCACCGCGTAGACGCTCCCCGTCGATGTGGGAGTGCCCGGCGGGCGGCGCCCGGCTGTGCTACGCTTTCCTTGTTGCAGTTGTGGTACCCATGAAACTATGTGCGCCTAACGGAGATAATTCCTGCAGGCGCATTATTTGTTATCCGGCATCTCCGGATGGGGCCTCTGCCTACAGAAGGAGAATGTCATGGCACAGGGAACCGTCAAGTGGTTCAACTCTGAAAAGGGCTTCGGCTTCATCGAGCAGGACGGCGGCGGCCCGGACGTCTTCGCCCACTACTCGAACATCGCCTCCCAGGGCTTCCGCGAGCTCCACGAGGGCCAGCGGGTCAGCTTCGACGTCACGCAGGGCCAGAAGGGCCCGCAGGCGGAGAACATCGTCCCCGCCTGATCGCCGGACGCGTCGTCACTCACCGGGGTCCGCACCTTCACGGTGCCGACCCCGGTTTGTGCTGTATTCGCTGTATCCAGGAAGGCAGATAGCTGCATGTCCCGCAGGCCCCAGAAGCCCACCCGGCGCGCCTTGTCGCCCGCACCGTCCCCGTCGTCCCCGAGGGAATTCCGGCTGCCGGAGAACACGACGCCCGCACTTCCCGCCGTCGCCGACTTCGCCGACCTGGACATGCCCGCGGCTCTGCTGAAGACCCTCACCGCGCAGGGCGTGACGACCCCGTTCCCCATCCAGGCCGCCACGCTGCCGAACTCGCTGGCCGGCCGCGACCTGCTGGGCCGTGGACGCACCGGCTCCGGCAAGACCCTCGCGTTCGGGCTCGCGCTGCTGGCCCGCACGGCCGGACAGCGCGCCACCCCCAAGGCACCGCTGGCCCTCGTGCTGGTGCCCACCCGTGAACTCGCCCAGCAGGTGACGGACGCGCTGACCCCGTACGCGACGGCGGTGAACCTCCGGATGGCCACCGTGGTCGGCGGACTGTCCCTCACCAAGCAGGCGGCCACGCTCCGGCGCGGCGCCGAGGTCGTCGTGGCGAGCCCCGGACGGCTGAACGACCTGGTGGACCGTGGGGACTGCGTGCTGGACGACGTCCGCATCACCGTGCTGGACGAAGCCGACCAGATGACCGACATGGGCTTCCTGCCGCAGATCACCCGGCTGATCCAGCAGGTGCGGCCCGACGGCCAGCGCATGCTCTTCTCGGCCACGCTCGACCACAACATCGACCGCCTGGTGCAGCGCTTCCTGACCGACCCGGTGGTGCACTCCGTGGACCCGTCCGCGGGAGCGGTCACCACGATGGAGCACCACGTGCTCCACCTCCAGGACGAGACCGACAAGAAGGCCGTCACCGCGCGCATCGCGGCCCGCGACGGCCGGGTCATCCTCTTCCTCGACACCAAGCGGTCCGCCGACCGGCTGACCAAGCGGCTGCTGTCCGTCGGCGTCCGGGCGGCCGCCCTGCACGGCGGCCGCTCCCAGCCGCAGCGCAACCGCACCCTGGAGCAGTTCAAGAGCGGCCAGGTCACCGCGCTGGTGGCGACGAACGTCGCGGCCCGGGGCATACACGTCGACGACCTCGACCTCGTCGTGAACGTCGATCCCCCCACCGACCACAAGGACTACCTCCACCGGGGCGGCCGTACGGCCCGTGCCGGCGGTTCCGGCAGCGTGGTCACCCTGGTCCTGCCCGACCAGAAGCGCGACTTCACCCGGCTGATGACGCACGCGGGCATCCGCCCTCGGACGGCTCGCCTCACCTCCGCCGACGCGGAGCTGGCGACGATCACGGGCGCCCGCGAGCCGTCCGGGACGCCCGTCACCATCGAGGTCCCGCAGCCCACCGCCCCCGCGTCGTCCCGCCCGGAGCGGCAGCCGGGCAGCAAGCCCGCGCGGCGCCGCCGCGGTGGCGGGGGAGCGGGCACGGCGAACGGAGCGACCGCCGGGACCGGCGGTCGCGGCACGACCGGCGGAACGCGGAGCGCGGGCGGCCGCGGCTCCACCCGCCGCGCGGCGGCGGGCGGCGCGAAGGCCGGTGCGGTGGGCGCGAGCGGCCGTGGCGCCGAGCGCGGCACCGCGGCGGGCGGCTCGGGCGCGGCCAAGTCCGGCGGTGGTGCCGCCCGCCGGACCACGGCCGGCAACACCACGGCCGGCAACACCACGGGCGGCACTGCCGCGGGCACCGGCCGCAACGGCGGCCGCCGAGGCGGCCGGCGCGGCTCCACCACGTAGGCGCGACCAGGGAGGACCGGTATGGGCACAGCGCAGGGGGATCTCGTGGCCGCACTCCACGAGGCCGAGCAGCGGCTGCAGACGGCTGTTCGCTCGGGGGACGTCGAGGTGCTGGACGTCCTCATGGACGACCGTGCCGTCTACACCGGGCCCGACGGCCGGTCCTTCACCAAGGACGAGGACCTGACGGCACACCGGTCCCGGGCCCTGGCCGTCGACGTGCTCGACCAGCACGACCTGCAGGTGACGGTGGTGGGCGCGACGGGCGTCACCCGCCTGCTCGCCTCCCTCCAGGGCACGGCCGCGGGCACTCCCTTCGCGGCGCGCCTGCGCTACACCCGCACCTGGGTCCACACCGACGGCATCTGGCGCGTCCTCGCCGCCCACGCCAGTGCCGCCCCGGACACCCTCCCGGGTCTGTCCGCAGCCGAGTAGAACGGCGTGTGCTCCCCGGGCGGGTAAGCGCCCGGTGGCAGGCCCGGCGCCCGCGGGAGAGCGGGCGCCGCACCGGTCGACCGCCCAGGAGCGAGGGCGCCCCTGGGCTGCCGCTACCTCACGAGCCGTGGCGCGGGCGGCGTCCTCCCACGTCGGCGGCCCCCTCCCGGCGCGTGCGCGGCGGCGTGTCCGAGGGAACGGGCGGCCACCACGGCCCAGGCCGCGACGAGCGCCACGTAGAGCACGACGGCCGCCCACACGAAGACCAGCGAGCCGGTCCGGACGGCCAGGGCGGTGGTGCCGGTGACGTACGCGCCCAGCGGGAAGATGAACGACCACCAGCTCGGTGCGAAGGGGAGCCGGCCCGCGCGGAGCTCGCGCAGGGACAGCGCAGCCGCCAGCCAGAGCCACAGCAGGGCGAAGCCCCACACCGCCAGCCCGCCGAGCAGCGCCGCGGCCGCCGCGCCCTGGGCGTAGGCGGGCGCCAGCGTGCCGGGCACCACCGTGGCCAGCGCCCCCAGGGCGGTCACCACCTGGCTCAGTGCGCCGAGGCCGATCCACAGGGTCGGCACCACGGTGCCGGTCGGCGCCTCATGGTGCACCATCCGGCTGTAGACCATGGTGATCACCAGCAGGACCGCCACCAGTCCGAGCCCCAACACGGCGTAGCAGCCCAGCAGCATGGCCAGCCGCACCTGTCCGGCCGGCGCGTGGACGACGAGCAGCGCACCCGTCGTGGCCGAGACCAGCGGAGGCACGACCGGCATCAGCCAGCCCCCTGACGCGGCGTCAGGCGCGTAGTGATGGCGGGTCACCATGAGGTACGGCACCGTGCACGCGGTGGCGAGGCCGAGCCCGGTACCGAGCAGCCACAGCACCCAGTCCGCGGTCAGCGCGGCGTGTGCCCCGATCACCGGCCCCCCGAGTTGCAGCGTCCCCGCGCCGACCGTGAGCAGCGCGACGGCCGGCGCGCCGAAGAACTGCAGCTGCGCCGGGTCCGCGGCGTGGTGCCGTACGGTCCGCTGCCGCAGGTAGGCGGCGGCCAGCACGACCAGCAGAAGGGCGGCCGCCGCCCAGACCACCGTCGCGGCGGTCCGGAGTCCGGGGACGCTCCGCGGCAGGGCGACCGCCGCGTTCGCGACGATTCCCGTGCCCATGACCGACGCGAACCAGCTCGGGGCGAAACCCGGCCGGCCTCCGGTGCGGCCCTGCCGAGGTGCGCGCCTCGGCGCGTCCGGCTCCCGCACGGCAGGCGTCACCGGGAGGCCCCCGGAGCGGCGGAACGGGCGATGGCCGCGAGGCGGGCGACCTGCTCTCCCATGCCGCGCGTCCCGCGCAGCGGCGTCAGCGCGTGCGGCCACACGGCCGACGCCAGCGCGGCGTGGCGGGCGCCGCCGAGGACGATGACCGGGTCGAGACCGGCGATGCCTTGCCGTACGGCCTGATCGCGCAGTACCGCGGCGGTCACCGAGCCGGTGTCGCCGTGGCGGGTGTCGTAGGGGTCGATTTCGTCGTCGGGGTCGAGCAGCCCGTAGCGGGCGGAGAGGATCACCAGCCGATCGGGCCGCAGCGACGCGGCAGCCCTTCGACAGGCCCGATGGTACGAACCGACGTACATCTCGCCCGCGCGGGCACGGTGGTCCAGCTTCCGTGCACCGCAGGGGACGACGATCAGTTCGGGGGCGAAGGCGACCGTGGGGTCGTCCGGGACCATGCGCATACCTCCAGGTGTTCAGGCCGGTGCGAGGAAGAACGCGGTCCTTCGGTGCGGCCATGGCCGCACGGAAGGACATGCCGCCCTCGCATCCGGACGCGGCACCGACGACCCCCGTGACGCGGTCGGCGGGTCGCCCTCCGGGGAGCGTCCGGCCATGTCCTGATCTGCCGCTGTCCTGACCGTCTCCGCGGGCCCGGCGGCCCGCTTCCGCTCGTAGCCTCGGACCCGTCGACGGACCGGACGGTCCCCGTCAGCGGGAATCGCCTCGGCCCCGGCCCAAGGCGGCCGCCCGTCACCGGGCCCGGTCGCGACGTGGTTCCCCAGGAAAGAAGGCGTCATCCGCCGTGGCTTCACCATCAGGCAGCGTCCCCTCCGACTCGCGCGTCGCGGAATTCGGCATCAACGAGTGGCTCGTCGAGGAGTTCCGGCAGCGCTACCAGGACGATCCCGACTCCGTCGACCTGATCTGGCGGGACTACTTCCGCACGTCCCCGCCGGCCGAGGTGGTGGTGCCGGCGCAGGCGGGGGCGCGCGACGGCGAGGCGGCCGACCGGGCGGCGAAGGCGGTTCGTGTCGCCGCGCTGATCCACGCCTACCGGGTCCGCGGGCACCTGGCGGCCGCCACGGATCCTCTCGCCGCCGCGTCCGCCGAGGGCCACCCCGATCTGGAGCCCGCCGGGCACGGCCTGACGGCGGGGGACGGCCGGCGCGCGTTCCCCGTCGACGGCTTCGCCGGACGCCGGGAGATGACGCTGGACGAGGTGCTCACCACGCTCCGCGCCGCGTACTGCGGCACGACCGGCATCGAGTACATGCACATCCAGGACCCGCGGGAGCGGCGATGGATCCAGCAGCGCGCGGAGGGCCCGCAGCGCCCGTTCAGCGGCGCCGACCAGCTGGCGATCCTCCACCGGCTTGGGTCCGCCGAGGCGTTCGAGACCTTCCTGCACACGAAGTACGTCGGGCAGAAGCGGTACTCGCTGGAAGGCGGCGAGTCGGCGATCGTCCTGCTCGACGCCCTGCTGGAGCGCGCGGCCTCGGCGGGTACGCGGGAGGCCGTCATCGCGATGGCGCACCGCGGCAGGCTGAACGTCCTGGCCAACATCGTCGGCAAGCCCTACGCACGGATCTTCGGCGAGTTCGAGGACGCCGTCGACATCCGGTCCGCGCACGGCTCCGGCGACGTGAAGTACCACCTGGGCGCCGAAGGCACCTTCCACACCTCCGACGGCCGGGCGATCGCGGTCTCCGTCGTGGCCAACCCCTCGCACCTGGAGGTCGTGGGACCGGTGGCGGAAGGGATCGTCCGCGGGCGGCAGGACCTCGCGGACGGCAGCCACGGCCCGTTCTGCGTGCTGCCGGTGGCCGTCCACGGGGACGCCGCGTTCGCCGGCCAGGGCGTGGTGGCCGAGACACTGAACATGTCCCAACTCCCCGGCTACCGCACGGGCGGCACCGTCCACGTCGCCATCAACAACCAACTGGGCTTCACCACCGCCGCCGACGGCGCACGGTCGAGCACCTACGCCACCGACATCGCCCGGACCGTCGCCGCGCCGGTGTTCCACGTCAACGGCGACGACCCCGAAGCCGTCGTGCGGGCCGCCCGCACGGCGTTCGACTACCGGCAGACGTTCGGCAAGGACGTCGTCATCGACCTCGTCTGCTACCGGCGCCACGGCCACAGCGAGGTCGACGACCCCTCGATCACGCAGCCCGTGATGTACGACCGCATCAGCGAACGGCCGTCCGTGCGCGCGCTCTACGCGCAGGCCCTGCTCGCCGCGGGCGACATCGACGAGCAGGAGGCCGAGCGCGCCCGGCAGCGCTACCGCGAGCAGCTGGAGCGGGCCTTCGCCGAGACCGCGGCGGCCGCCAGGACACTCGCCGCCGCGGCAGGCGCCCCGCCCGTCCCGTACCCGACCGCTCCCGCGGGCGCGGCAGACGGGGAGGGGCGGCCGAGGACCGCGGTGGACGAGCCGACACTCCGGCGCGTTCTGAGCACGCAGACCGACCTGCCCGCGGGCTTCACCGCACATCCGCGCGTGCTGCCCCAACTGCTGCGCCGGGCAGCCATGCTCGACGCCGGGAACGTCGACTGGGCCACCGCCGAGGCGCTCGCCTTCGGCTCCCTGCTGCTGGAAGGGGTGCCGGTACGGCTGTCGGGGGAGGACTCCCGGCGCGGCACGTTCGGCCAGCGGCACGCCGTCCTCACCGACCGACGCACCGGACGCCCGCACATCCCGCTCAACACCCTCGGGCCGGACGCGGCGCCGTTCACGCCCTACGACTCGCTGCTGTCCGAACTCGCGGTGCTGGCCTTCGAGTACGGCTACTCGGTGGCCCGCCCCGACGCGCTGGTCCTCTGGGAGGCGCAGTTCGGCGACTTCGTCAACGGCGCCCAGACCGTCGTCGACGAGTACATCGCGTCGTCCGAGCAGAAGTGGGGCCAGCGGGCGGGCGTGACGCTGCTGCTCCCGCACGGGCTGGAGGGGCAGGGGCCGGACCACTCCTCGGCCCGCGTCGAGCGGTTCCTGCAACTGTGCGCGGACGACAACATCACCGTCGCCAACCCCTCGCTGCCCAGCAGTTACTTCCACCTGCTCAGGGAACAGGGCCTCGCCCCGCGGCGCCGGCCGCTGGTGGTCCTCACCCCCAAGTCGATGCTGCGGCTGAAGGCCGCGACGTCCGGACTCGAGGAGTTCACCGGCGGCGCGTTCCGGCCCGTCCTGCCGGACAATGCCCCGGAACCCGAGCGGGTCGAGCGCGTGCTGCTGTGCAGCGGCAAGATCTGCCACGACCTGGAGGCCTACCGGCGCGAGGCCGGGGACCGCAGGACCGCCATCGTGCGGCTGGAGCGGCTGTACCCGTTCCCCGACGCCGAACTGCGCGCGGAACTGCGCAGGTTCCCCGCGGCCACCGAGGTGCGCTGGGTCCAGGAGGAGCCGGCCAACCAGGGCGCGTGGACGTTCGCCGCTCCCCGGATCGCGCCGCTGCTGCCGCGCCTCCTGGCATGCGTCAGCCGGCCCGCCGCCTCCGCCCCCGCGGTCGGGTCCGCCCGCCGTCACGCCGCGGAGCAGCAGGACCTCGTCCGGCGCGCCTTCGCCTGACGCGACCCACCCCTAGGGACGGAGAAACGAGAACACATGGCCCTGCTGGAGCACATCGGGGAACCCGCGGATCTGCGCGGCCTCAGTCACGCACAACTGGGCGCGCTCGCGGACGAGATCCGCGGGTTCCTTGTCCGGCACGTCGCCCGGACCGGCGGTCACCTCGGGCCGAACCTCGGGGTCGTCGAACTCACCCTGGCGCTGCACCGCTGCTTCGACTCCCCGCGCGACGCCCTGCTGTGGGACGTCGGCCACCAGGCCTACGTGCACAAGATCCTCACCGGCAGGACCGCCGGGTTCGCGCGCCTGCGGCAGCGCGGCGGTCTGTCCGGCTACCCCAGCCGGGCGGAGTCGGCGCACGACCACATCGAGCACTCGCACGCCTCCATGGCACTGTCCTACGCCGACGGAATGGCCAAGGCCCGGCAGCTCGCGGGTGACGGCGGCCGGCACATCGTCGCCGTCGTCGGCGACGGCGCCCTCACCGGAGGGCCGGCCTGGGAAGCGCTCAACAGCATCGCGGCAGCTCCCGACCGCCCGGTGGTGATCGTCGTCAACGACAACGGACGGTCCTACGCGCCGACGGTCGGGGGCCTGGCGCGTCACCTCTCGGCGTTGCGCACGCACGCCCGCCACGAGCGGCCGGCGGACCTGGGCAGGCGGGCGCTCGACGAAGCCGGTGCGCCGGGGCGACGTCCGCACCGCGCCGTGCACGCCACCAGGCAGGGCATCAAGGACGCGCTCGCACCGCGGACGTTCTTCGCGGACCTGGGGCTGGCCTACCTCGGCCCGGTCGACGGCCACGACCTGCCCGCGGTGGAGGACGCGCTGGAACGCGCCAAGGGCCTCGGCTGCCCCGTGGTCGTGCACTGCGTGACCCGAAAGGGCCTGGGATACCGTCCGGCCGAGGACGACGACACCGACCACTTCCACGGCGTCGGGGCGATCGATCCGCGCACCGGGGTGCCGCTGCGCACCAGCGGCCTGACCTGGTCCGCCGCGTTCGGCCACGAACTCTCCGCGGCGGCCGCCGAATCACCGGAGGTCGTCGCCATCACGGCCGCGATGCCGGACTCCGTGGGACTGACCGCCTTCGCGGCCCGGTACCCGTCGCGCTTCTTCGACGTCGGGATCGCCGAGCAGCACGCCGTGGCCTCCGCCGCCGGGCTCGCGATGGGCGGCCTGCATCCGGTGGTCGCGGTGTACGGGACGTTCCTCAACCGTGCCGTCGACCAGGTGCTGATGGACCTCGCGCTGCACCGGCTCGGCGTGACCCTCGTGATCGACCGGGCGGGCCTGACCGGCGACGACGGCCCGAGCCACAACGGCCTGTGGGACCTGGCGCTCCTCCAGCCGGTGCCCGGGCTGCGCCTCGCCGCGCCCCGCGACCTGCCCACGCTCCGCGAGGAGCTGCGGGAAGCGCTCGGCGTCGCCGACGCCCCGACCGCGCTCCGCTTCCCCCGCGGCGCGGTGGCGCCGGATATCCCCGCGCTGCGGCGCACCGGCGGCGTCGACGTGCTGCGCGAGTCGCACGGCGGGGTGCTGGTGGTCGCGGTCGGCGTCATGGCGAGAACCGCGCTGGACGCGGCGGAGCTGTGCGCGGCCCGCGGAGTGCCGACCACGGTGGTCGACCCCCGGTGGGTCACGCCGCTGCCGGCCGAGCTGCTCCGGCTCGCCGGCGGCCACCGCGCGGTGGTGACGGTCGAGGACGGACTGCGGTCGGGCGGCGTCGGGACCGCTGTGCTGCAGCAGCTCGCGGACGCCGGGATCACCGCGCCCGTGCGCGTGCTCGGCGTCCGGGACGGCTTCCCCGGGCACGGCACACGGGCGGAGCTGCTGGCCGAGGCCGGGCTGACGCCGGAAGCCGTCGCCCAGGCCGTGGTGTCGGTGGCGGGAGAGGCGTGGACGGCGGGGGCGGCCGATCCGCCGCCCACCACCCGCGGCGCGACGCCGCCGGCACGGTGAACGCGCCCCGCGGTGAGCCGGCCGCCGGTGCCACGGGCGGCCGGTGTCTCGGGCGCCGGTGTCCGTGGCACCGGCCCCGCGGCCGGAAGGTCAGGTGCCGGTGCCGCCGGTGGGCGCCGCCGCGCCGGCCCGGCGTACCGCCCGGGCCGGCCCCGCTCCGCGCCGGGCGGGCGCGGCCGGCACGACCACCCCGTCGTTCCCCGTGACCCCTGTGGTGTGGAACCGGGCACGGAACGCGCCCGGCGTCACGTGGAGGTTCCGCACGAACGCCCTGCGCAGCGACTCCGGCGAGCCGAACCCGCTGCGGCGCGCCACCACGCTCATCGGGTCGTCGCCGCTCTCCAGCATCGCCCGTGCCGCCTCCAGCCGGACCTGCTCCACATAGCGGGCCGGCGTCATGCCCACCTCCTCGCCGAACATCCGCGTCATGTGGCGCGAGCTGACGCCCGCCCGGCGGGCCATGGCCGCGAGCGTGTGGTCCGCGCCGGGGTCCGCGGCCACCGCGTCCAGCACGCGTCGCAGCATCTCCTGCCGGATGTGCGGGGCCCGGGCCCGCACGCTGAACTGCGACTGCCCGCCGGGCCGCTGCATGAAGACGACCAGATCCCGGGCCACCTCCCGGGCCACGTCCGCGCCCGACTGCTCCTCCACGAGTGCCAGCGACAGGTCGATGCCGGCGCTGACCCCGGCCGAGGTCATCATCCTGCCGTCCTTGACGAAGATCGCGTCGGGCTCCACCCGGACCGCGGGGTAGCGCATTGCCAGCTCGCGCGTGTGCCGCCAGTGGGTGGCCGCCCGGCGCCCGTCCAGCAGCCCCGCGGCTGCCAGCAGGAACGCGCCGGTGCACACCGAGACGGTGCAGCGGGACTTCGCGTCCAGCCCGCGCACGACCTCCAGCAGGGTGTCGTCCTTCAGCATCTGCTTCCAGCCCGGGCCGCCCGGGATCAGGAGGACGTCACTGGTCTCACGGGCGTCCTCGGCGGCGCCGTCGACGTGGAGGCGGGTGCCCGCCGACGTGGTGACCCCGTCGCCGCCCACCGACACCATCGACAGCCGGTAGCGTCCGCCGAAGTCGTTCGCCGACATGAACACCTCGACCGGACCGGAGACGTCGAGCGGACGGACCCCGGGGAAGACGAGCACTCTCACCAGCAGCGAGCCGGTTCCCGTGTGGCTGCGGTTCATCGGGGGCCTCCGGACCTGGCGTGCGCTTCTCGCCGATGGTAAGCCCGGTAAGTTTGCAGAACAAACCGACTACCATGGCCCCATGCCCGCCGTTCAGCCACGTGCCTGCCCCATCGCCGGGACGCTCGACCTCGTCGGAGAGCGATGGTCGCTCCTCGTCCTGCGCGAGGTGTTCATGGGCGTGCACCGCTACGCGGGCATCCTGGCCAACACCGGGGCTCCCCGGGACGTCCTCACCAAGCGACTGAGGTCGCTGGAGGCGGCCGGAATCCTGGAACGCCATCGCTACCAGGAGCGCCCTCCGCGCTTCGAGTACCACCTGACCAGCGCGGGCCAGGCACTCGAACCCGTGCTCATCGGGCTGCGGGAGTGGGGCCTGCGCCACCTCGAGGAACCACCGCCCGCGCCCCGCTTCCTGCACACCTGCGGCGCCGACGTCGAGACGCGGGTCGTCTGCGCCCGGTGCGGCGAGCCGCTCGAAGGCGGCGGCCTCGTGACCGTACTGGGGGACACGCCGGTCCAGGCCGCTCCATGAGTGCGGAACGCGGGGTCACGTCCGGACACGGGGAAGCGGATCGCCGTCAGCGGGTCACCCGCCACCGGTCGGCCGTCAGGCGCCCTGCGGTCCGGGGGTCGGCTCGGCGAGGGCGGCGCGTGAGGCCGGTGCGTCGAAGGGGTCCGCGAAGTACTGCGTCTCGTGCACCACTTGCCCGTCGGCGAACTCCATGACGCTGACGGAGAACGTCGGTTCACCGTCGTAGGTGATGACGCACTCGCTCACCCACAGGTCCCCGTGACCGGTGATACGCCGGACGGTGAAGTGCCGGTCGGCCGGATGACCGCCACGCTGCGCCGCGATCGTCGCGCGCCCGCGGAACCGCTCACCCGACTGCGGGTAGTCCAGGACCGCGTCCGTGGCGTAGACGGCGTGCTCGGCGTCGGTGTCCCCGCGTTCCGAGGCCCGCCAGTGCTCCTCGATCGCGGCCCTGATCCGTGCGTCGGCGTCCATGGCACCGTCCTTTCACAAGGCAGACCCTAGGCGCCCCCGACGGGCACGGCCCGCAGCCGGGCGGCCGTGGACGGGGGACATCCCTCCATCGGCCCCGGCCCGCGGCGAATCCCCGAGAGTCGGGACGGCGGACCGGGGCAGACGGGCGGTGAGGGAACCGGCGGAGCGGCGCCGAGGCCGGTGCGGTGCGCGCCGGTTCCGGTCGTGTCGCCCGCCGTCGCCGCGCAGCACACGGAAGGACGACCCGGATGTCGACACACGCCTTGGGACGACGCGCGAGACGGACCGCGCGCCCGCTGCGGGAGGTCATGGGACCCGCGGGACGGGCCGGCTTCACCGCGCGGGGGGTCATCTACCTGCTCGTCGGATTCCTCGCCGTGCGCGTCGCGTTCGGCGACGCCGCCACGCAGGCGGACCGGCAGGGAGCGCTGCGGCAGATCGCCGCGCAGCCGTTCGGCACCGCGCTGCTGTGGCTGCTCGCGGCGGGCCTCGCCGGCATGGCGCTGTGGCGCGGCGCGCTCGCCCTGCTGGTCGACCGCAAGGCCGGCAAGCGGCTCGCGAACGGCGGCCGGGCCGCGTTCTACGCGCTGGTCTGCTGGGGCACCGCGGCCTACGCGGCCGGCGCCGGCGGTTCCTCGGGCGGCAGCGACCAGGAGCCGAAGGACTGGACCGCGCACATCCTGAAACTCCCGGCGGGCCGTTGGCTCACCGGTGCGGCCGGCCTGGCGCTGTGCGGGGTGGGCGTGGTCATCGCCGTCCGCGCGTTGCGCCGGAAGTTCCTGAAGAAGCTCGACACCGCGCGGATGGGGCCGCGGGTCCGTACGGCCGTCACCGTCTGCGGCGCGCTCGGCGGTGCGGCGCGAGGCGCGGTGTACGCGGGCGCCGGGGTGTTCGTCGTGATCGCCGCGGTACGTTTCCAGCCGCACCAGGCCAAGGGCATGGACGAGACGCTGCGCGCCTTCGCCCACACGCCGGCCGGACCGTGGCTGCTGGTGGCGGTCGCCGTGGGGCTCATGCTGTTCGGCCTGTTCTCCTTCGCCTCGGCGCGCTGGCGCCGGCTGTGACGGTGCGCCCGCCCCGGACGGCCGCGTGGACCCGGCCGGCGCGCTCGCCGGGCCCCGGCCGGGGCCCGCGGGCGGCGTCGGCCGTGCACACGGCCCGCCCTCAGTCCGGTTCCATGTACGGCCGCCGGAAGACCGGGGCCTGCCGGGTCCCGTAGGGGCGGACCACGGCCAGCGCCTGCTGCACCGCGGACTCCAGGGGGCCGCCGGTGTCGACGTCCACGGCCTCCGGCCACGGCGTGTCCACGGCCGCCATCGCGGCCGCCACCTCGGGACCCGCGTCCGAGGCTCCCGGCTTCCGGGTCCTGAGCCGCTCCGCCGCGACCGCCTCGGGCGCGTGGCAGTGCAGCGCCACCAGGTCCGCACCGCAGCGTTCCGCGGCCCGTACGGCGGCCTCGCGCTGCCGCCCGTCAGTCCAGGTCGCGTCCAGCACCACGGACTCGCCGGACGCGGCGAGCGCCGCCGCCCGGTCGAGCAGCGCCGCGTAGGTGCCGGCGGTCCGCTCGGGCGTGTAGAGGCCCTCGCCGTACGCGGCCGCCGCGGACTCCTCCACCGGGAGGTGCGCCAGCTCCTTGCGCAGCCGGTCGCTGCTGAGCAGCGTGACGCCGAGGCGGTCGGCCAGCGCGCCGGAGAGCGTCGACTTCCCGCTGCCCGGGAGGCCGCCGACGACCACCAGGGAGACCGCGGACGTCCGCAGATGGCCCAGCGCGCTCCTGAGCAGCCGTCCGGCCGCGGCCTGCGCGCCGGAAGCCCCCTGGGCCGCCTGGATCAGGGAGACCTTGGCACGGACGAACGCGCGGTAGGCCACGTAGTGGTGCCACAGCGACGGCGGCGCGGGGTCCCCGGAGTACTCGGTGTAACGCGCGAGGAACCAGGCCGCGGCCGCGTACGCGTCGAGCTGCTCCAGATCCATCGCGAGGAACGCGGCGTCGTCGAGGCCGTCGACGTAGCGCAGGCGGTCGTCGAACTCCAGGCAGTCCAGGACGCGGGGCCCGTCGTCGAGGCAGAAGACGTCCTCGGCGAGCAGGTCGCCGTGGCCGTCGACGATCCGCTTCTGGGCGATGCGCGCGTCGAACAGCCGCCGTCGGCCCTCGAGATAGCGGTTCGCCAGACGCTCGATCTCGTCGGCGCCCTCGGCGGGGCGGCCCCCGGCGGTCAGCGCGCGGACCTGGTCGAAACCGGCCGACCAGCGCCGCGACAGCGCGTCCCGCGTTCCCTCGGCGTCGATCCGCGGGCCCCGGGGAGCGTCCGCGTGGCGCGCGGCGAGCAGCCGTGCGACGGCCCTCAACTCGTCGTCCACCGGCGCGCCTTCGCGGACGAGGTGCGCGAGACGTCGCTCACCGGGCATGCGGCGCATGACCAGCACCGGTTCCGGCGGCGCGGGCCCCGGCCCCCGGAACTCGCCCAGTCCCAGGTAGACGTCGGGGGCGAAGCGGCGGTTGAGCGCGATCTCCCGCTCGCAGTCGGCGCGCCGCGCCTCCACACTCGTGAAGTCGAGGAAGTCGAGGTCGACCGCCTTCTTGAGTTTGTAGACGCGGTTTCCCAGGAAGAACAGCACCGCCGTGTGGGTCTCGCACACCTCGGCACGCGCCGGTATCCGCCGGGCCGGGGCGTGCTCGGGAACGCTGCTCGCGGCGGGGGCCTCGATGAGGACCTCGGCGAAGCCGGCGCTGACGGTGGGCTCCATGACGGCTGCCTCCCTCACTCTGCGGACGGGTCTCCGCGGATGCGCGTTGGGCGGGCGGGCCCTGACGCGTGCGCGCGGGAGCGGCCCCGCGGCCCGCGGCCCTCCCCACCCCAGCCAAGCCGTGCGCCGCCCGGCCCGGTAGGGCCGACGGTCCCCGCGCCCCGTCCTTCCGGCCCCGCCCCGCCCGACCGGCCCAGGAAGAGGGGAGGCCCGACTGGGCCGACCGGCACTGTCGCGGCGATCCGGCGGGCGGTTGGCTGGCGGCAGCGGAGGGTTCCACCGCTCGCGGCCGGGCCGTGGGCGGTGCTCCACCGCGCTTCACGCGAGGAGTGAGGTCCATGAACGGCACTGTCGATCTCGCCTACAGCTATCCGGTCCTGGGCACGTTCCTGACCGTGCTGTGGGTCTTCCTCTGGATCGTGTGGCTGATCGTGCTGTTCCGCGTCGTGGTGGACATCTTCCGGGACGACACGATGGGCGGCGGCGCCAAGGCCGGCTGGATGATCTTCGTGATCCTGCTGCCGTTCCTGGGAGTGTTCGTGTATCTGGTCGCCCGCGGCCGGGGGATGGGCGCACGCGAGGTCCAGCAGGCCCGGGCCCAGAAGCAGGAGGTCGACGACTACATCCGGGCGACCGCCCGCGGCGACGGCGCGAGCCAGGTGGACGAACTGGCCAGGCTCGCCGAGATGCACGACAAGGGCGGACTGTCGGACGCGGAGTTCGCGCGGGCCAAGGAGAAGATCCTCCACTGACCGGCACACCGGTGCCGACGGCCCGCCCGGCCCCGAACCGCGCATGGGGCCCGTTCGGCCCTAGTACCGGCCGCGACGGGCGGTTAAGGATCTACTCCAGGACCGGTCCATGAGGCGCCGGTGTCGTCACAGGTGAGGGGCCGATGATGAGCGAGCCGCGGCAGTTCTCACCGCAGTCCCCGATCCGGGTGTTCCTGCTGGACGACCACGAGGTGGTGCGCCGCGGCGTGCACGACCTGCTGGACGCCGAGCCGGACATCGAGGTCGTGGGCGAGGCGGGCACCGCGGACCACGCCCTGGCCCGTGGCCCGGCGCTGCGTCCGGACGTCGCCGTGCTGGACGTGCGGCTGCCGGACGGCGACGGCATCACGGTGTGCCGGGAGCTGCGGTCGTCGATGCCCGGCCTGGCCTGCCTGATGCTGACGTCGTTCGACGACGACGACGCGCTGCTCGACGCGATCATGGCGGGTGCCGCCGGGTACGTGCTGAAGCAGATCAAGGGCTCCGACCTGGTGGCGGCGGTGCGCACGGTCGCCTCCGGCCAGTCCATGCTGGATCCCGCCACCACCGCGCGGCTGATGGGCAGGCTGCGCGACGACGGGTCGCCGTCCGATCCCGAGCGGCAGGCGCTGTCCGGGCTGTCGCCCAGGGAACGGGAGATCCTGGAGCTGATCGGCGAGGGCCTGACGAACCGCCAGATCGGCAAGCGCCTGTACCTGTCGGAGAAGACGGTGAAGAACAACGTCTCCCGGCTGCTGGCGAAACTCGGCGTGGAACGGCGCGTCCAGGCGGCGGTGATCGCCACCCAGGGCGCGCCCGAGCACGGGCAGCACCGCGGCCGCGGCTGAGGGCCGTTCGGGCCCGGGGACGGTGACCTGCGGCCCTGCCCGCCGCGCGGCCCCGCGGCCACGCTGGAACGGGGACGACGCGAGGAGGCCACCATGACGACCGCAGCGCTGGACGCGGGGACGCTGGAACAGCTGGTCACCGCGGCCGTGGCCGCGCCCTCCCTGCACAACACCCAGCCGTGGAGGTTCCGCCTCGACCCGGCCACCACGACGATCGAGGTGCGGGCCGCAGGTGACCGGGCCCTGCCGCACACCGACCCCGCCGGCCGTGCCCTGCACCTGTCGGCCGGTGCGGCCGTGTTCAACCTGCGGGTCGCGGTCGCCCACTTCGGCTGGGAGCCGGTCGTCCGGCTGCTGCCCCGCCCCGCCGAACCCGGGCTCCTGGCCGCGGTGCGGCTCGCCGGCCGGCACCCCGCGACGGGCGAGGGCACCGGTCCGGCACCGGACGAGGCGGACCTGTACGACGCGGTGTGGCGCCGGCACAGCAGCCGCTTCCCCTTCGACCCGACGACCGTTCCCGACCTGGTGCGCGAGGAGATCACGGCGGCCGCGACCGCCGAGGGCGCGCTCCTCGTCTTCACCGGGCCGTCGGAGACCGCGCGCATCCTCCAGCTCACCGCCGAGGCCGAACGTCTCGCCGCGGCCGACAGCGGGCGCAGCGCGGAGAGCCGCGCCTGGGTCCGCGACGGCACGGCGGACGGCATCCCCGCGGTCGCGCTCGGCCCCCGGGACGCGGCGGGCCGGCTGCCGGTACGGGACTTCACCACCGGGCGGGCCGCGCACGTCCAGGCCCCGGCGCCGTTCGAGCAGCGCCCGGCCCTCGCCGTGCTGGGCACCCAGCACGACCGGCCCGCGGACTGGCTGCGCGCCGGGCAGGGACTGGAGCACGCGCTGCTGACCGCGACCGCGCACGGTGTGCGGGCCTCCCTGTTCAGCCAGGCGGTCGAGTGGCCGGAGGTCCACTGGGCGCTGCGCGACCCGCGCGGCGGCACCGCGCACGTGCAGATGCTCGTCCGGTTCGGCTACGGCCCCGAGGGCCCGGCGACGCCGCGCCGGTCCGTGCGGGACGTGCTCGACGCGGGCCCGTGAGCCGGACGCGGGCCTGTGAGCCGGTGGCGGCCCCCGGGAGGGGCCAGGGTTCGCCCGGCTGAGATGGACCGCGGGCACGAGCCGGATGCGGCCGGGGGCCGGGCCCGTACGAACGGGGGAAGCCTGGGGCTCAGCGCGTGGCGCCAGGGTCGATCGGCACGCACCAGGCGATCCGCGTCCCTCCCCGGGGACCGGCCGCGACCTCGAAGCGCCCGCCGAGCCGCTCGGCCCGGTCCGCGAGATTGCGCAGCCCGCTGCGCGGTGCGCCGTCCGGGATGCCGCGGCCGTTGTCGGTGACGGTGACCGTCAGCCGGCCGTCCGCGACCACGAGCGTCACCTCGACGCCCGTGGCCTCGGCATGGCGTGCGGTGTTGGAGAGCGCCTCGGTCAGAACGGCGACCGCGTCGTCCGCCGTCGTCGCCGGCACGTCGGTGTCGAGCAGTCCCTCCATGTGCAGGACCGGCGTGAACCCGAGCGTCCCCGCGGCCTGTTCGACGCTCCCGGCGGCCCGGGCGCGCAGGCCCGGCGGCCGGTGCGCCGCCTCCTCGGACCGGAGACCGAAGATCGTGGAGCGGATGATCTTGATGGTCTCGTCGAGGTCGTCCACGGCCCGCAGCAGCCGCTCGCCGGCTTCGGGGCGGTCCACGAACCGCAGCGCGCTCTGCAGGGTCATGCCCGTGGCGAACAGCCGCTGGATGGCCAGGTCGTGCAGGTCCCGGGCGATCCGGTCGCGGTCCTCGAGGACCGCGAGCTGCTCCGCGGACCGCCGCCGTTCGGCGAGTTGCAGCGCCAGCGCCGCCTGGCCGGCGAACGCCAGCAGCGGCGCGGTCTCGGCCTCGGTGAACGGCGGCGCCTGCTCCTTGCGGGCCAGCAGGACCGCCCCCCGTGTCCCCTCGTCCGTCACCATCGGCACGGCCACCGTGGGTCCCAGACCGCTGAACCGCGGCGGGCCCGCCGTCACCCGGGGGTCCTTCTGCACCTCCGGCGTGGTGATGGGGTCGCCCGCCCTCATGGCCGCGCCCATGAACGACCCCTCGCGGGGCAGCACCAGACCGCGGTGGTCGTCGGCGTCGATGCCCACGGCGATCATCACCCGCAGGCGTTCCGCGTCCACCGGGAGGCCGACGACGCCGAGGTCGGCGCGGGCGATCGTCCGCGCGTGCCGGACGATGCGCTCCAGCACGTCCCGCTCGTCGGCGCCGGACAGCAGCGCGGCGACGATGTCGGCGTTGGCCTCCATCCATCGCTGCCGGTCCCGGGCCGACGCGTACAGGCGCGCGTTCTCGATGGCCACCCCGGCGGCGACCGCCAGGGTCTTGAGGACCGTCTCGTCCTCGTCGTCGAACGCCCGGCCACCGCGCTTCTGCGTGAGGTACAGGTTGCCGAAGATCTCGTCGCGGACCCGGATCGGCACCCCGAGGAAGGTGCGCATCGGCGGGTGGCGGGGCGGGAACCCGTACGACTCCGGATGGTCCGCGAGGTTGTCGAGGCGCAGCGGCTCGGGGTGCCGGATCAGTTCGCCCAGGATGCCGTGGCCGGACGGCAGCGGCCCGATCGCCCTTGCGTCTTCCTCGCTGACGCCGACCGTGAGGAACTCCGACAGCCGGTCGCCCTCCACCACACCCAGCGCGCCGTACTCCGCGTCGACCAGCACCACGGCGGACTCCACGATCCGGCGCAGCACCTGCGGGAGGTCGAGCTCGCGGCCGACCGACAGCACCGCCTCGAGGAGGCTGTGGATGCGGTTCTGGGTGCCGCGGGCGGCGTCGATCCGCACCTGCAGCTCGTCCAGGAGTTCGTCCAGCTCCAGCCGCGGGAGGTAGGCGTGCTCGCCACCCCTGTCCTCCGGGCTGCCACCGGCCTCGCTCACCGCTGCCTCCACGCGCGCCCGCCCGCCGCGACCGGGATCTCCTGCTACCGGCCACGGTAGTCGCGGTGCCCGCCGCCTGCCTGCCGCGGACCCCCGCCGGCAACTGTTCCCCGGCCCGACATTCCGGTCGGGTACTGTGCACCGGCCCCGGCACCGGCCGGGGCGTCGCGCTCCCGGCGACGGGCGAGGAGGAACAGCGTGGACATGTCGGTGGCACAGGGGCGACCGGAAGGGCTGCGGCGGCGCCTGGGCGTGTCCGACGCCGTGGTGATCGGGCTCGGCTCGATGATCGGCGCGGGGGTCTTCGCCGCGTTCGCCCCGGCGGCCGCGGCCGCCGGCTCCGGGCTCCTCCCCGCCCTCGCGCTCGCGGCCCTCGTGGCCTACTGCAACGCCACCTCCTCGGCCCGGCTCGCGGCCCGCTACCCGCAGTCCGGCGGCACCTACGTCTACGGGCGCGAGCGCCTCGGTCCCTTCTGGGGCTACCTGGCCGGATGGGGCTTCGTCGTCGGCAAGACCGCGTCCTGCGCCGCCATGGCGCTGACGGTGGGCTCCTACGCGTGGCCCGCCCACGCGCACGCCGTCGCGGTCGCCGCGGTCGTGGCGCTGACCGCCGTGAACTACGCCGGGGTGCAGAAGGCCGCCTGGCTGACGCGCGTGATCGTCGCCGTCGTCCTCGCGGTGCTCGCGGCGGTGGCCGCCACCTGCCTGGCCGGCTCCGCCGCGGACACCGCGCACTGGGCCGTCGGCGCGGACACCGGAGCCCGCGGTCTGCTCCAGGCCGCGGGGCTGCTGTTCTTCGCGTTCGCCGGGTATGCGCGCATCGCCACGCTGGGGGAGGAGGTCCGCGACCCGCGACGGACGATTCCCCGCGCGATCCCGCTGGCGCTGGGCGTCACCCTGGTCGTCTACACCGCCGTCGCGCTGGCCGTCCTCGCCGTGCTCGGCCCCGACCGGCTGGCCCACGCCTCCGCGCCGCTGGCCGAGGCCGTCCGCGCGGCCGGCGTCCCCGCGCTGGTTCCCGTGGTGCGGGCCGGGGCGGCGGTCGCGGCCCTCGGGTCGCTGCTCGCGCTGATCCTGGGGGTCTCGCGCACCACCCTGGCGATGGCCCGCGACCGGCACCTGCCGCCGGCGCTGGCCGCGGTGCACCCGCGGTACGCGGTGCCCCACCGGGCCGAGACGGCCGTCGGCGCCGTCGTCGCCGTGCTGGCGGCGACCGCGGACGTGCGCGGCGCGATCGGCTTCTCCTCCTTCGGCGTCCTCGTCTACTACGCCGTGGCCAACGCCTCCGCGTGGACGCTCAGCCCGGCGGAGGGCCGTCCGGTGCGGATCGTGCCGCTCGCCGGCGCGGCCGGCTGCCTGCTCCTGGCCTTCGCGCTGCCGCTCGCCTCGGTGCTGTCGGGCGCTGCCGTGATCGCGCTCGGCGCCGCCGTCTACGCCGTGCGCAAAGGGCTGCGGAGGGCTGCCGCGTAACGGCGGCGGTGGGGCGCCTTCCGGACGAGGGCCGGTGGGGCGCCGGCCGGACCCGGGCCGGTGGGGTGAGGCGCGGGACGGTCCCACGGAGCCCGACCGCGCGGGTTCCCACCCCGGCCCGGACGTGAGCCGCCGGGACCGCCGTTCAGGGGCTCGGCACGACGGCCTTCGCGGGCGATCGCGTGCCCGGGGACGTACGGCCCCCCGCCGAGGGCCGTGCTGCCCATGCGCGCGTCCCGGCTTCTGGTGACGCTGGAGGTGCGCGCGTGCACGGCTCGCCCGGCGGCCGGAGGCCGCGTGCACCCGGCAGGACCGACGGAGGGACGTGATCCCATGACGCGGCATTCCGCTCCGGTGGGCGACATCGGCCGGCGCCTGGCGCTGCGTCGCCAGGAGCTCGGCATGAGCCGTGAACAGCTGGCCGAGCGGGCCGGCATCGCCTCCAGCTACCTGCAGTACGTCGAGGAGGAGCCGTTCGCGTTCCCCGGGCCGACGTTCCTGCTCCGGGTCGCGGAGGCCCTGGGGACGAGCGTGCCGCAGCTGCACGGCGCGGACGCCGGCCTGCCGCCCGGACTCGGCGAGGCCGCCGAGAACGCTGTCCTGGCCCCGCTCGGGCCGGAGGAGTGCATGGCGCTGCTCTCCGATCACGGGGTCGGCCGGGTCTCGGTGACCACCGGTGACGGACCCGCGATCGTGCCGGTCAACTACACCGTGGCGGACGGTTGCGTCGCGTTCAGGACCGCGCCGTCGGCAGCGCCCGCCCTGGCGGCGAACCACGAGGTGGCGTTCGAGGTGGACCGGTTCGACGAGGCGCTGAGCGAGGGATGGAGCGTGCTCGTGCTCGGCCCCGCCGCGATGGTCACCGACGCCGCGGACGCGCGGGACCTCCAGGAGCGCGCGCACAGCGGACCCTGGGCCGGCGGCGACCGGCCCGTGTGGATCCGCATCGCACCGCGCCGCGTCACCGGCCGGCGCGTCACCGCCGCCTGACACGCCTCGCGCGCCCGGCCGCCTGCCCCGGCCGCATCCCGCGGGAGGAACCGGCCTCCGGCCCCGCGACGGGAAACGGCCTCCGGCCCCCCAGCGGGGGCCGTTCGGCCCCTCGTGCGGTCTGCGCGGCCCCTCCCGACACGCCGTCGCGACATGCGACGGTCGCAGGAGAACGGCCGGACCGAAAGGGGGCCGTGAGCATGCGGACGACCGTGAGGTTCTGGCGCTGGCGCCGCAATCCGCTCAAACGAGGCACGGACCGCGCCGAGGCGTGGAGCGTGGTCGCCCTGACGGCGGCGCTCGTCGTCGGAGCCCCCGCGGCAGGCGCGGCGACGGGACTCGGCGTGGCCGCCGCCGCTCACCGTCCGGCCGGCTGGCACGCCACCACGGCCACCCTCACCCGGCAGGCGCCGCCGGCCCCCGCCGGCTACAGCCTCACCGGCAGCACCGGGGCCGTCCGCTCCGACGTGCACTGGACCACCGCGGACGGCCGCGTCCACCACGGGCTGGCGATCGTCCGCCCGGACAGCCCGGCGGGCAGCCGCACGACGGTCTGGCTCGACCGCGGCGGCGCCCTCCACGACGATCCTGTCGACCCCGTCGCCGTGCGCGGCCGGGCCATGGCCTACGGCACCTGTGCGGCGACCGGCACCGCGCTGCTCGCGGGCGCCGGCTGGACGTGCACGCGCCGCTGTCTGGACCGCAGGCGGGCCGCGGACCTGGACCGGGAATGGGCCCGGGTGGGCCCGCAGTGGGGGACGACGGCGCGCGGGTGACGGCCGGAGGTCCGCACGGGACCCGTCCGGGGCCGAACCTGGGGCGAAGTGCACGGCTGTTCGCGGTCGGTCGGACGTCGCGGCCGGGGGCCGACCGGCCCACCCCGCTGGACGGTCCGGCCCTGACCGCCGCCACGGTCGCCGTGCGACGGTGAGGGTGGAGGAGGCGAACGCCGGCGCCCGCCGCCGTCGCCCCGGCGCGGACGGACACGGCCGGGCCTCGGACGGCCCCGCGACCGGGGTGGCACCACCGGGAAGCCCCGCGACCGGACCGTGCGACAGGTGCCGGTGTCCCGCAGTGCGACCCGACCACGGGAGAGGCCCATGACCAGGACCGAGCGAGTGGTGGCGGGCGTCTCCGGCGCCCACCCCGAGGTGAGCGGGCACGTCGTCCGCTGGGCGGCGGACGCGGCGGACGTCCGCGGTCTCCCGCTGCACATCGTGCACGCCCAGGACTGGCCGCGCGGCACCTCCCCGGACGCCGGACCCGGCCACCCCGCACACGTGTGGTCGCGGCACTTCCGGGCCAACGGCGAGGCCCTGCTCGACGACGCCAGGCGGATCGCCGCGGCGGACCGGCCCGCGCTGACCGTGACCACCGAACTGGCCGCGGGCCGCGCGGTGCAGGTCCTGCGCGAAGCCGCAGACGCCGCCGCCGTGCTGGTGCTCGGCGCCCGGCGCCTCACCGGCATCGAGGGCGCCTTCGCTGGCAGCGGCAAGGGGCACGCGCTGGCCGGCCATCTCCCGTGCCCGGTCGCGCTGGTGCCCGAGCCGGACACCGGCGTGCCGGACTACGCGCCCCTCGTCGTGGGTGTCGACGGCTCGCCCGCCTCGCACGTGGCGCTCGACCTCGCGTTCGAGGAGGCCGCCGCGGCCAAGGCCGACCTGGTCGCGGTCGAGGTCCGCCGCCCGCGGGACTACACCTGGGCGGAGCTTCCCGAGGACACCGAACTCAACCTCGCCGAGGCGCTGGCCGGTTACGGCGAGCGGTACCCGGACGTCGCCGTGAGCCAGGAGATCCTGTCCGGCAACCCGGCCGCCGTGCTGGCATCCGCGTCCGAGCGGGCACGCTGCCTCGTGGTCGGCAGCCGCGGACTCGGCGGGTTCCGCGGCATGCTGCTCGGGTCCACCAGCCGGGCCCTGATCCACCACACCGACTGCCCGCTGGTCATCGCGCCCCTTCCGCACGGCCGTTGACGACGCCCTCCCGCGCCGGACACCCGTCACGGCGCGGCGGCCGGGTGCGGACGGGACGTCCCGCTCCAGCGTGGAGGAGAGGCGAACGACGATGACCGCTCCCCATGTGCTGATCGCCTACGCGTCGAGGAACCGCGGCACGGCCGAGATCGCCGACTGGATCGGCCTGACCCTCACCGCCGAGGGCGTCCCGGCCGACGTGCGGGCCGCCGCCGACATCCAGGACCTCTGCGGCTACACCGCGGTGGTGCTCGGCTCCGGCCTGTACGCGGGACGGTGGCTGCGCGACGCGACACGCTTCGCCCGCGGCCACCGCGTGGCCCTGCGCGCGGTCCCGGTCTGGCTGTTCAGCAGCGGACCGCTGGACTCCTCGGCCGCCGAACGCGACATCCCGCCGGTCAACGGTGTGGTGAAGGTCGCCGACGAGCTCGACGCCGTCGAGCACGCCACCTTCGGCGGGCGGCTGGTGCCCGGCGCGCACGGACTGGTCGCGCGGATGATCCTCAGCAGGGGCCGGGGTGGCGACTTCCGGGACCGTGCCCAGGTGCGGGCGTGGGCCCGACGCATCGCCGCCACCGCGGCCTTGGAGCGCCCGCAGCTCATCTGACCGCGGGCGCCGGCCCTTGTCGCGTGCGGCGGCTCTCCGGCCGGGGCGAGCGCTGCCGGTCTGCGGCCTGGGCGTCGGCCGTCAGGAGACGGGCATGGTCGTGATGTGGCGGCCCGTCACCTGGGTGGGGCTGATGCGGACCCACAGCGGCCGGCTGCCGCCCGCCCAGGGTTCCAGCGCGTGCATCCGCGCGAGGTGGTCGGCGGCCTCCGGATCGTCGATGCGCTCGGCGGTGCCGGTGACGAGCACGCTCCATCCGCGGCTCAACCGGTCGTCGATGCTGTCCGCCTCGAACGACACGACGGCGCCGTCCGCCGGCGCGGCCGGGCCCTGCGGCACCGTGCGGTACAGGACGGTCTTCGCGTCGACCGCGTAGTTGACCGGGAACGCGCCCGGTCCCGACGACGACGCGAGCACCACGCGCCCGACGCCGTGCGTGCCGAGCCGATCCCAGCACTCCGCCTCGGTGAGCCGGGCGAGCACCGGACGCTCACCCGCCGCGGTCTGTCCCGGGGGCTGGTCGTGGCGGTCTTCGAAGAGCCGGTGGTAGGGCAGTCCCAGCGCTCCCGCGATACGGGCGAGCGCGGACGGGTCGAAGTCCGGCGCGGCGTTCAGCACCTGGTCGAGGTAGCACGGCGACATGCCTGCCTCGCGCGCCAGCTCCTCCTTGCTCAGACCCAGTTGCTTGAGCCGTCCGGAGACGCGTCCGGCCGTCTCGCGGGACTCGGGGTGAGCCGTGCTGCTTTCGGGGCCGTCCATGGCCGCCTCCTTCCACGGGCACTGCCCCCGAGGCGTTCCGCTCCCTCTCCAGCTTCACCCGCGGCGGTCCACGCCGCCACGCGCGAGCGGCCCGCGAGGGGGGACCGAACGGCTCGGCGTGGCCGGCTCAGGGAAGGACCTCCAGCAGCCGGTCGGCCGGTACGGCGGCCGAGCGCGGGCTCTGGCCGGTGATGAGGTTGCGGTCCTCGACGCGGTACGGCATCCCCGACGCCCTGCTCCGCCGTCGCACTTCACCCTCCGCGCCCGTCCGGTCACAGCCGTCGCCCTCCTCACGGCAGGCACCCAGCGTGACCGTCGCACGCCGGCCGCCCGGGGACACGGGACCCGGCTCAGGCCCCGGACCTGACCGGGGAGACGTGGTACTGGCGGATCCGCCAGGCCGGTCCCTGCCGGACCAGGACGAGGGACATGTGCACGTGGGCCTGGGGGCCCTCGGGGTTGCGGATGGTGACCTCGGCGAAGCCGCCCGCCACGTCCTCGCCGAGGGCGAAGGTGTGGAGGACCTTCCCCTCGGCGCTGCGGTCGGCGGCGACGGCCGCGTAGTAGGCGCGCACGGCGTCACGCCCGCGGGTGGGCTCCGGGCCGTAGCCCTGGAAGAGGGCGTCGGAGGTGAAGAGTTCGGCCATGGCCTCCGGGTCGTGGCGGTTGAAAGCGCTGATCCAGCCGGACAGCGCGGCATGCAGGGGGTGGCTCATCGTGGGCTCGCTCTCAGAGTTCGGCAGGGGAGACGCCAGGTTTAGACGACCGGTCGATTAGCATTAAACATGCAGGTCGCACCTCCGCGCGGACCTGAGCCGGCGGCCGGACCGCCGCCGACCTGCGAGGCGAGTCCCGGCCTCCCACGTGGGAGGAAGCCGGTCCTGGCCGCACCCCTGCCCGCCTTTGACGCGGTCCGATCCGGGCGCGTTTACTCCGAATAGCCGACCGACCGACTACGAGCACTCCCGGTGCCGTGGCCGGTCCCGCCGGCACGGGCGACCCCGTACGCGGGTTTCCCGTTCTTCTCGTCCGTTCCGATCTGCCCGTCGTTTCCCGTCACGAGGACCCACACCGCACATGAGCACGTTCACCGGCTTCGCCCACATCGCCATCGTGGTCCGCGCCATGGCCACCAGCGTCGACTGGTACCGGCGCGTCCTGGGATTCGAGCCCGTCGGCGCGGTGCGCCCCGGGCCGGCCGGTGCGGGGCGTCCGCGGCAGATGATGCGGCACGCCGACAGCGGGCTGGTCCTGGCCGTGCACGAGCCGGAGCGCCGCAGCGGCGACCTGTTCGACCCGTCCCGCACCGGGCTCGACCACTTCTCGCTCGCCGTCGCCGACCGCGGCGCCCTCGACGACTGGACCCGCTACCTGGACGACCTCGGGGCGTCCCACTCCCCGGTGCGGGACACCGGCTCCTCGGCGTTCCTCACCGTCACCGACCCGGACGGCATCGTCTGGGAACTGTGGGCGGCGGCACCGCAGAACTGAGTCCCGAGCACAACACCCGGCACGCAAGCGGAAATTGGAGTCACCCGTGTCCCCCAACGCCCCCGAGTCCCCGGTACCCGTCGACTTCTGGTTCGACCCCGTCTGCCCGTGGACCTGGCTGACGTCCCGCTGGATGCTGAACGTGGCCGAGGCACGGCCCGTCGCGGTGTCCTGGCACGTGATGAGCCTGTCGGTGCTCAACGAGCACCGGACGGACGACCTGCCCGAGCGCATCCGCGTGCTGATGGGCCAGGCGTGGGCGCCGGTGCGGGTGCTCACCGCGGTGGAACGCCTCCACGGTCGCGAGTGGCTCGCCCCGCTCTACACCGCGCTGGGCACGCGCTACCACGTGCGGCAGCAGCCGGTGAACCGCCGGACCCTCGAAGCAGCCCTGCGCGACACCGGGCTCCCGGCCGAGCTGGCCGACGCCGGCGACACCGACCTCTACGACGCGGACCTGCGGGCGTCCCACAGCCGGGGCATCACCCTGGTCGGCCAGGACGTCGGCAGCCCGATCATCGCGGTGCCCGGCCCCGACGCCGACGGCGCCCCCGTCGCGTTCTTCGGCCCGGTCGTGTCTCCCGCCCCCAAGGGCGAGGACGCCGTACGGCTCTGGGACGGCGTGCTCGCCGCCGCCTCCGCTCCCGGCTTCTACGAGATCAAGCGCACGCGCACGGGCGGCCCCGATTTCTCCTGACCCGCGGACTCCTGAGCACACCGACCGCGCCCTGCGGTTCGAACTGCTCGGACCGGTACGGGCCTGGCGGGGCGACCGTGAGATCCCGCTCGGGTCGCCGCAGCAGCGCGCCGTCCTCACGGCGCTGCTGCTGCACGAGGGAGCGGCCCTGACCATGGACCGGCTCGTCGCCGCCCTCTGGGGCGACCTCGCGCCGCCCGGCGCCGGGGCCACGATCCGCACCTACGTGTCGCGGCTGCGCCGGGCCCTCGCCGGCTGCGGCCCGGCGCCGGTCATCACCTCGGTCGGCGGCGGGTACGCCCTGCCGGCCGCTTCGGGCACGAGCGACCTCGCCGAGTTCGAGCGTCTGCTGCGCGCGGCGCGCGACGCCGGGTCCGCGGGCGACCCGGCCACCGAGGTGGAGCGGTTGGGTGCGGCACTCGCGCTCTGGAAGGGCACGCCGCTCGCCGGGGTGCGGGCGGAGTACGCGGAGCACGAGCGCATCCGGCTGGGCCAGCGCCGCCTCACCGCCGTGGAGGAGTGCGCGGCGGCGCTGCTCGCCGTGGGCCGGCCCGCGGAGGCCGTGCCGCTGCTCGCCTCCGTCGTCGTCGAGGAGCCGCTGCGCGAGCAGACGAGGGTGCTCCTCATGCTGGCGCTGTACCGCTCGGGCCGGCAGGCGGAGGCGCTCGGGGTCTACCAGGAGGCGCGGCAGTTGCTCGCCGACGAACTCGGCCTCGAACCCGGACCCCAGCTCCGGAGGACGCAGCGCCGCATCCTGGCGTCCGACCCCACCCTGGAAGGACCGCATCGGCCCCACCCGGCCGCCGCTCCCCGCACGCCCTCGCCGTCCGACCGGGCCCGGCGTCCCGACCCCGCCGACCCGGCGCCCGCGCATCCACCCACGGCGGCGGCACCGGCCGCCGGTCCACCCGGCACGCACCCACCGGCCACACCGGCGGCGGCACCGGCACCGCCGCTCGCGGCACGTGCGACGCTCCGGCCCAGACAACTGCCGCCGGATCTGCGGCAGTTCACCGGCCGCAGCGCTCTTGTGCGGGAGATGGCCGAAGCCCTGAGACCGGGAGGGTCCGCCACATCAGCGGCGTTCGTGCCGGTCCTGGGCCTGACCGGACCGCCGGGCGTGGGCAAGACCGCGCTCGCGGTCCACGTCGGCCACACCGTCGTGGCGGACTTCCCCGACGGGCAGCTCTTCGTCGACATGGGCCCGGGGGCCGGCGACGGCACCGGCGCGCCCGCCGTGCCCGCGGAGGTGCTGGGCTGCCTGCTGCGCGCCGTGGGCGTCCCCGACGAGGCCGTACCCGCGTCAGGGGCCGAACGGGCCGCGCTCTGGCGGTCCGTGACCACCGGCCGCCGGCTGCTCCTGGTCCTGGACGGGGTCACGGCCGCCGGGCACGTCCAGGACGTGCTGCCCGGCCCGGGAGGCCCGGCCGTCCTCGTCACGGCCTGCCGCCGGCTGTTCGGGCCCGCGCACGCGCGGTGGACGACGGTCGATGTGCTGTCCGCCGACGATGCGCTCGCGCTGCTGGCCACACTGGTCGGCACGGAGCGGATCGCCGCCGAACTCCGAGCGGCCCGCGGCCTGGTGGACCTCACCGCGGGACTGCCGCACGCCCTCCACGCGCTGGGGGCCAGACTGGCGTCGCAGCCGTGGCGGAGCCTGGCGACCGCGCGGGAGCGCCTGACCGGCCGCGCGCACGCCGCGGACGTGGAGCCGGGTGAGTGCGTGGCGCTCGCCGACCGCTACGACTCCGTGTTCCGTACCCTGCTGCCGGTGCAGGCCCGCGCGTTGCGGCTGCTGGCGCTGCCGGACGGCCCCGATCTGTCGCTCGGCGCGGCCGCCGCCGCCCTCGGCCTGCCGCCCGCGGAGGCCGAGGCGCTGCTGGAGTCCCTGGCCGACGTCCACCTGGTCGAGGTGGGCGACGGCGGCCGGTACCGCCTCCTCCACCCACTGCGGGCGTACGCCGGCAGCCGGGCCCCGCACGACGAGGGCCGCGCCGCGTGCGCCGCCGCCCTCGCGAGGTTCGGCGCGTTCCACGTCGCGGAACGGCCGCGGCCCGGCGGGCGGAGCTGAACGCCCTCCGTCCCGCCGGGCCGCGGCGCCGGTCACTTCGTCATACCGGGCATGTCCCCGGACATGCCGCCACCGATGGTCCTGCCCATGAGGGCCATCTGCCGCTTCTGCACGTCCAGGACGGCCGGGGGCATCACCACGACAGGGCGCATCATGCCGTCGTCCTCGTGGTCGAGCAGGTGGCAGTGGTACATGAACCGGCCGGTCTGCCGGCCGAACCGGCCCGCCACGCGCACCATGGAGTGCCCGGGCACCAGGACGGTGTCCTTCCAGCCCGACTCCTCGGCGGCGATCGGCTGCGCCGCGCCCGGCGTGAGGGGCTGCGCGGTGCTCTGCGTCGCCGAGTCGACCGTGCCCACCAGCGCGTTGCGCTGCAGCAGCTGGAAGTCGATGAGGTGGATGTGGATCGGGTGGGCGATGGGGATGCTCCCTGCGTTGAGGAACGTCCACACCTCGAACGCGCCGGCGGCCGCGTAGAAACCGGTGGGGTCCTCGAAGTAGTTCGCCGCCCCGCGGAACGTCCGCAGCCTGCCGTCCAGTTCGAGCTGGACGATGCCCGGGCCGGGCTTGGTGCCGGGCGCGGCCTCCTGGAGCTCCTGGAGAGCGGGCATGCCGAACCCGTCCACGATCAGCGCCACGAAGCGCTCCACCGCACCGGCGGGCACGTCCTCGGCGGTCAGCGGCCGGAAGTCGGCGGACAGCCGCTTGGGGACGCGGTACTTCGGGGCTGCGGCGCCGGACACGCGGAACTGCATCACCTCGGGGCGGCCGACGCCGGCGTCCGGTACCGGCGCACCCGCGGGCGCACCCGGGATCGTGTTGACGAACCGCAGCCGCTTGCCCGCGAACACCGAGAAGTCGATGACGACGTCGACGCGTTCGGCCGGCATGAGCGAGATCGTCTCGCCCGCGCCCCGGGGCTCGCCCAGCAGCCCGCCGTCGGTGCCGATGACGGTGACGGCGCCGGTCAGCGGCTTCCCGGTGGTCTCGTCCAGGAGGGCCAGGATGTACTGGCGGGTCAGGGAGTTGTTGACCATGCGGAAGCGGTAGGCGCGCGCCTCCACGTCGAGGTACGGCCACACGACCCCGTTGACCATGGTGAACGGGCCCTCGAAGGCCAGGGACGGCGGGTTCGCGTCCGGCGACGACGCCGGGGCGGGGGCGATCCGCTTGTAGAGGATCCGTCCTTCGAGCCGGCCCTGGGCGTCCTGCTCGAAGTTGACGTCCGCCAGCGACAGGGTGACCTCGTAGCGGCCCCTGGGGAGGTCGAGGCGGTCCTCCCGCTCGTCGCGCACCAGGTAGGAGCCGGCAAGCCCGCTCAGCACGTTGGGCCCGGTCACCGGCATCGCGTGGTCGTGGTAGAAGAGGTGCGCCGCCTTCTCGTTGGCGTACTCCGACAGCTGGCTGTCGCCAGGCGTCACCGCGTCGTCGGGCTGCCCGTCGCTGATCGCGTGCTGGTATCCGCCGTGCAGGTGCACCGAGGTCCACGGGGTCAGCGCGGCCATGTCGGGGCGTTCCGCGGCGCCGCCGGACCCGGCCTCGTTGTACGGATGAAGGCCCGGCGGCGGCCCCGCCGGAGCGACGTGGACCGCCTTGACGGGCAGCGTGCCCTGAAGGCGGTTGGTCCAGGCGAAACGCAGCCGCTGCCCCCGCCGCGCCTCGATCGTCGGACCGGGGAAGTGTCCCGCGTACGTCCACATCGGCACCGGGGGCAGCTGGGAGTGCAGCCGGATGTTCCGGTTGACCATCTCGACCTCGGTCGTCCCGTCGTGCGTCGGCGCGAGCGTGGGAGGGAGCCGCAACTTGTCCTTGAACGGCGTCAGATCCGTGTACCGCGGGCTCGACACCCCGTCGAACCCGCCGTCCTCCGCCGCGTTCGCACGCATCAGCGCGGTGGCGCTGTAGAACGCCCCCGAGGTGACGGCGACCCCGGCCATGCTGCCCCCCGCCATGCTGAGGAAACGCCGTCTGCTGTGCTTTCCGGTCACTCGTGTCACTCCTTGGTTCTTCGTCCGCGCCCCGCCCGCCCGTCGCCGCTCGCACGCCGCTGACCAGGTAGAACGCACAGGTTCGCCTCAAGGTGACAGGGCCGTGTCGGAGTTCTGTCGACGTTCCGCAAACGGTCGGGGGACCCGGCCGCGCCGCGGGGAGGAGTGACGGGCGGCCTCCGACGGAACGGGCCGGGAACGGCGACCCCGCGGTGCGAGGTCGCCGTTCCCGGCCCGCAGGACGCGGCCGTGACGGCCGCGGATGCCGGTCCGGATCAGTACCGGGCGCCTTCCGGCGCGGGGATCGCGTCGAGGTCGGCGAGGTCCGCCGGGGACAGGGTGAGCCCGGCGGCGCCCGCGTTGTCCGCGAGGTACGCGGGCGTCTTGGTGCCGGGGATGGGCACGACGTGCGGGCCCTGGGCCACGAGCCAGGCGAGGGCGACCTGCGCCGGAGTCGCGCCGATCCGGTCGGCCACCTCCCGGACCCTGCCCGCGATCGCGAGGTTGGCCCTGAGGGCGTCCTGCTGGAACCGCGGCAGGCGCCTGCGCTGGTCGTTCAGCGGCAGCTCGTCGAAGGAGCTGAAGCGCCCGACGAGGAAGCCGCGGCCCAGCGGCGAGTACGGCAGCAGGCCGATGCCGTGCTCGGCGCAGTAGGGCAGCACCTCGGCCTGGACGTCCCGCGTCCACAGCGAGAACTCCGACTGCACGGTCGTCACCGGGTGGACGGCCTCCGCACGCCGGATCTGCTCCACGCTGACCTCGGACAGACCCAGGTGGAGTGCCTTGCCCGCCTGCACGGCCTCCGCCAGGGCGCCCCAGGTCTCCTCGATCGGCACCCCGGGGTCGACGCGGTGCAGCTGGTACAGCTCGACATGGTCGGTGCCCAGGCGGCGCAGGCTCGCGTCGATCGCGGCACGGACGTGCTCCGGGCGGCCGTTGGGCCGGACCAGCGGGGAGCCGCCGGGGCCACCGGTGGGGTCGATGGCCTCCATGCCGACCTTGGTCGCGATGACCGCCCGGTCGCGCCGGCCGGCCAGGGCCCGGCCGACGAGCTCCTCGTTGGTGAAGGGACCGTAGACGTCCGCGGTGTCGATCAGCGTCATGCCGAGGTCGAGCGCCGCGTGGATCACGGAGACCGAGGTCGCCTCGTCCCGCGGGGTCGCCATGTCGTAGGCGAAGCTCATGCCCATGGCGCCCAGGCCGATGACGCCGGTCTCGGGGCCGCTGGTGCCCAGGGTGGTGGTGCGCATGCTGTCGGTGCTCCCGTGGTGTTCGGCGGGCTGCCGGTCACAGCCCGTGAGGGGGTGCCGCCGGATCGTGCGGATCCCGGGCGGCTCGTTCACGGTCGCGCCTCACGGCACGCGGTGGCAGGGCGGACGGTGCAGGGGAGCCGCGTTCCAGGGAGCGGCACGGCCCCCCACGGCCGGCCCCGAGCGAGCACGACGCTGGCAGACTGGAGAGGTGAGCACTCCTGACCAGCAGAGCAACGATCTGGCGCGGTTCCTGCGGGCCCGCCGCACCCAGCTCACACCCGAGCAGGTCGGGCTGCCGGCCGGCCCCGGGATCCGGCGCACGCCGGGACTGCGACGCGAGGAGCTCGCGACCCTGGCCGGGGTCAGCATCGACTACTACACCCGGCTGGAGCGAGGGAAGGAGACCCACCCGAGCCATGCCGTCGTGGACGCGCTGGCCCGGGCGCTGCTCCTGGAGGGCGACGAGCACGAGCACCTGCGTCAGCTGGCCGCGCGGGCGGCCCGCAACGCCTCCGAACCCCCACGGGCGCCCAGCCGTGCGCTGCGGCCCGGCCTGGAGTACCTGCTGGAGACCCTGCGACCGGGTCCCGCCTACGTGCTCAGCCGCACGCTCGACGTCCTCGCCGCGAACCCCGGCGGCCTGCACCTGTACGCCGGCATCGAGGACTGGCCGGCGAAGCAGCGGAACCTGGCCCGGTACTACTTCCTGCATCCCGCCGCCCGCGACCTGTTCACCGACTGGGACAACCAGATCCGCGGCTGCGTGGCACGCCTGCGGGCCCTCGCCGGCACCGACCCCGACGCACCCGACCTGGCCCAGCTCGTCGGCGAACTCCTGCTGAAGAGCACCGACTTCGCGCGTCTGTGGGAGCGCTACGACGTCCGCGCGCACCGCTCGGGCACCAAGCACTTCCGGCACCCGCTGGTCGGCGACCTGACCCTGGGCTACCAGCCGATGCAGCTCGAAGCCACCCCCGGTCACCGCCTCGTGGCCTACTACGCCGAGCCGGGCGGCGCCGACCACGACGCCATGGTCCTGCTGGACATGGTCGGCAGCCGCGAGACGGCCACGCGGGAGGACCGGTCCGTCGGGACCGACGCCCGGAAGCAGACGCCGTAGGGCACCAAGGGTGCGTCCGTCGGCCCGTCGGCCCGTGGGCCCCTGGGATGCGGGCACGCGTCCCGCATCCCAGGGGGTGCTCAGCACGTGAGCGTGAAGAGGGCGGGGCGGTTCACTGCTCGGGGGCCAGCACCGGGCTGTTGTGGTAGGCGGCGATCAGCCACCGGCCGTCCCGCTTCTCCAGGACCCAGGTCGCGTTGACCTTCCCGGCGTCCGGAACCTCGGTCCGGCCGGGGAACAGGATGCCGGACTCGGTGACGACGATCGCCGCGTCCCGGCCGGCGAAGCGCAGGCTGAGCCGCCTGTTGTACGTCGAGGTGCCCTTGAGCGGGCCCTGGAAGGCCAGGGCCATGCTCTCGCGGATGACGTCGCGGCTGCCGCGCAGCGAGCCCGTCATGATGGCGGACGCGTCCGCGGTGTAGTCCGCGACCATGCCGTCGGCGTCGCCGGCCTCCCACGCCTTGTACGAGTCGGCCAGGACCGCCTCGATGGCCGCCTCGTCCTGCGCACGGCTGTCTGACATCGGGATCTCCCTTGTGAACGGCCCGCCGGGGGGATTCCGGCGGACTCGTCACTACATACCGGCGCGGGGTCCGGAACTCATCGCGTCCGCGGCGCCCGGTTCGGGTTCCTCTCCCGCGTCGTCGAGCCGCGGCGGCAGGCCGAACGACGCGAGGACCGCGGGGTCCGTGAACACCGAGTTGCGGCTGATTCCCCCGGCGGTGACGGTGAGGACCTGGAGCGTGTGCAGTTCGTACCCCTCGCCGTCGCGCTGGTAGGCGGCGAACCCGGGCTGTCCGTTGGCCGCGATCTCGCGCACGGACCAGTCCGTGCCTCCCTTCCCGAAGACCCAGTCCATGAACAGGCCGTAGTTGCCGGGGCCGGCGAACCAGTTGAGCATCGGCGGCATCTCCATGATCACGTCCTGCGTGAGCAGCCGCTTGAGCGCCTCGACATCGGCGCGCTGGAACGCCCGCATGTAGCGGTCGACCCACGCGCGCTGCTCGGCCGCCGACGGTTCGCCCAGCTCGTCCTGCCGGACCCCGGCCTCCTTCACCCGGGCCCGCGCCCGCTGCAGCGAGCTGTTCACCGACACGACCGTGGTGTCCAGGATCTCCGCCGCCTCGGCCGCGGAGAAGGCGAGCACGTCACGCAGGATCAACGCGGCGCGCTGACGCGCCGACAGGTGCTGCAGGGCGGCGACGAACGCCAGCCGCAGGCTGCTGCGGTCGACCACGGTCCGCGCCGGATCGCCCGCGTCCAGCAGCGCGTCGGGCAACGGCTGCAGCCAGCTGACCTCGTCGCCCCGGACGAGCGGGTCGAGCGGGGCGCGTGACGCGACCAGCCCCGAGGGCAGGGGCCGGCGGCCGCGGACCTCCAGGGCGGTCAGGCACGCGTTGGTCGCGATCCGGTAGAGCCAGGTGCGCGGTGAGCTGCGGGTCGCGTCGTACTGCTCCCGGGCCCGCCACGCCCTCAGATACGTCTCCTGCACGAGGTCCTCGGCGTCGTGGGCCGAACCGAGCATCCGGTAGCAGTGCGCCAGCAGCTCCGCCCGGAACGGTTCGACCAGGCGATCGAAGCCCTCTGTCCTCGTCGTCACGTCCACGACTCTTCTCCCCCCGGCCGTCAGGAGCACCGTAGCCTGCCGTGGGCGGTGAGGGTGGCCGCCAGCGGCAGGTCGTCGGTGAGCCGACCGACGCGGGTGTCCCGCACGGACGGGGACACGCCCGTGCACCCGTGGACCTGCGACGGTGAGCAGCCGCCGACCAGCACGGTCGCCGCGGCCACCGTCCCGGCGGCGAGGAGCGCGGCCGGGACGGCGCACCGGTGGGGCACGTTCAGGATCCGCCGGCGCTCCGGTTCGTCACCGGCCGTGCGGGCGGCGCGGGTTGGGGTCCGGGCCGGTGTCCGCCGGGGCGTGCGAGGGTGCGGCGGTGTCGCCGGCGGCGCTGAGCCGGTGGTCGCCGACCGCGTCGTAGGTGGCCTTGAGGGCCTTGCGGGCGCTGTCCAGGTGGCGTTGCGCCACCCCGACGAACAGGCAGTCGACGACGGTCAGTTGGGCGATGCGGCTGGCGGTCGCGCCGGAGCGGAAGGTCGTCTCGGGCGCCACCGTCGTCAGCAGCAGATCGCTGACCTCGTGGATGGGCGCCCGGGGGAAGCTGGTCAGGCCGACGGTCGTCGCGCCGTGGCGGCGCGCCTCCCGCAGTGCCTCGACGGTGTCGGCGGTGGCCCCGCTGTGGGACAGCCCGATCGCCACGTCGCCGGCGCTGAGGACCGCGGCCGAGGTCAGCATGATGTGGGTGTCGCTCCACGCGAAGCTGACCCGCCCGATGCGGTGCAGCTTCTGCTGCAGGTCGGCGGCCACCAGCGCGTTCGCGCCGACGCCGTAGATGTCCACCCGCCCCGCCGCCGCGACGGCGTCGACCACCTCGCCGAGGACGGCGACGTCCAGCTGGCGGGCCGTCTGCTCGACGGCGCGCGCGTCGGCGAAGGCCACCTTGCCGACGACCTCGGCGAGTTCGTCGGTGGGGGTGATGTCGGCGCCGAGCCGCCGGTCGTCGCGGACCTCGGCCCGCGCCGCGTCGGCGGCCAGCGCGATCCGCAGTTCGGGGTAGCCGCGCAGGCCGACCGCCTTGCAGAAGCGCACGACCGTGGTCTCGCTCGTGGCGGCGGCCCCGGCGAGCGCGGTGATGCTGCTGCGTGCGGCGGCGACCGGGTCGGCCAGCACGGCCTCGGCCACGCGCCGTTCGGCCGGCGCGAGGTCCGGCACCAGCGACCGGATGCGGACGAGAGGGCTCGCCTCGTGGGGCTGGGAACCGGCGGCTGCCACGGGCACAACGTACCCACGGCGATCACGCAGGTCAACGCGGTCGGCGCCGCCCCCCGCGCCGCCGGCTCCCGGCACCTCGGCCTCCTAGGACAGCGGGGCCGTGGCCCGCACCTGCTGCCAGGCGCCGGCCGGCGTCAGGGCGCACGAGCCGGGCACCGTCCGGCCGCCCGCCGTCACCGACAGGTGCGCCAGGTCGACGCCGCGGCCCTCGTAGACCGGGTCGGTGGAGTAGCGCCAGCGGAGCTGCAGGGCCCCGGCCGGCTGCGGAACCTCGGCGTGCACGTGCCACCAGGCCCGGACCGCCTGGCCGGACAGGGCGGCCGGGGTGCCGGCGGGCGCTCCCGTGCCGGTGACGGTGAGCGGGAGCGCGTGCCAGGTGGTGCCGCCGTCGGTCGAGTCCTCGACGGACAGCAGGTCGGTGGACTCGGTGTTGACGAAGGCGGAGAAGTCGACGTCGACCTTGGCCGCGGCGGTGAGCGGACCGGTGGTCAGGGTGCTGGTGGTGTTGCCGCCCTGGCCGGAGTGCCACAGGGGTCCGCCGCCGGGTGCGGACACCGGCATCGCCTGCGCCATGGCCTCGGCGATGGCACGGCGCGGCGGGTTGGTCGACGGCGTGTTGCGCGACGGGTGCACCCGGTTGCTCAGCAGGATCACGAACGACCGCGACTGCGGGTCGATGACGAGCGAGGTGCCGGTGAAGCCGGTGTGGCCCAGTGTCTGCGGGCCGGACAGGCCGCCCATGTACCAGATCTGGTCCAGCTCGAAGCCCAGGCCGTGGGAGTCCGAGGGGAAGGCCTGGTTGAAGTTCTGCTCCATCAGCCGGACGCTGGTCCCGCTGAGGATGCGGTGGCCTTTGTAGATGCCGCCGTTGAGGATGGTCTGGGCGAGCACCGCGAGGTCGTCGGCGGTGGAGAAGACGCCGGCGTGGCCGGCCACGCCGCCCAGGGCCCAGGCGTTCTCGTCGTGCACCTGACCCCACACCATGCCGCGGGCCGGGCTGGTCTGGTACTCGGTGGCCGCGATGCGGGACTTCTCGGCCGCCGGCGGGTTGTAGCCGGTGTCGGTCATGTGCAGCGGCGCGGTGATGTCGTCGCGGACCAGGGCGTCCAGCGGCCTGCCGGTCACCTTCTGCAGGACCAGCTGCATGCTGAGCATGTTCAGGTCCGAGTACAGGTAGGTGGTGCCGGGCGGGTTGATCGGCTTGGCGTCCAGCACGGCCTGCTCCCGCGACGCGATGTCGGGGTAGCCCTGCCACAGGGACGGGACCGGGTCGGCGTCGAATCCCGAGGTGTGGGTGAGGAGTTGCCTGATGGTGATGCCGCCCTTGCCGTTGGCGGCGAACTCCGGGATGTAGTGGGCCACGGGCGTGTCGAGGTCGATCCGGCCGGCCTGCAGCTGCTGCATGGCCACGATCGAGGTGAACAGCTTCGACAGCGACGCCAGGTCGTAGATCGTGTCGGTGCGGGCCGGGATCCACTGGTCCTGGGGGAGCGTGGTGGTGGCGTCGGCGTACTTCACCGCGTAGCCGCCCGCGCCGCGCTCGACCACCACCCCGTCGTGCGCCATCAGCGTGGTGGCGCCGGGGAACAGGTATCCGGCGCCGGCCGCCGGGTCCTCCCAGCCGGCCATCTGGCGCTCGAACGCGTCGATCGGCGCCGGGTCCAGTCCCGCCTCGCCCGGTGTGCCGGGGCGCAGCACCGTGCCGGCCGGGGCGAAGGCGGTCGAGGGCTGGTCGAAGCGGGCGCTGTGCGGGGCGTGGCCGGCCGGAGCCGCGGCGGCGGCGCCCGACAGGGGCAGGGTCAGGGAGGTCAGCAGCGCGGCGGCCGCCGTCAGTGCAGGAATCCGCATGGGTACCTCGTCGGTAGAGGACGGGTTTGAAAATTGTTCACCAAACGCCCATCGAGATCGGTAAGTTACTGACGCGCTGATGCCCGGTCAACTGCCGTCGCGTCAGGGAGCGCGGGCCCGGCCCGGCTCGGAGCAGGCGCCGGCTGTTGTCCGCCGGTCGCCGGGGGCGCATGCGCAGGTGAACGGAGCCTGGGTGCGGGGCCGGGGAAGTTCACGAGGGCCTACCGGGCGTTCACCTGGGTGTCGCCGGATCTGCCCCCGCTCTTTCTATGGTCCGCCGCATGAACACGTTTTCGCACGTCAAGCGGGGTACGGCGATCGCTGCCTGCGCCGCGGTACTGGTGGGGGCGACGGCAGGAGCCGCCGCCGCGGAACCTCGCGGCCACGCGGCCCCGCACCCGATGGGCTCCGTCTCCCACCACGCGGCGAGCCCTTTCACCGCGGCCGCCGTCGCCACCGGGCCGAAGCCGGGCACCCTCGCCGTCTCCTTCTCCGCCGACCGCCACGAGCGGGTCCGGGTCTACGCGGGGAGCAGTGCGAAGGCCCAGCAGCACCTCGTCGCCACCGCGGCCGGTTCCGCGCGGCTGACCGTGACGTCCGCGCACGGCTCATGGATCAGGCTGGTCCCCTCCTCCGGCGCCCCGCTGGTCCTCACCGTCCGCGAGCTCGGGCTCGCCTCCGACCCCAACCTGCGGGACGCGGGCGGGTACCGCACCGCCGACGGCCGCTGGGTCGCCATGGGCCTGGTCTACCGCTCGGCCGCGCTGACCCTGACCGCCGCCGACCGGAAGGTCGTCGACGGCCTCGGCATCACCGGCGACTACGATCTGCGCACTCCGTCGGAGATCGCCGCCGCTCCCGACGTCGTGCCGGCCGGCGCCACGTACGCCAACCTCAACGTCATGGGCACCGACTCGGCCGGCATGGGCTCGTCCCCGATCACCACGCCCGAGCAGATGGCGCAGATGATGGAGGACGGTGAGCGCGGCTTCGTCACGCAGGCCAGCGCCAAGAAGGCGTTCGCCACGCTGCTCACCTCGATCGCCGACGCCAAGGGCGCCACGGTCTACCACTGCACCGCCGGCAAGGACCGCACCGGATGGGCCAGCGCCGTCCTGCTCACCCTGCTCGGCGTGGACCGCGCCACGGTCACCCAGGACTACCTGCTGAGCAACACGTACTTCTTCGACAGCCCCGCCGTCCAGGCGCAGTTGGCCGCCATGCCGCCGGCGCAGGCCGCGATCTACACCCCGGCCATGCAGGTGCGGGCCGCCTACCTCGACGCCGGGTTCGATCAGGTCGCCAAGGACTACGGCTCGATGTACGCCTACGCGGTGAAGGGCCTCGGCCTGTCGCCGCGCACCGTCGCCGAGCTCCGCGCCCGCATGCTCAAGGGCTGAACTTCCCTCGGTGGGCGGTCAGTTCGCTGACGGCCCACGCCCCCAGGGGCCTCCCGCCGCCCGGGTCGCGAAACCCGGTGCGGTGCGGGAGGCTCCGTGGTGAGGTCAGCAGGGTGTCCTCCAGGACTGGTCGAGCAGGCGGCGCAGCCATCGGAGCGACGCGTCGTACGCGTCCCGGGAGATCGCGGCTCCCGGCGCCATGACGGCGAATCCGTGGAACCCGCCGGGCCACACGTGCAGTTCGGCCTGCCCGCCGGCGGCCCAGAGCCCGGACGCGTAGGTGACGCTCTCGTCGCGGAACGTCTCCGCGGAACCGACGTCGATGAAGGCGGGCGGCAGTCCGCCCAGGTCGGCCGCGCGTGCGGGAGCGGCGTACGGGGAGACGTCAGGTTCCCCGGCCCGGCCTGCGAGCAGCGCGTTCCATCCGGTCGCGTTCGACGTGCGGTCCCACAGCCCGGCGTCCGTCATCTGGACGCTGGACACGGTGTCGTTGCGATCGTCCAGCATCGGGCACGAGAGCATCTGGCCCAGCAGGCGCGGTCCCCCGCGGTCCCGGGCCAGCAGCGCCAGGGCTGCGGCGAGACCGGCTCCCGCACTGGCACCCGCCACGATGATCCCGGCAGGGTCGGCTCCCATCTCGGCGGCGTGGCCGGCCAGCCACGTCAGCGCCGCGTAGCCGTCCTCCAGCGCCGCCGGGTAGGGGTGTTCGGGCGCGAGGCGGTAGTCGACGGACACGACCGCCACCCCGAGTTCGGCAGCGAGGTCCAGCACGACGTCGAGCCCGGATGTCGGATCGCCGAGGACCATCCCGCCGCCGTGCAGGTGGCAGATCACCGGCACGGGGCCCCGGGCCCTGGCCGGCCTGAGCAGCAACAGGCGCACCGGCGGCTCCCCTTGGCAGCCGTCCACCCTTCGCTCCTGGACCTCGAACTGCCCGTTCCGGGCGAGGTCGTCAGGTGAGAGGACCATGGCCGCGGCACCCGCCCTCGCCGTGGCGATGCCGTCCGGCAGCAGCGGTGGCATCTGTGCGGTGAGGACCTTCAGCGGACCTGCCAGGTCCGGGTCGAACGGCGGGCGCGCACCGTCGTGCATGCGGAGTCCCTTCGGCGAGGAGGAGGGGTTCGTGCGGGTGATCCCGCGCTCTCCGACGCTAGGGGCGGCCCGCTGCTGTCGCGATGTCCGTACGGGACAGGAGGGTTCGGCGCGGCTGTGGCCCGCGCACATCGGTCGCGCCGCAGGCCGGCGGGTCGTGGGACACCCACCGTGGCCGCATCGTCGTATGTGGGCAGAGCACATCGGACGGGGCGAAACGCCTGCCTAGGCTGCCGTGCGGCAGCGCACCCCACCACGGTGCGCGGTGTGCCGGGGCACCCCGGCGAACGAACCACTGGAGACCAGAGATGACCGCGACCACGCACGACTACATCATCGTCGGGGCCGGCACGGCGGGCTGCGTGCTCGCCGCCCGGCTGTCGGAGGACCCCGGAACCCGGGTGCTCCTGCTGGAGGCCGGCGGGGCGAGCGGGCCGGAGGCGGCGTCCCTTCCGGATCCGCTCGCGTCGTTCGGCCTGTGGGGCTCCTCCGTCGACTGGGCGTTCTCGACCACGCCGCAGGCCGGGACCGACGGGGCCGTGCACGCCTGGCCGCGGGGAAAGGTGCTCGGCGGGTCGAGCGCCATCAACGGCATGGTGCACCACCGCGGGCATCCCGCGAGCTACGACGCGTGGGAGGCGCAGGGCGCGACCGGTTGGAACCACCGGGCGCTGCTGCCCTTCTTCCGGCGCAGCGAGACGGCGGAAGGCCGCGACCCCGAGGTCCGCGGTACCGACGGCCCGATGCGCGTCGGGATCCCGGCGGAGCCGAGCGCGCTCGCGCGGGCCGCGTTCCAGGCCGCCGTCGAGGCGGGACACACACCGCTGAAGGACGGCAACGGCCCTGAGTCCGAAGGCGTTTCGTGGCGGGAGACGAACGTCGTGGCCGGGCGGCGGCAGAACGCGTTCGACGCCTACCTGCGGCCCGTCCTCGACCGTCCCAACCTCCGCGTGGCCACTGGTGCGTGCGCCCGGCGGCTCGTCATGGACGGCACTCACTGCCGCGGGGTGGAGTACGCCGTCGACGGCGGGACGCACACCGCGCTGGCGGAACGCGAGACGGTGCTGGCGGCCGGCGCGATCGGCTCCCCCCACCTGCTGATGCTCTCCGGCATCGGGCCCGCGGACCACCTTCGGGAGCTGGGCGTCGAGGTGGCCGCGGCCTTGCCCGGGGTCGGCGGCAACCTGCACGACCATGTGACCAGCTACGTCGTCTACGAGACCGCGGACCAGCCGGCGCCGGGCGGACCCGGCGCCGAGGCCCAGGTTCTCGCGCGCAGTTCGGCCGGAGCCGCGCCCGACCTGCTCCTGCTGTTCGTGGCGGCCGAACTCCAGCCGCGCTGGACGGGTGCGGGTCCCGGCGGACACTCGATCCTGTTCTCGCTCATGGATCCCGCGAGCAGGGGGACGCTCCGGCTGCGCAGCGCCGATCCGGCCGCGTCACCGCTGCTCGATCCCGGGTACCTCACCGACGACCGCGACCTCGAACGCCTTGCCGCCGGCCTGCGGCTCGCCCGTGAACTCGGCCGGACGGAGCCGCTCGCGTCCCGGGGAACCGCCGAACTCCGCCCGGGGGCAGCCGTGTCGGACGCCGACTGCCGTGCCTACCTGCGGGCCACCGCCAGTACGTACTTCCACCCCGTCGGCACCTGCCGGATCGGAACCGACGAACACGCCGTGGTCGACCCCTCGTTGCGGGTGCGGTCCACGACAGGGCTGCGGATCGCCGACGCGTCCGTCATGCCGTCCGTCGTGTCCGCCCCGACCAATGCGACGGTGCTGGCCATCGCGGAACGCGCCGCGCACATCCTGACCGGGACCACGTCATGACGGCGCCCCCCTGACGAGTGCGCCCGCCTGACGAGCGCGACCGCCTCGTGGCGGCCCCTCTCACGGCCGCGGGCAACGGCCGCAGCCGTCGCAGAAGGGGCCGCCGCAAGGATGCCTGCCCCCCGTCCAGCGGTACACCAGGGCATCGCGCACGGGCTCGGGGCGCCGGCGCCGCCAGACGAACCAGTAGACGACGCCGAGGGCCCGCACGACCGCCAGCAGCGCAGGCACCAGGAGCCGGTCGATCACGACACGGCCCCGGCGACTCCGGCGGGCCGGCGGCTGAACCACTGCCGGACCGGAACGACCAGGATCCACCAGTACTCCGACAGGTTCGGTGAGACCAGCGCCAGCGGCACGGAGGTGGCGAACACCGCGGCGACCGCGCAGGACAGCCGTACCGCGTGGGTCACGCTCGATCGCGGCACCTCGTCCCTGCGCAGACCCGGGCGGACGCGCAGCAGATGGAACATGAAGGCGATCAGCGAGGCCGCCAGGGCGATCGTCGCCGCGTAGAACGACGTCGCGAGCGCGTTGCCGCCGTAGGCGCTGATGACCCGTGTCGGGAACGGCAGCGCGGCGACGATCCCGAGCAGCGCCAACCCGGCGCGGAGCAGCACGTGGTCCAGCTCCTTCACCATGCCGAACAGGCGGTGATGGGACAGCCACAGGGCACCGACCACGACGAAGCTCAAGGCGTACCCCGCGACCTCGGGGAGTGCCGCCCGGAGCGCGTGGCCGAGCTCCCCGGCCGGCAGGCCCTCAGGCACCGTCATGTCCAGTGCGAGAAGGGTGATGGCGATGGAGAAGACCGCGTCGGCGAAGGCTCGCATCCGCTCGACGTCGATCCCGTGGTGCAGTCTCACAGAAACTCCTGATCCGCATTCTCTTGATCTTCGCTCCGAGGAAAACGCACGGAACGGGGGAGCGGAACGTCGGGAAGCACCTGCGGCCCGCCGAAAACTGTCGCTGGGCCACAGGGGACACCGGGCCGCCGGGATGTCCGGCCTTTCCGTAAAGAATGCCGAAAGCCTTTTGCGGAATTCTGTATCGCGGTGGCGCATTCATCTGTTCCGCGCGAGGGAATGGCGGTGTTCGCCCCCTGTCGTGCCACCGCGACTCCGAGCGCCAAAGCGGGGTGTTAATGTCGCTGACATGGAGCAGACGAGTGCGGGGCGGGGCCGCTACCACCACGGGGCACTGAAGGAATCCCTGATCGAGGGGGCCTGCCGGCTCCTCGCCGACAAGGGCGTCACGGGGTTCAGTCTGCACGAGCTCGCCCGGCGGGTCGGTGTCAGCGTGGCGGCGCCCTACCGCCACTTCGAGAACCGCGACGCCCTGCTCGGCGCGGTGGCGACGCGCGGTTACGAACAGCTGCTGCGCATTCTGGGCGAGTCGATGAACGAGACCGCCGATCCGGTCGATCAGCTCCGGTGTTTCGGTGTCTGCTACATCCAATTCGCGATCGACAATCCCGAACTCTTCGGGATCATGTTCAACGACCGCTACCGGAGCGAGACCGAGGCGGCGCAGCGGGCGTCGTTCGCGCCGATGATCGACTTCGTGGGCCAGGCCCAGCGGGTCGGCGTGCTGACTCCCGGCGTGCCCGCGCCCGAGATCGCGCGGTTCCTCTGGGCGAGCGCGCACGGTCTGACGGTGCTCCACCTCAACGGCGGCTTCAAGGCGCTGGGCATCGACGACACGCCGCGGGCCCTGATCGACTCGGCGTGGTCGGCGTTCCTCGGCGACCAGCCGCGCGAGGACGTGGCGCCGGGCTGAGGCCTCGCCCGATGCGCCGTCGTGCCGGGGTGTGCCGTCGCCCCAGTAGCCGCCTCTGCGGTTGTCCTCTCGCCACATGGCCTGCGGTCCGGGGCGCGCCTAGTGTTCCGAACGGCGGGCCGCGCATGACGCCCCGTCACCTCATCGGGCGCTGAAGCCGGCGGGACGCCGGCGGGTCCGTCGTGGCCTCGTCCGGCACGCGCCCCCTCGGACCTCAGGAGAACCCCATGTTCCGTACCCAGACCACCGCGCGAGCCCTCGCCGCCACGGCCACGACCGGGCTGGCCGGCCTTGCCCTGGCCGGCGTCGCGGCCGGCAGCGCCGCTGCGTCCTCCGCCTCCTCGGTCCCCGTCTCCACCTTCGAACTCTGCGCCGGCGGCTACACCGCGGACGCCTACCAGAACGGTTCGGTCGTCCTGTCCGTCCCCGGCGGCCAGTGCGCGACCGTGGGATGGCACCGGACGAGCGCCCCGACGCAGATGATCACGATCACCGTCGTCGTCCATGGCGGGGGAACGGCCGGGAACGTCAGCTTCGACGCCAACCACGCGGGGCTCGGGGTGCGGGCCGGCGGCACCTCGGCGCATCCGGCGCTCACCGAGTTCTGACCGCCGCCCACGGGTGCCCGCCGCTGGACGAGCGGCGGGCACCCCGTGGCGGGTGGGGAGTTCAGCCCCGGCCCGCGCCGACGACGCCGCAGAGCCTGAGCGCGATGAGGAGTTCGGTCCGCCGGTCCAGCAGGCAGGGTCCGAGCGTGCGGCTGGCCGTCGCGATGCGCAGCCGGACGGTGTTCTCGTGGATGCCCAGGCGGGACGCGGTGAGGGTCTGCGAGCCGCACGACAGCCAGACCGACAGGGTCTTGCGCAGCCGGGCCGCGCGGGCGGTGGGTTCCGCGAGTTCGCCCAGCTCGTCGATCGCGAAGGCCCTGGCGGCGTCGACGTCGCTCAGGAGGACGGATTCCAGGGCGAGTTCGGTGAACGACAGCACCCGGTCCTGACCCGGCGCGAGCACCGCGCGCATGTCCTCGATCCTTCGCGCCTCGGTGACGGACCGGCGGAACCCGTCGATGCCGTGGCGGGCGCCTCCCACCGACGCGACCACGCCGTGGTCGCGCACCGCGCGGTGCACCGCGGCGAGACCGCGGGCCCCGGGGTCCCGGGTGTATCCGAGCCAGCCGGCCCACTGCGGGGCGGACAGCGGGACCAGCAGCCGGTCCCTGGCGCCGGTGGCCGCGGCGACGCCGCGCAGCACGCGTTCCGCCGCCTGCCGCGACGGCATGTCCAGCAGCACGGCGATGTGCGTGAGCGACAGGCGGTATCCCAGGGCCGCCTCCAGTCCGGCCGTGGCGGTGTCGTGCGCTCCGTCCAGGATCTCCCTCGCCGTCGCGTGGCGCCGGAGGTCCCCGCCGCGCAGCAGCGTGGCCGTGGTCCTGGCGTGCTCGGCCTTCGCGGCCGTGGTGCCGCGGTCGGTGAGTTCCATGGCGTACTGCGTCGCCCGTGCCACCCGCTCCGCCGGTACCGGCCCGGGGGACGCCGGGGACCCTGACGGTTCCGAGGACCGCGCCAGCCCGGGCCATCCCGCATCCGCCCAGATCCTCAGCGCATGGCGCATGCCCGTCCAGTAGGCGTCGTGCACGACCTCCGGGGGGATCTGCTGTTCGGCCAGCCATGCGCCGAAGGCGGCGGCCTCGTTGTCGACGGAACGCGGAGGATCGGCGGCCGCCCGCCCGAGTACACCCGACGCCGCCAGGTGCGCGTGCACGACATGGCCGATCCGGGCCCGGAACGCCGCGCTGTTCGCGCGGTCGGCGAAGACCTGCCCGACGACGGCGTCGGCGACCGACCGGACCATCGCCGCGCGCCAGTCGTTCCGCGCCTGTTCGGCGGCGCCGCGGACATCGCTCGCATGGTCAACGGTGGTCTCAGTCGCGTTCATGACCGCTTCTCACTTTCGATCGCGCCTGGCGGCGCCTCTCGCGCCCCGGCCCTCGGGGGAGAGCACGGGAGCGGCACCGCCACCGCGTCCCGCTCCGCGGCGCGCTCGCACCTTCGGCCGAACTCCCGTGCCCCGGCCCGGGTCACAGCAGCGGCGCGCCCGGACGGTCAATGTTGATGGCGTAAACATACGAGCCGGTGTTAATGCTGTCAACATCGGTGGTGGCGGGTGTGACCAGTGCGTTGTCACATGTCTCCGGTGAGCGCCGGCGGATGTCGTGCCCAGCACGTGCGGCCCCGCACCGGGGTTGCCCCTCCGCGCATCACAGCGCCTCCGCCACCCGGCCGGAACCGGCACACCCGCGGAGGCTGACACCGCGTCGGCCGTCGCCGGCGGCCCGTCGCACAGTGGCCGCCCGGTCACCATGGCCGCGGCACTGCTCGGCGCGAGCTTCTTCGCCTCCGGTACCCGCGGGTATGCGGCTGCCCGGCAGGTCCACCCGGCGGGCGTCACAGCTCGCCGCGGCGCCCGCACGCCCGTCCCGCTCGGCGGCGCGGACACCTCAGGCGCCCCGCAGGCGCCAGTGCCCGGAGGTGACCGGGTTGTGACGCGCGCCGGGGCGGGCGCGAACGTCCGCACCCGCCCCACCTTCTCACCGCGTCAGAAGGTCATGCTCCAGCGCTGGAGCTGGCCCGGGTCCAGGTCGTAGAAGCCGGGAGTGCCGTCGGTGACGCGCAACTTCCAGGTGCCGACGGCCTGGACGGCCGAGGCGTCGACGGTGTAGGTCTCGTGCAGTTCGGGCGTGAGCACCCACGGTCCCCAGGTCTTGACGTGGAGGACGGTGCCGTCGGGGGCGATCAGGTCGATCACCATCGCGTTGCTGAACTCGTGTTCCAGGTCGATGCTCACCTTGAGGTCGCTCGGGGCCCTGCCCGGCTTCCCGTGGACGACCATCGGCGACTCGACGACGCCGAACTGCGGGATCACGTAGGTGGTGGGGTTGACGAAGAAGTGACCGCCGGAGGCGAGCGCGGTCCAGGTGAACGCGATCGTGCGGGTGTCACCGGCCGCGTCGCTGAGGGTGATGACGGAGCTGAAGTCGCCGGCCCGGTCCGGCGTTCCTGAGATCACGCCCGTGGTGCGGTCGATCGACAGCCCCAGCGGCAGGCCCTTGGCGGCGTACGTCACCGCGCCCGGGCGGCTGCTGGACGCGACGATCCGGCGGTTCACCGGCTGCCCGGTCGCCACCGGTTCGGTCGGCAGCGGTTCCACGGCGATGTGGTCGACGTAGCGGGTGCCGACGTTGACCGCCGCCCACGCGTTCGCGACGGCCTCGTAGGCGTCGCTCTGTGCGCCGTAGAGGTCGGCGGCCGCCTGGAGGGTGGCGGTGCGGGCGCCGGAGTAGTCGGTGGTGCTGGTCATGTAGACGGTCAGCGCGCGGTACATGACGTCCGCGGCGTTCGTCAGCCCGATGCCCGCGACCGGCAGCCCGTCGTAGGTGGGGCTGTCGTAGGCCACGCCGTTGATGGTCTTGGCTCCGCTGCCCTCGGCAAGCAGGTAGAAGAAGTGGTCGCCGATGCCCGCCGCCATGTGCGGCTCGTCCCGCTTGGCCTGCGGCGTCCAGTAGTCCAGCGGCGCGTAGCCGACCGCGCTGATGCCGGCCTTGGACGGCAGGTCCATGTAGCGGATGGGCTTGCCGTCGCCGTGCAGGTCGTCCAGCTCGGCCATCGTGTAGTCGGGGACGTCGTTGGGGTTGTTCGCGTAGAACTCGACGGCGGCGGCCATCATGTCGCTGACCGCCTCGTTGAGCGCGGGCGACTCACCGACGTTGCCCAGCCCGGCCGTGGCGGAGGTGACGCCGTGCGTCATCTCGTGTGCGGCGATGTCCAGGGACGTGACCGGGTGCTGCCCGTCCGCGCCGTCGCCGTAGCTCATGCAGAAGCAGCTGTCCTGCCAGTTGGCGTTGGCCAGCGGGACGCCCTGCTGCTGCTCGTAGTGGACGCGGCTGTAGCTGCCGCGGCCGTCGTCGGCTATGCCGTCGCGGCCGAACCGGTCGCGGTAGAAGTTCCACGTCGTCTGGGCGCCGTACGCCGCGTCCACGGCCGCGGTCTGCGGGTTCGCCGCGGTGCCGTCGCCCCACACGTCGTCGTCGTCCGTGAACAGCACGCCGCTGGAGGTCGTGGTCGAATCGAGGGTGCGGTGACCGCCGTGGTCGGGGTCGATCAGCGCGTACGTGCCGTCGGCCTGGCGGGTCGAACCGATCGTCACCCTGCCGCTGTAGAGGCTGTTGCCGTCGGCGGACTCCACCTGCTCGGCGTTCTCCAGGGTGGCGCCGCTGGCGGCGTCCGTCACCACGTGGCGTTCGCTGGGGGAGCCGTCCTGCTGCACTCCGGTGACGACCGTCTCCCAGGCCAGCGCCGGCCGTCCGCCCGCGAGCCACACCACCTGGCGCGGCGTGCCGTGCGCGCCCGCCTTGCGGGTGCCCTTGGCCGCGGCGCTGCTCAGGGCCGACTTCCTCGCCGTGTCCGCCGGCACTTCGGCGGTGGTCGTCGGCAGCGCCAGACGCGCCGAGGAGGCATAGGTGACGGTGAGTGCCGCGCCCTTGCCCTGGTGGACCACCAAGTCGCCGCCGATCACCGGCAGTCCCGCGTACGTGCGCTCGTAGCGGGTGTGGAGCGTGCCGTCGGCGTCCTGGACCACATCCTTGGGGACCAGCTTCTCCTTCGGGCCGAGGCCCAGCGAACGGGCCGTCACCGGCGCCGACGTGGCGGCCTGAACGAGCAACTGGCGGCGCCGCGAGGGCGACAGGCCCACGTTCACGGCTCCCGGCCGTGGTGTGGCCTTGAGCGAGGGGAGCGCTCCCACGGTCCGTCCGGAGCCGGCCGGGCCGGAAGCGGAGGCGGTGCCCGCGGGGAGCGCGGAAACCGTGAGCACCGCGGCCGCCAGCGCCATGGTGGCGGCCAGACGTCGTCGGGGCGGGCGCGGACCCTGTGGGGGCGCGCTCGTGCTGCTGGAGGAATTCACTCCTGGGTCCTTCCGTTCGGCCGCCTGCCGTCGGTGGCGGCCGCTGGGACGGGGAGGCCGGAGGGTCGGGGCCCCGCCGCGTCGATGGCGGCAGTGATCCTCGCAGCGGGCGTTTGCGCCTGTCAGCGGGTGCCGGGGGCGCGAACACGACACGGCGGTAAAGCGCCTGGAGCCAGGCGGTGACGGGCACGGGGCCGGCCGGGGTCCCCCCCCGGCCGGCCCCGCGACAGCGAGGCGCCGAGCCCGGGCGCCGTCGGCCCGGATGGCGTAGGGCTCGGACGGCGTCCCGTGTCGGGCTCGGACGGTGTCCCGGCGTCGGGCCCGGGACGGTGTGTCAGCTCGCCGACGGGCTCCACAGGGCGGCGTGGAACGGCCCGTTGGCGGTGTACGGGTCGGGTGGCGCGGTGGCCGCGGAGCCCGCCACGGCGCCGTGCGCGTCGACGGCCGCCGCCGCGGAGTTGAGGCCGCCGAGGGAGCCGAGCAGGGTGAAGGAGGCCGAGCCGGTGCGGTAGGCGAACGCGAAGGAGTCGGCCGCGAACTCGTCGCCCACCGCGACCCTGCCCCGGATCGCCAGCGGTTGTGTGACGCCGCGCGAACCGACCTCGGAGAGCGTGCCGGTCCTCAGGTCGTACGCCCAGCCGGCCTCGCCGTCCCAGCCCACCACCTGGCGGCCGGACACGCCGGTGGGCAGGAAAAGGCGGTCACCCAGGTCCGTCCAGGCCCCGGTCGGCAGGTCGTAGGCGAACCCGTGGGCCTTCGTGCCCCCGCCGGCGACCGGCACGCCGTACGTGCCGACGGCTGTGCGGCCGGACACGGCCGTGATCGTGCTGTAGGTGCCCCCGTTCGTGCCGATGTCGGTCATCGTGTGGGTGTCCAGGTCCTCGACGAAGCCGTGGGTCACGTGGGCGGGCCCGCCCGGGACGGACGAACTGCCCACGGCATAGCGGCCGTCGGCCAGGCCCACGGTCGTGCTGGCGCCGTCGGGACCGGCCAGGCTGCCGAGGTCGGTCATGGTGCGGGTGCCCACGGCGTAGGCGAAGGCATGCGCGGCCGCGTCTCCCGCCGTGGAGGCGGTGCCGACGGCGGTGGTGCCGTCGAACGCGGCGATCGTGCTGGTGCTGCCGCCGAGCGTGCCGACGTCGGTCATCGCGTGCCGGCGCAGGTCGTCGACGAAGCCGTGGGTCGCCGCGTCGCCCGCGGTGGTGGAGTCGCCGGCGACGTAGCGGCCGTGCACGGCGACGGCGGTGCTGCTCGTGCCGCCGAGGCTGCCGAGGTCGGACAGGTGGCCGCTGCCGCGGTCGTAGGCGAAGGCGTGGGTGCCGCCGTCCGCGGTGGCGGACTCGCCGACGACGGTCCTGGCGTCCAGGGCGGTGGCCCGGCTGGTGGCGCCGCCCAGCGTCCCCAGGTCCTGGACGGTGTAACCCATGGACACGGCTCTCACGGCCCTCACCGCTCTCACGGTTCCCACGTCTCCCGCCGCGTGCGCGGGAGCCGGTGCGGTCGCGCCCGCCGGCACGGCGGCCACAGCGACGAGAGCGCAGGTGAGAACGGCCGGCGCCGCGAGCGCGGCCCCGCGTGCCGGACGCCGGCGCGGGCGCGGACGGGCGGAAAATCTCCCGGACTCGATGGATTTCACGATCCCCCCAAGGGTGTGGACGGCCTCGCACCGCGGCCCCTCCCGGGCGCATGACCGTGGACCACCTTCCTACTCCTGGGAACCGGGCGGATCAGGCGTGTTGCCCGCATCTGGGACGTTTGCCGGACGGTCGCCTGCGGCAGACGGCCCTGCCGCGCTCGGACACCGGCGACGGCACAAGGGGGCCGCCCGGCCCGTTCGTCCCACGCTCCGGCGGGAGCGGTCCCCGCGCCGGTCGGGACGGCGAGTTCGGCCGGCAAGACCAGCACGACCGGCAGGGCCCGCGCGACCGGCGCCGCCAGCACGAGCAGCACGAGCAGCACGTGCCGGGCAGCCAGGGCACGTCGGCGGCCGGACCGGCCCGCGGTGCGGATCCGGGGAGCGCCGTGCGGCGCGGCTCACCTCGGAGCGTCGGCCGCCGCGATGTGATGTCGGACGGGTATCACAGAGACGGAAAGAGGTCTTGGACGCGGGTCCGGGTCCCGCCGCAGGCTGGGAGGCGAGATCACCGCCACGAAGGCTGCGACGGCCACGACGACAGGAGCGACGCCATGAAGATCTTCCTCACCGGTGGATCCGGATACCTCGGCAAGGCCACGATCAGCGCGCTGGTCCGCCAGGGGCACACCGTCGAGGCACTGGCCCGCACCGACGGCTCCGCCGCGACCGTCGCCGCCTTCGGCGCGACCCCGGTACGGGGCGGACTCGGCGACCTCGCCGTCCTCAACGCGGCGGCGGCCCGCGCCGAAGGCGTCGTGCACCTCGCGCAGGCCCAGACCGGCGACGAGGACCTCGCCGCCGCCACCGCGATGCAGGACGGCGTCGGCAGCGGCCCGTACCTGCACACCGGCGGCAGCTGGGTCTACGGCGACACCCACGGGATCGCCGACGAGACCGCCCCCTGGAACCCGCCGCCGGTCGTCGCCTGGCGCAAGCCCGTCGAGGACGCGGTGCTGCGGCGGACGCAGCAGGGAGGCCGCCCCGTCGTGCTGCGGCCCGGACTGCTGTACGGCGGCGAGAACCGGCTGATCGACCTCTTCTTCACCCAGCCCGGCACGGCGGCCGGCGCCATCCCCGTCATCGGCGACGGCGCGAACCACTGGGCCCTGGTGCACGTCGACGACACCGCCGAGCTGTACGTCGCCGCGCTCAAGGCCCGGCCGGGCTCCGTCTACGCGGGCGTCGGCGGCGTCAACCCCACCGCCAGGGACTGCGCGCTCGCCGTCGCCCGGTCCGCGGGGCTCGACGGCCGGATCGCCTCCCTCACGCTGGAGCAGGCCCGCGAGCAGATGGGCCCGGTCGCGGACGCCTTCGCCCTCGACCAGCAGCTCACCTGCGCCAAGGCCGAGGCCGAACTCGACTGGAGTCCTCGGTACACCGACCCGCTGACCGTCCTCGCCAAGGGCGCATGAGCGGGCGGGGCGACGGCACATGACGACGGCCGGGCGGCGCGACGGGCCGTCCACGATCGCACGACGGGTGGTGCGTCCGGGTGGACCTTGACCTGCGCAAGCTGCGGTACTTCGTGGCCGTGGCCGAGGAGTTGCACTTCGGCCGTGCCGCGGAGCGGCTGCACATCGCCCAGCCGGTGCTGTCCCGGCAGATCCGGAGCCTGGAGGACGACCTCGGCGCCGAGGTCTTCGACCGCGGCCGGCGCGGCACGCAACTGACGCCCGCGGGTGAGCAGTTGCTGGAGGACGCCGTCCCGCTGCTCGCGGCGGGACAGGCGCTGGCCCGCCGGGTCAAGGCCGCGGCGCAGGACACGCCCACCCTGGTCGTCGGCTTCATGCCCGGCATCACCCTCACCCCGGCCACGGCCGCGTTCACCGCGCTCCATCCCGACGTCTCCGTACGCCTGTTGCGCACCACGTGGGCCGACCAGGTGGAGGTGCTGCTCGACGGGCGGGCCGACATCGGCGTCGTGCGCCTGCCGATCGACGCGCACGGCCTGCAGGTCCGGCCGGTCTTCCAGGAACCCAGGGTGGTCATGGTGCCGGCGGGCCACCGCCTGGCCGGCCGGCCGTCGGTGACCGTCCGCGACCTTGCCGCCGAGCACCTGCTCCAGGACCCGGACGCCGTGCCCGAATGGCGCGACGTGGCGCTGGAGATGCGCGACGGCCCGCGTCCTCCCGTCCCCGAGATCCACCAGGTCGAGGAGAAGCTGGAGCTGGTGGCCTCGGGCGCCGGCATCTGCGTGCTTCCGCAGTCCACGGCGTCCTTCTACACCCGCCCGGACGTCGTCCCCCTCCCGGTCGACGACCTCGGCCCCAACGAGGTCGCCCTCGCGTGGGTCCCCACCCGCCGCTCCCCCCTGGTCCGCGACTTCGCCGACGCCGCCGCCCAGACGCTCACGGCCCCGCCGCTCTAGGGTCTGCCGCTCCAGGGTCTGCCGTTCGGATCTCCGTGTGTGAGACCGGGCCCGACGACGGCCCGGCGGCCGCACGGGGCCGCCGGGCCGGAGGAACGAGGGATCAACCGCAGCCGACCCCGAAGGAGTTGGTGCCCGAGGCGGCGGTGGGGGTGGTGGAGACGGTCAGTCCGATGTACGGGTGGGCGCTGTCCACGGAGAAGGTCAGCTTGTCCGTGAAGGTGTAGCTCTGCGCGCCCTTCGGGAACTGCGCGGTCTGCGGGCCGTTCACCGCGACCGCACCCTGCGGCGAGCGGTGGGCGCTGCGCCACCACGCGAGATGCAGCGTGCCGGCGGCCGTCCCGTCGTAGCGCACCAGGACCGTCGCGGTGGCGGTGCGGTGCTTGCCGGACGTGCAGCTGAAGTCCGTGACGGCGACCGAGGCGACCTGCGGGCTGCTCGGCTCCGGGGTCGTGGGGGTGGCGGTGGGCGCCGTGGCGCTCGCGGACGCGGGCGGCGCCGAGGCGGGAGTGCCGGCCGGCGTCGTGGCGGGAGCGGTCGTCGCCGTGGCCGGGGCCTGCGCGACCGTCGGCGAGGCGGACGGGCTGCCGCTCGCCGGCGCGGTGGTGGCGGGAGCGGTGGTGGCCGTCGCCGCGTCCGTCGCCGGTGCCGTGGCCGCGGTGACGCTCTGGGACGGGGCGGGGCTCGCGGCGGCGCTGCTCTTGTCGTTGCCCGACGCGACGGCGGTGATGCCGACGACGACCGCGACGACCGCGACCGCGGCGACCGCCACGATCTTGGCGCGCCGGCCGAAACGCGGCGGCTCGCCGCCGCCGTTCGCTCCGGCACCGGCCAGGCCCGAGGTGCCCTTTCCTTCGAGCACCGCGACGATGGCGCTGGGCGGCAGGGCCGCCTTCCTCACGTCCGCGGGCCGTGGCGCGTCCTGGGCCTGGACGGTGCTGCCCTCGGCCGGGGCGGAGCCCTCGGGTGCGGCGGGTGCGGCGGGTGCATCGGGTGCTTCGGGCGCGGTGTTCGCCGCAGCGTCCGTGGCGGCCGCGGCCGCGGCCGCAGCCGTGGTCTCCGGCTTCGCCGTGCCCTGCGCGGACGCGGTGGCGGCCTCGGCCGCGGTGTCCCCGGCCTGCGCGGGCTTCCCGGTCTGCGCGGCCTTCCCGGCCTGCGCGGTCTTCCCGGGCTTCCCGGTCTTGGCCGCGGTCGCCGCCGCGGCCGAAGTGCGCTTCGCCGCCGTGGTCTTCCTGGCGGCCGGTGCCGCCTTGGCCGTCTTCGACGCGGTCGCGGGACGCTTGTCCGTGGCGGCGGCCGGCACACTGTCGCCCGGCGCCGCGGGCTGCTCCGGCGTGCTGCTGGCAGCCGGCGAAGCCGCGGCGACGCCCGTGGCCGCCGCCTTCTTCCCGGCGGCCGGAGTGCGCTTCGCCGTGGCCGGCTCGGCGGGGGTGCCCGCAGGCGTCGCGTCGGCGGCGGGGGAGCCGGTCGCGGCAGCCGCGTTCCCGGCACTCCGAGCGGCCGGATTCGCCTTGGCGGCCGCCGCCTTCCCGGCCGGTGCCGCCTTGGCCGTCCTGGCGTTCTTCGCGGGCTGCGCGCGCTTCCGCGACGCCGGTGCGGCCGCCGGGGTCACCGGTTCCGCCGCCTGGGTCGCGGTTCCGGCCCCTGCCGCACCCTTCGCCTCAGCCCCCGCCTTCGCCGCGGACGGCTGCGGGCTCGCGGGTGCCTCCCCTGACGCCGGCTCAGCGGCGGCGGACTCGCCCTCCGGCGTCGCCGCGGCAGCAGTGGAGCCCGTGACGGAAGACGGAGCCGGAGCTGCGGCCGGAGCCGGAGCCGGAGTTGGGGCCGGAGTTGGGGCCGCGGCCGGGGCGGCGGCCGGGGCCGGCGCCTCGGACGGGGCCTTCGCCTGGGGGACGTCCGGCGCCGCACCGTCCGCGCCGCCGGGTATGCCGGTGCCGTCGATCTCGTCCACGTGATCCTGCCCCTCGCGCTGCCCCTTGCCAGGGGCCCTGTGGTCGTGTGCCCTCGACCCCAGGTCACGTGGGGTCTCGGGGAGCCCGCCCCTCCTTGAGGGCACCGCGGCAACCCCCAAGTCCCCGAGGGGGACTGCTGTGAGGATCACGAGGGTACTGCCTCCGCGGACCGGTCCCGACCACGGTCCCCGATGCCGGGAACAGGCCTGTCGCACGCCCGGCTTCGCGATCCGTCGCTCCCTTGTCCGTGGCCAGTGCTTCACTGGCTGCGCTCGCCGTCCCCTCTCCAGAGGAGTGCCATGGCCACGATCCTGCCGAGGCCAGGACCGCCCCGCGTCCTGGCGCAGGCGCAGCTCGCCAACTCCGTGGGGGACGGCGCCTTCTACGCGACCTCCGCGCTGTTCTTCACGCAGATCGTGGGGCTGTCCGCGACCCGCGTCGGACTCGCCCTGACCATCGGCTGGTTCACCGGCATGCTCGCGGGCGTGCCCCTGGGCAACCTGGCGGACCGCTGGGGGCCGCGGCGCACGGCCCGGCTGCTGGCGGTCTGCACGTCCGCGACGCTGCTCGCCTTCCTGGTCATCCGCTCGTTCCCGCTCTTCGTCGTGGGCTTCTGCCTCTACGCCTGCTGCCAGGGCGGGTTGACCTCGGCCCGTCAGGCCCTGCTGGCCGGGCTGGTCGGCGCCGAGGAACGGACCAGGGTCCGCGCCCAGTTGCAGTCGGCCGTCAACGGCGGGCTGGCCCTGGGCGCAGGCATGGGCGGCATCGCCCTGAGCGTCGACTCCAAGGCCGCGTACCTCACCGTCTTCGCGCTCGACGCCCTCATGTTCCTCGTCGCCGCTCTGGTGCTCGGCCGCGTGCCGGAGGCCCCGCCCGCGACGGCGCCCGCGTCGGGCGGGCCGCGTCTGACCGTGCTGCGCGACCGGCCCTATGCCCTGCTGACCCTGCTCAACGCGGTCCTGTACCTCAACATGCCGCTGCTCAGCCTCGGACTGCCGCTGTGGATCGCGCAGCGCACCGACGCGCCCAAGCCGATGGCGGCCGCGGTGCTGGTCGTCAACATGCTGTGCGTCGTGGTGTTCCAGGTCCGGGTGGCCCGCCAGGTCACCAGCCTGCCCACCGCGTCGCGAGCCACCGTCAGGGCCGGGTGCCTGCTGTGCGCCGCGTGCCTCGTGTACGCGCTCTCCGGCTCCTCGTTCGGCGCGGCCGCGGCGGCCGGCGTGCTGCTGGCGGCGGCGTTCGTCCAGGTCTTCGGCGAGATGATGCAGGGCGCCGGTGCCTGGGAGATCGGGTTCGGTCTCGCCCCGGACGGCCGCCAGGGGCAGTACCAGGGCTTCTTCGGCATGGCACCGCAGATCGCCCGGATGCTCGGCCCGACGGTGATGACGACGCTCCTGATCGGCTGGGGGACCGGCGGCTGGCTGGTCCTCGGCGGCCTCTTCCTGGGCGCGGCGCTGGCCGTCCGTCTGGTGGTGGCGAGGTACGGGAGCGGCCCGTCCGCGGTCGGCGGAACCGGTGCTTCCGACGCTGCCGCCGAAGCCCCGGCCGCGACGTGACCGGCTGAGCGATCATCCCGCTTTTCCCAGACGCCACGACCGAACACCGCATCAACTCCCGTTCCGTATACGTCCCTTGGGGTGTGTCACAGTGGTCCCTGCCCGCCGCGTGCCGCTGCCAGCGCAGCGCTCTGGCGGCGACCGGCCGGGCGCGGACCACGCGCGGCCGGAGCGAGGACGGCGGGGCAGGGACTCCGCCACGCGAGCGCTCGGGGAGGCGTGCAGTGAGTGGTGCGGAGATCTACTTCAGCAACAACTACCGTGACCTGTGTCAGGAGCACGGCACAGGTGCGGGCTTCCAGTTCGAGTTCTCGTGCGGGCGGTGCTACGACACCTGGCGCTCGCCGTTCGAGCCCTACGCCGGTGCCCGGATGGCCAGTTGGGTGGACAAGGGCGTCAGCGCGGCATGGGGCCTGCTGGGGCGCACCGGCAGCGGCGTGTCCAGTGCCGCCGACGGGCTGGCCGGTGCCGGATTCGGCTCGGCCCGCGACTCGGCCTTCCAGCGCGCCATCTCCCACGCCCAGGGCCACTTCAACCGCTGCCCGCGCTGCACCCACTACGTCTGCAACCGGTGCTGGAACGCCGGGCAGGGCATCTGCCTGACCTGCGCGCCCGACACGGCCGCCGAGGCGGTCGCCGCCCGGCAGCGCGGCCTCAACGACAGCGTGACCGAGCAGGCCTACTCGGCCGGCCAGCACGCGGGCGCCGGATTCGACACCGCCACGCCGCGCCAGCTGGTGTGCCCGCACTGCCGCACCGAGACGCACGGCACGCCCTTCTGCCCCGGCTGCGGCAACCGCGTGGCGCAGCAGGACGCCTGCGCCTCCTGCCGGAACCCCGTCCCGGAGGGCTCGGCCTTCTGCCCGAGCTGCGGCACCCGCCGCTGACGGTACGCCGGACGGCCCAGCGCGTGCCGGGCGCGGGCGGGCCCGCCCGGGGAGGCGGGCCCGTCCCCCAGCCGCGCGACGGGTGATCTGCGATGATGTGTCCCGATCGCCCTGAGGAGGGAACATGCCGTACACCGTCGACTTCGAGAAGGTCTCCACCACCGGCCTGGAATCGTCCCCGGTCGCGGACGCTCTCGCGGGTCTGCGCGCGAACGAGGCGCGCTACTACCGGAACAAGTACGACCACACCTTCGCCGTCACCCCCGCGAGCGAGGCGCCGGAGGTGCTCGACTACGTGAACCGCGTCCTCTCCGAGGAGCGCGACATCGTGATCTCCGCCCGCCCGCTGGAGGTGACCTCCTTCGAGGTGGACGGCCTCAGGATGGCCTACGTGTTCTACGAGTCCGGTCTGTCGATCAACGTGATGTACGGCATCGAGGACGGCAAGAAGCGCGCGGTCGGCTTCAAGCTCTCCGAAGGCATGGAAGTCCCGGAGGAGTTGGCCGAGCGCTTCAAGTTCGCCCGGCAGAAGTCGAAGCTGGCGGGCGTGATCCGCGGGTCGTTCTTCGTCATCAAGGGCGAGTACTGAGGGCCCTCCTGGCCGAGGCTGACCCGGGCTGACCCGGCCCGCGGAACCGCGCCCACCCGCGGGCCTACGGGTGCTCGCCGAGCTGCACGAAGCCCCCGAGGGAGAAGCACAGGGCGCCGAGGAACGTCCCCCAGTTGGCGATGTCCTCGTTGATCAGGCTCCCCGTGGCGGGCCGGGTGAACGCCGCGAGTGCCGACACCATGAACAGGACGGAGCCCGTCTGGTTCACGGCCACGATCCACCAGGCGCGGTCGCGCGGGCGCACGCAGGGGCGCCGCCGATGGCAGATCGCGACGAACCCCAGGTGGCCCGATGCCAGGAAGAGCACACAGCCGACCACGTCCGGCCCCCAGATGAGCCGGTTGACCTGGCGGACGCTCAGCCCCTTCAGGAACGAGTCCAGCAGGTTCACGCCGAACACCAGCGTGCCCGCGAACAGCGTGAACGCCCCCAGCCACGCCCCGCGAGTCGGATCGAATCGCCACCACCTCCACCGCGGGCCGGCCTCGCGCCCCGCGCCATCGGCACGCCGCGGGGCGTTGACCACCTGGAGCAGGGAGACGTATCCGCCGGTGGTGAAGAACAGGCCGCCGGTGAAGTAGATCGACGCGCAGGTCGTGGCGTCCCCCGAGCCGAACTGGGCGACGGCCGCACCGGCCGCGAAGAGGCCGCCGCCGATGACGAAGGCGACCGAGGCGATGGTGTTGAGCCTGCCGGCCCGGCCCTCGGAAGGACGCCGGGTCAGCCTCGTGGCGAACGGCCTCGCGGCACCCTTGGCGCGCTTCCCGGACTGACCCACGGGGGCCAGCGTAGGGGTGGTGCGGAGGGGGACGGCGCGCGAAACGCGGGCGGCGCCTCCGATGCGCGACGGGGCACCCGGGCACGGCGGGTCGTCACGTGTTCAACGGGTCTTGCCGTTGGCATGGGCATGCTCTAATTTGGGGGATCTACCCGCATAGATCGGCGGGTTGGTTCGTCCTGAACGCGCACCCCCCATCCGCCGCTCCCCACCCCGGAGCGGTTGCATCACGCATCCAGGAGGATCCCTGTGAACACACCCCTCACGCGGTGCGGAGCACTGGCACTCGTGGTGTGCGCGGCCACGGTCGCAGCGCTGCAGGGTATGACGACGGTCTCGGCGTTCCCGGCGGCGGCCGACCAGCCGGTGGGCCGCCCAGCCGGCACGGCGGCGTCACCGGCGTCACCGGCCTCACCGGCCGCGGTCGCCGCGGCCGCGTCCGCGGTGGCGGCCACCGAGGCGCGGACGGCGCGCGCCGTCGCCGCCTCGCTGGCCGATCCGGGCTGGCGGGCGCGGGTGCGCTCCGCGGCGCTGGCCTCGCACGAGGTCGACCTGAGCGCTCTGATCGCCGGCGACACGGCGCCCGCGGGCCGTCGGCTGACGTCCGAGGTCACCGCGGCCGACCGGCGCATCGCGGAGGCCAAGGGGCTCGACAAGAGCATCGGCTCCCTGCTGCGCCTGCGTCTGGGCACCCAGGCCATGGCCGCGGAACTCGACCCCGGGAACGTGCCGTTGGTCGCCGCGGCGATCACCGACGACAAGGCCGCCACGGTGACGGGCTACGACGCGCACGGCCGCGGCCACACGCTGAACGCGCGCACGGCGCCGCGGCAGGCCGTGTACGTCGTCGACATCGACGTCTCCAAGGCCGCCGCGGCCGGGATGAAGCTGGTCAGCGGGACGCTGAACGCGGCTGGTGTGGAATCCGACTCGGTGAGCGGCGCCGCGCAGGCGACGCCAAGGTCCGCGGGCGCCGCCCACCCGGCGGACGCCTCCGGCTACTGGGCCACCAAGATGGACGCGGTGTACCTCAATGACGACGAGGAGCCGTGGGTGCTGGGCGACGCGGAGATCTACTCGCTCGTCAGCGGGTTCGGCCTCGACGGCACCGTGCGCGTGGACTCGGTCGACATGCCCTACCTGGACAACGACCACCACACGTACTACCCGAACCAGCTGATCATCAACTGGTCGAACTTCAAGTACGACGCGCTCGACCTGGTGATGATGGAGTCCGACTCGGGCACCAACTACCAGCAGCTCGCCATCGCCCTCGCCGACGCCCTGCTCACCATCACCGACCAGGGCGCCTACCAGCCGCTCGTCGACGCCATCCTCAACGCCATCCCGTCCGCCTGGTACTCCAATGACGACGACTACGTCGACTCCTGGTACACGATCACCGAGCAGGAGTCCGGCACGATCCACGGCGCCCGGGGCAACGGCTGGATGACCGTCGAGCCCTACTGGGTGTCCGCTCTGTGACCCTGCGAACCCGCCGGGCGCTCACCAGGTGAACGGGGGCCGGGCCCCGGGAGACGCGGCTCTCCCGGGGGCCCGGGCACGCCTGGCGGCAGGAATCGGGTGATTTCCGGCAGGCCGGGTAGGCGGACCGGAACGTGCGGAACGGCACGCGCGGCCATGGCACCGCGCGGCAGCGGCACCGCGAGGCAACGGCACTGACGACGGGAGGCGCGGCATGAGCCAGGACGCCCGGGGAGACGACGCGTACCAGCCCACCGAGAGCAGCGACGAGCAGGACGAGGCGGCCACGCCGGACATGGAGGACGCCCTCGGCGAGGACGACTACGACCGGATGCTCGACCGCGGGTACTCGCCGCCGGAACGCCCGCTCGCCGTCGACCGGCCCGGCACCACGGCGGCGGAGCAGCGCGAGGGCGAGAGCCTCGACGCGCGGCTCGCGGAGGAGCTGCCGGACCTGGGCAGCACACCCGAGGACGCCGGCACCGGCACCGACGCCGGCACCGGCACGGATGAGGACGACGGCGCGGAACCCCTCGACCCCGAGACCGGTGGCCGGCGGTCGGGACGCCTGGTGGCCCTCGACGAAGGCACCGAACCCGTCCTCGACGACATCGAGGCCACCGACGTCGGCATCGACGACGCGTCGGCCTCCGCGGAGGAGGCCGCCGTCCACGAGATCGACGACGAGGAGTCCGGCCGTGACGCGCTCTGAACCTCCGGCCGGTACCTGACGGCGCACGCGGATCCCGACGACCGACCCTAGCCCGTGCGGCCGACGCGCCGCCGGACCCCCAGCGCGGCGCCGAGCAGTACCAGGGCCGCGCCCGCCAGTGCCACGTCGCGCGGGAGCGAGGTGGGTACGCCCAGGTAGGTGGTGATGCCGAGGATCCGGTGCAGGCCCCAGGGCAGCAGCGTCATCTGGTCGTTCCAGGCGCTCAGCGCGCGCTCGGTGCCGGTCGCCCAGGCCGCCGCGCCGCCCACCGCGAGAGGCACGTCCGCCATCGCGTCCTCGCCCGAGCGGACGCGGTCGGCGAGCCGGTACAGCCCGGCCGCGGCGCCCGCCTGCCCGGCAGCGTCCAGCAGCAGGCCGCCGTCCGAGGCCCGCAGCCGGTACTGCTCGGCGGAACTCCCGCCGCTGCCCGCGCGGACGGCCAGCACCCCGGCCGGGACGGCGGTCGGCCGGGCCCCGGAGCGGAGGGCCGGGGACGGGCGGCCGCGGGCCGCGAGGGCGTCGGCGACGGCCTGCGCCGCGAGCCTCAGCCGGGGCGAGTCCGCGCCCGTGATCGCCGTGATCCGCGGCGGGGGCTGCGGGGCGGTGGCCGGGACGGCGCCGAAATGCTCCGCAGGCACGGTCTTCGGTGTGAACGACAGCCCGAGCACGCCGTCCAGCGCCCATGCCACGAGCGCTCCCGACAGCAGCAGGACGAGGGCGGTGACCGCCGCGGCGCGGCCTCCGCCGCGACGGCGAGGGGGCCGCGGACGGCGGGGGAGGAGGGGGACGACGTGCGGCATCGCGACATCGTAGGGACGCAGCACCCTCTCCCAGAAGGGTTCCGCACGACCGAGTGCGTGACCGGCGCCGTGGCTTCAGCGCCGTCCCAGCGCACCGACGAGCGCCACGGCGTGTCCGCCGCCGCCCGCGCACCCCCACACCGCGGAACCCCGGTCCTCGCGGGCGTGCAGTCCCAGCCCGTGGCCGGGGCAGACCGGCCAGACCCGCCACGTCCGCCGCAGCAGGTCGTCCTGGACGAGACCGGCGACCGCCACGAGCGCGCCGGCGAGACCGTCGCCCGCGGCGGCGGGCAGCCCCGCGCCCCCGGTCAGGAGCCGGCCGTCGGCCAGTTCGACCCCCGCCGACACGGGAGTGAACTCCTCCAGCAGGACCAGCCGCGGCGCACCGGTGATGCCGGCGGTCGGCAGGTCCCGTGCCGCGATCCGCAGCGCTCGCCGCAGTACCGCCAGGCGCTCGGGCGCCCGGGCGAATCCCGGGTCGAAACCGGTCTCGGCGAGGACCCGCCGGGCCAGCTCCGCCATTTCCGCCGCGCCCACCTGCGCGGGGTCCCGCTCCACCACCTCGCGCACGGCCCGCCCCGAGTGTCCCCAGTCCAGCGCCTCGCAGGCCAGCGCCACGGCATCACCCGCGGCGAGCCGCCCGTCGCGAAGCCCGGCGTGCACCCGCGCGCCCAACTCGTCGATCCGCGACACGGCCGCTTCCGCCGCACCGACCGCCCCGCCGTTCACGCCCCCAGTGTCACCCGTGCGCGAGGCCGCGGACGACGGGTTTTCACGGGTTCGGGCAGGCGCACTGGCCGGAGGTCTTCATGTCCGTTCGCCCGCAGGGGAGTTGAGGGCGCAGGCCGGGCAGTTCCTACCCGTGCGGCGCCGAATGGTGCCGCACGGGGCGCTGGTCAGGACTTGCGGGCGTACGGTCTGGCCATGACGCACAGGGGTCAGCCCCGGGAGCCGTTCGCAGAGCTGCGGAAGGACCCCAGAGAGCGGTAGGGGCTTGGCGGGGCGACCTGCCGCTCCCGGAACACCTCGCGTCGAAGCGCCGGCCGGCGGACCCGGTACGGAATGCCCTGTTGATGCTGGTGCGCTGTGAGCTCCAGCCGGCGCGCACGTACCGGGTCGGCAAGGTCCACCACAATCATCGCCAGAACGCTCATGGTTGCGCGGGGCATGGCACTTCCCTGCCGGCGCGGAAGAGTTGCCGTGTGGGCTATGCGAGGGCTGCCGCGAGGGGGGAGTGGGGCGCGCGGCCCAGTAGTTGGCGCAGATCACTGCCCGTGCGGGACATGAATCCGCTCGCGATGGCGGAGTAGGTGCCCACCAGCATCGGCACCTGGAACGGCTCGGCGCCGGAAGCGGCGATGCGCGTGCGGGCCTGGGCGAGGGTCTCCGGCTCGTAGGTGACGTGTGGGCCGTGAGCGCGGGCCAGGTCGGCTCCGCCGATGGCCTGCTCGCCGACGAGTTCGTAGACGCGCCCCGCGTGAGCGGATGCCTCCAGCGTCACGCGCGCCGCGGCATCGGCCAGATCCGCCCGTGCGACGGCGGCCAGTCGGCCTTCGCCGAGGGGGGCGGTGATCCGCCCGTCGGCGGACGGCGCCGCCAGGCCGCCCAGCAACTCCGCGTACAGGCCGTTGCGCAGGATCGTCCAGTCCATGGTGCTCGCCTGGAGCCGGCGCTCGGTCCAACGGTGCGGCAGCGCGTAGGGCAGGTGATCGCCGTCGGTGGTCAGGCTCGTATAGACGACGTGTCCCACACCGGCCTTCTCCGCCGCGTCGATGGCGGCACCGTGCCGGGCTGTGACGGTGTCGTCCTCGCCGTAGCCCGCGGAGATCAGCAGCAGTACCTCCACAGCCTCGAAGCCCCCGGCGAGGGTGCCGGGCTCGTCGAAGTCGATCTGGCGGACCGGCAGCGGGGCCTTGAGCCGCTGAGGTTCACGCGTTCCGAGGACGGTGTCGTCGCGGTCGGCCAGCCGTTCGGCGACCAGCATGCCCAGGGCGCCGGCGGCGCCTGTCACCAGGATCATCAGGGTCTTCCCGTTCCGGTAGGTTCTCTTCGGTAACCGGGATCATCCTGTGGTTTTGCGGCAGGAAGCGTAAGGAGGCACTTCCATGTCAGTGGGGCACACCGGGGTAACCACCGAACCCGTCGTCAGCTGCGGCGACGAGCACGAGGACTGCGGGATCCGCGAGGTCCTCGATCGGATCGGCGACAAATGGTCGGTCCTGGTCGTCGTCGAACTGGCCCAGGGCGTCCGCCGTTTCCGGCAGTTGCAGCGCGCCGTACCCGGCATCTCACAGCGAATGCTGACGCTCACGGTGCGCCGGCTGGAACGCGACGGCCTGGTCACCCGGACCGTGCACCCCATGGTGCCCCCGCAGGTCGAGTACGAGCTCACGGCGATGGGCCACAGCCTCACCTATCTGGTCAAGGCCCTCACGGACTGGTCGGCGGAACACCGCGACGCCATCGCGCAAGCGCGCCAGGAATGGGATGCCGCATATCCCGACTCCGGAATCCGGTGAACCGGCGGGCGCAGGCCGGAAGGGCAGGGACCGCAGGGGCCGGGCGCTGCGCGAGTGACGTGTGGGCCCGGGCTCAGTGCGCCGTCGCGAGTGCCAGCGCCGACGTCACGTCGGCCCGGCTCGGTGCTCCGGAGGCGCGGCGCACGACGCGGCCCGCGCGGTCCAGGACGAGGACGGTCGGCGTGCGCATCACCTCGACGCGACGGACGAGATCGAGCCGCGCCTCGGCGTCGATCTCCACGAGGCGCACGCCCGGCGACTCGGCGGCGACGCCGGCCAGGAGCCGCCGGGTGCCCGGGCAGGTCGCGCACAGGGACGTCGAGAACTGGACGAGCGTCGCCCGCTCGCCGAGCGACGTGCCCAGATCCGCGGGCGACAGCCGCAGAGCGGCTTCGCGGCCCGTGTCGCGGAGCCTGCCGTCCCGACGGCTGCGGAACACGCCGAAGCCGGTCGCGGCGGCCAGCACGGCGCCGGCCGCGACGAGTCCGGTGGGGTCCGTCACGGCCGCCTCACCCCTCGCCCAGCCGGGCCCGGCCGCGCACGGCGAGCAGGTAGGCCTCGCAGCCCAGGCAGTAGCCGAAGGCGGCGTTGAGGAACGCGGCCGCGAGCGCCGCGGCCGTCGCGCCGATCCCCAGCCAGGTGGCGCCTGACAGGTATCCCGCCGCCCCGGCGACCGCGAAGGCCAGGCCGACGCCCTGCGCGAACCGCGGCGGCCGCTCGTCCTCGAGCTCCCCCGGCGGTCCGAGGCGCGGCCGCACCAGCCGCCGGTACACCCAGGCGTACGGGGACCGCCGCAGGCCGAGGAAGGCGCCGAGGGCGAAGACGACGGCCTGCGCCGCGAGCAGCACGCCGCTGCCCGTGGCCAGGACGAGGAACAGGACGAGCGTGGTGAGCGCGGCGGCGAACCGCGGTCCCCGCGGGTCGACGCGCACGGGCGCGCCGGGAATGGGGTCGGGCACAGGGAACTCCGGGACGTGGCGGACGGATCGTGGTGGTCGGGCGCGCGGTCAGCGACACGCGGCGGACCACACGCGACCGAAGTCGACGTAGGCCCTGATCACCAGGAAGGTCTCGGAGTACATCCCGCCATTGGAACAGCCGCCGGGGTGGCGGTCAATGGGTGCCCACCAGCCGGACAACCACGCGCGGGGACGCCGGACGGTCCTCCGCCGGGCCGCGGCGGCGTCCGCGGGAGCGGAGTGGAGCGGCGGCGTCCGCGGGTCGCCGGGGGGCGGTGACCCGCGGACCGGGCCGGTTCAGTTCAGGGCGAACTTCTGGGCCGCCGAGCCGTTGCAGTCCCAGATCTGGAGCCGGGTGCCGTTCGCGGTGGCACCGCTGGGGCTGTCCAGGCAGCGGCCCGACTGGGGATTGAGCAGCGAGCCGTCGGACTGCTGCACCCACTCCTGGCCGCCGGCACCGTCGCAGTCCCACAGCTGCACCTTCGTGCCGGCCGTGGTGGCGTTGCCCATGATGTCCAGGCACCGGCCGAGCGTGCGCAGCGAGGAGTCGGACGCGTGCGTCCAGTGCTGGTCCACGGCGTACGGCTGGCACTGCCAGAGCTGCACCGCGGCGTGGTCGCCGCCGACGTCGTCGCCGTCCACGTCCACGCAGGTGCCGCCGGGGCCGGTGACCGTCCGTCCCGAGGTGCCGTCGCCGCCGCCGGAGTACCCGGCCGCCACGATGTTCGCCTGGACGGCGCTGTCCGCGGCGTCCGTGGAGTAGCCGGAGGTCATCACCCCCTCGTAGAACGAACCCGCCGACGCGTTGCTGTTGTCGCCGCCGGTGCCCATCACGATCGACCCCTCCTGCTGCATCGGGGTGTAACCGCCGCTGGGCAGGGCGCCGTTCCACCAGGTCGACAGGGCGCCGGAGCGGGCGTCGCTGCCCTTGAGGGCGAACGCCGTCCGGCCGTCGTTCTTCAGCAGCGCGGTGACGAACGGCGTCGCGTTGCCGAGGTTCGCCGGGTTGTTGCCGCTGCCCTGGTACAGGCCGTTCTCCAGGTCCGCCGCGACCCACGGGCCGGTGCCGGTGCACGGCGGGTTGTGGCAGCGCGTGCCGATGTAGACCGCGTCCATGTGGCCGTTGCCGGTGTCGGTGACGGCGTGCTCGGCGTTGCCGTAGTCGAAGCAGCATCCGCCGTTCACGTGCGTGCCGCTGGCCACCATGTACATGGACTCCGGCCGGCCGCCGACCGCGACCCCCGCGCCGTCGGTGTGCCGGTAGCCGGTGCCGGGAGTGATCAGCACGCCGTAGACCTGGTGTCCGCCCGCGACGAGCGGCAGGGCCGAGGCGAGCGCCGGGCGGTCCGCGGCGCCCGCGGTCCCGGCGGGTTCCACCGTCAGGTCGTTGTGACGCGGCGACTGGTCGTAGATCCGGGTGATGGTGCAACTGGTCGCCGCGCAGAAGGAGTCCTGGGACGCGGCGTTCGCGTAGCCGCCCGCGGCGAGCACGCCGATGTCCCGCGTGCCGCCGTCGGAAGCCCGGGTGACCTGGTAGAGCGGGCCGCTGTAACCGCCGTAGAGGGCCCGCACCGTGCTGTGCGCGGCCACGCACGGCGTGCCCGCCGCCGCGTAGATGTCGCAGGGCTGCGACGTGGCGGCCTGGGAGCCGGCGGGAAGCGCGCCCAGGCACAGCAGCACGAGGGCGAGGACGGTGGTGGCGGCGAGAAGGACCCGGTGGGGTGCGGCCGGTGGCCCCGGCGGTGCGGGCCGCCGCGGCGAAGGACCGGTGGGGAGGTGCCATGCGGTCATGGGAAGCGCTCCTGGTGGAGGGGGAGGGACGGTGCCTCGGTCGAGGACCGCCGGAACACGTACCGGCCGCGCGCCTCGGTTCGAGCCGTGGCGGATCGGGACTCGCCGAGGGCGTGCCGAGGACGCGGAGGACGCGGAGGACATGGAAACGGCGAGGGGACCGCGCCCGCGGGCAGGGCGGAGTGCGGGCGGACACCGGGGAACGGGCGGCCGCCGCGGCCTGCTTGACGGATGCGCCGCGGACAGGCGGCGAGCCGCGGTCGGAGCGACCGTCGGCGTGCCGTGCCGACCCGCCGCAAGGGCACGGGCCCCAGCGGTGGCGCACGGGTGACACTCCGGGCGCCGTTCGTGCGGTCCGCACGGCTGCCGGCGTGCGGACGACGGGGGCGCCCGGCACGAGAAGGTACGCACCATGGACGAGCGCGTCAACGGGCCCTCGACGGCCAGCCGTTGCCCCCGCGCCGGGCGGCATCCCCGTTTCGTGAACCCCGGTAACGGCGATGCGAAGCCGGCGATAAATCCGCACCGGCGCGCTTGACCCTCCGCACGGCACCAACAGGGCCTCTCACCAGCATTTTTGAGTGTTCATCAGGCCAACGCCGGTTCTCCGCTTCTTTTTTCCGGACCGTTGACGAAAAAATCGGCGGATCTCCATCCTGGGTGCCATGCAGCAACACGACGGCCCGCTGGCGCGACTGCGGCGGGGCCACGAGGACCTGGTGCTCGATCTGCTGCGCCGACACGGGCCGCTCAGCCGGGCCGAACTCGGCGCACGCTGCGGGCTGTCCAGGACCACGCTCTACGACATCGTCGGCACGCTGGTCGCGACCGGTGCCGTCGTCGCGTCGGCACCCGACGCGGCGCCGCGGCGGCGCGGCCGGCCGGTCGAGCGGCTGGCCCTGAACCCCGCCGCGGGGCAGGCCATCGGCGTCGATCTCGCACGGCGGGCGGTGCACGTGGCCGCGGTGAACGTCGCCCACGAGGTGGTGGGCACCGCGAGCCGCGCGCACGGCCCCGACCTGGACCTGGCCGGCCGGATCACCCTCGTCGCGGAGATGGTCGAGGACCTGTCCGGGGACTCGCTGCGGCTGGCGGCACTGAGCGCGATCGGTGTGGGCGCGGTCGGCCCGGCGGTCTCCGCTCCCGGTGGCGACCGGGAACGGATCGCCGAGCTGCTGTCCGCGCGTTTCGGCGCCCCCGTGCTCGTCGACAACAACACGCGGCTGGCCGCACTCGCCGAGTCGGTATGGGGCGCGGCGGCCGGTGCCCGGGACGTGCTGTACCTGCGGCTGTCCCACGGCGTCGGCGGCGGGCTGGTCGTCGACGGCGCCCTGCACCAAGGAGCCCACGGCCTGTCAGGCGAGTTCGGTCACATCAGCGTGGAGCCCGGCGGGCGGCGCTGCCAGTGCGGCGGCACCGGGTGCCTGGAGACGGTCGCCTCGGTGGGCGCCGTACTGGAGGCGTACCGGGCGGCCGGCGGCACGGCCGCCGGCATCGCCGACGTGACGAACGCCGCGCGTTCCGGCGACCCGCGCGCGACCGGCGTGGTGGCCGAGGCCGGCCGCCATGTCGGCGCCGCACTCGCCACGGTCTGCAACGCCGTCGGACCGGGCACGGTCGTCATCGGCGGCGAACTCATCGCCGCCGGCGAGGCGTTGACCGGTCCGGTGCGCGAGGCCCTCGCCGCCGGGCTGATGCCCGTCGCCCGGCCCCTGGTCGACCTGCGGCAGGCCGTGCTCGGCGAGGCGGGCGCCGCACTCGGCGGCATCGCCCTGGTCCTGCACCGATCGCCGCTGCTGTCCCGCTACCCGAGCACAGAAGACGGAGACGAGACATGACCGCAGGGCAGCCGATGGACGCGGCGGTCGGGCGCGAGCCGGTGATGGACGGGCCCGCGCCGGACCCCGGCGAGGGCGCCGCGTCCGTGCCGGAACCCACGCCCGCGCCGGACGACGGCGAGGGCTCCGCGTCCGCGCCGAAACCCGTGGGTGTCGCGGCCCCGCACGGCGCCCGTCGCGTCCCGGCGCCGGTGCTCAACGTCCTGTCGCTCGCCGCCGGGGTGGCGGTCTGGGCGCTGCTCGCAGCCCATGGCGTGGGCGGTCTGCCCGGGCCCGAGGCCGTGGGGCGGCGGGCGGTGGAGATGCTGCGGGACGGCACCCTGGAAGGCGACATGCTCGCCAGCCTGCGCCGGGTGCTGGCCGGCTTCGCGCTCGGCACCGTCCTCGCCGTCCTCGTCGGTTTCCTGATGGGCTGGTACCCGGTGGTGCGGGCACTCTGCGAGCCGTACGTCCAGTTCTTCCGCACGATCCCGCCGCTGGCCCTCATCCCGGTCGCCGTGGTGCTGATGGGCATCGGCGAGACGCCCAAGATCTTCGTGATCTTCCTCGCCGCCTTCCTGTCCACCGTGGTGGCGACCCTGCAGGGCGTGGTCGGCGTGGACCGCACGCTGATCGACGCGGCCCGGGTGCTCGGCGCCCGCGACACCGCGGTGTTCCTGCGCGTGGTGATCCCGGCCGCGGCACCGTTCATCCTGGTGGGCATGCGCATCGGGCTCGGCTCGGCGTGGGCGACCGTGGTCGCCGCGGAGCTGATCGCCGCCCAGGAGGGCCTCGGGTTCCGCATGCAGCACGCCGAGACCTACTACGACCTCGACACCATCTTCGTGGGCCTGGTGGCCATCGGCGTGCTCGGCCTGGTCATGGACCGCCTGCTGCTGCTGGCCGAACACCGCCTCACCCGCTGGCAGGAGCGCCGATGACCGACCGTACGAGCCCGCCCAAGATCTCCTTCCGGGACGTCGGCTGCCGCTTCCCCGTCAGGGGCGGCCACTTCACCGCCGTGGACCGGGTGTCCCTCGACGTCGGCGAGCGCGAGTTCGTCACCGTCGTCGGGCCGTCCGGCTGCGGCAAGAGCACCCTGCTCAACATGGCCGCGGGCCTCGTGACGCCGACCTCCGGTGAGGTCGTCGTGGACGGCCGGCGGGTGACCGGGCCCGGTCCGGACCGCGGCGTGATCTTCCAGCAGTACGCGCTGTTTCCGTGGCTCACGGTGCGCCGCAACGTCGAGTTCGGCCTGCGCGTGGCGGGTGTCGGCGCGGCGGAGCGCCGGCGCCGGGCCGACGAGGCCATCGCGCTGGTGGGGCTCGGCGACTTCGCCGACGCGCTGCCCAAGACGCTGTCCGGCGGAATGAAGCAGCGCTGCGCGATCGCCCGGGCCTACGCCGTCGACCCTGACGTGCTGCTCATGGACGAGCCGTTCGGCGCCCTCGACTCGCTGACCCGGGTGCAGCTGCAGGAGCAACTGCTGGACACCTGGAGCCGGCAGACCCGCACCGTGGTCTTCGTCACCCACGACGTCGAGGAGGCGGTCTACCTCGCCGGCCGCGTGGTGGTGATGGCCGCGCGGCCGGGCCGCGTGCACCGGATCGTCGACGTCCCCCTGCCCTACCCCAGGACCGAGGAGACCAGGCTGTCACCGGAGTTCGCCGCGCTCCGCAACGAGGTGTGGAGCGCGGTCCACCACCAGGCCCCCGTGGAGGCGCCCGCCCGCTGACCTCGAACACCGCCCCCCTGCGTGCCCCTGTTCCCTGCCCCTTCCCCTTCCCCAGTCCCTTCGCCGCTGCCTCCGCCCGCCGCTGCCTCCGTCCGTCCTCCTGACCGCTGCTGCCGCCCCCGCCCGTCCTCCTGACCGCCGCTGCCGCCGTCGCGCGCGCGCCCCGCACGTGCACGCGTGTCTCCGCACGCCCTTGTGCGATCCCGAAAGGAACCTCCCCGTGTCCCTGACCCGTCGCGCCCTGATGTCATCCCTCTCCGCAACTGCTCTGTCACTCACCGCTGTCGGGTGCTCCTCGAAGAGCGGGTCCGGCTCCTCGGGGGGCACGAAGATCCGCTTCGGCTACATCGCCGACTTCAACGGCTCCAGCCTGCTGGCGATCGCGAACGACCAGAAGCTGTGGCAGAAGGCCGGGCTCGCGCCGAGCATCAAGGTCTTCACCAACGGGCCGATCCAGATCCAGGCGCTCGGCGCCGGCGACCTGGACTTCGGCTACATCGGCCCCGGGGCCATGTGGCTGCCCGCCGGCGGCAAGGCCAAGGTCATCGCCGTCGACACGCTCACCGACGCCGACCGGGTGATCGCCCAGCCCGGGATCACCTCCCTGGCGCAGCTCGCGGGCCGCAAGGTCGGCGTGCCCGAGGGCACGTCGGGCGAGATGATCCTCAACCTGGCACTGAAGAAGGCCGGGATGTCGGAGAGCGACGTCAAGAAGGTGCCGATGGACCCGTCCACCCTCGTCGCCGCGTTCTCCTCCGGCCAGATCGACGGCGCCGGCTTCTACTACCCGCTCATCGCGACGATCAAGAAGCGAGTGCCGAAGCTCGTCGAACTCGCCGGCGACCGCGACTTCCCCGGGAACGCCTTCCCGACCGCCTTCGTCTCCGGCCCCGGAACCGATCCGGCACTCACCCAGAGGGTCGTCGGCGTCCTCGCCGAGGCCAACGACTGGCGGGCCGCCCACAAGGACCAGGCCATCTCACTGGCCGCCAGGATGCTCCAAGTCCCCGACGACCAGGCGAGGTCGGACGCCGCCAACGTCGAACTCCTCACCACCGCCGACCTGGTGGCCAAGACCAAGGACGGCACCGTCGACGGCTGGCTCGACGGGCTGGCCCGGTTCTTCGTCGGCACCGGCCAGTTGAAGGCGGCACCGGCACCGGCCACGTACTACGACGGGGCCGCGTTCGTCCGGGCGGCCCAGGCCGGGACCAAGGCGGCCGCCAGGTGAACATCCTGTTCCTGATGACCGACCAGCACCGGGTCGACACCCTCGGCTGCTACGGCAACCCGCACGTGGACACCCCTCATCTGGACCGGCTGGCGGCCACCGGCACCCGCTTCGACCGCTTCTACACGCCCACCGCCATCTGCACCCCCGCGCGGGCCAGCCTGCTCACCGGCCAGGCCCCCTTCCGCCACCGGCTGCTCGCCAACCACGAACGCAACGTCGGCTACCTGGAAGACCTGCGCGACGACGTCTTCACGTTCCCCGAAGCCCTCGCCGCCCGCGGCTACCAGCTCGGCCTGTACGGGAAATGGCACGGCGGCACCCTCCGCAACGCCGCGTCCTACGGCTTCGAGGGGCCCGACCTGGCCGGCTGGCACAACCCCGTGGACCACCCCGACTACCTGGCCCACCTCGACGCGAAGGGACTGCCGCCGTACCGGATCAGCGACCCGGTGCGCGGCGTCAGCCCCAACGGCAATCCCGGCAACCTGCTGGCGGCCCGGCTGCACCAGCCCGTGGAGGCCACCTTCGAGCACTACCTCGCCGACCGGGCCATCGCGCAACTGGAGCGGTACGCGGCCGGGGAGAGCCCGTTCTTCCTCGCCACCCACTTCTTCGGCCCGCACCTGCCGTACCTTCTGCCCGACGCCTACTACGACCGCTACGACCCCGAACTCGTCGACCTGCCGCCCTCGGTCGCCGAGACGTTCGAGGGCAAGCCGCCGGTGCAGCGCAACTACAGCGCCCACTGGGCGTTCGACACCCTGCCGATCGAGACCACCCGCAAACTCATCGCCGTCTACTGGGGATACGTCTCCCTGATCGACGAGCAGATCGGCCGGATCCTCGACCGGCTCGACGAACTCGGTCTCGCCGGCGACACGTCCGTGTTCTTCACCGCGGACCACGGCGAGTTCACCGGCGCCCACCGGCTGCACGACAAGGGCCCGGCCATGTACGAGGACATCTACCGCATCCCCGGGATCGTCCGGGTGCCCGGCCGGGCGCCCCAGGTCCGCGAGGAGTTCGCCACCCTCACCGACTGCACGGCGACCATCCTCGACCTCGCCGGGTGCGACACCGCACCGGCCGTCGACAGCCGCAGCCTGCTGCCGCTGGTCGACGGCGGGCGGCCGGACTGGCCGCGGGAGCTCCTCGCCGAGTTCCACGGCCACCACTTCCCCTACCCGCAGCGGATGATCCGCGACGACCGGTACAAGCTCGTCGTCAACCCCGAGTCGGTCAACGAGCTGTACGACCTGCGGGCCGACCCCCACGAACTCGTCAACCGCTACACCGACGCCGAACTGCGCCCCGTCCGCGTGCGGTTGGTCCAGCGGCTCTACCACCTGCTGCGTGAGCGCGGCGACAACTTCTACCACTGGATGACGCCCATGTACGAGATCGGCGACCTCGACCACGACCCCACGCTGAGCGCCTTCGAGCCCTCGGGCTGAGCGGCCGGGGGGCGTGCGGCGGATCACGGTGCGGCGCCGGGTGCCGGGCGTCGCGGCCGTCCGTGGCGCAGCACGGCGGCGGCGTTGCGGGCGTGTGAACATGCGACGCCTGCATGAAAGGCACGTGACGGGAGGGGCCGGCGCGTTGCCGGACGCCGCGATCCGGCCGTAGCGTCGCCGGGACGGCGCGGTCCCGCTCCCGGCAGCGCAGGACCGCGCCCCGACCTCCCCGTTTCCCCGCGCGCACATCCGCCCGTCCGCACACCCGCATGCCCGCACGCCTGGACAGGTGCACGTCCTTATGTCGGCATGCCCGCATGTCGGCATGTCTTCGAGTCCGCCCACCCGCACGTCCCCATCGCACCCCGACCTTTTCGCAGAAGGGGTACCACCGTGAGCCGTAACGACCGACAGGAACTCGGACGGCGAGGATTCCTCGCCGGGGCCGCAGCCGTGACCACCGCCGCTGTGACCGGCCTGGCCACCGGGCCGGCCGACGCCGCACCGGCCGCGGCGGCCGCCGGGACCCGGCCGAACATCCTGGTCGTCCTCACCGACGACCAGCCCAACGCGACCGAGTGGGCGACCCCGAACACGGTGGCCTGGCTGGTCGACGGCGGGGTGAAGTTCAGCCGCGGGCACGTGAGCACACCGCTGTGCGCGCCGTCCCGCTCGTCCATCTTCAGCGGCCGGTACGCCCACGACCACGGGGTCCGCGACAACAGCAGCCCCTACAACCTGGACCAGCACACCACCGTGCAGCGCTACCTGCACGACGCGGGCTACCGCACCGGCCTGTTCGGCAAGTACCTCAACGCCTGGCACAACACCGACAACCCGCCGCACTTCGACGACTGGCTGCTGCTCGACCCCGTCACCTACAACAACGGCACCTACAACGACAACGGCACGGTCCACACCATCACCGGCTACAGCACCACGGTGATCAAGGACCGCGTGCTGTCGTTCCTGGACGGCGCGAAGAGCGACCAGCGGCCCTGGTTCGCGTTCGTCGCGCCGAAGGCACCGCACGCGCCCAACACGCCGGACGCCAAGTACGCCGACACGCCGGTCCCCGCCTGGAACGGGCGCCCCTCGGTGCCGGAGGCCGACCGCAGCGACAAGCCCGCGTACATCCAGAACGCCACCCACACGCTGGACGACGGGCGCACCATCCGCCGCAACCAGCTGCGGACCCTGCTCTCGGTCGACGACGCCGTCCAGGAGATCCACGACAAACTCGCCGCCCTCGGCCAGCTGGACAACACCCTCGTCTTCTACCTGGGCGACAACGGCTACTGCTGGGGCGACCACGGCTGGACCGCGAAGTCAGTTCCGTACCGCCCGTCGATCGAAGTGCCGTTCTACGTCTCGTGGCCGGCGGCCGGGCTGGACGGCGGCACCGTCGACGACCGGATCGCGGCGAACATCGACATCGCGCCCACCATCCTCGACGCGGTGGGGATCACGCCCGACACCCCGCACAACGGGCTGTCGCTGCTGGGCTCCAGGCGGCGCGACCACCTGCTCGTCGAGTGGTGGCACCGCAACCCCGGTGACGACCCGCACACCTGGGCGTCGACCGTCAGCGCGACGTACCAGTACACCGAGTACTACGCGCTGCACACCGACGCCCAGGGACAGGAGGCCGGCACCGGAGAACTCGTCTTCCGCGAGTACTACGACCTTGTCAACGACCCCTACCAGCTGACGAACCTGCTCTACCAGGCCACGCCCGCGCAGGAGGCCGCGCTCGGCATCCCGGCGCTGGCAGCGCAGCTGGCGGCGGATCGCGCCGCCTGACGCCGGGGTGTGCCGGTGCGCCCGCCGCCACCGCCGGGCGCACCGACACACTGGCACACCGCCCCACCGCTCCTGCCCGACGAACGCCCCGCGGGTCCGTCCGCCCGATCGTCCCCAAGCCCGAAGGAGGCCGGCCCATGGCCGACGCTTCACGCCCGTCCTGCTGCGCCGCCGGTCACGGCCCGGTGGCACTGGACCTGGCACCGGCCGCGCCCCCGCCGGGCCGGACGGCCACCGCGCCCCGCGGGCCCGCGGCCGCGCCGGCCCCCGCCGCCGGTCGCCCACCGCGCGGACGCGCCGCCGACCGGGCCGCACGCGGGCTGCTCGCGCTGCCCGGCGGCCCGTTCCTGATGGGGTCCGACGACCCCGACGGGGTCCCGGCCGACGGCGAGGGGCCCGTCCGCGAGGTCGAGATCGGCGCGTTCGCGGTCTCGCCGACGGCCGTGACCAACGCCGAGTTCGCGTCCTTCGTCAAGGACACCGGCCACGTCACGGACGCCGAACGGTTCGGCTTCTCCTACGTGTTCGAGGCGTTCCTGCCGGGGCCGCTGCGCTCGCCGGCCACGTCCGTGGAGGGCACCCCGTGGTGGCACGCGGTCCAAGGAGCCAGCTGGCGGGCGCCGTTCGGGCCCGGCTCGGCCTTCGCCGACCGGCAGGACCACCCGGTGGTGCACGTCTCCTGGCACGACGCCACGGCCTACTGCGCCTGGGCCGGCACCCGGCTGCCGACCGAGGCCGAGTGGGAGTACGCGGCGCGCGGCGGGCTGACCGGCAGGCGTTACCCCTGGGGAGACGAACTCGCTCCCGGCGGACGGAAGATGCTCGCGATCTGGCAGGGCGACTTCCCCCGTCCCGAGCCCGGCAGCCGGCCCGGAACCGTACCGGTCAGGACCCACCGCCCCAACGGCTACGGCCTGTTCAACACCGTCGGCAACGTCTGGGAGTGGTGTGGCGACTGGTTCAGCCCCGCGTTCCACCGCTCCGGTCCGCGCCGCGACCCGGCCGGCCCTCCGAGCGGCACCGCCCGCGTCATGCGCGGCGGCTCCCACCTGTGCCACGCCTCCTACTGCAACCGCTACCGCGTCGGCGCCCGCAGCTCCAACACCCCGGACAGCTCCACGGGCAACATCGGTTTCCGCGTCGCCCGCTGACACCGCCCCGTGCCGGCGCCGCCGCGGCGGCCGGCGCCCGCCGTGTCCGCGGGCGCCGGACGGGTCCGGGCGGGGGTCGCTCAGAGCAGCCCCGTCTGCCGGGCCGTCCACACCGACGGGACCAGCGGGCGGTAGCCCAGCTCGTGGCGGATCCGGGCCGTCGACATCACGCTGTGCCACGGGTCCGTGGCCTCCCGGTCGTAGACCTCCGGCGGCACGGGCATGTCGTGGACCTGGAAGAGGTCGACCGTGGTGACCGGCGCGTCGTCGGCGATGTTGTAGACGCCGTGCGCGCCGGGCGCGTACAGCAACTGCCGGAGGCCCTGTGCGACGTCCAGGTGGTGGCCCATGTGCAGACGCTGCATCGCGGGCCACTTCGGCGCCCACTCCATCACGGCGTCCAGGTGGGGGTCCCCGTCGCCGTACACGAACGGCAGCCGTCCGATGCGGAGGTCGTCGAGGCCCTCCATCGCGCCCAGCGCGCGCTCCGCCTCCCACTTCGACTCGGGGTAGGCGCCCCACAGGTGGGTGCCCGGCACCGTCTCGTCGCTCTCGACCAGCGGCCTGCCCCGCCCTGCCCCGTACACCAGTCCGGTGCTGACCTGCACGAAACGTTGCACGCCCGAGGCCACCGCGGCCCGGCCGAGCTCGATGGCGGCGTCGCGGTTGACCGCCCGCGCCTCCTCGTCGGGCACCCCGCGGAACGCGGCGGCGACGTTCACCACCGCGTCGACGCCGGCCGTGGCCTTGCCGAGCACCTCCGTGTCGCGCAGGTCGCCGACCAGCACCTGGGCCCCCAGCGCGGCGAACGGCTCGCCGCGGGCCTCGTCCCTCACCAGGACACGCACCTCGTCGCCGGGTGCCGCACTCTGCAGCAGTCGCGGCACGAACCGCCGCCCGACCTGGCCCGTCGCACCTGTCACCAATGTCAGCATGGCTGCCTCCTCGTCGTCGTCGCCACACCTCAAGCCTGCGCGGACCCCGGCGCCGGCGGGAGAGACGCGGTTATCCAGGGACCGCCGCTCCCTGGATACGGTCCCGGGTCCGGGGGATGCTGAGATCATGGACAGAACGGAACTCGCCGACTACCTGCGCCGCGCCCGCACCCGGCTGGCGCCCGGCGACGTGGGGCTGAGCGCCGGTCCGCGCCGCCGCACGCCGGGCCTGCGCCGCGAGGAGGTCGCGCAGCTCGCCGGGATGTCCACCGACTACTACACCCGTCTCGAGCAGCGCCGCGGCTCCCACCCGTCCCGGCAGATGCTCACCGCCCTCGCCCGCGCGCTGCAGCTCAGGGACGTCGAGCGCGACCACCTGTTCCACCTGGCGGGGGAGGAGCCGCCCCGGCCCGGCGCCTCCTCGGACCAGGTCCGCCCGGGGCTGCTGATGATCCTCGACCGGCTGCACGACCTGCCGGCCTCGGTGATCAGCGACTGGGGCGAGATGCTCGCGCAGAACACGATGTCCGTGGCCCTGACCGGGGACCACACGGGCACCAACGTCATCCGCCGCTGGTTCACCGAGCCGGGCGCCCGGGACCTGGCCCCGCCCGAGAACCACGAGCAGCACGCCCGCGCGCACGTGGCGAGTCTGCGGGCGGTCACGTCCGCCCGGCCCGACGACCCGGGCCCGGCCGCTCTCGTGGCCGAACTGCGGGCACGGTCGCAGGAGTTCGAGGCACTGTGGGCGGAGCACGACGTCGTGGTGCGGCGACCGTCGCCGAAGCGGTTCGTGCACCCCGTGGTCGGTGTCCTCGACCTCGACTGCGAGGTGCTGCTCAGCGACGGCCACAGCCAGCAGCTCGTCGTCCATTCGGCGCGGCCGGGCACGCCGACGTACGAACGGCTCGAACGGCTGCGGGTCGGCGGCGTCCAGGAGCCGGCCCCCAGCCGGTAGTGCCGGTCGGACCGGGGAGCGGGCAGGCCCGGGTGGACCCCGCCGGGGCGCGCGGGCGGGCCGTCAGGGCAACAGGGAGACCTGGTAGAGGGCGATCGACCAGGAGCCGGCCACGCGCCTGACCAGCAGGCTGAGGTTGACCGTCAGCGGCGGCCGGTCGGTGAAGGCGAACTCCACCCGCTGGTAGCCGAGCACCAGGTCGTCGGCGAGGCGCCGCGTCTCCAGGATCTCGTAGCGCGCGGTCATGCCCAGCGGCTGGGAGTCGTAGTACGCGGCGACGCCCTCGCGTCCCACGCTGTACGGGTGCAGTCCCTGGAAGATCGCGTCCTCGGTGAACCCGGCGGCGACACGCTCGGGCTCGTGCGCGTCGACGCCCGACTTCCACGCGTCGAGCACGGTACGCAGGATCGCCTCGTCGTCCGACGGACCGGTCATGGGGGTTCCTCCTCGGGGTGGCTACGGGTGCGCGGCTGCGGCGCGGCAAGCGGTCCGGGACGTCAGTGGCCGGCGCTCTGCCCGCCGTCGACGTGCGAGATCTCGCCGGTGACGAACGGCGCCTGCTCCAGGTAGAGCACGGCCCTGACGACGTCCTCGACCTCGCCCATGCGGCGGACCGGATGCAGTCCGGCGAGGGCGCCGCCGGGATCGCTCGGGTGCATCGAACTGCGGATCACGCCCAGTGCCACGCTGTTCACCCGCACACCGCGGGTGGCGTACTCGATCGCCAGCGACCTGGTCGCCGCGTCCAGCCCGCCCTTGGTCAGCGCGGCCATTCCCGCGTTCACCCGGGCGTCGGCGTTGCTGACGAGGGTGGTGGAGACGGACACCACGTGCCCGCCGCCCTCGCGTGTGAGCATCGCGGCGACGCCGCTGCGCGTGATCTCGAAGAAGCCGCGCAGGTTCACCCCGACCACCGCGTCGAAGTCCTCGTCGGTGTACTCGGTGAACGGCTTCGCGACGAAGATCCCGGCGCCGTTCACCAGCGTGTCGATCCGGCCGAACCGTTCCATCACGGCACTGACCACCCGGGCGCCGGCGCCGGGTTCGGACACGTCCGCGGGCACGGCCAGCACCGCCGGGTCGTCCGGCGCGCCGACCGAGCGGGCCACGGCAGCGACCGCGTACCCCAGCCCGCGGTAGGCCGTGACCAGGGCGGCGCCGATGCCTCGCGAGGCTCCCGTGACGACGGCGACCTTCTGTGCGGTGTCCATGAGCGGATCCTCCCCGCCCGTCCCGGTCCGCGCGCGCATTGCGGGGTGTGTCGCCGGGGAAGCCCCCTTCGCGGAGCACGGATCCCGCGCCGCGGGGTCGTGCGGGCGCTCGGCCGCCACGGGGACGGCCGGGTGCCCGCACGGGCGTCAGCCGGCCACGACGACCTGCCACACGACGGCCAGACCGGGCGGTGCCAGCAGCACCCAGTGCGCGGTGAGGCCCGGCAGGACCTCGGCGCGCAGGCCGACGCCGTCGGGCGTGCCGACCCCCATCGCCGAGGCGTCCGCCAGGCGGTCGAGCGCCTCGTGGATCTCCTGCTGCCGTTCGGCACCGTACGTGCCCAGTTCCATCGCGACCTCGGCCGTGGTCGTCACCCGTATCGCGCTCACTCGTCCACCACTCCTCACTCGTCTCGGCTGAGGTGCTCCGTGTGCGCCTCCCGCCTGCCTTTCCGTACGCCTTCCGCGTCCGCCGTGCTGACTCGCCTGCCCGCGAACCCCGCGCTCAGGCACGCGTGGTCGCCGCCGGTCCGCGCCGCTGTTTCTGAAACACGCCATGCCGTGCATATCGGACTCCGGCTCCGGCCGCCGGGACGTGCGGTGGCGATGGGGGCCGTGGGGCCGGTGGCGCCCGGGGCGGACCGGCCGGACGCGCGCGGCGGGTCCGTACGGGTGCTGACCGAAGCTTTACCTTCTGGAGTCATGGCGGCCATCCGCCGCCCACCCGCCGTTTCCTGCCTCCAAGTTGCGAACGCACCGGTCAGCGCGCCGTGACCGGACCTCCTGGTGACGGTCGGCATGATCGGTCAGGAAGGTTTCCTGCCACTCGTCTTGACGGCATGTCATGAACGCGCGCAGACTCCGCTTGCTCAGCCACCTGAAACACGCCCCGCCCACCGGCCTCACACGGAGCCCCCCATGCGTTTCAGAAACGGCATCGCCCCCGCGGCCACGACGGCCGTCGCCCTCGCGGCCACCTTCCTCGGCACCGGCCAGGCGCACGCGGCCACCGCGCTCCCGGCCCACTTCGCCGCCCCCTACCTGCAGATCGACAGCAACACGGCCAACGACATGGCGTCCGACATGAACGCCACCGGCCTGAAGTACTACACGCTCGCCTTCCTCATCCCGCAGTCCGGCTGTACCGCGCAGTGGGAGGCCAGCGGCGACGGGGTCGGCGCGTACACGTCCCAGATCAACGCGCTGAAGTCGGCCGGCGGCACCGCCATCATCTCGTTCGGCGGCGCGGAGGGCGGCGAGCTCGCGCAGACCTGCACGTCGGTGTCCTCCCTCACCGCCGCGTACGCGAACATCGTCAACACCTACGGCATCACCCGCCTCGACTTCGACATCGAGGGCGGCACCCTGGGCGACACCGCCGCCAACCAGCGCCGCAACCAGGCGCTCGCGGCGCTCCAGGCGCAGAACCCCTCCGTGCAGGTGGCGTACACCCTGGCCGTCGACCCCGGGGGCCTGCCCTCGCAGGAGTACGGCGTCCTGAGCGACGCCAAGAGCAAGGGCGTCAACGTCAGCGCCGTCAACATCATGACCATGGACTTCGGCGACGGCGAGAACGCCCTGAACGACGCCGAGTCCGCGGCCCGCGGCACCGCGAGCCAGCTCGCCGGGCTGTACGGCATCTCCACCTCGGCCGCCTACAACCGGATCGGCCTGACCCCGATCGCGGGCCAGAACGACGACAACGAGTACTTCTCCCAGTCCGACGCCCAGACGCTGGAGAGCTTCGCCGCCTCCAACGGTGTCCAGGAGCTGGCCTTCTGGGAGGTCGACTACTACGACAAGCCCGCCGGGTACGCGTACTCGCGGATCTTCAACCAGCTGACCAACGGCAGCTCCGGCGGCGGTGGCGGCACCGGCAAGACCGGCCAGATCACCGGCTACGGCGGCAAGTGCGTCGACGTCGCCGCGGCCAGCAGCGCCAACGGCACGGCGGTGCAGCTGTACGACTGCAACGGCACCAACGCCCAGCAGTGGACCGTCGCCTCCGACGGCAGCCTGCAGGCCCTGGGCAAGTGCATGGACATCACGTCCGCCGGCACCGCCAACGGCACCCAGGTGCAGTTGTACGACTGCAACGGCACCGGTGCGCAGGTCTGGCAGCACCAGTCCAACGGCGAACTGGTCAACCCCGCCTCGGGCAAGTGCCTCGACGCCACCGGCCCCAGCTCCGCCAACGGCACCCGCCTGCAGATCTGGACCTGCGCCGACAGCGCCAACCAGCAGTGGAGCATCCCCAGCTGACCCCACCGGGCCCGCGGTTCCGGACACGGACACCGCGGGCCCACCCGGCGCACTACGATCTGCCGGTGCCTTCCCTCCACCGCAGTGCGCGCCTGTCCCCACGCCCCCGCCGCTCCCTGGCCGTGGCCGCAGCGGCCGGCGCCGCCCTCGTGGGCGCGCTGACCGGATGCGGTTCCGGCGGTTCCCCCGCGGCCTCCGGCACCGCCGTCACCACGCAGGCGTCCACGGCGTCCTCCGCGTCGCCGGCGGGCGGCTCGGGCCCCTCCATCGGCTCGGCCGTCGCGACCCCGTCGCCCACCGCCTCCGCGACCCGCAGGGGCGCGCCGCGGACCCCGGCGGTGACGCAGCAGGCCGGCAACCCGCAGGGGCACGAGCCCGTCCCGGCGGGCGGGCGCGCCGCCGACACCTCGCACCCGACCCGCACGATCGGCCACGGAACGCCCGCCGGCTGCACCTCCGCCGCGGTGGTCGCGGCCGTGGCGGCCGGCGGCGTCATCACCTTCGACTGCGGGCCGCGCCCCGTCGTCATCACCCTCACCACGACGGCCAAGGTGCGCAACGCCTCGGCGCGCGTGGTCATCGACGGCGGCGGGCTCGTCACGCTCAGCGGCGGCGGGCGGCACCGCATCCTGTTCATGGACACCTGCGACCAGGCGCAGGGCTGGACCACTTCGCACTGCCAGGACCAGAGCAGTCCCGAACTGACCGTCCAGAACCTCACGTTCGCCGACGGCAACGCCACCGGCCAGACCGCGGAGGGCGGCGGCGGGGGAGCGGTGCTCGTGCGCGGCGGGCGCTTCAAGGCCGTCAACACGCGGTTCGTGCGCAACCGTTGCGACTCCACCGGGCCCGACCTGGGCGGCGCCGCCATCCGCGTCCTCGACCAGTACCACGGGCTGCCGGTGTACATCACGGGCAGCACCTTCGGCGGGGCACCGGGCCAGGGCGGCAGCTGCTCCAACGGCGGCGCGCTCAGCAGCATCGGGGTGTCGTGGGTGATCACGAACTCGCTGTTCTCGTACAACTCCGCGATCGGCAGCGGCGCCAACCCCGCCCGCTCGGGGACGCCCGGCGGCGGCAGCGGCGGAGCGGTCTACACCGACGGCAACCGCTACACCGTGCGCATCGCGGGCTCGCTGATCACCCGCAACGACGCGCGGGAGGGCGGCGGGGCCGTGTTCTTCGTCAGCAACGACCGTACGGGAACGCTCACCTTCGTCCGCTCCACCGGCCGCGGCAACCCCAGCCACGGCTTCGCCACGGCCGGCTACCCGGGCGTCTTCTTCCTGGGCGCCGGCCGCCCTGTCCTCGACGGCGCGTCGCTCGGCTGATGACCGGGCGCGTGCCGGGCCGCGGACGCCTCGTCGCTCACCGGCCGGCCACTCCTCCAGCGGGCCGGCTACTCCTTCACCGGGTCGGCGCCGGGCCTCTTGACGATCCGGTCGCCGACCTCGACCGACTTCCACAGCCGCCGGCTGATCCGGATCCTGGCGGACTCGCCGTCGGCCCGGCGGACCTCGGCGAAGTGGTACATGTTCGAGCCGTCGAGCATGCCGCGGGACTTCGCGGCGACGACGCCTTCCCACTGGTCGTCCTGTCCTGGCTTGCGTGATCTGACCATGGGGCGAGTCTAGGAAGACCGCGGGCGGGCGGGCAGTGCCCCGAGGCACGTCCTGCGGATGACACCTGTCATGCCGGATCGCTGACGCGCGTCCCCCAGCGCCGTCCCGCCGCCGAGCGGGGAGGCGGGACGTGCGGGGGAACGCGTCACGGGCGTCCTTCGTCCGCCCTGCCCGAGGGCAGCAGGTCCGCGTAGTCCACGGACAGGTCGGAGGCCACCTTGTCCATCAGCTCCGGGCTGAGCGCGCCGTCGAGCACCTCCAGCACGGCGGTGGTGTCGCGCAGCGCCGTCTCGTCGGGCACTCCGGCCCGGCCCGCGACGCGTCCGGTGAAGGCCGCCAGGCCGAACGGCTCGCCCACACCCCGGTCCCGCCCGTCGCCGACCGCGTCCTGCGCCGCCAGGCGCAGGTTCCTGCCCAGTGTCGGGGGAAGCTGCGCGGCGACGTGCTCGGCCAGCCCGGGGGCGATCCGTTCGCCGAGCGTGCGCAGCACCGCGCCGGTGGCGTTCTCCGCGGAGCCCCGGTCGGGGAGCTGCGCGAGCGCCTGCACCTTGCCGATGATCTCGTCGTGCCGCATCGGTCCTCCCTGATCGCCGTGGAGGCTCCGGACGCGGTTCCGCCCCGGAAGGCCGCTCACGGCCGCGCAGCCACCGCGTACCCCGAATGGGACGAGGCACACGGGGAACCCGCCGTCACCGCCGGTGACACGCGGTCGCGGCGCGCCCCGCCGCCGCCCGCTACCGGGGCGGTGGGGAGGGCGGGCAGGGCGAGGCGGACTGGGTCATCGTCCATCCGTCGCCCAGCACCCGGACCGTCTCGCTCGGGTCGAGGCGCTGTGCGCCGTCACCCGGGGCCGGTGCCGTCTCGGTGCCGCTGGGGGCCGCGAGCCGCGGGGCGGCCTGCGGGATCCGGGTGACCGTGCACGCGAGCTGGAGCATGGCCAGGTGGCTGAGTGCGGGGACGCCCTCGGGGAGGCGGACCGTGACGACGCCGTCGACCGACACCTCGGGCGCGCTGCCGAGGTGCGGCAGTTGCGTGGTGGCCGCGGCCTCGCCGGCGGTCGGGCCGGCGAACAGCAGCCGCACGACGAGGCCGACGTCCCCGGGGTCGAGGGCCTTGCGGATGTAGGGCGCCGGCTTTCCGTCGCGGAGGAAGTAGACGGCGACGGCGCCCGGCGCCGCGGCCCTGGCGGCGGGGGAGGACACACCGGTCGCGGGTTCGCCGGCCTCGATCACGCCGGACGACGGGACCCCGCAGGCGGTGAGGGCGAGCGCGGCCGCGAGCCCGGTCACCACCGCGGGAACCCGAGCCCGCGTCCGAGCCCGCCCACGCCCCGGTACGCGCACCGAGACGTCGCGCGCCGCCGTCACGGGGCACCACCCCCCACGTCCTGGCCGGGCAGATCCGAGTCGCGCCGCAGCGGGAGCAGGACGGTGAACGCGGCGCCGCCCCCCGGTACGTTCGCCGCGCTGATGCGCCCGTCGTGCAGGCGCACGTTCTCCGCCGTGATGGCCAGGCCCAGACCGCTGCTCTCGCTGCGCGTCCGCGCCGTGCTGGCCTTGTAGAAGCGTTCGAAGATGTGCGGCATGGCGCCCTCGGCGATCCCCGGTCCGTTGTCGGTCACCTCGATGACGGCCCACGCCGTGCCGGGCGGCTCCTGCCGCACGCCCATCGCCAGCCGGACCGGCGCGGCGCCGTGCCGCAGAGCGTTGCCGACCAGGTTGGCCAGCACCACGTCGAGCCGGCGCGGGTCCACGCGGGTCCGCAGGCCGCCCGGCGGCGGCCCCGAGGTCTCCACCTGGCCCTGCCACCCGCGGGCGGCCAGGGTGTGCCGGACGAACTCGGCCAGGTCGACCTCGTCGAGGTTCAGCTCGGCGACCCCCGCGTCGAAGCGGGAGATCTCCATCAGGTCCGTCACCAGCCCGCTGAGCCGGCTGGTGCCCTCGCTGACCAGGCGCAGCGCGTCGCCCGTCTCCCGGTCCAGGTCCAGCGCCTTCTCGTCGAGGACCTCGGTGACGGCCGTCATCGCGGCCAGCGGCGTCCGCAGCTCGTGGGAGACGTCCGCGACGAACCGGCGCGCCTGCGCCTCCAGGCGCCGCAGCTCCGCGACGGACTCCTCCAGCGCGGCCGCCGTATCGTTGAACGACTGGGACAGGTCGGCCAGTTCGTCCGAGCCGTTGACGGCCAGCCGGACGTCGAGGTGCCCCTCGGCCATCCGGCGGGTCGCCCGGCGCAGCGCCCGCACCGGGCGCAGTACGCCGCTCGCGGCCAGCAGCGCCAGCACGACACCGAGGCACAGTGCCACCAGCGTGGCGTGCTCGATGGCGCTGACGATCGCCGTGACGTACGACTGCTCGGCGCTCTGCGGCACCACCAGATACATCACGAGGCCCGAGAGCCGGGTCTGCGACCTGTCGGGTGAGGCGTACGTGACCGGCATCCCGACCACGAGGTACGGGTGCCCCTGGTCGCCGACGCGCTGGAAGACCGCCGCCCGCTTGGTCAGCACGGACCGGCGCAGCTCCGGGCTGATCTTGTCGAAGTCGTCACTCGGCGAGTAGGCGCGGTCGCTGCCGTAGGTGGCCAGGACCGTCCATCCGCGCGTCTCGTTCGCGTTGAGCACCTGGTTCACCGCCGCCTGCAGGTCGGACGCGTCCGGGGAACTCGGGGTGTAGACCGCCACGGAGTCGACGCTGGACCTGAACTGGCGGATGACGGAGTCCTGGCTCTGCTGCAGCACGCCCGTGCGCGCCTCCCGGAAGGCGAGGGCGCCGGTGGTCAGGGCGCTGGCGACGGCTACCAGGGCTCCCGCACGGAGGCCGGGCCGCTCACGGCGAGGCGAAGCTGTAGCCGAAGCCGCGCACGGTCCGGACGTACGGGGGGTCCTCGCCGAGCTTGGCCCGCAGCCGCTTCACGCACGCGTCCACCAGCCGTATGTCGCCGTGGTAGCTGTGCTCCCAGACCAGTTCCAGCAGCTGCTGGCGGCTGAACACCTGGCCGGGCGAGGCCGACAGGGTCAGCAGCAGGCGGAGTTCGGAGGGCGCGAGGGCGACCGTGTCCCCGCGGTGCGACACGACGAGCCCGGCCCGGTCGATGACCAGGTCGCCGTGCGACTCGGCGCGGGGCCGGGCGGTGACGGAGCCGGACGCGTCCTGGCGGCGCAGCACGGCACGTATGCGCGCGTCGAGCACGCGGGCCTGGACCGGCTTGACCACGTAGTCGTCCGCGCCGGACTCCAGCCCGACGACCACGTCGACGTCGTCGCCCCTGGCGGTCACCATGACGATCGGCACCTGGTCGCGGACCCGGATCCGCCGGCACACGTCGAGGCCCGAGATGCCGGGCAGCATCAGGTCGAGCACGACGACGTCCGGACGGTAGGGGCGCAGCCGCGCCAGGCCCTCCTCGCCGGTTCCGGCGGCGAGGACCTCGTGACCCTGATGCCGCAGCCCCAACACGAGCGCGCTACGGACATCCGGGTCGTCTTCGACAATCAGGACTCGTGGCACGCCGACAGTGTAGACAGCCGGTATGCGCCCGCCGAGCCCAGAAGAGCCCTGCTGAACAGCCGTTACACAACGATCACAGAGGACGCCGGCGGACCGGGCGCGACGGCCGGAGCACGGACCCCACTCGTGACGTGTTCGTGACCAACCGGGCTCATCGTCATCATGCGGCGACCCCAGGCTCGGTTGTCATGCGTTCGGTACAGCAGCGGGGACCCGTTCCGCCCACCTTGAGCACCGTGACCGCCCACCCCACCGGTGGCCCGACCCGAGGCGCGCGGCGCCAGAGCCGCCGCCGGCGGGGCCGCGGCTGCCTGACCGGCCTGGTGGTGGTCGCCGGCCTGCTCGGCTGGGCACTGGTCGCCCTCGACGGCAGGGGCGGCGACGCCGCGAGCCCCGCGCCCCGGGACATGCCGCCCGGCGGCGCCACAGCCGGCGTGCGGCCTCCCGGGGACACCCGCGCTCCCGCCGCGTCGCCGCGGAAGCCGGGAGCCACGTCCGGGCCGACCGCGCGCGGCGTGCCGGCGACGGGCAGCGGTGACTTCGCCGCCGCACAGGCGACCGGCGCGCGGGTCGGCGACGGCGGTCATCTGCTGCGCTACGAGGTGCTGGTCGAGACCGGAACCGGCATCTCGCCCGCACGGGCGGCCGAGGAGATCGCCGGCATCCTGGGCGCGCCCCGCGGCTGGACGACGAAGGGCGCCGCCTCGTTCCAGCTGGTCGGCAGCGGCCAGCCGCACGACCTGACGGTGCGGATCGCGACCGCCGGGACGGCGGACGCGCTGTGCTGGGCGGGCATTCACCAGGACACCGAGGGCGAGTACAACTGCGAGGTGCCCGGCGGTGTCGTGGTCAACCTCAAGCGCTGGGTCCAGGGTTCGCCCACGTTCGACGGCCCGATCCACGACTACCGGGCGCTGATCATCAACCACGAGATGGGCCACTTCCTGGGCTACGGGCACATGGGCTGCCCCGGTCCCGGCCGCCCGGCCCCGGTGATGATGCAGCAGATCAAGGGCCTGCACGGATGCGTGGCCAACGCCTGGCCCTACGACAGCGCCGGCCGGTTCGTCCCGGGCCCTCCGGCGACGTGAACCGGTGCCGTCCGCGGCTCGGATGCGAAATGCCCCATGTGAGGGCAAAGTGTGCCAAGAGGGCTGCGCCGCAACGCCCCTTGCCCCGCAGGCCCTCCCACCCGCCACGACACACACAGAGGACGGAATCACCCATGGCAACGTTCACCACCTCTGACGGCACCGAGATCTTCTACAAGGACTGGGGAAGCGGCCGTCCCGTCGTCTTCAGCCACGGCTGGCCGCTCAACGCCGACGCGTGGGACGACCAGCTGCAGCTGGTGGCCGACCACGGCTACCGCGCCATCGCGCACGACCGCAGGGGCGGCGGTCGCTCGGGCCAGACGTGGGACGGCAACGACCTCGACACCTACGCGGACGACCTCGCGCAACTGCTGGAGCACCTGGACCTCAAGGACGTCGTGCTCGTCGGCCACTCCACCGGCGGCGGCGAGGTGGCGCGGTGCGCCGCCGGGCGTGGCGCGCCCCGGGTGTCGAAGCTGCTGATGCTCAGCGCGATCCCGCCGCTGATGCTCAAGACCGACAGCAACCCCGAGGGCCTGCCGATCGAGGTGTTCGACGAGATCCGCAAGGGCGTCGCCACCGACCGGTCGCAGTTCTACCAGGACCTCAGCGAGGCCTTCTACGGCGCCAACCGCAAGGGCAACAAGGTCTCGCAGGGCGTCCGGGACATGTTCTGGCTGTGGAGCATGACGGTCGGCATCAAGGGCGCGTACGACTGCGTCAAGGCGTTCTCCGAGACCGACCTCACCGAGGACCTCAAGCGCATCGCCGTCCCCACGCTGATCATCCACGGCGACGACGACCAGATCGTGCCGATCGTCGCGGCGGGCGAGAAGTCGGTGAAGCTCGTCAAGGACTCCGTGCTGAAGGTGTACCCGGGCGCACCGCACGGCCTGATGGCCGTCGCGCCGTTCAAGGAGATGTTCCACCAGGACCTCCTGGAGTTCCTCGCCGCCTGACGCCTGCCCGTACCGCTCCCAGGAGGCCGGCGCGCCCATGGCCGACGCCGTAGAGACCGCCGACGCCGCCGAGGCGGTCGTGCCCGCGGCCGGCCGCCCGGCGCTCTTCCCCCGGCTGTTCTGCCGCCCGCGCACCGCCGGGCTGCACGCGCTGTGGATGACCGCGCTGGTCGCCGGGGGCGGCATGGCGGGCGCGATCGCGCGCGCCGGAGTGGGGGAGCTGGGCACGGACCCCGCCACCGGCTTCCCCTGGATCACCTTCGGCGTGAACATCGCCGGGTGCGGCGCCATGGGCGTGCTGATGGCGGCGCTGCACCGGGTGAGGCGCGCGCCGATGTGGGGCGGCCCGGTGCTGGGCAGCGGGTTCCTCGGCGGCTTCACCACCTTCTCGTCCTTCGCGGCCGACACCCAGCGGCTGCTGGGCGACGGCCACGCCGGCACCGGCCTGCTCTACGCCGCCGGGACGGTCGCCGGAGCGCTCGCCGCCTGCGCGGGCGGCCGGGCGCTGACCGCGTGGCTGCTTCACGGCCGGACCCGCGGCGACGCCCCGTGACCGGCCCCGACTGGGGCTGGCTGGCGCTGGGCGCCGCGGTCGCCTCGCCCGTGCGCTACTGGGCCGGCGTGCTGGCCAAGTCCTCGGGAGCGCGGCCCTTCCCGGCCGGCACGTTCGCCGTCAACATGGCCGCGAGCCTGCTGCTGGGCATCGCGCTGGAGATGCGGCTGCCGCAGGCGTGGATCCAGTCGCTCCTCGCCACAGGCTTCTGCGGGGCACTGTCCACGTGGTCCACGCTCGCCTGGGAGACGACCGGCTTCGTCCGCGCCCGCATGACGCTTCTGGCGGCGGCCTACCTCGCCGCGTCCGTCGCCGCCGGCGTGCTCCTCGCCTGGGCCGGCACGGCCGTCGGCCGCCAGGTCTGGGGCTGAACCCCGCCGTGCCCTGCGGTGGCAGGGGGACGCCGCACGAAACGGCCGGCGGGAGCGCCGGAGGATCTCCACGGCGTGCGGTCCGGTCGCGGCCGCCCGGGGCGGGCGGGGTGGCGGAGGCTGCGCGTCAGTGCGTCGAGGGTCCGGGACGGGCGGCACGGGCCGGTCCGGTCCGGCGGCCGCCGCTCCGGCGGGGCGGACCGGCAGGGCCTGCGGTCTGTCGTGTGGATATCCGTGGCGTCGCGGCGTCCGGCACGCACATCCGCCGACGCGTTCCCGTCGGTCGACGACGCTCCGCGTCGCCTCCCTCCTCCGTCTCGCAGCCGCACCGCACCGGACACCGCTCCTTCACCCACGGAGATCCACCCGGCAGACCGTAGGGTCGGCGGCACTGACCGGTGCGCGAGGACGGACGAACGTTGGATGCTTCCGCGGTGAACGACGGCACCACTGGCGACGGGTCGCCGGAGGGCGAAGGCCAGGGCGAGAGCGAGGGCCGGCGGCGGGGCGGCGGTGGGGCGGACGCGTCCGACGCCGAGGCCGGCGGCGCCGGCTACCGGCGTTCGGCGGGGTCGCCGCGCGGCGAGGCACGGAAGAAGGACCTGCTCGAACGCGTCACCGACGACCTCGCCGCCAACGGCCTGGTGGACTTCTCCCTGCGGCGGGCCGCCCGGGCCGCGGGCACCACCCACAAGGTGCTGCTCTACCACTTCGACGGGGTGGAGGACCTGCTGCGGCAGGCCGTCGGAGGGCTCCGCGACCGGCGCATCGCGAACGCGCTCGCGGCGGTCGCGGGCCCGCCCGAGCGGTCGCTCGGCGACCGGGTCCGCGAGGTGTGGCGCGTCCTGGTCGAGGAGGAGCCGGGCCTGTCCCTCGTCCTCGACCAGGCGATGGGCCTGGCCATGTACGACCGCGCGCGCTACGGCGACCTCAGCCGGCACGCCTCCGGGCAGTACCTGCCCTTCCTGATGTCCGTCTGCCCGCAGCGGTGGACCGGGCAACGGCGGGTCGAGGTCGCCGAGATGATCCTGGCGACCCTGCGCGGCTTCCTGCTGGAACGGTCGGCCAGCGGCGACGACGCCGGAGTCGCCGCGGGGCTCGAGGCGCTGGTCCGCGCGCTGGACCGCGAGGAGGCCGCCGACGGCGCCCAGGGCGGGGCGTAGGCAGGGGAGGGGGCGGCGTGACACGTTGCGAACCACGTGGTTCACTTGAGAAGAGGGGGAGGCCGGAAGGGTCCCGCCGATCCGCGTGAAGGCAGGCGTGCGCATGTCCATGGAACGCGAGAACGTCCGATTCACCAGCGGCCGCGACGAGTGCGCCGCCTGGTACTACCCGGGGACCGACGGGTCCTGCGTGATCATGGCCGGCGGCCTCGCGGTGACCAAGGAACCCGGCACCGACCAGTTCGCCCGCCGTTTCCAGGAGGCGGGACTCGGCGTCCTCGCCTTCGACTACCGCGGCATCGGCGAGAGCGGCGGCCGGCCCCGCCAGGTGCTGCCGATGCGGCGGCAGCGCGCCGACTGGCACGCGGCCCTCGCCTTCGCCCGCACCCTGCCCGGCGTCGATCCCGCGAGGATCGCCCTCTGGGCGTTCTCCGCGTCCGGCGGGCACGTGCTGCGGGTGGCCGCCGAGACCCGCGACGACGCGGTGCCGCCGGCCGCGGTGGTCGCGCAGACGCCGAACGTCGGCGGTTTCGCCGCCACCCGCCACACGACGCGGCATCAGAAGCCCCTGGCCATGCTGCGGTTCACCGCGCGCGGTGTGCTCGACGCGCTCGGCGGGCTCGTCGGGCGGGCGCCGCTGCTCGTACCGCTCAACGGCCGGCCAGGCGAGGTCGCCCTGATCACGACACCCGACGCCGCGGACACCGGTCCCGCCCTCAACCCCGGTGGCCGCTACCCCGAGTGGCGCCAGGAGGTCGCCGCCAGGACGGGTGTCGCCCTGGCCCTCTACCAGCCCGGGCGGTACGCCGCGCGCATCCCGTGCCCGCTCCTCGTCGTCGTCTGCGACCAGGACGCGACGGCGGCGCCGGGCCCCGCGGCAGCGGCGGCACGCAGGGCCCCGCACGGGGACGTCGTGCACCTCCCCGGGGGCCACTACGCGCCCTTCCTCGGCGCCCACGAGCAGGCACTCGCCGCCGAACTCTCCTTCCTCCGAGCCCACTTGCCCGCCGCCGACGCGGCCCCTCTCGCCTGACCCCGGCCCGCCCGCCCCCCGCCCGCCGACACCGTTCCCGTCATGCCGCACTACCCTGCGGGGGATCGCATCGGCGAAGGGGAGGACGGCATGGCCGGAAGGGAACTGCGGTTCGCCGCGTATGCGCCACGGCCGGACGCACGGCCGGACGCACGGCCGGACCCGGTGTCCGCCGTGCTCGCCGAGGCCACCGAGGAGGACGTCCCCGTGCTCGGCGAGCTCCAGGCCCGGGCGCGCGGCGGCGCCGCGGGCGACTGGGCCGACAGCATCCGGCGGGCACTCGGCCGCCGGCAGAGCCTGGTCGTCACGGCGAAGATCGCCGGTGAGGCCGTCGGATACGCGAACGCCGAGTTCCTCCCCGAGCATCCCGTCGACCGAGCCCCGGCCGGCTACTACCTCACCGGCGTCACCGTGGACCCAGACTGGCGGCGCCGCGGCATCGCGACACTGCTGACCCGGCGGCGCATGGACTGGATCCGGGAACGAGACGCGGCGGTGTGGTGCTTCGTCTCCGCGCGCAACGGCGCCTCGCTCGACCTCCACCGCGACCTCGGGTTCCGCCGCGAGCGGCCGGGCGCGTCCTTCCAGGGGGTCGAGTTCGCCGGCGGCGAGGGCTGGCTGCTGCGCGCGGACCCGCCGCGCGCGTGACCGGACCGCGCAGGCCCGGAACCCGACGCGCGGGGACGGTTCGGGACACCGCGGCACGGACGGCGGCCGGGGGCCCCGCCGTTCAAGGGGTGTCGCCCTCCCACTGCCACACCCGCCGGTCACCGGGCCGGGCCCGGTACCAGGCCCGGCCGCCCGCCCCGTAGGCGCCGATCTCCGTCAGCAGCGCGGCGCCGTCCGCCAGGTCGTCGTCGGGACGGCCCGTCACGTCCAGCAGCAGCCCGTCCAGAGGGCCGCCCGCCAGCTCCACGTAGGCGTGGTCCGGCCGCGGTCCGGGATCGGGGTCGTCATGGTCGGCGCCGTACACGCGCCGCATCATCCACCGGGCATCCATGCCACCAGCCTCTCAGCGCCCACTGACACTCCGGCCGGGCGAAGGCCTCCGGCCACGATGCTCTCGCCTTCCTCAAACGACGTGACATCGACGGCCACGCCACCCGATGCTGGGCGTGCGACACGGTGACGGCAGGGGGAGGAACGCATGCAGAGGGACGACACGGCGACCGGGTTCGTCTGGGTGATCGCGGCGATCGTCGTCGTGCTGGCGGTGGTGATCGTCGTCGCCGCGGTACGTGCGGGCCGCGGACGCGGCGGACGCGGCGGACGCGGCGGGCCGGGGGGCCGCGGCGGCGGCGGGCGTGGGCCCTTCGTGCCCGACACCCCGGACGGGCTCGACGGCCTCGGCGACTCCGGCAGCCCTTCCGGGCGCTCCCACCACGGGCACGGGCACGGACACGGCCACGGCCAGGGACACGGGCACGGCTTGGGGCCCGACGGAGGCGGCGGCTCGATCGGGCACGGCGGCGGCCACGGCGGTCACGGGGGCTTCGACGGCGGTGGCGGTCACGGGGGCGGCGGCCACGGATGAACGGAGCTCACCCTCCGCACGCCTGCCGCCTCCAGCGGGGTGGGCCGGAGACGGCAGGCGCGGGACGGCCGGCGGGGGATGCCCCGCTCGGCGCTACTCGGCGGTGAGGAACTCGCCGAGAGACAGAGGCCGGTTCACGATCCGGATGTCACCGATGTTGCCGTGGAAGACGATGTCGGTCTTGCCCGCGTACTCGTGGCCGCCCACCAGCCAGGGCAGGCCGAGCGAGGTGAGGCCGACGGACACGCGGTTCGGGTTGTCGGCGACCGGAGCGCCCTCGACGTACAGCTTGGTGTAGCGGCCGTCGTTGACCACGGCCAGGTGCCACCACTTGAGCTCCACCAGCCCGTGACCCCAGTTGGTCGTCGGGTACGTGTCGTTGAGCGGGTAGTGGTTGAACTGCGGCTCGCGGCCGTTGTTCGAGATGGCGAACTGGACCACCGGCTCGTTCGGGTCGGTGTTCTTGCCCTGCTTGCCCGCGGACCCGGCGGAGCCGCGGCGGCTGAGGATCGACGCCCAGCCGTTGTTGCCCGCGTCCCAGTCGAGCGGCATGGAGACGAACGTCTCGATGGTGTAGCCGGACCTGAACGTCTCCGCGTTCAGCGGGGCGTTGGCGCCCGTCGTCAGGTACGCGCCGTGCAGCGGGTTGCGGCCGCCCACGAACTTCAGGCTCGCGTGGCCCGGCTGGTCCGGGTGGTGGTCGGTGGACCAGGTGAGCGCGTCGGCCGCGGTGCCCGGCGTCGTCACCACCGTCAGGTCGTTGCCCTTGCCGGACAGGTCGCGGATCGTCCGGCCCGCGGCGAGCGCGCTCCCGGGTGCGCCCTGACCGTCGAAACGCCAGTACGCGAGCGTGCCCTTGACCAGTTCCTTGGCGGCCGGGCGGGAGGGACGGACCGGGATCGGGCGGAAGCCGGCGAACCGCTCGTCGAAGTCGATCGGCACGGAGAAGTTGTCGACCGGGCCGGTGATCCGGGCGTGCTCGGCGGCCAGCTTGGTGCGGGACTCCGGCGCCTGCGCCAGGATCCACGGGTTGATCGTCTCGACGTCGATCGTGTTGCGCACCAGGTCGAAGTGGTACAGCCGGATCATGCCGCCACCGCCGAAGTACCGGTTCTGGTAGTTCGTGATGTGCATGTGGACGTCGTTGCCGGCGTCGTTCTTCGAGGTCATGCGCCCGGGCGGCCAGTAGTGGCCGTTGAGGGTCAGGAAGACCTGGTCGTTGTCCTTGATCAGCTTGTCCCAGACCGTCTGCCCGTAGCCGGAGAGCACGGCGTTGTTCTCGGGGTCGCCGGACTCGTAAGGGAAAACGTTGTCATCGTACGGCGAAGCCACGATGTCGTGGGACGTGAGGATCACCGGCATCTTCGGGTTCGCCTTGATGACCTCGTTGGCCCACGCGAAGCCCTGGTCGCTGGTCCGCCAGTCGAGGGCCAGCACCAGCCAGGACATGCCGGCGGCCTGGAAGATGTGCGCGGTGTTGTAACCGGTCGGGTCGGCGCCGGCGAACGTCTTGGCGCGCTTGAACCGCTGCGGGCCCATGGTCCGCAGGTACGGCGTGTCACCGCGGCTGTCGTCGCCGCTCACGTCGTGGTTGCCGGCCAGCACGCTGTAGCCCGCGCCGTGCGCGTCCAGCATCGCGAAGGCCTTGTCGACCTCCTCGAAGGACGACGGGTCCGCGTCCTCGGTCAGGTCACCGAGGTGCACCATGAAGACGATGTTGTTGTCGGGCGTTCCGCTGTTGTTGATGATGTAGCGGAACGACTCCTCCTGCGGCGTCCGGTTGACGCTGTCCTGGCTGCCCCAGTAGAGGAACTGCGTGTCGGGCATGACGGCCAGGGTGAACTGGAGCGCGGTGGCGTCCGGCCGCCACGGGCCGGTCTTGCCGCTCTGCGCGGTGTCGGCGGCAGCGGCGGCGGCCGCGGGCGTCACGCCGAGGGCGGGCGCGCCGACGCCGATCGCCGCGGCTCCCGCGCCGGCCAGTGCCGCGTTCCGCAGAAAGCCGCGCCTGCTCTGCCCGCTGTGATCGTGTGACGGCGTGTCACCGTGCGTGCACATGGGGGTCCTTCCGGGGTGGTGGTGTCAAACGCAACGAAGCTAACCCGGAAGGGTCCAGACCTGGGCAGACAGGGGATGACGAACAGGGATCGAGTGGCTGACCAGGGCCGGAGCACCCGCCCAACTGTGGACGGCGGGGCGTCACCCGTGCGCGGACAGCGACTGCCGGGGGCGGTCGCGGGCCCGGCGGTCGACCTCGCGGTCACGGCGCGGGCGCCGCGCTGGTGCAGGTGGCGCGGCCGTAGGCGCCGTAGGCGGTGGCGTGCTGAACCGCCGTGCCGTGGAGGGTGAGCGCGCAGGTCGCGTGACCGCCCTCCGGTCCCAGGACGACGGCGACGCTGGCCGGGCCCTTCGCCGCCAGCTCCGCCGTCTGCTGCCAGGGCAGGCGGACGCTGAGGCTGCGGCTCGTGCCGTCGGGCCGGGTGTAGGTGATCCGTGCGGTGCCGCTGCCGGTGACGGCGTAACCGACGGGAACGGTGGGGCGGGCGGCGGTGCCATGGCCGGGGTGCGGGTCGCCGTGCGGCAGCGTCAGCCAGACGGCGCCCGCGGTGGCGACGGCGAGGATCGTGCCGACGGCGGCGCCGGCGCCGATCGAAGGCCGCCGACGCGGAACGGTCCCGGCCTCGGGTGGGACGCCGCCGGTGGCGGCCTCTCCGGATTCGGCCGGCCGGCCGGTATTCGCGAGGGTCAAGGAATGTCCTTTCCTGCCGAACAGTAGTCGCGAGATGCCCGGTTGTTTATACCCGCCGGGTGTGACTTCCGGCAGTGGTGAACGCCGAAACGGAGAATCCCGGGTCCTGTGCGGTGTTCCGCGGGGGAGAACGGAGCGCGGAGTTCCGGTGCAAATGTCCGAACTCAGGTCAAGGTTTGGCAATGCCTGGTTCAATGGAGATCACCTGACGGTGGCCCTGAATGTGCCTCAAATCCGGCCAATGCCGCAGGTGGTGTGACGCTGTGTACTTCCCGTGCCCGATTTGACGGCTAATCAATTGAGGTGGGCGGCTGGTTGACCTCGAGCTCGGGGAAAACCTTGAATCCCGGATCGGTCGGGCGTCCGTGGTCGTGCCGCGGGTGTTTCCAGGCCGTGCGACCAATGCGCCGCCGCGGGCTCCGCCCGATGCCCTGGACGTTTTCAAGCGCCACAACTGGGGCAACGTGGCCGGAGGCGAGCCGCGTGACCATGTCGGCCCCGGTCGTCTGATTCCGCGGAAGGACCTGGCACGGCTGTACACCGACGGGTACGCCCAGGACCTCGACGTCCGGGGCAGCACCACCTTCTGAGCACGAACGGCCCCCACCCACTGGGCCGTTCCCGCTCGGGTTCAGCGTTGTGAGGAGATGACGATCACGTACGCGGGTTCCCCCGGTGCCGGGGACATGAACCGGTCCGCACCGGTGGGTTGGCGTGGAGTGACGCTGCTGGGACTCGCCGGAACGGTCGCCGCCGCCCTGCCCGTCGCCGGCCTGTCCCTGTGGGTGGGAGCCGGAGCGTCGGACCGGACACGGGAGATCGAGGCCGTGGCCGTGGCGGGCGTCGGGCTGCTGCTGGCCGTCCCCGTCCTGGCGGCAGGCCTGCGCGCGATGCGGCGGGCCTGGCCGGGCCGGCCGAAGGCGGTACTGGCCGCGGCGTTCGCGGCCGACCTGGCGGCCATGGTGGCGCTGGACCGGCTGCTGCCGTTCCGCTGGGGACTGCTGAGCTGCCTGCTGTACGCCGCGCCCGCGCTGCTGGTGGCGGCCGCGGTCCTCCTGCGCTCGCGGAGAGCGGTGGTGACGGCGGCGGTGGGCCTCGCCGCCCTCCTGGCACTCGCGGCTCCCGTCCGCGCGCTCCAGCAGCAGGTGGCCGAGCGGGAGTGGGTGCGGACCAGCGGGATCCCCTCCCGGTCACTGGCCCAGGTCGTCTCCTTTCCGGGGATGCGCCAGGACCGGTACGTCTGGGACGGGCACACGCTGACGGCGATGTTCAGCGCTCCCGTCGGCCCTTCCGACGCATGGCTGGCCGCGGAGACGGTACGGCCGGGACATGCCGACCCGTGCGGGCCGGTGCTGACGGCCGACGGCGACGGGACCCGGACGGAGACGCTGGACTGCGTCCAGGAGGCGCCCGGCCTCTGGTACCGCGGCGACCCGGACGACGCCGTCGGGTACGTGCTGCAGCGTTCGGGACTGACCATCACCGTCACCGGGGGCGTCTGGCCCCGCACGCACCGGGCCGCCACCGCGCAGGCCGCCGACGACAGGGCGGCCCTGCGGCGCACCGTGCTGGCCGCCAGGACCGCCACCACCCGCGACCTGTGGACCCGCACCCGGCCCACCCGGCCCACCCTCCTGAGCGCCGTCCTCCTCTGAACGGCGGCCGGCGGGCCCCCGCCGGCCGCCGAGGGAGCTGTGCGGAGGGTGTGACGGTTTCGTGCCGGACAGCGCTCCCTTGGTGGGACCTTCGAGAGGCGCGGTTCCGGGACGCCGCGGCCGGTGGCAGCGGCAGAGGGGGGATGTCATGACGGCCGGTGCGCAGCCTTCGGGGAGTGGCAGGGTCCAGGGCGGCCGGCAGGACGGACCGCGGTGGGCGGCGGAGGCCGTCGCCCTCGTCGCCACGGGCCCGGCCCGTGGCGACCGTGGCGTCCGGCTCGACTACTCGGTGCGCAGCCTGGTGCTGGTCGACCGGATCGTCGAGAGCGCCCGCCGGCAGAACACGCCGTACGAGAAGGTCGCGGGCGTCCTGCTCGGGTTCGGCGCCTACACGGGCGAGGTGCTGGTGAAGGCGGCGGGTGCCCAGTGGGTGGACTTCGACGAGGCCCAGCAGTGCTTCTTCGGGCGGCCGTTCGGGGTGCGGACCCCCGACGGGCGGGTGTGGAACCCGCTGGGAAAGGCGTTCAAACGGTTCCGCCACGGCCCCGAGGAGTCGCTGCACCGGTTCTGCCTGGCGGTGATGGGCCAGGCGCGGATCTGACCGCGGCCCGCCACGGTCGGGGGCTCGCGCCTCCCCGGCCCGGCAGGTCCACACACGCCTGGGGGCGGAGCCGGGTCAACTGCGCGTCGAAGAGGCGTCGTTCGTGGCGGCCGGCGAACCCGACGGTGACGGCGAACCCGACGGTGACGGCGTGGGGGTGAGCATGGACGCGGGTGGGTTGGGTACCTCGGTGAGGTGATGGGTGCCGCCCCATTCGGTGCAGGCCTGGCGTCCGGACGTCAGCACGACGCAGGCCCTGGCCGTCGAGGGACTGGACGCGGCGACCATGTCGCTGAACGTGTCGGTGTCGTAGGTGACCTTCCGCCGGTACGACCGGCCGTCCGTGCCGACGACCTGGGCGACATCACCGGGGACACCCCAACTGATGCGGGACCAGGCGGCCTTGCAGGCGTCGCTGTAGCGCAGCTCCACGTACACCCCGTCGAACCTCTTCTTCGCGGACGTCCACACGTCGCCGCAGCCGGCGTCCCTGGGGTTCATGCCCTCGCAGCTCTGCGCGAAGCAGCTGACGTCGACCTGCCGGGTCGGCGAGTCCGCCGCCGCGCCGTCCTTGCCGTCGCGCCCGCCGGAGGAGCGGCTGAACGCGCCCGCCAGGGCAGCGGCCGACACTCCGGCGGTGACCAGGGCGAGCATCACCGCGGCCGCCCACAGGAGCCGCCGGTCACCGTGGAGCCGGTCACCGAAGCGCCGGCCCGCGGGAAGGCGTTCGGCGACGGGCGGTTCGGGCCGGCCGGCCGGTGCGGCCGCCGGTGTGGCCGCCGGTGGGGCAGTGGGCGCGGACGCGGCTGAGGTGCTCACCCCGGTTCCCGCCCCGCCCGCCCCGGGTGCCTCGCCCTCGCGCCACGCACTGTTCGCCAGGTCCCACAATGCGTTGAGCCGAGCCGGGTCGGCTTCGGCGAGCTTGCCGAGCGACGTCACCGCGTGCTGCGGCGGCAGGGCCTTGCCGTTGAGATACCGTTCCCAGGACGACTTGCTGTACGGGGTGCGGTGGGCGAGAGCCGACAGGCTGAGCCCGGTGCGGTCCGTCAACACCCGTAATTCGAGCACAAGACGCCGGACGTCCGAGGCGAGACCGTCGGGTAACGGTTTGCGTCCAGTCACGCACGCCTCCGGCGATCGTGCACATCGTTCTCCATGTCGAGTCCCCAAGTATGGCGTGCCGTACAGCTGGTAGCGATGATTGCGCACAACCGACCCTGGAATGAAGCAGAGTTGACATCATGACGGTGCGACGGTCGCAAGGGCTGCGACGTGCGTCGCTGTCCGTGGTGCTGCTGGGAGCGGTGTGCGCGGGCGCCGGGGCCGCGCCGGACCATCGGCCGAGCGGGCTCCACGGCGAACTCGTCGCCGCCGGCCTCACCACCGCCGGGCAGCTGACGGTCGGCGGCACCCCGCCGAGCGACCTGGTCGGCCTGTGGCAGAGCGTGCTGTGGGCCGACGGGTACGCCGCGCCGTCGTCCGTCACCTGCGCCTACGACGAGGCGACCGCCGCCGCCACCCGCATCTGGCAGAACAACCACCAGCTGAGCCCGGACGGGATCGTCGGGCCGGCCACGTGGGGCGTCGCGGCCGAACGCATCGCCCCCGCCGGCCGGTGGATGGCCTACCTCGGCGAACGCCACGGCCTCCCCCTGCGGTTGGACGGCGACGGAACCTACGAGGTGTACGACGGTGGCCGGTTCCACCGGCTGCGCACGGACATCGTCACGCTCACGCACTGCCGCTGACGTCGTCGACCCAGCTGTCGTAGCGCGCGACGCCGAGCTGGTGGCCGCGGACGACGACGGTGGCCCGCGTCGCGTCCGGCCCGCTGCCCACCATGGTCGTGTACGCACCGCCCGCCGCGGCCGGCCGCTCGTCGCCGCCGGTCGTCGCGATCCGCAGCCCGGTCGTCCCCGCCGGGGCGTCGACCTCGGCCCAACTCGCCCGGCAGGACGGGCTGTACCGCAGGCTCAGCACGTGCCCGTAGGCGCGCATGCGGTGGACGGCGACACTGTCGCGGTCGCACTTCTCGCGGTACGGGTCCAGGTTCCGGCAGCCGCCCGCCCGGCACCCGGCGGCCGCCTGGTCCCCCGCGTCGCGCAGGTCCCACGGCCAGGCCGGCGCGCCGGAGGGCGCGCCCGCCGGCGCACCGGTTCCGGCGCCGTCGTCCCACGGCCCGGCGAGCAGCACGGCGGCCAGCAGCGCGCAGGCCGCGCCGGCGGCGGTCAACGCTCCCTTGCGGTCCCGCGTGCGGCCGGTCCGGGGCGGTGGCGCGGCGGGTGCGGGGCCGGCCGCGCGTGCCGGCCGGGAAGGGCCGGGCGGGCGGTCGGTGTCGTCGGCCGGGTGGTCGCCGGGGAGGTCCGTGCCGTCCGGCGGGGGGTCGGTGCCACCGGCCGCGCTCTCGCGCGTCCAGACGTCGGCCGCCGACTCCCAGAGCACGCGCAGGTGTTCGGCGTCCGCCTGGGCCAGGCGTCCCAGGCCCGCGACCGCCGGCCAGGGCGGCAGCCGCCGGCCGCTGAGGTAGCGCAGCCAGGAGCTGCGGCTGTACCCGGTCCTGGCGGCGAGGGCCGCGCTGTTCAGCTCGCAGCGGTCCACGTACTGCCGCAGCTCGCGTACCAGCCGGGCCGCCTCCGGCGGAAGGTCGGCCCGTAGCGGCTGCCAGCGTCCCACGTCGGCGCCCTCCCCTTCTCCGGCGTCCCAACTGTCCCACAGGTGTCCCGTTCCGACGCCCGACCGTCAGGCGTTCGCGCAGGTCAGCGAGCATTCCGTCCCCGGAATGAGGCATCGGGCGCCAGACGCTGGCCCGTGCCGCCCGCCCGCTCCAGACTCGGAACCGGCACCAGCGCCACGGCCCCACCAGGACCCGTGCGCGGAACGTCCCGCCGGGAGGGGCGGTCGCCTCGGCGGTCCTGGGGGCCGCGGACGCTGGTGCACTCGGCCAGGAACCGGGACCGGGACCGGCCGCCGAGGTGCGGCGCCACGAATGCGGCTTCGCGCGAGGCCGCGAGCACCGCCCGGGGAAGCGGCCGCGGGCGCGCACCACTTCATGCACGGCACGGGGAAACGGCGGGGAGCACAGCACATGACGGCCGATGGGGGCTCGTCCGGCGCGGACGAGCGCGAGACAGCGAACGCTTCGGCGACCACGACGGGCAAGCGGCGCAGGCCGCCCGCGGTGAGACGGCCGGGCATGCGTGCGAGGCGCCGCCCCCGGGGCACCGAACGCCCGGCGGTTCCGGAGGGCACCAGCGCCGCCCCGCTGGTCACGCGGACGGCGGGCCACCCGGCGGATCGCCGGCACATCGACCTCTGGCCGGTGCGGCTGTCGCTGGTCGAACCGCCGGCGCGGCCCGGCGCGACGGAGGTCGCGGGCCCGTACGCGGAGGGCGTGCCGCGGACCTGGCACCTGGTCTTCGCGACCCGCGGGCCTCTCGTCGTCGAACCCGAACGGCGGGTCGTCCGGCTGGAGTCCGGCAGCGTGATGCTGTGGGAGCCCGCGGCGCCCACCGAGCCGCTGCACCTGTCCGCCTGCACGGCCGCCGGCCCCCCGGCCCACGCGCTGGTCCTGCACCTTCCCGAGGCCGCGCTGGCGGTGACCGGTGAGGCGCTGCGGGACCTGTCCGGCCGTCCCGTCCCCACCGGTTCGGGCCCCGCGGCCCTCCTGGCGTCGTTCGTCCACGCCCTCGCCGCCCACACGCCCGCCCCCGAGGTCCGGCACGGTGGCTGGCTCGGCTCCGCCGCGGTCAACCTCGTGACCGCCTTCCTCGACAGCGAGACCGGGTCACCGCAGGACACTTCTGGCCCTCAACCGCTCTCCGCCGCAGCCGAGTTCACCCCGTCGGCCACCGATGTGCTGCTGCGGGAGATCAAGACGCACATCGAACGGCACCTCGGCGATCCTGACCTGTCGCCGACCGCGATTGCCGCGGCCGCGCACATCTCGGTGCGCTACCTGCACCACCTTTTCCAGCGGGACGGCCGCACCGTCGGAGCGTTCCTGCGGGAACGCCGCCTGGAGCACTGCCGGGCCGAACTGTCCGATCCGGCGCACGCCGGCCGCGGCGTCTGCGAGATCGGGCGACGCTGGGGTTTCCGCGACCCCGCGGTCTTCAACCGCACCTTCAAGTCCGCCTACGGCGTCACCCCGGGCGCCTTCCGCACCGAGCGCCTGCGTCCCGGCCGGCGGCCCTGACACCCCTGCCGCACAGCCGTGGTGAAGCGTGCGGGTTCCGGCCTGGACGCTCCTCGCCCACCCTGCGCGTGGCATGGCGCTCACTCGTACGGAGGCGAGTAGTGCGGACTGGTGATGGCCTTGAACCCCGCTTCCAGTTCCTGGGACTTGTACGCGTCCAGGAGTTCCGAGACACGCGCCCCGTCCGTGCCGCCGACGGTGTACCTGGTCAGATCTCCGCTGAGCACCTCGCGCAGGGTGTTGCGGTCCGTTGCCTGGTCACCGGTGAGGTGGACCAGGTGGTTCGAGGGGTCGCGGAGCTGGTTCCGCATGGCGAGCAGGGTGAGGGTCTGGGCGAAACCCCCGAGGGCGAGTTTCTCGTTCATCCCGTCGGTGTCGGGATACCTGCCTGCCGACAGACCGAGGTTCTCGATGATCGGGTCGTTCGCCGAGACCACGCTCTGCACGGTGCCCAGGGCCGCTGAGAACGCGATCTTGGCGCCCCATGCCTCCGGTTCCAGGGGACCGGCGAGAAGGAAGACCGCGTTCACGTAACCGCCCTGGACCATGCTCTTGACGAGTGCGTCATCGGGCTGGGAGTCATGCAGCGCTTTGAGGAAGAGCGCCAGGTCCTCGCCGTTCTGCGCGCCCGCGATGTGCTCCCACTCCTCCAGGCCGTCGCGCGAGAAGTCGGTCGGCGCCGGGACGCTGTTCAGCATGCCCGTGCCGTAGAAGGCGCGGACCGGGCCGATCAGCGACTTCCAGTCACTGTTGGAGAGCTTCGGCGCTCCGCTCCCGAACAGCCCGAGGGACACCTTGTGCATGAGCTCGCGGGCGGCCTGCGGAGAGCGCTCGCAGTTCATCGCGGTCTGGAGGACGGCCATCACCTTGCCGCTGTACTGCCGGTCCCCGTAGAACATCTCGCGCACCTCGGCCGGCGTCAGGGCCTTGGCGAAGTGGTAGGCCGCCGACGGGTTGGCGGCGAGGGCGTCGAGCAACTGAGCCTTCTGCTCACTGGTCATCCGGTAGAAGGGGCTGGTCGGGCTTTCGGGACCGCCGACCACCGCCGGGATGCCGATCCGCGCCGCGACCATCGCCGTGGTGTGCGGACTGACGGCCCCGCTGGAGTACGCACTGATCAGAGCCGGGATGCCGCCGAGTGCCAGAACCGTGGTGAGAAGCGGTTGAAGGGTCAGCGCGTTGAAGAACCCCGCGCAGAAATACGGGTCGTTGGCGTGCTTGGCCAGTTCCTCCACGATCGGCCGGGCGGCGTCGGGGTTGTCGCGGTCACCGAGGTCCTGAAGCGGCGTGAGCCTGGCGGCCAGCGCGGCGCCTGCCCTCATCTTCGCCTGGTTCTGCGCCAGCAGCTGGGTGTAGGCGGTGTCGACGTCCGATTCGTGCGCCCTGACCAGACCGCCGGGACCCAACGCGCCGCCGTGCTGCGTGGCCTGGAACGCGCGCGCGACGTCGTGGACGTCCCGGTCGGTGTAGTAGGCCCGGGAGATCGCCACCGCGACCTCACCGTCCAGATCGACGCAGGGCTGACCGGTGTTCTGGTAGGCCAGCAGCGCGGGGGTCAGCACGCTCCTGACCCAGTTCTGGAGCTCCTGGGCGGCCGCGGTGCACGTCGCGGAGTACTTGATGAGGTTCTCAGGAATCGCCGACACCATGGACGGGGCACTTTCTCCTCAGTGATGGGGTTTCCGGTCGTCGGCCAGGACCTGGGCGACCGATTTCTGGAGGGAGGCCGCCGCCGTCTTGAGAGCGACCAGCGCGTCGTGCTGCTGCTTGAACGTGGTGTCGAAATTCCGCCGCTTCGCCCCCTGCCAGTTGTCGCTGTGCGGATGGCCGAGCAGCGCCTTCCTCTGGTCGGTCCGCAGACGGATGAAGACGTCCAGCTTGGCGATGAGCTGTGTCAGTTGCTGATCGAGCCAGTAGGCCGCTCGCGGTGGCGTGGTCTCGGCCATATCGCCGCTCCATCCGGTAGAGGTCGGTGACGAGTGGGTCCCCGCCGGGCGGGAGGTTCACGACCGCAGCTCGGACCAGGTTTGGGTGCCGACCTCGCCGTCGACCGTGAGGTGGTGGGCGCTCTGGAACTTCTTGACCTCGGTCAGGGTGTCGGCGCCGAAGTCGCCGTCCACGCCGGCGGGGCCGATGTTGTAGCCCCGGGCCCTCAGGATGCACTGGACCTCCTTGACCCGGGAGTTCTTCTGGCCGAAGCGGGTGAGCGCGGTGCCGGAGTAGTAGGTGCAGCGCTTCCAGGCCGGGGTGGTGGCGGGCGGCGGGGCGGGCTTCGTGGTCGGCGCGGCGGTGGTCGTCGGGGCGGCCGGCGGCGGGTCGGGCGGCAGGTCGGGCGGCGGGGCCGGTGCGTGGCCACCGGTCGTGCCGTTCCCGGGGACGCCCGGGACCGTGACGGTGACGACGGCCGTCGCGCCCTTCGTGGGCCGGGGCGTCGGCGTCCTGGTCATGGCCGGAGTGCGGGCGGACGTCGTGGCCGCAGCGGCGGGGTGGGTGCCGGTGGGCCCGGACGCGGCCCGCTGTCCGCTCGCGCCGCCGCCGGAGGCCGCCAGCGCCACGGCGGCACCGGCGACCGCGACCGCGACCGCCGCCGCGACGGCCAGCGGCCAGCGGCGCCGACGGGCCGGCCGGTCCGCCGGTTCCTCCGGCCTGGTGCGCCGCAGGATCGTCAACTGCTCCATGGGCTCGACCGCCTGGGCCGTGCCCGTCCAGCCGGCACGGGCCGCGATGGTGTCGGCGATCGTGGCGGGCCACCCGGGGTCGCCGGCGTGCCCGCCGGTGGTCTCGACGACGTCCTGCGGAGTCGGCCGCTGCCGCGGGTCCTTGTCCAGGCAGCGGCCGACCAGTGCGGCGAGGTCCACGTCGCGGCGGGCGGCATCGGCGAGGACCTGGGCGCTGGGCGGGGCGTAGATGATGCGGTGGACGACATCGCCGGTGGTGCCCTCGCCGAAGGGCCCTGAGCCCGTGACGGCCACGGCGAGGACCGAGCCGAGGGAGAACACGTCCGAGGCCGTGCCCACGTCGCGTCCCTCGGCCTGTTCCGGCGACATGAACGCGGGCGTGCCCAGGTGCTGACCGGTCATGGTGAGCGAGCTGGCGTCGGCGGTGTGCGCGACGCCGAAGTCGATGAGGCGCGCCCCGTCCGGGCCCAGCAGGACGTTGGACGGTTTGAGGTCCCGGTGGACGATGCCGACGGCGGCGATCGCGGTGAGCGCCTGGGCGATCTGGTGCCCCAGCCGCCAGACGACCGGCGCGGGCAGCGACCCGCACCGCACGACGGCGTCGGCAAGGCTCAGCCCGGGCACGAAGGCGGTCGCCATCCAGAGCAACTCGTCCCGGTCGTAGCCGGAGTCCAGCAGTTCGGCGGTGTACGCGCCGTGCACCCGGCGCACCGCCTCGACCTCGCGCTCGAAGCGGCGGCGGAACCGCTCGTCCTCCGCGTACTCCGAGCGGATCACCTTGACGGCCACCAGCGACGCCGCCCCGTACGTGCCCTCGATGTCCGCGTCCCGCCCGAGGTACAGCCGCCCCATCCCGCCGCCGCCCAGCCGGGCGAGCACCCGGTAGGGGCCGATGGCGGCCGGGTCGGACCGGCGCAGCGGCGCGGCGCCCAGCAGCGCGAGGTCGTCCTCGGACAGCTCGCCTCCGATCGGCTGACCGGCACCGGAAGCGGCGGGGTTCGTCTCGGACATGCGGTGTCCTGGGTCCTCTCGGAGTTCTTGGTCCCGGTTCTTCGCCCGGCCTGCTCGCGGGTTACGCGCCGCCCGCCTGCGAGATGTTGGTGAGGATCTTCTGGACCTGCTGCTGCAGGTGTTCCAGCGACGCCCTCATCTTGTCGAGGTCGCCCCGGGCCTGCGGCCACACCTCGCCCCTGAACCGCTGCGCCAGCGGACCGTCCCACTGGTTGGGGTCGCTCAGCGTCTGCCCGTGGCTGTTGAGCTGCTGGATGAGCCCCGGCAGCTGGTTGGTGATGAGGCTCATCATCTTCCCGGCCTCCTGGTGGGCCAGGTCCGTGGACTTCACGGTCGCCATCGCTGTTCCTTTCGCAGGCCATTGCCGTCACGGACAGTCTCGGCCGCCGTGCCCGAGCTGTCGTTGACGTCCAGTGCAGACCCGTTGACGCTGCGCGCAGCGGACGTCACCGCGCCACCTGGACACCGGCGGCGACGCCGTCGGTCACGAGGTAGCCGCGGCCCGGCAGGGCGGCGAGGCGGTCGTGGCGGGGGAGCGTCGTGCCGAGGAGGTCGCCGTCGAGGTCGTGGTCGGGGGTCAGGAGGATCCCGCAGCGGCTGTCGCGGGTGTGCTGCGTCCAGTGGCCGTAGGTGCGGCGCAGGGCGTCCGCGCGGCCGGCGGCGACGAGGTGGCGGCCGGGGCCGGGCACGGACAACCACCGCTCCAGGACGCCCAGTTCGTCGTCCACCGCGTCGGCGTCGTCGATGAGGAGAAGGGTGGGGCCCCCGAGCGGTGCGAGAGCCGCCTCCAGGTCGCCGTACTCGGTGACGAGCGCCGTCAGTCCGGGCAGTTCACGAAGGGGCGAGCGGCGGGGGGCGAACGCGACGACGGCCGGCGGCCGTGCCGCGGTGGCCGCCTGGCGGGCGATCGCGCACAGGGTCGTGGAGCGCCCGGACCGCTGCGGTCCCGCGACCAGGGCGTGGTCGTGCTCGTACAGCCGCAGTGCGGTCGGCCCGAGGCCGTCCGCGTCCAGGCCGACCGGGATGCGCCAGGGGTCCCCGGTCACCGACGCCCGCGCGCCGAGGGCCTCGAAGGCGATCTCCGCGGGCAGCAGGCCGATCCCCGGCGCGCTGGTGGCGGCGCCCGGCCAGGCGGCTGCGCGGGCGGCGACGGCCACGGCCAGGTCGTCGCCGGGCAGCGCGATCTGGATCACCTGGCGGGTGGCCGCGACCAGCGCCCGCCCGGGCACGAAGCCCGGAACCGCGCCGCGCGGGACGTCGAAGTAGCCGTACTCGCCCGGGTCCGCCATCCGCATCAGCAGCTTCTGCTGCGTCAGCGCCGCCCAGGCGGACGGCACGGCGCCGGACCGGTCCGCGGTGACGGCGAAGCGGATGCCGACGGCCGGCCCGTCCGCGTAGACGCGGGCGAGTTCGTCGATGAGGTTCATCCCGGCGAGGTCCTTGTCGAAGTCCGCCAGCAGCGCGCCAAGGTTGTCCACCAGCACCAGCCAGTCGGGGGCCGGTCCCTCGCCTCCCGGCGCCGCGCCGCCGCGGGCCTTGCGCGCGTCCAGCTCCCGGCGCAGCAGGCGGATCAGGCGGACCTGCCGCTCGCGCTCGGCCGGCCCGATGTGCGCGCCGGTGTGCGGCAGCCCGGCCAGCGGAGCCAGCGCCCCGGTGCCCAGGTCGAGGGCGAACACGTGGCACCGGTCCGGCGGCAGGGCGCCGGCGACGGACAGCGCGAGGGCGGCCAGCGCGGTCGAGGTGCCGGAGCCGCCGCTGCCGTACACGAGGACGTTGCCCGCAGCGGGATCCCAGCCGACCGCGTACTGCCGCTGGCGGTCCGGGTCGTCGGCCAGCGCGTACGCCGGAAGCCCCGTGGCAGCCGTCTGCAGGCCGCGCTCCGCGACCGCTGGCAGATCGGCGGTCCGCACCACGGCGGGCAGCGGGTCGGGCCAGGGCCTGCGCGGCTCGGCGAAACCCGCCGCGTCCGCCGCGGCGCCGGTCGCCGCGACCAGCCTCCGCAGGTCGGTGTCCGCGTCCGCCACGTCCGGGTCGGCCGCGCCCGGCCCGTCGGCGGTCAGGCCCAGCACGAACGGCAGCGCCGTCACGGCGGCGGCGACCGCCGTCTGCGGGGTGACGCCGGTGGACAGCGCGGTCTGCACCGGCACGACCTCGCGGGCGCTCAGCCGGTAGAAGGCGCGGCCCCACTGCCGGCTGCCGATCGCCGCGGCGGCCGGGTCGTCGATCACGTCCTGCGAGTCGCCGCCGGACTCCAGCCGCAGCGCGATGCGCAGCTTGACGTTGTTCTTGATGGCGTCGCTGACGGACCCGGCGGGCCGCTGCGTCGCCATGATCAGGTGCACGCCCAGGCTGCGCCCGCGCTGCGCGATGCCGACGAGCGCGTCCACGAAGTCCGGCAGCGCCTTGACCAGGGTGGCGAACTCGTCGATGACGACGGCCAGCCGGGGCATCGGCTCCAGGCCGCCGCGCCCGGTGTCGCGCAGCCGCTGGTAGTCGCGTACGTGACTGAGGCCCGTCTCGCGCAACAGCCTTTCACGGTGGTGCAGTTCGGCCTCCAGACAGCGCAGCGCGCGTTCGCTCAGCTGCTCGTCGAGGTCGGTGACGAGGCCGACGGTGTGCGGCAGCGCGGCGCACTCGTCCAGGGCGCCGCCGCCCTTGTAGTCGACCAGTGCGAAGGTGAGGTGCTCCGGGTCCGCGTCCACCGCCATGCTCGCGATCAGCGTGCGCAGCAGCTCGCTCTTGCCCGACCCGGTGGTCCCCGCGATCAGCGCGTGCGGGCCGTCGTCGTCGAGATCGACGGTGAACAGGTCCCGTTCGGTGACGCCCAGCACCGCCCTTACCCGCAACTCCGGGGCCCGCCGCTTCCAGTGGCCGGCCACCGCCGCGCCGTCCACCCGCTCCAGGTCCAGCAGGGGAAGCAGCGCGATCCGGTCGGGCAGGCCGGCACCCTCGATCCGCAGCTCGGGATCCTCGAAGCGGGCCAGCGCCCGGGCCGCCTCCCGCGCCTCGGCCGCCGGAAGGCCGTCGAGCAGCACCCGGTCGACGGTGACGCCCGTCGCCACGTCCCGCACCCGCCCCAGGCCCTCCGGCAAGGCGGTGACCACGGAGGTGCACAACGCGGGCAGGCGGGCGGTGAGCACGAGGGCCCCACAGCGCACGGAGGCGCCCGCGATCAGGTCGCGCAGCCGGTTGGGCCGCCCCTCCAGCAGCGCGGCGCCGTCCACGACGACCAGCAGCACCGGCCCGCCGGCCGCCTCCCGGGGCGGCCCGGCGGCCAGCAGGTGCTGGGCCAGCGCGTCGGCCTGCTCCGGACCCACGGCCACCAGGCGGGTCGCGCCGGATCGCGGGTCCGCACCGTGCGGCAGCCATTTCGTCCAGTCCCAGTCGCCCAGCCGGTCGGCGTCGGTGAACACGGCGACCGTGAGGTCCGCGGGTCCGCTCCCCACCACGGCCTGGCACAGCAGGGACCGCGCGACGGCCAGGCAGGCCCGCCTGCCACCCTCGAAGCCGACCGCCTCACCGGCCGAGACGCCCACCACGACCGGCACCTGCGGCAGAGCGGCCCGGCGCGCGAGCACGGCGGCCGGTTCCGGGGCCGGCTCGCCGGACTCCCGTTCCAGCGGCGGGTTCCACGGCAGGTCGGCGGTGCCGGCGACGAGCTGGAGGAAGTCCTCGGCGGCGGGCCTGCGTTCCCACAACGCAGTGCCGGGAGCGGTCGCGCGGTGGAGCACCTCGGCCGGATCCGGGTGTGCGGCCCGCCGGTCGCGGACCTCGGCGGCGTGGAGCCGTTCCACTGCCGCCTCGAACTCGGCCACGCGGGCGGCGAACGCGCGTCCGCCGCGCCGTGCCGAGGACCTGCCGCGCAGGCGGTCCTCGACGAAGTTGGCCACGAACAGCACCGGGGTGAGGGCGGCGATGGCGGCGTAGCGCGGGTCGCCGGTGAGTGCGACGGTCGCCGCCGCCATGGCCAGCGGCCCGAGCAGCGCGGCGACGCTGAAGGGGGCCCGGTGCGCGCGGGCCGCGGCCGCGGGCACCGTGATCGGCGTGGCGGCAGCCGAACGCCCGCCGCGCGGTGGCCGGTTGAACGGCAGCGTCCCACCGGGCCCCGCCTCGCGCACGGCGTTGATCCGCTGCACCGGTCCGAGGCGGTCCGCCGGCAGCACCCGCAGCAGCACCTCGCCGCCGAGCGACACCAGGTCGTCGGCGTGCACAGGTACGGACCCGCTGATCCTGGTGCCGCCCACGTCCGTGCCGTTCGCCGAGCCGAGGTCGGTGACGGTGACCCGGCCGTCGGGCAGCACGTCGAAGGCGGCGTGCAGGCGTGACACGCCCGAGGCGACGACGCGGACGTCGGCCTCCACCCCGCGTCCCACCACCGTGCGGCCGGCCGCCAACGGGAGCCCGCCGCCCGCCTCCAGCCCACCCACCAGGCGCAGGACGGCCGTCGGCTTCCGCAGCCCGCCGGGCCCGGGCCGGCCCGTCACGGCCGGGCCGGGGGCGAACCGCCCCGGGGCGGCTCCGTGCGCGGCACGTCCGCCGCCGGCGTACCCGTCGGCGCCCGCGACCCGCGAACCGTGCACGAGGCCGGACTCGCGCACCACCGTCTCCGACGGCATGACCCGCCCGTCGACGGCCAGCACCCGGTCCGGCATCCCCACCGCCGCGGCGAGGTCGGCGAGGGTGGCGTCCGGCCGGCCGAACCGCACCTCCACGTCCCACTCGCGTCCACCGTCGACACACACGATCCGCACCGCGCGCCGCCTCCCTACCGGTCCAGATGACGGGGCGGCAAGTCTTCCCCGCCCGCCGGGGCCGGTCATCGACCTCGCGTGCACACCGATTGACCCAGGGCGCAACCGCGGGCGGGGGGCGTCCGCGCAGATCGCCGGACGGCCATCTGACGGGAGCGGCGTCAGAGTAGACCCGTGCCGAGGCGGTGTCCATATAACGCTCAAGTACCGTCGGAGGGCGGGGAGCCCGCGCCGAACCCCGCGGTGCTCTGACGTGCCGATCTGACCGTGGTCCTGCACGCACATCCGGTCCGTCACTGGCACGTTTTAGATCCAGGCAGGTCCAGTCCATTGACACGGCCTGGGCGGAGTCCTAGCTTCTGGCGTCAGTTCCACCGCGTGACAGCGATGTCGTGAACTCCCGGTCGGCCGCGCCTGTTCGGCCACCCGTCTGCAACGTTCGACGTCGTTGCGCCCCGCTCCACCCCCACGTTCGCTCAGGAGAGGGTTCCCCCATTGAGACCGAAGATCCTCACGCGCAGGGCCGGTGCGCTGCTGGCCGCGATCCCGCTGGCCGGCGTCGCGTGGCTGGCCGCGTCCGCGCCCCCGGCGTCGGCGACCGGCGCCTCGACACCTGCCGCCGTGCTCGGCTACCTGCACACGATCAGCGGCAACCACACGATCAGCGGAGTCCACAACAAGGAGCCGCTGAGCAACCCGTCGCAGTACACGGCGCAGGCCCACGCGATCACCGGCAGGTGGCCGGGCCTGTGGGGCGGTGAACTCGGCTTCCGCGCCGACGACATCGCCAACCGGCAGACCATGGTCGACCAGGCGAAGACCGAATGGGCCAACGGCTCGCTGGTCAACCTCACCTGGCACATGTGCCGCCCGGACGTGGCCAGTTGCGAGTTCGACGGCGGCGTCAACGGCAGCACGCTGTCGGACGCCGAGTGGCAGCAGCTGATCACCGACGGCACCACGCTCAACGCCGACTACAAGGCCAAGCTGGACACCGCCGTCCCGTACTTCCAGCAGCTCAAGGACGCCGGCGTCCCCGTGCTGTTCCGGCCGCTGCACGAGATGAACGAGGGCTGGGCCTGGTGGGGCGGCCGGCCCGGACCGAACGGCAGCGCGCGGCTGTTCCAGATCACCCACGACTACCTGGAGTCCAAGGGCCTGACCAACATCATCTGGGTGTGGAACGTCAAGGACACCGACGCCAACGGCGGTTCGGCGGGCGCGTCCGCCTTCTACCCCGGTGACGGCTACGTCGACGTCGCCAGCCTCGACCCGTGGGACCACGGCTTCCCGACCAGTGACTGGTACCAGGCCCTGCTCAACGTCGCGCACGGCAAGCCCGTCTCGCTCGCCGAGGTCGGCACGGTGCCCACCCCGTCGCAGCTGGCCGCCCAGCCGCAGTGGACCTGGTTCATGATCTGGGCCGACTACATCACCTCGGCCAACTCCTCCGCCGGCCTCCAGGCCACGTTCACCTCCCCACGCGTGCTCAGCCAGGGCCAGTTCACCGTCCCCACGGGCGGCGGCACGACGACGCCGGCGGGGGCGATCTCGGGGTACGGCGGGAAGTGTGTGGACGTGGCGGGGGCCAGCAGTGCCAACGGGACGGCGGTGCAGCTGTACGACTGCAACGGGACCGGCGCGCAGTCCTGGACCGTGGGCGCGGACGGCACGATCCGGGCCCTGGGCAAGTGCCTGGACGTCACCGGGCAGGGCACCGCCAACGGCACCCCGCTCCAACTGTGGGACTGCAACGGCTCCGGCGCCCAGCAGTGGACCGCCGAGTCCGACGGCCACCTGAAGAACCCCCAGTCCGGCCGCTACCTCGACGACCCCGGCGGCGCCACCACCAACGCCACCCGACTCCAGATCTGGGACCGCAACACCAACCCCTGGCAGACCTGGCACCTCCCCACCTGACCCCCCACCTCCCGACTCGACGAAGCGCCGCCCCCAGCCCCGCGTTTAGTACGGCTGGGGGCGGCGTGCGCCGTCGCCGGGGTGATCGGCTCGGATCACGAGCCCTTTGAACAGGGACGATACGTTCGCCGATGCGAAACTAGAACGTTCTATGGACAGGGCCCTCCGTTGCGTCTACGTTAAGCAGCCATCAAGCCGCTTCGCCCGACGACGAGACGTCCGTCGCTGCGCGGCATGCAGTGCGGCGCTTTCCGTTCAGTGACAAGGGAGTGGGATCGGCATGCGAAGAACAGCACTTGCGGCCACCGGTGCGGTGCTCGTACTGACCCTCGCCGCCTGCGCCGGCAGCGGCTCGGGCAGCGGCGGTTCGTCCTCCGGCACGGTGCCGGTGCCCACCGACCCGTCGAAGGTGACCGGCACCATCACGGTGCTCACCAACCGGACCGACCAGGTGCAGGACGGCACAACCAAGCGGTACGCGGCGGAGTTCGCCAAGGTCTACCCGCACGTGACGGTGAAGTTCCAGGGCCTCACCGACTACGAGGGCGACGTCAAGATCCGGATGAACAGCAAGAACTACGGCGACGTGCTGTCCATCCCCAACTCCGTTCCCCTCAAGGAGTACCCGACGTTCTTCGCCCCCCTGGGCACCGCCGCGGACCTGTCGAAGACCTACGACTTCACCGACCACGCGACGGTCGGCGGCAAGGTCTACGGCATCGCCAACATCGGCACCGCGAACGGCTTCGTCTACAACAAGGCCGTCTGGAAGCAGGCCGGCGTCACCACCTGGCCCGCGACACCGCAGCAGTTCCTCGACGACCTCAAGGCGATCAGGGCCAGGACGGGCGCCACGCCCTACTACACGAACTACCACGACGGCTGGCCCATGACGAACTGGGGCAACGCGCTGGGCTCGCCCAGCTGCGACCCGGCCGCCAACGACAAGCTCGCCGACACCAAGGAGCCCTGGGCGCCGGGCCAGGACCTCAACGTCGTCGACTCCCTGCTGTTCGACATCGTGCACGGCAAGCTCTCCGAGAGCGACCCCGACACGACCAACTGGGAGAACTCCAAGGCGCTGATCGGCACCGGCAAGGTCGCCACCATGTGGCTGGGCTCCTGGGCCGTGGTGCAGATGCAGGACGCCGCGAAGAAGGCGGGGAGGAATCCGGACGACATCGGCTTCATGCCCTTCCCGGTGCAGAAGGACGGCCACTTCTGCTCGGTGGTGCGCCCCGACTACCAGTACGCGGTCAACGTCCACTCCAAGAACAAGGCCGCGGCACGGGCGTGGATCGACTGGTTCGTCAACAAGTCAGGCGACGCGCAGGCCGCCCTGTCGATCTCCTCGGTGAAGGGCTCCCCGCTGCCCGCCGACCTCAAGCCCTTCCAGGACTCCGGGGCGCGGTTCATCCACCTCACCAACGACAAGACCGCGCTCGTCGACGAGATCGACAAGGCGTCGGAGATCGGCATCAACAACCAGGACTACCCGCAGCACATCGTCGACGTCGCCCGCGGCGCGGCCGGCGGCGACAAGGACAGCGTCTTCAAGGACCTCGACGCGAAGTGGTCCCAGGCCCAGGGCACCCTCGGCTGACCGTCCCCTCCGCTCCCGCTGCTCCGACCCGGCACGGGCCGGGCCGGAGCAGCCCCCCTCCGACGAAGAAGGACCGCATGAGCGCACCGCGGACCGCGGGAAGCCGCACGATCGCCCGCACCCTGCCGCCGCCGGATGCGACCCGCCCGCGGACCCGGCCGCCGCGCCGCCGGCGAGGCCCGCGGCGCGCGTCCGGCGCCCGGTGGTTCACCCCGTGGCTGTACCTGCTGGCGCCCCTGGCGCTGCTGGTGACGTTCACCTGGCTGCCCGTGGCGGACATGGTGTCGTACAGCTTCACCGACTGGGACGGCCTCAGCCCCACCAGCAACTGGGTCGGACTCGCCAACTACACCGACCTGTTCACCCGGCCCCAGTTGTTCCAGGTGTTCTGGGTCAGCCTGTTCTACCTCGCCGCGTCGGCCGTGCAGATCTGCGCGGCACTGTACTTCGCCACCGTCCTCAGCTTCGACACCCGGCTGCGGAACCTGTTCAAGGGCATCCTGTTCTTCCCCTACCTGATCAACGGGGTCGCCGTCGGCTTCGTGTTCCTCTACTTCTTCCAGCCCGGCGGCACGCTGGACACCGTCCTGCACTGGTTCGGCGCCGGCCCGCACCTGTGGCTGGGCAACCCCCACCTGGTCAACACCTCGCTCGCCGGTGTGTCGGTGTGGCGGTTCACGGGCCTGAACATGGTGCTGTTCCTCGGCGCGATCCAGTCCATCCCTCCGGAGCTCCACGAAGCGGCGGCACTGGACGGCGCGAGCCGCTGGCAGCAGTTCCGCCACGTCATCGCCCCGAGCATCCGGCCGATCATCACCCTCAGCGTGATCCTCGCGGTCTCCGGATCGCTGTCGGTGTTCGAGATCCCGTTCATCATGACCGGCGGCTCCAACAACAGCGAGACCTTCGTCATCCAGACGATCAAGCTCGCCTTCAACTTCAACAAGACCGGCCTCGCGTCGGCCGCGGCGGTGGTGCTGCTGCTCATCGTGCTGCTGGTGACCTGGCTGCAGCGCGTGCTGTTTCCCGACGAGAGGGTGGAGCGGTCATGACCGTGCTCGGCAGTCCCGCCGCGACCCGGGCACCACGGTCCCGCGGCCGCTCGATGCCGGCGCGCGGCCGGGCCGCGGTGGTCCTGAAGTACCTGTCGCTGGTGCTGGCGAGCGCCGTCGTGGTGGTGCCGCTGGCCGCGATACTGCTCACGTCCCTGCGCACCAGCCGGGAGATGGCGGACGGCGGCGCGCTGGCCGCGCCGCACGACTGGTTCAACCTGCACAACTACGCCGTGGCGTTCACCGACGGGCACATGCTGCGGGCCCTGGGCAACACGGCGTTCATCCTGGTGTTCTCCGTGTCCGGCACAGTACTGATCGGCTCGATGACGGCGTACGCCATCGACCGCTTCCAGTTCCGCCTCAAGAAGCTCGTGATGGCGCTGTTCCTGATCGCGTCGCTGGTCCCCAGCGTGACCACCCAGGTCGCTACGTACCAGATCGTCAACCGGCTCGGCGTGATGGACACCCGCTGGGCGCCGGTGCTGCTCTACACGGGCACCGACATCGTCTCCATCTACATCTTCCTGCAGTTCATCCGGTCCATCCCGATCTCGCTGGACGAGGCGGCCCGGCTCGACGGCGCCAACTCCTTCACCATCTACCGGCGGATCATCCTCCCGCTGCTGAAGCCCGCCATCGCCACCGTGGTGATCGTCAAGGGTGTCGCCATCTACAACGACTTCTACATCCCCTTCCTCTACATGCCCGACGACAACCTCGGCACCATCTCCACCTCGCTGTTCCGGTTCAAGGGGCCCTACGGCGCCCACTGGGAGGTCATCTCCGCCGGAGCCGCGCTGGTCATCGTGCCCAGCCTCGTCGTCTTCCTGGCCCTGCAGCGCTTCATCTACAACGGCTTCGCCTCCGGCGCCACCAAGTGACGCGCCGCCGCCCGCCGGCCACCGCATCCCTCCCCTCGACTGCCGAGCCCTCCGGGGCCCAAGGAGACCGCATGAAGGTCAGCACGCCGCTCACCCGCGGCTGGACCCTGCGCCTGGACACCTCCAGGCACCACCCCGCGCAGGCCCCCGCCGCCCTCGCCGCGGGCGCACCCGTGGCCGCGACGGTTCCCGGCTGCGTGCACACCGATCTGCTGACTGCGGGCCTGATCCCCGACCCCTTCCTCGACCGCAACGAGACCGCCGTGGCGTGGGTCGGCCGGGCCGACTGGACCTACACCACGAGTCTCCCCGAGGGCGACGACGGCCACGAGCGGACCGACCTGGTCTTCGACGGCCTCGACACCGTCGCCGAGATCCGCCTCGGCGCCACCGTGCTCGGCCGCACCCGCAACATGCACCGCTCGTACCGTTTCGACGTCACGCGGGCCCTGAGCGCCGAACCCGGTCCCCTCACCGTGGCGTTCACCTCGGCATACGTGGAGGCCGAGGCGGTCCGGGCCCGGCTGGGCGACCGGCCCGGCCCCTACACCGAGCCGTTCCCGTTCGTCCGCAAGATGGCCTGCGCGTTCGGCTGGGACTGGGGCCCGACGCTCCCCACCGCGGGCCTGTGGCGCCGGCCGCGGCTCGAGCGCTGGTCGACCGCCCGGCTCGCCGAGGTCCGTCCCGAGGTGACGGTCGGCGAGGACGGCGCCGGAATCGTTTCCGTGCACGTCGACGTGGAGCGCGCCGCGAGCGGCACCGGCCGCGGCGTCCACCTCGCCCTGACCGTCGGCGGGGTCGAGACGCGCGCCGTCGTCCCCGCGGGCACCGACCGGGCGACACTGCGGGCACGGGTGCCAGGCGCCGCACGGTGGTGGCCGCGCGGCCAGGGCGAACAGGCCCGGTACGCCTGCACGGTCACGCTCGCCGACGACGAGGGCGCGCCGCTCGACACCTGGGAACGGTCGGTGGGCTTCCGCACCGTCGAGCTCGACACGGCCGCCGACGAGCACGGCAGCGCCTTCACCCTCGTGGTGAACGGCACGCCGCTGTTCGCCCGCGGCGTCAACTGGATCCCCGACGACGTCTTCCCCTCGCGCGTCACGCCCGAGCGCTACCGGCGGCGCCTGGAGCAGGCCGCCGCGGCCGGCGTCGACCTGGTCCGGGTGTGGGGCGGCGGCATCTATGAGAGCGAGGACTTCTACGACGCCTGCGACGAACTGGGCCTGATGGTGTGGCAGGACTTCCCGTTCGCGTGCGCCGCCTACCCGGAGGAGGAGCCGCTGCGCTCGGAGGTCGAGGCGGAGGCCCGGGAGAACGTCGTCCGGCTGATGCCCCACCCGTCGCTGGTCCTGTGGAACGGCAACAACGAGAACCTGTGGGGCTTCCGCGACTGGGGCTGGGAGGCCGAACTGGCCGGTGCGTCCTGGGGCGAGGGCTACTACCTCGACGTGCTGCCCCGCATCGTCGCCGAGGCCGACCCCACCCGGCCGTACTGGGCCGGCAGCCCCTGGTCCGGCTCCCGCGACCTGCACCCCAACGACCCGGGCCACGGCACCGCCCACTCCTGGGACGTCTGGAACCGCCTCGACTACTCCGCCTACCTCGACGACGTCCCGCGCTTCGTCGCCGAGTTCGGCTGGCAGGCACCGCCCGCCCGCGCCACCCTGCGCCGCGCCCTGAGCGACGACCCGCCGGCCGCGGACTCGCCCGGCATGCTGCACCACCAGAAGGCCGAGGACGGCAACAGCAAGCTCGCCCGCGGACTGGCCCGCCACTTCCCGGCGCCCGCCGACTTCGACACCTGGCACTACCTCACCCAGGTCACCCAGGCCCGGGCCGTGGCCACCGGCGTCGAACACTGGCGATCCCACTGGCCGCGCTGCGCCGGAACGATCCTGTGGCAGCTCAACGACTGCTGGCCGGTGACCTCCTGGTCCGCCGTCGACGGCGACGGCCGCGAGAAGCCGCTCTACCACGAGCTCGGACGCCTCTACGCCGACCGCCTGCTCACGTTGCAGCAACGCGGGGGACGCCTGGTACTGGCCGCCGTCAACCAGAGCGCCGAGGCCTGGAGCGGCGAGGCGCGGGTGCGCCGGGCCGACGCCCACAACGGTCCCGTCGCCGAGGGCCGCGTCGCCCTGCGGGTCGCCGCGCGCTCGGTGCAGCTGATCGACCTGCCGGACGCGGTCACGGCCGTCGGCGACCCGCGGCGCGAGTTCCTCGTCGCGGACGCGGACGGGCTGCGCGCGGTCCACTTCCCCGTCCCCGACCACGCGTTCGCGTACCCCGTCGCCGAGATCAGCACCCAGGTGACGCCCCGGGAGGACGGCGCACGCGTGACGGTCACCGCGCACACCCTGGTCCGCGACCTGCTGCTCCAGGCCGACCGGCTGCATCCGGACGCCCGCACGGACCGGGGACTGGTCACCCTTCTGCCCGGCGAGAGCGCCGAGTTCACGGTCACCGGCTGGAACGGCGGGGAGAGCGACGGGGGAGCGGACGCGCTCGCCACGGCACTGCGCTGCGTCAACGCCACGGGCGCGGCCGACCCGGTCGCCGATCCGGTGAGGTGACGGGCACCGGCCCGGCAGAACCGCGGCGCGTGACGATCCCGGATCGTCACGCGCCGCGCGGCGTCCGCGCTCCGTCGGGCGGCTGGGGGCCGCGCCCTATCCGGCGGCTCCGGCGGGCCGCAGGTCCGCCGCGATCAGCGCGGCCCCGATCAGACCGGCGTCGGCGCGCAGCGCGGCCACCTCGACGCGCACCCCCGCGGCGAACGGCAGCACCGCGTAGGACGCCAGGTGGCGGCGCAGGGGAGGGAAGAGGACGTCGTGCGCCTCGGCCACCCCGCCGCCGATCACGGCGACCTCGATCTCCACGAGCGTCGCCACCCCCGCGATGGCGGCGGCCAGGGCCCGCGCGGACGTGTCGAACGACGCGAGGGCCGTGGCGTTCCCCGCGCGGGCGTCGGCGGCGAGCGCGGCACCGTCCGGGGCGCCCGACGGCTGCCAGCCGTTCCGCAGCGCCCGCCTCGTCAGGGCGGTGCCGCTGGCCAGTTGCTCGAGACAGCCGCGGGCGCCGCACACGCACGGATCGCCGAGCAGGTCGACGGTGACGTGCCCGAGATGGCCGGCGTTGCCGGTCGGGCCGTTGCGCACGGCGCCGTCCAGCACCAGGCCGGCGCCCACCCCGGTGGACACCACCATGCACAGCGCGTCGCGGCAGCCGCGTGCTGCGCCCAGCCGGTGCTCGGCCGCCGTCATGGCCACCGCGTCGCCGCACAGGACCAGCGCGAGCCCGGCGGCCTGCGGCAGTCCGCGCACCCGGTCGATCAGCGGAAAGCCGCGCCACCCGGGGATGTTGACCGGACTCACCAGCCCGCGCGAGATGTCGACCGGCCCGGCGCTGGCGATCCCGAGCGACCGCACGCGCGCCCACTGCGGCAGCGCGGCCAGTTGCTCCAGCACCGCGCGCACGGCCAGGAACACGTCCTCGGGGCCGCCGCCGGGAGGGGTCCGCCGCCGGGCGCGCGCGAGGACGGTCCCGTCCGCGTCGAGCACCGCCCCGGCGATCTTGGTGCCGCCGATGTCGAGGGCGGCCAGCAGCCGGTCGCCGGCCGGCGGGCGGGAGGCGTGCGAGGCCCCGGGAGCGCTGATGACCATGGCTGTTTCTCCGTCCGGATCAGGAAGTCGGGGCGAGGGAAGGCACGACGGCAGGGGCACGCCGTTCAGATCCAGCCGGACAGCGCGGCCATGAACCCGGCGAAGTCGTCACGATGGATCGAGTGCCCCGCGCCGGGCACCGTGCGGAGCGCGAACCCCCGTGTCCGCAACCGCTCCTGCCCGTCCGGGGGGACGCGCTCGCTGGGATCGGCGAGCAGCACCAGGGAGGGCACGGGCGCCGACCCCGGGAGGCCGGGCGGCGGCCGGAGCACCGCGAGCGTCTCCGGATCCCACAGCTCCAGGCAGCGGACCTCGTCGTCCACGGCCGCGTCCTCCCAACGCGGGTTGGCCGCGCGGATCTCCTCCCGCGTGGCGTGCTTGTACGCGCGGGCGCCCGACAGGTCGTGGGGCTCGGTGCGCCACGCGGGATCGCTGTAGACCGCCCGGCGGACCGCCAGCCCGCCGCGGACCGCCCGCTCCAGCACGAGCGCGCCCAGCGAGTGGCCGATCGCCAGGTCCGCGCCGCCCGGGCACGTCCCCGCCACGGCGCGCGCCATCGCGTCCAGGCGGTAGGCGCCCGCGCCGGCCGGGTCCGCGGCGCGCGGACTGCGGCCGTGGCCGGGCAGGTCGGGGGCCAGCACGCGGTAGCCGCGCCCGGCCAGTTCCACGCCGACCCGGGACCAGGTGCGGTGGTCCGCCATCATGCCGTGGACCAGCAGCGCCACCGGACCGCCGGCGGCGCCCCAGCTGTGTGTCGCCAGCTGCATCTCGTCGTCGTCTCCCAGGGTCGTGGAGGGCCGGCCGGCCGCGGCCCGGCAATCCGTCTTCTCGAACGTTTTATAGAGGCAAGGCGGGCGTGCCGTCTACCGCGTGCCGCGGACTGACCGGAGTCCGCACGGTGCGGGCCGGTCGCGGTCACCGGCGGTCCCGCCGCTCGGACCAGGTGATCGCTTGGGGGAGGGGCTGCGGAGAGGTGGTGATAAAACGTTCGACTACGTGAGGCGTGAGAGGCGCGCTCCGCCGTCCGCAGCCGCTGGTGGGCCGCTACATAGAGCCGTGGTGCTCCCTTCGACCAGCGGCTATTGTGGGCCCGTGCCGTCCGGTTCCTGCAGGGCGGGGAACGCGTGAACTCGCGCGCTCTACCGCGAGGGCCGGTCCGGCGCTCGGGCAACGACGTGAAGGTGGACATCCTGGTGGCTCGCACGACAGCGTCGGGGGAAGGCCGCAAGGCCACGATCAAGGACGTGGCGAAGCGTGCCGGGGTGTCGCCGTCGGCCGTCACCATCGCCGTCCACGACAAGCCGGGCGTCTCCTCCAAGACCAAGGAACGCATCCTCCAGGCCGCACGGGAGCTGGGCTGGAGCCCGAACCAGGCGGCGCAGTCCCTGTCGGGCCGCGCGGTGCACACGGTGGGGCTCGCCATAGCGCGTCCGGCGCGGATGCTGGGCCTCGAACCCTTCTACATGGAGTTCATCTCCGGCATCGAGAGCGTGCTGTCCCGGCACTCCTGCTCGCTGCTGCTGCGCCTGGTGGAGCCCGACGAGGAGATCGAGGTGCAGCGCGGGTGGTGGCAGGGCAACCGGATCAACGGCTCGATCCTCGTCGACCTGCGGGTGGACGACCCGCGCATCCCCGTGCTGTCGGAGATCGGCCTGCCCGCCGTCGCGGTCGGACACCCGTCGCTGGCCGGCCCGTTCACGTCGGTCTGGACCGACGACGCCGCGGCGACCGCGGAGGCCGTGCAGTACCTGGCCGCGCTCGGGCACCGCACGATCGCCCGCGTCAGCGGTCCCGAGGAACTCGGCCACAGCGCGATCCGCACCAAGGCGTTCGGTGAGACCGCCGCGCAACTCGGCCTGGCCGCCCGCACGGTGGTCGCCGACTTCTCCGCCGACCAGGGCGCCCGCGCCTGCCGCTCCCTGCTGCTGTCCCCGGAACGCCCCACGGCGATCGTGTTCGACAACGACCTGATGGCGGTCACCGCGCTCGGCGTGGTCGCCGAGTTCGGCCTGTCCGTGCCGCAGGACCTGTCGGTGCTGGCCTGGGACGACTCCCAGCTGTGCCAGCTGACCCGGCCCACCCTCTCGGCCATGCAGCACGACATCTTCTCGTTCGGCGCCGACGTCACTGAGACGCTCTTCGACGTGATGGCCCACCGCGAGGCGGTCTCGCACGCGGCCCAGGTCCCCAGCCTCGTGCCGCGGGGCTCCACCGCACCGCCGCCGCGCTGAGCACCTCGGCCCCGCTTCCCCAGGCGCGCCGACGGGGCCGCGCCGGGCGGCCCGGTCCGGGGCGTTCCGCGGCCGTCCTCCACGCCCCTGCGGTGAACCCTGGCCTGACGTTCACACCCCGGACATCGGCCACGGCCCGCCACGACGCCGCGCGGTGCCACCGTGGGTCCGGGGCCACCGAGCGGGCTCGACGGCGCGCGCACCCGCGTCCTGATCCACATCGGTCCGGCAACGACGTCCGCAACGGCTCGAGCAACCGCGAGGAACCGATGAACCCCCACGACGCCGACCAGCCCGATCTGTCCGAACGGACGGATCAGCCGGACCCCTCCGACCGGCCGGATCGGCCGGATCAGCCGGATCAGCCGGCCGCCGCGGCGGGACCCGACACCACGGCCGGGGCCAGACCCCTGCTCGACGCACCGCAGTCGACCGCGGCCGCCCTGGCGATGTGGACCTTCGTCGTCGCACCCCCGATCGGTCTCGTCGTCGCGATGGCGTTCGCGTGGGGCTGGGGTCTGTCCGGCCTCGACGTCGCCATGGCCGTGGTTGCGTACCTCGTGTCGGGCTTCGGTCTGGCCATCGGCTACCACCGCCTCTTCACGCACCGCTCGTTCAAGGCGCACCGCGGCCTGCGGATCGCGCTCGCCGTCGCGGGCTCGCTGGCGGTCGAGGGCTCGCCGGTCCAGTGGGTCGCCAACCACCGCCGCCACCACGCCTTCGCCGACCGCGAGGGCGACCCGCACTCGCCCTGGCGCTACGGCACGGACACACGCGCACTCCTCAAGGGGATGCTCCACGCGCACATGGGATGGATGTTCCGGCGCGAGCTCAGCAACCGGGCGAGGTTCGCGCCCGACATCGCCGCCGATCCCGACCTGCGCCTCGTCGGCCGGCTCTTCGGGCTGCTGACCGCCGTCTCCCTGCTGCTGCCGGCGCTGGTCGGCGGGCTCGTGACCGGCACCTGGAGCGGCGCGCTCGCCGGGTTCTTCTGGGCCGGTGTGATCCGCATGGCGCTGCTGCACCACGTCACCTGGTCCGTGAACTCGGTGTGCCATGTCGCGGGCCGCCGCCCGTTCGTCAGCCGCGACAAGGCCACCAACTTCTGGCCCCTCGCCCTGCTGTCGTTCGGCGAGAGCTGGCACAACTCCCACCACGCCGACCCCACCGGTGCGCGCCACGGCGTGCTGCCCGGCCAGCTCGACCCGGCAGCCCGCGCCATCCGGCTGTTCGAGAAGCTGGGCTGGGTGCACGACGTGCGCTGGCCCAGCGCCGACCGCCTCACCCCGCGCCCCGTCCCCGAATCCGCCGGCCCCCGGAGCTCCGCGGCCTGACGTTCGCGCGGCCCCCAACGGACCCCCGCCGCAGGGACCTTGGCGCGACTACGGGAGACGGAAGCGGACCGGTCCAGCCGATAGCGTGGCCCGGCACCACCGTTGCCGGCGACCGCGCCGGCCGGACCGACGACACTACGGGGATCAGCACCACATGCCGCACCGCTCCCGACGCACCGCGCCCACCGTTCGTCCCGCCACCCTGCTCGCCGCCGCCTCGCTCGCCCTCGTCGCGGGCTGCTCGTCCTCGTCGGACCCGGCGTCCTCGTCCTCCGACCCCAAGACGACGGAAGCGGCGAAGACCGCGGCCGAGAAGCCGCTGATCGGCGTCGGCGAGGCCAACCAGGTCGTCGACGCCTACCAGAAGCTCAACAACCAGGCCAACGCGCAGCGCAGCCTGACACTGATGGCCAAGGCCGAGGACGGCGCGATGCTCGCCGCCGACAAGGGGTACTTCACGCAGCTGCCCGAGCTCGACCCCAAGCAGGTGGCGTCGAACCTCGCCCCGTTCGCCTATGTCCAGCGCTCGTTCTTCATACCCCCGGCCTCCGCGAAGGCCGACTGGTTCCTGATGAAGGCGCGGTTCGCCGACCTCAAGGGCGGAAAGCCGGCCGCACCGTCCTCGACGTACACCCGCTTCATGGTCTTCCGCCACACCGGCGGCGGTTGGCGCGCGGTGGCCGCCGCGGGCTTCTCCGGCGCCGAGCAGAAGGACATCCCGGCCCTGGCCGTGGACCGGCAGGGGCTGGCGTCGGTCGCCGCCCCCACCACCAGGATCGGCCGCACCGCACCGGCGGACCTGGCCGGACTGGTCGCCGACCTGTATGCGACGGGCGGCGACAAGAGGGTCCTGGCCAAGACCAGGGAACGCGACGACGCGATCGGCGTCTGGGCCGACCGCGGCGAGCACCTGGACGCCCACGCGTACGCCACCTACGCGGTGGCCCGCCCGCACGTCGGCGCGACCTACGCGATGCGCACCGCGGACGGTGGCGCCCTGGTGCTCAGCGACAGCGCCGTCGACGAGACGGTGCTCGCGAAGGACGTGAACTCCTGGGTCACCCTGGGCAAGAGCCTCCAGCCGTTCGTGAAGCACGGCTCCGCGCGCATGAGCCAGGTCGTGCAGCACGACCTGCAGTCCCAGCTCGGCGTCGTCTCCCCGTCCGGCGGCACCGCCGTCTACGCCATCGACCAGCAGACCACCGGCATCGACGCCACACCGATGCCCGCCACCTGAGAACCCGCGGCCCCCGCCGGACGCCGGCCCGCGGCTGCTCGTCCCGCTCGGTGACGACGCGCGCCGGTCAGCCCGGCGGCGGGTCGGTCGCGACGAGTTCGACCTCGAAGCCGTCGTCGTTCTCCAGGTAGGCGGCGTAGTGCTGCGGGCCGCCGGCGTGCGGGTGGCGGTCGGGGTACATCAGCCGCCAGCCGTGGCGCATGGCGTCCGAGACCAGCCTCTCGACGGCGGCGGCGTCCTCGACGTGGAACGCGAGGTGGTTCAGCCCCGGCCGGCACCGGTCGTGCGCGTCGGCGGTGAGGGCGGGTGACTGCTCGACGACGAGGTACGTCGGTCCCAGCCGCCAGCTGCGGCCGGCCTCCCAGCTCTGGAAGGGCCGGTACCCCAGTGCCTCCAGCAGCCGGCCGAGCGAGCCGACGGCGCGCGGCAGGTCCGGTACCCACAGCTCGACGTGGTGCAGCGCGCCGTGCGGCGGGCGGTCGTCCATGGGGGGACCCTAGTGCCGCGGCGCCGGGTGGGGCACGGGCGGGTTCCGGGGGAAAGCGCCGGGTGGGACGTCCGTGCGTACGGTGAAGGTTCGCGGGAAGGCGACACCGCGGAGGTTGATAAAGATGGGACCCTTGCTTCTTGTACTGCTTCTCGCGCTCGTGCTGTTCGGCGCCGGATTCGCGCTCAACATTCTCTGGTGGGCCGCGGTGATCGTGCTGGTCCTCTGGGCGCTCGGATTTCTCGTGCGGGGCACGAGTGCGGCGGGAGGTCGGGGCCGCTGGTACCGGTGGTGAGTCGAGACGGGTGACCGCCGAATCGCGTGACCACGGAGAACGCCGGCACATTTGGCGGCGGGCGGTGCGCCCGTAAGCGCGCGGCGCGCGCGAGAACGGCGGAAGCGGACGGGCGGAGGCGCGGGCCTCCGCCCGTCCGTGCGTGTCTCCGCCCGTGTCAGGGGCGCCGGCAGGCCCTGGCCTGCTCCGCCGTCAGCGTGCGGGTGCGGGCGAGCAGGAGGGTGATGTCGTCGTGGTCGGTCGTGGTGCCGGGTCCGGGGTCGGGCCCGGGCACGAGACCGGGCGCCGCGTCGTGCCAGGCCTGCGGGGTCATGAAGTTGACGACGCGTGAGGCGACGTCGTCGAGGCCGCCGCCGGACCGGGACAGCGCGGCCCGCAGGCGCTCCAGGCCGGCGTCGATGTCGGCGTCACGCGTCTCCACCAGGCCGTCGGTGTAGAGGGCGATGACGCTTCCCTCGGGCAGGGTGAGGTTCGCCGAGGGATACGTCCGGGTGCCGAGTCCGATGGGCGGCCCGATGGGCACGTCGGGGAAGACGACCTCGCCGCCGGGGTGGGCGACGGCCGGCAGCGGGTGCCCGGCGGAGGCGATCGTGCACTCGCGGCTCACCGGGTCGTACACCGCGTAGGCGCAGGTGCACGTCATCACGCGGCCCAACGCGTCGTCCCCGGACCCCTGTTCGTTCATCAGGCCGACGCGGCGGTCCAGCCGGGCCAGGACGTCCCCGGGCGGCAGGTCGAGGTCGGCGAGCGTGGCCATGACGGTGCGGAGCTGGCCCATGAGGGCGGCGGCGCCGATGCCGTGGCCGACGACGTCACCGATGACGAGCCCGACGCGGGCGTCCGGCAGCGGCACCACGTCGAACCAGTCGCCTCCGACGCCCTCGTGGAGGTCGGAGGGCAGGTAGCGCGACGCGACCTCGACGCCCGGGCCGCCGCTCAGCTCGCGGGGCAGCAGCTCGCGCTGCAGGGCCAGCGCCGCGCTGCGCTCGCGGCGGTAGCGGCGCGCGTTGTCGAGGCTGAGCGCGGCCCGGCCGACGAGTTCCTCGATCAGCAGCAGGTCGTCGCGCGAGAACGGCGTGGGGTTGTCGTGGCGGACGAAGACCGCCTCGCCCAGAACGGTGCCGCTGGCCTTGATCGGGACGATGATCAGGGAGTGCATCCCGATCCGCGCGATCCGCTCGGCGCGCCGCGGGTCCTTGTCGAGCCAGGTGCCGTGCGCGGTGTCGAGAAACGGCTCGAAGTGCGTCTCGCCCGAGTACAGCGCCCGCGTGAACGGCGAGGCGGGGGGCACGAACACCGGGTCGCCGACGCGCCAGAGGGACTCCGGCATCCCATGCCTGCGCGACGCGGCGCCCGCACGGCGGAAGATGGGCACGCCGTCGGCCGAGGTCGGCAGGCGGTCGAGCGGCGAGTCGGGGGAGCGGCCGCGGAAGGGGACGTTCTCGCCGAGGTCCACCGTCACGTAGTCGGCGAGCAACGGGACGGCCGCGTCCGCGAGTTCCTGCGCGGTCCTGGCGATGTCGAGGGTCGTGCCCACCCGGCCGCCCATCTCGGCCAGCGCGAGCAGGTGCTGGCGCACGCGGGACTTCTCGAAGTCGGTGCTCATGGTGCAGACGCCGAGCGGGCGGCCGTCCGGTCCGTCGAGCCGGAAGTACGACGCGGTCAGGACGCGGTCGGCGTCCTCGCCGGGTACGCGCCAGGCGTACTCGCGCTCGATCACCGGCTCGCCGCTGGCCAGCACCTGCTCCATCGCCCCGATGACGCCCGGCGCCGCGTCGCCGAGCGGCAGTTCACGGGCCAGCAGGCCCAGCCGGTGCCGGCCGAGGGCGCGGTCCAGCCGCGCGGCCGCCCGGTTCACCCACACGCAGCGCAGGTCGGTGTTCCAGAGGGAGACGCCCACGGGTGAGCGGGCCAGCAGCGGCGCCGTGACGTGGGCGTCGGCCGGCGGCCAGGAGGACAGACCGGAGGGGTCGACGGCGGTCACGAACCAGTCCGTCCGGTGCTCGCGGGGCATCGCCGAGGCTTCGACCTCCGCCGTGACGGTCGTGCCGTCCTTGGCCCGCAGAGTCAGGCAGCCGCGCCAGCGTGGTCGGTCCTGCGCGCGCTCCGTCCACTTGGCGACCGTGCGGTGGGGGTCGGGCCCGGCGAGGAGTGTCGCCACGGAGCTTCCGACCGCGTCGCCCGCGGTGTGGCCGAGCAGCCCTTGGGCGGTGGACGTCCAGGCCTTGATGACGCCCCGCTCGTCCACGACCGCCGCGGCCGGGCCGACGAGGCCCTGCCCGTCCGCTGCCGCCCCGCGGGCGGGGGCCGCTCCTGCGGCCTGCCCCGCGGGGCCCGCGGAACGCGTCGTCGGCCTCTCCATGCCTCCACTCCCGGCCTGCGGCGGCCGCGGTCGACGGCGTGCGCGGTCCGACCAGCGGGCAGGCGACCCTTTTGTCGAGAATAACCCGGTTTCCCGCCCCTCTCCCGGCGACGCGGCGACGTCGGGGCAGTCTGCCGGGAGCTCGTGGGCCGCCCGTCACACGTTGGCGTAACCCGGCAGGCTCTGCTTGATGCGTTCGAACTCGCGCGGGTCGGAGACGCCCTGGAAGTCGCGGCGGGGGGTGTAGGGGGCCTCCAGGCGGCGGGCCTCCTCGTCCGTGAGGTGGAGGTCGAGGGACGCGACGGCGTCGTCGATCTGCTGCACGGTGCGGGCGCCCACGACGGGTGCGGCCACGACGGGGTTGCGGCGCAGCCAGGCGAGGGCGACCTGGGCCCGCGTGACCCCGTGCGCGTCGGCGACCGCGCCGACCTCGTCGATGATGGCGCGGTCGCTGCCCGCGTCGGCGTGGTAGAGCAGGTCCGCGTACGCGCCGTCGGTGGCCGCGCGCTCGCCGGTGTTCGCCTGCTCGAAGGGGCGGGCGAGGCGGCCGCGGGCCAGCGGGCTCCAGACCATCGTGGCGACGCCCTCGTCCGCGCAGAGCGGGAGCATCTCGCGCTCCTCCTCGCGGGCCAGCAGGTTGTAGTGGTCCTGCATGGTCGCGAAGCGCGCCCAGCCGTGGCGTTCCTGCAGGTGGAGTGCCTTGGCGAACTCCCAGGCGTGCATGGAGGACGCGCCGAGGTAGCGGGCCCTGCCGGACTTCACGACGTCGTGCAGCGCCTCCAGCGTCTCCTCGATCGGGGTCTCGCTGTCGAGCCGGTGGATCATGTAGACGTCCACGTAGTCGGTGCCCAGGCGACGCAGGCTGGCGTCGATCTCGCTCATGATCGCCTTGCGGGACAGGCCGCCGCCGTTGGGGCTGCCCGGGCGCATGGTGTGGCGGACCTTGGTGGTGATGACGACGTCGTCGCGGTGCGCGTAGTCCTTCAGGGCGCGGCCCAGGATCTCCTCGCTGGAGCCGTAGGAGTAGAGGTTCGCGGTGTCGAAGAAGTTGATGCCGGCGTCGATCGCGTGCTTGATCAGGGGACGGCTGGCCTCCTCGGGCAGCGACCAGTCGGGGTGCCCGCGGTCGGGCCGCCCGTAGGTCATCGCGCCGATGGCGACGGGGGACACGTCGAGGCCGGTGCGGCCGAGCTTGATGTAGCGCACGGGGAAGCTCCTACAATGGGGAACGGGAGTAAACGGAGAACTCTCCGCCTGACTCCCGAAACACTAACGGAGAACTCTCCGTTTCGCAATCGGTCAACTGCCCGCACGCCAGGAGGACCCGTGGCCGACGCCGCGCAACAGCGCTCCGACGCGCTGAAGAACCGGGAGGCGATCCTCCAGGTCGCCCACGACGCGCTCGCCGAGTCCCCGAACGCCTCGCTCAACTCGATCGCCAAGCGCGCGGGCGTCGGCGCCGGCACGCTCTACCGGCACTTCCCGACCCGCGAGGCGCTCGTCCTGGAGGTCCACCGCCACGACGTGGACCGCCTCGTCGCCGCCGTGTCCGACGTCCTGGCGGCCCACCCCCCGCTCGACGCCTTCCGGCAGTGGTTCACCACGCTCGCCGCCTACGTCCGCATCAAGCACGGCCTGGGCGAAGCACTCCACTCCGCCGCCGCGCAGGAGGTCGTCAGCGCCTCCTGGCCGCCCGTCACCGCCGCCGTCGGCCGGCTCCTCGACGCCTGCGAGCAGGCCGGGGAGGTGCGGCCCGGGATCGACCCGGTGGACGTCATCATGCTCATGAGCTGCCTGTGGCGAACCCCCGCCACCGCGGAGGGCGCCGCCCAGGCCGACCGCCTCCTGGAGCTCGCCATCGACGGCTTCCGGCCGTAGCGCACTCCCGTCGTGCCGGTGTCGATCCTGGCGCGTCCCGTTCGACGCACTGGTCAGGGACGCGTCGCGACCGGCGACGCGCCACGACCGGAACAGGACCGGAACGTCATGGAACAGTTGCTGAGAGTGATGAACTTCAACGTCTCACGTGACGGCATCGGGGCCGGTGAGCACCAGACCCTGGAGCGCCCGTTCGGCTGCGACCGGCCGGAGAGGCTCTTCTCGTGGGCCGGCGCCACGGCGAGCTGGCCCACGCGCACCGATCCCGGGGGCAGCCGCGGGCTCGACGACTACTTCACCCGCGACTTCCCGCGGAACATCGGCGCCGAGATCATGGGGCGCAACAAGTTCGGCCCCCAGCGCGGCCCGTGGCAGGACCACGAGTGGCAGGGCTGGTGGGGCGACGAACCGCCCTTCCGCACGCCGGTGTTCGTCATGACGCACCACACGCGCCCGTCGTTCACGCTCTCCGACACCACGTTCCACTTCGTGACCGGCAGCCCGGCCGCGGTCCTGGAGCAGGCGCGGGAGGCGGCCCAGGGGAAGGACGTCCGGCTCGGCGGCGGTGTGACCACGGTCCGGCAGTTCCTCGACGCCGACCTCGTGGACACCCTGCACGTGGCGGTGGCGCCGGTGACGCTCGGCTCCGGCCTCCGCCTCTGGGAGTCGCCCGACGAACTCCTCGACCGGTTCCGGACGGAGGTCGTGCCGAGCCCGAGCGGCGTGGTGCACCACCTGTTTTGGCGCAAGTGACACCGGGCAGCTCGGTGGTCCGTGGCTCCCGAGAAGGACGGCCACCCGGCCCGCACCGGGACCTGGGACGGTCTCGGCGCGGGCCGGGTGGCCGTGGTGCGAACGAGGTGCCGAGGACGCGCGGCGGCCGCGTCCGCGCTGGTCAGGAAGCGGTCGCGGGCATCAGCTGCGCCATGTTGAAGCCGCGGACGTCCTTGCTGGACCCGATGCCGTCACCCCACTGCGTGTAGCCCTTGCGCACCCCGTTGTCCTTGTCGTTGACGTCCAGCGCGAGGGAGAACACGGTGTTCGCCTCCGGCTGGACCGAGGTGAGGTCGCTCCAGGGGATCGCCAGCTCGTAGAGGGTGGTGTGGGTCGCCTCGTCCCGGGTCACGGTGGCGGCCGTGTCCGTGACCTGGCCGCTGCCCTCGGTCGGGGCGATCCACCGGTAGACCTGCGCGCCGAGCGAGGTGAGCGCGGCACCGTACTCGTAGTGCCCGTCGACCGACGCGGTGCTCGGTGCGGCCGACGCGCCCGGCACGCCCGAGGTGGCCGCCCACTGGAGGCTGTCGCCCTGCCAGATGTCGGCCCCGGTGGCCGGTTCGGACTGGACGTCGTCGGTCAGGTCGGCGGTGACGTACAGGTGCGTGGCGTCCCAGTCGAGCCACACCTTGCCCGACAGGTCCGACGCCCCGCCGTACGGCTGCGCGGAGTCCAGCGTCGACCAGGTCCCGTCCGCGGTGGTGGCCAGGTCGACCGCGGGACCGTCCTGGACCTGCGCCAGCGTCCACGACGAGCCGAGGCTCCTGCCGACCACCGGCAGGAAGGTGACGTGCCCGGAGAAGTCCTCCGAGGACAGGGCGCCGGAGATGACGCTCGTCACCGTGAACGGGTAGGGCCTGGCGAAACTCACGTCCGTCACCGGCACGTCCACTGTGGCCGACGCCTGGGGGGCGATGGTCGCGCTGACCGGCTGCGTGCCCGACCTGTCGCCGAGCTTCCACGTGACGGCCGTGACCGTGGTGGGGGTGTCCGACGGGTTGTGCACCACGACCTTCAGGGACCCGGCCGGCGGGTTCATCCCCGTCACCACCGGGGTGACCTGCTCGGGCGTGGCACCCGAGGTCACGGTGACCGTGCTGACCGCCGCCTCGGAGTAGGCGCCCGCCCCGCCGGAGAACTTCGCCGTGGCGTCGAGCTCCGCCTTCGTGCCGGGACTCGCGCCGCTCGGCACGCCGACGCTCCAGGTGGCCGTCACCTTCCGGCCCGGGGCCACACCGGAGAGCGACACCGGTGAGGTCGCCGTCGCCGTCCAGCCGTCCGGTGCCCTGAGGTCCACCGACAGGTCACGGACCGCCTGCCCGCTGGTGTTGGTGAACGTCGCGGTCGCCGTGACCGTGGTGTCGGGCTTGACAATGGCGGCCGCCTGCAGGGTGAACGGGGCCTGCACCACGATCGGCGCCGTGCCCGTCACGCCGTCCACCGTCACCTCGATCGACGCCGCACCGGGAGCGCGCGCGGTGACCACCCCGGCGCCGCTGACGGTGGCGACCCCCGGGTCGCTGCTGCGATAGCTGACGTGCGCCGTGGACAGGTCGGCGAACGACTGGTCGTTGTTCGCCGCTTCGACGATCCCGTCCGCCGGCGCGTGCTGCTGCTCCAGCGCCGGGTCGGTGTCCGGCGCGATCCACGGGTTGGTCCCGGTCAGGTCCAGGCGGTCACCGGGCCGGAACACGACCTGGCCGGGCTGGACGGTGACCGACCGCACCCGCGGGGTGAGGGCCCCCCGCACCCGCACGGTGCCGGAGCCCGCGACGGTGGCCGAGTCCGGTCCGACGCGGAACTGGTAGGCGCCCGGACGGACGACCTGCTTCAGGGCACCCTCGTCCCACCGGCTGAGGTCCGCGGCCCTGACGGACAGCGTGACGTGCTCGGTGTGCCCCGGCGCGAGCACGGACGTCTTCCGGAAGCCCGCCAGCTGCTCCTTCGGCAACTCCGCGCCCGGTGCCGCGAACTGGGGAGCCACGTAGAGCTGCGCGACCGTCGAGCCCGCCACCGTACCGGAGTTGGTGACGTCGAACTGCACGCCCACCGTGCCGTCGGCCGAGACGGAACCCGGCCCGATCCGCACGTGCGAGTAGGTGAACCGGGAGTAGGACAGGCCGTATCCGAACGGGTACGTCGGCGTACCGGTGAAGTACTGGTAGGTGCGGCCGATTCCGCCGGTCTGCGACGGGGTGAGCCCGTAGTCGTCCATCCCGGGAAGCTGCGAGCCGTCGGTGAACCAGGTGAAGTCCAGGTGGCCCGAGGGGTTCTGCCGGCCGAAGAGCACCTGGGCGAGTGCGCTGCCCTGGCTCTCGCCGTTGTAGCCGCTGAACACGATCGCGGGGAAGTCCTTCTGCGCCGCCCGGACGTCGTAGGGTCCGTCGGCCTGCATGACCAGCGCGGTACGGGGGTTGCCCAGAGCGGCGACCTGGCTGATCAGCGAGTCCTCGTTGCCGGGCAGGGACAGCGACGAGCGGTCGGTGCCCTCGTCGGCCACGCCCATGTCGGAGCCGACGAAGACGATCACCAGGTCCGCCGTCCTGGCCGCGGCCTGGGTGGCGGCCGCGCACGAGGCGGGCGTCGTCGCGGTGGTCGAGGTGCCGCAGGCGTCGAAGGTGACCGTCGCCGACGGATTCGCCGCCCTGACCGCCGCGGTGATCCCCTGCACGGCGTCCACCTTGAGCGTCGGCTTGCCCGAATAGCCGCCCAGCGTCGTGGTGTTCGCCAGGTCGCCGACGATCACGACGCTGTTCAGCTTCGCGGGGTTCGCGGGCAGCAGGGGTGACGACGTGCCCGCCACCTTGTCGTTCTGGAGGAGCACCAGGTCCTGCGCGGCGACCTTCTCCGCCAGCGCCTGGTGCTCGGGCGACTCGATCTGCGCCTTGGTGATCTTCGTGTAGGCGACCTTGCCCGCGGGGTCGAACTCGCCGGTCTGCATGCGGACGGTGAACAGCTTCGTCAGCACGCCGTCGATCACCCCCGGTGTCAGCAGCCCGAGCGAGACCGCCGCGTCGATGTTCTGCGGGGTGAGCTCCCCGCCGGCGCAGTTCAGCTGGGTGCCGGCCCGCAGCGCGAACGCCTGCCCGCCCGCGGCCGCCGGAACCTGCCTGCCCGTCGCCGTGTTCGTCCACGTCGTGCCGTTGGTCGTCCATCCTGGCGGGGCCCAGTCGTGGCCGCCGGACGAGTAGACGTCACCGATGGCCCCGCAGTCCGAGGTGGTGTACCCGCCGAACCCGTAGGTCGCCTGGAGCAGTTCGTTCACCGTGTAGGTGTCGGCGGGCGCGGGCGTGCCGTTCACCGCGTTGTACGAGGTCATCACCCCGGACACGTGCGCCTTCTCCACCAGGTTCGCGAACTGCTTGGTGTAGTAGTCCCGGATGTTCGCGTCGGTGGTGTTCGCGCTCTGGGTGTGCCGGCTGTTCTCGTCGTTGTTGAGCGCGTAGTGCTTGGCGGTCGCCGCGACCTTCAGGTACGGGGTCATCGGCCGGCCGGTGAGTGTCTGCCCCTGGTAGCCGTTGACGAACGCCTCGGCCATCGTGGACGCCAGGTAGGTGTCCTCGCCGAAGGACTCGTTGGTCCGGCCCCAGCGCGGATCGCGGTCCATGTTGACCGTCGGCGCCCAGAACGTGAGGTCGCCGTAGTCCGACGCGGACGGGCCGATGTTGTTCTGCCCCGTGCCCCACAGCGACTTGTCGAGGAACCCGCGGGCCTCGTCCGAGATCGCCGTGGTCTCCTGGTACGTCAGCTCCGGGTCCCAGGACATCGTGGACGCGAAGTTCACCGGGAAGCTGGTCGCCGTGACGTCCAGCTCGCCCTGGCCGCCCGCGGCGGTGTCGGCACCGAGGCGGTTGATGCCGTGCTGCCCCTCGCTCCAGTAGGTGTACCGCTGGACGCCGAGCCGCGGGACGGCCGGCGCGTCGTTGGTCTGGAGCTGCGCCGTCTTCTCGTCCGGCGTCATCCGCGACACCAGGTCGGCGGCGCGCTCGGCGAACGAGTGGTGGGTGTCCAGGTAGACGGGCACCGGCGAGGCCGCGCCCGCCGACGCCGACGTGCCCTGCGGGCTCGCCTGGGCGACAGCCGGGACCCCGGCCACCACGGTCACCGCGACCGCGGCGGCGAGCAGGCGTCCGGCTGATGTTCCGAGTCTTCGGGATCGTTGCGCCGACAACGTTGTCTCCTTCTTTGCGGAGCACCGCACCGCGGGCTGCCCACCGATCTGATGGGAACTCACCCGCACACTGTTCGGCTCGCTGTGAGCAGAAGTCAAGGCTGGGGAATTAGCTGCCGCAGGGGCCGACGAGGTGTCAAATAGGCCTCCTGACACCGAGATCCGACGGGTAGATCTTGTCGGCCGGGGCGGCGGGAGCGGGTCGGCGCCGGTGGTCGTCGTGCGGCCCGGTGACCGATGATCCGGCTCCCCTCGCGTCGGGTGAGGCCACTTCTGTCCAACATCGGCGGAAGTCCCTTGCCGAGGCGGACCGCTGGCCGTCGGGGCCGGCGGTTTCCGTCAACACCTGCTGCCTCACGGGTACTTGTGGACCCCACTGGCGGCGTGGTGCCCTTGTGGCTTGTTGGGCAACTGATGTCAAGGAGGTGCACGGGTCTGATGATCAAACGAATAGTCGCCGTGGCGGCGCTGATCCCGGCCATGCTGGGGACGACCTCGGTTGTCGCCGCGGCGCAGCCCGCGCCCAAGGCGCCCGCGGCGGTGGTCACCCTGACCTACGACGCCAGCCGGGCCGGGACCTGGGCCGCGGCCATCACGCAGGGCGTGGCGAACTGGAACAGCGCGGTGCACAACGTGCACCTGCAACCGGCGAGTTCACCCGGGTCCGCCGACTACGTCTACGTGGCGACCAGCGGCTGGCCGCAGACGACGCTCGGCCCGATCTTCCCCGGCGGCAGCGGCGAGGTGGAGCTGGGCCAGGAGGCGATCACCGAGGGATACGACGCCACCCGGATCGCGGCGCACGAGACCGGGCACATCCTCGGGCTGCTCGACCACTACAGCGGCCCCTGCTCGGAGTTGATGTCCGGCCACGGCCCCGGCACGTCCTGCACCAACGCCAAACCGAACGCGACGGAGGCGGCGCAGGTCGACCGGAACTACGCGAACCGTGCGGCGGCCGTGACGCCGCAGCACCGCCAGATCGTGGTCGACGTCTGGTCCGGCGCGGCACTCGTCCGCGACAACTGACCCGCTCCGGCGGGCCTTGCAGCGGCGTGGACCCGGCCGGGCGGGACGGCCCGGCCGGGATGCGCGCGCGGCACCCGCGCGACGTCGAGTCGTCCGCCGGCCGGAGTGACCCCGGCCGGGCCGGCCCAGGGGCCGTGCCCGCTGAGGGTGGCCGCGAGCGCGCGGACGAGAGCGTTGCCGGCCCCGCCGCCGCCCGACGTCCTCGGCACCGCGCCGGCCGGGCGGCCGGGATGCGCCGCGCGCCTGACGGCGACGCCCCGGGGTGGACAGGGTCGGCGCGGGACAACGTCCGGCGCGCCGACATGGGCGGCCTGGACCGGCCCGCGATGCGCGACCGCTACCGGCCGCTGGCCGACCGCGTCGGCTCCGCCGACGACCTGCAGGACGTGCTGCGGGAACTGCGGGGCGAGACCCGGACCTCACACACCGGCGTGCTGGCGCCCGCCGCGGGCGGCGACATCGAGCGGGGCCCGGGGACTGCTCGGCGCCGACCTCGAACGCACCTCGAACGCACGCCGGACGGCGCCTGGCGGGTCGCGCGGATCCTGCCCGGAGAGCCCGGAGAGCCCGGAGAGCCCGGAGAGCCCGGTGACCGCTGGCCGGCGAGCACGCGATCCGCTACCACGACCTGGTCGCCCGGCAGCGAGCCGCCGTGAGCGAGGCGTCCGGCGGCCGCCTCGGCTACCCGCGGATCCCCGACGTGATGGCCCGGGGCTGGGCGGAGCTCCGCCGCGACCTGGACACCGAGTTCGCGCGGGACGGCCTGATCGTGGACCTGCGGGACGCCGGCGGCGGCGATGCGTCCCACCTGGTGGCCGGGAAGGTGGCCCGGCGTCCTCGGCTGGGACGTGTCCCGCTACGGCCGGCCGGCCAGCTGCCCGCGCGAGGCACCGCGCGGGCCCGTCGTGGCGATCACCGACGGATACGCCTCCTCGGGCGGTGACCTCCTGGCGCAGGCCCTGAAGTCCCTGGGCGTCGCGACCGTGGTCGGCACCCGCACGTGGGGCGGCGTGATCGGCTGCGACGTCAGGTACCTGCTGGTCGACGGGACCTTGGTGGCGCAGCCGAAGTACGCCGGCTGGTTCGCCGACGCCGGCTGGGGCGTGGCGAACCACGGCGCCGAGCCGGACGTCGAGGTGACGATCGCGCCGCACGACTGGGCCGCCGGCCGCGACCCGCAGCTCGACGCCGCCGTGAGTCTGGCCACGGAGGCGCAGGAACAGCACCCTCCGGCGGTTCCGCCCGCCGTCCGAACGGACCCGCCCGGCCCGGAACCGCCGCCGACCCTCGGACAGAGGACAGGGGAGGGGGCCGGCGCCGCGGCCGGCCCCCTCCCGTTCGCCTGCCGGCGGCCGCACGGCCACACTGGAAGTACCGGCAGGTGCCGCTGGCGGACCGAGCGATCCGCCGGGAACGGAGGCAGCCGATGAGCGGGCCGGAAACCCTCCCGCGCAGGACGCACGTCCTCGACCTGGTGGTTCTCGTGCTGGCGGTCGCGGGGCTCGGTATCGACGCGTACCTCCACGCCGACCTGGCGTCCCGCTACGACCCGATCATGGCGGACGTCAGCCAGGGGACGCTGTTCCGGCTGGAGGCCGCCTTCGCGGCCCTGGCCGCACTGCTGCTCATCATCTGGCGGGGGCGGCTCACCGCGGCGTTCGCGTTCCTCGTCGCGGCGGGTGGGCTGGCGCTGCTGCTCATCTACCGCTTCCACGACGTCGGGGCGTGGGGGCCGTTCCCGAACATGTACGAGCCGGTCTGGTACGACAAGAAGGTGATCGCGGTGGTCGCCCAGGCGGTCGCGGCGCTCGCCGCGCTCTACCTGTTCGTCGTCGGGCCGCGCATCGGGCCCCGCGTCGGGCCGCACCGAGACCGTCGGCCACGCGTGGTGTGAGGCGCCGCGACGACGGGCGCGGGCGCGCGGAACACCGCGCACCCGCGCCCGTGCCGTGCGCCTACTTGAGTCCCGAGGTCTTGATGGACTCCACGATCTGCCGCTGGAAGGCGAAGAACAGCACCAGCATCGGGATCGCGGCGACCGTGGCCGCCGCCAGGATGTAGTTCCAGTTCGACGTGTACTGGCTCTGGAACGCCGAGATGCCCAACTGCACCACCGTGAGATCGGGGTTGTTGGTGGCGACCAGCGGCCAGACGAACGCGTTCCAGTTGGCGAGGAAGAAGAACACCGCCAGCGCCGCCAGGATCGGCCGGGACAGCGGCAGCACCACCGACCAGTACACGCGCCAGTAGCCGCACCCGTCGATGACGGCCGCCTCCTCCAGCTCCCGCGGCAGTCCCAGGTAGAACTGCCGCAGCAGGAAGATGCCGAAGGCGTTGAAGATCGCCGGGATGATCAGTCCCGCGTAGCTGTCCAGCAGGTGCAGCTGCCGGGCCACCAGGAACAGCGGGATGAGCACCACCGGCGCCGTCACCAGCAGGGTCGCGAAGATCGCGCCGAACAGCACGTCGCGCCCGGGGAACCGGAGCCGCGCCAGCGCGTACGCGGCCATCGAGTGGAAGAAGAGCGCGGCGATCGTGACCACCGCCGAGATGAAGAAGCTGTTCAGCAGGTACCGGGTGAACGGGACCTGCGTGAAGACGTACTGGTAGTTGTGCCAGGTGACGTGGTGCGGGATCAGCTTCCCGTCGGTCACCTGGTCGCGGGTCTTGAGGGAGCCCGTGACCATGTACAGCAGCGGCAGCACCGCCAGGACCGCGAGCACGGCCGCCAGCACCACCAGCCCGATCCGGCCGCCGCGCAGGCGCCCGCCCCGCCCCCGTCCGCCGGGGACCGCCTGCCGCGGCTCCGTCGCCGTCGCCGTCGCCGTCTCACTCGCCATCGTCGAACCTCCCGCCGCGCGTCAGGGCGAAGATGACCGCGGAGACGATCACCATGATCAGGACCAGGAACGAGCCCATGGCCGAGGCGTAGCCGAACTCCCCGAACACGAACGCCTGCTGGTAGATGTAGAAGATCGCCAGCGAGGTGCCGTTGGCCGGCCCGCCGCCGGTGAGGACGAAGATCATGTCCAGGCCGCCGGTGAGCGCCGCGACGGTGGACATCAGGAGGACGAAGAAGCTGGTCGGCCGCAGCAGCGGCCACGTGATGGACCGGAACGACCGCCAGGGGCCGGCGCCGTCGATGCGCGCCGCCTCGTAGTACTCGGCCGGGATCTCCTGCAGGCCCGCCAGGAAGATGATCATGTAGTAGCCCATCATCACCCACACGGTGATGGCGATCACCGAACCCAGCGCCAGGTGCGGGTCGCCGAGCCAGGAGTGCGCGCCGAAGCCCGCCGACCTCATCGCCCGGTTCACCGCGCCCACCTGGTCGTCGAGCAGGAACTTCCACAGCAGGCCGACCACCACCAGGCTGATGACGTACGGCATGAACAGCGCGGTGCGGAACACGCCGATCCCCGGCAGCTTCTGCTTGGCGAGCAGGCCGAGGCCGAGGCTGACGCAGAACAGCACCGGGACGAGGATCACCACGTACAGGCCGGTGATCCGCATCGAGTCCCAGAACAGCGGGTCGTTCATCATCCGCCGGTAGTTGCCGAGCCCGATCCAGCGGTAGCTGCCGAAGCCACTGACCTGGAAGAAGCCGAGGACCACCGACAGGACCATCGGGACGGCCACGAACACCAGCAGGCCGAGGGCGTCGGGCGCGAGGAACAGCGCCGCGGCGATCCACTCGCGGTGCCTGCGGCTCAGCCGCGGTGAACGGGGCACCGCGGGAGCCGGGGCGTCCGCCACCGCGGGTCGTGACGTGCTGACACTGGTCATACCAGACTCGCCCCCTGGTAGCTCTTGAGGTAGGCCGCGATCGAGTCCGCGGCCCGGCTCGCGTCGCCGGCGACGCCGTGGCCGGCCAGCATGGTGCCCTGGATGGCGTCGGATATCGCCTTGTAGATCACCGGTGGGTAGCGCGGCTCGGCCCGGCCGCCCGGGAACACCTCGTCCTTGAACTTCTTCATGGCCCAGAAGTCGTAACCGCCCTTGCGCGCGCCGCGTTCGAGCGCCGACGTCCGCGGAGCGACGTCGGACTTCGCGACCGTGCACCAGTCGACCATCCGGTCGACGCACGCCTCGTCCGACCTGCCCAGCGCCCACGCGCAGAACTCCGCGGCCGCGCCGGGGTCGCGGCCCTGCGCGTTGGCGCAGAACGACCAGCCGCCGAGCGTCGTGGTGTACTGGCCGCCGGGTGGCAGCGGCAGCTTGAACACGCCGTACTTGAGGTCCGGCGCCGCGGCCCGGAACGCGGCCACCTGCCAGATCCCGCTCTGCCACAGCGCCGCCTGGCCGGAGCGGAACGCGCCGACGACGTCGCCCGCCGCCGGGTCGGTGCGCGGCGCGATCCCGTGGCGGACCGCGTCCTGCCACAACTGCAGTGCCTGGCGGGTCGCCCTGGAGTCGAACGACGGCTGCCCGGCGTGGTCGAGCACGTCACCGCCGCCCTGCCACATCCAGCAGTACCAGGTGAAGTTCTGGAAGTAGCCCGGCGCCGTCTCGAAGACCAGGCCGGCCGGGCCCTTGGACCGCAGCTTGTCGCCGACGTCCAGCAGCCCGTCCCAGGTCGTGGGGATGTCCGCCTCGGACAGCCCGGCCTTCTCCCATGCCGCCACGTCGTAGAACATCGCCAGCGGCTCGACCTCCATCGGGAGGGCGTAGACCCGGCCGTCGACGGTGCGGCTGCTCAACGCCGTGCCGTAGTCCGCGATCGCGGCCTTGTCCATGTGCGGGGTGAGGTCGGCGAGCACCCCGCCGTTGTAGTAGCGCAGGAAGTCGCCGGGGCTGAGCAGGAAGATGTCTGGGCCCTCGCCGGCCGCGAACGCGGTCGGCAGCTTCGAGCCGTTGAGGTACAGCGGCTGCGGGATGAACTGCAGCCGGATCTTGACGGGATGGGTGGCGTTCCAGGCGTCGACGGTCTTGACGAACCAGTCGGCCTGCCGGTTGGCCGCCGGATCCGGGCCGTGCTGCGGCCCGTAGAAGTTCCAGAACGTCAACTCACCACCGGAACCGGCGGAGTCGGTGCCGCAGCCGGACAGCAGCGCGGGGGCGGCGAGCGCGCCCGCCGCACCGGCGGCGCCGGTCAGCAGGCGGCGGCGGGACGGGCCGCGGGACGGGCCGCGGGACGGGGTGGACGAGGGGGTCGGGGCGGCAGGTGCGGGCGGCGGGAGAGGTCCGGCCGATGCGGCGCCGTTGCCGTGCTGGAGCATCGTGCTCTGCTCCTGTCGGGTCGGAGGACGGGGGACGTGACACGTGGGGCATGGTGCGGGGACCGGCGGGCGCGCCGCCGGTCAGTCGACCTCGAGTTCCAGGCGTCCCGGAACGGGCGGTCGCCCGGTGGAGACGGGTGCGTCGAGGTAGAACAGCGCGGTGGAGGCGATGTCGTCGCTGGTGTGGCGGTAGCGGTGGGGCAGACCGTTGTCGTGCCCGGGGCCGATGCCCAGGCTCTGCACGGTCACCCGCAGGTCCTCGGTGAAGCGGATCGGGTCCGGGACGTGCCAGCGGTACATCCCGAAGCGCTGCTGGCTGGCGTACAGCCCGTCCGGCCGCAGGATCTGCGGCAGGCCGAGGTACGGCGTGGTGTAGGAGGTGTAGCCCTGGCCCGGGACGTCGAAGTTCCAGGCGCCGCCGAAGTAGTCCTCGGTTCCGGTGCCGCAGATCGTCGGGAACTCGCCGTCCCCGTCGAGGAAGAACTTCAGCTCGCCCTCGCCCCACCAGCCGGGGCTGTTGACCCCCCAGGCCAGGTACGTGCCGACGTACTGGCCGGTGCCGGTCACCCCGTCGAGCAGGGTGTGCACCTCGCCGAACGGCACGGGGTGGCTGCGGCGCCACTGCGCGTGCAGGTAGCAGGCGTCGTCCGCGACGTCGTCGAGTTCGTAGTCCACCTGGTAGTAGAGCGTGACGGTCTCCGCCGACAGGTTCTCCAGGGTGAGCCGCGCGGCCTGCCGGAAGGGCATCGGCCAGTACGAGTTGAAGCCGCCGTACGGGTTGGCGGCCACCAGCGCGGAGGAGACCTGCGCGAAGCTGTTCCAGCCGTTGCAGAAGAAGTCGCCGAGCGGGACCTCGATCGCCGGGTCCGGCGCGCCGTCCCAGTAGGCGCGCAGCAGGGTGCCCCGCCAGGCGCGGTGCGGGGCGGTGGTGCACCAGAGGTGCCGGATGGTGCCCGGGCCCGCGATGTCGGCCAGGACCGCGGTCTCGCCGGGGGCGATCTCGATGCTGGGGGAGACCTTCCAGCCGCGGCCGAGCGGTCCGGCGGCGACGGCACCCGTTCCTTCCGTGGCCATCCCCCCTTGGCCCTTGCCGCCGGTAGGGTTCTCGGCACTGACGGAACGGCTCACCCCACCGGTTCGGCGGGCCAGGCCGTCCAGGCCAGAATTGATCACGATGCACCTTCCGATGTGAAATCGATTTCAGATGTGAGGGCCAAAGCCCCGGTCGAAAGCGCCGGGGAATCTGCGTCTGGGCGCCCCAGAGTGGAGGATGTGGAGCTGGGAGCGCCTTGAAATCCATTTCACGCGAAGTTAGAGTTCCGGTACGAGGCTGTCAAGGGTTGGCACAAGACCGCCGGTGGGAGCGGACCGCGGTGCGGACGCCGGACCGGCGCGGGAAGGGGCGGGACGGCGGATGGCGACCACGGTCCAGGATGTGGCGCGGGCGGCCGGGGTGTCGGCCGCGACCGTGTCGCGCGTGTTCAACGGCGGGCGCGTCACGGCCGAACGGGCCGAGCGGGTGCGGCGGGCCGCGGCCGAACTCGGCTTCGCGCCGAACCGGGTCGCACGGTCCCTGCGGACGCAGCGCGCCAGCGTGATCGGCCTGCTCATCCCCGACATCGAGAACCCCTTCTTCACGGCCATGGCGCGCGGCGTCGAGGACGCGGCGCAGCAGACCAACCTGTCGGTCGTGCTGTGCAACACCGACGAGGACGTGGACAAGGAACGCCGTTACCTGGAGGTCGCGATGGCCGAGCAGATGGCGGGCGTCATCGTGGCGGCCGCGTCGCGCGACCGCACGGACCTGTCGGTGCTGGAGGGCCGCCGCATGCCCGTGGTGGCCGTCGACCGGCGGCCGCGTGGCAGCGACGTGGACGTGGTGCTCGTCGACAACGCCCGCGGCAGCGAGGACGCGACGGCGCACCTGCTCGCGCGGGGCTACCGGCGGATCGCCTGCATCACCGGCCCGCGTGGCGCCTCGACGGCCGAGGAGCGGCTGGCCGGCTACCGCACCGCCCTCGCCGACCACGCACGCGAGCACCCCGAACTCGCCGCCGGCGGCGGTATGGAACGGCCGGACGAGTGGACGCGGTTCGCCGACTTCCGCGTCGAGGGCGGCCACAAGGCGATGACCGACCTGCTGGCGCGGCCCGAGCGGCCCGACGCGGTGTTCGTCGCCAACAACCTGATGGCCGTGGGGGCGTTGCAGGCCCTCCGCGAGGCCGGTGTCTCCGTGCCCGGCTTCGGCGTGCTGTCCTTCGGCGAGGTGCCGTGGGCGCCGATGGTCGACCCGAGCCTGACGACGGTCCGCCTGCCCTCCTACGACCTCGGCTGGACCGCGGCGACCCTCCTCCAGGACCGGATCGCGGGCACGCCCCGTCCCCTCCAGACGGTGGTGCTGCGCACGGCCCTCGAGATCCGCGACTCAACGGCGGGCCCACGAGCCTGAGCCCCGCGGACGGCTCCCGGGCGAACGGCCGCGCCGAAAGCGGGTCGCCGTTCCCCGCGGGACGTGGGACCGTCCGCTCATGTCGGACGAAGTGGGCGCGGTGCGGGCGGCGTTGGGCGAGGCCTCGTCCCGATCGTGGCGGCGACGTGCTCGGGCCGGGTGCCGTCTCGCGCCGTCCGCCGAGGATCCGGCCGCTGCGGAGGCGCTGTCGGGTCTGCTGCTGGACGGTGCGGACACAGCCGTGAGCCGGCGGACGGCAGCGGCCCTCACCCGCACCGGGACGGCCGCCGCCGTGCGGCTGATCGCCGTCGCGGTCGCCCGGGCCGACGATGGTCACGCCGACTGGATCCAGACCGGGGTGCAGGACGCGCTTGCGGCGCGGGACGGCAAGCCGGACGTCGTGGCGGCGTGCGGGCAGCTCGCCGGACACCCGGATGCCGCGGTCCGTGAGGGCGCGGCGCAGATCCTGGCGTGGGCGGCGAAGGCCGGCCGCTGACGCCGGTCCCGGGGCGGGAGCCGATCGGGCACCCGGCCGCGTGCGAGGGAAGCCCGCGGGGCCGGAGCCGGCCCGGGGTGGGAGTCGGTGGGCGGCCCGGCGGGCCCCGCCCGCGGGTGCCTGGGCCGCCTCCCGGGGCGGTGTGCGTGGGGGTTGACGGTCGGGGGGCCTGGTTCTAGCTTGCGTGGAATCGATTCCACGCACGGCAACTCCCCGGGAGTCCCCTTGTCCAGAGTTGCTCGACACCGCGGGCGGTGGCCCGTGCTGCGGCTCGCCGCCACCGCGGTCGTCGCCGCCAGCCTGTCCCTGGTCACGGCGCCGTCGGCGACGGCGCACGGGCACGCCGCGGCGCCGCCCGGCGCCCTCGCGTCCGCAAGTCCCGCGACCTCGCCTGCTGAAAGCGATTTCTTCTCCACCGTCCAGATCGACTCCGGCGCCACCGTCGGCGCGCCCGCCGTCGGCGACAACGGCGCACACGGCGACCTGTGGCCCAACTGCTGGTCCGACGACGACAACGTCTACGGCGCGTACGGCGACGGCGGCGGATTCGGCGCTCCGGGCAGCGACATCGGCGTCGCGCGGGTCGCCGGGATGCCGGGAGGCCTGCAGGGCACCAGCCTCGCGCAGGGCGACGCCGTCGGCCAGGTGTGGACGGCGAACCACAGCCGCAAGCCCACCGGAATGGCCTGCGTCGGCGGCACGCTGTACCTCGCGGTGCAGGACCTGGCGCTGGACTTCAACGACGCGCCGGCCGCCACCATCGCCCAGTCCACCGACCACGGCAGGACCTGGACGTGGAACCACGCGGCGCCCATGTTCCCCGGCGGGGTCTTCACCACCGTGATGTTCCTCGACTACGGCAAGGCGTACGCCAACGCGCCCGACGGGTACGTCTACGCCTACGGCCTCGACCACAACTGGCGCGACTCGTACACGAACTCCGTCCCCGACCCGGCCGACGTGTACCTCGCACGGGTGCCGCGCGCCTCCGTACTCGACCGCGCCGCCTGGCAGTTCGTGAGCGGCTTCGCCGCCGACGGCACCCCGGCCTGGTCCTCCGACATCGGCAGCCGCGTCGCGGTGCTCCACGACGACCGGCACATCTACCCGAACGTCTACACCGCGGGCCGCGCCTCGAACCTGAGCGTGGTCAGCCAGGGCGGCGTCGTCTACGACAAACCGCTGAACCGCTACCTCTACACGTCGTGGACCGAGTACACCTTCGAGTTCTACGAGTCACCGACGCCCTGGGGCCCGTGGCGGCACTTCGAGACCAAGGACTTCGGCGGCTACCCGTGGACGAACACCAAACACGGCGGCTACGCCACCACCATCCCCTCGAAGTACATCAGCGCCGACGGCACGTCGATGTGGCTGCAGTCCAACGTGTGTACGTGCGGCGGCGGCCTGCCGGCCGGCGACAACTGGGCGTACACGTACTCCCTGCGGCACATGAACCTGGTGCCGTCCACCCCCTCCACGCCGTCCAACCCCCCCGACGCGGCCCGCGACCTGGCCCGCGAGCCGGGTGCGGTGGGCATCGAGCGGGCCATGCACTACGGCAACACCGCCTTCTACAACGACGGCAACCGGTCCGAGTCCGACGACGACTGGAACGACGAGAACAAGACGGGCAGTTGGTGGGGTGACACCTGGCCACGTGCGTACACGGTCGACCAGGTCGTGTACACCTCGGGCAGCATGTTCGCCGACGGCGGCTGGTTCGCGTCGGGGCTGCGCGTGCAGGTCCGCAGCGGCGGGCAGTGGCACGACGCGGCCGGGCAGACCGTGAGCCCGGCGTATCCCTACTCCTCCGCGGCCGGCCCCAACCACACGTACACGCTGTCGTTCACGCCGACCGCAGCCGACGGCGTGCGCGTCATCGGCGCGCCCGGCGGCACCCGCACCTTCACCTCGATCGGCGAACTGGAGGCGTACTACCGCTGAGGGCCCCGGACACACCGGCGGGCCCGTCGCGGAACGGGCCCGCCGGCCACACCGGACGCGACGCCCGGCGAGGCGCCGGGGCACCCAGCCGAACGGCCCCGGCCGCACGGTGGTTCAGCGGGCCGGCACCCCCGAGGCGGCCGGCCCGCGGTGCGCCGCACGCAGGGCCGGACGGTCGGCGGCCTCGGCGAGCCAGGCCAGCCGGCCCGGGTCGCCGACCACCGGGTTGGTGAGGGTGCCGAGGCCGTCCACGCCGATCTCGACGACGTCCCCGTCGGTGAGCGTGAAATCCAGGCCCGGCACGATGCCGGTGCCCGTGGAGAGCACCACGCCGTCCGGGAACGGCTGGGCGGCGGTCAGGTGCCCGACCAGGTCCTCCGGCGCGCGGTGGAACGCCGCGGTGGTCGTCGCGCCCTCGAAGACCGCGGCGCCGTCGCGCCACACGGTCATCCGGATGCCGAGCGCGCCGGGGTCGGCCAGCTCCCAGGCGGGTACGAAGGCGGAGGACACCGCGCAGCTCCCGGCGTAGATCTTCGCCTGCGGAAGGTACAGCGGGTTCTCGCCCTCGATCGCGCGCGAACTGACGTCGTCGACGATGAGGTAACCGACCGTCTCCCCGTACCGGTTGACGACCAGCCCCAGTTCGGGTTCGGGCACGTCCAGGGCCGAGTCCGGCCGTACGGCGATCGGTTCGCCGTCGGTGACCACCCGCCACGGCACGGACTTGAAGAACAGCTCGGGACGCTCGGCGTCGTACACCCGCTCGTAGACCGTCTGTTCGGTGCTCTCGGCGACGCGCGCCTCGCGCGACCGCTCGTAGGTGACGCCGGCCGCCCACACCTCCATCCGGCCGTCCAGCGGCGGCAGCAGCAGCACGTCCGCCGCGGCGTGCGTGGCGGGGGCGGCCAGCGCGCTCTCCACACGGGCGCGCAGTTCTTCCACGCGCTCCTGGAGCAGGCCGGCGACGCGCGGCTCGCCGAAGGCGTGCACGGCCCCGGCGGCGTCCAGCACGCCGGTCTGGGGCGATCCGGAGCGGTCGGCGAAGCGCACGATGCGGGTCATGGGCGGTCCCTTCGGCCGGCGGCGAGGCCGCGGCAAGACGGATGCGCGACGGCGTCAGGGCGGCGACGACGTCTGCGCGGCGCGGTGGCAGCGCGGTGGCGGCGACGACCTGCCGCCTGGCGGGTGACGAACCACGGCCGACGCGTGAGGAACGGGTAGGCAGAGCAATCGATTTCAGCCATACGCCTGGGAGCGTAGGGAGGTCCTGGGGGGCCGGTCAAGGGGACCGACATGATGAGCAGCCTGCGGATACCCTTGTATGTGAAATCGATTTCAGGCACGATGCCGTGCATGCCTCGTAACGCAGTCATCGGCGTGGACATCGGCACGTCGAGCAGCAAGGGCGTCCTGGTCGACGCCGGCAGCGGCGACGTGCTCCGCTCGGCCGTGCGGGAGCACGCGGTGGACCGTCCGGGCCCCGGGCGCTTCGAGATGGACGCCCGGGTGTGGTGGAGGGAGTTCGCCTCCCTGTCCCGCGAGTTGACCGCGGACCTCGACCAGGACGGCCTGGCCGTCGCCGCCGTGGGCGTCAGCGGGATGGGGCCGTGCGTGCTGCTCACCGACGGCCACGACACTCCGGTGCGGCCGGCCATCCTCTATGGCGTCGACACCCGCTCCACGGCCCAGATCGCGCGCCTCGAGGAGGAGCTGGGCGCCGAGGAGATCGTCCGCCGCTGCGGGTCAGGGCTGTCGTCGCAGGCCGCCGGTGCGAAGATCGCCTGGGTCGCCGACGAGGAGCCGGAGGCGTTCGCCGACGCCCGCCGGCTGTACATGCCCAGTTCGTGGCTGGTGCGCCGGCTCACCGGCGCGTACGTCCTCGACCACCACTCGGCCAGCCAGTGCACGCCCCTGTACGACACCAACGCCCAGGAGTGGTACGCGCCTTGGGTGCAGCGGATCGCCCCGCGGCTGGAACTGCCCCCATTGCGCTGGTCCGGCGAGGCCGCCGGGGCGGTGACCCTTGACGCGGCCGCGGAGACGGGGCTGCCGGCCGGGGTGCCGGTGACGACCGGGACCATCGACGCCTGGGCCGAGGCGGTGAGCGTGGGCGCGCAGGGCCCGGGCGACCTGATGCTGATGTACGGGACGACGATGTTCCTGGTGCACACGGTGCCCGGCGCCGGGCTGCTCACCAGCCCGGCGCTGTGGAGCACCGTCGGCGCGCTGCCCGGGACCCGCAACCTGGCCGGCGGCATGGCCACGTCGGGCGCGGTGACGACCTGGCTGCGCGAGCTGTTCGGCTCACCCGACTTCGCCGAACTGCTGCGGCTCGCCGAGGAGTCGGGGCCGGGCGCCAACGGCCTGCTCATGCTGCCGTACTTCGCGGGGGAGCGGACCCCGCTCATGGACCCCGCGGCCCGCGGCCTCATCGCCGGTCTGACGCTCTCCCACACCCGTGGCGACCTCTACCGGGCCGCGCTCGAGGGCACGGCGTGCGGGGTGCGGCACAACATCGAGGCGATCGAGGCGGCCGGCGGCGACATCCGCCGGATCGTGGCGGTCGGCGGCGGCACCAAGGGCGCGTTGTGGACGCGGATCGTCTCCGACGTCACCGGCCGTGCCCAGGAGGTCCGGGCCACCACGATCGGCGCCGCGTACGGCGACGCGCTGCTCGCCGCCCAACTCGCCGGGGACGCCCGCATCGACGACTGGAACCCGGTCGCCGAGGTGGTCCGGCCCGACCCGGCCCGCACCGCCGCCTACGACGAACTGTACGGGTTGTACCGGCAGCTCTACCCGGCCTCCGCCGACGTCGTGCACGCCCTCGCGGCCCGCCAGCACCGCTGACCGCGGTCTCCGCCCCGGCCCCGTCGCGGTAGCCCCGCAGGCCGCCGAGGCCACGGAAGTCGCTGAATCCGTACGGCCGCGGCCGCGGAAGGCCCGGAAGCCGCCGCGATCCCGGAACCCGGAACCCGGAACCCCGAGCCGCGAACCCCGAGCCGCGAGCCGCGAGCCGCGATCCCCGAGAACCCCGCACCACAGTCAGCCAGCCACTGCGAAGGAGTCACCCGGCATGACGTATTCCCTGCCGACGCCCATACAGCCGCCGGCCGCCGAGCCCGGCGTCGTTCACACCGTCGCCAGCGGTGACCTGCGGCCGAGCGCGAACGTGACCTGCTGGCCGGTCCAGGAGCGGCTGGAGGCAGCGCTGTCGGCCGCGGTCGGCTCCCTGGGCTGGAGGGTCGAGCGCGGCCACGAGGTCGACGCGGACAAGGGCCACGGCTTCATCGACAGCCAGCGGGCCGGCATCGAGGTGTTCAAACGCCTGCCCCCCGACGCGCCGCTGATCGTCGTCGAGGCCGTCTGGCAGTACAGCCACCATGTGCTGGCCGGACTGCGCACCCACCGCGGCCCGATCCTCGTCGTGGCGAACTGGAGCGGCGAGTACCCCGGGCTGGTGGGCCTGCTCAACCTGGCGGGCAGCATGACGAAGGCGGGCACGCCGTACTCCGTCCTGTGGAGCGAGGACTTCACCGACGAGGCCGCGCTGCAGGGCCTGAAGACCTGGCTCGGCACCGGGCGCCTGACGCACGACACCAGCCACGTGCGGGAGCTGCCGGCGCTGCCGCCGGGGCCCGAGACGGAACTCGGCACGGCGCTCGCGCGGCAGTTGAGGGACGAGAAGGCCGTCATCGGCGTCTTCGACGAGGGCTGCATGGGCATGTACAACGCCATCTTCGACGACGAACTGCTCAACCCCCTCGGCATCTACAAGGAGCGGCTGTCGCAGAGCGCGCTGGTCGCCGAGATGGGGCGGGTCGGCGACGAGGAGGCGGCGGCCGTCCGCACCTGGCTCGACGGTGCCGGGCTGACCTTCCACACCGGCACCGACGAGGCCACCGAGCTGACCGACGCCCAGCTCCTCAGCCAGTTCCGGATGTACGTGGCCGCGCTGCGCATGGCCGACGACTTCGGCCTGGACGCCGTCGGCATCCAGTACCAGCAGGGGCTCAAGGACACCGTCCCGGCCAGCGACCTCGCCGAGGGACTGCTGAACAACGTGTCGCGGCCGCCGGTGCTCAGCCGTGACGGGTCGCGCGAGCTCTACGCCGGCGCCGCGCTGCCGCACTTCAACGAGGTGGACGAAGGCGTGGCCGTCGACTCCCTGGTCACCAACCGCATCTGGAAGGCGATGGGTCTCGACCCGGCCACCACCCTGCACGACATCCGCTGGGGCGAGGAGTACGACGGCCGGTTCGTGTGGGTCTTCGAGATCTCCGGCTCGGTCCCGGCCTCGCACAACGGCGGCTACGACCGGTCGTGGAGCATGCGGCAGCCGCCGATGTACTTCCCGCTCGGCGGTGGCACGCTCAGCGGTGTCTCCAAGCCCGGGGAGATCGTGTGGTCGCGGGTGTTCCTGATGGACGGAGCCCTCCATGTCGACCTGGGCCGTGCCACGGTGGTCGAGCTGCCCGAGGAGGAGACGCGGCGCCGGCTCGACGCCACGACCCCCCAGTGGCCGATCATGCACGCGGTGCTGCACGGGGTCACCCGGGACCAGTTCATGGCCCGGCACCGCGCCAACCACCTGAACGTCGTCTACGCGCCCGACGCCGAGACGGCCGACAGGGGCCTGCTGGCCAAGGCCGCGATGTTCGCCGAACTGGGCGTGAGCGTCCACCTGTGCGGGGACACCGCGCTCGGCTGACCGGACGTCCCGGGCCCTGACAGGTGCCGGGACGGCCCCGGGCCGTCCCGGCACCTGTCAGGGCCCCGCGCCGTGGCCGCCGCCCCGGACGATCAGCCGGCGCCGTCCCGCGCTCGCGCCGCCCGGTACGCCAGCCCCCGCGTGAGGGTGTCCCGCACACTCGCCTTCAGGTGCCGGGCCCACGGCGGCGGCCCGGGCGCGCGCCCGGCCCGGCGGCGGGGCGGCCCGCGGGGGCGGACTCAGTCGGGGCAGAACGCCGTACCGTCCGCGATGCTCCGCGCGGTGATCTCGCCGGACTTCACCCGGGAGATCATCCACGCCGCGTTGATCAGCCCCACGTGGCTGAACGCCTGGGGGAAGTTGCCCAGTGCCTCGCCCGATCCGACGGCGACCTCCTCGGCCATCAGCCCGACGTCGTTCGCGGCCGCCGCGGCCCGCTCGAACACCCGCTCCGCCTCGTCGACCTCCCCGGCCAGCGCCAGCGCCTCGGCGAGCCAGAAGGTGCACAGCAGGAACGTCCCCTCGCCGCCGGTCAGCCCGTCGTCCATGGCGCCGTACCGGTGGACCAGGCCCCGGTCGTCGGTCAGGTGCTCGGTGATCGCGCGGAGCGTGGACAGCATCCGCGGGTCGTCGGCCGGCGTGAAGCCGACCAGCGGCAGCATCAGCGTCGAGGAGTCGAGGACGCGGGAGCCGAAGGCCTGGGTGTACGCGCCGACGTCGTCGTTCCAGGCGTGCTCCTCGATCGCGGCGCGGATCTCGTCCCGGACGCGGCTCCACACCGGCACGCGGTCCTCGGCGCCGAGCAGTCCGGCGAGCTGCACGCCGTGGTGCGCGGCCACCCAGCACATCAGCTTGGAGTACACGAAGTGCCGGCGCCCGCTGCGGACCTCCCAGATGCCCTCGTCCGGCTCCCGCCACCGCTGGCAGGCGGTGTCCACCAGCGAGGCCAGGAAGTGCAACGTCGTCGTGTCGGCCCGCGGCAGGTAGGAGCGCAGGCGGTGTGCCGAGCACATCAGCTCCCCGTAGACGTCGAGTTGCCGCTGTCGCCAGGCGTCGTTCCCGATCCGCACCGGCGAACTGCCCCGCCACCCCGGCAGATGGCCCAACTCCCGTTCCGTCAGGTCGCACTCGCCACGGACCCCGAACATGATCTGCAGGTCCTGGCGGCCCCGCGGGTCGGCCGCCGCGGCCTGCGCCATCCAGTCGAAGAACGCCACCGCCTCGTCCGGACAGGCCGCGACCCACAGGGCGTTGAGTGCGAAGGAACCGTCACGGACCCACGCGTAGCGGTAGTCCCAGTTGCGAGGGCCGCCCACCGCCTCCGGCAGGGAGGTGGTGGGGGCGGCGATGATCGCGCCCGAGGGACGGTAGGTGAGGGCCTGCAGCACCCGGCCGCTGTGGTGGACCTGGTCCTCCCACATGCCCTGGTACCGCTCGTGCTGGTCGGACCAGACGCGCCACGCGCCGATGGTCTCCCACAACAGGTCCTCGATCTCCCCCTGGCTCCTCAGCCGCGGCGTCTGACCGGCCTGCACGAAGTGCAGGGCGAAGGCGAGCCGGTCCCCGGCGTGCACGGTGAACCTGGCGTGCGCGCAGTCGTCGACCTCGAACGGGACCGGGGAGCTCAGCCCCAGGGTGTGCGGTCCGCCGTGGCACCGCATGCCGCCCTCCACCGGGATCAGCAGCGGGTGGACCAGCCCGTACTCCGGGCGCGGTGCGAACTGCGCCTCGACGTCGACGTCGCCGCGGATCCCCTGCAGCACGCGCACCAGCACCTGCGGGGCCTCGGCCCCCAGCGCGTGGCCGCCCTCGTTGGGTCCGGTGGCGAACGCGTCGGTGACCGCCACCTCCCCGCCGGTGGTGCGGAACGACGTCCGCACCACCAGGGACCCGTCCAGGTAGACGCGACTGCTCTCGAAGCCCGCCGACGGGGCGATCGACCAGTGCCCGGCGCCCTCGCCGAGCAACCGGGCGAACACCGCGCGGGAGTCGAAGCAGGGCACGCACAGCCAGTCGATCGAACCGCCCTTGCTCACCAGCGCCGCCGTCCGGCAGTCGGACAGCAGCGCGTAGTCGCCGATCGCGGTCTGCATCGACACAGCTCCTCTCCCCGGCCCTGAGCGAGGTCGGAGGTGCGGCCTTCAATCAACCGTACGGGGCACCAAGTGGTCGCGCAGCGCGGCGCCGGGCGACGCCGTTCCGGGGCGGGGTCCGGGCTCAGAACCCGATGGCCTCGCGGAGCAGCAGGACGGTGCCGCGCCCCGGGGTGCGCTCGGCGTTGAGGACGAGCAGGCGGTTGACGGCGCTGGGCACCCCGTAGGCCTTCCGCGTGCGGGCGCTCTCCAGCGGGAGGCAGTGGTCCTCGACGCGCCGCAGCGCGGTCTCCAGGTCGGGCACCACCTTCTGCGCCCCGACGACCCAGATGGCGCGGGCGGCGCCGCCCGCGTAACCGGGCAGCTGGCTGCCGCTGCCCGAGGCGATCACGAGGGAGCCGGTCTCGGTGAGCGCGGCGACGCTGCCCACGATGACGTCGGGGCTCGCGAGCAGCCGCCGGATGCCGTCGGCTTCGGTGGTGCGGTCCATCGCGACGGCCCGGGGCTTGATCGCCTCGTACCGCCCGCCGGCGTTGATGTCGTCGTCGATGCCCGACAGGCGGAGTGTCTCGCTGGCGCCGGTGAACACGCTCGCACCCTCGGGAATCAGGTCGCGCATCCGGACACGCGCGGCTGCGGCGTCGTCGAGGATCTCCACGGCGAAGCCGTGTGCGGTCAGGGCGGCGGCCGCGCGCTCCAGGCGGTCGGTCGTCGCGGGGGCCTCGAACTGGGTGGCCGGCATCGGGGTGGTCATGGCTGTGTGGTCTTCCTGTTCGCTGGACGAAGTGCTGCTCTCGGCGGGTACGACAACGCAGCACGCCGGAATGTCAGGCGGCGCGGCGCCGTACGGTGCGTCCACGGCCCCGGCCACGGACCGGCGCGTCGTCGGCCGCGAGGCCCGCCGCCTCACATTCCGGGCCGCCGTCCTGTCGAATGGGGTGAGCGCAGCAGCGAGCGAGGGAGCCGCCGGCACCATGACCACCCGATCCGGGACACGACAGGGCGGGCCCGACGAGGGCCTGGACACGGTGATGAGCGAGCGGCGCCAGCTGATCAACATCGCCTACCGGCTGCTGGGCTCCGTCGCCGAGGCCGAGGACGCCGTCCAGGAGACCTACGCGCGCTGGTACGCGATGTCCCCGGCCGAGCAGGACGCCATCGAGTCGCCCGGCGCCTGGCTGACGACCGTCACCAGCCGCATCTGCCTGAACGTGCTCGGCTCCGCCCGTGCCCGGCGGGAGACGTACGTCGGCGCGTGGATCCCCGAGCCGCTGCCCGGGCACGCGGAGTGGAGCCTCGGCGGCGGGCGGCCCGGCGGCGCCTCGGTGGACCCGGCCGACCGTGTCACGCTGGACGAGTCGGTCAACCTGGCGTTCCTGGTCGTGCTCGAGTCGATGACGCCGGCCGAACGCGTCGCGTTCATCCTCCACGACGTGTTCTGCCACTCCTTCGCGGAGGTGGCCGAGATCGTCGGCCGGACACCGGCGGCGTGCCGCCAGCTGGCCTCGTCGGCGCGCCGCCGCATCAGGACGTCGCGGCCGTCCGCGACGCCGGCCGCCCAACGGGCCGGCGTCGTGCGGGACTTCAAGCAGGCGTGGGAAGCCAAGGACATCGACGCGCTCGTCGCGCTGCTCGATCCCGGCGCCACGGCGATCGCCGACGGCGGCGGGCTCGCCGCGACGTTCCTGCACCCCATCGAGGGCGGCGAGCAGATCGCGCACGCCTGGGTCGAGATCGCCCGCCGCAAGCCGGAGAACATGGCGTTCCTGGAGGACAGCGTCAACGGCCAGCCCGGCCTGGTCGCCGTGCAGGACGGCGTCACGGTCACGGTGTTCGCGTTCGACGTCGCGGACGACCGGATCACGCACATCTGGGTGGTGCGCAACCCCGAGAAGCTCCGCCACTGGACGACGGGCTGACCGCGCCGACGACGGCCCACCGGGCTGACCATGGGGCGATGGTGGGCGGGCGACGGGCGGCGCAGCCGCGTGTGAGCGGCGCGGCCGGCCCGCCGGCCGCCTCAGTCGCCCAGGACCAGCCTCTCCAGGGCCGCGCGGGCACGCGCGTCGGACTCGGCGCGGCGGGCCACCGCCGCGGCCAGATCGGCCGCCCACGCGTCGAGCGGCACCGGCGTCCGCGAGAGGACCACGCCGCGCACCACGGTCGCCAGCTCGCCCTGGGGGCGGCCGTGCGTCACGGTCAGGATCAACCGCTTGTCGTCCAGGGTGACTTCGAGCCGCTCGACGCGGCCCTCACGCCCCGCGAGCCGGTCGCCCACGGTGCGCCTGCGCTCCACGGCGACCGCGTCCGCCGGCAGCGCGTCGGCGAGCGACACGGTCAGCACCTTGGCGTAGGTCTCCAGGTCGGCCGCGTCCCGGCGCAGCGCGGCGGCCAGCTGGTCGAGCACCGCGCCCGGATCCGGCTGCTCCGCCGAAGGTTCCCGCTCACTCATCGTCTTCCCTCACGCTCCGAGACATCGTCGTGCACTGCCGGGCCCGGGCCCGGGCCTGTCAGCCGTCGAGGCTGAGCACCATCGTGGGCCGCTCGATCTCGTGGTCCGGCCGCAGGGGCCGGACCGCCGTGCCGATCGAGAAGAACTCGGTGGTGTGCCCGCCCCACCGGTGGTTGTGCGCGTTGAGCTGCACCCCGACCACGCCTTCCGCCTGGAGCGCCTCGGCCTCCGTCTGCATCCGTGCCATGGCCAGCTCACGCGCGTCGTAGAGGGCCTGCGTGAACTGCTCGATCTCCACGTTGCGGCCCATGTTCGACAGCACCGCGCCCATCTTCTGGTGGGCGATGTGGTAGACGCAGGTGCCCATCACCATGCCCAGCGGCGCGTAGCCCGCCCGGATCAGCGTCCAGAAGTCCTGCCCGGACAGGTCCGAGGTGAAGGGCTGCCCCTTGAGGTTGCGCCACGTGCCGCCGCCGGGCGGCGGGGCGTCGGCCTTGACCGCGGTGCCGATCGCGATGAACTCCGCGATGTCGTTGCCGAACTCCCGCGCCTCCACGGTCAGCCGGACGCCGACGATGCCGTCCGCGCCCAGCGCCGCGGCCTCCGCCTCCATCCGCGTCATGGCCAGCTCCCTGGCGTGGTACATCGCCTGGCTCAGGGTGGTCAGCTCCTGGTTCTTGCCCCAGCGGCCGAGCTGGATCCCCACGTGGTAGATCGAGCTGCCCAGCACCAGGCCGATCGGCTTGAAACCGGCCTCCCTGACGAGCAGGAACTCGTTCACCGACAGGTCGCTGGTGAAGAGGGAGCCGGGCCTTCCGGGCGTCAGCTCGGCCAACCGGCGCATCGCGTCCGCGGGAACGCCTTCGGCGCTCGGCTGTTGGTTCGTCATGTCAGTACCCCTCGTCGACCGTGCGTTGGGCGATGCGTGACAGGCATCGGGAGATGGGCGGCCAGATGGAAACGGGAGCCGGAAAGGGACGGGGAACGGGAGCGGCACCGGGCAGGGCGCGGGGAGATCACGGGGTCCGTCCGCGGCCGCCGAGAGGCATCACGGACAGGGTCCGCGGCGGCGGCTGCCCGACGCGGAACCGGGCGATCGTCGTGCCGATCATCGTCGCCTCGGCGATGTGGTCCTCCTGGTCCCGGTTGCCGGAGCGGATGCACGGCTCCGACCACACCCGCAGTCGGTTCGCGGCCATCACGAGTCCGTCACCGCCCCGCCGCGCGCCCTGAACGCCGAGCTGCGCCCGCGCGTCGGAGCGCACCGCGTGGACCAGGTCGGTCCAGCCCGCCACCTCGGTGTTCCGCCAGGAGTACCGCTGCGACGCGGTCCCGTAGTCGTCGTGCCGGACCCCGATCGACATGCCGACCAGCAGCGTGACCGGTATCCAGCCGGCGCCGACGAGCTTGGCGAAGCCCTCGCCGTTCAGGTGCGAGGTGAAGGGGTCGGCGACGTGCCGCACGCCCTGAGCCCTGACCGCGGTGCCGATGACCTGGAACTCGAGGCAGTTGGCGCGGCCGGTGAAGGGGGCCATGGTCAGTGACGCGGACACGACTCCGTCGCCGCCGAGGGCCCGGCACTCCGCGGACATGCGGGCCAGCGCGGTGCGCCTGGCCTCGTCGAACACGCCGACCAGCGGCGCCGACGGGGCGCCGTTCCCGGACAGTGCGACCTGGGCGCCGCCGCGGCGCGAACCGAGGGTGTAGCCGTACCCGGCGCCGGCGAACTGGCAGTCGTGGTAGCCCCAGTACCTGCCGGTGCGCCCGATGTGGAAGACCGCGGACCCCATGACCTGGCCGACCGGCTCGAAGCCCACCGCGCGGACGGCCGCGAACTCACCGGTGGAGAGTGCCGAGGTCCACGTTCCGCTGCTGCCCGCGGACGCCAGCCGCTCCGTGGCGGCGGGAGGCAGCCCCGCCCCGTTCCATGGCTCCGACACGCGCCCCCCAGTTCCCCCGCCCGACTCGTAGCGCGAGGCTAGCGCGAGGTTACGCCCCGGACGAGCGGTCCTCGCGACAGGGGGTGCGCACGGGCTGGGCGCGACGCGGGCGGGTCAGTCCTCGCTGCGGACGATCGTGGATTCGTCGCCCTCGGGGTAACGCCAGGCTTCCGGACCGGTGCGCCGGTCGCGAGCGGGGAGGCAGGTGCGGGGGCGGCCGATGACCGGCCGCGCGGTGGATATACGGCTGGGGGAACGGTGACCGGCCGGCTGGCCGGCGATCCTCTCGTCAGGCACGATTCCTCATTCGTCGCTGATGGGCAGAGCCGGCGGGTGCGGGCGCGCCCCGGGCCGGGAAACCGGTCCGTGGGCCGGGAGCGGTCTCCCGCTTCGCCGTGACCGCCGTCCTCCTCGCTTCTCCTCCTCGCCTCACCGGTCAGGACGGACCGAAACACTTCGGACATCGCGGTCGCGCCGGGCCGGCGGTGCGGTGCTCACCTCATGGCGACCGCGAGGACGGCGATCAGGACGACGACCGCGGACAGGGCGAGCAGCAGCACGTGGGTCGCGGGCAGCGAGTTCGCGGCGTGGTGGTGCGCGGGCGCGAGACGTGCGTGCCGGGCCTGCGGAGCCGCGCCGGAGTCCGGATCGGTCCGCCGGTCGGTGCCCTCGGTCAGGTCGATGTGCGTCATCGGGTAGTGCGTCATGGGCTTCTTCTGACCGCTCAAACCCCGTTCGAACACGGAAGCCCGGGATGTCCCGTCACTCCACGGGGGACGTGTCCGCCGGGCGCCCCGGGGCCATGGCCCAGCGGACGGCCGAGGTGACGGCCGATCCCAGGGGCCGGACGCACCACTGGTCGACCAGCGGCAGCCGGGGGAGGCCCAGCTCGCGTGCGGCCCACGGCGGGAGCAGCGACACGGCGTTGGCGGCCAGCGCGCCGTACGGCAGCCGGACGGCGAGCGGGACGGGCGGCCGGAGCAGCAGGAACCGGGCGGCCCGGTGCGCCGCGGGGGTGGCGCGCAACTCCGGACGGTAGCCGGCGAGCGTCCGGGAGAGTTCCGCGCGGTCGGTGGGCGGGTCGGCGACACCCAGCTCCTGCGCGATCCGCGCGGCGTCGAGGACGTACCCGTCGTAGCCGGCGGGTGTCAGGGGGTGCGCACCGTAGCGCTGGTGCGCGCGCAGGAAGCTGTCCACCTCGGCGGCGTGCACCCAGCCGAGCAGACGGGGATCGGCGGCGCGGTACGGCTCGCCGTCCGCGGACACGCCGCGCACGCGGTCGTGCACCGCCCGTACCCGGGCGCACGCCTGCTCCGCGAACTCCGCGGTGCCGTACGTCGTGGTGGCGAGGAAGGTGCTGGTCCGCTGGAGCCGGCCCCAGGGGTCGCCGCGATATCCCGAGTGGGCCTCGACGGCCGCCATCGCGAGCGGGTGGAGGGACTGGAGCAGCAGCGCGGACAGGCCGCCGATGAACATCGAGGCGTCACCGTGCACCCGGCGGATGGGGCGGTCGGGGCCGAACCAGCGCGGGCCGGGGGTGCCGTGGATGCGGGCCCGGTTGCGCGGCCCCTCGGGACCGGCGACGCGCGCGAACAGGAGTTGGCCCAGCTGTGCGCGCAGGCCGATGGTGTCGTTCGCATGCTCCATGGACGGGGCTCCCCTCGGATGCCGTGCCCCTTCCACCCTGCCACGGGTGAGCCGCCGTCCGGCTATCCCCGCTGACCTCCGTACGTGCCGTGACCGACGGTGACGAGACCGCCGGAGCCGGTCACTCGCGGCGTGCGGCCGAACGCGCCCCCAGGCAGGCCGCCGCGGAGACCAGGGCGGCCGTGCCCGCGGCGTACAGCGTCTCGGGGGACGCCGTCACGACCGACACCACGAACAGCACCAAGGCGAGTGCGAGGAACCCCTTGGCGACGCGCCGCCCGGCGGCCCCGGGCTCGTCGTCCCCGGTACCGTCCGGGGCCGCGGCGCGTTCCGCCGCGTGCTCCGTGGCGTCGGCTCCGGTCGGCGGGGCCTCCTCCGCTGGCGCGGGCCGCGCCTCCCGCCTGTGCGTCAGCCGCATCCGCGCCAGCTGACGGGCCAGGTGGGGATCCTCCTGTGTCAGTGCTCGCTCCATGTCGGCCAGCACTTTCCGTTCGCGCACCGTCAGGTCCATCGTCGCCTCCACCCGATGTCATGGGCGGCCCCGAGATCCGCGCCCTACGACTACCCCTGGCAGGGCGAACGACACGGGCAGGTCGTCAGAGCTTGAGGTCGATGCCCGCGGACAGCGCTGTCACACCGGCAGGAGGGCCAGCGGCGGGCTGGTGGGCGAGGTGGAGCCGCCGTGGGGCTCGGCGGTGATGCCGACGCCGTCGGCGGCCGCCTGCGACCCCGTGAGGACGGTGGCGCCCGCTGACCGTCCCTGTGCCACCAGCCCGGCGGGGACCATCGTGCCGTGGTGGCTGTACCAGAGCTCGTAGACCTGGGAGCGGGGCAGGGCCGGCAGGCCGTGGAAGAGGACGGCGGCCCGGTCTAGGGCGCGGGAGGAGACGACGGTGGCGGTGCCGCCGCCCTTGAGGGCTCCGGTGTGGAAGGTCGCGTCGGGTGCCGCCGTCAGGGCGCTGAGTTCCGTGGCCTGCTGTTCGGCGCGGACGGCCTGCCGGTGCTGGGAGTCGGCTTGGTTCTGGGCGTCGACAGCGACTCCGCCGGCGACTCCGGCGACCGCCAGGCACGCGGCGGCGGCCGCGTAGGGCAGCCGCCGGCGCCACCGGAGCCGCCGGGCGGACCGCAGGGGAGTGACGTTCACCTCGGGGGGCAGCTGCCTGGTGCCGCCGACGGCCGACATGACCTGGTGTCGCAGTCCGGCCGGCGGCACCTCGGCCACCGCCAGGGCCAACCGGGCAGCGGTCTCCCGCAGTTCGCGGACCTCCCGGGCGCAGGCCTCGCACCGGCCCATGTGGCGCCGGAACTCCTCCGCCTCGGACCGCGTCAGCGCACCGACCGCGTACGCGCCGGTCAGGGTGTGCAGGTCGGTGCCGGTCATGAGCTCACCCCCAGGCAGTCGCGGAGGCGGATCAGCCCGTCGCGCAGCCGGGTCCTGACGGTGCCCGGCGCGGCGCCGAGGACCTCGGCGGTCTGCTGGCAGGTGGAGCCGCGGTAGTGGGCGAGCGTGACCGACTCGCGCGGGAGCCCGGTGAGCTGCTGAAGGCAGCGGCGTACCTGTTCGCGTTCCAGCCGTTGTTCCACCCGCTCGCTCACCTCGTCGAAGGCGGGCGCGTGGTCGCGGCTCCCGGCCCGCACCTCGCGGTCGGCGGCCGCCTGCACGGAGCGCACCCGGTCCACGGCACGGCGGTGGGTCAGCGTCATGATCCAGGCGAGCGCGCCGCCCTGCCGCGGGTCGAAGCGGGCGGCGCACCTCCACACGTCGATCAGGACCTCCCGCGCGACCTCTTCCGACTGCGCCCGGTCCCTGACCACGCGCCGCGCGAGGCCCGGCACGGACCCGGCGACGGCGGTGCGGAGGGCCTCGAAAGCCTCGCGGTCCCCGCGTGAGACGCGTGCGGGCAGCGACTCCAGGACTCGTTGCGCGGGCCGGCCGTGCGCTGGACCGCGATGCGCTGCGGCACGCATGGGCACCTCCTGCCGGCGTGAGCGCTCACCCTGGATTCGGTGCCGCGTGGCACGCGGATTGGTGCCAGGGCAGGATCTCCGCTGGTGGCTGCCCGCCGGGCGTCCCCGCCGCGTTCACGGCGCGACGGCGGCCCGACAGCGGGCGGGGGCGAATGCCGCGTGTGTGACGACGACCGGTTCCGGGGCGACGGACGCCGGGCCGAGCGGTTCGGTGCGGTCGCGGGCGTCGGTCGATCTCCGGAAGCGCGACCGATCGCGACAGCGGGTAGGCCACCAAGGCCGCGGCACGGACGCCTCCGGTAGTCGCCCCCACGGCGGGCGGTCACCCCCGCGGCAGCGCGTCGCCCGCCGGCAGGAAGCGGACCACGGTGAGCGCCAGGAACGGCGCGCCGATGCGTAGGCGACCCCCGGCCGCGCCGGTCGCGCTCGGCGCAGAACGGGCGCGGCACGCGCGAGGCCCTCGGGCACGGCGGCGTCCCGCGATCACCCCTCGGACGTCACCCCGTCCGCCCCGGGCAGCGCCTTCTCCAGCAGCGTGAAGGACTTGGCGGGTCCGCCCGGCTGCGCCTTGCCGTCCTTGCGGCCCACCGCGCGGTAACCGGCGCGCCGGTAGTAGGCGTTGAGCTCCGCGTTCCCGGCCAGGCAGTCCAGCCGCACGAGCGGCCTCCCCGCCTCGGCCACGCGACGCTCCGCGGCGTTCAGCAGGAAGGTGCCGGTGCCGGGAGCGGCGACGGCACGGTCGACCATGAGCCGGTGCACGTAACCGGCCACCGGCGGCTGGGGGCCCCACGCGGCCTGGTCCTCCCACCACAACTCCCAGGCGCCGGCGACGTGTCCGCCCCTCTCCGCGAGCCAGACCTCGCCGTGCGCCATGACGCGGCGGAAGTGGTCCTCGCCCAGCTCGCCCGGCAGCCACTGACCGGCGATCCCTCGGGCCAGCATCCACCGCGCGGCGTCGTCACGGAGGCGGACGAGGGCGGCGACATCGCCGTCGGCGGCCGGGCGGACACGGAGATCGTTCACCCGGGGATCCTCGCACGCCGGCCCGCCACCGCCGAACGCGGTGGCGGGCCGGGCCGCGCGGGACGGTGTCCCCGGGCCGGGGGCTCAGGGCAGGTGGCCGCGCACGCTGCCGGTGGCGTCGTGCAGGTGCGCGGCGGCGCTGTGCGCGATGTCCTCGGTGCCCGAGCGGACGGCCTGCGCGAGGTGCCCGGTCCCCGAGACCACGGCGTGCGCCAGGTCCCCGGTGCCCGCGACGACCGCGTGCGCGGTCCCGGCGACGTCCGCGCCCGTGCGATGGGCGGCCCCGCGGGCCCGGTAGGCCAGGGACGGCTTGCCGTGCGTGTCGGCCGCGGCGAGCAGCAGGCCGCCCGTCAGCGAGACGTTCTTGAGGAACAGCACCCGCTGGACGGCCCGCTCCTCGGGATCCTCGACGGTCCAGAACGCGTGGTCGGTGAGCGTCGTCGGCACCAACGACGCGGCCAGTGCCAGCGACGAGAGCCGAGGCAGCCTGCCGAGGGCGAGCAGCGCGCCGGCACCCACCTGCACGGCGGCGCACACCTGGGCCAACTCCCGCGCGTTCTGCGGCAGATACGGCAGCCGCCGAGCGGCGGGATCCGGGTCCGCCTCGGGGGCCGGGCCGGTCGGTACGGCCGGGGCGCGCAGCGCGCCGACCCCGCTGCCGACGAACACACAGGCCAGCATGGGCCGGGCGACTCTTCTCAGGACAGCCATGTCCACCGGATGCCCTGGCGCGCCCGTGGCATGCCCGGCGGGCCGTCCCGCCGTCCGGAGGCCGCCATCGCGGGGCCCCGGACGTCACCTCGCGGCATGGGCCGGGCGGGCCTGCCTCAGGCCGGCTCCTCGACCGAGTGCGAGTCGGTGAGGGTGAGCGCGCCACCTGCCGCGATCAGGCCCACGACCACTGCCAGCAGGGCGTACGTGATCCGCTCGCCGTGGAAGAACGACTCCACGAGGTCCTTGCTCCAGACGCCCGCGGGCAGCTGGGTGGTGACCAGCGCGGCGATCATGGTGCCGATCACGGCGGTGCCGACGCTGGTCCCGACCTCCTGCGCGGTGTCGTTGAGCGCCGTGCCGATCGAGGTGCGGTTGGCCGGCATCGCGTCGACCAGGGCGATGGCGCAGATCGTCATGACGGTGCGCAGCCCGACGGTCATCACGACCATGGAGACCGCGATGGCGGCGTACCCGTGGTCGACACCCCAGGCGAGGCCGGCCAGCGACCCGCTCAGGCAGGCCGCGCCGACCAGGCAGGCGACGCGGTGCCCGAACCGCTTCGCGAGCCATTCGGACAAGGGCGTCGCGACGACCATGGTCACGATGATCGGCAGGTTGGCCAGGCCGGCCCGCACGGGGCTCCAGCCGTAGGCGTACTGGAAGTGGAGGATGAGCCCGAACATCACGCCGGCCATCGCGATGGACGTCCCGGTCTGCGCGATGGCGGCACCGCGGACGGTGCCGTTCGAGAAGAGGCCGAGGTCCAGCATGGGTGCCGCGCTGCGGCGCTCGTGCCCCACGAAGGCGATGCCCGCGGCCACCGCGCCGAGGACCGACCCGAGTGTGGTCACGGAGAGCCAGCCGTGGTCGACGCCGCTGGTCAGCGCGTAGCAGGCCAGGCCGATGGCGACGACGCTGAGGACGGCGCCCGGCAGGTCGAGCTTGTCGTCGGTCAGGTCCTCCCGCCGGTCGGCCGCGACCCCCAGCCGGACGCCGATGGCCGCGATCAGCGCGATCGGCGCGTTGACCACCAGGAGCCACTCCCAGCTCACGTGGGCGAGCGCGGTGCCGCCCAGCAGCGGGCCGAGGACGAACCCGGACATCCCGACGATGATCATCAGGGTCATCGCGCGCATCCGCAGCGCCTGGTCGTCGAACAGCCGGAAGACGAGCGAGTTGGTGATCGGCGCCATGGCCGCGGCGGCGATGCCGAGACCCGCTCTCAGGGCGATGAGCTGCCCGGTGGAGTCGACGGCGACCACGCACAGACTCAGCAGGCCGAACACGGCGAGGCCGACCAGCAGCACCCGGCGGCGTCCGAGGCGGTCGGCGACGGACCCCGCCGTCAGCAGGAGGCCGCCGAAGGTCAGCGAGTAGGCGCCGGTGACCCACTGCAGCGCGGTCGTGCCGCTGCCGAGGTCGCGGCCGATCGTGGGCAGCGCGATCGAGAGCAGCGTGTTGTCGACCATCTCGACGAAGAAGGCCAGGCAGAGCGCGGCCAGGGGGATCCAGGCCGCGCGCAGCGACGGGTAGGTGCGGGTCGAAGCGGGCGCGGTGGTGGTGGCAGTCATGGCCGGCCTCCTCTCGGAACGATTATCGAACGAGGTTCGATGATAGAACGTCGTTCGATGCTGGCGCAAATTGTGGTTGAATGGATCTCATGGCACCCCCGCGAACACGCTCCGTCGAAGGCGCTCCCCGAGGCCGCCGACGTGCTTCGCACTCCATGGAGGCCGTCCTCACCGCGGCAGTGGCCCTGCTCGACGAAGCGGGCGAATCGGCGCTGACGTTCCGTGCCCTCGCCGCCCGGCTCGGCACGGGCGTCGGGACCATCTACTGGTACGTCTCGAACAAGGACGAGCTGTTCGACCGTGCCACCGACCACGCGATCGGCGGGATCCTGACCGCCGTCGAAGGACAGCCGGGCAGCGACGACCCGATCGCCGACCTCCGCGTCATGGCCGTCACGCTGTTCGACGCGATCGTGGACCGGCCCTGGCTGACGGCGTACTTCATGCGCAACACCGACGTCCAGGGCCACTCGCTGCGGCTGTACGAGAAGATCGGCCAGCAGACACTTCGCCTCGACCTCACGCCGCGGCAGCGGTTCCACGCCGTCTCGGCGATCGTGGGCGTCGTGGTCGGCACCGCCGCCGACCTGGGCGCGGAAATCCCCCAGGAGCTGCTCGACGGCCACGTGGACCGTGAGGAGTTCCTCGGCCGCTACGCCGCGACGTGGCGGTCGCTCGACGCCGCGGAGTTCCCGTTCGTGCACCAGATCGCCGACGAGTTCGCCGGTCACGACGACCGGGAGCAGTTCCTCGCCGCCCTCGAGCTGACGCTGGCGGGCCTCCGCCTTCAGGCCGGAACCTGATCCCGTCCCCCGCCGGCGTCACCGGCCCCGCGGCCCCTCTGCGCGCCGACGACGTCGGTGACCCGTTGGATCGGGTCGGGGGAGCGCTGCCCGAGCCGCTCGACCCCTCCGGCCTCAGCCGCGCATGCCCGAACTGCCGCGGGTGGTGCGCAGGGCGTCGACGAACTCCCGCAGGTCCGCCGTGACGCCGTCCACCTGCTGCCCGCCGCGCTCGACGCGCGCTTCGGGCAGGGGCCGGACGTAGTCGCGGACGAGCATGAGCAGGGCGGCCATGTGTGCCGCGTCGTTCTCCGGCAGGGTGCCGTCCTGGAGGTTCCTGTCGAGGGTCGCGGCGAGGTTCACCACCGCGTCGAGGGCGTCCTGCTCCTCTACGACGCCTCGGGGCGGAGCCGACGGAGCCACGCGCTTCTGGGCGTACGCGGCGAGCAGGGCCTGCATCACGCGGTACAGGCGGTCACTGGCGGGATTCACGTTCAGCATCCCCGCACGCTACGACCCGGGCGCCGCGGAACCCGGTCGTGGCGCGGGCAGAACCACCGGATGGGCCATCGCGGGGCGCGGCCCTCGCTCCGGGGCCACGGCCGGCCGCCCGCGCAAGCTCGGGGGCCGGACCCCACCGAGCCGGGTCGGTGGCCGCGCCACCGAGGCGCGGGTCCGCACAACCTCGTTGGTTTGAGGACGGGTTGAGTGGTAAGCCGCTCGGGCGTAGTCGAGCGGAACGCGTGGTTCCGCAAAGCCCTCGAAAGAGTCACAAGGCGGGCGTGTGGAAGAGGAGCGGCGAATGTTCCCTGGCGGCGATGGCGGGCCCGTGCGGCTGAACACGGTGGGACTGGTGGACCTCCTCGGTGAGTCGAAGGCGTGCCTTCCGGTCGATCTCGTCTACGACCCGTCCGACCCGCTCGCCGTGACGATGGTGCTGGGCGGCTACGAGGGCGAGGAGGTCCGCTGGACGTTCGGCTGGGACCTGCTCACGGCCGGCCTGGTGGCGCAGGCGGGGGAGGGCGACGTGCGGGTGGGGCCGGCGGCCGGGGGCCGGCACGGGATCGAGGTCGCTCTGGCGCCGCCGGACGGCGTCCATGTCCGGCTGCCCAGCCGCGAGGTGGCCGCCTTCGTCCGGTCCTTGCGCGGCACGCAGGAGTGCGATGCCGATCGCGTCGGCGCCGACCTGGACGCGGCGCTCGCGGCGATCACCGCGGAGGCCTGAACGGCGCTGCGACGGCTCCCCGTCTCCCTTCCCGGCGCCCCGGCTCCCCGCCTCCCGCCGATGACGGTTCCCCGCTCCCTCAGCCGCCGGCCAGCGACTTCTGCAGCCGGGTGAACAGGGCGTTCACCGGCGGCAGATGAAGGGCCGCGCGCGCCGCGTTCGCGCCCGGGCCGCCGTGCACGGCGCCCCCGGGGTGGGCCGACGCGGAGGCCAGGAAGAGACCGCGGACGGGTGTCTCGGGGCGGCCCGAGCCCGGGATCGGCCGGAAGAACACCTGCTGGTGGACCGCCGCGGTGCCGGCGTTGATCGCGCCGCCCCGCAGGCTCGCGTCGCGCTGCTCCAGCGTGGGCGGGGCCAGGATCCGGCGCCGCCGGACGAGTGCGCGGAAGCCGGGCGCGTAGCGCTCGACCTGTGCCTCGAGGCGGTCGGCCATCGTGTCCTGCTCGCTTCGGTCCCAGGCACCGGTCAGGCCCTCGCCGCCCGCGTCGCCGCCGACGGCCTGCGGAACGTGCGTGTAGGCCCACGCGGCCTCCGTCCCCACGGGCGAGCGGGTCGGGTCCGCGGTCGTCATCTGGCCGAACAGGGCGAACGGCCGGTCCGGGATCCGCCGGGTCGCCAGTTGCGCCGCGAACCGCGTCAGATCGTCCACGCCGTCCGCGAGGTGCAGGGTGCCGGCGCCCCGCGCGAGCGGCGCGGTCCACGGCACCGGGCCGTCCAGTGCCCAGTCGACCTTGAAGGTCGAGAAGTCCCACTGGAAGTGCCGCAGCCGGCGCAGCACGGAGGCCGGCAGATCCTCCGGACGCAGCATCCGGCGGTAGAGCAGCGGGGCCGGCACCGCCGCGAGCACCGCGCGGCGCGCGGGGACCTCCTCGCCGGTCGCGGTGCGCACCGCGACCGCACGCCCCGACCGCACCACGACGCCGGTCACGGGCTCGCCGCACCGGATGACGCCGCCGCGGCGTGCGAGGCGCCCCGCCAGCGCCGCGGTCAGCATCCCCGCGCCGCCGGCCGGTACGGGGAACCCGACCGACTGGCCGAGCATGCACAGCAGCCAGCCGAACACGCCGCTGCCGGTGGTCTCCGGCGCGAGGTCCGCGTGCAGGGCGTTGCCCGCGAGCAGCAGCCGCCCGCCCTCCCCGGCGAACTGCTCCTCGCCCAGGCGGCGGGCCGGCAGCGTCATCATCCGCGCGAACTCCAGCGCCGGTGCGGGCTTCAGCCGGGCCAGCGTGCGCAGGCCGGCGCGCACCGGCGGGAACGGGGTGAACAGGCAGTCCAGCACGTCCGGCCCGATCCGCTCCCACAGCGCGTGCCACTCCTGCCAGGCGGCGCCGTCACCCGTGGCGAACCGGTCGAGGTTCAGCCGGGTGTCCCGCACGTCGCGGCTGAGCAGCGCACATCGCCCGTCGGGCAGCGGGTGCGCCAGGACCTGCGGCGCGTGGCTCCAGCGCAGTCCCTCGTGCTCCAGGTCCAGGGCGCGCAGCACGGGAGAGGCCGCGCCCAGGGGATAGAAGGAGCTGAACACGTCCGTGACGAAGTCCGGGTCGACCGCGTGGTCGCTGCGCACCGCGCCGCCCGGCTGGTCCTGTGCCTCCAGCACCTCGACGCTCCAGCCGGCGTCGGTGAGGACGTTGGCGGCGACCAGGCCGTTGGGTCCCGCGCCGATGACGACGGCGTCAGGCATCGCGCCCGTCCCCGCCGCCGGACCCGGAGTGCCGGTCGCGCCGGCCGGTCGCGTGCGCGCCGCCGGTGTCGTCGGTCTCGCTCGCCCACGACGTGCCGTTCGCGCCCTCCACCACCTCCGCGAGCCGGGCGAGCATCCGGCGGTGGCGCAGCTGCAGCACCGCGTCCAGGGCCACGTTGTGGAGGCTGCCCGCCGGGCCGGAGAGCGGGTGCTCGTCGACGATCACGAGGCTGTCCTCGCCCCACGGCCGTATCTCGATGTCGACCCTGGCCGTCCCCAGCCGTCCGCTGTCCACCTCCAGGGCGAGCCGTTCGGGGCGCTCCTCCTCGCGGACGACGGTCCTGCCTTCGAGCGACCAGGGTCCGAGGGCCACCGTGTAGTCCAGGGACGACCCTTCGGCCGGCCACTCGCCCTCTCCGCCGTGGGAGGAGGACGTCCCGGCGACCCACCGGGCGTACTGCCCGCGATCGGCGAGCACCGACCACACGTCGTCCCGGGGCCGCTTGATGAGCTGGTGGCGCACTGCCATGGGGCACCTCCGGACGTACGAGCCGACAAAGGTCGGCTTTCCGTGCGGATCCGTCCGAAACGTCCGGTGCGGTGCCTGCGGGGCAGGGCGGGTGCCGCCGGCGACCCGGGCGGTCCGTCGTCGCACCCCGCCCGCGCCGGTGGACGCGCACCGTGGCCGAAGCGCCGCTTCGCGCATCGACCGCGCCGCCCGAAGCAGCGGCCGGGCCCGCCATGGCGGGGCGCATCCGGGGTAGGGGGCGGGGGGAGGAGGCGGCCATGACCTTGGGAGTGGAAGAGGAGTACCTCCTGCTCGACGTGGAGTCGGGCAGGCCGACGCCCCGAGCCTCCATGGTGCGGGACGACGCCGGCATCGAACCCGGGCTGGGGCGCCACGAGGTCGACGACGAACTCCTCCAGGCGCAGGTGGAGGTCGCCACTCCGGTGTGCGAACGCCTGGACGAGGTCGCGTCCCATCTCACCCGTTTTCGGCGGGCGCTCGCGGACGTGGCCGAAGGCGAGGGGTGTTGGCTGGCCGCGACCGGTGCGGCCCCGTCGTCCGAGCCGCGGGGTGTGCCGGTCACGAGCGGGGAGCGCTACCGCCGGATGCGTGTCGACGCGCCCCGGCTGGTCGACGAGCAGCTGATCTGCGGCATGCACATCCACGTGGGGGTCCCCGACCCCGCGGCCGGGGCGGGCGCGCTCGGAAGGATACGCCCCTGGCTCCCGGTGCTGGTGGCGCTCGGCGGCAATTCGCCGTTCTGGGAGGGGCGGGACACCGGGTTCAGCAGCTGGCGCACGGTGGTCTTCGGCCGGTGGCCGGTGAGCGGGCCGCCGCCGTTCGTCGCCGACGGCGACGCGTACGAGGAGCGGGTCGAGGCGCTCATGGCCACCGGCGTCATTCCCGACCGCGGGCAGATCTACTGGCAGGCGCGTCTGTCGGAGACGTATCCGACCCTCGAAGTGCGGGCGCCGGACGTCCAGCTGGACGTCGCGGACGCGGTGACACTCGCCGGGCTGACCCGGGCCCTGGTCACGACGGCGCTGCGGGAAGCGGCCGACGGAGTCCCGCCGCTCGATCCGCCGGCGAGCATCCTGCACGCGGCGGGGTGGCACGCCGCGCGTCACGGCCTGTCCGGCACCCTGGTCGACCCCCGCTGCGGGCGGCCGTCCGCAGCGTCCGAAGTCGTGGACGCTCTGCTGCACCACGTCGGCGCCGCCCTGGAGGGGAGCGGAGACGCCGAGCGGGTCGGCGCCGGCGTGAGGCGCCTGCTCGACGAGGGGACCGGTGCCGTGCGGCAGCGCGCGGCGGAGGCCGAGGGAAGCCTGAAGGCCCTCCTCGAGCTGGTCACGCAGACCGGCCGCAGGTCCGGCCGCCAGGGAAGGAACCCGGATGAACGGGTCGAATGAGTCGTAAAATGGCGGAAATGCCATGACTCCACGCGTGCGCGAGGAGACGGCTCATGACCGACATCCACGGGTTCATGAAGTACCCGCGCCGCCCGGCCCCGCGGCGCCCGGTCCAGGAACGGCTGGGGGACTGGGACGAGGTGTACGCCGGGCAGCCGCTGCTGCCGCTCGTCTCCGAGCAGGCCGCCCGCTGCATGGACTGCGGAATCCCGTTCTGTCACCACGCCTGCCCGCTGGGGAACCTGATACCGGAGTGGAACGTGTACGCCGCGCACGGCGACTGGCGCGCCGCCGCCGAGCGGCTGCACGCCACGAACAACTTCCCCGAGTTCACCGGGCGGCTGTGCCCGGCGCCGTGCGAGGAGGGGTGCGTGCTGGCCATCAACGCCGAACCGGTGACGATCAAGAACGTCGAGCAGGCCATCGCCGACCAGATCTGGGAGCAGGGGTTCGCCGAACCGCAGCCTCCCGAGCGGCTCAGCGAGAAGAGCGTCGCCGTCGTCGGCTCCGGCCCGGCCGGCCTCGCGGCCGCGCAGCAGCTCACCCGCAGCGGCCACACGGTCGTCGTCTACGAGCGCGCCGACCGCGTCGGCGGGCTGCTCCGCTACGGCATCCCCGCGTTCAAGATGGACAAGGGCCAGCTGGACCGGCGGATCGGGCAGATGCGCGCCGAGGGGACCACCTTCCGCACGGGCATGGACGTCGGCGGCGGCCTGGACGCCGCCGAGCTCACGACACGGCACGACGCGGTCGTCCTCGCCGTGGGTGCCACCGAGCAGCGGGACCTCCCGGTTCCCGGCCGCGAACTGGCCGGAATCCACCAGGCCATGGAGTACCTGACCCTCGCCAACCGGACGTCGGAGGGCGACTACGCGACGTCACCGCTCACCGCCGCGGGCCGGCACGTGGTGATCGTCGGCGGCGGGGACACCGGTTCCGACTGCCTGGGCACGGTGCTGCGCCAGGGCGCGGCCTCGGTGCTGCAGCTCGACATCAACCCCGAGCCGGAACGGGTCCGGCGGGAGACCGAGCCCTGGCCCGTCTATCCGAGGGTGTACCGGATCTCGCACGCCCACGAGGAGGCCAGGGACCGGGCCGGCATCGACCCGCGGGTCTTCTCCGCCGCCACGCTCCGCTTCGACGGGAGCGCGTCCGGCCGGGTGCGCGCCCTGCACCTGACGGAGGTCGAACCCGCGGCGAGGCGTCCCCGGCCGGGAACGGAACGGGTGATCCCGGCGGAACTCGTGCTGATCGCCCTGGGGTTCTCCGGCCCGGAACGGAACGCCGGCCTGGTGGGACAGCTGGGGCTGGCGCTGGACGCGCGCGGCAACTACGCGCGCGACGCGGACTTCGCGGCGACGGGCGCGGGCGCGGCGGCGTCCGGCGACCGGTCCGGCAGCCGTGGCGGAGTCCCGTCGGATGGACCGGCGGGCGGACCGGACGGGGTCTTCGTGGCCGGCGACGCCGGACGCGGCCAGTCCCTCGTGGTGTGGGCCATCGCGGAGGGGCGCTCGGCGGCGGCGGCCGTCGACCGCTACCTCACCGGCTCCACGGCACTCCCCGCGCCCATCGCGGCGGACGACCGTGCGCTCACCGTGTGACGGGCGGCGCGTACCGGTCCGGCCGGAGAGGACCGCCGTCAGCGGATCTCGTAGGTGCCGTCCAGCCGGGCCCGGCCGAGGACGTGCCCGGCGATGGCGGCGACCGCCTGGTCGAGGGTGAAGCCGGCGGGCAGGCCGGGGGCCCGGTCGAGGGCGAAGAGCTGGAAGACGTAGGCGTGCGGTCCGTGGGACCGGACCGGCATCGGACCGGCCCAGCCGCGGCGCCCGAGGGGGCCCTTTCCGTGCCGGACGCCCGCGACCGGGCTCGGGTGGGCGAGGCCGTTCTCGGGGATCCCGGTCAGCTCGGGGTCGATGCCCAGCGCCAGTGCGTGCGTCGCCGGCTTCCCCATCGGCACGTCGGGATCCTGTACGACGAGGGCGAGTTCGACGGTGCCGGCCGGCGGCCGCGTCCAGCCGAGGGCGGGGGAGACGTTCGCGCCGAACAGCCTGCCGCGGTACCTCTCCGGTATCGGCGCCCCGTGCGCGAAGGCGGGGCTGGTCAGGGTCAGGTTCTCCGGCGCGGCCAGGTCCGGGCGGGCCCAGACGAGCGTGTGGTGGCCGGCGCGACGGTTGCGCAAGGCGACGCCGAGGGGGTTTGCGGGCATGCCTTCGGTCCTCCCGTGTGCCCGGTTCTGCGCGAACCCGGCACTGTTTAGGTATAAGAAGGAGTTTTTTTAGGTATACTAACGAGCCATGGGGAGCGACGCAACCGAAGACCCGGCCGCGGGCACGGGCGACACCGGGGGAGCCGAACTCGGCGCGCACCTGCGCGCCGCCGTCGGCCGCCTGTACCGCCGTTTCCGCAGCGAGCGCCCCGAAGGCGCCCTCGGGGACGCGGCCCTCGCCGTGCTCACCCACCTGCACAAGCACGGAGCGCAGAGCCTGACCGCGCTCAGCGAGCACGACCGGGTGTCGCCCGCGTCCATGAGCCAGACCGTCAACCGCCTCACCTCCGCCGGCTACGCGGTCCGCACCCGCGCCCTGGACGACCGCCGCAAGGTCCTCTTCACCGCGACCGAGGAAGGCCACGCGCTCGCCGGCGCCGCCCGCGCCCAGCGCAACGCCTGGCTCGACGAACGGCTCCAGGCCCTCAGTGCCGAGGACCGCGAGATCATCGTCCGCGCCACCGAACTGCTGAACCGCATCGCCGACGCCTGACGGCGGCGGCCGGCCCGGAACGCGAACCGCCACCCTCCAGCCCGACCGCGGCCCTCCCGCCCAACCGGCCCGGCATGGTTGCCTTTTCCCGCCCGTTCGCGTGAACCCGACTCCCGTGCGCGGCAATAGAGGGAGTGATGGACGACGACGAGCTGATCGCCCGCCTGGCCGGCGGCGACGAGAACGCGCTCCGCGAGCTGTTCGGCCGGCACGCGCCGTGGCTCGCGGCGCGGCTTCGGGCGGCGCTGCCGGCCCGGGACGTCGAGGACGTGCTCCAGGAGACGTTCCTGGCGGTGTGGCGCAGCGCGCCCGACTACCGGCCGCAGGGATCGCCGGGCGGCTGGCTCTGGGTGATAGCCCGCCGCCAGGCCGCGGGCTGGCTGCGCCGCCACGGACACGACGCGAGCCCGGTCGACACCGCCGGACTCGACGACACCGCGCTCGACGGCGCCCTCGCGGCTGCCGGACGCGCTGCCGCGAGGGATCCGGTCGAGGCCGTGATGGCGCGGACCGATCTGGCCGCCGCGCTGGCCGTGCTCGGCCCGCAGGGCAGCCCCGAGCGCGAGGTCTGGCGGCTGCTCTACGTGGAGGACCGGCCGGTCGCCCAGGTGGCGCGGGCACTGGGGGTGCCGCAGGGCACGGTCAAGAGCCGGGCCCACCGGGTGCGGCGGCTGATGAGGACGGCGCTGGCCGGTCGCGCGGCGCAGGAGGAGGGGCTGTGAGGGAGGCACCACGTGGCACGGGCGGTACGGGCCAGGACCGTACGGCCCCCGGCGGCCCGGAACCCGAGGCCGTCCCGGACGCCGGGAGGCCGGTCGGCGCGACCCCGACGGCGCAGGTTCCTGACGTCCGCGACCACGGCGGCCCGCGCGGCGTGGACCCGGGCGACGTGGACCTGGACCGGGTGTGGCTCGGTGTCGCCGCCCAGGTCTGGGAGCGGCGGCCCGGACCCGTCGAGCGGGCGGCGGCCCGGCTGCTGCGCTCACCCGGGCTGGCCCGGGTGCTGCTCACCACCCCGTCGCTGCTGCTGCCGTGGCTGGCCGCCACGGTCGTGGTGCTCGCCGCCGGAGCCGTGGCCACCGCCGGGACCGGGCAGCCCGTGGTGGCGCTGGCGGCGCCGGGCCTGGCGGGAGCGGCCGTCGCCTACTCGTACGGGCCCGGACTCGACTCCGCGTGGGAACTGTCGCGCACCATGGCGGTCAGCGACCGGATGGTGCTGCTGGCCCGGGTCCTCACCGTCTTCGCGGTCAACGCCCTGCTGGCCTCGGCCGCTTCCGCGGTGTCACCCGCGGCCGCGGGCATCGCCTTCGGCTGGCTGGTGCCGATGGCCGCGGTGTCGGCGCTCGCGCTCGCCGTGGCCACCGTGACGGAGTCCGCCAACGCCGGAGTCGGTGCCGCCCTCGCCGTGTGGACCCTCACCGTGGTGGCGAGCCAGTCCGCGACCCGGGAGACCGCGGCCGCCGTCACCCGGTCCGCCCTCGTCCTTCCCTACCTGGCGGTCGCCGCCTGCTGCGCCGCCGTCGTACTGCACTCCACCAGGACCACGAAGGGGAGCCGGTGAACATCGAGATCACTGACCTGACCAGGCGGTTCGGCCGCACCCGGGCGGTGGACGGCGTGGACCTCCGCACGGGGACGGGCGTGTTCGGCCTGCTCGGGCCCAACGGCGCGGGCAAGACGTCGCTGCTGCGGATGCTGGCCACGGTCATCCCGCCGAGCTCCGGGAGCATGCGCCTGCTGGACCTCGACCCGGCCCGGCACGGACCGCGCCGGGAGATCCGGCGCCGGCTCGGCTACCTGCCGCAGAACCTCGGCTACTACCCGGGGTTCACCGTCGTGGAGTTCGTCGAGTACTTCGCGCTGCTGAAGGAGATGCCGCCGCGAGAGGTCCCGCGCGCCGTCGCCGCCGCCGTGGAGCGGGTCGGCCTGGGCGACCGGGCCAAGGCGAAGCTGCGCACCCTGTCGGGTGGCATGCTGCGCCGCGCCGGGATCGCCCAGGCGATCGTCAATGAGCCGCGGTTGCTGCTGTTCGACGAGCCGACGGCCGGGCTCGACCCGGAGCAGCGCGTCGAGTTCCGTTCCCTGCTGCGGGAGTTGGGGCGGACCTCGACCGTGGTGGTCAGCACCCACCTGGTCGAAGACGTGGGAGCCGCCTGCGCTGAGGTCGCCCTGATGCACCAGGGCCGGATCGCCTTCCAGGGCACGCCTGACGAGCTCGTCGCGCGCGGCGCCGGCCACGGCACCGGCGACGCACCACTGGAGCGCGGCTACAGCGCGGTCCTCGCGGCGGTCCGGGTATGAGCGCCGTCCCCGCCCCGGCACGCGGCGGCAGGCGGCCGCTCGGCCGGAGGATCCCGGACGTGTGGACGCGCGCCGGCGGGCGCCTGCTGCGGCTCGAACTGCGCCGCAACACCATGATGTGGATGGTGCCGCTCGCCCTGCTGGCGTTCTGGCTGGACACCTACCGCAGCAGCATGGCCCTCTCGCCTCTGTGGAGTTCACGCACCCTGATCCTGCGTCAGGGCGCGGCCGTCGACGACTTCGCACCGTTCGCGGTGGGTGCGGCGGCCTGGGTCGGCGGCCGCGACCGCCGGCGCGGCATCGTGGAGCAGGTGGACATCACCGCGCTGCCGCGCTGGGCCGGCCGGGCGGCCACGTGGGCGGCGACCGCCGGCTGGGCGCTGGGGGCGTACCTGGCCTGCGTCGGCTTCCTGTACGGGGCGATCGCCTGGCAGGGGGCCGCGGGAAGCCCGCCGTGGTGGCCGGTCGTGGTGGGCGCGGTCGCGCTGGTGGCGTGCAGTTCCCTGGGCTTCGCCCTCGGCGTGCTCGTGCCCAGCCGGTTCACCGCACCGCTGGCGGCCGTCGCCACCGCGCTCGTGCTGCGCCAGACGCTGCGCAGCGGCGGCCGGTACGTCCTGCTCTCGCCGGTCGCCTCACCCGCCTACTCGCTGGCCCCGCCGAAGCCGGACGCCGGTGTCTTCTACCCGTACCTGCCCGACCTCTCCCTCACCCAACTGCTGTTCCTCGGCGGCCTGGCGGTGGCGGCCCTCGGTGCGCTCGGCGTCCAGGCGGTGTGCGGTGCGGCCGGGCTGCGCCGCCTGGCCGCGGCCGTCACCGCGGTCGGTCTCGCGTCGTGCGGGACCGCGGTCGCGCTGATCGGGACCGCCCGCGTGGAGGCGAACGGCGTCGTCGTCCCCGCCCTGCACGACGCCGCGGACGACCGTCCCCTCACCTACACGCCGGTGTGCGGTGGCCGGCGGATCAGGATCTGCCTGCACCCCGTCTACCAGGCCTACCTGCCCACCCTGACCGCGGCGCTGGACCCGCTGCTGCGCGAGGTCGCCGGGCTGCCGGGCGCGCCCGTCCGCGTCGACCAGGTCGCCCTGTCCGGCGCGCGGGCCCCGCTGGCCGGCGCGGACGTCGGCGGCGACCCGCCGGTGGCGCACCTGGCCCTCGACATCGGCTACGACGGCGCGATGTGGATGGGCCCCAGCCCGGCCGGACAGGCGCTGCCACGGCGCTGCTGCACCTCCGAGCAGATGTGGACCAGCGTCCCTTACGTCACCGCGGAAGTGCTGCCGCCGGTCGCCGGCGCGATCCTCGACCGGCTCGTCGGCCACGCGGACCCAGCACAACAGGCGGTCGTGGAGGGCTTGTTGCGTGCGTCCGGCGTGCCGCTCGACAGCATGGCGTCCGCCGCCCGGATCGACGGGTCACCGATCGGCCTGCCGCAGCCCGGAACCCCCGCCCACGCCGCCGGCGAGCGCTGCGCCGCGCTGTCCGCGAACGCCCGGCACGCCTGGCTGACCGCCCACCTGGCCGACCTGCGCGGCGGCCGCGTCACCCTGGAGCAACTGCCGTGACCGGCACGGCCCTGGCCGTCGGACGGCGGCGGCACGCCGGTCCGCGGCTCGTCCGCCTGCACCTGACCAGCCGCCAGGTCCCCGGCGGGTTGGCCCTCCTGGCCGGATGCGCGGTGCTGCTGCGCGTCGCCCTGCACCTGCACTGGATGCCGGACGACGGTGCCGCCGCCCGACAGACACTGCTGCTGATCGAGTGCGCCGCCGCGTCCGTCGTCGCGGTCGCCGCCCGCACCCCGTTCGGCGAGAGCGAGCGGGCCACCGGACCGCGGCTGCCCGTGCTGCGCCTGGCCGCCTCGCTGCTGCTGACCGCGGCCGCCGCCGGGAGCCTGGCGCTCGGCGCCGCCGCCGCACGGGTCCCCGGCGGCGCCCTCGGACTGCTGCGCGACGTACCGGGGCTCGCGGGCATCGGCCTGATCGCCGCCGCCGCCCTCGGCGGCGCCCTCGCCTGGACCGGGCCGCTGGCCTACACGGTGCTGGCCGAGCTCGCCCTGATGGACGGCTGGCGCACCCCGTGGACCTGGCCGGCCCGCCCCGCGCACGACGCGGGCGCCTGGTGGTGCGCCGCCCTCGCGTTCGCCGCCGGCACCGCGCTCGTCGCCGCCCGCGGCCCCCGGGACACCGGCGGCGACGGGTGACCGGGTTCCGCCCTCGCCGGTCATCGTCGCGGGCGGCCCGAGGCGTGGCGGCGTGGGGGGAGGGGGAGGAAGCCGCTGGTGCGGGCGGCGTAGGCGGCGTATCCGGGGCGGTCGGCCATGTGGCGCTCCAGCAGGCGCTTACCGCTGCCGAAGACGAGCAGGTACGACATGAGGACCGGCGAGAGCGCGGAGACGGCGGCGGACTGCCACGCGTCGCACGCCATCGCGAACAGGCCCCACCAGACGAGGAAGTCCCCGAAGTAGTTGGGGTGGCGGGTCCACGACCACAGGCCGCGGTCCATGAGGCGCCCGGAGTGGGCGGGATCGGCGGTGAAGCGGGCGAGCTGGTGGTCGCCGACCGCCTCGAACGCCAGGCCCGCCGCCCACAGCACGCCGCCCGTGACGGCGCCCGCACCCAGCGGGCCGGGAATGTACTGCGCGGCCTGCACCGGCAGCGACACCACCCACACCAGCGCGCCCTGCGCCAGGTAGACCGTGCGGAAGGCGTACGCGTTGCGGCTGCCGGGCGCCTTCGCGAGCATCTTCTCGTACCGGGCGTCCTCGCCCTTGCCCCGGCCGCGGCGGGCGATGTGCGTGGCCAGCCGCAACCCCCACAGGGCCGTGGCCGCCGTGACCAGCACCCGCCGCCCGTCGTCGCCGTGCCCGGCGGACACGCCGCAGGTGACGGCGGCGACCGCGGTGAACGCCACCCCCCACGCGACGTCCACGACCCGGTGCACGCCCTTGACCACCGCGACGGCGAACGTGACGCCCATGACGGCGAACGCGGCCAGTGCCGACCAGCCCAGACCGGCGGCGAACGCCGCCCACGGGTACCCGCTCACCCCCCGCTCACCGCCTCCCGGTCCGGCGCGTACCACGGCCACGGCGTGTCGGGCATCCCCGAGCCGCCGGCGTCGTCGGGCCGCACGGCCAGGATCTGGTCGACGCCCATGCGGCGTTCGGCGAAGGCCAGCCCGGCCCCGGCGAGATAGAGCCGCCACACGCGCGCGGTGGCCTCGCCGGCGAGCGCGGTGAAGCGCGGCCAGTCGTCCTCCAGGGTGCGGCGCCACGCGTCGATGGTGCGGGCGTAGTGCTCCCGCAGCGACTCCACGGACCGCACCTCGAGGCCGGCCGCCTCCAGCAGATCGACGGTCTGCCCGACCGGACGCATGTGCATGTCGGGCGCGATGTACGTCTCGATGAAGGCACCGCCACCGGGTGCGGTGGCCCCCCGGGACATCTGCTGCACCAGCAGGCGCCCGCGGGGCCGCAGCCGGTCGTGGAGCAGCGCGGCGAAGCCCGGGTACTCCCGGTCCCCGACGTGCTCGCCCATCTCGATCGCGCACGCCGCGTCGAACCCGGAGGCGTCGATGTCGCGGTAGTGCCGCAGGCTCACGTCCACCCGGTCCTCCAGACCCTCCGCCGCGACGCGCGCGGCCACGTGGTCGCGCTGCTTCCGGGAGAGCGTGACGGCGGTGACGCGCGCGCCGAACTCCCTTGCCGCGTAGAGCGACAGGCTGCCCCAGCCGCAGCCGACGTCCAGCAGCCGGCTGCCCTCGGCGAGCGCGAGCTTGCGGCATATCAGTTCCAGCTTGTCCCGCTGCGCGTCGGCGAGGCCGTACGCCGGATGCCCGGGGGCCCGCCAGTAGGCGCAGGAGTACGCCATGGAGGGGTCGAGCAGCGCCCGGTACCAGTCGTTGGACAGGTCGTAGTGGTGGCTGATGGCGGCGCGGTCGCGGGACGTGCTGTGCAGCGCGCCGTCGAGGCGCGCCTTCGGCGCCGCCGGAGCGGGCGGGCGCGGGCCCACCGCGCCGAGCATCAGCGCGGTCAGCGTGGCCGACGCCAGCACACGCGGCGCCGGCAGCGCCGGGCCCGGCCCCCTGTCGCGCATCGCCCTGCCGACGAGGCTCAGCCCGGCGGCGAGGTCCCCCTCGACGTCCAGGTCGCCCGCGATGTACGCCTCGGCCACGCCGAGTTCGCCGGGCTGCCACAGCATCCGGCGCAGCGCGCGACGGGATCGCATGACGACGACCGGCCCGTCCGGCGGCCCGGCCTGCGTGCCGTCCCAGGCGCGCAGCCGCACCGGCAGCGGACCGCCGAGCCCGGCGGCGACGAGACGTCCGAGGCGGTCGGCGGCGCCCGTCATCGGACCTCACCGCCCCGGTCGGCGCGGTCGGCGGAGCCGGTCCCGCGCGCGGGCGCCCCCGCGGGCCGTTCCGGTGCGGCCCCGGCCGCTGCACCCGGCTCGCGTGCCAGCGCGAGCTGCCGCACGTCGAGGTACCCGGACCTGAACCCCGCCTCGCTGTAGGCGAGATAGAACCGCCACATGCGGCGGAACGTCACGTCGAAGCCGAGCGCCGCCACGGCCTCGGACGACGCGTCGAACCGCTCGCGCCACAGCCGCAGCGTCTCCGCGTAGTGCGCTCCGTAGCCGGACGTCTCCACGATCCGCAGCCCCTGGCCGGCGCCGAGCCGCCCGATGGCCTCGGCGGAGGGGATGACGCCACCGGGGAAGACGTACTTGCCGATCCAGCTCTGCTGGTTCCTCGTCGCCATCATGCGGTCGTGCGGCATGGTGATCGACTGGAGCGCGATCCTCCCGCCGGGCGCGAGCAGGCGTTCCAGGGCGGCGAAGTAGTCGGGCCAGAACTCCGTGCCGACCGCCTCGATCATCTCCGCGCTGACCACCGCGTCGTACCGTCCGCGTACGTCACGGTAGTCGCGGAGCTCGACGGCGACGCGGTCCGCGTACCCGGCCGCCGCCACCTTCGCGACGGCGAGGTCGCGCTGCTCCGCGGAGAGCGTCACCGTCAGCACCCGGGCGCCGCGGGCCGCGGCCCGCACCGCCAACTCGCCCCAGCCGGTGCCGATCTCCAGCAGCCGCGTGCCGTCGCCGACACCCGCGAGGTCCAGCAGCCGGTCGATCTTGCGGTGCTGCGCCGACGCCAGCAGGTCCCAGCGGGCCGGGAGTCCGCGGAAGACGGCGCTGGAGTAGGTCATCGTCTCGTCGAGGAACAGCGCGAACAGGTCGTTGGACAGGTCGTAGTGGCGGTGGATGTTGTCCCGGGCGCCGGAGCGGGTGTTGCGCTCCACCGCGGGCCGGCGGTGCTCCCACACGGCGCGCAGCCGTTGCAGGGACGGCGGGACGAGCGACGCGACGTTCGCGGCGAGCACCGTCAGTACGGCGACGAGGTCGTCGGCGTCCCACTCCCGCGCCATGTAGGACTCGCCGAAGCCGATCAGCCCGTCGCGGGCGATCCGCCGGTGGAAGGCGCGCGGATCCCGCAGGACCAGCACGGGGCCCTCCCCGCCGGTCAGCGAGCCGTCCGGCCACCGCACCCGCAGCGGCAGGCGGGACAGCGCCCTGCCGACGAGGAACCGGGCGACGGCCGTGCGCGGTGGTGAACTGCGCGGCACGCGGGCCACATCGGGCCACGCGACCGGGTCCACCGGCCCGGTGTCCGCGGGTTCCGTGCCCGCGGGTTCCGTGCCCGCGCATGCGAGGTGCGTGGATGCGAGGTGCGTGGATGCGAGGCGCGTGGACTCGACGTCCGCGCCTACGGCGTCCGGGGGTTCGACGTGCACGCGGGCGGCGGCCGCCGGGTGGGATCCGGTGCGGGACGAGGGCAGGCCGCTCACGTGAGACCTTCCTGGCCGGGGTGGTGGGGACGGGGATGCACGGGCACGCCGCGCAGGTACAGGCGGATGCCGTGGTGGCGGATGCCCAGCGACACGGCGGCGGTCGACCACGGGTGCCGCAGCGCCGCCGCGACGACCTGCCGGGTCGTCGCGGGCCGCCGGCGGCCGCGCACGGTGGCCGTGAAGGGGTGCGGGCCGGCCCCGACGAGCTGCACCGACAGCGCCAGGCGCTCATCGGGCTCCGGCAGGCGCATCCGGTAGGCGCCCTCCACCGGCTGGAACGGCGACACATAGAACTCCTTGGGCACCAGCGCACGCCCCTGCGCGTCGGTGCGCATCAGGTAGCAGTGCCGCTCGCCGTACGTGTTGTGGACCTCCGCCACCACGCACCGCAGCGCACCGCCCCGGTCGTGGCACCAGTAGACCGTCAGCGGGTTGAAGACGTATCCGAGGACGCGGGCGTGGGCAAGCATCACCACGCGCCCGCCGTCCAGCGACACCCCGTTGGCGGTGAGGTACCGCTCCAGCCCGGCGCGCAGCGTCGGCTCGGTGCCGGCCAGGTGGTCGCGCGGGTCGAACCGGGCCAGGGGCCGCAACACCCGGGGCAGGCGCGGCAGATGGTCGAGGTCGACCAGCCACAGGTACGTGCGGTGCCGGAACGCGTGGCGCACCGGCTCGACGCGTGCGTGGGAGATCACGCACTCGTACAGCGCGGGCACCGCACCCGCGTCCGGGCCGCGGAGGCGTTCCGGGTGCCGCATCGGCGTCGGCGCCCTCACCAGCGCACCCCCAGAGACGCGGCCGCCCGCACCCCCGACAGGCATCCGTCCTCGTGGAACCCCCAGCCGTGGTACGCGCCGGCGAAGGCACTGACGGCCGTGTCGAGCAGCGGCAGATCCGCCTGTGCCCGCACCGACTCGGGCGTGTAGACGGGGTGTTCGTAGACCATGCGGGCCAGGACCCGGTCGGGCGCGATCGCCTCGGGGGAGTTCAGCGTGACCACGTAGTCCTCGTGCGCGTCGAGCCCCTGCAACCGGTTCATGTGGTAGCTGACCTGCACCTTGCCGGCGGGGGCGGCGCACGAGGGCAGGTAGTAGTTCCACGAGGCGCGGGCGGCCCGAGCCGTCGGCAGCACGGACGCGTCGGTGTGCAGCACCGTCTCGTTGCGGGAGTAGCGGAACGCGCCCAGCACCCGCCGCTCCTGCTCGGTGGCGTCGGCCAGCACCCGCAGTGCCTGGTCGGGGTGGAGTGCCAGCACCACGGCGTCGTACTCCCGTGCGGCGCCGTCGTCGGTCGTCACCTCGGCCCGGTCCACGCCGCGTCGCACGGCGCGCACCGGCGTCGCGGTGTGCACCGCGGTGAGCTGCTTGCCGACCCGGCCGACGTACTCCGCGGAGCCGCCGCTGACCGTGCGCCACTGCGGGGACCCGGTCACCGCCAGCAGTCCGTGGTGCTGGAGGAACCGGAACAGGTAGGCGGCCGGGTAGCGCATCGCGGTCTCCGGCGCGCACGACCAGACGGAGGACACCAGCGGGACCACGAAGTGCGTCACGAAGTACGCGGAGAAGCGCCGCGTCCGCACGAACTCTCCCAGCGTCTGCCGTGCGGCCTGCCCGGACGCCAGCGCGCTGCGCGCGGCCCGGTGGAAGACCGGTATCTCGACCAGCATCCGCAGGTAGCGAGCCTGCAGCACCGCGCCGGGCCGGGGGAACAGCCCGGCGGGCCCGCGGGCGCCGGCGTACTGCAGCCCGCACTCCTCGCAGCGCACCGACAGGCTCATCTCCGCGTCCTGGGTGGCCACCCCCAGCTCCCGGAACAGGCGCAGCAGCGTGGGGTACGTCCGCTCGTTGTGGACGATGAAGCCGGTGTCGATCCGGAGCACCCCGCCGTCGCGTCCCGCGACGTCGTGCGTGTGCGCATGGCCGCCGAGCCGGTCGTCGGCCTCGTACAGCGACACGTCGCAGGCCCGCTGCAGCACGTAGGCCGCCGTCAGCCCGGCCACTCCCGAACCCACCACGGCCACGCGCCGCCGCGGCACGGACGATTGCACGGACGATCACCCCTTCTTTCTCATCCCTGCGGTCTCCCGCGGGCCTCCCGGCGGCACGGCACAGCACGGCTGGTGGAAGACCCGCTGTCAGGGATTCGGAGCCGCGGCGGCGGCGGATTGGTCGGCGTTCAGACCTGGAGCAGGACGAGCGGCTGCCCGGTGGGCGACGTCGATCCGCCGTGGGGCTCCTCGGTGATGCCCACCCCGTCCGCGCCGGCGGGGCTGCCCGCCAGCACCGTCGCACCCGCGGAACGTCCCTGCTCCACCAGGCCGGCCGGCACCATCGTGCCGCCGTGGCTGTACCAGATCTCGTAGACCCGGGAGCCGGGCAGCGCCGGCAGGCCGTGGAAGAGCACGGCCGCCTGCCCGAGGCTGCGGGAGGACACCACCGTGGCGGTCCCGCCGCCCTTGAGGGCACCGGTGTGGAAGGTGGCGTCGGGGGCGGCCGTCAGGGCGCTCAGCTCCGTGGCCTGCTGCTCCGCGCGGGCCGTCCGCTCGCGCTGCAGGTCGGCCTCGTGCTGCGCGTTGACCGCGACGCCGGAGGCGACTGCGGCACCCGCGAGGCACGCGGCCGCGGCCAGGTAGGGCAGGCGCTGCCGCCAGCCCCTTCCCGTCGCCGGGCGCAGCGGCACGACGGTGCCGTCCGGCGGCAGTTGCCGGACGTCCGGCAGCGCCGCCATGACGCGGTCGCGCAGGCCGGGCGGCGGCACCTCGGCCACCGCGAGTGCCAGCCGGGCCGCGGTCTCGGTGAGCTCGCGGACCTCCTGGGCGCAGGCCTCGCACTGCGCCATGTGGCGGTGGAACTCCTCCGCCTCCGGCCCGGCCAGTGCCCCGACCGCGTACGCGCCGGTCAGGGTGTGCAGGTCGACGCTCGTCACGAGCTCACCCCCAGGCAGTCGCGGAGCCGGATCAGCCCGTCCCGCAGCCGTGTCTTGACCGTGCCCAGCGCGACGCCGAGGACCTCGGCGGTCTGCTGATAGGTGTAGCCGCGGTAGTAGGCGAGCGTGACCGACTCGTGCTGCAGTTCGGTCAGCTGCTCCAGGCAGCGGCGCACCTGCTCACGCTCCAGCCGCCGCTCGACCTGCTCGCTCACCTCGTCGAAGGCGGGGCTGTGGTCGCGGACGCCCGCCTGCACCTCCCGGTCGGCGCTGGCCTGCGCGGAGCGCACCCGGTCCACCGCCCGGCGGTGGGCCAGCGTCATGATCCACGCCATGGCACTGCCGCGGTGCGCGTCGAACCGCGCCGCGCACCGCCAGACCTCGATCAGGACCTCCTGGGCGACCTCCTCCGACTGCGCCGGGTCCCTGACGACCCGCCGCGCCAGGCCCAGAACGGACCCGGCGACGGCGGTGTACAGAGTCTCGAACGCGTCGCGGTCGCCTCGTGCGACCCGGTCGAGCAACGCCTCCAGCGGTCCGGGGGACCGCTCGGGAGACGAGCCACGTTGTGCTGCGGCGCGCATGGACACCTCCTGGCTGACACGGCGCTCAGCCGTACTTCGGTGCCGTGCGGCACAGGGATTGGTCCCGGCGCGAAAAAGAATCTACTGGGGCGGCATGAGCACGGTGTCGATGATCTGCACCGTGGCGTTCGCCGTCGTCACATTGCCGCACACCACGTTGGCCGTGCCGTTCACCTTGTACGACTGCCCGGAGCCCGACGTGGTCAGCGTTCCCTTCTCCAGCGTCGTGTACGTGCCGTGCGCCAGCCCGTCCGGCGCCTTCACCGGCTGGCCCACCACGTGGTAGGTGAGGATCTTGGTGAGCATCGCCTTGTCGGCGAGCACCTTGTCCAGCGTGGCCTTGGGGATCTTGGCGAACGCGTCGTTCGTCGGCGCGAACACGGTGATGTTCTGTGCGTTGTTCAGCGTGTCGACCAGGCCCGCCTTCTTCACCGCGGCGACGAGCGTGGACAGCGCCGGGTTGTTGGACGCGGCGGTGGCCACCGGGTCCTTGGACATGCCGTCGAAGCTGCCCGCGCCGTTCTTCGGGACGGAGGCGCAGCCGGGCCCGAACGGCTGGTCCATCGCCGCCGTGGTGGACGCGGGCGGCGAACTCGGAGCCGGCGCGGACGTGGCGGCGGCGCTGGACGACGCCGGGTCGGCGGAGGACTTCTTGTCGCTGGAGCAGGCGCTCAGCGCGAGCGGGAGGACGGCCGCGACCGTCACGGCGACGGCGATACGGCGGGAACGGCGGGTACGGAAGGTCATGATCTCTACTCCTGAAGGCGCATCGGTGCTGCGGGTGACGTCGGGACGCAGGGGCGTCGGGACGTCGGAGTGCCGGGGTGTCGCGGTTTTCCGGGGGCGGGCGCTGCCCGCCCTGGTCAGGCCACGGTGACCACCACCGAGTGCCAGCCCGTCGCGCCGTCCGGGACGGTCCCGGCGCGCTGTTCGGTCTGCGTGGCTCCCGTGCGATCCGTGGCGCGGACCTGGAGGGTGTGGCCCCCAGGGGTCGCGTCCCACTCCCACCGCCACTGCCGCCACGTGTCCGCCGTGTCCTCGGCGGCCAGCGTCGCGACGTGCCAGGGGCCGTCGTCGACCCGCACCTCGACCCGGTCGATCCCGCGGTGCTGAGCCCAGGCGACGCCCGCCACCGGCACCCGGCCGGCCTTCGGCGTGGCGAACGGCTTCGGCGTGTCGATCCTCGACGCCGTCTTGATCGGCGCCCGGCGGGACCAGCCGCGCCGCACCCAGTAGGCGTCGTACGCGTCGAAGGTGGTGAGCTCCAGTTCGCGCAGCCACTTGCACGCCGACACGTAGCCGTACAGGCCCGGGACCACGACCCTCACCGGGAAGCCGTGCGCGAAGGGCAGCGGCTCGCCGTTCATGCCGAGGGCCAGCAGCGCGTCCCGGCCGTCGAGCACGGTCTCCACGGGCGTGCCGATGGTCATGCCGTCCACCGAGCGCGCCACGAGCTGGTCGGCGGGCCCGCCCTGCGAGGGCGCCACCACGCCTGCCTCGCGCAGCAGTTCGGCCAGCGGCACGCCGATCCAGCGGGCGTTGCCCGCGTAGGGCCCGCCGACCTGGTTCGAGACGCAGGTCAGGGTGATGTCGCGTTCGACCAGGTCGCGGCGCAGCAGGTCGTCGTAGGTGTAGACGACGTCGCGCGGCACCCCGCGGCCGTGCAGCCGCAGCCGCCACGTGGTGGCGTCGACCTTCGGCACGACGAGCGCCGTGTCGACGCGGTAGAAGCGGTCGTTGGCCGTCGTGAACGGGCTCAGACCGCTCACCGGGAAGCCGGCGCCGCGGGGCACCGGGGCCGCCGGGGAAGCGGGCCGGGGCAGAGCGATCGCGTGCCGCGAGGCGGTGGCCGCCGCGCCCGCGTGGCCGTTGAGGGTCCTCCCCAGCGCGCCCGCGCCCGCCGATGCGGCGGCGGTCGCCGCGGCGGCGATGACGAAGCCGCGGCGGTCGAACGCCGGACGGGGGGACGATCCCGCGTCCGTCCCGACCCCGCCCCCGGTCCTGGGCCCGCTCCCGAGCCCGGTTCCGGTCTCACTCCCCGTCCCCGTTCCGGGCGTCGGCGAGGCGGGCGCGGCCTGGTCGTTCGACGGGCCCACGCCGCCCGCCGGGCCGGCCGGCACGGCGGGGGAGAGGCGGGCCGACAGCAACCACAGCGCCACGGCCCCCACGAGCGCGCCGGCCAGCGGCGGCAGGACGTCACCGACCCGGTGGTCGGGGCGGCTCACGGCCGCCAGGACGCCGACGACGCCGAACACGGCCACGCCGGCGACCGCGGCCCGCCGGAAGCGCAGCGCGGCCACGCCGAGGGCGATCGCGAACAGGGCCAGGACGGCCACGATGCCCAGCTGCAGGAACAGCTTGTCGTTCGTCCCGAAGTGCCGGACCGCGTAGTCCTTCACGGACCCCGGAGTGCGGTCGATGACGGCGCCGCCGACCGCGACCACCGGGCTCGCCTGCGGCCGCACCGCCGCCGACACCAGCTCGGCGCTCCCCAGCGCCGCCGCGGCCGCCAGCAGCCCCGCGAGGCCGCCGAGCAGCACACGCAGCGCGCGGCGCCCGCGGGCTCGCGTCGCCGCCTGACGCGACGTCATGTCCCGCTGACGGCCGTCCTGGTCGCTGCTGCTCGGCTTTCCGCTCACACCCCGCATTCGGCGCGGCGGCGCCGGCGGATTGGGCCGAACTCGCGGTTACCCCGAACGGGTGACCCGGCCGGCGGCGGCCGGGCGCCGGACCGGCGGCCCCGGGCGGGCGCGGAGCCCGTCGCGGTGCCGGTGACGTCAGGCGGGCCTGAGGCCCAGGCGGAGCAGGCCCTTGCGGTCGTAGTAGCGCGTCATCGCGAAACCGAAGAGGAGGGCGACGGCGAAGCCGATGCCGATCATGATCCAGCCGCGGTCGAGCCCGGCGTCCGCGCGGGCGTCGAAGTACAGGATGGCGCGCACGCCGTCGGTGACCTGGCGGAAGGGCTCGAAGACGGCCAGGAAGCGGTAGAAGCCCGGGACGGCCTGCAGGGGCACGGTGGCGCCCGACGACGGCAGGGCCAGGGCGACGAACACGAACATGGACACCACCTGGCCGATGCCGCCGAAGGCCGCGTTGATGGCCTGCACGCCGAGGCCCACGGTCAGGCTCGCGCAGTAGGAGAAGATCCACAGCAGCGGGATGTGCGTGGCGTCCATGCCCAGGATGACGACGGTGGCGATCATCACCAGGCTGCTGGTGAGCACGACGATGCCCGCCGTCATGATCATTTTCAGCAGGAGCGTCTGCGTGCGGCTGATCGGGACCGTGGGACGCCGCGTGTGCCAGGGGCCGATCTCGTTGTCGGTGTAGCCCAGGCCCGCGTCGACACCGTTGTTGATGATGTTCCCGCCCACGAACGCGGTGAGCACCAGGAGCAGCGTGTAGTAGAAGGCGGTCAGGCCGAGGCCGCTGTGCCGGCCGATCGGGTGGCCCACGGCCGTGGTCACGGTGACGGGGTCGGTCAGGAGCACGCGGAGCGTGGGGTCGGCGCCCTGGGAGGCCGCCCGGGAGGTCAGCTGACGCCCGATCACCAGGGAGCTCTGGTGGGCGGCGCGCTGGGTGATCTGGCTGGCCAGCGAGGAGCCGAGACTGCCGAGCCCGGGGTTGGTGAGGACGGTGAGCGTGGGCCGCACCGTGGCCCGGGCGGTCGTCAGGGCCCCCACGGAACGGGTGAATCCGGCCGGCACGACCAGTGCGCCGTAGATCTTCCCCGACGCCAGCTGGTCCTGCATCTGGGCCTGGCTGATGCGGCGCCACTGCACGGCCTTGGTGGGGGTGCCCGACACGACGGCCTGGGTCAGCTGCGCCCCGAGGGGCTGCTGCTGTCCCGGCAGCGGCGGGCCCTGGTCGTTGTCGACCAGGGCGATCGGCAGATGGTGCAGGCTCCCGTTCGGATTGACGATGCCACCCATGTAGAGCAACCCCAGGAACAGCGCCACCAGGCAGGACAGGACGGTCGGCACGAGCCAGAGCTTCGCGTGGCGGGCCACGGCGACGGCGCGTGCGCGCGGCTGCGGCTGCCCGGAACCCGCTGAGGTCATGGCACTCCATCAGAGTCCGGCCCCGCACGGCCCGGACCCTTGCTCTGGCGTCGACGGTCACCGGGGCCGCGCGTGCCGCGCGCCGCCGCTCCTCCCGGAAGAGTGTGCGAGCGCCGGCCGCCCCTCAGGTGACGATAACGCCCTAGGTGCCCCATATGCGCGATAACCGTCACGACACGACCCGCGGCGGTCCCGCCCGGCCCCGGGCCCGCCGGGGACACGGGGGCCCGGGGCCGGGCGTGCGGGCGGCCGCCCGGCGGTCAGCTCAGTGCGAACTCCTGCGCCGCCGTGCCGTTGCAGTCGTGGATCTGCAGCCGCGTGCCGTTCGCCGTGGCGCCGTCCGTCGCGTCCAGGCAGCGCCCGGACTGCGGGTTGAGCAGCGACCCGTCGGACTGCTGCACCCACACCTGGCCGCCGGCCGAGCCGCAGTCCCAGAGCTGGACCAGGGCGTTCTGGGCGGTGGAGTTGCCCGCGATGTCGAGGCAACGGCCCAGCGTGGTCAGCCGGTTGGTGGAGGTGTGCACCCAGTGCTGGTCCAGCGCGTAGGACTGGCAGTCCCACAGCTGAGCCGCCGCGCCGTTGCCGCCGACGTCGTCGGCGGAGATGTCCAGGCACTTGGCGGCCGGCCCCGCGACCATGCCGCCGCCGTTGACCGCGAACTTCTGGGCGGCGGTGCCGTTGCAGTCGTGGATCTGCAGCCGGGTGCCGTCGGCCGTGGCGCCGTCCGTCGCGTCGAGGCAGCGCCCGGACTGCGGGTTGAGCAGCGACCCGTCGGACCGCTGCACCCACTTCTGGCCGCCGACGCCGTTGCAGTCCCAGAGTTCCACCTGGGTGTTGTTCGCGGTGCCGTTGCCGTCGATGTCCAGGCAGCGGCCGAGTGTGCTGAGGGAACCGTCGGCCTCGTGGAGCCAGTGCTGGTCGGCCGCGTAGCTCTGGCAGCCCCACAGCTGCACGGCGGCCCGGTCGCCGGAGACGTCGTCGCCCGTGACGTCCACGCAACTGCCGCCGGGCGCGGAGATCGTCGCGGGTGCGACGGCCGCGGTGTCGCCCGCGTAGCCCGCCGACACGATGTCCGCCTGCACGGAGTCGTCGGCGGCGTCCGAGGGGTAGCCCGAGGTGATCGCGCCCTCGAAGAACGAGCCGCCGGACCTGTTGCTGTTGTCGCCACCGGTCCCCATGACGATCGAGCCCTCCTGGCGCATGGGCGCGTAACCCGGCGGCAGGGCGCCGTTCCACCAGGTGGCGAGGCCGCCGGACCGGGCGTCGCCCCCCTTGAGCGCGAACGCGGTCTGCCCGTTGTTCTTCAGCAGGGCCGTCACGAAGGCGCTGGAGTTGCCGCCGTTGACGCTGTGCGCGTTGGTGTCGGCCTGGAAGATGCCGTTCTCCAGGTCGGCCTGCACCCACGGCCCGGTGCCGTGGCACGGGTTGCAGGCGGTGATCGGGGAGATGTTGAGGGCGTCCATGTGGCCGGCGCCGGTGTCGTTCTCGGCGGCCTCGACGTTGCCGAAGTCGAAGCAGCAGTCCCGGATGGTGTGGGTGCCGCTGGCCACCATGTACATCCCCTCGGGCTGCCCGTTCGTGGCGACGCCGGCCGCGCGGGCGTGCCGGTACCCCACGCCCGGCGGCACGTACACGCCGTACACCGCGTGCCCGGCCACGGTGACGTGCAGCACGTTCGCCATCGCCCCGACGTCGGCGGCACCGGCGGTGCCCGCCCCGGCGATGGTCAGGTCGTTGTGCTGCGGCGACTGGTCGTAGATCGTCGTGATGACGCAGACGGCGCCGGTGCAGAAGGCGTTCTGCGCGGAGGCGGCCGCGTAGCCGCCGGGGGAGAGCACGCCGACGTCGAGCGTCGCGCCGTCCCGGACGCGGACGACCCGGTAGAGGTTCCCGTCGTACGACGAGTACAGCGCGCGGACGGTGCTGAAGGCGCCGACGCAGGGCGTGCCGGAGCCGCCGTAGATGTCGCAGGGCAGAGTGCCGGCGGCGTGTGCCGTGCCGCCGGCGCCGGCGAGCAGACCCAGCGTCAGGGCGAGCGCGCCGCCCAGGCCGAGCAGAGTGCGGCGCCAGCGCCGCAGGAGTGCGCGCAGGGCTGCGCGTGGGGGTGAGCCGGTCATCGTCGACCCTTTCTCCGTCGGGAGTGGTGCGGGGCGGCGTCCGCCCCGGGACCGCGGGGCGGGCGCACGACGCGCAGCGGGCGGGGCGCGGCGCGCCAGGCGTCGAGGGGTGGGCGATGTTCGACGTGCGTCGTGGAAGGCGCGGTGCGGGGGAGCGAGGCAGGGGGAGCGGCCCGAAGGGAGCGCTGAACGCGAGGCGGCGCGGGACGAGGCGGCGGCGGTCGGGCTGCCGCGAGCGGCGCGCGGACCGCCCGGGCGCCTCCGAAGCTAGGGTGCGCGGTCGCCCCGGTCAACGGTCGGAAACGGGCCACGGACCACTCGGAACCGCCCCCGGCCGGGCCGCTGCCTGCTCTTTTCGGGCGAGCCGAGGGCCGCGTACCGCGCGGTGCGGCCTCCGGCCGGGTTTTCTGGAGGGGTGACCGTCCTCGAGCGGCCACCCGCACGGGTCACGCCGTGCGCGCGGACGGAGAAGGGGTGGCCCGGCGGTGAGCGAGGGAGGAAGCGGCGGAGGTGGCGGCGGGCCCGGCGGAAACGGCGGCGCCGGCAGCGCGGACGGCGCCGACGGCGCTCATGGATCGGACGCCTCTCCGGGCGGCACCGCGGACGGCACGGGCCAGGACGACGCCGAGGACGCGTCCGGCGCCGCCGGGGACACCGGTCCGGCCGGCGCCGGCGCCGTCGACTACGAAGCGCTCTTCGCGGCCGTGCCGGTGGCGTGCCTGGTCCTGGACAGCCGGCTGCGGATCGTCACCGCCAACGACGCCTACCTCGCCGTGACCGAGCGCTCCCGCGAGGAACTCGTCGGCCGCGGCTTCTTCGAGGCCTACCCGTCCGACCCCGACGAGCCCGCGACGAACGGTGCCGTGGTGCAGCGGCGCGCCCTGGAGGCCGCACTCGCCTCGGGCGAGCCGACGCTGCTGATGCTGCACCGCTTCGCCATCCCGCGGCCCGGCGCGGGCCGCTACGAACCGCGCTGGTGGAACGTCGTCAACCAGCCCGTCAGAGGCCCCGACGGGACGGTGCAGCTGATCATCCACCGGATCGAGGACGTCACCGCGTTCGTGACGTCGGCCCGGCGCACCGAGCCCGCGGACCCCGTGGCGCGGGCCGAACTCCCGCGGGTCGACGTGTTCAACCAGGCGCAGGAGCTCCAGCGGGCCAACGCCCGCCTGCTGGAGTCGACGGCGGCGGTCCACGACACGGCGCTCATCCTCCAGCAGGCGATGCTCGCCACGCCCGACCTGGCCTCCCACCCCGAGATCGCCGTGCGCTACCGGCCCGCCGTGCAGGGCATGAACGCCTGCGGCGACTGGTACGACGTGGTGGACCTGCCCGAGCGGCGGATGGTGCTGACCGTCGGCGACGTCGTGGGCCACGGCGTGGGCGCGGCCAGCGTGATGGGCATGCTGCGCAGTGCGCTGAACGCCGCCGTCCGGGTCGCCGACGGGCCGAGCGGCGCCCTGGAGGCCCTCGGGCTCTACGCCCGCGCCCACGAGGGCGCCCTGGCCACGACCACCTTCGCCTGCCAGGTCTTCCCCGGCAGCCGGCTGCTGACTTACAGCAACGCAGGCCATCCGCCGCCCGTCCTGGTGCACCAGGACGGCTCGCACGAGTTCCTGGACCGGGCCACCGATCCGCCGCTAGGGGTCCGGGTCGAACACGTGCCGCGCCCGCAGGCCACCCTGGAGTACGCCGTCGGCGATCTGCTGGTGCTGTACACCGACGGCCTGGTCGAGCGGCGTGGCGAGGACATCGACGTCGGCATCGGCCGGCTCGTCGACGCCCTGCGCGAACTGCGCACCCGGTCCGTCCACGAGGTGGCCGACGCCCTGCTGGCACGGCTGGCCGACCCGAGCGGCCAGCACGACGACATCTCCGTCCTGGCGGCCCGGCTGTGAGGTGCCGATCCGCGACGTGACCCCGCGCACCGCTCCCTCCGGCGGCGGACCCGAGCACCGTCGCCGGCGCCATCCGCGGCGCGAGCGCCCCGCCGACGGCCGGCCGCGCGAGCCCGGTCCCGCGACGTGGATCAGGCTCCGCCACCGGACGTGAGCGCCCGGCCGGTCAGCGCCCGGCCTGCCCGTGCCCGTCCGCGTCCCCCGGCGCGCCCACCGGGCCCGGTGGGCGGGGCACGGTGGCGGAACCCGCCGCGAGGAGAGCGCGGGCACGCGGGAAGTCCCGCAGTTCGGCGGCGAGCAGGTCCAGCGCCGGTGCCAGGGGCAGGGCCAGGTCGCCGCGGGCGCTGAGGACGCCGGAGGCCCAGGAGAGGAACCCGGTGAAGAGCGAGGGATCGTCGGTGTAGAGGGACACCGCGAGGAAGTCGACCATGTGGCCCAGGTCCTCGACCGTGTGCTGCCGCTGGAGTTCGGTGCAGCCGCGCAGTGTCGGCACCCCGTCGTCGAGGCCCGCCATGACCGTGCCGACCAGCCGGGACCTGCTCCGCGTGACGAGGGTGTACTCCTGGTCCGACAGGTGCGGCAGGTCGTCGACCGGCTGGTGCGCGCGGGCGGGCCGCGGCAGCCCCTCGTCGAGCAGGGCTGCCGCGGCCCGGGCGTCGGGGGCCCACAGGTCCGCCCCGAGCCGCCGCGCCTGCCGGCCGTCCGGACCGAAGGCGGCGCCGCCGGCGAGCACCGGGGTCCCGGTGGCCTGGCAGGCGGCGATGGCGGTGTGGGCGGCGGGCAGCCGGGTGCTGAGCGACGCGGACAGCGCCACCGCGTCCGGCGCGGTGCGGTGCAGGTGCTCGACCAGGTGCTGCGTCGGCACCTGCGCGCCGAGGTAGTCCACGCGCCAGCCGTGCAGGCTCAGCACCTGGGCCAGGATGCGGGCGGGCAGGGCATGCCACTCGCTGTCGATGCAGGCCACCGTGACCAGGCCGCGCCGGGCCGCCGGCCGGGCCGCGACGACCAGGGGATGCCGGTCCAGCGCCGCGATGGCGCGCTCGTTGATCGCGGTCGCCGCGTGTTCCTGGGGCACGCTCAACCGGTTGGCCGCCCACTCGGCACCCACCTGCCGCTGGACGGCCGCGACCACGTCGACCAGGATCGTCTCGGCGTCGACGCCGGACTCCAGCGCGGCGAGGAGCACGTCGGCCGCCGCGTCCTCGTCGCCGGCCGCCACCGGCGCCCACAGCTCCTCCGCCCAGTCCCGCGGCGCCGCGGCGTCACCGCCGGGCGGACCGGCCGCTGCGGTGCCGGACGTTCCGCCCCGCACGGGTGCGGTCATGCCGTGTACCTCCCTGGTCCGGAGCCGCCGGTCATCGACAGGTGCGCGCCGCGCGGCATGGCGACCACGACCACGGCCATGTCGTCGTGCCGTTTCGCGCCCACCCACTGGGCCGCGATCATCTGCACGTGTTCCACCACCGTCTCCGCGGACATGCCCGCGCAACCGGCGAGGTGGTCGCGCAGCCGCTCCTCGCCGAACTCCTGGTCGCCGAGCGGGCCGCCACGGGCCTCGGTGATGCCGTCGCTGAACATCACCAGCGACTCGCCGGGGCCGAGCGTCACGTCGGCGGTGGTGCTCGTCACGACGGGCAGCACCCCGACCAGGCTGCCGTGGGTGGGCACCTGCTCGACGGTGCCGTCCGCCCGTACCACCAGGGGCGCGGGGTGCCCGGCGCTGGTCACCCGCACCCGGGCCTGGTCCCCCCGGCGGCGGACCGCCGCCAGCACGAGGGTCGCGAACCGGGTGTGGTGCGACGTCAGAAGGGCGCGGTTCAACAGGTTCAGCAGACGCTGGTGGTCGGTGGTGAGCGGCAGCAGCGCGTGCAGCGTGTTGCGGATCCTGCCGGTGAGGACCGCGGCCTCCAGCCCCTTGCCGCACACGTCACCGAGGACCGCGAGCGTGTCCGACTGCTCCGCGGTCGCGGGATGGACATCGTAGAAGTCGCCGCCGACACGGTTCTGTTCGCTGGCCGGCCGGTACCCGCCGGCGAACTCCATACCGCACGTGTGCCGCAGCGTCGGCGGGAGCAGCTCGCGCATGAGCGTCTCGGTGATGGCCGCCTGCTCGCTGTACAACCGTGCCGACGAGACCGCGGCCCCGGCCCGCGCCGCGAAGATCCTCGCCAGAGTCTCCTCGCTCTCGTCGAAGGCGGCCCGGGTCCCGTGGCGCAGCAGCACCAGGGCGCCGGCGGGCACGCCCGGACCCGGCAGCGGCACCACCGCCATGGACCCGACGGGGCCGAAGCCCTCGGGGACCAGCCAGGTGGGCGCGGCCGCCGGGTCGATCCAGCGCGAGGGCACCGGCGGGAACCCCTGCAGGGCCTCGGCGAGGCCCGGTACGGCGTCGGGCGGATGCGTGGTCGTGGCAGCGGTCGGAGAGCCGCCGCGGACGCAGCTGACCAACTTCAGTCGGTGCCCGGCGTACGGGCCGATCGCCACGGCCGCGTCCGCCAGCCCCCGGACCGCCTCCAGCACGATCACGTCCATGCAGCGCTCGACGTTGAGCGAGGCCAGCAGGCGGTTCGACGCCTCGGCGAGGAAGACACTGCGCTCCCTTTCCCGCGCCAACTCCCGCTCGGCACGCCACCGGTCGGTGTCGTCCAGGAGCCACCAGGTGACCGAGCCGTCGGCCCCGGGCACCGGCCGGCCCTCCAGGCTGCGGCCGTCGAGCCGGCCGCGCACATGCCGGTCCCCGGACCCGGCGTCGGGGGAGACCCCGTCCGTGCCCAGCGCGACATGGGCGGCCGCCAGCCACGGCAGCCTGGCCCGCACGGCCTCCGGCCGTCCCGGGGGGAGGTCGCCGAGCAGCACGCGGGCGGATTCACTGGTGCGCAGGACGCCGCCGTCGGCGCCCAGCACCACCACCGGATAAGGAGAGGCGTCGGCCGCGGCGTCCGCCCATCGACCGGGATTCGGCTCGGTTGTCTTCGCACCAGCCACACAGCGGGTCCGCACCCTGGGGGACCCTCACCTCATCACGTTCGTCCGTCGGGAACCCTGCGTCCCACAGCCACCATGGCGCAGTTCGGCAGCCTCAGGCAACTGCCCGTCACCCGTGAGTCAGTTCGAAGCGGTCGCGCCCGGACCCGGACCCGGCCGGGCCGGCCGCCGGGCGCCGGCCGGCGGGCGATGGCCTGCGGATGCCGGCTCGCCGCAGGCCGCGCGGCCCGCGGATCAGATCAGCGGCAGGACGACGACGATCCGCTTCCCGCCCTGCGGCAGTGCCTCCACCTCGACGGAGAGGGCCAGGTGTTCGACGATCGGCCACCCGAAGCCACCCGGCCGGTCCACGTCCACACCGAGCGCGCCGCGCGCGACGGGCAGCGCGTCACTCATGTCGTGCACGAGTACCCGCAACGCCTCGCCGTCAGGGGTGAGTTCCGCGCCGAACCCGGCCAGGCCCCCGCCGTGCCGCAGGGCGTTGCTGACGAGTTCGGCGACGACCAGCTGCACGTCGGTGCGCGCCCTCTCCGTGCCGCGGTCCACCTCGTCGAGGAGGCGGATCACCGTGTGCCGGGCATCCGTGGCCAGTTGCGGGTCGTTCCCGTTCACGGAGAGTGCGGGCGGGCTGTAGGGCTGTTCGGTCATGAGGTGACCTCTGGGAAGTCTTACGGCGAGCGGCTCGAAGCGTTCGTGCGCGGGACGCCGTTGCCGCGCTCCTGGACTCGGTTGCCCTGCCAGCCCGGTGTCACACAGGGCCGAGCCGGGTTCCCGTCCGCTGCTCCGTCTCATCTCAGGTCTCCGGTCAGGTCTCCGGCGACCGCGGTTCCCGCTCCGCGAGGTGGTCCGGCGGGCCGTTCTCCAGCGCGTGGCGGGCCGCCGCGGTGTCGGCCGCGAACTCGAAGTGGCCGGAGGTCATGGTCAGGTCGAACAGGCGGCGGATCCCGGCACCGAGCGGGCCCGCCAGCACCAGCCGGCCACCCCGGTCCGCCAACTCGCGGCGTGCCTCCAGCAGGACGTGCAGCGTCGAGGAGTCGGCGAACACCGCCGCCGAGAGGTCGACCACCACACGGGCGCCGTCGGCTCGCGCCGCCTCGCGGATCCGCTCGGCGAACGCCTGCGACCGCTCCCAGTCCAGTTCGGCCTCGGCGCGCACGATGCGCAGGCCACCGTCCTCGTGCAGGTCCATGTCCTCCCCGCTCCCGCGTCGCCCGTCGTCACCGCCCCCGGCGGAGGATACCCCGGGGGCGCACCGGACCACCGCCCGGGCGGGCGGGTCCCGGAGGAGTGATCCGCCCCCGCGGGGGCAGGCCACCGTAGCCGCCCGTAGGGTGCCGCGAATCGCGGGGCAGAGGGCCGGGAACCAGAGGAGAAGGTGCGCGGATGACGAACGTCGGTGATTCGGACCGGTTGCTCGGTCTGCTGACGGAAGGCCGGGAGGAGTTCACCGGGCAGTGGGTGAGGAGTGTCACGTCGACCCTGGCCGGCCGCCTTCCCGCCGCCGAGGTGCAGCAGGATCTCCACGAGCTGTATCCGGCGCTGCTCGACGCGTTGCGGTCGGGCGGCCTCGCCACCCGTGACGAGAGCTACGGCGAGGTGCGCAGCCTGCTGACCGAGCTGTCCCGCAACCGGGCACGTCAGGGATTCAGCCCCACGGAGACGGCGTTCAGCGTCCTGTCCCTCAAGGACGTGCTGGAGCCGGCGCTCACCGCCGGCGAGGACGTGCGCGCCTACCTGCAACTGGCCCGCGTTCTCGACGACTTGGGCCTGTACACGATCGAGGTGCACGCCAAGACCCGCGAGGAGATCATCTCCGCCCAGGCGGAACAGCTCCTGGAGCTGTCCACACCGGTGGTGAAACTGTGGGAGGGCGTCGTGGGCGTGCCGCTGGTCGGCACCCTGGACTCCGCCCGCACCCAGGTGGTCATGGAGAAGCTGCTCCAGTCCCTGCTCGACCTGAACGCCACCCACGCCATCGTGGACATCACCGGCGTGCCGGCGGTGGACACCCAGGTCGCGCAGCACCTGCTCAAGACCGTGGTCGCCGCACGCATGATGGGCGCGGAGTGCGTGATCTCGGGCATCCGGCCGCAGATCGCCCAGACCATCGTCGCGCTGGGCATCGAGTTCGGCGACATCACCACCAAGGCGACGCTGGCGGACGCCCTCCGGCACGCGCTGGACCGCATCGAGGCCCGCGGTCCGGTCGAGATCGGCGGGCTGCTGTGAGCGAGCGGGTGCCGATCCTGAAGATCGGCGACGTGCTCCTGGTCTCCATCCAGTTCGACCTGGAGGACCAGATGGTGATGGACCTCCAGGAGGACCTGTCCCAGCGCATCGTCGACACCGGCGCGCACGGTGTGGTCATCGACATCTCCGCGCTGGAGATCGTGGACTCGTTCGTCGGCAGGATGCTCGCCTCCACCGCGGCCATCTCCCGGGTGCTCGGCGCCGAGACCGTCGTGGTCGGCATGCGGCCCGCGGTCGCGATGACCCTGGTCGAACTGGGGCTCTCCCTCGGCGGGGTGCGGACCGCGCTCAACCTGGAGCAGGGGATCGGCGAGCTGCGCCGTTCCCGGCGCAACGGCCCGGTCCCACGGTGACGTCCTCGTCGCAGCCGGTGGAGGAGTCCGACGCGCAGGAGTCCCCGATCACCGGCAACGGGGACGTGGTGAAGGCCCGCCAGGCGGTACGGGCACTGGCCCAGCAGGCCCGCCTGTCACTGGTCGACCAGACCAAGCTGGTCACGGCCGCCAGCGAACTGGCCCGCAACACGCTGTCCTACGGCGGCGGCGGGACCATGCGCGTGAGCATCGTCACGCGCGCCGGCACCACCGGGGTCAAGGCCGTCTTCAGCGACCAGGGCCCCGGCATCCCCGACGTCGACCTCGCGCTGACCGACGGGTGGTCGTCCGGCCGCGGCATGGGCCTGGGGCTCAGTGGCGCCCGCCGCCTGGCCGACGAGTTCACCCTGGAGTCGGCGCCCGGCCGGGGCACCACGGTGTCGGTCGTCAAGTGGGCACGGTGAACGCCGCACCGCCCATGGAGGCGGGCGAGGTCGTGTGGCTGCGGACCGACGAGGCGCTCGCCTCGGCGGGCCGGCGCGCGGCCGCCGAACTGGCCCGGCGGGTGGGCCTGGGCGAGGACCGCTCGGGCGACCTGGCGCTGGCCGTCACGGAGGCCGCGACCAACCTCCAGCGGCACAGCGTCGACGGGGCCCTCGCACTGCGGGTGGCCGCACGCGGCGGGCAGTCCGACGTGGAACTGCTCGCCCTGGACAGCGGTCCGGGCATCGCCGAGCTCTCGGTCGCCCTGCGCGACGGGAGTTCGACCGCCGGCACGCTGGGCGTGGGCCTGGGCGCGATCCGGCGCCTGGCGGACGCGTTCGCCATCCACTCGGTGCCGGCGCGCGGCACCGGTCTGTACGCCGGCTTCACCGGGCCGTCCGTGGCTGCCCCGTCCAGCGTTCCCGCCCGCGTCGAGATCGCCGGGCTCACCCGCCCGATCAGCGGGGAGACCCAGTGCGGCGACACCTGGGCGGCGCGGGGCGAGCCGTACGGGACCGACACCGACGACGAGCCGTCGGCGGTGATGGTGATGATGTGCGACGGCCTGGGACACGGCCCGCTGGCGGCGCGGGCGGGCGACGAGGCGCGGATCGCGTTCCGGGAGAGCCGGGCCGGCGATCCCGCCGGCGTACTGGCCGCGATCCACAGCCGGCTGCGCGGCACGCGGGGCGCCGCGGTCGCGGTGGCCCGGGTCGACCTGGCCACCCGCCGGGTCTCGCTGTGCGGGGCGGGCAACATCGCCGCTCTGGTGATGGGCGACAGCAGCCGGCAGTCGCTGCTGTCCACCCCGGGCATCGTCGGCCACAACGTCGGCCGCCCGCAGGTCTACGAGGCGGCGCTGCCCCCCGGTGCCGCGCTGGTCCTGCACTCCGACGGACTGCGCAGCCGGTGGCAGCCCGGCGACTTCCCCGGACTCCTGGCCGTCGCCCCCGCGCTGATCGCCGGACAGCTGCTGTGGCAGGCCGGCACCCACCGCGACGACGCCGCGATCGTCGTGGTCAAGGTGCCGTCGTGACCACGCCCCCCGCGCCGGACCCGGCCTCCCCCCGCGGAGCCGGGCCTTCGGCCCGACGCCGGCGGCTCGACGTGCTGCGCCGGGCGGTGGCGGGCGAACGCGATCTGCTCGCGCTGCGGCGGGAGGTCCAGGTCGCCTGCCGCGGCCTCGGCATGCCGGAGACCGACACGGTGCGGCTGGCCACCGTGGTCAGCGAGGTGGGCCGGGGCCTGCTCGCGGCCCCCGGCCTGACCGGCCGCCTGACCCTGGACCGCGCCGCCGGACGCCCCACCGCCGTCGCGGAGTTCGCCTGGACCGGGGCCGTGCGGCCGGCCGCCGGGACCCTCGCCGCGGCCGAGCGGCTCCTGCACCGGACGGCGTGGGAGGAAGGGCCGTTTCCCCGAGTCCTCCTGGGGCAGCCGCTACCCGACACACCGGAGTCGTTGGAGCAGCGCGCAGCCGCGGCACGAGAGGAGTTGAGGGTGCTGAGCCGTGTCAGCGTGGGCGAGGAACTGCGCAGCCAGAACCACGACCTGCTCCAGGCCCTCCAGGAGGCCCGTGCCCAGCAGGAGGAGCTGCAGCGCCTCAACGACGAACTGGAGCGCACCAACCAGGGCGTCATGGCCCTCTACACCGAGCTGTCGAACGAGTTGGAGACCACCAACAGCGGCGTGGTCGCGCTCCACGCCGAGCTGGAGGAGACGACCCGGCAGCTCAGCCTGGTCAACGAGGCCAAGACCCGCTTCTGGGCCAACGTCAGCCACGAGCTGCGCTCGCCCGTCAACGACGTGATCGGCCTCACCCGGCTGCTGATCGCCCCCGGCGCGGACCCGCTGACCGACGAGCAGACCCAGCAGGTGTCCATGATCGCGGCGTCGGGCAGCACCCTGCTGGCCCTGGTCGAGGAACTGCTCGACGTCGCGAAGGCCGAGTCGGGCCGGCTGGAACCCGAACTGGTCCCGGTCGACCTGCGGATGCTGCTCCACCAGCTGCGCGGCACGCTCGGCGGCTCGGCGCGCCCCGGGGTGGTCCTGGCCATACCGGCGGACGAGGGCTTCGCCCCGCTCACCACCGACGAGGTGATGCTCACCCGGATCCTGCGCAACGTGCTGTCCAACAGCCTGAAGTTCACCGAGCACGGCGAGGTGCGGCTGACCGTGGAGCGGCACGACCGGGCCGGCGGACCGTGGTTCGCCTTCGCCGTCTCCGACACCGGCGTCGGCATCCCGGCGGAAGAACAGGGCCGCGTCTTCGAGGAGTTCTACCAGGTGCGCGGTCCCCACCAGCGGGCCCGCTCCGGCACCGGCCTCGGGCTGCCCTACGCCCGCCGCCTGACCTCGCTGCTGGGCGGCCGCATGAGCCTGTCCAGCGCGCCGGGCGCCGGCACCGTGGTGACCGTCGAGATCCCGGCACACCCCCGGCATGAGCCCGCTCCCGCCCAGGACTGGGCGGTGCCCGGCACCGGTGACGGTGCCGCCGCGGCCCGCACCGCCGGGGACGGGCCCGGGGGCGGCGACGACGAGGGACGACTCCGCTTGCGGTCACTGGTGATCGTCGACGACGACCCGGTCTTCCTGGCGTCCGTCCGCCCTGTGCTGCGCGAGCTGGCGTCCCTGGTGACCGAGGTCGGCGACAGTGCGCACGCGGTGCGCACGATACGCCGGCTGCAACCCGACGCGGTGCTGCTGGACCTCAGCATGCCGCCCCCGGACGGTTACCAGCTGCTCGCCGTGCTGGCCGGCGACCCCGTGCTCGCGCGGCTCCCGGTCGTGGTGCTCACCGCGGGCGACCGCTCCGAGCTGGACCGGCCCCGCCTGGCCCACGCGCGGGCGGTGCTGGGCAAGACCAACCTGTCCGCGTCCCGGCTCGCCGACGTGATCGCGCCGGCGCTCGGCACGGTGCCGCCGCTGCCGCGCCGGCAGGGGCCGCGCCCCGATCGGACCGGCACGGCGCACCCGAACGCCCAGGACGCGGACGGCGCATGACATCAGTCCCGCTCGCCGACGGCGGTTCCGCTCTGATCATGCTCGTCGACGACAACCCGACCAACCGCTACGTGCTGGGCACCTACCTGCGCCGGGCCGGCCACGAGGTGGTCGAGGCCGAGGACGGCGCGGGCGCCCTCGCACTGCTGCGGGACCTTCCCGCACTGCCGGAGACGGCCGTCGTCGACGTCCGGCTGCCCGACATGACCGGCTTCGAGGTGTGCGAGGCCATCAAGTCCGAGCCGCGCACGGCGGCGTTGCCCGTGATCCACGTGTCCGCCTCCGCGATCAGCACCACCGACCGCGCCCAGGGGCTGAACCGCGGCGCCGACGCCTACCTCACCGAGCCGGTGGCGCCCAACGAGCTGATCGCGACCGTCGCCGCCACCCTGCGGTACGCCCGCGCCCGGAAGCGGGCCGAGACCCTCGCCGCCCGGCTGAGCGAACTCAACCGCGCGACGATGGACTTCTACCGGGCCGAGAACACCGCCGAGCTGGCCGCCCGCACCGCGCTCGGGGCCACCCGCATCTACGGGGGAGCCGCGGCGGTCGTGGTCCGCAGCGCCGAGGACGCCCCGATCCATGTGCGCAGCACCGGTGACGGCGAGACCACGGCGTCCGCCGACGACCCCTCCGAGCGGTTCGGCCGGCAGTTCCTGGGGCGGGCCGGCCAGGCCGGAGCGCCGGTCAGGCTCGACGTCCTCCCGGCCGCAGAGGTGCCGCTCCCCGCAGTGCCCGCCGATGCCGAGGGCACCGTGGCGGTCGCCTCCGCCCAGGTCAAGGGCACCGGCTCGGCCGCCAGCGTGCTGGTGCCCGGCAGCGCCCTCCACGGGGACGGCGACGTGCTCAGCCAACTCGCCCACGCCTGCGCGCTCTCGGTGGAGGCGCTGCGCTCCTACCGCCAGGAGCACACCCTCGCGCTGACCCTCCAGCGCACCTTCCTTCCCGTGTCGCTGCCCCGCACCTCCCTCGCGGACCTGGCCGTCCGCTACCTGCCGGCCAACAGGACCGCGGAGATCGGCGGCGACTTCTACGAGGCGCTGACGGTTCCCGACGGCCTGCTGCTCGCCGTCGGAGACGTGGCGGGCCACTCCCTGGACGCCGCGGTGGTGATGGGGGAGCTGCGGCACGCCCTGCGCGCCTACGCGCTGGAGGGCCATGCGCCGGACGGGATCCTGACCCGCCTGGACAACCTGCTGTACCGGGTCGACGCGACGATGGGGGCCACGGTGTGCGTCGCCGTGCTCGGCGGCGACGGGACGACCCTGCGCATCGCCAACGCCGGCCACCTGCCTCCGCTGCTGCGCGAGCCGGACGGCACCACCCGCTACGTCACCCGGCACGGCCCGATGCTGGGTCTCCAGCTGCCGCATCCGCCGGCCGAGGAGCTCGCGGTCCGGCGCGGCTCGCAGATCGTCATGGTCACCGACGGCCTGGTGGAGCGTCGGGGGACGGATCTCGACAGCGACCTGGGCAGGATGGCCGACGTGCTCGCGGGCGGCCCGGACGACGTCGAGGAGGTCTGCGAACTGATGCTCCGCCACTTCCCGCCGGACGGCCGGGACGACGTGGCGCTGCTGACGGCCCGGATCCGCTGAGCTCCCGGCATGCCGGCCGCCCGGCGGGCACGCGTCCGGACCCGGATGCCGGCCCACCCGGTCCGGGGCCGGTACGCCTCCTGGCCGTCCGGCGGGCGCGGTCAGCCCGGAACGATGGAGAACGAGCCGTCGAGCGCCGTCTCGGCGTACGGGCCGCTGTCGATGGCCTGCAGGCCGTACGCGGAGAACGACTGGCCGTTGACGGTGATGCCGCTGAAGTCCTGCTCCTGGAAGGACGGGTAGCTGCCGGCCGGCGACTCGATCACGGCCTCGGCGCTCGCGTCCTGGGCGCCCGGCGACGCCTGGGTGGTCTTCGACGAGCCCTTGGTGGTGTCCGACAGCGTGAGGCTGTAGGCGCCGCCGCCGTTGCCGACCACGCCCCCGCGGACGTTCGGTCCACGGGAGCGCGGCCGGGCCGGGCCGGCTCCCTCGTCAGCCGGCCGGTCGCGTCACACGTCCAGGGCGACCTCGTCGCGGCGGCCGGTGCCGGTGCCGGCGGTGGCGTGGGCCGAGTCCTTCGGCGTCGAGGCGCGCTCCGCCGCGGCCACGCGGCGCCAGGCCGGGTTGGTCGCGACGGCGCCGAGCCGGGCGGCACTCAGCGGCGGTTCGGGGCGGGTCACCGGAGCGCCCTTCTCCGCGGGCGCGTTCCACTCGCTGATCTCGACCAGGGTGCCGTCGGGGGTACGGAAGTCGGCGATCCAGTCCTTGGTGTCGGCCCGGTGGTCCGGGTACTCGTAGGTCTTCATGACGGTCAGGACGCCACCGTGGACCTGGGTCTGCGTGCAGGAGTCGCCGGGAGGCAGGTCGGCCGTGCAGTCGGCCCCGGCCGCGCCGTCGGTCTCCACGATGGCCTCGATCGCGGACGCGCCGTGGCCGTCGTCGAAGACCACGTGGGCGTAAGGCGGCAGTTCGTCGTCGGTGCCGCGTCCGTCGCGCCCCGAGATGCTGCCGGGCGGCAGCATCGAGGCCAGCAGGTCCTCCATCTGCCGCGCGCTGATCGGCCGGGCGCTCGCCGACGTGTCCACCGCGTGCGCGCCGGCCGTGGCCGAACGCGACGGCGCGGAGGCGGCCGTGACGTCGTGCGCCGCGCCCGGCGCAGCGTGGCCCGAGGCGGTGGCCAGTACACCGCCGGTACCGGCGAGCGCGAGGACGGCCGCGCCCGCGGTGACGACCGCCGCCCGGCGGCGGCGCAGGGTGCGTCCGCGGGAGTAGCCGGCCGACACCAGCGCCCGGCTGTCGGCGGGCGGGAACCCGTCGGCGGCGCGGTGCAGCGCGTGGAGGAACGCCGCGGCCTCCACGGCCTCGTCACGCTCGCCGGACCCGGCGGCGGGGGAGTACTCGGGCTGTTCGGACATGGTGGACCACCGTTTCGTGAGTCGTGAGTCGTGAGTCGTGAGTGGTGATGCGTGAGTGGTGATGCGTGAATCGTGACTGGTGGGTCGTGAGTGCTGAGTCGCGGCAACGCGTCGCGTGTCGTGGCCGGATCCGGAGCGGATCCGGGGCGGGGCGTGGTGCGTGCGCGGTCACCCGGTGACGAGATCGACGAGGCCGCAGTCCAGCTCGCCGCGGAGCCGGGCCAGCGCGCGGGTCGTCCGGGTGCGGACCGCGCCGGGACTGGACTGCAGGACCGCCGCGGTCTCCTCGACGCTGCGGTCCTCCCAGTACCGCAGGACCAGCACGGCCCGGTCCTTGGGTCCCAGCGCGGCTAACGCCGTGAGCAGGGCGACCCGCAGCGCGGTGTCGCCCGCCGGGTCCGGCGCGGCCCGGTCGGGCAGCACGGCCGCGGGGCTCTCCCGGCTGCTGCGCCGCCGCTGGTGGGTGAGGAAGGTGCGCACGAGGACCGTCTGCGCGTAGCCGGCCGGGTTGTCGACCCTGTCGATACGACCCCAGACCACGTACATCCGGCCCAGCGTCTCCTGGACGAGGTCCTCGGCCAGGTGGGTGTCGCCGCCGGACAGCAGGCACGCCGAGCGGAAGAGGTGTCCCGCCCTCGCCACCGCGAAATCCCTGTACGCGTCCGCAGCCGCCTTGCGCATCCGGCCTCGCCCTCCCCCGTACGCTCCACACTCCAATGACGCGCCGGGGGCCGGAAAACGTTACGCCCCGGGACCGGCCCGCAGGCCGGGGCCTGGCGGGGGCCGGTCCCGGGACGAGGGACGCGGGTGGGAGCGTCGGGTCAGCCGACGGCGTCCGCGAGGATCTCCAGGATGTGGCGGTAGGGGCGGCCCGTCGCGCGGCTCATGCCGATCTCGCAGGTGAGGTTGCACGACGCGTACGCGTCGTACGTGCCGCGGTTGATCTCGGCGGCCTGCGCGGCCGTCGCCGAGGCGGTGACCTCCGGGTGGAGCAGCCCGCGGTCGCCGGCGAAGGCGCAGCAGCCCCAGGAGTCCGGGACGGTGACGTCGGCCGCGACCGCGCCGGCCAGGGCGCGCAGGTCGTCGGTGATGCCGAGGTGCACGGTGGAGCACGTCGGGTGGAGCGCGAGGGAGTCCATTCGGGGGAGCTCCGGCAGCGACGGCAGCACGTGCTCGCGGGTGAACGTCACGCTGTCGGTGAAGCGCAGCGCCTCGTAGCGGCCGCGGTCCTCCTCGGGGAGCGCGGACGCGAGCTGCTCCAGGCCGTGCGTGCACGAGGACGCGTCGCAGACCACGGGGAGCCGCCCGTGGTCGCTGGCCTCCCACAGCACCTCCAGCGTCCGGGCGGCCATGGCGCGGTGGCCGCCGGTGTAGCCCTTGGACTGCCAGGGCGTGCCGCAGCACAGACCCGACAGGCCGTCCGGCACGGTCACCGGCACGCCCGCCCGGTCGCACAGGTGCAGGAACGCCGCCGCGGCCCCGGCGGGACGCGCGCCCGGCGTCCCGGCGGCGTTCCCCTCGGCCGGCCCCGTGAAGACGTCGCCGATGCACGCGGCGAAGAACACCGCCCGCGTCCCGGCGGGGTGACGGGGCGCCGGCCGCGGCGTCCCGGACCGCGGCACGCCCGTGGCCCAGTCGGGCACGAGTTCGCCCGCGCCGAGCCGGCGCACCGCGGAGGTGGCGGCGCGCACGACGGGCGCGGGCACCGCGTGGGCCGCGGTCAGTCCGAGGCGCACGCCCTTGACGGCGCCGCCCCAGTGGCGGGCGGTGGTGCGTCCCGCGGCCTGTGCGAGCGCGCTGTGCCGGTCGCCGCGCAGCCGCTTCATCACCGCGCCCGTGTCGATGGTGACCGGGCAGGCGGTGACGCACAGGCTGTCGGCGGCGCAGCTGTCGACGGCCGCGTACGCGTAGTCCGCCTCCAGCTCCCTGCGGCGCTCCTCGTCGCCCGCGGCGGTCGCCAGGGCGATCTCCCGCTGCAGCGCGATGCGCTGGCGCGGGGTGGTGGTGACGTCGGCCGTCGGGCAGACCGGCTCGCAGTAGCCGCACTCGACGCAGCGGTCCACCGCCGGGTCCACGTCCGGGACGTCCTTGAGCCGCTGGAGGTGGACGGCCGGGTCGTCGTCCAGCAGCACGCCGGGGTTGAGCACGCCCGACGGGTCGCACAGCCGCTTGAGCTCGCGCATCACCTCGTACAGGTCGTCGCCGTACTGGCGGCGGACGAAGGGCGCCATCGCGCGGCCGGTGCCGTGCTCGGCCTTGAGCGTGCCGCCCTCGCGCAGCACGAGGTCGACCATGTCGTCGGTGAACCGCGCGTAGCGGTCGACCTCCTGGGCGGTGTCGAAGCGCTGGGTGAGCATGAAGTGCAGGTTGCCGTCACGGGCGTGGCCGAAGATCACCGCGTCCTGGTAGCCGTGCCGGTCGAACAGGCCGGTCAGGCCCTCGCACGTGCCGGTCAGCCGCTCCATGGGGACGGCGATGTCCTCCAGCAGCGCGGTCGTGCCGGCCGGCCGCGCCCCCGCCACCGCGGTGTACAACCCCTTGCGCGCGTGCCACATCGCGGCGCGCTCCCGGGCGTCGCGGGTCAGCGCGGTCCCGGTCACCGCGGGCAGCGCGTCGAGCACCGGGCGGGCCGCGGCCAGGACCTGCTCCAGCTCCTCGGCGCGGTCCTCGGCGAACTCCACGAGCAGGGCGGCGTGTTCCTCGACCCGCAGGCCGCGCAGCGCGGGGCTCGCGTCGGCCGCGGCCTGCGCGACGCGCAGCGAGGCCGCGTCCAGCAGCTCCGCGGTGCGGGCGCCCGCCGCGAGCAGGGCGGGCAGCGCGTCCGTCGCCTCGGCGAGCCCGGGCAGGATCAGCAGCCCGGTCGCGGAGTGCGGCAGCACCGGGACGGTACGGAAGACGGCCTCGCCGACGAAGCCGAGCGTGCCCTCGCTGCCGATCATCAGATGGGCGAGCATGTCGGCCGGTGAGGAGTGGTCGAGGAAGGAGTTGAGGCCGTACCCCATGGTGTTCTTCATGGCGAACAGCCGCTCCACGGTGGCCCTGGCCTCCGGTGAGGACCGGACCCGGTCGCGCAGCCGCAGCAGGCCCGCGTGCAGGTCGGGCTCGCGGTCCCGGAGCCGGTCGTCGGCGTCGCGCGCGCCGGAGTCGACGAGCGTGCCGGACGGCAGCACGAACTGCAGCGACTCCAGGGTCCGGTAGGCGTTGTCCTTCGTCCCGCAGTTCATGCCGCTGGAGTTGTTGGCCACCATCCCGCCGACGGTGCACGCCGACTCGCTCGCCGGGTCCGGTCCGAGCCGGCGCCCGTAGCGGGCCAGCCGGGCGTTGGCCTGGCGGATCGTCAGACCCGGCTGGAGGCGGATGCGGAGGCCGTCGTCGAGCACCTCCGCCTCGCGCCAGTGGGTGCGGACGTCGACGAGCACGCCGTCTCCGCCGGCCTGCCCGGCCAGGCTCGTGCCGCCCGAACGCAGGGTGAGCGGGATGCCGGCCTCGCGGGCGCCGGCCATCAGCGCCGCCACCTCCCGGGTGGACGCCGCCCGCACCACGGCCTGCGGCGTGAGCAGGTACGGGGACGCGTCGTGCGCCAGGGCGGCCCGGCGCGGCAGGTCGGCCGACACCCGGGCCGGGTCGGTGACGCACGAGCGCAGCATCGCCAGCAGGCCGGCCGGTCCGCCACCGGCACTGCCGTCCGGTGCGGCTGCCCCGGGGGCGGCGGTGGCGGACGTACGGGCGGTGGGCTGGCTCATGCGGCTTCTCCAGGACGTCGTGGGAGGGGAGTTCAGGCGGTGGCGCACGCGGCCGGCGGCTCGTCACCCGGGGCGCCGGCACCCGCCACCCGCAGGGTCCGCGGCGCGACGGCGGCGGGCTCGGGCAGACGCAGCGGGCCGCGGCCGGGCGTGATGCTGCCGAGCACCGAGGCGTGCCGGGCGCCGGTGGTGGACGGCAGGGTGCCGGGCAGACCGTGCACGGTGAGGAAGCCCAGCACGGCGAAGGCCAGCGCCTCCTTCGCGTCGGACGGCACCCCGAGGTCGTCGCTGGACAGCAGCCGCACCTCCGGGAGTTCCTCGGCGATCATGCGCATCATGACGGGATTGTGCGCGCCGCCGCCGGATACGGCCAGTTGCGTGACGCCCTGGGCGCGGCACGCGCCGGCCACCGTGACCGCGGTCAGCCGGGTCAGCGTCGCGAGCACGTCGTGGTGATCGGGGGTGGGCACGTCCTCGAGCGCGGCCAGCAGGTACGGCAGGTGGAACAGTTCCTTGCCGGTGCTCTTGGGCGCGGGCAGCCGGTAGTAGGGCTCGTCCAGCAGCCTGCTCAGCAGGACGGGCGAGACCGTGCCGGCCGCGGCGCCCCGCCCGGACTCGTCGTACGCGGCGGCGCCCGCCGTGAAGTGCCGGACCGCCGCGTCGAGCAGCGCGTTGGCGGGTCCGGTGTCGAAAGCGACGGGGTCGGCGTCGGGGGCGACCACCGTGATGTTCGCGATGCCGCCCAGGTTGAGGGCGGCGGGCACGCCGGGCAGCCCGCACAGCAGCAGCGTGTCGGTCAGGCCGACCAGCGGGGCGCCCTGGCCGCCCGCGGCCACGTCCCGGCTGCGCAAGTCGGACACCACGGGCAGCCCGGTGGCCTCCGCGATCCAGGCGGGCTGGCCGAGTTGGAGCGTGCCGCGCACCACGCCGTCCTCCACCCAGTGGTGCATGGTCTGGCCGTGCGAGACGACGAGGTCGGCCCGGCCGTCGCACAGTTCGCGCTGGGCGAGCACCGCGGCCTCCGCGAACGCCTGCCCGATGCCGGTGTCCAGCGCGCACACGACCTCCGTGGACGTCGCGGCCGGGGGCAGGGCCGCGGTGATCGCCCCGCGCAGCGCCTCGGAGTACTGCGTGCTGACCCGGCCCAGGGGCCGCATCACGAGAGTGTCGCCCTCCAGCGCGATGTCGGCCGCCGCGGCCTCGATCGCGTCGTAGGACGTGCCGGACATCAGGCCGATGACGCGCATGGTGCTCCAGTGGTTCGGAGGGTCCGGGGCCGGACGCCGGGACGGGGGCGGGCCCCCGGCCGCGGCGTCCGGCCTCGGGCGGACGTGGATCCGGGCGGGGCCGGCCGGATCGCGGCCGCCCCGCCCGGAGTCGGGTCAGGACCTTCCGGCCGCCGGGTCGAGCGACTCGGCGCCGAGGGCCGGTCCGGTGGCGGTCCCGGTTCCCGGGTCCGCGGCGGGTGCCACGGCCGGGGCGCGGTGGAACAGGCTCATCACGCCGCCGACGACGAGGGTGACCACGACGCCGATCGGCACGAGCCACTGTGCGGCGATCGCGGTGGGCACGGTCGCGCCCGCCACGTGCACGTCGATCTTCACCTGGCGCACGATGTAGGTCATGACGCCCACGGTCACCAGGAACGCGACGAACGCGTCGACCTCGTTCGCCCGCTTGACGAGCCGGCCCAGCAGGAACGCGCCGAGCAGCGCGCCGTAGGTGTAGCCGGCGATGGTCAGGCCGGTCAGGTAGACGTTGCCCGTGCTGGTGCTGAACGCCATGGCGAACACGGCCATGAGCACCGCCCACACCAGCGTCATGACCCTGGCGAGCTTCAGCAGCGTCTCGTCCGACGGCGACACCTTGAACAGGTTGTGCGCGATGTCCGAGACCGTCGAGTTCGACATCGAGTTCAGCGCCGAGGACAGCGAGCCCATCGCGGCGCCCAGGATGCCCGCGACCAGCAGGCCCGAGATGCCGACCGGCAGGCTGTGCAGGATGAACTGCGGGTAGAGGTTGTCGGAGCTCTTCAGCCCGAGGTCCTTGAAGCTGGCGCCCTTGTTGTACGACCAGAGCAGGGCGCCGACCAGGGAGAACGCGGCGAACTGGATGGTGACGAAGATGCCGGAGGCGATCATCGCCTTCTGGCCGTCGCGCAGGGTGCGGGTGGCCAGGATGCGCTGCACGATCAGCTGGTCCGAACCGTGGCTCGCCATCGCGAAGATGGCGCCGCCGATGATCGCGGTGGGCAGGGCGAACGGGCTGGTGAGGATGTGGTCCAGCGCGAAGTTGGTGTCGAACAGCTTGAACTGGCCGTTGTGCAGGCCCTGGGAGAAGCCGTGGCTGCCGACGTGCCCGGTGAGCACCGCGATGGCGAGGATGGCGCCGCCCAGGTAGAGGCCCATCTGGATGGCGTCGGTCCAGATGACCGCCTTGATGCCCCCGAGGTAGGTGTAGACGACGGTGATGACCGTCAGCACCAGGATGATGACCTTGTAACTGGTGTGCACGCCGAGTTCGTCGAGCAGCAGCTTGATCGGGATGGCCGACGCGAACAGCCGCACGCCCTCGGCGAGCAGGCGGGTGAAGACGAACGTCACCGACGCCAGCCCCTGGAGCTTCAGCCCGAAGCGGTGGCCGAGGTACTGGTAGGCGCTGACGAACCCGCCGCGCTTGTACAGCGGGATCAGCACGGTGGCCACCACGACGCGGCCTATGACGTAGCCGAGGGCGAGTTCGACGTTGCCGAAGCCCGAGCCGCTGTACGCCGCCCCGGGAACGCTGATCACGGTCAG